>CAZUGV010000003.1:0-243763 GCA_964620425.1 uncultured Methylophilaceae bacterium | reverse complement strand
TGCAAGGCTAGATCGCGACTCGTTTATTTAGGCGTTTTGACACAGCCTCGGCCGACAGCACTATTTCAACCGTGGAGGGGCAGTGTCTGCATTTATATCAATTGGAGACATTTGTTTTTTCACTTCAGAGTAATTCTTGATAATTGTCTGTGGCTCTTTTGAAATAACTCTAGGTGGGTCTTTTTAACTGAAATATTCAGTTGTGCTGAATTTTTACTATTTTCACCACGCCAGCCTTTCTTAAAGATTAGTGTATTGCAACTCAACTACAAAAAAGTGGTTTTTTTAACTATACCCTCAACGAGGTGGCCATATTTTTTCAGCTTCAAAAGACAAGAAAATAGTGCAATTCAAAATTTTCTCGGCTAAAAAAAGGGGCACTAGATATCTTTAAGAAACAGCAATCACTGAACAAAAAAACCGATTTAAATTTGGCAAGCAAATTAAGAGGTTGGGGTAAAAGTGGGGGTAATTTCAGTTAAAAAAACAAAACCAGCACTTGGCTGGCTTTGTTTTTATATGCAACTCATTGATTTTATTGGTCGGGACGGTGTGATTCGAACACACGACCCCTTGCACCCCATGCAAGTACGCTACCAGGCTGCGCTACGCCCCGAACCGTTGCTGTATCTACAGCAAGCCGAATATTATAGCGTAAAACCCTACGATGGGGAACGTTTGGTTTAAAGCTGGGTTAAAGCCAAGAAACGATAGTTAAACTAATTCATTTAGTAGTTTAAGTAAAGATTGCAGCTCACGCTTAAGCGCTGGCAGATCGTAGCTGATTACCTGAGGCTTTTGATTGGTTTGGTTATTTTTTGCTTTAATGGGTTTTGTATCAAGTACATCAAGCTGGGTTAACTCTTCAGTTTGCACAGCTTGAACTTCACTATTGTCTTCAAGGCGATTACGTGCACCGCTTATAGTAAAGCCTTCTTCATAGAGTAGCTCACGTATACGTCTGATCAACAACACTTCATGATGTTGGTAGTATCTGCGATTTCCCCGACGCTTTACTGGTTTTAGTTGGGTGAATTCTTGTTCCCAATACCGTAGGACGTGTGGTTTTACCCCACAAAGCTCGCTCACCTCGCCTATTGTGAAGTAGCGCTTTGCGGGGATTGAGGGCAGTTGTGGCTTAAGCGCTTGCTCCGCCATATGCTTCATCTACCTTGGTTTTTAGTTTTTGACTAGCGTGAAAAGTCACAACACGGCGAGCGGTAATAGGTATTTCTTCCCCTGTTTTTGGGTTACGACCTGGGCGTTCTGATTTCTTACGTAGTTCAAAATTACCAAAACCTGATAGTTTAACCGAGTCACCAGACTCTAAGGCAATCCGGATTTCTTCAAAAAATGCTTCTACCATATCTTTAGCTTCACGTTTATTCAAACCCACTTGTTCAAATAAAAGCTCTGCCAATTCTGCTTTTGTCAACGTCATCCCTAGTTCTCCAACGAATTCTTATGTTCTTAATTCTGCGCCGTGTTTTTGTACAATCAAAGCAAGTAGTTGGGCAATGATTGTATCGGCTTCCGTGTCTGTCAAAGTTTTTTGAGTATCTTGCATAAGCACCAGAAATGCAAGGCTTTTTTTGTTTTCAGCGATGCCTTTGCCGCGGTATACGTCAAATAACGAAACCTCTGTGACATACTCAATTTTGGCTTGCTGCATGGTCGATAATACAGCTTGCACGTTTAATGCGTCATCTACCAAAACAGCCAAATCGCGACGTACTGGTGGGAACTTAGCAATCTCTTGATATTTTGCCACCTCGGTTTGCAACAGTGGTGCTACGTCAAGCTCAAACAAGATTGCACTTCGTGGTAATTGGTAATGTTGCTGCCATTTTGGATGCAACTTTCCAATGAAACCAACAGCTTTACCATCAAGCAACACTTGAGCTGTTTGACCTGGATGCAAGGCTGGATGTGTTGCGGCCACGTATTGTGCACGACCATTCGTCAACAGATCAACGTCCGCTTTCACATCATAAAAATCAACATTACGCGCTGAATCCGCCCATTGCTCTGGCATTACATCGCCATAGGCTAAGCCTGAAATACGCTTAGTTTCTACGAACTCAGCTCCATTGTTAGCATTACTTACTTTTGAGTAGCTAGCACCAATTTCAAAAACACGCACGCGTTCTTGCTTACGATTTAAATTATACACCAAGGTGTCGAGCAATCCGCCCCACAAACCTGAGCGCATCACACTCATATTGCTGGCAATTGGGTTTTTAAGCGTAATAGCATCTGGACTCGCTAGCAAGTCAGTTTCCCAGCTAGCATCTACAAAGCTGTAATTAACCACTTCTTGATAGCCGTTGGCTGACAAAGCATCGCGCAATACAGCACGATTTAGCGTTTTTTCTGAGCTTGGCAACATGGTTAAGTCGGCATTTGGCGCAATGGCTGGGATATTGTCATAGCCGTGCAAACGGGCAATCTCTTCGATTAAATCTTCCTCAATTTCAATATCAAAGCGGTAGCTAGGTGGTGTTACGGTAAACACCCCAGACTGCAATTGATAAGAAAAGCCTAATTTATTGAGCAAAGTGATCACCATTGACTCGTCGAGTGAAATGCCTAGCACTGAAACCAGCTTAGATAAACGCAAATTCACTGATTTTCGGATTGGCAACTCAGACACTACCTCGGTCACTGGACCCGCTTGCCCACCGCAGATTTCCAAAATAAGCGCTGTCGCACGTTCCAAGGCGAGCAAGGTATTGCCATAATCAACTCCTCGCTCAAAGCGGTATGAGGAATCTGTACTCAAGCCGTAGCGACGCGCTTTACCAGCAATTGCGTCAGGCGTGAAAAATGCGCTTTCCAAGAAAATATCAGCTGTTTCATCCGACACTGACGTTGAAGCGCCACCCATCACACCAGCGAAGGCAACTGCGCCACTGTCATCGGCAATAACGACCATATCTGGATGTAATTTCACTTCTTGTTGATTGAGCAATGTAATCTGCTCATCCGCTTTCGCTAAACGAACGCTGATATTGCCCTGCAACTTGTTCGCATCAAATGCGTGTAAAGGCTGCCCCATTTCGAGTAGCACGTAATTGGTGATATCGACAATCGCACTAATGCTGCGCACACCGCCACGTTCGATACAACGCACTAGCCAATCGGGTGCTTTTGCTTGCGCGTTCACGCCTTGAATCATACGGCCTGTGTAACGTGGACACTCCTTCTCAGCTTGTACAGTCACCACCTTGCTAGCTTGTGAAGTTACTTTTGTAGCTTCAATTTTTGGCAAATTAAGCGCCGCGCCCGTAAGGGCTGAAACCTCGCGTGCAACACCTACAATGCTTAAGCAATCGCAACGATTTGGGGTAAGTTTGATGGTAAATAACTGATCATTTAAGTCAAAATACTCTCGTACATCCTGCCCAACCAAAGCATCATCTGGCAACTCTAGCAAGCCTGAACTCTCAGTCGCTAGGCCCAACTCTTTTTCAGAACACATCATACCAAATGAAGGCACGCCACGTACTTTGGCTTCTTTAATGGCGATACCTGGCAACGAAGCACCAACCAAAGCACATGGTGCTTTTAAACCAGCACGCGCGTTGCTCGCCCCGCAAACTATTTGCAACGGCTCAGCAGCCCCAACATCAACCTTGCATACTTGCAGACGATCCGCATCGGGGTGTTTTTCTGTGCTTAAAATTTGTGCAATGACTACTTTTGTAAAAGTAGCACCTACGGGCTCTAAACCTTCCACCTCAAGACCAGACATAGTTAAAGAATGATTTAACTCAGCAGTAGTCAAGCTAGTATTTACATATTGGCGTAACCAATTTTCAGAAAATTGCATAGATAATCTTTATAAAAAAACTGACTGAAATAAGGTAAAAATTCGGATCTAATTAAACTGCTTCAATAAAGCGCTGGTCATTTTAGTTACGCCCTCACGCCGATTCGCGGCATGAGGCCACTCTGAAATGCCCTGATTTACTCTAAACTTAAACCCGCTTGGTCTAATTAAACTGTTTTAAAAAGCGCAGGTCATTTTCAAAAAACAGACGTAAATCATTCACGCCATAACGCAACATAGCAAGGCGCTCAACACCTAAACCAAAAGCAAAGCCACGATATTTTTCACTATCAATACCGACATGCTTAAATACTTCTGGATGCACCATGCCGCAACCACCAATTTCCAGCCAACCACCATTCCAGCTCATATCCATTTCGGCTGATGGCTCAGTAAATGGGAAGAAAGATGGGCGAAAACGCACCTCTAAATCATCGCGCTCAAAAAAGCGTTGCAGGAAATCTTGCACCACGCCCTTTAAGTTCGCAAAACTAATGTTTTCATCTACCCACAAGCCTTCCACTTGATGGAACATGGGCGAATGAGTTGCATCTGAATCCACACGATAAACGCGACCTGGCGCAATAATTTTAAGTGGTGGTCCACTTTTATCTTTCATCGCATCTTGCATATAGTGAACTTGCACAGGCGACGTGTGCGTACGCAATACATGATTCATACTGCCATCGGCAGCATCCACGTAAAATGTATCATGCATGGCGCGTGCAGGGTGATTTTCGGGGATATTGAGCGCAGTAAAATTATAAAAATCAGATTCGATTTCTGGGCCTTCAGCCACCTCAAAACCAATTGAATGAAATAACTCTTCAATACGCGCCAAAGTCAGAGAAACTGGATGTAAGCCACCCTTTCCGTGACTACGCGCTGGCAAAGTCACATCCAGAGATTCACTGGCTAACTGTTGCGCTTGCTCCGCCAACAAAATTGCATCGCGACGCTCTTTTAAAGCCGCTTCCACTGCTTGTTTCACCACATTAATAGCCGCGCCCGCAGCGGGACGCTCTTCAGCGCTTAACTTCCCCAACCCTTTTAGGGCTTCGGTCAGCACGCCACTTTTCCCTAGATACTTAGCTTTGGCTTGCTCTAAATCATTCACCGTTGTGGCAGCGGCAAAATCACGTTGCGCTTCAGGAATATATTGATCTAACGATGTATCTGAATTTTCCATTATGTAATGTTATGACAAACTTTTTGATGTGCGAATTATATATAAGTAATATGAACAGTTAACACACAGTTACATAAAACCCCATAAAAAAAGGAGGCACTTGGCCTCCTTTTTATTTGCGCTTAATTAAGCTGCTGCAAGGCCAGTTTTTGCCAACTCAACAAACTTAGCAAACGCTGGTTTATCAAATACAGCTAAATCAGCCAATACTTTACGATCCACTTCAATCGTCGCTTTTTTCAAGCCATTCATGAAACGGCTGTATGTCAAACCACACTCACGTGCGCCAGCATTGATACGCGCAATCCACAAGGTGCGGAATTGACGTTTTCTTTGACGACGGTCACGGTAAGCATATTGACCAGCTTTCATTACTGCTTGCTTAGCAATACGGTAAACGTTTTTACGACGACCACGGTAACCCTTGGCGGCGTTTAAAACTTTCTTATGACGTGCACGAGCAATGACACCACGTTTAACTCTAGGCATGTTCTTCTCCTATTATTGTGTTGGCATCATAGCGCGGACGCGCTTGACATCGGTTGCTGAAACGATCGCCGTGCCGCGTAATTTACGCTTTTGCTTGGTGGTCTTCTTGGTCAGGATATGGCGCAAATGTGAATGCGTACGCTTCACTTTGCCATTCCCTAAGAACTTAAAGCGCTTTTTGGCGCCGCTCTTGGTTTTCATTTTTGGCATTTTTTTCTCCTAATAAAACAACTAAAAAAGAGCGATCGGGCAACGCCAATTGGCCACGTCGCTACAGCTTGGCACTACATTTAAGACTACTACAAACCAACATTACTTACACAAGTGTACTTTTTAAAGTATTACTTGGTTAAATATTACTTAGCTTTCTTTTGCGGTGACAACACCATCACCATTTGTCGGCCTTCCATTTTAGGAAACTGCTCGACCACTGCATATTCTTGCAAATCGGCCTCAACACGCTTTAACAATGCCAAACCCAACTCTTGGTGGGTAATTTCACGACCTCTAAAACGCAAGGTAATTTTGGCTTTGTCGCCATCTTGCAAAAAGCGGATGAGGTTTTTCAACTTAACGTTGTAATCGCCATCATCAGTACCAGGTCGGAATTTAATCTCCTTTACCTGCACTTGTTTTTGCTTGAGGCGGGCTTCGTGCTGACGTTTGCTTTCGGCATATTTAAATTTGCCGTAATCCATTAAACGACATACTGGCGGCGCAGCTTGTGGCGCAATTTCCACCAAATCAATGTCTATCTCTTCAGCTTTGGCTAAGGCCTCACTTAAACTAACAATGCCTAGAGGCTCGCCCTCTACACCAACCAAACGAATCTGTTGTGCTGTAATGTCACCATTGATTCTTACTTCTTTGTCTTGAGCTATCGCAATTTCTCCAAAAAATTAAAAAAGCGCTTAAAAAAAGCGCTTTTCAAAAAACCGCCAATCTTTTTAAAGGGTTATATCAACCTAGATTGCAACGGTTATGCCGCACCACCTTTAGTTTGAATCTCGTTACGCAACAGGCTTATAAAGTCCGCAACAGGCATAGATCCAAGGTCTTCACCCTTCCTATTTCGCACTGCCACTTGCCCACTTTGCATTTCTCGCTCACCTGCCACCAATAAAAACGGTAGCTTCTGTAAGCTATGTTCGCGTATTTTATAGGTTATTTTCTCATTTCTCAAGTCCGATTCCACTCTGAAGCCATTTTTCTTCAATTCTGCAACCACTTGCGTCACATATTCGGCTTGACTATCGGAGATATTAAACACCATGACTTGAATCGGAGCGAGCCATGCAGGCATCGCGCCCGCATAGTTTTCGATCAAGATTCCCAAGAAACGCTCCATCGAACCAACAATCGCACGGTGCAACATCACAGGGTGCTTGCGGGTATTATCTTCATCCACATACTCGGCACCTAAACGCTCTGGCAAATTAAAGTCTAGCTGAATGGTACCGCATTGCCATAGACGCCCTAATGAGTCTTTAAGCGTAAATTCAATTTTCGGACCATAGAACGCACCTTCACCTGGCTGCAAATCAAATGCTAAATTATTTGAGTTAAGCGCAGAGGATAAAGCGGCTTCTGCTTTATCCCACACATCATCTGAACCAACACGCTTTTCAGGGCGAGTAGAGAGTTTAACCAGCACTTCAGCAAAGCCAAAATCTTGGTAAACGGAATATAGCATTTTGATGAAGTCAGCAACTTCGGCTTCGACCTGATTTTCAGTACAGAAAATATGTGCATCGTCTTGTGTAAAGCCACGCACGCGCATCAAGCCATGCAGGGAACCCGATGGTTCGTTACGGTGGCACGAACCAAACTCTGCCAAACGCAGCGGCAAATCACGGTAACTATGTAATGTACTATTAAAAATTTGTACGTGACCTGGGCAATTCATCGGCTTTACCGCGTAATCACGGCTTTCGGATGAGGTGGTAAACATATTGTCACGATAGTTTTGCCAGTGACCTGATTTCTCCCACAAGGTTCTATCCATCACAGTAGGTGTGCGCACCTCTTGATAGCCATAAGCAACAAACTTGGCACGCATATATTGCTCAACCTCTTGCCAAATGCTCCAACCACGCGGGTGCCAGAACACCATGCCAGGTGCGTCGTCTTGCATATGGAAGAAATCTAATTGCTTACCCAGCTTGCGGTGGTCGCGTTTTTCCGCTTCTTCGAGCATATGCAGATAGGCTTCAAGCTCTTCTTTTTTCGCCCAAGCGGTGCCGTAAACGCGTTGTAGCATTTCATTGTTGGAATCACCGCGCCAATACGCGCCTGCTAATTTCATCAACTTAAAGGCTTTTAATTTGCCTGTAGAGGGCACATGTGGACCACGACATAAATCAGTAAAGTTGCCTTCTGTGTACAAAGACACTTCTTGGTCGGCAGGAATCGACTCAATAATTTCCGCTTTGTACTGTTCGTTAATTGACTTAAAGTAAGCCACCGCTTCATCGCGCGGCATCACTTTACGAGTCACTTGCTCGTCTTTTTTCGCAAGCTCAACCATTTTCTTTTCAATGGCAACCAAATCATCAGGCGTAAACGGACGTTTGTATGAAAAATCATAGTAAAAGCCATTTTCGATGACGGGCCCGATAGTAACTTGCGCATCTGGGAACAATTCTTTGACCGCATAAGCCAGCAAGTGTGCGGTTGAGTGGCGAATCACCTCTAGCCCTTCTGCATCGCGCTCGGTGACTATTGCCAAATCTATATTTTCTGAAATGAGGTAAGAGGTATCTACCAAATTGCCATTCACTTTACCTGCCAAAGCGGCACGTGCAAGACCAGCACCAATACTGGCGGCGACTTCGGCAATCGTTACTGGAGCGTCAAAGCTACGTTCTGAGCCATCTGGCAAACGAATAATAGGCATAATCTCAATCTTTTTAGGGCTGTTTTTAGGCAACCAATGCGTTATTTATTTAGGTTTATTGATTTGAAAGCAGGATAACTTTGCACATATCAAATGCCAAGTATTACCCTTTTAAAACAGAGGCGCATTTTGTCATAGATGCCCACTATCAGCAAGGCTAAAGACTAGAAAAACTGGTGCTCGCCTACTCAGCAGCAAAGAAACTTAATAAGCGCTTAGGAAGCCAATCAATACGACCTGGGAACGGCGCATGTACAAACCCCACATGCCCGCCCTCTTGTGGATACTCTAAAGTAACAGTTGAAGAAACTTCAGCTATCAAAGGTAAACTTTGCGCAGGAATAAATGGGTCATTTTTTGCATTCATGATTAAGGTAGGCACAGTAATATACGGCAACCAAGGTTTGGATGCATTTTTAGCGTAATAATCCACTTCATTTTCAAAACCATGCAGTACTGCCGTAACATACCTATCCATCTCGTGAATGGTGTTTGCATTATTCACTTTTTCAATTTCTAAAATGTTGGGAAACCGCTGCGTTTTGGCTAAGGCTTTTGCCTTCATCGTTTTAACAAACATCGGCGTATATAACCAACGATCCAGCCCAGAACCCAATCTTTTAGCAGCTGCGCCCAAATCCATTGGCGCAGAGACTGCGGCGGCTTTTGCCACCCAAAGCCCTGCGTGTGCACCCTTTTCGCCTAACCACTTAAGCAAAGCATTGCCGCCTAATGACACCCCAACTGCATAAATGGGTGAACTGCCGACAGCTGATTGCACGCGCGTTAGCATCATTTCAACCTCAGCACTATCACCTGCAAAATAAGCTCGTGGTAATCGATTGGGTTCGCCTGAACAGCCTCTAAAATGAATTACTACACCGCGCCAACCTTTTTGAATCACTTCAGCCATCAACGCTTTGCTATAGTGACTGTGCGAACTACCTTCTAAGCCGTGAAATAACACCACGGTTGGAGGATGAGCAGAAAGCATATTATCGGCATTCACCCAATCCACATCAATAAAGTCGCCATCATCTAACTCCCACCGCTCACGGTGATAACTCACATTTTGCAACTTTACGAACAAGGCGGGATAAATCGTTTGCAAATGCCCCGTAGGTAGCCAATATGGCGCGGAAAATGCTAGTTGAATATCGGTTATATTGCGTATATTGGTCACGAGAACAGATTAAGCATAGCTAATGTTTAGAGGTATTTTTTGAATCAAGGTGAACAAATTTTACCTGATCGCTGTCAGACGATATCAGAAATTTTAAATTACATGATTACTCAACTAGTTAGGAAAAACATGGGGATTACACAACTCGCGATTTCACTTTCAGAACAAGGGATTATGCCAGACGCGATTGTACGTGCTGGCATCAGAAGATTAAGCGAAACACGATTAACAGAGATTTATTCCCACGACTGTGAACAATCAAGTGCCTTACGAGAGTCGTTTTTTGAGTCCATGAAACGCGCCCCTATCGCCCCACTACCTGAAAAAGCGAATGAGCAACATTACGAAGTACCCGCCAAGTTTTTTGAATACGTTTTAGGCGACAACCGAAAATACAGTAGCTGTTATTGGGGTAGCGACACTCAAAACCTAAACGAAGCAGAGGCTTTAGCACTAAAAGCCACCTGCGAACACGCACAACTGGTGGATGGTCAAACAATTTTAGAGCTTGGTTGTGGCTGGGGTTCGCTCACCTTATGGATGGCAAAGCACTTTCCAAACAGCCAAATTACTGCAGTATCCAACTCAAATTCCCAGCGGGATTTCATCACACAAACTGCCAAAAACAGAGGATTAAACAATGTACAGGTGATTACCTGCGATATGAATACCTTTGATATTCAACAACAATTTGACCGAATTGTCTCGGTAGAAATGTTTGAGCACATGCGCAATTACGAAGTGCTCTATAAAAAAGTGCATGACTGGCTCAAGCCTGGCGGCAAGTTCTTTAAACATATTTTTTGTCACCGTAGCACGCCTTATGCATTCGAGGTCAAAGGTGATGATGACTGGATGAGCGCTCTGTTTTTTTCTGGGGGGTTTATGCCCAGCGACGACACGCCTACTCGCTTCCAAACCGATTTAAAACTGATTCAACAATGGCGCTGGGATGGCACACACTACGAGAAAACTGCCAATGCTTGGCTTAAAAATATGGACGCGCACTATGACGAGGTGACCGCCATTTTGAACAGCACTTACGGCGTAGAACACACTCAGATTTGGCGTCAGCGCTGGCGTATCTTTTTTATGGCATGTGCAGAGTTATTTGGCTACAACAATGGTCAAGAGTGGTGGGTAAGCCACTATTTGTTTGAAAAACCAGCCGCATGAATGTACTCATCAACTTTGTATGCTTCCAGATTAGCTGGTTTGCATGTGTGCTAGGTGGCGCGCACAATCTGGCGTGGTATGGCGTTGCCGTTGCGGGCTTAAACCTAATATTGCAACTATATATGAGCAAAAATCGTGGCTTAGATTTTCGCTTGGTTTTGAGTGCACTAGCCATCGGTTTGATATTTGATGCAGTTCCCGTCCAGATGGGTTGGATTAGCTTTAACACCATGCCCTATTGGAGCGATGCTTTAGCCCCAGCATGGATGCTAGCGCTATGGGCAATGCTTGCAACCACGCTCAATATCAGTTTGGCTTGGTTAAAACCAAAACCTTTACTCAGCATTTTGCTTGGTGCAATCTCAGGCCCATTAGCGTATTGGGGCGGTGCGCGCTTAGGCGCGATGCAGATTGTCAATATGCAAGCCAGCATGATTTATTTGGCGATTGGCTGGGGTTTCGCCATGTGGCTGTTATTTAAACTAGCCACCTGCAAATCCCGCACCCAATAATCGTTTAATCATTTTTAATTACAACAAGCAAGAACAAGGAAAAAATGCTCTCAAGCACTATGTACTTCACAACACTCGCCTATTTATCTGCATTTGCGGTGTTTGGCTGGCTGTTATCACTCAAGCCGCGCAACGTCACGCTAGTCGATAGTTTATGGGCGTTATTTTTCCTTCTCACTTGCTTAGTTAATCTATTTTATTTACCGCAATTATCACCACGCGCTTGGTTGGTGTTAACGCTGGTCAGCGTGTGGTCGATTAGACTTTCAGGATACTTACATTGGCGCAACCACGGCAAATCTGAAGATGCACGCTACCAAGCCATACGCGCACGCAATGAACCTAATTTTGAATACAAAAGTGTGTATTTGGTGTTTTTGTTGCAAGCTGTATTAGCGTGGATTATCTCATTGCCACTACAAACAGCAATGCAATCAACAAGCACCCAACTCAACTGGTTTGATGGCGTGGGATTAGGCTTGTGGCTAATAGGGATGGGCTTTCAGGTAATTGGTGATTTACAGCTGGCACGCTTTAAATCCAAGCCTAGCAATCACGGCAAAGTATTAGATACTGGGGTATGGCGCTATACTCGCCACCCAAATTATTTTGGCGAATCTTGTATTTGGTGGGGCTACTTTTGCATTGCTTTGGCGGCTGGGGCTTGGTGGAGTGTAATTTCCCCCATTTTTATGACATTTTTATTAGTCAAAGTCACAGGCGTAAAACTGTTAGAAGCCGACATTGCAACAAGAAGACCCGCCTATGCCGATTACATTAAGCGCACCAGTGCATTTATCCCATTAAAACCGAAAAAAGGTGATTGATAATGACGGTTTTATTAAAAAATACTCTGATACTCTTGCTTACAATCATTTCGCTACCAGCTACAGCACAAGAGTGGCGATTTAATGTCAGCCTTGATGGCAAACCATTTGGCAATCATACATTCAAACTAAGTAGCGATGGCGCTCAAAAAACCCTGATAAGTGAAGCCAACTTTAAATACAAAATTTTAGGCATTACCGCTTATCGTTATACACATAAAGCCGAAGAGCGTTGGCAACAAGATTGCTTGCAAGGATTAAACGCCAGTACCAATGATAACGGAGATGAGAAAAAAGTAGCTGGGCAACAAACCGATGGTGTTTTTGTTTTAACAGCCCCCAAGAAAACCCCGCCATTTGGCAACTGCATCATGACTTTCGCTTATTGGAACCCCAAACTTTTATTTCAAACCCAGCTACTTAACCCGCAAACTGGGGATTATTTAGACAGCAAAATTAAATTTATGGGGGATGAAAACCTTGTAGTACGCGGTGCAAGCGTGCCAGTGAAACATCACGTAATTGAAACAATTAAGTTTAAAATTGACCTCTGGTATGACAACAATGGTGAATGGGTTGCATTACAATCCACTACGCCAGATGGTCATAAAGTGGCATACTCCTTACAGTAAACAAGACAGGTTTCAATATGAATAACAAACAAAAAACTTGCGCTACAATCTCGCTAGTATGCAGTCTAATTTCAGCCTGTAGCACCGTGCAGCCCATTGAAACCATGAAACAAGTGGATTTGAATCGTTTTATGGGCAAATGGTATGTCATTGCCTGTATCCCCACTTTTATCGAAAAAGATGTCTATAACGGGGTGGAAACTTACTCATTGAATAGCGATGGAACCATTGACACGGTTTTCACCTTCAATAAAGGTAGCTTTACTGGTGAAGCGAAACGCTACAACCCCAAAGGTTTTGTGGTGGAAAACACGGGTAACGCGGTGTGGGGTATGCAATTTATCTGGCCAATCAAAGCCGAATACCGCATTAGTTATGTCGATGAACAATATCAGGAAACCATTATCGGCAGATCTGCCCGAGATTATGTGTGGCTAATGGCAAGAACACCCAACCTGAGCGATGAACAATATAACAAGCTAGTTCAGCGTACCCAAACCATGGGTTACGACATCACACAACTGGTTAAAATTCCACAACAACCAAGATAACGCCGCGCTTATGATTTTAAAAAACATCATCACTTGGTTCGATAACAACGCAAAAACCTCTAACAGCAATGGAGATGAGATTGAACTCATTCGAGTTCTACCGTTTATCGCAATTCACCTCGCCTGCTTGGGTGTGATTTGGGTTGAGGTCAGTGTTACAGCCGTTATCGTTTCATTGGTGTTGTATGCGCTTCGCATGTTTGCCATTACTGGGTTTTATCATCGATATTTCGCGCACAAAGCGTTTAAAACCAGTCGGCTGATGCAATTTATTTTTGCATTTTTAGGCGCGACAGCCGCGCAACGTGGCCCGCTATGGTGGGCATCGCACCATCGTCATCATCATGCTTATTCAGACAAACTGCAAGATGCCCACTCGCCCGTGCAGCATGGATTTATATGGAGCCATCTGGGTTGGTTTTTAGCCAACAAAAACTTTGTCACCGATACCGAACGTGTCAAAGATTTAAATCAATATCCAGAGTTACGTTTTTTAGACCGCTTTGATGCTTTTGCGCCCATTGTGCTTGGCTTGACGCTGTACTGCCTAGGCGTTTGGTTAGAAAATGAACATCCATACCTAAACACCAATGGCGCACAACTTTTAGTGTGGGGCTTTGCTATTTCAACTGTTGCGGTTTACCACATGACCTTCACTGTAAACTCGCTAGCCCACGTTTGGGGTAAACGTCGTTACGCCACCCAAGATGATAGCCGCAACAATTTTTGGATTGCACTCTTCACGCTAGGTGAAGGCTGGCATAACAACCATCATCACTACCCAGGCGCGGCTAGGCAAGGTTTTTACTGGTGGGAAATCGACTTCACTTATTATGGGTTGAAACTGCTCGCCAGCTTGGGGTTAATCTGGCAACTGCGTAAAGTGCCCACAGAAATTCGAAATAGCCGCAGAATTAGCACATGAAAATCGCAATTATAGGTAGCGGCATTGCTGGCAACACCATTGCTTGGCATTTGCACCAACAGCACGACATCATGGTATTTGAGGCAGGAAGCCATATTGGCGGCCACACGCATACGCACACCGTAGAAAAATTTGGTCAAAGCTATCAAATTGATACGGGCTTTATCGTTTACAACGACCGCACTTATCCAAACTTCATTCAAATGCTCGATAAATTAGGCGTCGTCACTCAAGCCAGCTTGATGAGCTTTAGCGTGCGTGATGAGAACACAGGGCTGGAATACAACGGCACATCACTCAACAGCCTATTTGCGCAACGTCGCAACTTAGTCAGCCCTAGATTTATCGGCATGATTCAAGATATTTTGCGCTTTAACAAAGAAGCGCCTGAGTTATTGAAAGACACTGGTACAGAAATAACCTTTGGCGATTATTTAGAGCAACATGGTTATGGCCAAGCCTTTATCCATCAATACATTATCCCAATGGGTTCAGCGATTTGGTCGGCTGATCCGAACCAAATGTTTAGCTTCCCTGCCAAATTTTTTATCCGTTTCTTTCACAACCACGGCATGTTATCGGTCAATGACAGGCCACAGTGGCGCGTAATTCAAGGCGGCTCAGCACGTTATGCAGAAAAACTCACAGCAGGGTTCAAAGATAAAATCTTGCTCAACACGCCGATTGAGCAAGTGACGCGGAACAACAACCAAGTCACCATCAAAGCTAAAAATCGAGATGCAGAAACTTTTGACTGGGTGTTCTTTGCCTGCCATAGCGACCAAGCCTTAACACTACTGGGCGATGCTACGGCGCAAGAACAAGCAATATTAGGCGCAATACCCTACCAGTTGAACGACATCGTGTTACACACCGATGCCAGCCTCATGCCTAAGCGCAAGCTAGCGTGGGCAGCTTGGAACTACCACCTCACTAAAACACCTATTGGTCGTTCTGCGGTCACTTACAATATGAATATTCTGCAAAGCCTCACCTCGCCAGAACCATTTTTAGTCACGCTAAACCATACCGCAGAGATTGATGAAGCCAAAGTTATCAAACGCTTGCAGTACCACCACCCCGTTTACACGCCTGCAGGGATAACCGCGCAAGCACAACATGCCAGCATCAGTGGCAAAAACCGTACTTGCTATGCTGGCGCTTACTGGCGCAATGGCTTTCATGAAGATGGCGCATATAGCGCCTTGCAAGCATTAGAACATTTTGCCCATGCCCAACGCTAAACCTTTGGAAAGCGCGATTTATACAGGCTGGGTCACGCACCACCGTTTTTCACCCAAACCACATCAATTCAAATACAACGTATTTATGATGTATTTAGATTTACAAGAACTCCCCACCTTGTTTAATGGGTTTAAACGCTGGTCTTATCTCAGTAAAAATTGGGCGTGGTTTAAACGCGAAGATTATTTCGGCGCACCCGAAACACCGCTCCACACAGCAATATCCCAATTAGTAGAACAAGCCACAGGTCAAGCGCCCCCTGGTGCAATACGCCTACTCACCAATATGCGCTATTTTGGTCATTGCTTTAACCCTGTCAGCTTTTACTTTTGCTTTGAAGCCGATGGCATCACCCTACAAGCCATTGTGAGCCATATCACCAACACGCCTTGGGGTGAAGATTACGCCTATGTGCATGATTTTAATTCAGAAAAAACCGTAAAAAACTCCACACAAGGCAAAGTTAGCACATTTAAAATGCGTAAAGATTTTCATGTCTCGCCGTTTATGCCGATGGATATTGATTACGAATGGTCATTCCAACTTGAAGCTGACCATTGCCTCATTCATATGAAAAACAAACAAAACGGCGCTGAGATTTTTAACGCGACACTTTCCTTGCAACGGCAGGAAATTAACGAGCGTGCACTTAATTGGTTATTGATTCAACACCCTTTTATGACACTTAAAGTCATCGCCGCCATTTATTGGAACGCGCTTTTGCTATGGTTAAAGCGCGTGCCGTTTATCCCCCACCCTAACGCTAGCAAACCGTAAACCATGAACAACACGACTGAAAACACACGCAAAATTGAACTCATCTCTGGCTTTACCCCTAAGCCTCGGTATTTAGATTCACTGGCAAAAAACCTGTTATTCAAACGACTGGAACCGTTACAACATGGCTCTATCACGCTCGTTGAAAACAACCATACCGTCACTTTTGGTCGCCACAATGCATCTGGCACAGTAGCATCTACCACATCTCTCGCGCCTATTAACGTCAAACTCAATATTTTAGATAGCCGCTTTTATGGTGAAGTGGTGTTTGGTGGCTCAATCGGCGCAGGCGAAGCCTATATGCAAGGCTATTTCACCTGCGACAACCTGACAGATTTAATACGCTTAATGGTGCGTAACCAAGATTTACTCGACAACATTGAAACAGGCTTTGCCAGCCTCACCCGCCCTATTCAAAAATGGCTGCACACCCTCAACCGCAATACGCAACAAGGCAGCAAACGCAACATCTCAGCGCATTATGATTTAGGCAATGACTTTTTTCAGTTGATGCTAGACCCCAGCATGATGTACTCCGCCGCCATTTTTGAAACTGCGGATGCGACACTTGAACAAGCATCACTCGCCAAGCTAGAACGCATTTGTCAGAAACTGCAACTGAACGCGCACGACCATGTGGTAGAGATAGGAACAGGCTGGGGTGGGTTTGCCATTTACGCCGCCAAACATTATGGCTGCAAAGTCACCACCACCACCATCTCACAACAACAATACGCCTTAGCAAAGCAACGCGTTGAAGCTGCAGGGCTATCAGACCAAATCACCCTACTACTCACAGATTACCGTGATTTGCAGGGGCAATACGACAAACTAGTCTCCATTGAAATGATAGAAGCGGTCGGCCACCAGTTTTATGACACCTATTTCAAACAATGCAGCCAGCTACTCAAACCCAACGGCATAATGCTATTGCAAGCCATTACCATTGCCGACCAACGCTATGCATCAGCCCTTAAATCGGTTGATTTTATTCAACGCTATATTTTCCCTGGCAGTTGCATCCCCTCTGTCACCGCCATGCTTGATAGCCTCACCCGCGCCACCAATTTAAGGCTACTTAACCTAGAAGACATCGGCCCACACTACGCCACCACCCTAGCCGGTTGGCGCGAAAACTTTTTTGCCAATATCCACCAGGTGCGACAACTCGGCTACCCCGAAACGTTTATCAACATGTGGGAATTTTATTTATGCTACTGTGAAGGCGGCTTTGAAGAGCGCGCTTTGGGGGATGTGCATATGCTATTGGTCAAGCCTGAAAACAGACGTGAAGCTTTGATCTATACGTGTAAGTAGTCCACTCGACACTTTGAGTAAATTGCGCCGTGGCCATTGGGTAGGACAAACGGCACTTGATCTGCATGGGTTATTAGTGATTAAAGTCAGACTTTATATTGCAAAAATTTTGTCTAATTGCAAAAAACGCAATATACGCTGTTTCCTCATCGTCCTTGCCAATGGATTCGGGTAACGCAACCACGAAACGATACAAATTGATACAAATGAGCTGTATGCTAGCTACAGACTTAATGCGTTAATCTAGCCACCTGCTGTGTGAATATAATACTAGCGAATAGGAATAAATATTAGCTTTAAAGATTATATAGAGGCTTGCCATTGCTCGTGTTACTGATGATTCCATTCACGTTAATTGTCGGCTTAGGTGGTTTGTGGCTTTCCGGTTTACACCTATCAGTTTCTGCTGCCGTAGGTTTCATTGCACTCGCACGTATTTCCGTGCAAAACGGCGTGATTATGGTGGAACAAATTAAACACTTAATTTTAGACGGTACTGCCGTTGCAGAAGCCGTTTTAGAAGGCGCGGTAGCACGCTTACGCCCAATACTGATGACCGCGCTGATGGCAGGCTTGGGGCTAATGCCAGCCGCATTATCTCATAGCATAGGCTCTGAAACACAACGCCCATTTGCAGTGGTGATTGTCGGTGGCTTGGTAACAGCAACCTTCTTTACACTGTTGTTATTGCCTTTACTGTTCCCTTATTTCTCGGATGAGAAAAAACTCAGGCATGGCGTGGCGAGCAATAATTAGCATCAGATAATAGTTTTCAACGCTATCCACTAGGTATCGTAAATGCGCTAGACTTCACTAATACGTTAGTTTTAACAATTGCGATAGTTGAGTTGCAATTTCCCGTAGCTCAACTTGCGCATCTTCAAACTCAACATAAGTATGCCCACCTGAGCGTGCATACCAGTAACGGCTGTTCCACTCATCAGGCTCTATTTTGTGCAACACCGCGTGTATCCAACAAGCCATCGACGTATTGTATTCTTGCGCAATTTTGTGAGCTTCATCCCAATCACCTTTTATTGCCAATTGTACAGCCAAGCTTAGTTGTTGATTAATTGCGGTACTCATCATCAACCTTCTGTAAAAAAAGCTAGTTTCTTAATTTTAGGTAAACGCTTGAGCTGCGCTTCAGCAACGCTAGCGCTTGAACGACTTGAATAGGGCTTTGATGCCAAAATCTGAAGGGGTGGAAAAGCGCGCGTATACCGCGCGCCTTTGCCTTGTTGATGGGCGTTGAAACGAGCATCCAAGTCATTTGTGATGCCTGCGTAATAACTACCACCTACGCATTCCAGAAGATAGAGATACCAAGTACCAGCTGCATCTAAAGCGGGGGGGTGCTCTCTCTGTTGCTCGCTCATGAATATCTATTCGTTTTATTGCTTAAACAAACTCGCAATCAATACACCGCTAGTGCCACCAAAGGCGAATGAGTTAGACATCACATTCGTTAATGCAACGTTAGTACGGCCTTGATTAGGCACGTAATCCAAATCACATTGTGGGTCAGACACATGCAAGTTAATGGTGGGCGGAATACTTTGATGTTTAAGTGCCATCACACAAGCAATAAACTCTATCGCTGAAGTTGCGCCCATTAAATGCCCGTGCATAGATTTTGTCGAACTAACAGGCGTTTGCATGGCTTGCTCGCCAAAAACTTGTTTGATTGCAGCGGTTTCTACTGGGTCATTTAAGCCAGTACCCGTGCCATGTGCGTTGATATAACCAATATCACTAGGTTGCAAACCTGCACAACTTAATGCGGCTCGCATCGCGAGAGCCTGTCCATCTGCACTTGGTTGTGTAATGTGGGACGAATCATTTGCGGAACCAAAACCTGTAATCTCTGCATAGATAGTGGCACCACGGGCAATCGCCGATTCCATTTCTTCTAACACAACAATGCCAGCGCCCTCGCCTAACACTAAACCAGTGCGATCCCCAGCAAACGGTTTGCATGAAGCACCTGCATCTTTATCATCTTCGCTTGCAAGCGTGCGTAGCGCTTCCCACGCTTTAATCGTACCAAAAGTTAGAAGCGCCTCTGCACCCCCTGCCAGCATTACATCGGCATAGCCGTGACGGATTTGGCGATAAGCTTCACCAATCGCAATAGAAGAAGAGGAGCATGCCGTTGAGAAGGTTAAATTAGGACCCGTTAATTTGTACTCCAAACCAATGGCAGATGCCGCAGCGTTGTTCATCGCCATCAACACAGTAAAGGGTTTTAAGCGAGAAGCGTTAT
The DNA here is from genome assembly GCA_964620425.1 of uncultured Methylophilaceae bacterium. GTDB lineage: Bacteria > Pseudomonadota > Gammaproteobacteria > Burkholderiales > Methylophilaceae > DASXUG01. The sequence continues at coordinate 223,943 of CAZUGV010000003.1, read as the reverse complement.
CGCGGTACAACCTAATATAGCCCTCTTCAACCGAAGCTGCACCACCCATGCCCGTACCAAGATAAATGCCCATGCGGGCTTTATCAATAGTTTCCATATTCAAGCCAGCATTTTCGATGGCCTGTGTGGCAGCATAAAGTGAAAACTGGCTCACACGGTCTAAGCTAGAGGCTTTGTGTTTACCGAAATGGGCAATCGCATCAAACGCTACCCAAGCTGCGATTTTAGTGTCCAACTGGTCTATAAACTCAGATTGCATACGTCGTATGCCTGATTTACCCGCCATTAAATTGGCAAAAAACTCCTCAGGCTGATTGCCTAGCGGGGTAATCGCGCCTAGACCTGTTACAACAACTCTTCTCATTTAGGATGTTCTCAATTAAGCGGCTGGCGCTTGTTCTTTCACTAAACGATCAATTAAATTCACTACATCTTCAACCGTTTTAATATCGACTTCTGCATTTGGCACTTTGATGTTGAAGGTTTCTTCAGCGCTAAAAATCATGTCAAAGGTATCAAGTGAATCCAAACCAAGAGATTCCAACGTGGCTTCTGGCACTACTTTAGCGGCTTCAATATCAAACTTATCAATCACAATTTGTTTCAATGTATCAAATGTTGTGCTCATGTTTTTCTCTTACTCACTTTCACTTATACCGATTGTCTATTATGCTGACCCTGCCAAAGCATCAATGGCTTCATTGGCTGATAACTGACGACAAAACTCAGCGACACGCTTGGCAATATCATCTTTACGCTTATCTAAGGTTAGCACGTGATAGGTGTCATCAACAAAAAAAGTTTCAACATGTTTGGCGGCGATATGTTCCTGCACGTAGTAGGCATTCTTCAAACTCGCCATATCATCCTCTGTCGAATGCACAATTAAAGTAGGTGAAACCACCTGCTGCAAACACTTTTGCGCGGCTTTAATCAAACGCGTACTTTCTAAAATCACGGTCGCTGGCGTTTTAAAATAGCCAATTTTATCCGCTGTTTTAGCGTCTTTATTGTCTAAAATAGCCGCCACCAGCGCACGTGTACGTTCATCTTTAATGCCGTAGGGCGCCGTTTCTTCCCACTCCATAAAGTATTTTAATGGCGTATGCAAAACCAACGGCAATAAAAACTTTTGCTTATACTTAGGTACATTCCAGCCGTCATAAAAGAAAGTAGCTGAAAGCAAAATAACCCCTGCGACTTCATGCTCTTTTTTAGCCGCAATCAACAACCCAATCAAGGCGCCCATCGATAAACCTGCGATAAACACTTGATCGAACTCTTGCTTTAAGGCATCAAACGCACGTTCCATTGATTCATACCAATCTTGCCAGCGAGTCGCTTGTAAATCTTTAATCGATTTACAGTGACCTGCTAGCTCAGGGCAAGCAATAGAGATTCCTTTACGTGAGATTACCCGCCCAAAATGCTTCATTTCGGCTGGGGTGCCTGTTAAGCCATGCACTAATAGCACAGCTACAGGCCCTTTGCGCTCAATAAAACCATTAGGACCTAAAATCGCATCAATAGGCTGAGGATTACTTTGCTTCATTTGTGTCAAAACTACTACTTTCTATTTATCAGGCTAAAAATTACTCTGCACCATTACGACGCAACAACATTTCAAATAAGTGAATACCTAAATCGATTTCTTCTTCTGAAATCAATAATGAAGGTGCTAAGGTAATCACGTTCTTTTGGTAGCCACCAATGTCTAGCACCAAACCGTATTTCTTATCGCCAACCAACAAATCACCTTTTAAGCCTTCGTTAAACATGCGGTCGGCTAATTCACGGCTAGCGGTAAAGCCATCTTTTTCGCACAACTCAATGCGCAATGCCAAGCCTAAACCGCTCACGTCACCCACGCATTTCCAGCGTGATTTCAACTCTTGGATACGTTTCAAGAAGTAAGCGCCACGCTCATTCACGTGCTTTTCAAAGTCTTCTTCTTGCGTCATTTTCATAACTTCAAGCGCAACAGAGGTACCCATTGGATTAGATGCGAATGTTGAATGTGTTGAACCAGGTGGAAATTTCTCTGGTGAAATGAGCTCTTCACGCGCCCAAATACCTGACAATGGGTTCAAGCCATTGGTAATCGCTTTACCGAACACAAAAATATCAGGCACGATGTCAAAGTTTTCCCATGACCACAATTTACCAGTACGGTAAACGCCCATTTGAATTTCATCGGCCACCAGCAAGATATTGCGTTTTTTCAATGATTCTTGCAGTTTTTTCATGTAGCCAGCAGGTGGGATAATATAACCACCCGTACCTTGCATCTGCTCTATGTAAAACGCGCCATATTCGCACTGACCTGTTTTTACATCTAAGAATGATTGATACTCAGTTTCAAATAATTTCTCAAACTGAGTATGGCAATACATATCGCAACTTTCTACTTTTAAATCGTAAGGGCAGCGATAGCAGTATGGATATGGCACAAAGTGAGCACGATCAGCAAAGTTGCCAAAACGACGACGGTAGCGGTAGCTAGATGTAATCGCTGAAGCACCCAAGGTACGGCCATGGTAGCCACCCATAAAGGCGAACTGATGGGTTTTGCCTGTATGGTTACGCACCACTTTGATGGAATCTTCCACCGCTTGCGCACCACCCACGTTAAAGTGTACACGGCCTTTAACGCCGTACTTATCTTCCATGTATTTACAGATGATTTCTGCTAAATCGACTTTTTCTTTGTGCAAGTATTGGCTCGCCAATTGTGGCAAGGTGTCAATTTGCTTTTTCATGGCATCGGCAATGCGTTTATTTTTGTAGCCAAAATTCACTGCGGAATACCACATTTGCCAATCTAGATAAGGCGTGTTGTTTTCATCAAACAAAAAGCTGCCATCGCAACTTTCAAATACTTTGGGAGGATCCGCATAGTTAACGGTATCGCCATGTGAGCAATATTTATCATTTTTTTCTAAGATTTCAATAATCTTTCTATCCATGTGCTTACACCTTCTAAAAATAGTGAATATTAAAGAGAACAGTAAAAACCAAAACGCCCATTTGCGCAGCTTTTAACGCAGATGGGCGCATTATTATGCGAGTATGGCTGCGCCTTTTTGAAGCATTGCCTTTTCTGAAATTTCTTCTGGCCAAGTTTGAATAATGGCTAAGACATCCGCAAACGTTTCAAACGGATGATGTGGGATATTATTTTTTTCACAGTGCTTAATGAGTGAACCTTTGGCAAACACAATATCAGCACGCCCTGCTAAACAAGCGTCTGATTTACCATCGCCGACTAACACAACAGGGCCGCCAGACTCTAATGACAAGTTACGGGCAATAGTACATTTACAAGTGCCGTTGCCACCAGAGCATGATTCAACCCGATTAGGGAAGGTAATATCAATCCCTTGAGGCGTAAATTTCAAATGATTTGCGAATACAGGAATCTCGGGCAAAGCAGCGCTGCGCATGGCAACCTTAACAGCATGGTCTAAGCCATCGCTTACAATCGACACTTTTGCCATTTTTTTAATGTGTTTATAAAACGGCAAAAAGGTTTCATCAAGCTCAATATTTCGGAAAAAGTTTTCTAAGGTAACGTTATCTGCTTGCACCATGCGCACTTGCTGCGTCATACATTCCACCGCGGTAATGTCGCCAGCTAACCAAGTCTTTTCAACGTCTTCCCAACTTGGGTCTGCAAACCGTTCCAACATCGCGTCTATCGTATCTTTTTTTGAAAGCGTCCCGTCAAAATCAATGATAAAAAGCATTTGTTTCCTTATTATTTTGAATTTTTATTGTGATAAAACTTGTAAATCTTTTTAATTTCATCACTATACTGATGATTCCTTACAGAAAACTTACACTTCTCAATACGTGCGAAATTAAGCAATCACGCCTACAATAGCTACTTAGACTTAATAAGTGTTTTGATTAAACAATCATGCGAATTTTGCTAGTTGAAGATGATGAAGTTCTCGGAAATGCGATCAATCGCTCATTGATTAAATCAGGTTATGCGGTTGATTGGGCACGCGATGGGCGCGAGGCCGATTTAGCGTTGCACGGGCAAATCTACCAAGCGGTAGTGCTCGATATTGGCCTGCCTTATTTAAATGGCTTTGAAGTCTTAAGAAATCTACGTGGCCGAAAAATTAGCGCGCCTGTGATCATGCTCACCGCTCGCGACAGCTTGGATGATAGAGTCAAGGGACTTGATTTAGGTGCAGATGATTATTTGATTAAACCATTTAAGCTGCCAGAACTAGAGGCTCGTTTACGCGCACAAATTCGCCGCAACAACATTGTCAGTAGCACGCAGATTCAATTTGGGCGTATTACGCTTGATAGCACTCAGCATATGGTTTTTGCGGATGGTGAGCTTCTAGCACTCTCACAGCGAGAGTTAGGGGTATTGGAGGTGTTGTTGATGCGTAATGGGCGAGTCGTGAGCAAGGAAGCGTTAGTTGAAAACCTTTATAACTGGGATGATGAGGCCGTGGGGAATAACGCTATTGAGGTTTACGTGCATCGCTTACGTAAAAAACTAGAGCCATATGAAGTGAATCTGCGTACTGTACGAGGTTTAGGCTATATGCTTGATAGCGCTCCCAAAAACGCCAATTAATCTTCTTTATACCCACATATAAGCGCATAAAAATCTTAACCTATGGCTAAACACTCCTTACGCCATCAATTATTATCATGGCTATTATTGCCCATGTTCATTTTGATTGTGGTGGACTCAACTATTTTATATCAAATAGCCATGCATTTTCAGCAACAGGCTTTTGACCGCGCCCTGCAAGATACAGCAGTAGATATCTCTGAAATTATGCGCGCTGAAAAAAATCTAAGCCACTCTAACTATCAACTTAGACCAGAGGTTCGTACAGCACTGCTCGCCGACCAAAACGACAATATGTATTACAGCATTTTTGATGGCCATCATCGGATGATTGGCGGGGACAAAGCCCTGATGTACACACCCCCCAAAAATGCTGGTAAGAATATCTACTTCTCCGATGGAAAAATAAAAGGCCTGAAAATACGCATCGCCAGCCTTACTAGCTCGCTGAATACTTCCAAGGGGATGCAAAAAATCACAATACAAGTGGCTGAAACATTGAACAAACGAGCAGAGTTAGCTAGTCAAATTCTAGTCGGCATTGTTGTCCCACAGCTTTTATTATTAATTGCCGCAGCTGGCCTTATGTGGGTTGGCATTCAGCGTGGCTTACTACCGTTATGGGCACTTCACTCAGCACTTTCCGCACGTTCTTATCGAGACTTAAGTCCAGTCAAACTTGATAATAATCCTGAAGAGGTTAGAAAACTGGTCGATTCCGTCAACTTTCTAATGAAACAACTTCACAATTTGATTGCCTCACAAAATCAGTTTGTAGCAGATGCAGCGCATCAGCTAAGAACACCTTTAGCCGGGATACAAGCACAAATTGAATTAGCGCAAAATGAAACGAATATTAATGAGCTGCAAGACTCGCTCGCAAAAATAAAAACCAGCACAATGCGCTTGGTACGTTTAGTGAATCAATTACTAATCCTAGCGAGAAATCAACCAGAAGTGACACATGCCGTTGAGTTTAATCCTTTCAACCTCACCCAGCTTGCACAAGAAGTCACAACCGATATGTTCCCGATGGCGGATCGCAAACAGATTGATTTAGGCTTTGAATGTGTCACCGAAAAAGTCACACTTTTGGGCGATCCAATCCGTATCAAAGAGCTTTTATACAACCTGATAGACAATGCTATTCGTTACACCCCACAAGGTGGACAAGTGACAGTGATTGTAGAACAACAACCTGACCATATTGAACTTTGCGTTGAAGATAATGGGATTGGCATTCCGTTAACTGAACAAGAAAAAGTATTTGAACGCTTTTACCGAGCTGCTGGCAACCAACAGGAAGGCAGCGGATTAGGGTTGGCGATTGTAAAAGAAATTGCAGAAATTCACCACGCGACAGCTGTGATTGGCGTACCTAAAAATCAGCAAGGAATAAAAGTGAGTGTTATTTTTGATATTTAAGTGCAAGCGAAATAGCTCATTGATCTAGAGTCTAACGCCACGCGCCAAACACAAGTAAACCAATCTAAATCTGGCTATTAACGCTCACCAGTGGTGGGCTCTGCTGGCTCGGTGACCTCAACATCACGCGCCCACCCCTCATGTTGAATAACAAGTGTCTCAATAGCGGTAGCGCTCGAGTTCGCGTCAAGACAGCTCAATGCAATATACTCTGAGGGCCAGCATCGATATACATTGTAAGCAATCACAAGTTGGCCCGCTTCATTTAAAAGCTCAATCACGATGTCTTTTCTAAAGTCTTTTAGTGAAGACTCAGCACCAGAACCTGCCCCTAAAGTCCATACTTTTGACGCCCAAGCTTCAAACGCCAAGTCGTGCGTTTTACCTCTCTCAAGGATTATTGGCTCGTACGCAGACAATCCAGGTGATTTTCTTTGAGAACTCGGATCACCACCCTCGCGGTGCATGACAACGTCGGTTACTCTTTTCAAGGCACTTACTTTGTCCACACCTGCCACATAGCGACCATCCCATTTCACCCGAAACTTAAACTGCTTATACGGGTCATGTCTGTTAGGATTAACAACAAATTGACTCATTTTCATCTCCAGATTGTGAACGCTAAAATATCCAACAGATCATCTTGGTGAACCCCATTCCGAGAATCAAAGTACCACATTGAAAATATGTGTGCAAATAGTTTAATGCTTATATCGAGCAGGCTTATAGCTTACTTGGGGAGGAGAATCAGCGTTGAGTCGTCACTAGTTTGGCATGCCACTCGTTTGATGCATGCGCGCAATGCCTTGATGGATCATGTTTTCTAAAGGCTTTAGCATATTTGGCAAGGTGAGCATCACTACCAAAAAACCTACACTTATGGTGACGGGGAAGCCAATGCCGAACAAGTTTAGCTGAGGTGCGGTTTTGGTTAAGATACCCATCGCCATATTGACCATCAGCAATGCTGCCAACGCAGGCATAGCAAGCAATAAGCCTGCATTAAAAATATCCGCCCCCCACATAGCAATATCCATAGAATGTAAAGCAGTGTGTTGTAGGGTAATTGGTAGCCAAACAAAGCTTTCTGCAATGGTGGATACCATCACCAAATGCCCGTCCATACTTAAAAATACCATCATAGCAAGCATCATCATGAGCTGGCTCAACGCCATAGATTGACCTTGCGACATCGGGTCATAGAATTGCGCAAACCCCAAACCCATGGAAGTGCCGATTAAAAACCCTGCTAACTCCATGGCTGCAAATACAATACGCATACTAAAACCCATTGCCAAGCCAATAATGAGTTGCTCTACAAGAATCATCAAGCCTTGAAAAGAAAAAATTTGGATATTGGGCAAATCGGCAATCGTGGGAGTAACTGCCATGGTAATTAAAATTCCCAAGCCTAACTTTACCCGTTTGGGGATAGAGGGATGATTGAAAATAGGCGCAGCAGCTATGACCCCCAAAACACGTGTAAGCGGAAAAATAAGGCTTACAATCAAGCTTTGTAGCAAATCGCTGCTAAATGAAACCATATGAATCTGGGGCTAGTTTGCCATTGCTGGTAGGCTGGTAAAGACTAGGCGCATGTAATCCACCATAGTTGTCAGCATCCAGGGGCCAGCAATTACAAGCACCGCAAACACCCCTGTGAGTTTGGGGATAAAAGATAAGGTCGCTTCGTTTATTTGCGTGGCCGCTTGAAAAATACTAACAAGCAAACCAATCACAAGCGCTGCTAGCAACATTGGGGCAGAAACTAATAACGTCATTTCCATTGCATCTCGACCGAGTGTCATTACGCTTTCTGGGGTCATGTTTATTCCTTAGATTCAATAAAAACTTTGTACGAGTGAGCCTAAAATGAGCTGCCATCCGTCCACCAACACAAACAGCATCATTTTGAATGGTAACGCTACAATTGCTGGCGATACCATCATCATCCCCATCGCCATCAACACGCTAGCAACCACCATATCAATAATCAAAAATGGGATAAAAATGGCAAATCCAATTTGAAATGCAGTTTTTAATTCACTGGTCATAAATGCGGGAACTAAAATTCTTAAAGGTACATCCGCTGGTGTTTCAATTTTTTCAACCTGTGCCATTTTGGCAAATAAGGCTAAATCACTTTCACGGGTTTGTTTTAGCATAAACGTTTTAAGTGGCTGCACACCTTTTTCCAATGCCTCTTGCATGGTAATTTTGTCTTCTTCTAGCGGTTGATAAGCCTCGGTATAAATTTTGTCAAATACAGGCGACATCACAAAAAAAGTCAGGAACAAAGCCAACCCAATCATCACTTGGTTTGGAGGTGCAGATTGTGTGCCCAACGCCTGCCGTAATAAAGACAATACGATAATAATGCGCGTAAACCCTGTCATCATCAGCAATGCCGCTGGGATAAACGTAAGTGACGTCATCAAAATGAGCGTTTGCAAGCTCAAACTGTAGTTTTGCCCCCCGCCTGCCGTAGGGTTTGCGTTAATTACAGGCAAACCATTGTTAGCTGCCCACACGGAGAGTGGGAGCAATAAGGCTATAACAAGTAGAATTTTAATTTTTTGCAAATGCATGATTGACCAGCTCATTATGTAAGTCTAAGTAGTAAATTAATCTAGCGCCTGATGAATCTTTTACAAATTAACGCTTAAATTTGCTAAACGAATTGTTTAACCACTGCGAAAATGGTGGAATCGAAACTGTCTGGGTTGAAGCGGTACTGACAGATTGATCGACACTAATTACTTGATCAACCTTCGCACCTTGTTCAATATTCGCTAAACTGGTCACCTGACCTGGGGCTACACCCACCACAATCCAGCGCCCACCCACTTCTACCACCACAACCCGTTCACGGGAACCAACACTGACGCCACCAACAATTTTTGCCACAGCACTTTGCCCTAAACCATTCGGCATAGCGCGTTTTAATAGCCAAGCGATCAACATCATCACTGCGAGCACCGCTAGCAACCCAAAAAACATTTTGGCTAAAGTAGGGGCAGCCGAAATATGGTTGCTTGTCTCTGCCAATACTGGCTGGCTAAAAACAAAAATTGCAGTAAATAGTGTTGTTTTTTTCATATATGCAGTTTTTAACTTCAAGTTATTCTGGATTGGCAATCCATCTAGATTCACACTTAATATCTCATTAACGATTAATCTTACGAATACGTTCAGCAGGCGTAATGATGTCGGTAAGACGAATCCCAAACTTATCATTCACCACCACTACTTCGCCTTGTGCTATCAAAAAGCCATTCACCAACACATCCATCGGCTCACCAGCCATGCCTTCCAGTTCTACAACAGAACCTTGGGCAAGTTGCAACAAGTTTTTAATCGCAATTTTGGTTCGCCCTAACTCTACCGTGAGTTGTACGGGAATATCTAAAATAAAATCAATATCGGTTTCAGTACCCTTGAGTGTATTTTTGGGTGAGAACTCAGTAAATACGGCAGACTGCTGGCCACCATTTTGCAAAGCTGAATTTTCCGCCGCGCTTTGCTCAGACATAGCAGCACCCCAATCATCGGCTGCTGCATCAGCTGCATCAGCTGCACCAGCGTCAACAGAGGCTTGCTCAGCCATTGCGGCACCCCAATCATCCTCCGCAATTGTTTCAACGCCATTTTCTTCCGCTAAGGCTGGATCATTCGCCATAGGATTCTCCTTTTACATATTCCATTGAATTTGAACGTAATAATTTTTCCACTCGTAAAGCATACTGCCCGTTAAACACACCGTATCGACAATCCATGACAGGAACATTTGAGATTTTCGCTTCTACCGTTTCTGAAATATTAAGCGGTATCACATCGCCCACTTTCAATTCCACAACATCTTCCATGTGCATTTTTGCATGCCCCAAATTGGCGACAATTTCAACTTCAGCAGATTGAATTTGCTGCGTCATTAACTTAACCCAACGCTTATCAACCTCAAGCGTTTCGCCTTGTAGCGGCGAGCTCAATTTATCGCGAATCGGCTCAATCATGGCGTAAGGCATACAAAAATGCACCTCACCCCCATTCGAGCCCAACTCAATGTTATAAGTCACGGCCACCACCACCTCGTTAGGTGTGGCAATATTCACAAACTGCGTATTCACTTCAGAGCGCAAATACTCAAATTTGACTGGATGCACGGGCTCCCAAGATTTGGTATAGGTATCCAGCATAATGCCCAAAATATTTTGAATAATACGTTGCTCGGTATCTGAAAACTCACGCCCCTCAACCCTAGTATGAAAGCGACCATCTCCGCCAAACATATTGTCAATAACCAAAAATACCAATGTTGGATCCATCACAAACAAAGCGTTACCACGAAACGGATCAACTTTAATCAAATTAAGGTTGGTAGGTACCACCAAGTTACGAATAAAATCACTGTACTTAGTAATCCGAACAGGGCCGACCGACACTTCAATTGTGCGTCGCAAGAAATTAAACAACTCAATGCGAATTAAACGTGCAAAGCGCTCGTTAATGATTTCAAGCGTAGGCATGCGCCCACGTACAATACGCTCTTGTGTGGCTAGGTTATAAGTTCTAACCTGAGAAGGGTCAATCTCTGGCTTATCATCATCCTGATCCCCACCCACGCCTTTGAGCAGGGCATCAACTTCATCTTGGGATAAAAACTCAGACATAATAAACCTTTAAAATCAGTATCAATTGATTAAGCAAAACCAAATGAATCAACGATTATTCAACTTAAACTTTTTACTAAATAACGTTTTACTGCATTATCTTAGTGTTACTGCACTACAAAAGAGGTAAAGAATACGCCCAGCACTTCTTGCGGGTGACCTTCCTTACTAAAAGGCAGCTTAATCTGCTCAGTAATTTCTTTAGCGAGCGCATTTTTACCCTCAAGTGTTGTCAACTCTGAAGCCTTTTTACTAGTCAACAACATCAACACTCTGTTGCGAATTTCTGGCATATGATGCTTGAGCTCTTCTTCCTGTTCTGGTTTAGCCACTTTCACGGTTAAATCCACCTGTAAAAACTTCTCATCTGGGTCAGGCTGAAGATTCACAGTAAAACTTTCCAACGTCACAAATACTGGTGGCGTTTCTGGTTCATGCTTTACCTCTTCTTTTTTATGCTCATCATGTTTCGGCTGCATAAAATACCAAGCAGCACCGCCACCACCCGCTAATATCGCCACAGCAGCAATGATAATAATTAACTTTTTATTCGACTTTGGTGCGGGCGCTTCTGATCCCTCCGCAGCTGGAGCAGCCTTTGGTGCTTGTGCCATTTTCAACCTTTCTATTGACTTGTGGTGTGAGTACAACACCATTATGCAGAAAAATATAGAAAATCAAGCCTAGAAACAAAACAGGTAAACACCCCTTAATTCGAGGATAGACGAGTAGTCTTATCCTTCTCGAAGACCTCAATGATGATTTAAGCCGCAAAAAAGCCCACATATGAGATGGGCTAACAGGGAGCAAGTAGGAAAATGTTGATGTTGTTACAGACCCACTTGCTATTACAGATGTACTAGCTAGGTATCTGATGTGCCAGTAACCAAATTTTCCTAATTGAATTCAGTTTCACGATTTACTTAGCCGGACTAGATTTCCAGCCCCCACCGAGGCCCTTGATTAGCAAGACACTAGCCACTAACTGATTGCTTTGAATACTCAGCGCGGTTCTTTCATTGTTTAACGCTGTCGTTTCTGTATTGATAACATTCAGGTAGTTGACTATCCCAGCTTTGTACTGATTGGTGGCTAGGTTGACGGATTCACGGGCTGATTTAACGGCATCATCTTGTAACTGCGCTTCTTGCGCGAGGGTGTTGAGCGTGGAAAGATTATCTTCTACCTCTTGAAATGCGCCTAAAATGGTTTGCCGATAATTGGCAACATTTTCATCATAAGCTGCAATGGCTTGGGCGCTTTGGGCTTTACGCAAACCACCATCAAAAATGGTTTGTGCGAAGGTCGGGCCTAGTGACCAAAAGCGCGCTGGGTAGGTGAGCCATCTCGAAAAGTTATTGCTTTGAAAACCAGCAGTCGCTGAGATGGTTAAATCAGGATAATAAGCAGCTTGTACCACGCCAATTTGTGCATTGGCTTGGGCAATGCGCCGTTCAGCCGCAGCAATATCTGGACGGCGCTCTAGTAGTTTTGATGGCACCACGAGGGGGATTGATTCTGGTAGCTGTGCTGTGAGTGTTTCAGTGGGGGTGATCGCAAAATCGGCAGGGGCTTTACCAATTAAAATGGCAATGGCGTGTTCTAGCTGGGCGCGTGCGACATCTTCATTCACCGCTTGGGCTTTTGCGGATTTGAGTTGGGTTTCTGCCGCTACGACATCCGCACGCGACACAATGCCCACAGCATATTGGTTTTGGGTGAGTTTCAGCGATTTTTCAAATGAAGCAACGGTGCGGTTCATCAAGCTTTTTTGTGCATCGGCAATTCTTAATAAGAAATAATTTTGAACCAATTGCGCTTGTACACTTAGCTTGGCAGAAGCCAAATCATTGGCGCTGGCTTGCGCCCCCGCATTACCTGCTTCTATGGTACGTTTAACACGCCCCCACAAATCCGTTTCCCAGCTTGCGCCTAGGCTAACATTGTAGGCAGTGTTTAAATTAGGCAGAAAATTGATGGCGTTGTTCAGATTCGACCTTGGGCGACTGCGAATGGTCGATAAATTAGCTGTCAGGGAGGGATATTTTGCCGCCTGCGCTTGTTGAGACAAAGCGAGGGCTTGGCGATATTGTGCTTCTGCCACCTTGAGGCTTTGGTTTGAAATGGCGACTTGCGCGACTAGCTGATTTAACACTTCATCGTGATATACCTTCCACCAATCATCATGTGTCGATACGTCTTGCGGCTCGGCGACTTTCCAACCCGCTTGCTCTTTAAAGTGGGTCGGCACAGGTACCTCAGGCTTAACATAATTAGGCCCTTGGGTGCAGGCAAACAGTAAGCTACTGAGTAGCATACTTATCATCAACGGGCTTTTGTTAGCGTGATTCAATAACGGTTTCACAAATGTATTCCTCATTGTTTAGACAGCCACTGGCGATAGCTTGCCAGTTCGCGCATGCCACCATTGGCTTAATTGGTCTAAATATAAATAAACCACTGGGGTGGTATAGAGCGTGAGCAACTGGCTTACCATTAAGCCGCCGACGATAGCAATACCAAGCGGTTGACGCAATTCATGCCCTTCGCCCGTACCCAACGCCAAAGGTAATGCACCTAACATGGCAGCCATGGTGGTCATCATAATAGGGCGAAAGCGTTTTTGACACGCATCAAAAATCGCCTCACGCGCACTCAAGCCTAAGGTGCGTTGCGCATCAATCGCAAAATCAATCATCATAATCGCGTTTTTCTTGACGATGCCAATGAGCAAAATCACGCCGATCATCGCCATGATATTAAATTCCACATCAAACGCTATCAAGGCTAATAATGCCCCAATGCCTGCTGATGGCAAGGTGGAAAGAATAGTCAGCGGGTGGATATAGCTCTCGTACAACATGCCTAACACAATATACACCGCGAGTAAGGCCGCTAAAATCAACCACGGTTGGTTATCCAAAGAGGCTTGAAACACTTTAGCCGTGCCTTGAAAGCCACCACGCACCGTGTTGGGTACGCCGATGCTGGCAAAGGCGGCGTTAATTTCTTGCGTCGCTTGCGATAATGAAACACCCGCTTTTAAATTAAACGAAAAAGTGGAGGCGGCAAATTGGCCTTGGTGATTCACGCCTAGCGGCCCAGAACCAGCTTCAACGCGACTAAATGCAGTTAACGGTACAGCCTCGCCCGTTGAGTTGATTAAATGTAAATCGCCCAATGACTGCGGGCTTTGCCAGTATTGCGGGGCGAGTTCCATAATCACATAATATTGATTGAGTGGCGCATAAATGGTGGATACTTGGCGTTGCCCAAACGCGCCATTGAGCGTGGCATCAATTTGTTTGATGCTAATGCCCAAGCGCGCTGCCGCGTCACGATCTATTACCACATTGGTTTGGTAGCCTTTATCCTGTTTATCAGAATTTAAATCCGTAATTGAATCAATTTTCCCCAAAGCTTTACGAATTTTAGGCTCCCAAGTACGTAAATCTTTCAGGCTATCCGCCTGCAAAGTGTATTGATATTGCGCATTTCCCTGCCTCCCACCCATGCGAATATCTTGGTCAGGCTGCAAAAACAAACTCGCCCCTGGGACACGTGACAACTTAGGACGCAAGCGATCAATCACTTGGCTCGCAGATTCTTTACGCTGTGATTGCGGTTTGAGCGATACAAACATAAAGCCCGTATTGCGTTGCCCGCCACCGATAAACCCCACTACATTTTCTACGGCTGGGTCACGTTTCACAATGGCAATAAAGCCTGCCAATTTACCGCGCATGGCTTGAAATGAAATGCCTTGATCTGCCTGTATATTGCCTGAAATACGCCCTGTATCTTGTTGTGGGAAAAAGCCTTTAGGAATAATGACATATAAATACACACTTAAACCAATCACCACAAACAGCACAAGTAAGGTCATAAAATTATGGCGCAACACTACAGCCAAGCTGCTTTTGTAGCCATTTAACAAGCCATCAAAAACGCGCTCTCCAAATGCCGCGAAAGCGTTGGTTTTGGTGGCAGCCTGACGTTTGAGCAAATAAGCGCACATCATGGGAGTAGTCGTGAGTGAAATTACCAAGGAAATAATGACGGCTACAGATAAGGTCACCGCAAATTCACTCAACAATCGCCCCACAATGCCGCCCATTAACAGCAAGGGAATAAACACTGCAACTAGCGACACACTCATCGAAACCACGGTAAATGCGACTTCACGCGTGCCCTTCATGGCGGCCTGAAAGGGCATTTCGCCAAGCTCGATGTGGCGCGATACGTTTTCCAGTACCACAATCGCATCATCTACCACAAACCCAGTCGCCACGGTGAGCGCCATCAGTGAGAGGTTATCCAAGCTATAGCCACAAAGATACATCACGCAAAAAGTACCGATGAGAGAAACTGGCACAACAACGCTGGGGATAAGCGTAGCGCGGGCGTTACGCAGAAATACGAACACCACCATGATAACCAAGCCCACAGAAATGACCAAAGTACGCTCTACATCTTGTACCGAAGCACGTATGGTCGGAGTACGGTCATTCACAATGGCAATGTTAATTTCAGCGGGAATAGCCGCGCGTAATTCGGGCAACACCGCGCGTATGCCATCGACAGTCTCAATAATATTGGCACCAGGCAAACGACGCACTTGCAACAACACCGCAGGCTTGCCATTTGCCAAACCTTGGTTACGTAAATCTTGCACGGAATCGACCACGTCCGCGACATCAGATAACCTGACCGCCGCGCCATTGTGACAACTTAAAATCACAGGCAAATAATCTTTTGCACTTTTTGCTTGGTCGTTCGCTTCAATTTGCCATTGGCGATCACCTGCTTCCAACACGCCTTTGGGGCGATGACCATTGGTCGAGGCAATCGCGCTGCTCACATTCGCTAGCGATAATCCATACTGACTTAGCGCATTGGGGTTAAGCTCAACACGCACCGCAGGTAGTGAGCTACCACCAATACTCACCTGCCCCACGCCTTTTAATTGCGACAACTTTTGCGCGATGACTGTGGAAGCTGCATCGTACAATTTGCCTGGGGAAATGGAATCCGAAGTGAGTGCAATAATGACGATAGGCGCATCAGCAGGGTTGACCTTGCGATAAGTGGGATTGGTCGGCAAGCCAGTTGGCAATAGCGTGCGCGCTGCGTTAATCGCGGCTTGAACATCGCGCGCCGCACCGTTAATGTCGCGTGATAAATCAAACTGTAGCGTGATTTTTGTAGTGCCTTGAGAACTAGCAGAAGTCATTTCGCTAATGCCTGCTATTGTTCCTAAAGAGCGCTCCAGTGGCGTTGCCACCGCCCTTGCCATCGTTTCTGGGCTTGCTCCAGGAAAGTTCGCATCCACCGAAATCGTGGGGAAATCGACTTGAGGCAGAGCCGAGACAGGTAGCCAGTTAAACGCCACCACGCCCGCCAAGGTCACCGCCAAAGTGAGCAAGCTGGTAGCGATAGGGCGGCGAATAAATAAATTGGAAAAGCTCATGGCAACATCAGGTTTCTAGTGTGCTGGGCTTGTTGGCTTGCTCACCCAATCCAAAACGTCCCAATCCAAAACGCGTAGCGATGCCATCAAACCACAAATAAATCACGGGCGTTGTAAATAGCGTGAGTAACTGACTCATCAGCAAACCGCCCACCATGGTTAGCCCAAGTGGGTGTCGCAACTCCGAACCCATGCCAGTGCCTAGCATCAGGGGCAACGCAGCGAGTAGAGCGGCCATCGTAGTCATCAATATCGGGCGCAAACGTAGCAAACAGGCTTGATAAATTGCATCACGCGCTGACATTCCCTGCCCCCGTTGGGCATCAAGCGCAAAATCGATCATCATAATGGCGTTCTTTTTGACGATACCGATGAGCAAGATAATCCCGATAATGCCCACGATGCCTAAGTCGCTACCCGATAGCATCAACCCCAACAATGCACCTACCCCCGCCGAAGGCAAGGTGGACAAAATGGTGAGAGGGTGGATATAACTCTCGTACAACACGCCGAGCACGATATACATGGTGACAATCGCCGCTAAAATCAGCCATATCTGATTAGATAATGAGGATTGAAATGCCTCCGTTGCGCCCTGCAACAACACTTGTGTGCTGGCAGGCAAATTCAGTGATTTTTGCGCCGCGTTAATTTCACGTACTGCATCACTTAGAGCAGCGCCATCAGCAAGATCAAATGAAATATTGGCAGCGGGAAACTGCCCAAGATGATTAATCAATAACGGTGTTGTGCGCTCACTTATTTTAGCAATGCTACTCAAAGGCACTTGGCCAGCACTGCCAGCATTGGCATTGAGTGCCGCCAGATAAATACCGTCTAGCGCTTTTAAGCCATTACGATATTCTGGCGCAACTTCCAGCACCACACGATATTGATTGGTTTGCGTAAAAATTGTAGAAATCAAACGCTGTCCAAACGCATCATAAAGCGCGTTATCAATGGCCGCAGTGGTAATACCCAATCGGCTTGCTGCGTCACGGTCTATTTCGATATACGCCTGCAACCCTTGATTTTGCGCATCGGTCGCCACATCTCTCAACACGCTTGAAGATTGGAGTACATGTACCATTTTCTCCACCCCTGCCGCCAATACTTTCGCGTTGGCATCTTCCATCGCAAACTGGTATTGACTGCGGCTCACACGTGACTCTATGGTTAAATCCTGCACAGGTTGCAGATATAGCTGAATGCCAGCTTCATCCTCTACTTTATTTTGCAAACGATTGGCGATGGTCTGTGCATCTGCACGTTGTGATTTCGGTTTAAGGTTAATCAACATACGTCCACTATTAAGCGTGGTGTTGGTGCCATCCACCCCAATAAATGAAGACAGACTCTCAACTGCTGGGTCTTTCAAGATAACTGCCGCTAACGCTTGCTGGCGAGCCGCCATCGCTGAAAATGAAATAGATTGCGGTGCTTCGGTAATGCCTTGCAATACGCCAGTATCTTGCGTGGGGAAAAAGCCTTTCGGAATCATGATGTACAACGCAACTGTCAATGCAAAAGTCGCCAGTGCCACCAGTAAAGTCACCCATTGAAAATTCAGCACATGCATTAATAGCCTGCCGTATAAAGCGGAAATTTTATCTATCACACCACCCGACGCACGGTAAAACCAATGTTGCTGATTTTGTGGTTGATGTCGCAATAGCTTTGCGCACATCATGGGCGTGAGCGTGAGTGAAACCACAGCTGAAATAAGAATTGCCACCGCCAAGGTAATGGCAAACTCTCTAAATAAGCGCCCGACAATATCGCCCATAAACAGCAAGGGAATTAACACGGCGATGAGCGACAAAGTGAGCGAAATAATGGTAAAGCCAATTTGCTTAGCACCTTTAAGCGCGGCTTCAAGCGGCGATTCACCCGCCTCAATATAGCGCGAAATATTTTCAATCACCACCACCGCATCATCCACCACAAAGCCAGTCGCAATGGTGAGCGCCATCAAGGTGAGATTGTTGATACTAAACCCTGCCAGATGCATCACACCAAACGTGCCGACCAAAGACAAAGGCACAGCAACACTTGGGATAATGGTGGCGGCAACGCTACGCAGAAAGATAAAAATCACCATCACCACTAATGCGATGGATAGCATCAGTTCAAACTCGACATCATGCACTGAAGCGCGGATAGTCGTGGTGCGGTCGGTTAAGGTGTTGACTTGAATATCGCTAGGCAAGGTTTCTTGCAAACTAGGCAATAACTGCTGAATGCGGTCTACCGTTTCAATCACATTGGCACCTGGTTGGCGCTGTACATTTAAAATAACCGCAGGCGCATTATTCGCCCACGCTTTCAATCGAATATTCTCGGCATCACTCAACACATTGGCAATAGAGCCTAACCGAATAGGCGCGCCATTGCGATACGCCACCACCACTTGCTTGTATTCTTCGGGTGTTTTGATTTGGTCATTCGCATCAATAGTGGATGCGCGTGTTGGCCCATCGAAACTGCCCTTGGCCTGACTCACGTTGCTATTGGTAATCGCTGTTCTTAAATCTTCCAAGCCCAACCCGTAAGCCGCCAAAGCTTTGGGGTTGGCCTGCACACGCACGGCTGGGCGTTGACCACCGCTGATGGTCACCAAGCCCACCCCTGAAATTTGCGATATTTTTTGCGCCAATCGCGTATCAGCAACATCTTCCACATCGGTCAACGGCATGGTTTTTGAGGTGAGTGCCAAAGTCAAAATCGGCGTATCAGCAGGGTTTACTTTGCTATACACGGGCGGCATCGGCAAATCAGTCGGCAAAAAGTTACTGCTGACATTGATTGCCGCTTGCACTTGCTGCTCTGCTACATCTAATTTGGATTTCAGACTAAATTGCAGCGTTACCACCGAAGCCCCGCCAGAACTGGTGGACGACATCTGCTTCAACCCTGGCATTTGCCCAAACTGCCGTTCTAAAGGCGCGGTGATGGATGAAGCAATAATGTCGGGGCTAGCCCCAGGGTATAAAGTGACCACTTGTATAGTGGGGTAATCAACCTCGGGCAGTGCAGATAAAGGCAATATACGATAGGCTAGAAAGCCCGCAATCAAAATCGCCATCATCAATAAAGACGTGGCTACTGGGCGCAAAATAAAGAGACGGGAGGGATTCATGCCCAGCCTTATTCTGACGGATGCTTATGTTGCCAACCTTTATGTGGGCGGTCTTGTTCATCTGGCTTAATACTCGACTCGCTTGAACTTTGCGCCGTGCTTTCTGACTTGGTGCCATCACGGCGATGTTTATGCGGGCGAGCATCAGCATCGTCCGATTGCTGAGCACTCGCATCCACCACCTTCACTTTAGCGCCATCTTTCAACTTATCTGTACCGTCAATCACCACGGCTTGTCCCAAAGCTAAGCCATGCTCAATCACCACATTCTCGCCATCGACATAGCCTGATTTCACAGGCGTTTGGATGACCGTTTTTTTATCATCCACTACATACACATACTCGCCTTTTCTACCACGTTGTAGCGCAGAAACAGGAATCAACAGCGCATCTTTTTTCACCTCTAGCAATAACTTAACATTCACAAATTGATTAGGGAAAAGCTTGCCATCCTTATTGTCAAACACTGCACGCATTTTGATTGTGCCAGTGGTTGTATCAATTTGGTTATCTGTTGTGAGTAACTTACCTGTAGCCAGCTTTTCGGTTTGTGCGCGATCAAAAGCATCCGCGACTAATGGCGCTCCTTGGTGTGCGTTGATTTTGGGTAAATAATCTTCAGGCAAACTAAACAAAGCCGTAATGGGTTGCATTTGCATAATGGTGGCAATACCCGTCGCGCCTGTCGATTGCAATAAATTACCTGCATCCACTTGGCGCAAACCAATACGCCCACTAATCGGGGCAACAATACGACAGTAACTCAATTGCAATTTCGCGCTGCTGATTTGCGATTGATCGACCGCGACCGCGCCACGATATTGGCTGACCAACGATTGTTGCGTAGCAACTTGCTGCTCTGCAATAGAATCTTGAGCTTTGAGTATGGTGTAACGGTTTAAATCAATCAGCGCATTTTCAAGTAGCGCTTTGTCTTTGAGCAACTGACCTTCTGCCTGCGCCAGTGCCACTTGAAACGGCTGCGGATCAATCTGCGCTAACAACTCTCCCGCCTTGACCACTTGCCCTTCTTGAAAACTCACGCTTTTAAGCTGACCACTGACACGGGGAATCACCGTCACCGTGTTGCGTGGCGTGACAGTACCTAAAGCATCTACATAGACATTCACATCGCCTTGAGTCACTTTAGCCACGGATACAGGTTTGGGCTTTGAATCCTTACCAAACTTTGCATCTTTACCATGTTTCTCATCGTCCACTACTGGTGTTTGTGATTCATCTAATTTAACACCATGCTTAACACCATTGTGTTTCCAAAACCAGAAAACCGATGCAAAGACAATGAGCGCTAACAAAATCCATTTAAAAAAAGTAGAAAAAACGCGTGGTTGGCTTGTTTTAGACATAGTCACCTTTTATGTTTTTATGCACCTAATGTTTTCATCAGGATTATGGATAGTTCTTCTGAGTATCCCCCATATTCTACAGGTGAAATGTTGCCCAATGTTGAATGTAAACTTTTTGATAGCGAGCGTATGCAATCAAAATATAACAGACTCATTTAGAGTTTCGAATGTTTAAAACTTGTGACAGATGAATCACTTGATGTGCTGCAACATTGGCTGCCTTGCATATTGCCAAACGCAAGCAAATTAGGGAAAGTTAATTGTGGTTAGATTCTGTACATTTGGCGAGCGTTACTTAATCTACAACTCTCCAGATACCCATTTAGAAGCAGGGTCATACTAATTGTGAATAAGGTTATGAAAATAATAAATAAATTCAACAAATTAAATAAAGCACTCTATCCGCATAAAAAAATACTGCCTAGTTACTTTTCATCCTTTAATTTAGAAAATAGCACACTAGCATCATCGTCACTTAGTGTGTTTTTCACTTCAGATGCTGCAACAGACTTATCAACAACCTTGGTTGATAACTCGGGTAATTTAAAATCCTCAAGTGTGAACTCAATCTCGTTGGTTTTTCCTGGCTCTTTAATATTTTCAAACTCATTGGTTGCTTCAATCTCAAAGAATTTTTCAGGTTCAGCAGCCCCTAGCATTTGATCTAACTGATCCGTAGAATCAGGCACTTGTGGGCTTGACGATTCTATAGATGACACCGAATTGAGATCGTTCGAAGTGACGTCGGCCGAATTGACGCCAGATAGTGGAGCTGTAGTGTCTGTATCAAAAGGCATTAAATTTTCACGCATGGCTTTCTCTGCAGCAGCTGCGCGCTCACGCGCCGAAAGTTTATTCACCTTAGTAGCGCCTATGTAAAGTGGATTTTCGGGGTCAAACTTACTCCCTAACGCGACAACCTTGCTCCAAATCATGGCATCTTCAATCGAGCCTGAATTCAAATCATCGTGTATTGAATGCACGATACGCTCAAATGCCACTTTATCTTTACGATCTGCATAAATTTTAAGCAAGCCTAAAGACAACTCCAATTTATAAGGAGTGTCGACTGAAGTTAATATCGTTTCCGCTTGTTGATGACGACCATATGTCATAAACAACTCGGCCTCTATCAATGGATCAACAGGTTTGGAGTTTGCTTCTGCGGACTGATCTAAAAACTCACGTTTTAGTTCTTCCTCATTCATCACAGTATCAGGCAACAATGCGTCAGCTAGCTTTTCAGTGTTCTTTTGCTGATGCTTTGTAGCCATTCCTAAGCCAGATAAAGCGGAAGAACTTGCTGGCACAGATGGTTCAATAGGTAAAATTTCCTCACCGAATATTGGGCTAAATTGATTGCGTAACTTTTGACTAGCACCACGCTTATTGCTATAGCCAAACCAAGCAAGTAAAGCAATTAAAAATAATCCAAGCACAATTAAAATGATCATCCAATAATTTTGCAAGGTTTGCGCAAATGAAGTTTCAACACCACTATTATTTGCGGCTGCAGCCAAGCCATTTTTATTTTGTGATGGATTTGCGAAAGACTGACCTTCAGCGCCCCCCGCTTGAGAAGGTGCAGCGTTTTGCACTTGGCGTGCGCCATCTTTGCTGGTGTTAGCTAAATCTGCGTTAGGCACTGGTGCAGGCGAATGCACATTAACTGAAGTATCTCCTGGAGAAACTTTCAGCACATAATTTAAGTCCCCTTTAACCGGAGTCTCACTGACATTTTTATCGACTGCTGGAGTAGGCTCAGCCTTAAGCATCTCAGCCACAGGCGGTTTTGATTCTAGCCGAGCCTCTTTTATCTCTGTTATGGTTGGCTTAGGCTCTTTGGCTGGTACATCAGAGATGGGCTGTGGGGATTGATCTTGTTTAGCTACGTGATGGGAAGATTTTAGCTGACCAGCATTATTCAAAGTCTCTTGATCTGGAATACGAATTTCACTACCTGCTTTGAGTTTATGCATATCGCCATCAACAAATGCATTTTTGTTCAAGGCATAAAAAGCAGCCATCACTTTCACCAAAGGCACGCCCTCTGGTTGGTAACGTTGTGCGATTTTACCGAACACATCACCCGCTTGCGCAACGTATGTTTGACCGCTATCAGTAATACGCGCAGTACCAGTTTTCGTTGATGAACTGGCGCTGACTGGCTTTGCAGTTTCTTCTGACGGCTTAGCAAACACTATGGCTGAGTTTTGCTCAAAACCTAACTGTGCTGAAGGTTTATCATCTTGAGTGGCTTCGCTACTCCTGCTTTTTTTACTGTTTTTTTTATTAATCGGATTAGGATTAACACGAGCATCCTGATTAAATTCCTCGTGCAAGGCGCTGAGTGGTGGGTCTAACAACACAGTGTATTGGCGCATCAAATTTGAAGTCTTGGTATCCAACTTTACCAACAACTCTAAAAATGGTTCATTCACAGCCTGATTACTTTGCAGCTCTATCGCATACCGACCGTTACTTTTTTTAATGATATTTGCATTAACACCACCGAGAAAAGCATCAGCAATACCAGCATCGACGTAATCTTGCATACTTCCCAAGCGCGCAACGGCTAGATCCAGCTCGTTTGAGTCCGTTACAAAAACCTCGACCTCGGCATTTAGTGGCTCACCCAGTGCGGACTTAACATTAATTTTGCCTATGCCTGCGGCTGAAGCCAACACGGGTAATAGCAACAACATAAGCAAAGAGTTTTTTGATTTTATTTGCATTTTATTCAGCACAAAAAGTGATTATCAACAACCAACAATACCAACCCATAGCGCTTTTTAAAGCCTTCTAAACGAGCGTCTCCCATATTACATGCAAATTTACATGTTCGCATCAACATGTACGCCTACTCGCGTGTGTAACACGCTGCAATCAGTTAAACTACTGTTTAAAACTGATCCCGATTGTAAAAAACATGAAAAAACGCTTTACATCGCATAGCAAAAAAACAGGGCTCCCCCCAGGTTCGCTGATACACACTGGCGAAGTAAAAACCAAGCAAGCCACCGTTAGCATGATGCAATTTAATGCTGACTTACTCAACGAATCTTCATTATATCCGATTGATATTGATAAGTTACAACTCAATACGAATGCCCTGACTTGGATTAATATACATGGGCTGCACAACACTGAGCTCATTCAAACGATTGGCACAAAGTTTAATATTCACCCACTCACACTTGAAGATATTCTGCATCCTGAACAACGCCCCAAAGTGGATCATTTTGATGATTACCTGTTCATCGTCACACGCAATTTTTACTACGACAGTAAAAGCTATACCATCAGCTCAGAGCAAGTCAGCATTATTCTGACTAAACAAGTACTCATCACATTTCAAGAACAATCTACAGGCTGCTTTGAGCCCATTCGTGAGCGTCTACGCAGCAACCGTGGCCACATCCGCGAGCAAGGCGTAGATTATCTAGCATATGCCCTAATCGATATTATCGTTGACCGCTATTTTAACGTGCTAGAGCAAATGAGTGATGATAGCGAGATCATAGAAGGCGTGCTACTTCGTAAACCCACCAATACCATGCTGCGTAGAATTCATCTCATGAAACGGGCTGCCATGGATTTACGACGCGCAGTCTGGCCATTACGAGAAATGCTCAACGCCATTTTACGTGATGATCATGACTACTTTAGCCCAAACAGTATGTTGCACTTACGTGATGTGTATGACCATACTGTCCACTTCACTGAGTCACTAGAAAGTCTTCGAGATATGCTGGGAGGGATGATGGATATATACCTTTCCAGCGTTAGCAATCGCGTCAATATGGAAGTAAGGGCGCTTACGGTAGTCACCATGCTTTTTATGCCGGCAACACTCATCACGGGGATTTTTGGAATGAACTTCGATGTCATGCCTTTGCTAAAAAATGTCGATGGGTTTTGGTGGACAATTGGCGCGATGCTTACCGTCGCAAGCCTCATGGGATTAATATTTTGGCGTAGGCAGTGGCTCAGCAATCACTAAATGAACGAGAAAATTAAAACGCTATGCTTTTAACTTGCTGGCAAACTTTGCACGAATTTTAGCCACTTTAGGTGCGGCAACAGCTAAGCAATAAGGCTGATTTGGATTCTTCGCATAGTAATATTGGTGATAATCCTCAGCGGGGTAAAACGTTTCGGCAGCATTTAGTTCCGTCACTATTGGACTTCCCCATAACTGTTCAGCATTACACTCAGCAATTACCTGTTCCGCAACAATACGCTGCTCATCATTTTGGCAAAATATTGCAGAACGATACTGCGTGCCAATATCATTTCCCTGTCGGTTCAGTTGAGTCGGATCGTGCGCAACAAAAAACACCCCTAACAGCTCAGAAAAGCTGATTAAATCAGCATCAAACTTAATACAAATAGCTTCTGCATGGCCAGTATCCCCATTACAAATCGCTTTATAAGTAGGATTTAATGTATGCCCACCGATATAACCAGAAACAACAGATTGCACCCCTTGTAATTGCGAAAAAACTGGCTCAACACACCAAAAACAACCACCAGCTAACACTGCAATTTGTTCTCGCATGATCATCCTTCAATATAAAGTACCTGTACCGTGCCTTTATAACAGATTTAGCGACATGCAACTATTACTGTAGCGCAATATTTTCCTTAAAATTTTGACAATACAATAAGATATAAGTAAGTTGCCACGAAAGTTACCAAGGTTTTGCCACGGATACAATGGGACGGGAAAACACCCGCCAGGACGGAATTTTAGTGTTAAGTCTTTGTTTTTAAAGGGTTTTAGAACTGGATGGGACGTGTTAGAACGGGAAATTGGCGGAAGAGGTGAGATTCGAACTCACGGTGGGCGTGAACCCACGACAGTTTTCAAGACTGTAGCATTAAACCGCTCTGCCACTCTTCCAGTCGGGCTTGTCAATTAACAAGGACGACATTGTATCATAGGATTTTAGTCGTCTGCTACTTCCAAATTAGGAAAAAGCACTTCTGAATAGCCAAAATTTCGCAAGTCATTGATACGCATGGGATATAAAACACCATCCAAATGATCGCACTCATGTTGCACAACGCGGGCGTGAAAGCCACTTACCAAGCGATCGATCAGATTACCGTATTGATCAAAGCCTGTGTAATGTAGGCGACTGTTACGTGAAACCAAGCCACGCATGCCTGGTACTGACAAGCACCCCTCCCATGCATCATCGGTATCTTCGCCAATAGGCTTGAGGACTGGGTTAATTAGTACGGTATAAGGTACTTGCTCTGCATCTGGGTATCTTGGGTTATGCCCAACTCCAAAAATCACCACGCGCTTACTCACGCCAATTTGCGGTGCCGCAATACCAGCGCCATGCATATGCGCCATAGTGTCTTGCATATCTTGAATTAAGGCATGCAACTCTGGTGTATCAAACTGTTCAATGGGTTGTGCCACCTCAAATAACAGTGGCTCGCCCATACGCAACACTGGCTTAATCGGCATGTAACAATACCACCTGTTCGATGAGGAGTCTGACACGTTGCATGGTTTCATCTAGCACTTTACCAATCTCCTCATGGCTAATCTCGTGCAAACTATTACCTCGACCAGCCGCGTAATTAGCGACAGGGCAGATTGCTGCGTAATTGATACCAAGCTCGCGCGCCAATGCGGCTTCTGGCATGCCCGTCATCCCCACTAATGTAGCACCATCACGTTCTAGTCGATTGATTTCCGCTGCGGTTTCTAACCTTGGGCCTTGCACTGCGGCATAGACACCACCATCGACAATAGCTTGCCCAGCTTGCTGAGCAGCTTGTTTGCATAAAGTACGCAATTTTTGAGAGTAAGGATGTGTAAAATCAACATGCTTGACCTGCTCTACACTCTCAGGGTTTTCACCATCAAAGTAGGTGTTTTTACGGCCGTGTGTGTAGTCAATAATTTGGTCTGGGATAGCAATTTTACTCGGGCCTAAATCTGGGTGTATGCCACCGACCGTGGCGACAGCCACTATGTCGCAAACGCCTTCTGAATGTAGCGCCCAAATATTTGCACGATAATTGATAGCATGTGGTGGAATGGTATGACCACTACCGTGTCGAGGAATAAAAATTAAAGGTTTACCGGCAATTTCACCAAAGGTTAATGGGCCAGAAGGCTCGCCGTAAGGTGTGCGAATCAGTTGTCTGCGCTTAATTTCTAAATTCGCAAGTTGCGTTAAACCTGTACCGCCGATAATCCCTAGCATGATAATTGTTGCATTCTGACATTGTCCTAAATTTGAGCGTGCGCAAATTGTAACGTAAAAAACTCAATTTTAGGGCGAGTATCGGCTGAGTTAATCGCCAATTTATGGCATACTCCAGCCACATGAATACGCCAGCCCATTTATCTGTGCAACAAGCCAGCCTAGCGCATGCACAATCGCATTATGAAAACTTCCCTGTAGCGTCTATTTTATTGCCCAAGTCATTGCGTGAGCCGATTAGTTTAATTTACTCATTTGCTCGCCAAGCGGATGATTTTGCAGATGAAGGTGATTTAACGCCTGAACAGCGTTTAGCTTTGCTAGATGGATTTAAGCAAGAGTTAGATTTAATTCAGGCGTATATCAAACCCAATACTGATTTCTTTGTCACTCTAGGTGACATGATACGTACGCGGCAACTGCCATTAGCGCCGTTTTATGATTTGCTGGATGCATTTAGCCAAGATGTGACCAAAGCGCGATACGAAAATTTTGGTGAGGTCATAGATTACTGCCGCCGTTCGGCAAACCCAGTAGGTCGGTTAATGCTACACCTTTATGGCAAAGCCACACCGCATAATATTGGGCTGTCGGATGCGATTTGTTCTGCCCTGCAAATTATCAATTTCTTGCAAGATGTGGCGATTGACTACAAAAAAGACCGCATTTATTTCCCGCAAGATGAAATGCGCAAATACAACATCACCGAGCAACACATTTCCAGCGGCAATGGCAGTCACCCAGCTTGGGCAAATTTTATGGAGTTTAATATCCTCCGCGCTCGACGTTTGTTGCAATCTGGCGCACCGCTCGGGTTGATTTTGACGGGTCGAATTGGGCTTGAAATGCGCAGCATTATTGCGGGGGGCGAGCGTATTTTATACAAACTGCATCAATCGCGTGGTGATGTGTTTACGCAACGCCCGGTACTCACCAAAAAAGATTGGGTATATATACTGTACCGCGCATTTTCTAAAAGATAAGCAACATGACGCCACAACAATATTGCCAACAAAAAGCCGCTGCAAGTGGCTCTAGCTTTTACTCTAGCTTTAGATTTTTATCAAAAGCCAAGCGTGAGGCCATGATTGCGCTTTACGCCTTTTGCCGTGAGGTAGACGATATTGCGGATGAATGTACCGACCTCAATATTGCGCGCACCAAACTCGCTTGGTGGCGTGCTGAAATTCACAATTTATACCAAGGCAATCCGCAACACCCTGTGAGCAAGGCTCTGGCTGAACCTATAAAAACCTACAACCTCATTGAAGAACACTTTATTGAGATTATTGACGGCATGGAGATGGATTGCGACCAAAATCGCTATGCCGATTTTAAAGAGTTACAACTTTATTGCTACCGCGTTGCCAGCGTGGTTGGCTTGCTTTCAGCCAGCATTTTCGGTTACACCAATCGCAACACGCTCAAATATGCGCATGATTTAGGCATGGCGTTTCAACTCACCAACATTGTACGTGATGTGGGTGAAGATGCTCGCAGAGGCCGCATTTACCTGCCTTTAGATGAAATTGCAAAAGCTGGCCTTACTGAGCATGATATTTTGCATTGCGTAGAATCTGAGAAGTTTAAAGCGCTAATGGAATTTCAAATTGAGCGTGCGGAGACTTTTTACGATAAAGCACTACGCGCCCTGCCGCCAGAAGATAAAAAAAATCAACTACCTGGTTTGATGATGGCGGCGATTTACCGCACTTTGTTACGCGAAATCAAAGCAGATGGCGCTGAAAAAGTACTCAATAGCAAAACCTCACTTGGCGGCTTTCGGAAAATTTGGCTAGCATTTAGCACATGGCTGAGACACTGAATACGCGCGTAGCAATCATCGGCGCAGGCTGCGCGGGTCTTGCAGCCGCAGCCAAACTGGTCGAAAACAATATCCCCGTCACACTGTTTGAATCGGCACCAGAACTGGGTGGTCGTGCGCGCAGAATCCATTATCAAGGCTTAGCGATTGATAACGGTCAACACATTTTGCTGGGCGCCTACCAAGAAACATTACAACTATTAAAACTAATCGGACTAGATTCTGACCGCGTATTACAACGCATACCACTCATCATGTATATGCAAGATGTGCGCAGTGATTTCCGTAATAAGGCGCATCTCAAACTCACCACTTGCCGATACTTACCTGCCCCGCTGCATCTGCTCGCGGGTTTACTTGGGGCGAAAGGTTTATCGGCAACAGACAAATGGCTAGCCATCTGCATGATGGCACGCTTTCATCTCAGCCATTTTAAACTCAAACAAGATATTAGCCTGCAAGCACTGCTAACCAGACACAAGCAATCACCAACGCTTATACAATGCTTGTGGGAGCCTCTATGTCTGGCGGCTTTAAACACCCCGCTAGAATGCGCTAGCGGGCAAGTGTTTTTAAATGTATTACGAGATAGCTTCGCACGCAAAAAATCGGATAGCGACATGTTGCTCGCCAAGGTAGATTTATCCAAGCTGTTTGGCGACCCGATTAGCCGTTATATTGAAGCAAACAACGGTGAGATTTGTCGTACCACTGTTGAAAAAATCACTCCGAATAATCATGATTATACCTTAGTGACTAAGCAAGGGCAGCGAACGTTTAGCCATGTAGTGATTGCAGTTGCACCGCATCAACTCGATAAAATAGCTCCCGAAACATTATCTAATGTAGCGCAATCACTTAAATTCCAGCCGATTACCACGGTGTATTTACAATATTCAACCGATACACGACTGCCACTTGCCATGCAGGGTTTAGTAAGCAGCATTAGCCAGTGGGTGTTCGACCGCGGTCAAATATGTCATCAGCATGGATTGATTGCAGTGGTAATCAGCGCAATGGGCAAGCACGCCAACATGACACAAGCCGCTCTTGCTCAAGCGGTGACTCAAGAAATCTCACAGGCTTTTAATCTGGGCGAACCTTTATGGTTTAAAATAATCACAGAGAAACGCGCCACTTTTAGCTGTGAAGTTGGCGTTAAAAGACCCAGCAACACCACCACTTTGCCTAACCTGTACCTCGCAGGCGACTATACCGAAGGCGATTATCCCGCCACCATAGAAGGCGCAGTCAGAAGTGGCGTAAAATGCGCATCTTTAATCAGCAAGCAGTTACAATCCTCTTAAATGCAGCTCTTAACTTTAGGAAAACCATGTCCACACCACTTACCGAGTTTTTAATCAATTGGGGCATTATGAGCGCATCGCTCTGGGTGGCTAGCTATTTATTCAAAGGACTAAAATTTGATAGTCACAGCGCATTACTGATTAGCGCGCTAGTATTAGGGTTTATTAACGCGGTGGTAAAACCCATCTTATTTATACTCACCACTCCACTTACCGTTATCACGCTTGGATTTTTTTATTTCGCGCTCAATGCATTCATGATTCAACTCGTCGCAAAATTAGTGAAAGGATTCTCCGTCAGCGGGTTTTGGACTGCGCTATTTGTCAGCATATTTATCGCATTATTTGCAGGCTTTTTAGAAAGCTTTTTCCCAGGCACCACAACCATTATTATCAATAAAGGCAACACCATTTCAGTATGATACAGATTCCACCTCTCCCACCAGTTTCTGAGCAATGTTTAAAAGACCGTGTGATTTTAGTCACGGGTGCAGGCCAAGGCATAGGCAAAGCCGTTGCCACGGGCTTTGCACAACATGGCGCAACCGTTATTCTGCTAGGCAGAACGCAAGCCAAGCTAGAGGCGGTTTACGATGAAATTGTTGCCGCACAATATCCAGAACCGCTAATTTTCACGATGGATTTAGAAAAGGCATCTGAAACTGAATATCAAGCCATGGCAGAAGGTATTTATCAGCAGCTGGGTCGTCTAGATGGCATTCTGCATAATGCCACACACCTCGACAATTTAAGTCCGCTTGCGATACAAACGACCAGCCAGTTTGAAAAAGCATTCAAGGTCAATACCATCGCACCTTTTGCCTTAACCAAGGCTTGCCTACCGCTATTACAAAAAGCAGAGGATGCTTCCGTGATTTTTACTTCTACGACAGCCGCGCAAACAGCTGGTGCTTATTGGGGGGCGCACAGCGCAAGCAAATGCGCGGCGGATCACATGATGAAAACTTGGGCGCAAGAGCTTGAAGTCACTAAAATCCGCCTAAACAGCGTGGTTCCTGGTGCGGTGCAAAGCCCACAGCGCAAAAAAACCCACCCTGGTGAAGTGCATCCCAACCTACCCAACATCGAAACCAAATTGCCCATTTACCTGTATTTAATGACACCTCAAAGCCAAGGCGTTACTGGTCAAGTGTTTTGAATCTATTTCAATTGCAATCTATATAAATTAATTTAAACTTTCAGATGAATCATTGATACAAAAAAGGGATGCAAAAGCATCCCTTTTTACCAGAAAAAAATGTCTAAAATCGCGTCTTCATAGATTACGCTGGCTTTTTAACCTTTTTAGTTTTTTTAGACTTTTTAGTTGTTGCTGCTTTTGTAGCAGCAGCTGCAGTAGCAGTAGCCGCCGCAGTTGCGGCCACTGGCACTTCTGATTTAGTAGCATCTGCTACGGGCTTAGGAGCGTCTTCTACAGTTTTTACTGGGGCTGCGCCAACAGCATTACTGCGAATAAAGGCAACAACCTTCAACACCTCATCTGGCGTTAAACCTTGACTAGGATCATCAGGCTGCATTAAGCCCTTACCTTTTGCGCCCATGCCACCTGCAGTACCACCCCAAATCGTCTCAAAAATACCATGGTCATTTACATTCTTAGCGTAATTCCATTTGTCATCAATTAGGTTAGGGCCTACCGCACCTTCACCTTTTGAACCATGACAAGCAGTACAGCTATATAACTGAAATGTTTTTTTACCAGCTTTAATAGCATCAGCATTGCCAATATAGGTGTTTTTACCTGTACTTAAAAATTCTTTAGCTGCTGGAGTATCGAAGCTATCCACTGGGATTGCGAGAGGTTTACCATCTGCAGTAGAGGTAAATGTAATAGCCGCATGGGCTACAAAAGGCATGCTCATAAAAAGCACTGCCAACAATTTTGAAGTTTTCATATTAACCTATTCATAAATATATAAAAAAATGTGCCAGTTGCGGAAGGGCAAATATATGCGCGATACATAGTAATGTTTTCATTTAAATAAATAAACAAAAAATTAAAAACTTCTGACCTTTTCCAGCGCTTGCTCAAGCCGTTCTACGGCAAAGACCTGCATATCCTTAATGGGCTGTTTGGGCGCATTGGCTTTTGGTACGATGGCATGGGTAAAGCCCAACTTGGCGGCTTCCTTTAAGCGCTCTTGTCCGCGTTGCACAGGCCTCACTTCGCCAGCCAACCCAACTTCACCAAACACAATCAGCTTATTATTTAATGGCTTGTTTTTTAAGGATGATACGATGGCCAACAGTACCGCTAAATCCACTGCTGGCTCGCTAATTTTGACGCCGCCGACGGCATTCACAAACACATCTTGGTCAAAACATGCTACGCCTGCATGTCGGTGCAATACAGCCAACAACATCGCCAAACGGTTTTGTTCTAACCCGACACATAAACGCTTAGGGTTTGGCGCATGTGCCTCATCCACCAAGGCTTGAACCTCTACTAGCAAAGGACGCGTGCCTTCTTGTGTGACGGTAATGCAAGAACCCGCGACTTGTTCTGAGTGATGCGACAAAAATAGCGCGGATGGATTGCTGACTTCACGCAGACCTTTTTCTGTCATGGCAAAGACACCAAGCTCATTGACTGCGCCAAAACGGTTCTTAAAAGCGCGTATCAGGCGGAAACTAGAGTTAGGATCGCCTTCAAAATATAAAACGGTATCGACAATATGCTCTAACACCCGAGGGCCTGCCAGAGAGCCTTCTTTAGTGACATGGCCGACTAAAATAACAGCAATACCCAACTGTTTTGCTACACGCGTGAGTTGCGCAGAACACTCGCGCACTTGGGCAACCGAGCCTGGAGCCGATTGCAATGCCTCAGAATAGACCGTTTGAATAGAGTCGATGACTGCAATTTCTGGCTTGTGCGTTTGCAGTATGGTTAGGATTTTTTCAAGCTGGATTTCTGCTAATAAATCTATCGGGCTTGCATCAAGACCAAGGCGTTTGGCACGCATCGCAATTTGTTGGGCGGATTCTTCACCGCTTACATAAAGCGCTTTTCTTGCCTTGCCGACATGACATAGCGTTTGTAATAGCAAGGTTGATTTGCCGATGCCTGGGTCGCCACCGATTAAAACCACCCCACCATCGACAAAGCCGCCACCAAGCACACGGTCAAACTCACTGATGCCGGAGGGTTGGCGTGGCACTTCAGCAGCTTCGACCTCAGCCAATTTTTGCAGCCCAGCACTTGGCGCTAAGGCAGCATAACGGTTTGTGGTTGGAGTTTCTGCGATGGATTCAACCAACGTGTTCCAAGCCATGCAGCTTGGGCATTGCCCTTGCCATTTGGAAGATTGCCCGCCACATTCTGTGCAGCTATAAATAGTTTTAGCTTTAGCCATGCAAGATATGCCCACTAATCAAATGCTCACTCACCAAGGTTAATAAGCATCTTCCATATTGTGATTACCCGCAAAGTTTTCAAAGCGGGTATGTTGACCAATAAACGTGAGACGAACGCGACCAATGGGGCCGTTACGTTGTTTGGCGATAATAATCTCGGCAGTGCCTTTATCAGGACTATCTGGGTTATACACTTCATCGCGATAAATAAACAAAATCACGTCCGCATCTTGCTCAATCGCACCAGATTCACGTAAATCTGACATGACAGGACGTTTATCAGGGCGCTGCTCCAAGCCACGATTCAGCTGTGAAAGCGCGACTACGGGGACATCTAACTCTTTTGCGAGTGACTTTAACGAGCGTGAAATCTCTGAAATTTCAGTCGCACGATTCTCACTTTGGCGCCCTGCTGCGCCTGTCATCAATTGCAAGTAGTCAACCACAATTAGCCCAAGTTTTCCGCATTGGCGATGCAATCTACGCGCCCTTGCACGCACATCAAATGAGCTTAAGCCTGCACCTTCATCAATAAAAATTGGCGCATCGTTCAATTTACCCAAAGCGGTAGTGAGGCGAACCCAATCTTCATCTTCTAAATTACCGTTGCGCATGCGGTGCTGGTCTAGGCGACCAACTGAACCGATCATACGGGTTGCTAATTGTGTGGCACCCATTTCCATTGAAAATACTGCAACAGGTAGCTTGGTGTCTAGGGCGACATTTTCGGCAATATTCAATGAAAATGCCGTTTTACCCATAGAGGGGCGACCCGCCACAATAATAAGATCACCAGGTTGGAAGCCAGAAGTACGCTCGTCTAGATCAGTAAAGCCAGTCGGCACACCAGTGACATCACCCTGATTTTCACGTTGATATAAATAATCAATACGATCAGCGACTTGCGGCAACAATACTTTAATATCTTGAAAGCCCTGTGTACTGCGCTTGCCGCCTTCGGCAATTTGGAAAATCTTCGCTTCAGCTTCATCCAGCAATTGCTGGGCATCGCGGCCTTGTGGGTTGTAAGCGCTTTCCGCGATGCCAGAGCCTATTTCTACCAATTTACGCATCACGGCGCGCTCACGCACAATTTCAGCATAGCGGCGGATATTCGCTGCTGTGGGGGTGTTTTGCGCCAATGCACCCAAATAGGCAATTCCACCGACACTTGAAAGTTCAGCAGTGCTTTCAAGGGATTCTGCTACTGTCACAATATCCGCAGGTTTGTTGCCTTCAATTAGTTTGGCGATATGCCCAAAAATGAGCTTATGATCGTATCGGTAAAAATCATGCGCAGAAAGAATATCTGCAATCTTGTCGAGCGCCTCATTCTCCAGCAGCAGACCACCTAATACGGACTGTTCAGCTTCTACAGAATGGGGGGGGAGTTTTAATGCATCTAATGTATCGTCAGCCATAGCGCATTATAAAGCATATGCATTACGAGCGCATATGGACGCATAAATTTGCACCAAAAGGTAAAACACGATGACTTTAAAAGGGCAATCAACATAATGTCTAACTATTTTGATAATGTCTAACTATTTTGCTTTTACTCAACCGCGCCCACTCGCACTTTTAAAATCCAGAAATAAAGCGCTTATTGGTAGTCCGTATATTTCGCATTACTACCCTTGCATTTTTCCACTGGGTATTTTTGAGCATTCAAATCTATTTTTTTATTGGCGGCTTCGATTAAATCAATGCCGCACACCTCGGCAATTCTTAACAAGTACACAAAAGTATCTGAAAGCTCTTGTCCAACTTTTTCCTTGGTGGCTTCATCCAAAGCTCGGCTTTCTTGTTCTGTCATCCACTGAAAATGCTCCACCACCTCACCAGCTTCAACAATCATCGCCATAGCAAGATTCTTTGGCGAGTGAAATTGCGCCCAATCACGTGCTTCAACAAATTGATTGACACGCGCTCTTAGCGCATCAATGGAATCACTCACTTGGCTTATCCTTTCGGTTGCTACCCGCCACCATTTTAATTTCAAATAATCGACACTCAAGCGGCCCATTAAATAAAGGCGTTTTTTTGCTTGGGCTTAGGCGCATTAACTTGGGCATGCGTAAATCGTTGGTAAGAAAATAGGTGTTCCAACCCGCAAATTTTTGTTTGAGCGTATTACTCATTTTTGGGTATAACTCCGCCAACGCTTCATCTTCACCAATCCGCACACCATAAGGTGGATTAGCCACCATCACGCCTGAGTCGGCAGGCGCAGCAAGCGCTGTAAATTCAACATGGCTTAATTGCACAGCCTCTAGCAAATTAGCTTCTTGTAGGTTTTGCTTGGCAACACGCACGGCACGTAAATCCATATCGCTGCCGTAGATTTTTTGGAAAGTGGTTGGCTTAGCCGCTTTCACTGCTGCGTTTTTAATTTTTTTCCAAGTATCAGATTCAAAGTTTTTAAGTTTTTCAAACCCAAAATCACGATTTAAACCTGGGGCAATGTCTAATGCCATCATCGCGGCTTCTAGCAAAAACGTACCGCTACCGCACATCGGGTCTAGCAACGGTTGGCCGACTTGCCAGCCTGTGAGTTTTAAAATGCCCGCTGCCAAATTTTCACGCAAAGGCGCTTCGATACTGGCTTTACGGTTGCCACGTTGATACAAAGCGTGACCTGAACTATCCACATAAAACGTGTAAGCATCTTCAGTTAAATAAGCATGAATCCGTACAGATGGATTCTTAGTATCAATATATGGACGTGAATTAACCGCTTGCCTAAATTTATCGCAGACAGCATCTTTGATGCGTAAAGTTGCAAACTCTAAACTTTTTAGCGGGCACTTAACACCTGTGACTTTGACCATAAAGTCATGTTTTACATCAAACAAATTAGGCCAATTGATTTTATAAGCGGCTTGGTATAAATCATCTTCACTGGCATATTTGCCACGCCCCACTTGAATCAAAATACGGGTGGCGATGCGTGAATGCAAATTGGCGCGGTAACAGACGCCTAAATCCCCCATAAAACCAACACCACCATCGGTCATTTGTATGTTGCGGGCTTGCTGTGCTTTTAACTCATCCACAAGCAAGCTTTCTAAACCGCGTGGGCAGGTGGCAAAATAATTAAGTTCCATATTGTTTGTGTATTACTCCATTGTGATACGGCTAGGCGTATGCTGATTACGATCTTTTAAGCGATCTAGCAACCCCATAAAATCGAGATTGAATGCTGCATCTAACTCTTTGGCTTTGTGGCGCACTTGGTCCCAACGTAACTCGGTTGGAACACGTTTAAACGCCATCACCACAATATTACCTGGGCGCCCAGTCGGCACTACAAGTACGCGATTGTTAAAAATCTGTTCAATACGATGCAAATACACATCAAAATTTTTGTCTGATCCCCATAAATTAGTCACCAAAACGCCATCGGGAGTCAATGCGTTGCGACATGTATCAAAGAAATCTTGGCTATACATATTCAAAGGCACACCTTTGCCATCAAACATATCAAGCATGAGCAAATCTGTCGTTTCTGGGTGATCGTGAATAAACTGCACACCATCACCTTCAATGACTCTGAGCCTTTCATCATCCTCAGGCAGATAAAAATGACTACGCGCAATGCTAATCACCTGTGGATTAAGCTCCACCACACGCGTAGAAATTTGCGGGTGATAATGATGGATATACTTAGGGATAGAGCCGCCACCCAAGCCCATAATCACCACATCACGCACCTGTGGCGCAAAAAGCAAAAACAGCATCATGCCTTTGGAATAGGACAACTCCAAATCATAAGGCGCTTTAACGCGCATTGAGCTTTGAATGGTACTAGAACCAATAAACAAGGAGCGCACACCATCTACCTCCCCTACTTCGACGCTCTCTGACGCCACACTACGATGAATTTTTTTACCGAAACCGAACATACTGATAGATTTTTTATAGGCAAATAGAAGAAGCTAATATTGTAATTCAGATGCTGAATGTTTGACTTTATATTTAAATCAACACTGTACATTCAACTCTGCACATTGCAGCCCTCACCTCAAAAAAATCATCTTAATCAAAGCAATTGAACTATACAGAACCAGCGTAAGCGTTAATCATAACGTAACAAATGTGAAGTAGTGTTATCCACTAGAAGCCTGTTTAACGCAAGATACAAAATTAATGTTTCCAGAGAGTTTCTATTACATTTAATTTTTAAGGAACGCCACATGAAAGCTCAACACCTTTTACTGACGCTACTGACAATTTTGTTTAACAATGCACATGCTGCTAGTTTAGACTTAAGATTAATCGGCAGTTATTCAATTCCCACAGGCACTATGTTTAATGGTATCGAGTTTGGCGGAATTTCGGGTATCGACAAAGCTGCGGATGGCACTTACTACGCAATTTCAGATGATCGCGGTGGCGAACGTGGCACCCCCCGTTTCTACAATTTGAGCTTGGATTATAATGAAACAAGCTTTAATGGGGTGACTATCAACAGCCAGACCTTCATGAAGCGACCTGATGGCAGTAACTTTCCTTCAACTAGCCGTACAGTAGATCCGGAGTCAATTAGAGTTGCTCCGAACGGAAATTTATATTGGTCTAGCGAGGGTAATTACAACGCCAACCCTTCATTACGTTTTAACCCATTTGTTCGTGAAATGACCACCAGTGGGGAATATGTTCGCCAATTTAACACACCAGCCATGTTCAACTATGTAGACAACACTTCCACTGGCGGACGCAACAACAAGCTTTTTGAAGCACTAACAGTTGGTAACCCAATGGGTACTGTCTATGTAGCTAATGAAGATGCCATTGTGCAAGATGGCAACATCACCACATTAACTTCTGGTAGTGTAGTTCGAATTACCGCATTAGACCCAACAACAGGCAATGCATATAAACAATATGCATATGAATTACCGAAAATCCCAGTCAATGCTGCCCCTGGCGCTCCATTTGGCCCAGATAACGGCTTATCTGAAATGTTAGCAATTAACAGTAGTGATGACAGCATTCAAAGTTTTATTATGGTTGAGCGTGCTTTTGCATCTGGAGTTGGTAACACCATACGTCTAGTTGAAAGCCGTATTACCAATCAAACAACAGACATCAGCAGCTTTTCTGGTTTGAGTGGTGCAACCTACACTCCAATGACTAAAAAGCTTTTACTGGAACTGCCAATCACCTATAAAGGTGTGACGCTAGATAATGTTGAAGGGATTAGCTGGGGCAAAACTTTAGCAAATGGCAATCGCACTTTAGTGTTAGCAGTAGATAATAACTTTTCAACTACTCAAACTACCCAGTTTTTAGCGTTTGAAGTGGCTACCGTACCTGAACCAGAAACATACGGAATGCTCATGGCTGGTTTAGCATTGCTTGGTTTGAGATCACGCAGATTACCTGTTTAAATAAGACTATATAAACTTCACAAAAAATTCATATTTCTTTCTTATTTTATGATGCACTAATTGGTATGGTCACAGATATTCAATGGTTTTAAATGACTATCCATCAACATAATGATTGGTATAAATTTTAGACACTAATAGTCTAGGGGATTGCAAATGGGTTCACAAAAATGGTTTGGCTGTATGTTTCACCGTTATGTTTTTGTTTTACTAAGTTTTATCTTTGCGCTAATCAACGCGCAAGCATCACTTGCAGCATTAGATTTAACCATTAACCACGCAGTAGACAATAACGTTAATGGTGCTACTCCGTTTAGTCCTACAGGCTGGGAGGCCACTATTTCTGGAGCGACAATTAATACTGCCTTAGCCTCAGGCAATGTCACCGTGACAACAGTAGGTACGCCCACAGCGGGTAATGGCGACATCACCATAGGTGCGGCTGGTATCCTTACCAATGGCAATTCATTAAATATTATTGCTGCTAGAGATATTAATCAAAACTTTAGTTTGACTAGAGCAACAGGTAGTGTGACCTACACCGCAGCAAACAATATTAACCTTGGCGCTAATCTCACAGCTAATGATTTGACGCTGACAGCTGCAAATAATATTAACCTTATTGCTGGTGATCTAAGGGCTAGTAATATAAATATCGGTGGTGGTAATCTTAACGGCACAGGCGTAATTAATGGCAATGTAACTGTCTCAGGTTTAGGTTCAGTTACCGCTGGTAATGTTGGCTCGCTTGGCTTGTTGACATTCAATAATGCGCTTTCTTTTTCAGGTGGTACGCTAAACATCAACATAGGTGGTACAACTCGTGGCAGTGGTTATAGCGCTATCAATCTAGGGAGTGCAAATTTAGGTGGCAAGCTCAAAGTTCGTTTAACAGGCACATTAACCCCTGTGCTAGGCCAAAGATTTAGCATTATTCAAACCAGTGGTTCGGGTAAAATTACAGGCGGTTTCTCTAGCTTTGAACTCGACGCTTTACCAGCTGGTTTAGGTTGGTCGCATGCTATTGAAAATAATGCAAATGGAACACAATCTTACGTGCTTGAAATTAAAGTAGCTCAAACCCTAACCTTCAATACCATCCCCAGTCGTTTATTAGTCACTTCGCCGTTTAGTATTGCAGCCACCGCCAGCTCTGGTTTGGCGGTGAGTTTTACAAGTGCAACGCCTGCCGTTTGTTCGGTCAGTGGTAATGCCGTCACCCTACTTGTCGCTGGCACTTGCACAATCAGGGCGAACCAAGCGGGCAACGCTACTTATGCCCCTGCACCACAAGTCACACAAAGTTTTAGAGTCAATAGTCCAATCGATGGAGGTGGTTATCACAGCCTGCGTATTGGTAGCGATGGCAAGCTATATGCTTGGGGGGCTAATGATCTCGGTCAACTTGGCGATGGCACGACCACCCAACGAATTACCCCTGTGCCAGTCAATTTACCGAGTGGGGTTAGCCCTTTGGCGTTGTCGGCTGGCGTATACCACTCTTTGGTCATTGGCAACGATGGCAAGCTCTATGCGTGGGGGCGTAACTATTATGGAGAAGTTGGCGATGGCACGACCACCCAACGCAATGCCCCTGTGCCAGTCAATTTACCCAGTGGGGTCAGCGCTGTGTCCGTGGCGGGTGGCTTCGCTCACTCTTTAGCCATTGGCAGCGATGGCAAGCTCTATGCGTGGGGGAGTAACAATTATGGTGAACTCGGCGACGGCACGAACACTAATCGAAGCAACCCTGTGCTAGTGAATCTACCGAGTGGAGTCTCTCCTGTGGCAGTGACGGCGGGCGATCTCCACTCGCTGGCGCTCGGCAGCGACGGCAAGATTTATGCGTGGGGTTATAATCCTCATGGTCAAGTTGGCGATGGCTCAACCACTAACCGAAATACCCCAGTGCAGGTAACCCTACCCAGTGGGGTCAGCGCTGTGTCCGTGACAGCTGGCCCATATCACTCATTGGCAATCGGTAGCGATGGCAAGCTCTATGTGTGGGGGAGAAACAATGAAGGTCAGCTTGGCGATGACACCACCACCCAACGTAACTCCCCTGTGCTAGTGAATCTACCGAGTGGGGTTAGCCCATTGATGTTGGCGGCAAGCTATGACCACTCGCTGGCACTAGGCAGCAATGGCAAGCTCTATACGTGGGGTTACAATAATCGCGGTCAACTCGGTGATGGCACGAACATTAATCGAACTACCCCTGTGCAAATCAATATACCAAGTGGGGTAAACCTTGTGGCGGTAGCGGCTGGCAGTACCCACTCGCTGGCACTCGGTAGCGATGGCAAGATTTATGCGTGGGGGGGTAACGATTATGGGCAACTTGGCGATGGCACGACCACTAATCGCAACACCCCTGTGCTGGGCGGGCTACAACCTCAAACCATTACCTTTGCTAGCATTACCAACCGTGTTTTAGGTGCTGCACCGTTTACTATTACCGCCAACGCCAGCTCTGGTTTGGCAGTGAGTTTTACGAGTGCAACGCCTGCTGTTTGTAGCGTCAGCGGCAATACCGTTACCCTGCTTGTTGCGGGCACTTGCACCATTAGGGCGAACCAAGCGGGCAACGCGTTTTATGCAGCTGCGCCACAAGTCACACAAAGTTTTAGGATCAACAACCCAATCGCT
Source organism: uncultured Methylophilaceae bacterium (assembly GCA_964620425.1). Classification (GTDB taxonomy): domain Bacteria; phylum Pseudomonadota; class Gammaproteobacteria; order Burkholderiales; family Methylophilaceae; genus DASXUG01. The sequence goes on along the minus strand of CAZUGV010000003.1, from coordinate 182,484 downwards.
GCGAAAGGGAATCATAGCCTGCGTATCGGCAGCGATGGCAAGCTCTATGCGTGGGGCTATAACGGTCAAGGGCAACTTGGAGATGGTACGACCACCCAACGAACTAACCCTGTGCAAGTCAATCTACCGAGTGGCGTCAGCCATGTGGCGGTGACGGCTGGCGATTTCCATTCACTCGCCATCGGTAGTGATGGCAAGCTCTATGCGTGGGGGCGTAACATTGAGGGGCAACTTGGCGATGGCACGACCACTAATCGCACTACCCCTGTACAGGTCAATCTACCGAGTGGAGTTAGCCCTGCGGCGGTGACGGCAGGTCAATTCCATTCACTCGCCATCGGTAGTGATGGCAAGCTCTATGCGTGGGGCTATAACGGTCAAGGGCAACTTGGAGATGGTACGACCACCTACCAACGCACTACCCCCGTGCAAGTCAATCTACCGAGTGGCGTCAGCCCTGTGGCGGTGACGGCAGGTCAATATCACTCACTCGCCATCGGTAGTGATGGCAAGCTCTATGCATGGGGAGATAACTTTAATGGTCAACTTGGAGATGGCACGACCACCCGACGAACTACCCCTGTACAGGTCAATCTACCGAGTGGTGTCAGCGCTGTGGCGGTGACAGCAGGCGAATCCCACTCACTCGCCATCGGTAGTGATGGCAAGCTCTATGCATGGGGGTGGAACGATTTTGGGCAACTCGGCGATGGCACGAACAATCAGCGCACTCTCCCTGTGCAGGTCACTCTACCAAGTGGCGTCAGCCATGTGGCGGTGACGGCTGGCGATTTCCACTCACTCGCCATCGGTAGTGATGGCAAGCTCTATGCGTGGGGGCGTAACATTGAGGGGCAACTTGGCGATGGCACGACCACTAATCGCACTACCCCTGTACAGGTCAATCTACCGAGTGGAGTTAGCCCTGCGGCGGTGACGGCAGGTCAATTCCATTCACTCGCCATCGGTAGTGATGGCAAGCTCTATGCGTGGGGATATAATGATTTTGGTCAACTCGGCGATGGTACGACAGTTAGCAAACTGAATCCTGTGATTGGTGGTGTTATCGTGCAGAGCCAAAGCATTAGCTTCGCGCCGCTGACGCCCAAGCCCATGTTGAGTGCGCCCTTCACAGTGTCAGCCACTGCCAATTCAGGTTTGGCGGTGAGTTTTACCAGTGCCACGCCTGCTATTTGTAGCGTCAGTGGCAATACCGTCACCCTAGTTGCTACTGGCACTTGTGCCATCACAGCCAGCCAAGCGGGTAACGCTACTTATGCCCCTGCGCTGCAAGTCACCCAAAGTTTTACCGTGAGCTTGGCAAGCCAAAGCATTAACTTTGCTCCCCTCAGCAATAAAATATTGGGTGATGCACCGTTTACGCTTTCTGCTACAGCCAGCTCAGGCTTAACAGTCACATTCAGCAGTATCAGCCCCAGTGTTTGTAGCGTGACGGGTAATACTGTGACGTTACTTGCAGCTGGCACTTGCACCATAGAAGCAAATCAATCTGGCAATGTAAATTACAGCTCTGCCAGCCCAGTGCAACAAAGCTTTACCGTTTCTGTGCAGAATGGCGGTGGTGGCGCTGACGCAGATGGTGATGTGCCCTTGCCAGAATGGTTGTTGGTGTTGATGTCTGCAAGCTTGTTAGGGATGGCGCTCAGAAAAAGGCGCTATCAGTAAAGGCTAGCTTGATAATGATCTGTGGTTTTTTTGCGCAAATTAAGCGTATGGAGAACTCACCATGAAAACCGTTACATTATCCGTTGAATCAATCGATAGTGTCATAGATAGCGGATTAAAGGCCTTTAGTGGCAAGGCACAAGGTGCATATATTAGTTTTGCAAGCCTTGATTTGCTATGGAAAGTATTAGCCCCTAACCGTATGGCGATAGTCAAAACATTAACTGGCAGTGAACCATTGGCGCTACGAGAAATTGCAAGGCGAGTAGGTCGCGATGTTAAAGCGGTGCATACGGATGTGCAAATGCTACTAAAGACGGGCATATTAGAAAAAACAGAGCTAGGCAAGATTGCTTTTGGCTACGATGCTATTCATGTAGACTTTATGTTGGAAGCGGCTTAATAAAGGGTGTTCACCAACAACATTTGCCATCATGAAACGTAATCAATTCATCATGGTTTCGTATTATGATGTCCAACAAGCTCACCGAATGAGCCTATCAATTAATTTGCTAAGAATTTCAGTTGAGGTTATAGGCGATAAAAATATGCCTATTTAAAAGCGAGGGTTAGGTGACTAAATCACAGGCGATTAGTAAACTTTAGCAGGATTTTAATTGCGCTCTGCATAGCCTGCTTCACTTTGACTTCTGATTGCTAAGACAAAAACCGTATCAATCTCTGAAATATATCGATAAAGCGCGATGTATCCATGCGATCGCCGCCCGATTACTAGCTCACGAAGATCTGAATCAGTCGGACGACCAATCAGTGGGTTGTTGGTAAGAATATCGATGGCTTCAATAATGGTTTGAATGCGTTGTTCAGGTTTTTCAACTTTAAACTCACTTAAATGATTGAGTATTCGTTCAAAGTCTTCGCCAATTTCTGGGGCAAGTTCAATTATTGCCATGACTAACGCACAAGCTTGCGACTTTTGGGTAAGGGGGTATCCTTGTTTGCAATTTTTGACTTAAGATAACTTTTCATATCATCCCAAGGGATCGCTTCTCCCGAAGCAATAATCTTCGCATAGCGTTCCTCAGCATCCACTTCAAAGCTTGATCGTCGCTCATCCTGAGCCGTTTTCTCGGCGATTGCTTCTAAAATAAATCCGTGCGTTGTGATCCCAGCCCGTTTCGCAGCTTCAGTTACGCGCAATTTGAGTTCGTCAGATAATCGGATAGTTGTCGTGGTCATGATATTCTTAAAATCATAAAATGAATACCAATGTAGCACACAAGTGCTACAGAGTAAAGCAACTCTTTAAATATTGCTAAATACTTGAAGCGTCAATCATGAAGTTAGTGACAAACGGGCAGATAAAAGCAAGCGAATACCCGTTAGGTCAATCAATAATTCGGCTTGGCATACCGCACGTGCAGCAGCAGCCAGAAGTTATAAAGAAGTATTTGGTTATGACGCACCGAAAGGGTTTGCCAATTTTCGGGTACATGATTTAAAGCACACTTTTGGTAGAAGGTTGCGATCAGCAAAAATTGCGCTGGAAACTAGAAAAGTGCTTTTGGGGCACAAGAATGGAGACATCACCACGCATTATTCGGCACCTGAAATTCAGGAATTGATTGATGCAGCAAATAGCATTTGCGGTGCGGATTTCCACAAAACCCCCACACTAACAATTTTGAAAATAAAAACCGCCTAAAGAAATATCTTTAAGCGGTTGATTTAAAAAAGTTTTTTGGTAGAGAAAGCCAGATTCGAACTGGCGACCTCTTGGATGTCGACCAAGCGCTCTAACCAACTGAGCTATTCCTCTAAAGGGTGTGGATTTTAGCGCATTGCTGGCTGCGAAGCAAATTTAAACACTTGGTTTTAATCTCTCCATACAAATGAAAAACATTTGTATGGCTGGGACGCGAAGTAATGCATGGGATAGCTTCGAGCGTATAATGCAATACTCCATTTATATAATTTTACTCATGTGCGCGATTTCACAAACGATGAATCAAGATTTACTTTGCAACAAACAAATCGTAGATGAAATTGCAACGAATGGCTTTGTCATCATCAATGATTTCTTAAGCCCAGCCATTATCGCTGCGTTAGCCAACGAGGCTAAAATGCTGCAAGCTAAAGGCATGATGCATGAGGCAACGACTGGTCAATCATCAACCACGCTTAGTGAGACTAACAGCAGCTTAAAATTGCGTGGTGATTCAACTTGCTGGATAGACGAAAGCCAACCCAGTGATGCCTTGAAAGTCTATCTAGCGGCAACTCAAGCGATTCAGCAGAGTTTAAATCTCGCATTATTTTTGGGCTTATATGAACTAGAGAGTCATTTTGCTATTTACCCGATTGGTAGCCGTTATCACAAACACTTAGATCAGTTTCATCATGATCAATCGCGCAAGGTCAGTTGCATCTTGTATCTCAATCAAGCTTGGGAAGCGACGGAGGGTGGTGAGTTAAGAATGTATTTAGACAAAACAGAACATGATGATTTTATTGATATTTCACCTATTGGTGGCAGATTAGTGTTGTTTTTATCTGATCGTTTTCTACATGAAGTATTACCCGCAAAGCGCGAGCGAATTAGTATTACAGGTTGGTTTCGAACCCGCAGCAATAGTTTGCCGATTTAAAAGCTGCCCCGATGAGTGACTCAAAAGAATTAGCAATTCAAGCGATGTTTAGTGCTGAAAATTTCCGTGAAACGGGGCACGCACTGATTGACTTACTGGCTGACCATCTTAAATTAAACTTATCTGGTACTGGCAAAGTGATTCACTGGCACGACCCGAATATTGAGGATTCGATGTGGCAAGCACCCTTACCGATGCAGCCAACCATCAATCATGAACAATTACTCGCAAAATTAAATCATGAAATACTGCCTCAAAGCTTGGCAATTCATCACCCACACAACTTGGGACACCAAGTTGCAACACCTTTACCAATAGCTGCTTTATGTGATTTAGTAGCATCATTAACGAATCAGGCAATGGCGGTCTATGAAACAGGACCAAGCGCAACGATGTTAGAGCGCCAAGTCATTCGCTGGTTAACTGACTTAATCGGTTGGCAAACCGTGCAAAATAGCCACACACATGGCATATTAACCTCAGGTGGCGCGCAGGCAAACCTCACAGCTTTACTCGCCGCACGTCAATACGCAGCCACTTGGGATGTTTGGCAATGCGGCACGCATGCCCCTGAAATGCCAAAACTTAAAATTCTGGCTTCAGAGCATGCGCATTATTCAATTGCCAGAGCAGCAGGCATCATGGGCCTAGGCACTGAAGCGGTAATTAAAATCGCTACCGATCACAACGGCAGCATGGATTTGAGTGAGCTTAAAAAAGCACACCAACAGTGCATCGCGCGAGATGAGATCATCGTAGCGGTTGTGGCAACAGCAGGCTGCACTCCTACGGGTAGCATAGACCCGCTTCTTGCCATTGGCGGCTACTGTAATGCACAAAAGGTTTGGCTACATGTGGATGGCGCACATGGTGCATCAGCCCTACTTTCCAATCAATATCGTGCAAACTTATCAGGAATAGATTTAGCTGATTCGGTAGTGTGGGATGGTCACAAGCTACTTTATATGCCTGCACCTGTATCTGCAGTGCTATTCAAAAACCCGCTCAATAGTTATCAGGCATTTGCACAAGATGCTTCTTACCTTTTTCAAGGAAATAGCATTGACGATGAAAGTTACAATATTAGCTATCGGACACTCGAATGTACCAAGCGCATGATGGCGTTAAAGCTATGGACAGCCTTTTCACTGTATGGTGTTGAAGGCATGGGAAGTTTGGTTGATATTGCTTTTGAAAAGGCACAATTATTTGCAGACCTGATTTCAACAAATTCAACTTTTGAGCTTTTGATGAGACCACAGACAAATATTGTGTGCTTTAAGCACAAAGGTAAGAACTGGGAAACCAACTCTATACAACAGAAAAATCAGCACCAAATCAACTTAAGACAAAAAGCCATTCAAAGCGGTGAATTTCATCTCACCCAAGTCATGATTGATGGGGAGTGCTGGCTACGCACCACATTGATGAACCCGATGACAACAAAAGAAGATTTAAGCTGTTTACTTAATTTTTTGTCAGAAGCTGAGCAATAAAAAAGCTTTTAATTCCCAAGAGTAATGTCTTGTGAATTAAAAGCCGTTTTATTTACCTAAACTATTACAAAGCCAAAAAAATCTGACCTAATACCTTTCTACAGGTAACTTATTTCTTTTTTTCTGGCTTTGGGCAAATTCCCTGCTCTATCATTTCACGCTCTAAGAAAGCGCGGAAATCTTTACCGCACTCGGCATGTTTAAGACCTAAACGCACAGTAGCCTCAAGGTATCCAGATTTAGAACCACAATCGTAACGAATACCATCAAATCGATAGGCCAAAATTTGCTCTTCATTCAGGAGTGCTGAAATACCGTCTGTTAATTGAATTTCCCCGCCCTTGCCTGGTTGTACATGATCTAGATGGTGGAAAATTCTAGGGGTTAAAATATAGCGACCAACAACGGCTAATGTAGAAGGCGCTTCTTCTGGTTTTGGTTTCTCAACAATGCCAGAAACTTGCTCAATATGCTCTTTAACCGGCGTCGTGGCAACAATACCATAGCTACCTGTTTGATCCGCTGGCACGTTTTCAACACCTAATAATGAGCAACGATAATAATCATAAGCATCAACCATTTGCTTCATCACGGGTACTTTGCCATCTAACAAATCATCCGCCAACAAAATAGCGAAAGCATCATCATTGACCACCGGTTTGGCCAAGCGCACCGCGTGACCTAAACCCAATGCCTGAGTTTGACGAATATAAATACAGTTAACGTTTTTAGGAACGATGTTTTGCACAATTTTTAACAACTGCGTTTTTCCATTACGCTCCAGCTCATTTTCAAGCTCATACGCCATATCAAAATGGTCTGAAATCGAACGCTTATTACGGCCTGTGATAAATATTAAATCGGTAATGCCAGCTGCAACCGCCTCTTCTACAGCGTATTGAATCAGTGGTTTATCCACAATCGGTAACATTTCTTTGGGGTTTGCTTTAGTTGCTGGTAAAAAACGTGTGCCCATACCTGCGACTGGAAAAACTGCTTTAGTGACTTTTTTAATCATTTTCATATAAACCTGTGTAAAAATTAGCGTAATTTGATTGTTATTTTGAATTCTGCAAAGCCTTTTGCATTATGCCTAAATGCCCATCTAAAATCACATTTGAGATTATTTCTTGCACATTATGGTGACAATTCTTGACCGTAATGTGACAAATTAGATTAATTTTCGTTACAAAAAAACGACAGCTTAATACTTACCAATCATCCAAAATTTCAAATCTTTATTCTGCAATACTTGCAGGAAATCCCCGCGTCGCCTGATATGGTGCCGCGAGGGGCTCACCAATAAAGATTCCTTGCCCTACCCATGCCACGCTCTTCCAATAAGCCTCAACCGCTGTTTCACCATTCACATAATGCTTCATTAAAACAGCTGGATTAGGAAATTTTTGCCAATAGTTACAAGGTTCACTCACTGTTCCATAGCTGGCTGTAGCACCAGCGATTAACCAGCGCATACTAGACATTTGACCAGTTCCAATCAAATCGCCACCGTACGAAGTTAGGTGATCGGCAATTGCGCCTGGTAAAAAGTTTAGTGTTTCTAGGCGTGGGACGCTCGCTGCACCTGTAAAATAAAACATTACATCATCTCGGTGCTCAATAGAGTTCACCTTCATATTGCGTATGGTTAACCCTTTCGCTGGGATTTTAGCTAAATCAGGGGGGAAAAACTGTTCACGCGGGCCACTTCTCGCGACATCATCCGTTCGCAACAAATAAGCTGAGCCATCATTAAGCTTAAATGAACTTAAGACGCCACGATCAACCAATTCTTTAGCTTGTCGAACAGATTCAATTGGTAACAACATAGACAAGCGCATTCCATAATCTTTAAACGGCTTTTTAGAGGCACTATCAAAGTACGGATTCACCTTAAAGTTTGGTTTGGCAGGGTTGCATGCGCAATTAGCGTTATCATAACCAAGCGTCATGGCAGAGGTGATCGAATTACAATCCACAGCATAAGGCGTAGTCCACACCATTACAATGACTTGAATATCGTCACTTAAGTTTGCATACACTAGCTTCTTAAATTTTTCGAATTCCTCAAGTGAAATTGCTCTAAGCGCCTTAGGTAAGCTCACTTTGATTAAGTTCTTTTCTGGAATATTGCGTGCAGTTAAATAGTACTGTCCAACCTCTACACTTTTTTCATCTAACTGATTGACAACCACAGCCACATTCTCTGGCTTAATCAATGAGCCTGACTGCGGCGTATTAATTATCAGCTGCCGCCCCACCTCCTCGGCTTGCACTAAGGTAGCGTTTAGAAAAATTAAGCTAAATAATACAAAGTAAAACACCCATCCTGATTTTTTAAAGTCATGGGTTAAGGCAATCATGCGGGCGATTTTACTTTCAAAAAAACAAAAAAACGATTCATTGAGCAAAGCGCTTTGATCACTTCGCAATCTTAAACACGCCCATATGTATCATTAAAGCGAACAATATCATCCTCGCCCAAATACGCGCCTGACTGCACCTCAATCAAATGCAAAGGAAGTTTGCCTGGGTTTTCCAAACGATGTGTCGCACCAATCGGGATATAAGTCGATTGATTTTCGGAATAAAGTTTAGATTCATCATCAATCGTAATGATGGCCGAACCACTCACCACCACCCAATGTTCTGCGCGATGATGATGCATTTGTAATGATAACTTTTCACCCGGTTTGACCATAATGCGTTTTACTTGGAAGCGATCACCTGAATCGATGCCCTCATACCAACCCCATGGACGGTAAACACGCGAATGTATTTGATGTTCTGAACGTTTTTCAGCCTTAAGATAATCCACCACTTTTTTTACTTCTTGTGCGCAATCTTTATGTGCTACCAACACGGCATCTGTCGTTTCTACAATCAGTAAATTTTCAACGCCTACAGCCGCCACAAAACGGCTCTCTCCACGAATCAACGTGTTTTTAACATCACTCACATAAACATCACCACGAATTGCATTACCATCTGTATCTTTGGCTTGCACATCCCACAATGCCGTCCATGAGCCTACATCGTTCCATCCCATATCTACAGGCACTACTGCGGCTAATGTTGTTTTTTCCATAACCGCATAATCAATTGAGTCTGAGGGGCAAGCGGAGAATGATTTTTCTTCCAATCGACAGAAATCCAAATCTTGATAGCTCGCATTAAATGCATTTCGAGCACATTCCACCATTTCAGGATTAAACTTCGTAAGCTCACCCAAATAAACCTGAGGAGAAAACAAGAACATACCACTGTTCCAGAAATAATTTCCTTCATCTAAATATTGTTGCGCGGTTTCAGCATTTGGTTTTTCAACGAAACGCTCCACTTTAAAGCAACCATCCACAAGCTCAAAATTTGCGCCTGACTGAATATAGCCATAGCCAGTTTCGGGCAAATTGGGTTGTATTCCAAAAGTCACCAACTGACCGCGTTCAGCAGCAATTGCCGCCTTATTAACTGCCGCCTCAAATGCTACTAAATTGCTAATGACATGATCCGCTGGCAACACCAGCATCAAAGCATCTTCATTTTCAATAGCACAGGCTGCGGCGGCAATTGCAGGAGCGGTATTGCGGCCAATCGGTTCTAACATAATTAAGCGCGGCTCCACTGCCATGTCACGTAGCTGTTCTGCCACCAAAAAGCGATGGTCGTTTCCACAAACTACCATAGGCGCATCGACATTTGCCCAACCTGAAAGTCTTTTTAAAGTAGCTTGCAACATTGAATCATCTGAAACCAAAGGCAATAGCTGTTTAGGTAGCGATGCACGAGACAAAGGCCATAAACGGGTTCCTGATCCACCTGACAAAATTACTGGAATTATTTTCTTCATTTACACTATCCCTAAAACTTAAACGTTTAAATCTTTTATTAAGAATGCAACAAGATTATGATTTAGTCCTCGCACACCATTCTTTAACGACCAATCTAGGGAAAATCATTGCATCTTTTAAATAACGCCGCCCCAATCGCTTAGGCTCAGTAGAGAGCCGGTGTAGCCACTCCAAACAAAGCAACTTCATCCAATCAGGTGCGCGGCTTTTTTCCCCAGCAATAAAATCTATAGTTGCGCCAACGCACAATGCTACTTTAACCGACAATTGTTGGTAATACTGATGCACCCACAACTCTTGCTTTGGCGCCCCTAAACCGATCACAAGCAAATCCGCACCGGACGCATTGATGGCATCACAAATTGCTTTTGATTCCGCAATATTTTTTTCAAAACCGTAACTCGGACTCAATGTACCCACGACTGTTACATAAGACCATTGTTGCATCACAATATGTGCAGCTCGATCTGCAACACCAGGCATAGCCCCTAGCAAAAATACTTTAAGCGGCTCTTGCTTGGCATTAAAACATTCAAATATTGCAGGAGTAAGATCACTACCTCGTACTGTACTTGGAACAGGCTCACCAAAAATTCTTGCCGCCCACAATACTGGATTACCATCGATTACAGTCATAGCAGCTTGATCATAAGCTTGCTTGAACTGAGCATTTTCATCAAGTAGCACAATATGATCTACGTTGGGAGTAACGACGTACTTACAAGCCCGATCAGGGGCATGCAGCCAAGCACGAATCAATTGCACACTCTCATGCATATCAAGTCGATCTATCGTAATCCCAAACAAGTTAAATCGCTTATCCAAAGCTACCCCGATAAAAAGTAAATGTTAATTTTTATTATTGTAAGAAACAGCCCTCATGCATAGCATGAGCGCTAAAAAGTAGTTAATCTCGATTAGAGCGCACCCACTCTTTTTGCCGTTTTACCAAAAATTTTGCGTACACCGATATTTTACCCAGCATGTAGAAGGGCACGGATAATAAATCTCGTAAACTGATAATAGACTTTCCAAATTTCGTCCATGCCAAAATTGTACCAAAACCAAGAACAAATAAGGTAATAAATGCAAGAAGCCAAGGCCACAAGTTTGTGGTGATTAATGCAAGAGCAATTGCACAAGCAGTTAACACAAAAACCAACATCAACAAAAGTGCTAATGGTGGCACACACATATCAAGCGCTAATACAAACAATCCTAAATTCAAACCAGCAATCCCTGTCAGAAGCTCGCGAGGACCATCTTGTAAAATCATCCCCAAATGGCCGTGCTCCCAACGCGTTCGTTGCGATTGAACGCCCTCATTATTCTGCGGGAAAGTGCTTGTGACTAGGGCTTCTGGGCAAAACAAGGGAGGCCTTCTTGCCGCGGCAAAATCCAAACCTAACTTTAAATCTTCAACAATATGCCCAGTTGCAAGCTCTGCTGTCATCAATAAAGGCCAAGGAAAAGCCATGCCTGTGCCCATCAACTGGCATGGCAAGCCCAATCTTAAAAAACCAAGCGGGCGCGCCCAATCTTTTACAGCCCATGCAAATTCAGCGATTTTGGTCTTTAAATTTGCATCAGGAGGAGACTTCATTAAATAAAGTGCTTGCACAGGTCGATTACTCTGCAAGCAGGTGCGCGCTAGTCTATCTAAGCTACCAGCTTCCACAATGCAGTCCGCATCGACTACCACCACCACATCAGGCGGGGATGCCATTAAAAAACGCACACCAAAATCAAGCGCATATCCCTTGCCGCGAAGATGCAAATTTTTACGCTCGATAACCTCAACCCCTTGGGATCTTGCAACATCAGCCGTGTCATCTGTGCAATTATCGGCAACCAACACAATACGATCACCTAGCACAAGTTGAGGTTTAACAGATTGCAAAGTTGGAATAAGGCCTGAAGACTCATTATGGGCGGGGATCAACACCACGACGGTTGGACGTTGCACATTGGGCAGCGGTTTTGGATGGTATTGCCGTAAAGAAAAAGCAATCTGCAAGAAAAACAACAACACGGGCAAACTAAGAACGAGTAGCGCAATGATAAACAATACCTGAAGTACGATCATATTTTGCGTCCTGTCGCTAGATTTTCCTGACCTTTTGTGTAGCTATCTTGCTGACTAATTGCTTCGTTGAATAATGCACTTAATTTAGCCGCTTCAGTATCAATTGAGTGACGCGCGATCACGCGTTCATATGCGGCATCTCCCATGGCTTGCAAAATATTTGGGGGCGTAGATAAAAACTGCTCAAGCGTATCAGCCAACGCGTGTACATCACCCGCAGCAAACAACCAACCACAGGCTTTATCCAGAACCAACTCAGGGATTCCTGCAACATACGTTGTGAGTACTGGCCTGCGCAATGCCATAGCCTCCATGATTACCACTGGCAATCCTTCTGCAAAGCTAGGAAGCACCAACGCGCGAGCAGCCAATATTTCTTCACGTACTTGATGACTACTAATCCAACCAGTAATCGTTACCTTTTCTTTTAGTTTATATTTTTCAATAAGTGTTTCGATTTCCGAACGCATTTCCCCGTCGCCCGCTAATACCAACTCAAAATCTAACCCCTTATTTGCCAATAGGCTGACAGCCTCAACCAGTAACAACTGCCCCTTTTGTTCACATAACCGCCCCACACAAACCATGCGTGGCTTTTGAGGGATAGGTACGGGAGCCACTGAATGAAAATCTTGTTCCAAGCCGCAATGGACTACTTTCACCTTATTCCAAAGTGCATTATCTATCCAACGATAAATCTGACTTCGACCATATGAACTGATCGCCACCACAAAAGCTGATCGACGCACTTTCTCGGCAAGATGAATAAACTCAGGTTTATCAAACTCTTCTGGCCCATGTACGGTAAAACTATAACTTGGGCCACCTAAGGCATTCGCCAACATGACAACTTCTGTTGAGTTCGTACCAAAGTGCGCATGAATATGCTGTGTGTGTTTTAACCAAGGCAAGATACAACAAGCCTCTGCCAAGTAAATAAAATGCAATGGCAACGGACGATCCGCCCGCTTACTCATGCGAAACGCCAGTTTTAGCGCAGAAAGAAACTTTGAAGGAGAATGTAAAAGTACACGAAAACCAGCTAGTAACAAGGCAAACATCCCTGCTTGCAGCACATATTGCGTTTGCTCGCGCTCACGCAAGTCATCCGAATCAACGATATGATCCCGCCAACCCCGTAATGCAATACGTTGTACCGCAAAACCTTGTCGCTCCAAAGCTAAAATTTCTCGTCGAATAAAGCTATGACTAACTTTAGGATACTGATTCACAAAATAGGCGATTTTAGTCTGGCTCATTTCTACCCACCCAACATTAAATAAGCCCAACGCTTAATAAATTGAGTATAAAGCATTTTACTTTACTTCACTTTTTTGTGCTGTCAGAAGACCTGGTGCGGTTAAGGCGACAGTTCTAGCCAAGTCCGCCATGAAGCGCTCTTGTTGCTCAAAAGCTGCACTTGCTGCAGACTCGTCGGGAACAATGATAGAAGCGCGTACCAATATACCATCGTCAACTTTGCCTTTGAGCCCATCTTTAAAAATCACCATACGTGCGTCTAACCCACCACGTGGATATTGATTGCCAACTCGCACCCAATAACTCACTGTTTCAACGCGCCCATCACGTTTTGTCAGTAAACGTTTGCTTTGAGCTGCTGGGATATTAGGCGAAAGATAAATCTCAGCATCATTTTTACTTAGAAGAGAATAGCCTTGCGCAACATAACAGACTTCAGGTCGGTGGATTTTTACATCTTGTTTTTGTTCTTTGGCATAGGCTAACGCTAACATCACCGCATCACCATGAGTATTGACATAAACTCTAGACAGCACTTGATCATATGGTTGGTCTTGTGATTTTTCGCCATCGGTTGAAAGTGAAACCTGTTGCTCTGAGGATGACTCTTCATGCCAATCACCAAATGCTTTAGGTATCACCGTTTCCAACAAAGGCGCCTCTTTACCTGGTTGTAACTTTGGCTTTGCATACACAGCGCCAATCGCTGCCACTGCCATCAAAACAGCAAATAAAAGACTTTTTCCAAAAGGAATTTTAGCGAGTTGTATCATGGACTAACGCTCACTTTGGTTGTAGCAACAGCCACTTTTGTCCTTCTTAACGCCCACCACTCCGAGATCTTTCTTAGTAGTGAGTCGACAAAAATAATCAAAGACAGCGCTGTCAAGAAAAGCACCATGCCAGAGAACCCATGCAAGAATCCTTCGCCAGCTTCTTTGCCCATATGATAAGTAATGAGCGCCAACACCGTTACCCGCGTTACATTAGCAGTGAATGAAATAGGAATAATCAAAGCAGCTAATATTGCATTGCGTAAAGCAGATTCGTGGCGAACAATATTCATATACAACAAACCCAACGCTTCAAGGGTAAAGAGTGAGTTTAATCCTGCACAAGCATCGGCTACAAATAGTGGGTATGGTCCAATATTGATAATCACGCCAAAGCGAGTAACTGGGTACTCCATCCAATTTAGCAGATGAAAAGCACCGTAAGAGGCTGCAATTTTCATGGGCTGGGTTGCAGCATCTACCAATGATGAAGGTAACGGAATGACAAATAATAAGAAGAAAAAGGCAAACCAGTAATGTCTTGCAAGCTTTGTACCCCAAAAACTGAACAAAACACCCAATAAGATAAAAATTAAGGATCCAACCTCTAGAAACAATACATTCTGTGATCGTCCTAAGACATACATCAACAAACCAACCAAAAATGCAAAAAATCCAGAAACTGGCGCAGTTTTGAGTGGAATAGGTCTATCTTTTAACGCTTGTGTTTTAAAGTAAAAAAACCAAATTGAAACAGCCAAGACTATAGGGCCGTGCGCTTGTTTATCGGTAAGCCATACTCCGTTGAACAAATCGTAAAATGTTGGCAGGTACATTGCCGTAAAACCAGCTACTAGAACTACCCAAGGTAGTAAGGACTTATACTTTTCACCCTGAAAACCATCGTCTTTTAAATTACCGTTAAAATTACTAAGTGTCGTCAATTGTTTTTTCTCATTGCTTATTAGAGTCACCAAAACCACAAAAACATTGGCTTAAGATTGATCAAACAATAAACACTATCAAACGGTAATTTAACCAAAAACTCGCTTAATAACATTTATATTTATGCTTATACTGCAGCACCATATGCGCCTGGCAATAAGCGATCGCAAGTGTCACGTAAACGATAAGTCATTAACTGGAGCAATACCAACAAAAATTTGTTACCTAACCTAGGCATTTGCACAAGAATGTCATTTAACGAATCTCTCGTAAATACTGCAAAATCTGTGGGTACCGTAGTGATACAACTAGCGAAACGAATATCCCCGTCAATCATAGACATTTCACCGAGGGTTGCACCAATACCAATTTCAGCAATAATCTTATCCTCTGTATCCGAAACACGCTTTCTAACTTCAACACCACCGCTGAGCAAAAGAAGAAGATAATCCCCCTCTACACCCTCTCGCAACAAACTATAACCTCTAGGTGCTGCATAGCATTGCATGTAATGACATAACACTCTAACCTCATCGACACTAAAGCCTTCAAACAACTTGATATGATTAATAATCTCAAGAATGTCATCAACAAATTTATCGGCCATGCCTAAGTTTTCAATATCTAAATACATTTATTTTCTACCTTTTTCGATTGCCCCATCTTATTCTAAGAAAATTTGCTTTTCAAGGCTTTAATTGAAATTATATGCAATGCAAATACCTAAAAGTAGGTCAACACAATGGCATCATGCATCAAAAAAGGCATGACTTGACCAAAAAAACACGCTTGGATATCTAATAATGACGAATTTTGGCACCGATCTAAACAACTAATTACGATTATTGATACTAAGATTAATCATGTTTGCTAGGATAGATTCACATTTAGCGATTAGGCTCTGTTGAACGCTTCTTGCACTATTAAGGTTTCGTTATAATTTGTGAATTTAATAATATTGTAATATTTAGGTTATCATGCAAATCATGATAATGATTTATGATGTCTCGGTTACTCCATATGGATCAACAAAGTATATGTACGGCAATACACAAGTTCGACCACCAAGTGGATCGAAAAATTTAGGCGCATCTCAAATACGAGAAGTTATATAAAACGATAATGCAAACCAATTTTGATCTTGATAAAAAAGAACTAAAAAACTTAATGGATTTGATTCATGAATCCTTGAGGGTGCGTACGCACTTTGAATTCTTTCTGTGGCTACAAGGAAAGTTGCAATATTTCTTGCCACACGAAATTATGATCGCTGCATGGGGAGACTTTTCGTTAGGCCTTATCTATTTTGATATCGTATCGCCGCTACCTGGCGTAAGAACAGGAAAAATTTCAGCTGAAAAGTTAAATCCTCTTCTGAAAAGGCTATTTACTTATTGGTCTGAGCACTCACGCGCGCCCTTTGCCATGACGATTGAAAGAGGTATTTTTCAAGATGATGAGTTGCAAAATAATGAAACGGCAGATAATTTTACGAATATGCATTTTGCCTTAGTGCATGCTATTAAAGATCATCGTGGGCGACACGATTGTTTATATGTATTACTCAGTCCTGAAGAGGCTGTACCACCAAGATCAAGAAGAATGCTGGAACTTTTACTTCCTTACATCGACAGCACATTAAGGCAGCTTGAGCACCTACCAGAGCAATTGCCCGAAAAAGTTAGCGAACTGATCAAACCAGAAGCGTACAATTCCAATGAAGAGGATATAATCGGAACACTCTCATCTCGAGAAATTGATATTATGCGTTGGGTTAAAGGTGGAAAAACCAATTTAGAAATTGGCCAAATACTAGACATAAGTGCTTTTACAGTAAAAAATCACTTGCAAAGAATATTTAAAAAACTAGACGTCATGAACCGCGCGCAGGCCGTTACAAAATACCAACAGATGTACCCAGATTAAATTGAAGAATAAGCCTGACTAAACAGGTAAAATAAGCCCATGAATACTCCAAAACCACTACCAGATGCAAAAAAAACCTATGGCATTTCTCTTGCCAGAGATCACATCCTCAACATAACCGAGGCACTTCTTGATCCGCTAATCATGGTTTTTACGTTGTGGGGAGTAGGCATTTATGCCGAGGGCGGATTAACGCCACCCTACATTGTGCTTTCACTCATCTTGTTCTTCCTGACTTTTCCTAGTAGCAACAAAGTTACTGACCCTACTTTTAAGACGATCCGTAACACTTTATTCACTTGGATCATCCTTGCCTCTTTAATTCTTGCTTTTGGGGTTACAACACAATACATAACGCTTTTTCCTAATCATGCTGTAACAATTTGGCTTTGGCTAACCCCCACCTGTCAAATTATTGCAATGTTTGTATTAAGAGCAATATCGCCGAAACTGATTAAACTGCAAGGCCCCACCAAACGCGCAATCATTGCGGGGATGAATAATCAGGGCTTATTGTTTGCTGAAAAACTATCAAACAATGAATATAGCTCTGTTGAGTTTCTTGGTTTCTTTGATGACAGAGAAAGTGATCGAACAGACACTGATCATAAGTTCAAGATATTAGGCAAACTCAGCGATTTAGCAGAATATGTCAACAGCCATGATGTTAACGTGATCTACTTATCATTGCCAATGGCAAGCCAACCCAGAATTTTAAAATTATTAGATGACCTCAAAGACACGACCGCATCCTTATATTTTGTTCCCGATATGTTTATGACTGATTTGATTCAAGGACGGATGGATCAAGTAGATGGAATCCCAGTAGTCGCGGTTCGAGAATCTCCATTCACTGGCTTTGATGGAATAGTAAAAAGAGTGGGAGACATTGCTTTTTCGGTGGTGATTCTTACGATGATTTCTCCAATTCTGATTGGTATCGCAATTGCAGTAAAACTTAGCTCACCTGGCCCTGTCATTTTCAAACAACGCCGTTATGGCCTAGATGGTAAGGAAATTCGCGTCTATAAATTCAGATCCATGCGCACCACTGAGGATGGCGCAAAGGTAACTCAAGCCACCAAAGATGATGCGCGTATCACCAAGGTTGGTGCATTTATTCGAAAAACCTCTCTGGATGAATTACCTCAATTTATCAATGTGTTACAGGGGCGCATGAGCATTGTTGGCCCCCGCCCTCACGCGGTTGCTCATAACGAACTTTATCGCAAACTCATCAAAGGCTATATGATTCGTCACAAAGTTAAACCAGGGATTACTGGTTGGGCGCAAGTGAATGGACTTAGGGGCGAGACTGAGACAGTAGAAAAAATGAAGTTGCGAATTGATTATGATCTTGAGTATCTACGCCATTGGAGTATTAAACTAGATACTTACATCATCTTTAAAACGGTTTGGGTTGTGTTCTTTAAAGGCGACGGTGCTTATTGATCTGCCACTCAAACTTGAACAACAGATCAGCTAACAAAGCTTAAGCAGGAGGGTTAACGATTAAAGCCTGACCTTAGCTTTCAGTGCATCGGTTAGATGCGGTGCCAAGGTTTGCAGCATTTGTGCAAATACTTTCGGGTTGCCTGCAACGATATTACCCGTTTCTATCCAAGATTCGTCGCCTTCAAAATCCCCCACAATACCACCAGCCTCTTGAATCAATAATCCACCAGCTGCAATATCCCATTTGGACAAATTGATTTCCCAGAAGCCATCAAACCAACCAGCAGCCACATAAGCCAAATCCAAGGCTGCCGAGCCTGGTCGGCGTAAGCCTGATGACTTTTTAATCATGTCTTTAAACATCTCCATATACGCATCCATATGCTGAAAATCGCGGTATGGAAAACCTGTACCAATGATGGAGTCTTGCAACCTAGTGCGATTGCTCACACGAATACGCTTGTCATTCAAAAAAGCGCCTACACCACGGGTTGCGGTAAACAAATCGTTACGATTCGGGTCATACACTACCGCCTGCGTCAACACACCTTTTTGCATCAGGGCAATGGATACTGAATACTGGGGAAATCCATGTAAAAAGTTAGTAGTACCATCCAGCGGATCAATAATCCATACATTTTCAGCATCAGTGCGATCGTGACCGCTTTCTTCCCCTAAAAAACCGTGGTCAGGATAAGCTTGTTGTAAAAGCTCAATAATGGCATGCTCGGAAGCATGATCAACCTCACTCACAAAATCGTTATATGTTTTACTTTGAATTTTTAGCGTGCTTAAATCTCTTGAAGCATAATTAATAATATCGCCCGCACGTCGTGCAGCTTTTACGGCATTAGTTAAAATTGGATGCATAGTTTATGGATTCACTTTCAGGCTGAATTGCTTTTTATTCTTACGTAAGACAAATTAAGATTAACGTATTTAGACTTTAGGGTGCGCTAACCAACGCAACATAGAATTTAAAAGCAATTTTTAAAGAACTGTTAAAATGCTATTTTAATGGCTAATACGTTTTGCGCCAAATGAAACCTATCATATGACGTACTTGCCTAACTAATTATCTTGATAAACCATGACAGCCAAACTAAAACTACTCGATCAGATTCGTATTATCATGTGTCAAACCAGCCATCCAGGCAACATCGGCTCCACCGCACGTGCGATGAAAACAATGGGGTTAAAAAATCTCTATTTAGTACAACCTAAGATTTTCCCTAGTCCAGAGTCAGATTCGCTTGCCAGTGGCGCAACCGATTTATTAGAAAATGCCACGGTATGCGATACTTTAGAAGAAGCCCTAGTCGGATGCACACTAGTGATTGGGTTAAGCGCACGCAGACGACAACTCTCTCACGAGCTAGTCTCAGTTCGCGAATCTGCCCTGAAAGTGCGAGAGCTGCTCGAATCAGATGCCAGCAATCAAACACAAGTCGCCATTTTGCTCGGTACGGAGATGAGCGGTTTATCAAACGCTGAGTTAGATTTATGCCAACTACTCGCCATGATTCCAGCAAACCCCGACTATTCATCACTGAATGTAGCCGCCGCCGCGCAAATTATTTGCTATGAGCTACGGATGGCAATGTTGGATGAAAATGCGCCTTTAAGCGAATTACCCAACAACCAAATCAAACCTAAATCCGACAAAATGACGGTACTCGCCAGCAGCGATGAAGTTGAACACATGTTTAAACATATGGAAGAAACTTTAAAACAAATTGGCTTTCTCAATATACATTCCCCTGGCAAGCTTATGCAACGCATTCGACGTATGTACGCAAGGGCTCGCCTAGAAAAAGAAGAGGTCAATATTTTGCGTGGTATATTAGCGCTTACGCAGCAACCCAACCCTCTAAAACATCGAGCAAAAAATACAGAAAACACCTAATGTTTAAGCATATACAAGAAGACATCTCCATCGTATTTGATCGTGACCCAGCGGCACGCACACGCTGGGAGATTCTCACCACCTACCCAGGGGTGCATGCGCTCATTATCCATCGTCTATCCCATTGGATTTGGCAGCATAAATTTTACTGGCTAGCGAGATTCAACTCACACATTGCACGCTGGTTAACGGGCATCGAAATTCACCCAGGTGCCACCATTGGTCGCCGCGTATTTATCGACCACGGCATGGGCGTAGTCATTGGCGAAACCGCTGTAATTGGGGATGATTGCACGCTTTACCATGGTGTAACGCTAGGCGGTACGTCATGGAACAAAGGCAAGCGTCACCCCACACTAGAGCAAGGCGTGGTCATTGGCGCGGGGGCAAAAGTGCTAGGACCGATAACGGTTGGTAAAGGTGCAAAAATTGGCTCTAACGCTGTTGTAGTGAAAGATGTGCCCGAAAACGCAACTGCAGTGGGCATTCCTGCGCGTATTTTAGACGCAGAAGCCAATAAACAACGCGAAGACACCGCCAACAAAATCGGCTTTTCAGCTTACGCAGTCAGCGATGACAACAACGACCCCATGACCAAAGCTTTACATGCTTTGCTAGACCACGCCAACAAGCAAGATATTGAATTACAAACACTCAAAGCGCAGCTCGACAAACTCAGCACCACCGAAAGTGATGCCGATGTTGGCAAAGCGTTTGATGTCAAAAGTGGCATCAATTCATAAGCATGCCTTAATTTCGCCAAATAATGAGTAGCGCCAAGTGGGTTAATGAATGACGGTTTACTAAATGGGCGATAAAAAGTAAACTAACCAAACTTAGTTTACTGGGTCAAACCATACAGGGGGCTAAACCATGCAAACCATCAACATACATGAAGCTAAAACACAGCTTTCGAAACTCATAGACAAAGCCGTAAATGGAGAACCGTTTATCATTGCCAAGGCAGGCAAGCCGCTAGTAAAAGTCACCAAGCTAGACGCGCCAGAGCCAATCAATAAAAAAAGATTAGGCTTTATGGCAGGGCAAATTAGCACACCAAAAGACTTTGACGAAATGGGCAAACAAGAAATCGCCAAACTGTTTGGTGTGGAATAAGGCACATGAAATTATTGCTAGATACCCATATTTTATTGTGGGCGGCGGGCGAGCCAGAGCAACTTTCAACTAAAGCAAAAGCCCTGATTGAAGACCCAGAAAATCAACTTTATTTTAGCGCCGCCAGCCTGTGGGAAATTTCAATCAAAAACAAACTAGGCAGAGTTGATTTTAAAGTGGATTTAGCCGTGTTAAGACGCAACCTGCTAGACAACGGTTTTGAAGAAATCACCATCAACAGCGCCCATACCATAGGCGTAGATGCTTTGCCTAATATCCACAAAGACCCGTTTGACCGCATGCTCATTGCGCAAACAGTAGTAGAAGGTATCACGCTGATGACAGCGGATGGGGCGGTTGCGGAGTATCCTGTGGCCGTGCTTAGGGTTTAGCAAATATGAGCGATTACGATTTTAAATTACTAAACGATAAAGAGTTTGAAGTTCTTTGTGTAGATTTACTTAGTGAAAGCATAGGAAACAATTTGAACGATTTAAAGCTGGAAAAGATGCAGGCGTTGATGGTAGATTTTTCGCAAAAAATGGAAAAAAAGTAGTGCTTCAATGTAAGCATTGGGCAAACACCCTAATCAGTCAACTTATTGATCAGATTGATGGTTTATTTGATAGAAGCCAACCAAACCCCATCCCCCCGAACTAAATACCCTAATAGTTGACTAAACTATTAGGGTATTATACAATTCACCCTTGCGTTGATTGAAATTTACCGCCCTTTTTCAGGATAAAAAATGCGCTTAACCACCAAAGGCCGTTTTGCTGTAACGGCAATGCTAGACCTTGCTCTACATGAAACAGACAGACCTGTGACACTCGCCGATATTAGCGAGCGTCAGTCTATTTCGCTGTCATATTTGGAGCAGTTATTCAGCCGCTTGCGTCGTAGTGGCTTGGTCAAGAGTGTGCGCGGGCCAGGTGGCGGTTATCGTATTGCAATCAAACATGCAGAGATTTCAGTATCGTCAATCATCAATGCGGTAGATGAAGAAATTGATGCAACCCAATGTGGTGGCAAAGAAAATTGCCGAGATGAGCGGCGTTGCATGACGCATGATTTGTGGTCTAGCTTAAACCACAAAATTTTAGAGTATTTATCCAATATATCTTTGGCGGATTTAGTTTGTGGTCAACAACAGGGTCAAGCGATTGTGTTTAAAGATCGCTTAGTGAGCGCCTCAGAAACTTCGATTGCAAACAAGTCGTCAGGCAAAGTAACAGTAGAGTCTGTTTAACTACAGCCATCAAATTAACATGACTGAGCAATCTATTTATTTTGACCATAACGCAACAACACTCCTAGATTCAAGGGTGTTAGAAGCCATGCTGCCTTATATGTCGCAGCAATATGGCAACGCTACCAGCCGCCATGTATTTGGTCGCTCAGCCCGCCAAGCCATAGAGCGTGCACGGGAGCAAGTGGCAGATGCAGTAGATGCGCACCCATCACAAGTGGTGTTTACGGCAAGTGGTACAGAGAGTAACAATTTTGCCATTCGCGGCATTGCCAGCTTGCAAGCAGATAAAGCCATTGCGATTAGTGCCATTGAGCACCCTTGCGTGAGCAGGCCTGCGCAGGCGATGCGCCATGCGGGCTGGCAAGTAAATGAAATCGCGGTTGAGCGCACAGGCTTGCTAAGCCTAGCCTCGTTGCAAACGTGTTTAAAAACGCCCACTAGCTTGGTTTCTGCAATGCTAGCTAATAATGAAACTGGCGTGATACAGCCAGTAGCTGAAATGGCAGAACTAACTAAACAACAAGGCGCTCTAATGCATACAGATGCCGTGCAAGCGTTAGGTAAAATGCCTGTGAGTTTTAGTGATTTAAACGTGCATGCTATGACAATTTCATCGCACAAAATTGGCGGCCCTCAAGGCGCAGGCGCTTTAGTGCTAGATAAGCGCGTGGACATTCAGCCTTTAATGATGGGCGGCGGGCAAGAAAAAGGCTTGCGCAGTGGCACAGAAAACTTAGCCGCGATTGCTGGCTTTGGCGCCGCCTGTGAGTTAGTGCAGAGCGAGTTAAAAGCGCGCATCGGCAAGACACAAGTGCTACGTGAGCATTTAGAAGTTGGTTTAAAGCAGTTAGGCGCGACGATATTTGGCAATAGCGCAGCGCGCTTACCCAACACAAGCTTTTTCGCGTTTGAGGGCATAGAGGGTGAAACTATGCTGCTTGCGCTGGATAGAAAAAATTATGCTATCGCCAGCGGCTCAGCCTGCTCTAGCGACAGCACCGAACCTAGCCATGTGTTATTGTCAATGGGCGTAGAAGAGTATTTGGCACGCGGCGCATTACGCGTAAGTTTTGCAAGCCATAACAGCATGCAACAAGTTGATGGCTTTTTAAGCGCGCTTGCAGGTGAGTTAAACAGATTGAAACAGATGACTGCCATAGCAGTCTAAAATTGAACACATAAGGATTAAGCATGACCGTTCGCACCCCGATTTATTTAGATTACTCAGCCACTACACCCGTTGATAAACGTGTAGCCGCCAAGATGATTCCATTTTTGACTGAAGACTTTGGCAACCCAGCTTCACGCAGCCACCCTTTTGGCTGGACAGCTGAAAAAGCAGTAGAAGAAGCACGTGAAGAAGTAGCGAAACTTGTGAATGCTGACCCACGTGAAATCGTGTGGACTTCAGGTGCAACCGAATCTAACAACTTGGCTATTAAGGGTGCTGCTCACTTTTACAGTGCTACCAAAGGTAAACATGTCATCACTGTGGCAACCGAGCATAAAGCTGTGATTGACCCAGTGCGCGAGTTAGAGCGTGAAGGCTTTGAGGCCACATTTTTACAACCAGAGCCAAACGGCCTGATTGATTTAGAAAAATTTAAAGCAGCAATACGTCCAGATACTGTTTTAGCCTCTGTGATGTTCGTCAATAACGAAATTGGCGTGATTCAAGATATTGAAGCCATTGGCAATATCTGCCGTGAAAACAACATTATTTTCCACGTAGACTCTGCTCAAGCCACAGGCAAAGTAGCGATTGATTTAGAAAAACTACCAGTCGATTTAATGAGCTTTAGCGCGCACAAAACATACGGCCCTAAAGGTATAGGCGCTTTATATGTACGCCGTAAACCACGTATTCGTATTGAAGCGCAAATGCACGGTGGTGGCCATGAGCGCGGCATGCGTTCTGGCACATTAGCGACACATCAAATCGTTGGCATGGGCGAAGCTTTCCGCATTGCACGCGAAGAAATGGGCGCAGAAAATGAGCGTGTTCGCATGCTGCGCGACCGTTTGCTTAAAGGCTTGCAAGAGATTGATGAAGTGTATGTGAATGGCGATTTAGAGCACCGCGTACCGCACAATTTAAACATCAGCTTCAACTTTGTTGAAGGTGAATCACTCATTATGGCGGTAAAAGACATTGCGGTTTCAAGTGGTTCAGCGTGTACCTCAGCCAGCCTTGAGCCTTCATACGTACTGCGTGCTTTGGGCCGCTCTGATGAATTGGCACACAGCTCAATCCGCTTCAGTATCGGGCGTTTCACTTCTGAAGAAGATGTGGATTACACCATTAACTTGATGAAGAGCAAAATTGGTAAATTACGTGAGCTTTCACCGCTTTGGGAAATGCATTTGGATGGGGTGGATTTATCCAAAGTAGAATGGGCAGCCCACTGATAATTTATCTTTGTTCGTCTGACGTTGTTGGCTGTCAGCTCGTTTAGAAAAACTAAACGTCGCCGCCACCCGCCTAGTCAGCCAAACAAATCTTAAATTATCGAAGGTTTTGTTATTAAGTAATTTTGATGTAAGCGTATTTATTAGAAATTTTTATTGAAAAAATTAAAAGGCAAAACAAATTCAAGGCAGTGAGGCGAAGACAGTACGTTTAGTACGGCAAGCCGAACTAACGCAGAAGTTGTGAAGCATTTTAATTTTAAGGAGTGTTGAGATGGCATATTCAGACAAAGTTTTAGATCATTATGAAAACCCACGTAACGTTGGTTCTTTAGACAAAAACGACCCAAACGTAGGCACTGGCATGGTGGGTGCACCTGCTTGCGGCGACGTGATGAAGTTGATGATTAAAGTAAACGACGCAGGCATTATTGAAGATGCAAAATTCAAAACCTATGGTTGCGGTTCTGCTATTGCTTCTAGTTCACTCGTCACTGAGTGGTTGAAAGGCCGCACCATTGAGGAAGCATATGCGATTAAAAACTCTGAAATCGCAGAAGAGCTTGCTTTGCCACCTGTTAAAATTCACTGCTCAGTATTAGCTGAAGATGCCATTAAAGCAGCAGTTGCAGACATTAAGGCTAAGCAAGCAAATAAAGAAGCGGCATAACATGGCAATTACACTCACAGAAACTGCGGCCAACCGCGTTGAAAAGTTTTTAGCTAACCGTGGCAAAGGCATAGGTTTACGCTTGGGTGTTAAAACCACAGGCTGCTCAGGCATGGCCTATACACTCGAGTTTGTGGACGAAATGCATGAAGAAGACATGGCGTTTGAAAGCCATGGCGTCAAGGTGATTGTTGACCCTAAAAGCTTGGTGTATATCGACGGCACTGAGCTAGACTTCACCAAAGAAGGCTTAAACGAAGGGTTTAAATTTAACAACCCTAACGTAAAAGATGAGTGCGGTTGCGGAGAAAGTTTTACGGTGTGAGCCAAAGTTACTTTGAGTTTTTTCGGCTACCTGCCCAATATGACATTGATTTAAGCTTGCTAGATGCAAACTTCCGCAAAATTCAAGCGGAAGTTCATCCTGACAAGTTTGTTACCGCTAGCCCAGCCGAACGCTTGCAATCTATGCAGACCGCAACACTGGCTAATGAAGCTTATCAAACGCTCAAGCACCCCACCTCACGCGCGCGTTATTTGTTGCAATTAAGTGGCGTACAAACAAACGAAGAACGCAACACAGCCATGCCTGCAGATTTTTTAATGACGCAGATGGAGTGGCGCGAAGCGATTGAAGAAGCAGAAGACGCAAAAGACATCAATGCTTTAGACACGCAACTCAGCATGATGAAAAGCGTTGCAAAATCGCTACAACTCAACTTAGCGGCTGCTTTATCCGATGCAAACACCCTAGCAGAAGCTGCTCAAATCGTGCGCAAATTAAGCTTTATTGATAAAGTAAGCGCGGATGTAGGCAATATCATTGCCCGATTAGAAAGCTAGTTTAGAAAATTAATTATGGCACTACTACAAATTTCAGAACCTGGCATGTCAGCCGCCCCACACCAGCACAGGCTGGCGGTAGGCATTGATTTAGGCACAACCAACTCGCTTGTTGCCACAGTGCGCAGCGGCATGAGCACAGTGTTACAAGATGAGCATGGCCACGCCTTGTTGCCCTCTGTCGTGCGCTACTTAGACCAAGGCGAAATAATTGTTGGACATGAAGCGCAAGCGCAGCAAAGCCACGACCCAGTCAACACCATTGTCTCCGTTAAACGCTTTATGGGGCGCAACCTTAAAGATATTGCCGATAG
Source organism: uncultured Methylophilaceae bacterium (assembly GCA_964620425.1). Classification (GTDB taxonomy): domain Bacteria; phylum Pseudomonadota; class Gammaproteobacteria; order Burkholderiales; family Methylophilaceae; genus DASXUG01. The sequence continues at coordinate 155,887 of CAZUGV010000003.1, read as the reverse complement.
AGCACATATCCCATATAAATTTGTAGATGCATCAAACGAGCAAGCCACGCGCATGTTACAAATAGAAACACGTGCAGGCTTAAAAAGCCCAGTAGAAATTTCTGCTGATATTTTAAAAACACTCAAAACCCGTGCTGAAAAAGCGCTGGGCGGTGAACTGACAGGCGCAGTGATTACTGTACCCGCCTATTTTGATGATGCACAGCGCCAAGCCACTAAAGATGCCGCCCGCTTAGCAGGCTTGCATGTACTACGCCTACTCAACGAGCCTACTGCTGCTGCAGTTGCTTACGGTTTAGATAATGCCGCAGAAGGCATATACGTGATTTATGACCTCGGTGGCGGCACTTTTGATATTTCTATTCTGCGTCTGTCAAAAGGCGTATTTGAAGTGCTGGCAACCAATGGCGATTCTGCGCTTGGTGGTGATGATTTTGATCACCGTATTTATTGTTGGATACTGGACACAGTTCGAGAAAGTGCTAAACAATTTACGCCGCTGAATGAAGAAGATACACGTCTATTGCTCACAAAAGCACGCCAAGCTAAAGAATGGCTTACAGATAATTTTGATGCGCAAATCACCTGCAAACTCAGCAATGGCATATTTGTCGATGTCACACTAACCGCACCTCAGTTTGTAGAACTCACCCAAAACTTAGTGATTAAAACACTCGCCCCAACGCGTAAAGCCATGCGTGACGCAGGTTTAAGCCTAGATGAAATCAAAGGCGTGGTATTAGTCGGCGGCGCAACGCGCATGCCGCATATTCGTCAGGCAGTACAAGAATATTTTGGGCAAGAACCACTCACCAACTTAGACCCCGATAAAGTCGTAGCGCTAGGGGCAGCCATACAAGCCAATGTGCTGGCTGGCAACCGCAGCGATGATGATTTGCTGCTACTCGATGTCACCCCGCTCTCGCTCGGTTTAGAAACCATGGGCGGCTTGGTGGAAAAAGTGATTCCGCGTAACTCCACGCTACCGATTGCAAAAGCGCAAGACTTCACCACCTTTAAAGATGGCCAAACCGCCATGAGCATACAAGTGCTACAAGGTGAGCGCGAGTTAGTGAGCGACTGCCGCTCGCTGGCACAATTTGAGCTACGCGGCATCCCCCCCATGCCCGCAGGTGCTGCGCGTATCCGCGTAACCTTTCAAGTGGATGCCGATGGCTTGCTTTCAGTTAGCGCGCGTGAGCAAACCAGTGGCGTTGAAGCAAATATCGTAGTGAAACCCTCTTATGGTCTGACTGAAGATGAAATTACCACCATGCTAAAATCATCTTTTGGCGCAGCTGAGGCTGATAAAAAAGCGCGTGCTTTGCGCGAAGCGATTGTCGATGCCGAGCGTTTATTAGAAGCCATTAAAGTAGCCTTAGATAAAGACGGTGAAACTCTGTTAAGTAGCGCAGAAAAACAAAGCATACTTACGCAAATGGATGCCCTCAAAGCATTATATAGCACTGAAGACAGCCACGGCATTCACCAAGCCACCGAAGCGCTTAACCATGCGACAGAAGCTTTTGCTGCCAAACGCATGGATGCCTCAGTGAAAAACGCCTTGGCTGGCCAAGACCTCAACACGCTAGCTTTATAAATAGAGAACTGACCATGCCACAAATCATCGTACTCCCGCACGTAGAGCTCTGTCCCGAAGGCACAGTCATTCAGGCCGAAAAAGGCACCTCAATTTGCGATGCGCTGCTCAACCATGACATCGACATCGACCACGCCTGTGACAAAGTATGCGCCTGCACCACCTGCCACGTGATTGTGCGCGAGGGCTACAAAAGCCTGAATGATGCTGAAGAAAATGAAGAAGATTTATTAGACAAAGCCTGGGGCTTAGAGCCACTGTCACGCCTCTCTTGCCAAGCCATTGTCGCCGATACTGATTTAGTGGTCGAAATCCCCAAATACAGTATCAATATGGCTAAAGAGGGGCATCGCTAACAAACGAATCCTATTGGATTTCGGGTTAGTTTTAAGAAATACTTTACGAAACTAGAGTGAGTGTACGATTGATGGCTAACCATTGTTTAATCGGTTGCGCCTGAAGCAACTCGATAAACGCATCATTTGTCACGGGCTCACTGTAAATATAACCTTGTACTTGGTCACAATCTTGGTGTTTTAAGAAATCAAACTGCGCTTGCGTTTCCACGCCCTCCGCTACCACTTTCAGATTTAAACTATGCGCCATAGCGATAATCGCTTGAGTAATCGCCATATCATCTTTGTCTTCTGGTATATCACACACAAATGAACGATCAATTTTTAATGAATCTATAGGGAATTGTTTCAAATAACTGAGTGATGAATAACCCGTACCAAAATCATCGATTAGCACATGTGCGCCTAACTTTCTAAAGTGTTGCAACAACAAATTGGCGCGTTCCGCATTTTGCATAATCATGCTTTCTGTAATTTCCAACTCCAAGCATTCTGCACTAAGACCGCTTTCAACCAAGGCATCTGCAATGGTTTTATGCAGCCCATCTTCCCGAAACTGACGAGCTGATAAATTCACCGCCACACGAATATTGGTGTTTATATTACTTTGAGCATATTGTTGCCAAGATTGTGCATGTTTACAAGCCTCTTGCATCACCCATGCACCTATCTCAATAATTAAGCCCGTTTCTTCCGCTAACGCGATAAATTGAGAGGGTGATAGCAGACCTAAGTCTAAATGTTGCCAACGTATCAGTGCTTCAGCGCCAACAATTTCATTGGTGCGTAAATCAATTTTAGGTTGATAATGCAAACGTAGCTCATTCCGTTCAACTGCTCGACACAAACTACTTTCAAGCGCCAACAACTCTACACTGTGCTGATTGTTTTCCGCAGCATAAAAATGGAATGCATTTTTGCCACTCTCTTTAGCGCGATACATCGCCACATCTGCATGTTTTAGCAAGGTAAAAATATCCACGCCATCTTCTGGATACACGCTAATGCCAATACTCGCACTTACATGTAACTCCTGGTTCATCAAAACTAGAGGCTGCGCCAGCACAGACATGATTTTTTGCGCGACAGATGTGAGATATTGAGAATGCTCAAAATTCTCAATAATCACCACAAACTCATCGCCACCCTGCCGTGCCACAAAGTCAGTTTCGCGCAAACATTCACGTAAACGTCTAGCCACCTCTTGCAACAACATATCGCCAGATTGATGTCCTAGGGTATCGTTAATAATTTTAAACCGATCTAAGTCAATAAATAACACGGCGATTTTAGTCTGGTTACGATTCGCACGCACGACTGCTAGATCACCACGTTCATGCATCAGTGCCCGATTTGGTAATTGCGTCAATGCATCATGGTTAGCTAAAAACTGAAGCCGCTCCTCAGAACGCTTACGTTGCGTAATATCACTCATCACCGCCACATAATTTTGCACCACGCCTTTGTGATCATGCACCGCACTTATTGACAGCCACTCGGGATATTGCTCTCCGTTTTTACGCAAATTCCAAATCTCCCCCACCCATTGACCTTGATGCTCAATGCGATACCAAATAGAATCGTAAAACTTGCGGTCATGCAAACCAGTGCTAAATACTTTAAATGGATGACCTATGATTTCCTCACGTTTATAGCCTGTAATTTTGGAGTAAGCTGTGTTCACCTCAAGCACATGAAAATCAACATCGGTAATAACAATACCTTCAACGGTATGCTCAAACACTTGCCGAGATAAACGTAAACTTGCCTCAGCCTCTTTACGCTCGGTCACATCCAGCATGACGCCAACTAACTCTAACGGCTTTGTTCCAGACTGGTTAGGAATCACTTTTACCATGTGTTGCACCCAAACCACACGGTTTTCTGCGGCTAACATACGATACTCAAAAGTAAAGCTTTCTAACTTAACAGCTTCTACCTGATAAAACTCAATCACCCAAGCTTGATCATCTGGATGAATTTGATCACGCCAGAAACTGCTTGACTGCGTCCAACGCGCAAGGGGGAAACCTAACAAGGCCTCGGCCTCATGACTGACAAAGGTAAATTTACCCTGAATATCTGAACGGCATACTACCGCATGCACAGATTCAACCAACTCACGATACTGGGTTTGGCTTTGCGTTAGCGCAATTTCTGCTTTTTTACGCTGACTAATATCTGACATCAGCACCACCACGCGACCACTTCCATCTCTAAAGGATGCCGCTGCAACCTCAACAGGCACAGTACTGCCATCTTTGGCCAATACCAAAGTATCATAACGTCTAGGCACATTTAAGCCATCCATTCGCTGCAAATAGGCTGCTCTTACACGCTCTCTATCGTAGGGATGAATTAAACTGAAAAAATTAGAGCCTATCTTGATATCCTCAACGCCATAGCCTACGATGCGCGAAAAGGCTTCATTGAAATAAGAGATTTTGCCACCATCAATAATCACTACGCCCTCCCCAGCATCTGCTTGGGCGGAAAGCAAGGTATCATAAACATGCAGTTGCTCTTTTAACCGCTCTTCGGAGTTGATTTTACCAACGTTGAGCACAGAAAGTGTGCTACCAGTCACTGCGAGCAACAACATAAACATGCCGTAGTTACTCAAATCATCGCCCTCAAAATTTATCGCATACACCCCTAAATGCTGACTAGCGCCAACCAAGCCAGCCACTGCGATTAGTAACACACTAGTACTACTGCCGCGCTGATTAAAACTAAGCGCAGCCCACATTGCTAGAGGGAACAACATAAAAGCTTTAGGTTGCAATATAGAGCCTTGTAGCATCGGGATGGCATCAAAAAAAACAAATGCGCATAAAATCACGAGTAAAGCACTTAAAACACTCAGCTCTAACACCCTAAACTTAGTCCAACGTACAGATTGATTGTAAAACAGAGAAAGCACAAATGGCGTGAACAGCAAATAACTGAGTGCATTTCGTTGCCAGATATGGATAAGCTCAACTTGCATTAAACTCAACTCAAGCGAACCAGATAGATAAGCCTCTAAAATATAACAAGCTACTGAAACCAGCGGGGTAAAAAGCACCAAGTTAAAAAAAGCAAACAAATCACGTAGTCGCAAATTAGCCGCATCAAAACGCAATAAAGATTTAAGGATATAAAAAGCGAATATAGGCTCAAACAGACCAGATAAAACATAACTCGCCAACTTAACTGGAGATCCCGCCAACAACTGCGGCATACTTATGGCTGCCAACACAACGCCTATCAACAAACCCAAGCTAACCCGCATACCACACAGCAACAGCATGGCAAGCGCAAACCCACTAGGGAGGGATAAATAGTTAAAAAAGGGATACCTATCAACAAAGTGCATATGCAGTTGCGCATATAGCAAATAAACCAAGACAAGCAAACTCACATGCAAGATGTTGGACTGGAACAGTCTCGAAGATAAACTAGATTTTTGCTTCATCGGAACATTATATATGAAAGTAAATTCTGACTAAGCGAGACTAACATGCTAAAAATCAAATTTTTGTAAAACTTTGTATCTTAGTCCGCAATAAAAAACCTGCAATTGCTGCCTTTTACACGACTAGACCCACTAAATACTTGATTACAAAAAAGGCTTAAGCAATTTTCTTAAGCCTTTTATTATATAAAGTCTAACGATTAAATACTAATGTACGTAAGACTCTTCTATAAAATCTACTTTCCCAGTTGAAATATCATACACAGCACCAATAATGGCGATTTGTTTCGCTTCAATCATGTCGGCAACAATATCACTGCAACGGATAATGGTGTCAATTTGATGTTGCACGCTTAAGCGGTTAATTTTTTCCACGAACACTGGGTTTTTAGAGCAACGCTCTTCTGGCGAAGTAATACTTGTTTCATACCTGATGGCCGGCTTAATTAAGTTAATAATCTCACCAATGTGTCCATCCATAAAGTTATCACATGCGGCCTTCACTGCGCCACACGAAGTATGCCCCATCACCACGATCAACTTACTACCTAGATATTTACTAGCAAACTCTAGACTTCCTATCGCTTTGTCTGAGGCAATATTGCCTGCTAAACGCACACTAAATACATCGCCTAATGCTTGATCAAAGACCAACTCCACTGGTGCGCGGGAATCACTGCAACTTAGGAACGAGGCAAATGGATGTTGCTTATCTTTGGTAATATGTATCAATGCTTGAAAGTCTTTATCTTCTTCACGGTCTGTTAAAAAACGACTATTACCTTCTACCAAGATGTCTAAAGCCTCTTGCGGCGTCATTTTCTCACGGTCTAATAATGGGTGTTTATACATAAGTACTCCTCCAATTTATAAAATATGTTCGATTAATGACCTAATAAATGTTTAGGTGGATTAAATTCAATTGTTTCTACTTCAATGTTTTTTAGTTTAGCATGTAGTTGATAGTCATGAATAAACTCTACTACGTCGTAGGCAATCGACTTACTGTTGGTGCAGTCAATAATCACTTTTGACTTGGACGGTACTTTTTCTAAGGCTTCGATAATGCTCGCTTTATTAAAGAATGAAACCTCCTCAGCTAATACAAAGTGGTGCACTTCTCGACCATCAGTAGTAGTTCTTGTATCTTTCATTGAGTATGTATTGAGATAACTGTGACGCAGACTGAAAAACAAACCACACAACAAGCCCATCACAATACCAGTTAGCAAGTCTGTAAATACAATCGCAACGATTGTTACGATAAATGGCACAAATTGCTCTGTGCCCAACTCATACATTTGTTTAAATAAACTTGGTTTTGCTAATTTATAGCCAACCAAAATTAAAATGGTTGCTAGGCTAGCTAAAGGAATTAAGTTTAAGTAAGTAGCGATAGTAATCGCGCTGAGTAATAACCAAACGCCATGTAAAATGGCAGATAATTTGGTTTGCGCTCCAAAGGTAATATTGGCAGAACTACGCACAATCACTTGCGTTACTGGTAAACCACCGACTAAACCAGAAAGCATATTGCCCAAACCTTGTGCTTTAAGCTCTTGATTCGTAGGTGTCACCCGCTTTGACGGGTCTAACTTATCTGTAGCCTCAACACACAAAAGGGTTTCTAAACTTGCAACAATCGCAATCACAATTCCTGTCTTGATAACAGCTACATTACTCCATTGGCTAAAATCAGGATAAGTGAAGAAGCTAATAAAGTCACCCAAATTATTAGCAACAGGCAAACTTACAATTTGATTCTCTTCTAAACTAAATGGCAATACACCATTTTGATATGCTAAGTTCATGGCAATACCGACTAAAACCACAACAATCGGACCTTGCAGTATTTGAAAAAACTTGTGTTTCTTAGTCAACACCGCATCCCAAAAGATTAATATCACAAATGAAATGAGTGCAATAGTAACCGCCCCAGGGGTTAAGTAATCCCATGCGTTAGAGATTGCTGTGAAAGTATTCTCACCTGTTTTTTGTTCAAAGGCATCGTCACCTTCAAAGTCAGCAGAGTAACCAAACGCATGTGGAATTTGCTTCATTATAATGAGTAAACCAATGGCAGTGAGCATCCCTTTAATCACTGAAGAAGGCACAAAATAAGCAACAAACCCAGCTTTAAAAAAGCCAAGCATGTACTGAAACAACCCCGCTAAAACCACTGCAAGTAAAAAAGTTTCATAACTACCTAAGGTGTTAATCGCTGTCAATACTATTACCGCTAACCCAGCGGCTGGACCACTAACACCTAATTGTGATCCACTAAACAAGCCAACGACAATTCCACCAACAATACCTGCTATCACACCAGAAAATAATGGTGCACCCGAAGCAAGTGCAATTCCCAAACATAGTGGTAATGCCACAAAAAACACAACGATACTTGCAGGTAAATCGCGCTTAAATTCTTTAAACATTTTTTCTCCCTAGCTATGAGTTAGCCCTGATTTAATAATAGGGCAAGTATAGTCATTATGCATCATTTTTCTGGGTGCTCCACTCGCTAAAGAGCAGGAAGTACAGTAGGTCATTTTAGACATGCACTAATGGTGCAATTAGATAATTTAAATTAGACACCAACACACCAACACCATACACAAATTGTACCATGCAACCGTGGGCAAATAAAAAAAGCCTACAGCATTTAAACTGTAAGCCTTTGATTTGTATGGTGCGCCCGAAGAGATTCGAACTCCTGACCCCTTGGTTCGTAGTTAATCGTTTATTTTTAAGTTATTGATTTTATTTAATATTATAGCCGCTCAATTCCTGCTTTTTGTACTGTTTTGTACCGTTAATGAGGTCAAAGTCCCCCACAAGTCCCCACGCTTTTTAGTGAGGCATTAAAAGTTATTCAGTAATTTCATCACCTTCAATAGGTGGTAGTCCACCATCCCGATTTAATATCGCATCGAACATTGCGAAATCTGCACGATTTTTACGACTATTAAAAAAGGTGGCCGCTTCCATGGCTGCAATTTTCTCAGCGACAGCAATAGCCACAAACTGGTTAATACTTGTACCATCTCTGCGGCTAGCAGACTCAACAGCACTCTTGAGTGACTTTGGTAAACGTAATGGATAAGTTGTAGCACTCATTTTAGTCTCCTGATGAATTCTGAAGGTAATAACAATTCAATCCCAAATTTTTTCGGTATATCACCAAAATCACGATGATTAAAGCTTACTAGAACGTCAGCCTTTCCATTAACTGCGGCTTCAATTACCATTTCGTCAGCGGCATCACGCAATTGAGGTCGCCAAAGATAATGAATCTCAACAGGTACGATAAACGCTGCTACTGTATCTAAAAAAATCTGAACTTGCTCAAGCGTCAGTCCAGCAATCTCGTAATGCTCTGGCAATAAACACTTTGCCTCATATTCTATAAATAGCGGTACGCTCGCCAATAAATTAAATTTTTCATGCCTAGCTAAACTTAATAAAGCGGCAGATGCACCTGAGGGGCTTCGCAAGCCAGCAATTAAAACATCTGTATCGAATACCACTTTCATGAGGACGATGGTATCATAGGTGATATTACATATTCAATCTAATTATGTTTCTAGTGCATCTATGACCTAGGTCGAGCTTTTAAATTGATTTTATGGATTTATCTAGAAAGGATGAGTACATCAATATCCAAAGTCCCCCAGGCGAATTTTAAATCGCGGCCAACTCAATTTTAAGTGTTCTACCCAGTACACTTGCCGCACTTGCTAAAGTGGTGAGGGTAAGGCTAGTATCTTTTTCATCTAAAAGTCTGTTCAGTGCAGCACGACTGGTGTGCATTCTTTTTGCCATGGCAGTTTTAGTAAGTTTCTGCGCAGTCATTTCTTGTTCAATTTGCCATGAAATAGCACGTTTCACTGCAATCGCTGTAGCTTCTTCCAGCATGGCATCTTCTGCAAGTAAATCGTCAAAGCTACTACCAATATGTGGGTTCATTGCTGTCTCCTTAGTTTTTTGCATCTGTCTTTAGCCAAATCTAAATCAGGCTTAGGTGTTTTCTGTTGCTTTTTAATAAAGGCATGCAATAACACCATAATTCCATTTTCAAGCGTAAAAAGTACGCGAACGATTCTTGAATCCAATTTGATCCGAACTTCCCATATATCGCCACCAAGGTGTCCGACTAAGGGCATGCCTAAAGGCCAACCAAATTGAACGGTTTTAATGTCTTCGCCTATGGTTTTTCTGTCGATAGCATTTAACGATTTAATAAACTCTCTCACAGGTTCATTACCTGTTTCGGATTTAAAAAACCTAACTTCGAGTATGGGAAAGTTCATTAGGTCAATGGTACCATAATTGGTACATATATGCAAATATCAACTAACAAGCTACCCATTTGATTAAATCGGGAATTTGTCCCAGTGCAACTTCGGGAGGTCACAATACAATGAATGTGTGCGGCGAACTGACTTAAAATGAAATTCCGAGGTAAAAAGAGGCTACCTGAGTGCTTGGCGGTAGATTATTCACAAACTTTCACAGTTAAACTGTAAACACACTCGCCTAAAATGTACGGTTTACAAAAGTTCGAATTTACTTTCATACATATGACGAGTAACAATAGTTTTGGAATACCTATGGATTGTTACGTTGTTACGGGAAAAAAATCATACTCAAGATTAAAGATTTAATGCCAGCCACGTCACTTGAAATCGTTATTGCAATATTCTTGCAATCTGCTAATTGTGAAAATATATATTTGTGCAAAACCAACAACAATCTTTGTCTCGAGGTTTTCATTGGTTTTGGATAGGCTTTTTTACTTAAAATTTTTTTGGTGTACCCATGGGTGTACCCATGGACACATGAAAACAAAAAAGGCCTACAGCATTTAATCTGTAAGCCTTTGATTTGTATGGTGCGCCCGAAGAGATTCGAACTCCTGACCCCTTGGTTCGTAGGGGCAGGTTTAAAATTTTAGTTATTATTAATCAATTACTTACAACGCCTGCATATATGATTTTTTGTTCTATTTAGTCTCATTATCGGCATAATAGACTATGTTTTGTGACAATTTCCCTACAGTAGATTATTTAACTCTACTCGATTTGCTTTTATCCAATCACGCATATTTTGATATAGATTTTCTGCTTGCTTAATACACTCAATGACTGCTTGATCACTAATAGGATCGCCCTCGTAGTCGCTCACATTACGTTGCTTACGCAGTCCATCTAAAATAATTACTGTGGCATGCGGTAATCCAATGGTTGTGGGTAGCGTTTGAATAGCTGTTTGGTGATGTCCAGGTTGGCTTGTTGATGTTCGGTAGCCATTTAGCCACAAAGCGAGCATTGCGCATTGCATAATACTTTTGTATGAAGCATCAAATCTGTTTTCGCCGCTTACCGCTTCAATATGAGCATCAGCAATATTACGTTTTGCCGCCTCTAGCAAACGGAGTAGTGCTTCGTTTGATGGATTATGCAATTGGAGTTGCTTGATTTTAAGTAAGTTGTCTAAGCTCATTTTCAGTGCCTATTATAAACAACTTCGGCTTATCCAATACCTCTTTAATAAATGAGTCGTTAGCTTTCACTCGCCTAACAAACTCTTCTATTGAATACACCACAGGATTTATTTCACGTTGCAAAGTTGTTTGCGTAACATGCAAAGATTGTATGGCATCCCCAAAACTCAAATTACCCACTAACATGATATCTATATCGCTGTTAGTTTGTTGTTCGCCACGGGCAACCGATCCAAATACAAAAGCCAAGCTAATTTGATTTTGCACGGTTGATAATGCATCGGCTAAAACATCGACCAATCCTGAAGTTTTTCGCAAAATACTCGCAAGCTCGTTAAATATTGGACAAAGTATATTCGCACTATAATGCACTTGATTTCCAACTTTTTTACTTAGTAGAATCCCACAAGCGCTTAACTTGCTTAATTCTTTGTGTAAAGTACCCGCAGACGTATTGGTAAGCCTCGCCAGTTCACGAACGTGATAACTCCCTTCTGGGTTAAGTAAAAGTAAACCCAAAATACGTTTCCTGTACTCGCTAAAAATTATTGACGACAGCAATAAACGTTTCCTTTTTGGCTTCAAATGTAGCATACCTTACTACATAAGAAACACTAATGCAAGCTAGTGTATAGTCGTGCAAGAGGCTAACTCCAAGCTTTTGATGGCTGATTGGGGGAAGTCCAGGACACCCTCTATTCAAAATCTAGATTTTCTTCGCAAAACAACCAGCGCAACACAAATAAGACTAACAGGTAATATAAATTGAAACCCATTAAAAACTGCCAAAATAAGGTACTTGCTTGTAGTCGTGTTGGGAATCAAAACAATACTATCTTTAGTGAGTTTAAATGGTATGCTGATGGGGCTATAGTTGCTTGAAATCCATTGTGTCAATCTAACTCCAAGCTGTAAGTTTCCACCCTGAGAGATGGTGCTGTTTGATAAAAAGGCGCTATTTCCAAATACCAAGATGCGTTGTAGTTTCTTTTTATCAGTGTGTTCTAATGCCATCCCAATATTATTGGGACCGTGGCGTTCTATGTTTTTTACCAACTCTTCACTAGCGAGCGATTGAGGTTCTGTTTTGGTAAGCCAACCATTTTCTGCGACACCAATTAGCTGCGTCATTTTCCACATGGCGTTATCTGATTTTTGGCTTATACGATGCGCTGACGGAAAAAATGACATCAGTATAAAATCATTAAACATCTCATGTTTTGCATAACTGGATGCACTAACCAGTTTTGGGTCAAACCCATATCCCTTATTGGATAAGTCAACGTTAATTCCTTGACTTACCTCAAGATTTAAAGCACTTAACAATTCGTTCAGCCCCTGTAAGTTCGGTTGGTCAATAAACCAAATTAAATTCCCACCCATATTGATATGCGTTTTCACCATTTTCAGTTCTGAAGCATTGAATGGCTCGTGAGGAGCATTAATTACTAAAATTTGTTGCTGTGTTAAATCGTTCAGATTTGATGATTGCTTGAAATCCATTCCGCTATTATTTAAAGCCCTTGCAAACTGCGACCAGCCATTAAGAGATTCATCAGTTAGTTTTGGTTCTTGATGGCCAGCAGTAAAGAAAAAAGAGAGTTTCTTGCTCGCGCTGAGCTTGATAAGCAAATTCGTTAAGCGCTCTTCAGTGTAAGGTAGCGTAAAATGCTCTTGGCGATTTTTGTAGCTGACGATGATATCGCCTTCATGTTTTAAACCTAAGACCATTGCATCCTTGCTGTCATGCGAAGGATCTATAAAACTAAGGGTAATATTCCTTTTGTACTGTTGATAGCGACTAATAAAGCTTGAAATAGACTTTCTAAAATACTTTCCGCTTGTTGGGCTGTTACTTGATAACGCTTTAATTTCGATAGCGTCTGGTAGGTTCTCTAATACTTGTAGACTCTCTAAAGACAAGCTGTTTCGCTGATTTTGAGTTAAGTCGGCTTGCCAATCATTGTGGGATGAAATCCATCCAACTAGTATGCTTAAAGTCACTAAAGATGCGGCCACCCAATATGAATTGGATATTAAATTTCTGACCATTTTAATATGTATACGCATGGTTAGTTTCCTGTTATGCGGTTTACATGTAAGCGATTGATGGACATGAGAACAAATATCATAGAAAACAATATAAAAAATATAATGTCATGGGTATTTAGCATTCCATTAGAAAAGTTTCGATAGTGGCTCATGATAGATAGTTGGGATAAAAGGGGCTGGCTATGAGTGGAAAAAAACTTCTCTATCATTACAAGCAGCGATAGTGTTAAAAAAGTGAAGAAGCCTGCGATCACTGCATACTGTGTTTGTGAAGAAAAAAACAATCCAACAGCAGAGGCAAAACACATTAACAGCCACAGCCCTATCACATTAGTGATTAGCAGCCCATAATCAACCTCTGCCCAAATGCTTAAAATCAGTATCATGAAGACCATCATCACAATCAGTAATGAATGATAAACAATGAGCGCAAGAAATTTTCCTAAGATAATCTCTGTAATTGATATCGGGGCACTCGTTAGAAAAGTCATGGTTTGACTTCTAATTTCATCACTGATTAAACGCATCGAAACTAGCGGAATAATAAATATCAATAATATGCTAGCTGAGCCAAAAATACCCTCGCACATAAACTGTGTCATGCCCATTTGCTCAGGTAGTACACCACGCATTGAGAGTATCTCGAAGTATTGATTAAAACTAAGCGTGTAATAGGTGCCAACCGAAAACTGCATGATAGCTAAAATTACCCATCCCATGGGCGAAGCAAACATGCTATTGAGCTCTTTTCTGGCAATATTGATAATCATGGGAAATATTTAAATCCTGTTTTGTCTGATGGTGAGTTAAGCGGTAATTTGTTCTTGGAAGGTCAATTGAACAAAAATATCTTCCATACTAGTTTGCTCTGGCACAATTTGGTATAAGCCCCATTTATTTTGAACCGATGCTTGAACAATGCAGTTGGCTGGAGAACTTTCTTGTGAAAACTGTACCCGTATCATGCCGTTATCTAAGACATCCACTTCTGTGACACTTTCAATCTTGAGTAAGGATTGAACTTCTGGTGGGTTTTTAAAACCGATCAACAGCGTATTGCTCATTCGACGTTTTTTTAGAACATCAATCGAACCATTAAACACTAGCTTGCCCTGATCGATAATTTGAACTTGATCACATATCATTTCCACTTCTGGAAGAATGTGGGTAGAGATAATCACGCTGTGATCGTGGCCGATCTCTCGAATCAACGCCCTAATTTCACGAACTTGTATAGGATCTAAGCCCACGGTTGGTTCGTCCAATATAACAACCATTGGGTTATGAATAATCGCTTGGGCGATACCAACACGTTGCTGATAGCCGTTCGATAAGTTTTCAATTAAACGTTTACCCATGTGACTCAAGCCACAACGATGTTTAGCATTTTCAACCGATTTTCTGATGGCATTACTATTTATTCGATGCAATCTTGCGGCAATCGTCAAATATTCATCCACTGTAAACTCTTTATACAATGGACGCTGTTCTGGTAAATAACCGATGAGGGCTTTAGCATCATTGGGATGTTCCATCAGATCGATCCCACATATTTTGATGGTACCGAAGGTTGGTGCGAGGTTGCCAGTTAACATTTTCATGGTGGTTGATTTGCCCGCCCCGTTGGGTCCCAAAAAGCCTAAAACTTCGCCCCTCTTTAAGGTAAAACTAGCGTTGTTAACAGCTTCTTGCTCGCCATACTTGCGCGTAAGCGCAATTGCTTCTAAGGTGAAATGTTGCATAATCTCTCTTGAAATTACATATCTACTTGCTTAATTACGCTATAGCGCGTGGCGATATGCACCAGCTGACCTGTAGTTTCAACACCAAGCTTTTGGCGTACACTGGTTTGAATATTTGCAACGGTTTTGTAGCCAATATGCATTTGATTGGCAATGCTTGTAAGTGTGCCGCCCTCGGCAATCCGTTTAAACACTTCAAACTCTCTTGGCGATAGCTTTTTGATGGGATTCCCGCCTTGTTCAAGATTAAACATGGAAAGATTTAGCGCCAACTCAGCATTGATATAGCGCCCACCTTTCATGATTTTTTGAATCGCTTCTAGAATAATTTCTGGAGGGTCGGTTTTGGTGACAAATCCTTTGGCACCAGCTTGTAGCGCGCGGCTTGCGTATACACATTCGTCATGCATGCTTAAAATTAAAATACGAGCATTCTCATTACGCTGAATAATACGCTTTAGGGCATCTAGCCCACTCATGCTAGGCATATCCAAATCTAAAATCATTAAGTCTGGATGCAGTTTTTCATACATTAAGCAGGCTTCTTCTCCATTTTGTGCCTCGCCTACTACAGAATAGGCAGACTGCTCAAGTAGGGTTCGTAAACCTTTTCTTAATACGATATGATCATCAGCAATTAAAATTTTCGTCATAGTTTACTTTTTGCTCTTGTTGGCTAAAGTGATGTTGACGCATTTATTATTTACGAAGGTTAACTCTGCCTGACTGAATGATTTATTAGGTGCGTACTGAATTTTGGTGTCGTAATACCACATTTCTATCATTTCCTTTTTGTCCGAATTAGATAGCTCAACTTGCTGCTCTTTGAGCACATCTTCAGCATTTTGTGGTTTAACAGCTATTTCCACTTTATTCGGCTTACCTAAGTTTTGCGTAATAAAATCCTTGCTTTGACCACTATATTTTTTTAGAAAAGCATGTTCAGTATCTTGAATAGTAAGTGCATTAGCATTGAGTGCAACCGCACAGAAGATCAAAAAACAACTAAACGATTTAAAAAGTATACTTTTCATGATGATATGCCCTCTTGTTAATTAAATAACTGTTCTGGTGAAGAAATGCTTACTGCTGGAATTGGAATGTGCGAAATAATCGTTGTGCCAATATTTTTTTCACTGTCGATGGAAAACTTTCCACAAAGGGATTCAACGCGCTCACGCATGCCGACAAGCCCTAATCCATTTGGTTTTTTAAAGTTAATTCCCTTGCCATTGTCCTGAACTTCGATGACCAAAGTTTGTTGACTTTCAATAATCGTAATACCCACTTTAACCCGCACATATGAAGCATTGGTATGCTTGGAAATATTCGTTAGAGACTCCTGTACTATGCGGAAGGCAACGATGTTAATATCTTCTGAGAAAGCATAATCGTCCAGTCCCAAGTCAAGTTCAAAGTAAGTGCTATGATTATGTTGCCGCCAATCCTGAGCAAGTTGTTTAATGGCCTCTGCAAGCCCCTGTGAGTTCAGTGCAATTGGCCGTAGCTGTTTAATTAAAGCGTGAATGGTTTTCTGCACATGCCCAGTATTTGAAGCAATACGTGTGGCAATTTCAATCGCTTTATTTAGATCGGATTTCTGAATTGCCAATGCATCCATACGGATAGACGTGAGATATTGACCAGTTTCATCGTGTATTTCTTGGGCGATAAATTTACGCTCTTTTTCTTGAATATGTATAGCGTGCCTTGCTAGGTATTGATTTTCTTTTAACGTTCTATCTAAATCATGTTCAGCCAAACACTGTTCTGTAATATCTACTAGATAAAGGTGAATTTGCGGAGTGAGTGTCGATTCATTTTGCAACTCAAACCCAGATTTGATGTAAATGAAACGTGCTATAACATAACATGGTGAATTGTCTGATTGGATAACTTTTAACTTTGTATGATTGATTTCTCTTTTGAGTGATAGCTCCGACGTAAACATTTGCCAATCAAAGTCAAACAGAGGTTGCACATTTTTTGTGTGACTAGATAAGTTGCAAATTCGTTTAAAAGCAAAATTTGACATCAATATGTCACCATTTATGCGCATCACACAATTACCAGTCAAGTCCCCATCAAAAAGTGTTTTGTATAATTGCTGGCTATTTTGCAAATGGCTTTCCACTTGTTTTCTTAAGTTGGTTTCTAACACCAACTCTTTGACCCGACGATTCGAATACCAAATACATAAGAAAGCCAAAAAGAAAAGCGTCAACGTAATTTCATCTAGTTGAACCTCTTCATACTTTACAAGGGCGCGGCTAAGTGCCTCAGCTAGGTTGAAACTTACAGAGAGCGTGTAAGTGACCAAAACACCTACAACTACAACTATGAAATCTTTATGTCTTACGCTTAATTGTTTCATTGGTAACAGTGCGAGTCATCAGCATCGCAAATCTACTCTCTAAAAATTCAATGGCGCAGTATAAGGTTGAATATTGCCAATTGATAAGTGAACTTTTCCCTTTGTGTTCATTATTCTGGCAGTGAAAACATGAATGCATTAAAAGGAATAATTCATGCATTGCAATTGTTACAAATTGTTAATAATTGCAATCGTTAGTTACGGGCGTTCGGGGGGATGCCGGTGGCTCTCGCTATAGTTATTTATTATTCATAAGATTAGGAGAACACAGATGAAAGTCATTTCAACAAGCGGTAAATTAGCCGCGTTGGTTGGCGGTGTATTTACTGTTGCTTCTGGGTTGGCATTTGCGGATGCTGATTTAGATAAAGCATTGGCAGATACAGAAAACTGGCCTGTAGCAACTGGCGGCTATTATAGTCAACACAACAGCCCTTTAGCACAAATTAACAAGTCAAACGTAAAAAATGTTAAAGCTGCATGGTCATTCTCTACAGGGGTGTTGAATGGTCACGAAGGTGCGCCATTGGTGATTGGTGACATGATGTACATCCACTCAGCTTTCCCAAACAATACATACGCAGTTAATTTAAATGATCCAGGCAAAATTGTTTGGCAACATAAACCAAAACAAGACGCATCAACCAAAGCGGTGATGTGCTGTGACGTGGTTGACCGTGGTTTAGCTTACGGCGCAGGCCAAATTGTTAAGAAACAAGCAAATGGTCATGTTTTAGCGTTGGATGCTAATACAGGCAAAGTCAACTGGGAAGTCGAAATGTGCGACCCTAAAGTGGGTCAAACATTGACACAGGCGCCATTCGTTGCGAAAGATACTGTTTTAATAGGTTGTTCTGGTGCTGAATTGGGTGTTCGCGGTGCTGTTAATGCGCTTGACTTAAAAACAGGTGAGTTGAAATGGCGAGCATTTGCGACAGGTTCAGACGAATCTATCCGTTTAGCAAAAGACTTCAACAGTGCTAACCCACACTACGGTCAATTTGGCCTTGGTACTAAAACATGGGAAGGCGATGCTTGGAAAATTGGTGGTGGTACAAACTGGGGTTGGTATGCTTACGATCCTAAATTGAACTTGTTCTACTACGGTTCAGGCAACCCAGCACCATGGAACGAAACCATGCGCCCTGGTGATAACAAATGGACAATGACTATTTGGGGTCGTGACTTGGACACAGGCATGGCGAAATGGGGTTACCAAAAGACACCTCATGATGAGTGGGACTTTGCTGGTGTGAACCAAATGGTATTAACGGATCAACCAGTTAACGGCAAAATGACTCCGTTGTTAAGTCATATTGACCGTAACGGCATTCTCTACACATTGAACCGCGAAAACGGCAAATTGATTGTGGCAGAAAAAGTTGACCCAGCAGTTAATGTGTTCAAAAAAGTGGATTTGAAATCAGGTACACCAGTACGTGATCCAGAGTTCTCAACACGTATGGACCACAAAGGTACAAACATCTGCCCTTCAGCGATGGGGTTCCACAACCAAGGTGTTGACTCTTACGATCCTGAAAGCCGTACTCTATATGCTGGTTTGAACCACATCTGTATGGATTGGGAGCCGTTCATGTTGCCATACCGTGCAGGTCAATTCTTCGTGGGTGCAACACTCGCGATGTACCCTGGCCCCAATGGTCCTACCAAGAAAGAAATGGGGCAAGTTCGTGCATTTGACTTAACTACAGGTAAAGAAAAATGGACTAAGTGGGAGAAATTCTCAGCTTGGGGCGGCACTTTGTACACCAAGGGCGGCTTGGTTTGGTACGCAACACTTGATGGTTACCTAAAAGCATTAGATAACAAAGACGGAAAAGAGTTATGGAAATTCAAGATGCCTTCTGGCGGTATTGGATCACCAATGACTTACGCGTTTAAAGGCAAGCAATACGTTGGCAGCATGTACGGTGTTGGCGGTTGGCCTGGTGTTGGTCTGGTGTTCGACTTAACCGACCCAAGTGCTGGTTTGGGTGCTGTAGGTGCATTTAAAGAGCTTCAGCATCACACCCAAATGGGTGGTGGTTTGATGGTCTTTAGTCTGTAATTGCTGGCAATACCTAGTAATTTAAGTTGCAAGTAATCATTTCTGGCACGTAGCAATATGTGCCAGAAATCTTAAATAAATGAACATTACTTTGAGGTTGTTCTCTGTATGCGAAATGTAAATTGTAAGGTGATTGTAAGTGCTTTGTTGGCAAGTATCGCGTCAATATTTACTGCACAAGTTTTGGCTGCTGATTTAAATATATGTGCAGGAAAAAATGAAATGCCATTTTCAAATGATAGCCAAGAAGGCTTCGAGAATGACATTGCAAAGGTTATTGCAAAAAAAATGGGCAAAAATGCTAATTTTGTTTGGTGGTCAAATGCCATGCTGGTGGGTAAAAACCTAGATGAGAATAAATGTGATGTCGTGATAGGGGCAGATGCTAATGATCCACGTCTATTAGCGACCAAGCCATATTACAAATCCGCATATGTATTTATTACAAGGAAAGACCGAGAAATTGATATCGATTCATGGGATCACCCATTTCTAAAAGAACGCACATTTAGAATCGGTGTGATGCCTGATAGTCCAGGTAAAAATATGTTGCTACAGATCAATCGATTTGACGATATGTTTGATTACTTCACTGAAATCCAAAATTTTCAATCCACAAGAAATCGTTACATCCGAGTTGAACCATCTCGTTTAGTCAATGATGTAGAGACTATGCACTTGCATGCTGCAATGTTGTGGTCTCCAGAGGCGGCAAGATATGTCAAAGCAAAACCTGACTTAAAAATGGTAGTGGTTAAAGATACGGCAAAAAAATCGAATGGACAAAAAATTCCCATGCACTACGAAGTGGTCATGGGGGTACGAAAAGGCAATACTGAGTTAAGAGATGAGATAAACAAGGCGATTGATCAATCCTCAAATGAGCTCGAATCAATTTTAAAACGCGAAGGTATTGCAATGTTGCCACTTAACTAATTGATAAAGATCAACAATTAACTAAATCAGAAAGTAAGGACAGAAAAGTATGAAGGCTTCTTATACAAACAGAAGAGTAATTAAATTGAGTTTGGCAGGTGCGACCATAGCTAGTCTTATGATTGTAGCTTGTGGAGCGAAAGGTGATTCAACATCAGGTCAAACCAAATCAGAAGCTATGCAAACTGCTGCATCTAGCAAAACATTTGGCCCTCCGTTGGAGTTCAGAGGAACAATTTCTGGTGATGTTTTAGAAACTAAACCAATGGATGGCGAGGTGTTTACAGATGCTGCAAAGCATTTTTTGGCAACTGGCGAAAATGCTTATCGGGGTAATGACGAGGCTGTAAAAAAAGGCTATACCATTTTTTCTACAGCTTGTTCTGGATGTCATGGTCACTTAGCTGAAGGCAAGCTAGGCCCAGCATTAGCAGATGACTACTGGACATATCCGAAAAATGAAACAGATAAGGGTTTATTCGAAACCATTTATGGGGGCGCTGCTGGCATGATGGGTCCACAACAAGGCAGATTGCAAGTAGATGAAATTCTCCATGTGATGGCATGGCTGCGGTTTCAACACGATGAGAATGCTAAGGGAGGTCAAGCAGCATCTCATTAGTATTTATTGAGTTTAGTACACATAGTGTATTAACTGTATTTGATGTGTTACTGGTGAACATCAAATACATGAAATGAAGCACCAGAAAACTAGAAGAAGGAGAATGTGATGAAGCGAATCTTAGCATTAATAGCTGTTGCTGGCGTGTTCGTAGCATCAAGTGCTTTTGCATACGATGGTCAAACATGTAAAGAAGCAGGTAATTGCTGGGAGCCAAAACCAGGCTTTCCAGCAAAAGTTGAAGGTAGTAAATATGATCCGAAGCATGACCCTGCTGAGTTAAGCAAACAAGAGCAAGCGATTAAAGCAATGGACGAACGTAATGCAAAACGTATCGCCAATGCAAAATCAACTGGTACTTTTGTTTACGACGTGAAATAAAATTTACTACTATCCCCCCTATTTATGAGGCTGATATCAAAAAAATGTCGGCCTCATAATACAGTTTATTAAATATTCTTTTTTTCAGTGGGTTGCTTCAAGTCTACTTGAAACAACAAATACTAAATTTAGTCAAAGGTTACTCGATGCAGACTCAACTCAATTTACAAGAATGGCGTGAAAGAGCCAAGTCTTTTGAGAGCGCTTTAAATAGTGTTGTGTTAGGTCTTGAAAAACAAGTAAGAGCATTAACCATTGCAATTTTCTCTCGTGGTCATGTACTACTTGAAGGTGATGTTGGGGTTGGCAAAACCACGCTGTTACGTGCTGCAGCACAATTATTAGGTGGTGGTTATCAGCGTATTGAGGGGGCGATTGACTTAATGCCCAGCGACTTTTTATATCATGCGTTCATTGATGAAAAAGGTCAGGCTGCAGTCAAACCTGGTCCTTTACTACGTGAAGAGTCTAATTTGGCGGTCTTCTTTTTCAATGAGATGAACCGTGCACGGCCACAAGCGCATGCTTTGCTTTTAAGGTTGATGGCTGAACGCAGCGTTAATGCATTTAATCGTGATTATGAATTCCCTCACTTAACTGTGTTCGCTGACAGAAACAGATTGGAGCGTGAGGAAACTTTCGAGTTGCCCGCCGCTGCACGTGACCGTTTTTTTATGGAAATTGGCATACAAGCTCCAGCAGCAAAAGAGCTACAACGTGATTTGATGTTTAATACCCGTTTCTATGAGGTTGATGCTCTAATTGGTAGTTTAGAAAAAGGCTTGGTAGCTTACGATCAGCTCAACTCGGTATCAAAAACGGTTCAAGAAAGCGTGCGAGCAGAGGTTAGCTTGCAAGATTATGCGGTTAATCTTTGGCAGGCATTGCGTCATCCAGCGCAAATGGGTATTCAAGTCATGGATATTGAAATGACCAAGTTGATGGCAGGTGGTGGTAGCCCACGTGGAATGGCCATGTTGATGCGAGGTGCGAGAACTCGGGCATGGTTAGAAGGACGTGATTATTTAACTCCAGATGATATTCGTGAGGTATTTCCTAGCATCATCGGTCATCGAGTGTTTTTTACACCATCGTATGAGTTACATCGTGAAGAAATTGCACCCCAATTCTTGCAAGCGGTATTAGCTAATGTTGCTGCGCCTTAACTTGTCCAATCATGAAAAAAACGCATTCTCCATTTAACCTAAATCAGGTCATTCCAAATCGTGCAAGATGAAATAAGTTTATCCGAGTTAAGCTCAACCCCGCCTATTGGTATTAGATTTGAAAGCGTCCCACAAGATTTTTATTACCATATTGCATGGCGCTCTCGTAGCGTTCAAGCTGGCTCACATAAAACTAAACTGAGAGGGGCTGGCAGTGACTTTTCAGGTTTTGCCACCTTATTAGAGTGCCCAGACCCTAAACGTTTAGATGTGCGAGCAAGCTTAAGGGCTATTCCCAAGCAGTTAATGGTGCGTACATTTTATGAGCGTAGCGCTATCAAAGTATATGCCATTGCCGATGTTTCTAGCTCTATGCAATACAAAGGTAAATCAAGCAAACAAGCTACTTTTAAGAGTATTGTTGAGTCGATTGCTTGGTCCGCCACTCGCCAAGGCGATGCATTTGCAATGCTAGGATGTGATGATGAAGTGCAAAATAGCACCGAGTTATTGCCTACTTATCGAAGCACAGCAGCACAGGAAGCTGGCAGGAAATTGCAACAGTTCTTCTCAATTGGTCGTTCAGTGACACGTTCCGCTAGTGCTTTGCCATTGTCTGCAAGCAAGCTTACAGGTAAACGTGCACTTGTGTTCCTAATCTCAGACTTTCATTTACCTGAGACGCTCATTCATGAAACCTACCGTGCGTATGCCATGCATGATTTAGTACCTATCGTGCTTTGGGATGAAGCAGAGTTTGAGGATATACCAAGCTGGGGCATTGCGCGTGTGCGAGAAATGGAATCAGGTGTGGAGCGTAGCTTATTCATGCGCCCAGCATTGCTGGAGCGCATTAAACAACATGCACAAGATAAGCGCAAGGCACTGGTCAAGTGTAGCCAGCAATATGGATTTCGTATGCCATTTTTTGTGACTAATCAATTTGATGCAACTGCGTTAACGCGTCACTTAGTGAGGTCTTAATTGGCTTGGTACTTAACTGACTAGGGACTTAATTGTGCGATTAAATTTTATAACAGTGATTTTATTATTCCATACATTTTGCTGCTTTGCAGAAACGCATGGTTTACCGCATAGTATAGAAAGTTATACTCGAGAAACCGATTACACTATAGGTGGTATAGCTACCCAGCATCTAGTTGTTCGGGTGCCACTGGGTTATCGCTTAGATCAGGGGTCATTGCCAGAGAAAAGCGTCACAGAAGCGATTGAATTACGCGATGTACACTGGCAGTTTGCAGATGAAAAAAATGAAACGATTTATTCTTTTGACATTGATTGGCAAATTTTTGTAGCCTCTGAATCGGTTAAAAGTGTTCCCTTACGCAGCTTAGAGTTGATCTTTAATAATGAAGGCAATTTATTCACCGTTGCTGTGCCAGCAGATAGCGTTTTAGTTTCCCCCTTGCTTCCTCCCAAAATGGATGCAAAGCACGTACAACCATACGCAGATGTATTGCCGACACAGATAAATACTATGCCACTCATCACTATTCTGTTGACGGCATTATTGATACTTGCACTCACAAGCACTTATATTGCCTGGTATTTTGGGTGGGTTCGTTTTCCAGCAGAAAAATCAATGCCATTTAGACAGGCTTGGCGGAGCATAGCTAAGCTAGACAATGAGCAGAATGCGATTAATCAAGCATTGAAAAACATCAGCCATGCATTTAATGAATATGCTGGATACAGTGTTACGCGTGAAAACTTGGTTCAACTATTGTCACAGAAGGCCAAATTGCAGCCTCACACTAAAGAAATAGAGCAGTTGTACCAAGATATTCAACATACCTTTTTTGCAGGGGGTTCTTCACAGCATACCTTAGAGGCCGTTAGAAAGTTAGTAAAACAGTTAAGCACGCTTGAGTTGTCATAATGAATAGTTTGGCTGACTTCTTCACTGGGTTTGGTAATCTCCATTTCAATCAGACATGGCCCTTGATGCTTTTGCCGCTTGCGCTATTGCCGTTGTTACTTAAAAACCATGTGGCCTTTGCCCACCCATCGATTGCTAACATGCCTGAAGACCCGCTTTCAATTTGGTTGGCAAGACTATGGCGCATCAGTGGAGCCTTAGCGATTGTGGCTATTGGGTTTGCCTTAGCGCAACCTTACTTAACTGAGCAGCAAGAGGAAAAAATTGGCAAAGGCGCACATGTCATGATTGTGCTTGACCGCAGTGGCAGTATGAATGATGAGTTTGGTCAAAAAACTGCTGGTAAGGAGATTGTAAAAATGGAGGCTGCACGTCGTGTGCTCAAGGATATGATCAATCAAAGTAAAAACGATTTGATAGGCATGGTCGCGTTTAGTACATCGCCGATTCTAGTAGCACCATTAACAAGCGACCGTGATTACGTGAATGCGGCTTTAGAGGCAACTGAGGCAGGCGGTATGGGCTTTACAGCCGTTGCGCGAGGTTTAGGGATGGCCTTAGATTTTTTTGAGGGTAAACCAGTAACAGGTAGCCGAGCAATTTTGTTAGTGTCTGATGGTGGCGCACATTTAGATGGAAAAACACAAGATATTTTGCGTGCCATGTTTATAAAACATAACGCTTCTTTATATTGGGTGTATTTGCGATCAAAAAATGGCGCGAGCTTAAAACAAGCCCCTAGCAAAGAAGACGGTATTGATGCCTACCCCGAGTATGCCTTACATGAATATTTTAAAACCTTAAATGTGCCCTATCGCGTTTATGAAGCTGAAAATGCGCAAGAAGTGGGTTCTGCTATTGAAGATATTTCAAGACTCAAAAATAAACCAACACGTTATTTTGACCCCATCGCAAAAAAAGAAATTTCTTGGATTTACTACGTAATAGCATGGCTAAGTTGTGCTGTGTTACTGGCACTCCATAGCATGGAGGTTAAACAATGGGTACGCTCTTAAGTCGTTCGGTGCAATTTTTAAAACGATGCATGCCATGGTGCATTTTATTGGCTTTGTTAAGTATATTGATGCTTGTTTGGAGCAGCATTAAGCTTTATCAAGCACATATTTATCACCAGCATTTAGGGAATAAAACGCTAAATCAGACCACCTTATTTGCTAGCAACCAAACGCCACATGCCCTGTTTGCTAATGCAGTGCGTTATGGCTATCAAGGAGCAAATGAAAAGGCACTTAATCACTATGCAAAAGTAGTGGCGTTGACCTCTAAAAAACACCCATTACATGCTTCAGCGCTTTTTAATACAGGCAATTTATATCTAAAGCTTGCTACAGATAAGTTGGAAAAAGAAGGTTTGCCCGCATGGGATGTCGCAGGACCTTTGGTGGCAATGGCCAAAGAAAGCTATCAGAAGGCTTTACGAATTAACCCACAATGGTCTGAGGCCAAATACAATTATCAGTTGGCATTACGTTTAGCCCCAACTACACATGGCATGCGTGGGCCACAACAATATGAAGATGAAAATATTAAGCAGCAGGAAAAACCTAGTGGCTGGCCAGCCATGCCAGGCAACCCGAGAGGTATGCCTTAATGCCGCTCTTGCTTCAAAATCTTTATGCCGAAATTAAAACGCTAGCCCATCCACGTCAATATGGGCGCGGTCAGTGCTTATTGATTGCCTTTGTTCTATTAACCATTAGTTTGTTTAACCCACATTTAAAATTGCCCAATCGTGTTTATGACTGGTTGGTGGTGATAGATGTCACACAAAGCATGAATGTACGTGATTACACCCTCAATAATAAAGGCGTAAGCCGAATTGAGTATGTTAAAAACACAGTGCGGGAAAGTTTGCGAGCGCTCCCATGTGGCTCACATGTGGCACTAGCGATGTTTGCTGAGCGTGAAGCACTGACCATTGTCAGGCCAGTAGAGGTGTGCGCGCATTATTCTGTGCTTGATCAAACCATAGCTAAATTAGATTGGCGCATGGCTTGGGCGGCAGATTCGTTTATTGCACACGGAGCATTTAAAAGTATTGAGCAAGCAGCAAAGTTGGGCAACACCAGTCGCGTGTTATTTATTACGGATGGACATCAAGCTCCACCCGCAAATCCCAAATATATGCCTACTTTTGATGGAAAAGCTGGCGCTGTAAAGGGCTATATCGTTGGTAGTGGTAAATTACATAACAGCCAAATTCCAAAACTCGACGATAGAGACGAAGTAGTCGGATATTGGACGATTGAAGATATTCAGCAATATGGAATGTTTGGCATGGCGGAAACTTTGTCAGTGCTTGCCATGGAGCAAGGTCAACATGACAGAAATGCAGGGCATGGCGCTGGGGCTGATCTATTAAGTGGTGCGCATTTATCTGCTTTGGATGAAGATAACTTACAAAAAATTGCGAAACAAACGGGCTTGCAATATCTACGCCTAGAAAAACAACAACAGCTGTCTAGTGCTATGACAGATTTAAATATGGCAACCACTCGTCAGGCCGACACCAATTTACGTGCTTGGTTTGCAATACCCGCACTGGTCTTAGTCCTAGTCTATGTCCTCTCAGTATTTAAGCTCTCAATCAAGATGCTAATAGTCAAAATCAATAAATTTTGGCTGCTTTTAAAAGTGAAGGTTACTCAGTTTAAAACCATCAAATCAATCAATTTAACAAAGGAGAAGGTATGAAAGTTTGGTTATCAATATTAACACTTTGCATGAGTGGTGCTGCATTTGCGCACGGACCAACCCCGCAAAAGACTGATGAGTCTATTCAAGTCAGAGCCACACCAGACGCGGTTTGGAAAAGAGTGATTGAGCCATGCGGAATTGCAAAGTGGAATCCAGAAGTGAGTAGCTGCGAGGTGGTGAATGAAAAGCAACAAACGCTTATTCTTAAAAATGGCAAAAAAATATTGCAAGAAGTGGATGAGATTGCTGCGGCAGAGATGACTTATTCATATCGATTTAGTGGTGAAATTGATATTACAGCATTGCCTGTGAGTTCCTTAAACGGAAAAATTAAAGTTACTGCTGATGCGGACGGCGCAAAAGTGACTTGGACTGCACGCTATTATCGTGCCTTTACAGGGAATGAACCACCTGCTGGTCAAGATGATGAGTCCGCTAAAAATGCCATTGATGCTTTTGTTAAGGCGGGTTTAAACGGCTTAAAAGAGAATAAAACTTCAGCTAAATCTCAAGCAAGTAAAACGGCTAAGGCTTCATCTTGCTGTGTGGGAGTAAAAAACTTTTTAAAGAAAGTGGGGCTAAACTTTTAGGTTTAGCCCCTCAATCAAATGTTGGTGTTTAAACAAAATTTGGCTTTTTTTTGCAGGCTTTTATTTAAGCCAACCTTAAGCTTTTTATGTTGGTGGTCTATGATGTTCTCACCATCATGGGCTGCCGACGCAGTTGATAACGAAAGCATTTTGGCTACAGAGTTTATGACAAAAACGGCAACGGTACGTTTTGTAGAAACAGATGAGTCAAATTGCCTTGTCAATGATGGTAAGTTGGTCTCGATTGAACTGGTAGATCACAAGCAAACATATGAAGTATGGGTGGACCGTTGGTATATGCAGGTGCAAACGGCTGACCATACCAAGCAAATCCTAAGCCCTACTAATCCTATGGTGGAACTGGGCTGTACCCGTACTTATTCAGGGCCACAACATTGGACTATTTATAGTGTTAAACAGATGCCGTAATGTAAAGGAATTGATATGAAAGAAGCAAATTCAGCCTCAAGCGCTCAGCAATTGGCTAAAGAAATAACAACACTGAATCTGGATAATTTTAAAACCACGTTAGAAAACCACCCATTAGTGCTTGTGGATTTTTGGGCTGAATGGTGTGAGCCTTGTCTGGCATTTACACCCGTATTTGAACAAGTGTCAAAAGATAATCCTCAATGGCAGTTTGGCATGGTTAATGTTGATAGTGCTTCTGAAATAGCTGATTTTTTTAATGTAAAGCAAGTGCCTTGCATGCTGGCGATTAAAGACCGAGTTGTGATTGACACCGTATATGGCGTAATGAAGCCACATGAACTAGCGCATCATTTATTCATGTGGGAGTCTTTTGACATGCAATTAATCAATGCGCATTTTGATACAAAAGAAGCTGCTGTTTAAAGTGCTTAAACACGCCAAGATAGTTTACACCGTGCTGATATTTGCCCTTTTTGCTCAATATGCGCCATCAGCATTAAGCAAAGATAAAGTGAATAAAAAGATAGAATCTATCAATCACGCTGAGAGTCCTATCAGCCCCAAGCAAGCCATGTCTTCGCATACGGAACACTTGCGTGCGCTGATGCTGCAACTTTATGAGATGCACCCGCAAGAGCTTGCCAAAAGTACAAAAGTGGGAGCGCGAGAAATAACAGAGTGGGTGTTCGATGGCAAAGCTAACTGGCGGTTTGATGCAATTCGCAATATGCAAGGCAATCAAGCGCTTGCTTTAATGTTAGACCCATCTTATCAACACGACCAAGTGTTAGCGCTCGTTGTCGGCTTAGAAACCTTATTGTTTAGCGCCTACGGCGGTGAAAATGAGTTTCAAATACCCGCATCAAGTAATCCGCAACAATTAACACTAGCAAAGTGCCATATGCAAACCTTGTTGGTGCGTTTAAATCAAAACGCTAATAATCCTGAGCAGTCATTAGCGATTGTTAAGCAAAAAGAGTCACTCCTTGTCATTGAGCAAACAATTAATACGCTCATACGCGACCTTGAAAATACCCGAGGTGTAAGTGCTGTTTGTGCTTAAGGCATGTTGTGAAAAAGAAGGCTATCTTTGGATGGCTACTCATGATGTTGCACATACAATAGGGGAAATAAATGAGTAAATGTAAACAAATTAAAGCGTTATTCTGTTTAACCGCGATTATGGGCTCTCTTTCAGTAACTTCTTTACTGGCCGCTGATATGCGCTCAACTTCGCACCCTTTAATAGGCTATTGGGAAAGTGTAGACCCAAACACAGGTTGTAAAGAAAGCTATCAATTTAACTCGGACGGCACTGGGCAATTTACGAGTGGAAAAGAAGTGTTAAAAGTCAGTTATGAGGCCGATGCACAGCCCAATATCAATGGGTTTTTTAAGCTTCAGCACACAGTGGAATCTAGCAATAATGAAAAGGATTGTACTCAATCAAAATCAGCTATTAAAGAAAAGCAATTAAGTTTTGTGCTGTTTAAGCCTGATGGGTTCTCTTTTGTTGCTTGCGATAATGATGAAGCATCTATGGAAACTTGCTTTGGCCCCATGGTGTTAAAAGCTAAAGCGCAGTAACTCAAACCCTGAAAGAGCGTAGCTTGCTTCAAAGTATTCTTAAGCTATTTTTTTTAAATACATATCGGGCTAAAACCATCATTCAATCAGCCTCAAATGTATTCAAAATAATGGCTTTTAGCCTCATGATGAGTGTTAGCCAACATGCTGCTGCACTCATCCATGGCGTTGAAACGCCATCCCCAACAGTCTCTACTGTAAGTATTGTAATACAGCATGAGCATTTATTACGTTCAATCAATAAGTGGGAAAACTATGACTCAAAATGCAGTGCAGTGGTGGTTGGCGTTAAGCCGCTTACCTTAATTACTGCAGCGCACTGCCTAAAAGAAGTAAAGCTCGTAGGCGCTAAAGAATTACCAGAGATACACATATTAAACGAGAGTGCGCACGGAATAAGTAACGCAAAGCTAACACAAGCATTTTATCGCCCATACCAAGAGGTGGCAGAAAATATTACCCTAGATATTGCACTGCTCGTGTTTGATGCATTGGTCGATGCAACTATAAAGCCTGCGGTCATCAGTCAAAAGCATCTCAGCCATTCAAAAAGCTTGCTATTGTGTGGTTATGGTAAAGGGCATCTAGAGGTAGATACTATTTACCCCCGATGCGCAGAACGTACTTTCCTATTTTCATTTGCAGATTTTAAACAAGTCATGCCTTTAGCCTATCAATCCAAAGATGAAATGCTCTATATCAAATCAGAAGCACAATTCAATTACACAAAAGAACTTGCAACCACAGAAGGCAGCCTGCTCGCTATTAATCGATTAAACGCAGAATCAGTATATGACGAGCATTTAGCCATGCTCACTGAGGGTGACTCAGGGGGCGCGTGGTTTGCAAAAGATAACAAACAAAACCTTAGTTTAGTTGCGATTACCACCTTGGTTGAAAGATTTTACAATCAAAATATTTATTGGGGATTTTTCAATAAAGACACGCCACTGGCTGACTATCCTTATATAGGATATGGGCTAAGGTTGGATACTGATGCCGTATTATCATTTTTAAAATATTGCAATAAAAGTGGTGCTGATGTGCGTTTTCAATAAATATCGAGTTAAAATAAAATGCTACAGCTTTGGGCTGGGAGTCCACAGTACATGATTGAGAAAGGTGATGGATTCAAAAAGAAATGACCAAAAAAATTTTAGAATCTACTTCTATTCTCGGTACTATGAATACTCTTTTTTCTTTATTTAAATGCTTGATGCTTAACTTGCAGTGTACCCATAGGTGTACCCATGAAGATATTAAAACAAAAAAGACCTACAGCATTTAAACTGTAAGCCTTTGATTTGTATGGTGCGCCCGAAGAGATTCGAACTCCTGACCCCTTGGTTCGTAGCCAAGTACTCTATCCAGCTGAGCTACGGGCGCTTAATTTACTCTTGCGAGAGGCGTGCATTATACTCGATTTAGATTTTTTATCCATTTAAATTTGATATTACAAAACAATGAATGCTAAATGACAATTTTTTAAGTTGCCAAGAATTAGCGGAAAAAATGAGATTTGTAGTCAGCAACCCTTACGACTTAACAATTGGAATAGGTGTATCTTTCAAAGAAACAACTATGAAGCTACTCCAAATTTTCAACACTTAAGCCAGAACTTCATTCACTTAAATGACAGTTTAAGTATCAGTAAACAACCCTGACATTTTACCTTAATTTATTCAAAATCCTCAAGTAGAATCATTGTTTGAAGTGTTTATCAGAACAACTGCTAACCCTTAAAATTAGCTCAGCTTTAGTGAATCGGGAAGTAAACCACTTCACCCGCTTTCATATCAGGTACAAGCAAATAGCGTCCGTCAGTAGACATGGCAATATCTGCGGCTGAGGTAAAACCATTTTGTACTAGGCTAGTCTCGCCATCCATGGTGGTGCTGAATACTTGGCCAGTTTTCCAGTCGCTGACGTATAACAGACCTTTTTTACCGCGTACTACGCCATCACCGCCGCCAAAACCTGTTGCTAACTCTTGCATCGCGCCTGTGGCGATTTCAATGCGATACAAAATACCTGTGCTGAAATCTACTTCAAACAGCTTATCTTTGCCATCCATCAACAAGCCATTAGCGCACCCCATGCGTGCATCTTTGTTTTTATCAACAATCGTGGTCACCTGCCCTTTTCTGTCGATTTTATACACCGCGCCCCAACCACCTTTGAGGTCGCCAGAATCACTTACGTAAATATTGCCTTGGCTATCAGATTCCAAATCATTTAGAAATTGTGGCGCTGTGGGGAAAGCATCAGCCGCGACAAATACTGTCCATTTGCCATCTGGGGTCACTTTTAAAATACGGGCTTTATCGGCCACATATAAATCTTTGCCGACAATCGCTAAACCCTTTGGATCATCCATGCCCGTGGCAAACACCTGCACTTGATGCTTTTTATCAATGACAGAAATTTGCCCGTCACCATCTGTACCAAAACCGCCGATTTCAGACACAAACACACGTCCATCTTTTGCCGCGATGACTGATTCTGGCATTTTAAATCCAGATAGTTTGATGGTTTCGTGCGCATTCGCTTGGCTAGACAACACAGTTAAAACTGCTGCAACTACCAATGAGAAAGCTTGCTTCTTAAACATAATCTATCCTTTTTTAAAATGACATCAATTGAATTTTTGGAGCGGGTAATAGCGAAACCAAGCCACAAGGTGTCCCTGCGTCAGCTTCCGAAGGGTTGCTGTTTAATACTTTTTGAAAATTAGCATCTGCCTGCATTTTTGTAACCAACACCTGCATTGCTGCAGTGTAAACCTGTTGCAGCTGTTTTTGGGATTCTATTTCCAAATACCCCACCTTGCTCGCCTCGCCAACATAAGTGGCAATCGGCTTGCCACTTGCAGTATATGCCACGGCTTTGATAGTGCCGTAAAAAGTTTGCATTTGCGGATTATAAAACATGCGGGGCTGCAACCATAGCAACAGATTCGCAGTACGCTGGTTGTTATCGCACATACCAACATCCCCCAATGATTTCGCTAACACCGCTTGAGAAGCAGATTCGACCAATGGCCCCTGCGTAAACCAATAATCCCGAAAATACTGCAACAACCGCACCTGACTGGTGTACTCCTGCGGATGAATATAAACCAAGACTTTGGCGCTGGGTTTGGCTTGGGGAGTGACGACTTCGGCTGCAAGCACTGATGTGATTGAAAAAACACCACACAGCATACAAGCCAGCCAAAATTGAAATGTAGCAAGTAAATACTTAGCATTAAGCATGATATTTCTTTCTCTAAATCTAGTGCATAAAGTAAAAAACCAAATATCTATTGGGACAAAATTCATCAGTTAAAGTTTCTTATCCCAATCAAGTCAGATGCCCATAAACTCACACAAATCAACGCGCTTCATACCGTTATGCTCTCAAACGAAAAAACGCTTAATCTGTACACAACGATCTGATAGAAATAAATAATTTTGTCATATGGCATCGTTATCATAGGCTGGTCAGTCAACACCAATATATAGATTGAGCATTTCGCAGATGTAGCATTGCGATAACAAGCTTAGCAACTGATAGATACCATATAAAATTTTACACTACTGTTTAACCATCAATTATATATTAAGGAATATCCAAATGATCTCTTTAAAACACCTATTACTAGCGCTAGCGTTAGGCGTTACTGCACAAGCACACGCGACTACTATTACATTGAATGCTGATGGCCAATGGAAAGAATTTGTTCTCAACGATTTTGACTCACTCTCTGGTGGAACTGAATGGATTGATGGGGCGAACTCTTTAGATCCAAGCTTCGGTACTGCTTTAACCTATGAATTCACCATTGCTCAAGGTTTCGAAGCAAAATTAACCGTTGTTGATGCTGGTTTTGCTGGCGATATTTTTGATATTAAAAATAACGGCGTTTCACTTGGTCAAACATCTATCACATCTGTGGTGGGGACTGACACCTCAAATGATTTTGATGCAAACCTTGCAAATAGTAGCTTTAGCAGCCGTGTGTTTACTTTACAAGCTGGCACATACAGCATCACGGGTAACTTGTTCAGTACCACGCAAGCTTTCAATGCGACAAATGGCGCTCTTAAACTTGAGCAATTTACCACTGCCGTGCCAGAAGAAAGCACTTTTGCCATGTTGTTAGCTGGTCTTGGCTTGATGGCTTTTGCTCGTCGCCGTGCTTAATCAACATTCAAAATATAGGAAATTATCATGAAAAAAAGTTCAATTATGTTGGCAGTGGCTTATGTATTAGCCACCAGCCAAATAGCTTACGCAGTCACTACCACTGCACCTCAACCATTTACCGTGAAAATTATTGGATTTAACGACTACCACGGCAATTTAGTATCCCCAGGTACATTTGGCGTAACTGCCAATGCGCTTTCACCAAGAAAACCAGTTGGTGGAGCAAGCTTTATGGCGGCTCATGTTGCAAAATTAAAAGCATCAAATCCTAATAACGTAGTAGTTGGCGCAGGTGACTTAATTGGCGCATCTCCACTAGCAACGGCTTTATTTCATGAAGAACCCGCAGTAGAAACCTTAAACCGTATTGGTTTGGAGTTTACTTCTGTCGGCAACCACGAGTTTGATAAAGGCGCTGCTGAGTTAGTGCGTTTACAAAATGGTGGCTGTCACGCTGATGGTGATGGCTGTAAAGGCTCAAGCGTTGGAACACCTTTTCCATATGAGGGCGCAAAATTTAAATGGTTAGCTGCCAACGTAGTAAACACGAGCACCGGTAAAACATTGTTCCCAGCTTATGGCATCAAAACATTCAACGGTGTAAAAGTCGCTTTTATCGGCATGACGCTTAAAGATACCCCTACTATTGTGACACCAAGCGGTGTAGCTGGTTTAGCGTTTAATGATGAAGCTGCAACTGTCAATGCATTAGTACCAAGACTACGCGCTCAAGGTGTAGAGTCTATTGTAGTATTGGTACACCAAGGTGGATTCCAAGCAGCAGGCTCAACGGGTAACGTTGGTTCTGACATTAACGGCTGTGATGGCAACTTAACTGGTAGTGCGATTGCTGACATTGTCAGGAAATTAGATGATGCGGTTGACTTAGTTGTGAGCGGTCATAGCCATTCAGCCTACAACTGTTCTGCTAGTACAGTAGATACAAAAGTAGTTAGTGGCGCATTAGTCAGCACACCACGCCCAACTGGCATTCCAAACAAAGTGGGTCGTTTAATTCCAGTCACGCAAGCATCTAACGGCGGTCGTTTGTTAACTGACATTGACGTTACAATCAACCCATCAACACGTAACGTTACTGCAGTAAGCGCCAAAAATATATTGGTAGATCAAACAGATCCTAGCGTCACAGCAAATAGCGCAGTAAGCGGCATTGTGAATGGTTATCTTGGTCTAGTAGCTCCAATTGCAAACACAGTCATTGGTTCAATCACAAAAGCCATGCCTAACGCATCAAATGCGGCCTGTAACAGTGATAACGGTCAAATGATTGCAGATGCTCAATTAGCAGCAACAAAGCCTGCAAATTTTGGCGGTGCACAAATCGCATTTATGAACCGTGGTGGCGTACGTGCTGATTTCTCATTTGCTAGCAGCACAGCTAATGAGGGTGACGGCAACATTACTTATGGTGAAGCCTTTACAGTACAGCCATTTGGCAACAGCTTGGTTACTATG
Organism: uncultured Methylophilaceae bacterium; assembly: GCA_964620425.1. Lineage (GTDB taxonomy): Bacteria > Pseudomonadota > Gammaproteobacteria > Burkholderiales > Methylophilaceae > DASXUG01. The sequence goes on along the minus strand of CAZUGV010000003.1, from coordinate 120,739 downwards.
ACAGTGACCGCACAAGATCTTAAAAATGTTCTAGAACAACAGTTTGCTGGTTGCCGTGGTCAAGCTTCAACAGCTACGCGCATTATGCATATTTCAGCTGGGTTTAAATACAGCTGGGATGGTAGCAAGTCTTGTGACTCACGTATTAGCAATGTAACCTTAACAGATGCAGGTGGTGTAGTTGATACCATTGTTGATACTGATGGTGTTGTATCAAACCCAACTAAAACTTATCGCATCACTGTAAACAACTTTATGGCAACGGGTGGTGATGGCTATACGACATTCTTGAATGGCACTAACTTATTAGGTGGCGCGCAAGATATTGATGCGTTGTCTGCTTACTTAGCTAACTACAATGCCACCAATGGTAGCCTTGCCTACAATCCTGATGACACAAGTTTAGCTAAACCACGTTTAACACGCTTGAATAGCGCTAATACTGGCGGCACTACCTGCCCATCTGGTAGCAACACTAATCAGTAAACCACCGATGTAAACTAAACCCGCTTGATTGATTCGAGCGGGTTTTTTTCCATTTAAACAAAGGATTATCCATTTAAACCAAGCGTCTATTTTAACGGTGAATAGTCAGGACAGATTTTATGAAAAAAATACATTACATTTTAATTGTTTTTACTATGTGGATTTTTTGCACGCATGCACACGAAAATGAACTATCTGTAGAAAATAAACAGCGCGTTGAATCATTACAAAATAAGATGCGGATCGAACTAACGCAAGGAAATATTGAAAACATCAAAAACGAGTTAACTCAAGCGACAGGAAACTTTCATGCAGTTGAAGTTGAGCTAGCCATCATTCAAACACTCATGCAAGCGGGCGAATACCGCAATGCGCTAAGTGCAGCAGCTCACACTCAAGCTGAACACCCAGATTTAGACACAAGCGTTTTATTTTATGCATACCTGCTAGCATTAGGTGGACAAACATCACCTGCGATTCAGCTTTTAGAAAATGCGCTGCAAGCACAACCAAAAAACAAACCACTAAACCAACTTTTGACACAAATTAAACAACACCAACTCAACAGCCAGCAACTTAGCATCGAACTACATGATCAAGACATTCAACTATACCCGTTTAACGAAACCATACGCACGACGCTAAATCACGTGAGCAATGCTGTCATTATTGGTGACGGCACCCAGGCTGTAACCACATTAGACACATTAAATATAAACCACAGCAAAACTAACCAATTAAAGCCAAGCATATGGGTAAGAAATGGCCTAGGCAAACAAACCGAAGCAGAAGTGCAACACGCTTATCCACAATTCAATCTAGCAATACTCAAGCTAAAACAACCATTAAGCGAAAACAAAACATCGGCAATCATTGCACAAAACATAGCGCCCCCAGGGACGCCCTATTATTTAAGTGGATATCGTCTCACAACACCACAACAAGCTGATTGGTCTACGATTAAAACTGATATTCTTGGTATGCCCAATACCAACAGTGCCTATCAAACACACGTGCCTCACTTAGTTGCAGGCAGCCCTGCCTACAACACCTCTGGTGAGCTGATTGGCGTTATCAGCCAAGATTCAAGCACGTCTAAAATGGTAGTCATGCCCCTGGGCGCTTTATTCAATGAACTACAAGTCACAAAGCTTAGAGATAAAGTAGCCACTAAACAAACTAGCCAGCCGCCCCAAAACCCGCTATTGAATAAAAAGCGATTAGATGAACTATACGAAGAAACCATGAGCACCAGTCTACAAGTGCTTATCAGCAATTAGATTCACCATTAGAAATTGGGGAATCCATCAAACAAAAAGCCTGCAATTAATGCAGGCTTTTTGTTTGATCTGTGGGTGGAGTGACTAAACCACCACACACAAACATAAGTTAGATAACAATTATTTACGACGACGCGCGACAAAACCCATAACACCTAAACCAGCTAATAACATTGCATAAGTTTCCGTTTCTGGAACAACTGCAGTAATAGTAAAGGCTGTAGTGCTAGGTACCAATGTTTCAGCAGCGATATTACCTTGAATGTTCCAGTTAGCATTATTCGCAATTAAAGATTTATAAGCGCCAAAAGAGGATAAACCGCTACGAGCACCAGTATATTCTGCGTAGTCAGAAGATGCCGTTAATTGTGTTGCATTCACGCCAACAGTTAAACCTGTACCAGCTAATGAACTGATTAATGTGTTACCAGAACCACTGCCGTAAACACCATTAGCAATCGCTGCTAAAAATGTAGTTGGTGTATTGGCATTAGTGCCAATAAATGCAAAAAGATTATCGTTTGTAGCATTTAAACCTGTATCGCCAGATTTAGTTAAAGCACCAACGCTCACTGATGATGTAGCTTTATCAATTGCACTAAAGCGAACTACTGAACCTGCGCTAATTAATGATGAACCTGAGTTCCAAGTGATTTGACCTTCACCTGTGTTGAAAGCGCCACCGACATACTCATTATCATTGAAGTAAATAGTGGTATTTGCAGTAATATCTACAAACGTAGTGAATGAGAAACCATCTTCATCTGCATTAAATGAAGTAAACGCAATATCACCAGCAACTAATGCAGCATTTGCAGAGCTAGCAGCGAACAGGGCTGCAACCAATACTAATTTTTTCATAACATTCCCCTAAATTAAGATTAAAAAAGTACAACTAATAAAACATACTAAAAAACTTGACTGCTTAAATTCTCATTCCATTTAACGAACTGACCTTCTCAATCCATACATCACAATAGCTAGCACAATTCCTTGCAAAAACAACCATATTGGCGCAATTGGCACCTCACCATCGTTGCCCACACCTGTTCCATTTCCACTTGCGATAGTGAATGACTGAATGGAATCAGTTGCTGCCGCATAAGTAGCATTACCAGCTTGACTGGCTGTGATGGAACAAGTGCCTGCTTGTAATAAACTGACAGTGTTACCCGCCACAGAACAGATGCTTGGCGTTTGTGAACTGAATGTCACAGGCAAACCAGATGAGGCGGTAGCCGCCAGACCAAATGGCACATCACCTAAGTTTTTATTAGGTAGTGCATTAAAAGTAATGGTTTGAGGCGTTAAGGCCGCTTGGTTCACACTAAAAGTTCGCACTACTTGTGCCGCAAGGTAATCTGCGCTACCTGCTTGGGTTGCGGTAATGCTACATACCCCTGTATTCACCAAATGAACAGCACCACTAGTGCTGACCGTACACACCGCAGGAGTTTGCGTTGTAAAAGTTACCGTTAATCCAATATTTGATGTTGCAGTCACATTAAAATCCGCATCACCTAATATCTTGTCTGCCAACGCATTGAAAGTCAGTATTTGCGGTGCTTGCAGACTAAGACCAACAATTAAAGGGTCATGGTCGGATGAGCGATAAGGAGTTGGCGTGTAGTAATCGGGTCCACAAGTCGCACAAGCTGGTTGCTTAAACTCTGTGTTGTAATCAATCACAAATGGTTCGTCTGCATTGATTCTCCAGTGATTTGTACCTGTGATTTGCGCCGCCATGCTAGCATTGGCAAGCGCATGGTCTAGGTAGCCAGCTTCGCCATCAAACACATAGGAATACCCTACTTGACCATTAAAGCGTGCAACTTGGTCAGCAAACCCTAAATTTGCCAAGGTATTGATTGGGTCTTCTTTACCATATGCATTTAAGTCACCAATCACAATCACGTCTGCATCACCTACGGCAGCTTGTAAGGCTGGAATAAATGTGTTGGCTAAACGAGTGGCTTGTTGGTTACGTAAATCGTTCCAGCAACCTTGACCATCACCTTGGTCTTGGTCAGGATCAGCGCTCGCAGAAGTTGATGGGCAGCTACCTTTGGATTTAAGGTGATTCACTACCACAGAGAATTTTTCACCATTCGCTGCCACAAAACCTTGGGCAAGCGTTGGGCGGTTATTGATGCTGTTGGTATCTGAAAGTGATGCACCAAATGGGCTAATTTTTGCTGGTTTGTAAATCATAGCTACTTTAATAGCGTCATCGCCTAAACCAGTGGCTGGGTCGTTGATGCGCGCATAAGTACCTGCACCCATTTTAGCGTTTAAGCCATCCACTAAGTTTTGAACTGCGACATTCCCATTATTTTGAATTTCCATTAAACCAACTACATCTGCATTGATAGCAGCAATTGCGTTAATGATTTTATCGCGTTGACGCGTAAATTCAGCTGCATTATTTGCACCACGACAGTTACTGGCTGATGAAGCGCCACCTAAAGTACAACCTTGACCAGTTTGACCTGAAGCTGTTTGGCCATTAGTGAAAGTAGTAAAGTAATTTAGCACGTTAAAACTTGCCACTTTAACATTACCACTCACCGCAGCTGGCGCAGCAGTCCTCGCATTTACTCGCGTAATGGTAGGAGCAGCTGTAGGATGAATGCGATACGCGGTAAGACCAGGGCTGCTACTTGTGGCTAAACCGTAATCAATCACACCCGTTAAGTTAGTCACAGCATCACCAGCACGCAATGTATTATCCTGCCCAATGTAAGGCGTTGGGTTTGGGTTTTGTGAAGATAAACCATCATCCATAATAATCATATTGCGTGCATTTAAATCAGCGGCTGCAATCGCTTGTGCAGAACCAGCAGAATATAAATTGGTTGGCTTAAACAAACGACCATTCGATAGCGTGACTTGACCGTAACGCCCTTGGAAGTAGTTTTGAGAAACAGTAAGGGTATTTGAGAACGTCACTAACATACCCTCGTAACGCTCCAACTCACCTTGTGTGGCTGTAGGCAAGCTAATTAAAACAGGGCTTGGCAAGGTATTACCAGAACTCAATACAGCGATGGTCGGACCTGTTAACTCAGTAATCGTGTCAGCAGTCGTTGTTGAACTATTGGTATCAAACTCTACAACGTTACCTGTGACCCGAACATTATCACCTACTGAAATGGTAGGCGCTGTGCTGGTAAATACAAAAATGCCGTCTGAAGTTGCTGGGTTACCATCACCCGTAGCATCTTGCATGTAAAAACCATTCGCCATTTTTAGCGTAACAATGCCATCGACCGTTTTTGTTGTACCGACTAAGGGACTAGTATCGCCAGAACCCTGAATGTCATAAATACGGGTGCTAGCATTGCCAATGTTGATATTGGCAGTGCAACTTGCATTTTGTGACGCATTATTAGTGAAGTTGAGTACCACGGGATATATACCATTAGCCACTGTACTTGCCACATTCACATTCACACTAGCCACGCCACCATTAGCATTTGCTGGCGTTAGCGTACCTAGTGTAATGCCAGATATTGCAGCACTAGTAATGGTCACCCCATTTACGATGCTATCGGAATCTGTCGCTGTTGCAGTAAGAAAACCACCTACGCCAGAGTTTAACGCCAACGATGGACAAGTGGGAACGATGCTTCCAGCTACAACACCACATGGGTTAAGAGGGCTTGCTGAGTTACGTGGCGCAGGTGTGCCTGTAGAAAAGTCAGTTGAGTTATTGTTAGTTTCACCACAGCCGTTACCTGAACGAAATAAAGCAGTTGATGCGGTCAATGCTGGCGCTGCGGCTGATTCACTATAATTCGCTGACCCATAACCCACCAAATCTACAATTTTTGCAGCGTCTGTTGCACTACACGGGGTTGAGCCTCCATTACACCCCAAACCAGCACTTCCGTTCACAAGTACAACCTTGCCAGCAGATCCGCTCAGATTAGTAACTGTAACTGTTGCTGATGCATCTGGTGAAGGAATTGCAGCGCCAGTGGCAGAACTCGCAAGTGCAACTAAATAATATTGCCCTGGTTGCAATGTACCGTTTAATACAGTCACGCCATTCCCAGAAAAAAACCCCGTACCAGTTGCACTTGCATACTGAATTGACCAACCACTGATATTGACAGGGCTAGATGATGCGTTAAAGACCTCAACATAATCTCGATTATAGGTGCTACCGTTTCCACCATACACTTGGCTAATCACCACGCCAGCGGCCAATGCGACACTGGCTTGCATTAATAAGCCAAAGGCAATGCAACCAGCAACAAAAAACCTGAGTGATCGTTGCATCAAACTTTCAGATTTTTTATACCCATGAACAAGATAAGAAGTCATAGCCAACCCTAACAATACTAGAAAACGATATCCATAATATAGCATCGGGTTGTGACACCATCACGCAAAGGCATAGTCCGCACGGACTATAATTTCGAAGAAATCTGTGAATATTTAATGACAAACGGGGGAGGTAATTTATCTTAGTTACGCTGCTTGCATATGCAATTGCTCAAATATTTTTAAGCACGCACTGAATCCAATGCCCCTCTGGTGTATTTAAGTAATGCGTCTTAAATATTGACCTTGCGGTTTTATTAGCGAGTGACTGCAGTTCACGGTTACACAGCATCACGCTCAACGACTTGCGCTGAAATTGATTAACGTTGAAAGCGTCGCCCAACACCAGCCAGAATTGCACAGCTCAAAGCAAACATCATCATCAATGCCCATAACGGCAATGGCACGTCCCCGTCGTCAGGGGGTGAAGCTAAACTCAAACTTAAGCTACTTGAATTGTTTGCCGTGTTGCTATCCGCAACAGCAGAGCTAACATTGGTTTGCAGTGCTGATCCCGCTGAAAAGCTGTTCCAACGTACCCTAAAGGTGAATGCGATAGTGCTATTGGCCGCTAGACTGCTTTGACTACACGTCACCACATTGCTAGCCGCACTACATCCAGCACTTGCAGAAACATAGCTCGCGCCAGCAGGTAATGTAGCTGTGGCCACCATGCTGGTAGCTGACTGTGGCCCTGCATTGGAGACTGTAAGCGTATAGTCGTTATTAGTATTTAGCGTGATTGCGTTTGTACCAGAAATACCAATGGATAAATCAGCATTCGCTGAGGAAGTTGAAGGGGTTAAACTCCAATTCAGTTGGACAGCACCCGATTGACCAGAAAAACCATCAACTGCAAAATAGTAGGTCTGATTAGCCACAACAGACATAGACAAGCTGCTGACGGTTACTGATGGATTAGCGTCATCATTACTCGCCACTAATGCCAGCGCGTTGACGGCATTACCTGTATAAGCAGCGAGTAAGGTATCAAATTCACTACCCTCTGTATTCAACAGCAAATCACCAGATGCAGGGGCTGTCCATTTCCACCAAATTGAAGCACCACCTGTGTCACCAGCGTGGTTAGGCTCACCTATTTCTTTATTGGCATTCAACGTGGTGGCTGTGATTGAACCAGCATTACCACTCAAAGTAACAGCATTGGCAAAATTGTTGTTGGCTGGAGGTGCTAAACTCAAGTTTAAGCTACTTGAATTGTTTGCCGTGTTGCTATCCGCAACAGCAGAGCTAACGTCGGCTTGTAGTGCTGATCCCGCAGAAAAGCTGTTCCAACGTACCCTAAAGGTGAATGCAATAGTGCTATTAGCCGCGAGACTGCTTTGACTACAAGTCACCACATTGCTAGTCGCACTACATCCAGCACTTGCAGAAACATAGCTCGCGCCAGCAGGTAATGTAGCAGTAGCTACCACGCTGGTAGCTGGCTGTGGCCCTGCATTGGTGACTGTCAGCGTATAGTCATTGTTGGTATTTAGCGTGATTGAATTTGTACCAGTAATACCAATCGATAAATCAGCATTGGCTGGGGGGGTGACTGTACCCGTGACGTTTAATAAATTAAGGCGCGGCTTGGTGACATTCACTCCGTTGGCATTAAAAGTAATCGGGGTACCATTGCTAGTCAGTCTAGCTAAAGTTTGCGCGACAGTTTCGCTAGGGTAAGCTGCGCGTAATATTGCAATTGCACCCGCAACATGTGGGGACGCTTGTGAGGTGCCAAATTGCGTAATCCCTCCCGCAGTAATAGATCCGCCTGGGGCAAACAAAGTCATATAATCTGCACGATTTGAAAAGCAGGTGATTTGATCAGGTGCAGTAGTATTGTCAGAGCAATTAGAAAAGCCCACGCCCCCTATATTAGAATCATAAACCGCACCAACCGAAATCGCATCAGGCGAACACGCAGGTGATGCCAATGCAGACTGCCGAGCCTCATTTCCTGCAGCAACCACCACCGCAATTCCAGCATTTTTAGCACGAGTAATGGCTGTGGATGCCCAACCACCAGCAGTGTTTCTTGGGCATTGCGAACTATAGGGCTGCCCATCACCCAAGCTTAAATTGACAGCAACAATATCATAAGTAACTTTGTTACTAATAGACCAATCAATGCCTGTCAAAATATCGCTAGAGCTTGCACTTCCAGCAGTATCAAACACATTTAACATTGCGATTTTGGATCTCGGAGCAACCCCTAAGACGACGGCAGAAACATTCGTACCATGACTATGATCCGCATAAGGAGAACTCGCTATGTTATTGTTAACCACTACGCGACAATTATTGCTTGGTGTATTTGCAGACGTGCAAGCTCCAAAAGCTGGGTTTGCAATATCAACTCCAGTGTCCAGAACAACAACGGTCTTGCCGTCACCCTGCAAACCTGCATTAGCAACTGTTGGCTGATTAATAAAAGGCAAGCTACTAGCAAGCACTGGATATAAAGGTCTATCTTCGTATACCGCTTTAACCCCAGTCTGGCTCAACAAGGTAGTTAAGGCATCATAAGTACCTACACGTTTAAAATTTAATGGTAAATGACTGTAATCTTTGATATTTTCAATATCACCTGCTTTAACAAGCTTGGCAATAACCGTAGATTTGTCTATTTTATCTTTGATGGATTTGTATTGCTGACTTTTGTATGAAATAACAGCATCCTCTTTTGAGGAGAGCTGCTTACTTCTGAGCTTCGTAGCCACAGATAACTCAACAGGCGCATCATCATACTCCACGATTAGCTTGACTGACTGACCAGCTTTTAATGCAGATATCACATCATCAGGTGCCTCAATTGCATGTGCTTTGAGCGGAACAAAACCCATCATTAGCAAAAATACGAATAGACGCATTTAAGAAACCTTGTAATTAATTTGGCAACGGCAATTTACCCTATTATTATTTCAAGTAGATGTCAGGGCTTTATAGTTACCTATTTACAATCGAGCCAGCACGAATGGCAATTAAGCTACAAACCAAAGAAATCGCAAACAGGCCGCCACCATTTAAAAAATCACTCCAATAAATCATCGAAGTGGGAGTTACCCAAGGTGAATCAATTTGTTTGCTAAATGTGGTTAAGATAGAGGCTAGCAACTGAATTGGGGAGTCAATCATCACCACCAGCAGCGTCAGAGGCAACGCAACACAGAGGCGCACCAAATAAACCAACCACTTTTCCCCAGGCCAAGCCAAAACAGCAATCGTTACGACCATAAGTGGGTGCAACACATTTTGCGCCAACAAACCAGCCGCACCATAAAAATTAGTGGCAACCACATGTGATGACTGACTAACGATGATGTCATTCTTAAACACCACGTTTAACGCTATATTGCTGGCACCATGGTGATCTTCTACACCAAAAAACAAGATACTAAAACTGTCATTAAGATGTGTGATTTCCCAGCTCAACAAGGGAATAAGCCAATCAATGATTGTGCGTTCGAAGTAAACAATCCCCGACAAAACTATCACACTCACCAGCAACACCCGAAAAAACAAACGAATTGGCTTAAGCGATTGCATCATATAAACTAACTTTCAAGCTGCTTCACTTGCTGAAAATTGTTTGACTTGCTGAAAATGTGCAAGCCAATAATAGAAAAACAAACAAGCGATTGAGACTAATAGAATCGGCGTGATGGTTCCATGCAATAGATAAAACAACGGCTTATCTGCCCGAAAAGCATAAAACAAACTGATGATGCGCAACTGGTTTGCTATATAAATCAACAGGGTACCCACCACCATGCCGAAAAATTTTGGTCTCCACTTTAGAGGTGCAACAATAAAAGCGGCGATTAAGATAAACATGGCCTCCAACCCTTCGCAGCCAATCTTTACGACAATGCCACCGCCAGGCGCTTTAATTTGGTTACCATTGGCGACAGCATCAATCTGTGGACTTACCCAATTAATCACCTGAGTTGCTGGTTTAACCGTCGCCGCACCGCGTACAAAATGACCGAAATCGTCATCCCTGACTATTTGCCAACCAAACTGTAACAGTGCAAAGCACAACATAAAAACAATCACCTGCGCAACCGCTCCCATAGGCTTTGCAGGCGCATCTTGCGCATCGAAATTATCAGGCCAATAATCAGCACCTGGAACAGGTTTACTTGAAAGAGGTTTTTTAGACATTTTAATGGATTTTTTAATTACACTAGATTTTAATGGTACTAAGTTTGCGTCATCATTGAGCCAAATTGTACTTTAAATTCATTTTAAAATTTACCATATTATTGATTTTATTTTGTTACAAGCATTGATGAATGCTGACAAAACACTTTAAAAACATAATTATACAAACGCTAATGTAATGAATCAGACAACCAAATCTAAGTATGTATCAACAATTTTTCGTCATAAAAACAAGAAAACGCTCAGGCTGTCATCAATATGTAACATACAAATGGGCTGATTTCAGTTAGAGTGTAAGCCTAGCAAATTGCACCATATGTGAGCATGAAATGAAAAATGTAAATGAAGAATATTTGGCGAAAGTTAAGCTTTTAGATGCCGAAGAGAGAGAGCGTTTACTATCACGCATGAGTGGAAAGTTACCTCGCAGATTACAAAAAGATAAAATTAACGAAGATGAAGCCATTGCCATTCAATTAGAACTTGAAGATCAACAACTATCCGAGTGGCGCGAGAGAATGTACGCGCTTAGAGCAAAAGAATAACCAAACCATTAAAATAAGTTACACCCTCACCTACATCACTTTAAAGTTGTCAATCTCTACAGAGTTGTAAATATTGTGCTTACAACCAATTTAATATGCACTTCGGTCAAAAAACACCAGTGAAACAGTTTTTGCAATAATTTTCATATCCAAACTCAGTGACCAGTGTCTGAGGTAGTCTAAGTCATAGTCGATACGTGCTTTCATTTTATCGATACTTTCCGTTTCGCCTCGATAGCCATTCACCTGCGCCCAGCCTGTAATTCCAGGTTTAACCTTGTGGCGGATCATATAGCCCTTGATAAGCTTACGGTACATCTCATTATGTGAAACAGCATGTGGCCTTGGTCCGACAATACTCATGCGACCTTGTAAAACATTAATGAATTGCGGCAACTCATCTAAAGAGGTTTTACGAATAATACGTCCGAATGGCGTAATTCGTTGGTCGTTTCGAGTCGCTTGCACTACTTTCTCGCCATTCTCAGTGACCGTCATCGAGCGAAACTTATAGACGATAATGTCTTGTCCATCCAATCCATAACGACGTTGTTGAAAAATAACAGGGCCTGGCGAACTCAACTTAACACCAATCGCCAAAATTAACAGTATCGGAGATATCAATATCAATATCAGACTAGCAATCACAACATCACTAATACGCTTAACAATACCATTAGTACCAGAAAATGGTGTTTCACAAACTGCCACAACGGGAATTCCCGCTAGATCATCCAGCCTTGCTTGAATCAAATCAAACATAAAAATATCTGGAACAAAATAAATTGAGGTGGTGGTGTCTCGCAAATCATCTAACAGTTTTAGCAGGCGTGGTTGCGATGACATCGGCAAGGCAATATAAATGACATCAACTTGCATGCGTCGAATCGTCTCGCTCAATACGGCGAGTGATCCGAGATGCTGTGCATGCTCTTCCTCTCTAAACCCTAGGCGTTGTATGGAGCGATCATCAAAAAAACCTTGAAATTGCAAACCCAGCATTGGCTCATTCAGCATTCGATCACGGACCTGCAAGCCTAAGTTATTCGCACCGACAATCACCGCAGTGCGCATCACATGTGAAGTGTAATGAATACTTGTCAGGAATTTGGTTAATCCCACATGGGCGAGCAACATAACAATCGGAGTGATGATGACCCAACTCAACAATAACTCTTGAGTGAACATCTCAAGATAACCTGTGGCATAGCCGAAAAACCACAACACGGCTACAAATAAAGGCCAACTTGAAAGAATACGTTGCAACTCAGCACGAATGGTATCAACCCTAGACCAACCACCTGGGAAAGCCAGTGCAAACACCAACAACACAGCCATGATAAAAGTACGATCTATTTTATGATTAAAATAAACCGACAGTAGAAACATGCTAAGAATAATCAGCACGGGATCCAGCATCATTTTTGCAAATACAGCTGGAGTCACTTCCTTACGAAAACTTAGCCTTTGGTTAAACTTCATATCCCTCTTAACTTGATTACCCTACTTAATTTTTATTCTTGATAGATTCTGTTGGCTACTTTATCTACTCGAAGCCAGTAATAAAGCATGAACTAACTGAAACTTTACGATTAAAGCCAAATTCCAATAGTAAGATATTTTAAAATTGTGACAAGCGAATGAAACTTAAGAGCAGCATAGGCAAGAGCACCGACTTAAATCATAGGTTGATACATCAGAAATCTACAGAGACTCAACAAAATGCAAAAAACACGTGCAACCCAACACCAACTAAAGTTAAAGAGAAACTTAACTTTCAAAATTTAGCAATTTAAGACTCCGTGGAGTTAAACCGCTAACCTAGCTTAGCTTGATAATCAGCCGACTTATCGAACTCCGCCTCAAGTCGTCCCAACACACGTTCACGACACAAGTTTTCTTCAGCGTACTTACGTGCCAAAATACCCAGTCTTAACATACTTTCTGGGTCACTAATCAACTTAGTAATCGCACCGACTAAGGCATCAGCATCTTCAGGCGGCACAACCAACCCACACTTAGAAACCACAGAGGCAATTTCAGTACCTTCATTACAAGTCGCAATAATCGGTCTACCACTTGCTAACATACCAGTCATTTTAGATGGCAAAACTAAATCTTGCGCTTCAGGGCTTTGCGGCAGCAAGTGAATATCTGCGGTTCCCAGCAACTCACCTAAACGCTCAAACGGTTGTAAAGGCAAAAACCGTACGTTGCTTAGTCCTGCACACGCCTCTACCAACTTATCTTTCATCACCCCATTGCCACACACTAAAAACATAATATCGGTACGGTGTGCTAAACGCTTAGCAGCTTCTGGAATCACCATTAAGCCCTGCTTACCACCTAATGTACCTGAGAATAAGACAATCTTAACATTCAAATCAACACATAGTTCTTGGCGATAACTCAAAGGACGGAACAAAGGTTTTACATGGTTAACATCCACCCAATTAGGAAAAAAAACCAATTTATTTTCGGCCACACCCTTTTCACGTAACTTATCCATCATGCGACCTGAAATTGAAGAAACGCTATCAAAGCGCTTATACAACCAACGCTCAATGCCAACGACAACTCGCTTAAGCAGCTTGCCTTTTAACATCCCCATTTCAAAAGCCACATCTACTTCAAAATCTTGAATATGCAACCAAGCTTTACCACCTGAAAGTTTTGCAGTGAGCCAACCAGCAGGCGCGCACATCAGTGCTGGCGCAACCGAGATTACCACATCGGGTTGCCAAAACACTTGTCTTAACATAATCGGCAGGGAGGATATTGCAAATGTTGCCAAATGCAAAATACGTGCCATTCCACTTGGTTTTTCAGGCACCCAAATTGGCGCTCTAAAAACATCAACATCATTCCATTTTTCGCGACGATAGAATGGCCGCTTATAGGCTGGATCCAACTTCCAAGAGGGATAGTAAGGCGGCGCAGCAACAACACGAACCTCATGCCCCTGCTTGGCAAACCAAGCCGCCATCTCGCCAGAATATTTACCTATACCAGTAGGCTCTGGAGCAAAATTTGTGCTGTAAATAAGAATTTTCATAAGCCGTGAGTTTAATCTCAAATTATTACATTTGCATGTACAATATTTATAAAAACAAGTCTATTGTGAAAAACGCAACCATATCAAATTTATAACCAGAATCCGCAAGAAATAAGCCAAGGATGCACCACATCTAAAAGCGCTTAATTTAACAGCACTTGCTAGGTGGGCAAGCAAAAAGCTTTAGCCTCTGCTGGTTGTATTTAGCCAATACTGAAATTATCCAGCCAGTTTTCACAATAGCACCAGCCAAGCCTATTGTTAACAAGTAGAACGTAACTTTAATGTACATTTCACAATCATCTATTACAATATAATTTAATTGGCAGTGACCTGTTTGGGCAGGCGTTAAAGCAATCTTAACAATCTAGCATCAATTTAATAAAAACAGGCTTTGGAAAACTCATGGTTAGTGTAGGTATTATCAATACAAACTGGACGCTTAACAGGCATAACACTGACCAACGATGTGTCGTTGACATCTCAAATATGGATCAGTTCAACCCACAGCTATCCATCTCATTTGTAGGTTCTAAGCTAGATTATATTAAAGCGAATGTAAACTTTGTAAGTAGTCGTTTACTTAAACGCAAGATATTTGCAAAAATTATTTTGCCAAACACCAGAATAAAAACAGATGTTTTGTATGACTATGGTGGCCAACCGCTAGGTTTATGTCCAGCCACTGATAACAAAGTACCGCTACTCTCGACGCTTGGTTTTCCCACGCTCAATAAAGACAAGGCAAGGGGTGAGCTATATCTTAAAGAGTCAGCCAAAGACTTAATGCGTTTAGCTGGTGGCGCTTCGTTGGTTCACTTTCATACCGACTGCATGCGTGAAGCATTTTTAACCCAGCAGCCTGATTGGCGCAACAAATGCATTACCATCCCATTTTTTATGCCGCAACTTCAGTTTATATCCGAAAATTCAATCAAGCAAAAGTTTCAGTCAGATAAAACGCACATTTTATTTGTGGGCGTGGATGGTAAAAGAAAAGGCATATTTGAACTATGTGAAGCATTAGACTCCATTGCCGACACCTTACACCAAAAGCAAGTCACCACAACATTTATCAGCAAAGTAGAACCTAGTTGCAAAAAATACAAAAACATCAACCACCATCACTTTATGCCAAGAGATGAGATACAAAAGCTAATGCAGGCTAGCCAAATTTACGCCATGACACCTCACATTGAATCATTCGGCATTGTTTTTGTTGAGGCGATGGCGGCTGGCTGTGCTGTGATTGCAGATAACGATGTACCTAGACAAGAAATTTTAAATCATGGGGACTGCGGAATACTAGTAGAAGCGAGCAATGTCCAATCGATTGCGACTGCTTTAAAAACGTTAGTTGAAGACCGTGAACTATCCACAAATTATGCATTAAAGGGTTGGCAACGCGCAAAAGAACGCTACCACCCCACCATTGTTGCAGATCAATATGCACAAGCGTTTAAATCTCTGGCGAATAAATAAACCACTATTTAGCTAGATTAGAGTTCCCTCGCTTAGGTTATCCTAGCTTAGATTACGCTCACTAGGTCGCCATTAAATTGCTAGGTTTGCCAAACTTGCCCGCAAACAAATCTCTGGCAACTGCGCCTAAGCAACAGCCTGAATTACCTTAATTATTTTGGAGTGACTTAGTTTCTAATTCTTTTGTTTTTAGCACAATAAAATACTCATAAATGGATTGCAAAATTGCGTACCTCAACCCTGCATTGCCATCCAAAAAGCCACGCTTTGCCACATATAAAATTAGAAACTTCAGCAATGGTCGCATCGGCATTCTATAAAAACATTCTTTTTGATGAAATCTACGCTCATGAAAATCTTTTGCTGTAAAAGCCTTGATTAAGGAAAACTCAGCTTGGTTTTTTCTATTTTCAATTATCTGCTTGGCTTCAAAGGTGCTATAAGAGTTATGTCTTTCTATCCAATGCGACACCCCCTTACTAAAAGGGAAATGATCAAGGTAGCTTTTTAACTGGCCAACTGAACCATCGGCAATAGAGATAGGGTTTACCATGCGTTCGTATCGCATTTTGCTAGGTATAAACAAGCGCATATAAAAAGGCGATGATTGCACATGCTTGAGCCATGTACCCAAATAAAAATCCCTACGCTGAATGCGAAACGCCACATGCTCGCCTGCATCTTTTACAATCGCTTGCAGTTCGTCTGCCAACTCTGGCGTCATGCGCTCATCCGCATCAATATAAAACACCCAAGGGTGTTTAAATTTAATATTTTGCAAACCCCAGTTTTGATGAGCCGCCCAATTATCAAATGGCCTACTAGTGACAGTGGCACCGAAGTTTTGTGCAATCTCTACGGTTTTATCTGTACTCACAGAATCATACACATGAATATCATCAGACCAAGCAACACTGGCGAGACAACCAGGTAAATCTTGTTGTTCGTTTTTTGTTAATACGAGAATAGATATATTAGCCATCAAAAATTACTCTTTAATTTAATAAACATTGTTTGGGCGGTTGTCACTCAAGTAACTTACTATTTTTCTAGCTTACTATTTTTCTAGACCCAACTTTTATGGCTTTGCTACTTGCATATACAGACCAAGCCTCGACCTCGCCTGAAACTACAGATCTAGCGCCAACCACAGCATAGTCATTCACATAAGCACCGGGCAAGACAAAACACTCTGCCGCCAACCATACACCCTGACCTATCGTAATTGGCTTCCATATCAAAGGGAAGTTAGATTTAGTTATATCATGAGTGCCAGTACATAGCGTTACTCGCTGTGATATGACAGTATCACTTCCAATAACAACCTTGCCGTGATTGTAAATATCAACCCCTTCCGCAATGGCTGCTGCATCTCCAATCTCTAAATTCCAAGGCATTAAGACTTTAACACCTGAGCAAATTAATACCCCATGCCCAATTTTCGCCCCAAACATCCTTAGAACCAAAACTCTAATGATGGAAAATTTCCGTATGCCATATTTTCCAAAAATAAACCATACAATCATCCAAGCAGAGCGTTTTAGCTTTTCAGCTAACGACCAAGAGTGGTTACTTTCTTTAAGATTTATCTTTTTCATAGTCATACAAAAATATTCAAAATACTTTCTACTCTCATTTAAATCCAATAACACATCTTTAATGAGCTTTACACAAAGCCTAACGAGTTAAAAATGAGTATGCAGCATAATGATGCTTAGCTACCTCACTGGGGGAAGCTCTATTCTTCCAATAGTTATAAAATAATACACCCTCTTCCACCACTTGCTCTGGGTGACTCATCCACAAACCAATTGCAGTAGAAATCTCATCAACAGAGTTAGGATCCACTTTGTTTTGCAATACACTTCCATCAGGAACACAATCCACCGATCCACCGATATTCGAAACCAATGTCGCTCTAGCACAGCCAGCCGCTTCGAGAACTACTATCGGTTGCCCTTCAACAAAACTAGGCAGTATCAAGAACAAACTATTACAAATATATTTTTTTGTTTCTTTGGTATACCCAACAAAATTCACAGATTCCAATACACCAATACGCTTGGCAAGCTCCTCGAGTTCTGTCTTTAGACTTCCTTCCCCAATCAGATTTAACATATACCCATTCTTAACTGGATCTAATTTAGCCCAAGCTAATAATAGATTACTGTGATTTTTAACACTCTCCAGCCTTGCAATACATGAAATGGTCTTGTAGAAAGCTGGGTCCAGCTTTACGGGGAACTCTTCAAAAAGTGCAGCATTAGAAATATCAAAAACCTTACTGATCTTGGTTGTTCTAGATAAGTTCTCATGCACTGATTTGGAAATAGCAATTGCAGCGTCTATCGGGCAGAACCTAAATAGCCAGTTATCTTTGTATACCAAATGTCCAGTATATAAAACCTTAATATTTAGTAGCTTTGCCACCACGGAGCAAAGTAAAGCTAAACGTCTGTGATGTACATGAACAATATCAATTTTATTTTTCAATAAAAATCTAGCCAATGCATACACACTAAAAGCCAAAACCAAAGGATTCAATGACATCAGTTTGGCGTAAAAAATTGAGTTTGAATCACTCCTTAGCCAATCAATTCGCTCGATTTCATTTTCAGATCCATGTGCACAATCAACAAAAAACCAATCTATGTTTAAATCAGCCGCTCCTTGATATATCCTTTTAATAGCAACAGTCACGCCACTGCTTCTATAATAATTAGGGTTTATTACACATACTCGCATATTTTATTTACCTGAATTTGAAAGGATACAACTGAATTCGCGCATGACTAAAAACACCACACTTATCACTAGGCCATTTAATTAGATTTAGAGATAACAGCCAAAATACTTTGAGCCATTGCCTTAATCGTAAACCTTTGTTCGAAAGTGACTTTTGCTTGTTTCGCCATTTTTTGCTGACTTTCTGCATTCAGCTTCAACCATTGATTGAGCAAATGTTCAGCACCTTCAACCGTATCTTCAGCGACCAAACCCGCGCCATCCGCCTCAATTTCTCGCCAGATATTCACTTTGTTAGAAATTAACACAGGTAAGCCACATGCTAAAGATTCTGCCACGACAATACCAAAGTTCTCTTGGTGTGAGGGTAATATAAACGCTTCACTCGCATAGTAGGCAGCCCATTTGTCTTCGCCTTGCACCATACCAGTCCAGGTAATTTTATCCGTGATGCCCAACTGACTTGCTAATGCTTTAAGTTTATTCACGAGAGGGTCAGCGCCAGGCCCTGCCATCACAAGATGAAGTGAGAGGTCTTGCTTGCTCACTTTAGCAAACGCCTCAATCAATAAATCGCAACCCTTTTTCTCGTGGATACGGCTAAGGTACAAAAAGATTCTTTTGCCAGCCAGTTGTGGGTACTGAGCAAAAAATAAATCACGATAATGTGCTTTATCGGTTGGGGGTTGTTTCGTGCCATAATTCACCACAATGCCATTGGCTTTGTATAACCAGAATGACTGTGCGGCTAATATTCTCTCTTCTGCACAAGTAAACAATACAGCCTTAGCATCGCGCAACACGCGATACTCTGCCCAAGGCCAGTAGAGCCACTTTTTAAGGTGCTTAAGCGGGTAGGTTTTTTTAAACCAAGGGTCTAACATGCCGTGCGTAAAAATATAGTAAGGCTTGCCAAGTTGCTTTAATGCGCGCCAAGCACCAAAACTGTGATATAGCCAAATACCATTGATAATAATGGCATCATAGCGATGGGCGTTGGCTAACAACCACGGCTTTAACTTTGGGGTATAGCCATACTTACCCAAGCTCACAGGTCCTATTGCATGCACGGTCAATGGACTCGCTTTGACAAAATCTTCATCAGGCGCATCCAGCGAAAGCACTTCGGAATGGCAATCCACTGCATGCGTTTCAAATTGATCTTTAAAATAGGCGTTTAGTTGGGTTACGCCCTCAATTGGGCCGCCACCTTTGGGGTTGACTGAACGGATAATATGCAGAATTTTCATGTTTCAACTCTTTTTAAGGTGATATTTTTTGTGTTGTTATTGCCTAATAAAACTTGTTGATACCTTTGCAGATAAGCCTCAATGGTAGCTTCTGCATTAAATTGTGCTGCCCAAGCAACGCATTTTTTTACTAGCGCTTCACGCGCTTGAGGTGATAGCAAAAGCAAGGCATGCAAACTGAGGGCTGATTGCTCCGCCCATTGTTGCACATTATCGCCAGATTTTAATCGGGGTATATACGTTGCCACCGGCCCCGCAACCTCGTTCATTGGTGCCTCATTAGTAGTGAGCACTGGGCAGCCACAGGCTTGCGCCTCAATTAAAGGCCAACCAAAACCTTCCGCCAAACTGGGGAACAAAAAAGCACGCGCATGTGCATAAGCCGCACGCAAAGTCTCATTATCCAGCCCCTGAAAAAACATCACCTTCCCTTGCTTGGGCAATGCATTCATCAAAGCCTTAGTGGCCTCACTTGGTGGTGGGCTAATACACCACAAAGGCAGTGGGTCGGTATTCGCTGTGGCCAAATGCAACTTAACATACTCACCATACAACCGAATCACCCCAGCCAGATTTTTGTACCATTGGCTGCCGCCCAAATGCAGCAACATACTATCAGCTGTGGCAGGTAAATTTGATTTGGTTAAACACGCAATCGCTTGCTCGCTGGGCATAGGGGCATAAGGATAGTTTAATCCGTTATACACAACAATAGAGCTCGCCTCTGATGCCTCTCCAAACCGATGTAAATCTTCACGCGTTTTATTGGAGATAGAAATAAAATGTTGGGCTTGCTGAAAACCTTGGCGAATATAGCGCTGATACACCTTACCAGTAGCCGATGTTGGATTTTCAGGAATATCACCCAAGGCAGAACGCAAAGCAAGCAGATCATGCACATGTACTATGTGCGGCAAATGTTTAACTAAAGGCACCCACGGCCCAAGCGCTTGGTCGGCAAACACATACAAAGTATCTGCTGGCTGCTTTTTTACTTGCTTACGCACCCATCTTGGAAACAAAACATACTGATCAATATAACCAGCCCACTTTGCAAAAGAAGTATTTGCAACCAAATTATAAACACATGCCTGCGGAGACCACAAAACAACCTGATGTCCGCGCTGCTCATATGCAGACTTCAACATATTGGCAAAGCGCGGCATACTTTGTGATTTAAGAAATGCAGGGTGGCAGAAGATGACAATATTCATAGATAGTTTTTATCTTTTTTAAAGCGGCTAATTAACACGAAATAGCCGCTAAACAATCACACGCCAAAAGAAAACTCTCTATGTTTAAATAATCTCAATACTTTAATACAAAAGTATTTCAAATTTATGATTTTTCTTAACACCACCCGCATCCATCTGACCAAGATTAACTAATCATAATTAGCTACCCAAGATTACATTTAATAACCTGAAATAAACACACCTTGCGAATGAGGAGAGAAAATACGATAAATATGCACATTCGTAGCGCCTACTGGCGGGGTGTAAATTGATTTTTCCCACTGCAATGCACGTAGCTGTGCCAACATTGCACGAACAAACTCATCATCTGTTCTGCCTTGGTTAGCCATGCTCATGCCTCCACCCGAAGGATTAGGCATTTTAGACAGCATCACCCCAATATTACCTTTGCCATTTGGGTTTTCTCTACCAAAATACTTGGGGGTATTGCCCCCCACCCCTAAAAATAAGGCACTAGAATCTGCCGTTTCAGCGCCTACATGAATACCTACCCCACTTGGCACACCCCTCAATTGAAAGTTTGCTCCGATAAAAGTCGCCTTACCATTTAAATTACTCAGCTCAACCGCTGGCAAAATTGGTTGTACCGCTGGCTGGTGAGATGCAGGCGCCATTGAACCACCCACATAGGTAAACGTACCTGAGTCTATTCGATACAATTGAGAATCCACACCTTCATACCAAGTATCTGCAATTAACACATTTGAATTGCCTGTAGAACTCACAGAGCCTATACCGCCATTCCCAACAGTCACCAAGCTTTTCACATTGGAAACGTTAATGCCTTTAAACCCAGTATTGGCCTGAAATGTCAGCTGGGTATTCATCAGGTTAGCGGCTGTAATTGCACCAGGACTACTACCCTCTATAAACACACGCCCGCCAGATTGGTCTGCACTATCAATCAAAATCGCTTTTGCGGTGGCACCATGTGAGTACATACTTAAATCTCTTACCGTTGCATAACTTGGCCCTTTGAGATGAATCATCGGCTGATTTTTCGGCCCTTTCCAGCGCAAGGTGGTCACTAACGAATCTCCCACAATTTGCAACTGAGTACGACTAGGCACCACCAATGTGGCATCTAAATCATAAAAGGGTCCAGAAGGTAAATGCACCACAGCGTTACTATCGCCATTCGCAACCACCAAATCAATCACTGCCTGAATTTGTTTAGCATTTGAGCCAGGAACCACTTCATATATTTTACGGTTCTGCCTCACAGGGGTTGCAGGCAAAGTGGGTAAGGTTCCATCAATGGCGCTGTAAGCCACCACAGCATCATCAATAGAGATAATACGGTCTTGCCCTGCTGGCTCGCTAATCGGATTAGTAACGGTATATTGATTGCCAACAGAAAGTGTATCTCGATTCAACACCCAGTCTGTTTGAGTCACCGCAAAACTGGTAGTACCCGGCTTGCTACGCACTTTATTATCAATCAGCATTACAGGGCCAAGGTTACCGTTTGAAATCGCCACTGGGTCAGTAGTATCTAAAATACGGTTGCCTTTAATGATAATCGCCGCACCATTATTCCCCATGCCTTCCGCTTGAAAAAACCTGCGTGAGCCTTGAGAAACATTTTCATACATAGAAAACCAGCCCGTATTCGCAATATTAAAATCTGCGACAGTAGAACGCTCAAACAAACTACGGTAGACATACACACCACCAGCGCCAGTGATCACAGCATCATTGTCACCAAGGCTAAAAGTATTGGCAATGCCACGCCCACAATCAACAAAGTGAGAATCAAACACCCACCAATCGAGCGCATTCCAACTACCTACATTCACCCCTGCATAACTGTTGCGAATAAAGGTTACACGGCGAATTTGTCCTTCAGAACTCATCTCCCCATAATTAGCGCCCATGCGCCCGCCCATAATGCCAATTTCCAAATCTTGAAAAACCTCATCCACATGCTCAGGGCTACCATCATGGTATGTTCCACCTTTGGCATTCCACCAATGGGTCACACCGTACTTGGCAACCCCTTTACCATCCCAAGTAATACGCGAATATCGCGTATTAAAACTACCATCTTGGTTCATCATCGCCTTACCCGCTTGGCCAGCCCAAGTAATTTTTGTAGTAGTAGGCGCGTCACCTACTATCGTCAACCCTGGATACCCATACCCACCAATACCATTTTTCCACTTAATACTTAAAGTGCTGGCAATTTTATAATTACCACTTGGCAAATAGAGCACAGAGGGTTTGCCGGGCATGCCAAGGTCATCAATCGCTCGTTGCAAGGCAGGTGCGTCGTCGGTAACACCATCACCCTTTGCACCATAATCACGTTTTGCATCTGCCCAACTTGGGAATGGCCCAAGCACCTCCACATCGTCCATCGCCACAGAAAACTTAGCAGAACCAGCGCTAAATACCTTAGAAAGGGTTGTTAAATTTGCCACAGGAGCGATAGCATGTGTGGTTGCCCCAGCACCCGCCGCATTTAAAAGCGGTTGTTTATCGACAGGATTATTAGCAGCTACAGGTGTTGCAACTGATGGTGTTGCTGCTGCAGGGTTGGTGGAAGGGCTAGCCGATACAGGCGGTTTTGCTGACGCCTGAGCTGCACCTGCCACAGATGCCGTGGTCGAAGCATTACTTGAAGCAGCATTAGCACTAGCAGCTGCTGTCGCGGTATTTTTGGCTGCTTGCGCTTCTTCTTTCTTAACGTTTTTTCTAAACCACTTACGCCAACCACCTTGCGTATTTGTTTGGGTTGAGGTAACGGCAGCCTCAGCAGCCCAAGCTTGCGCAGGCAACTCAACGCTTAAACAATTTAACAAAAAAATCACGGCGAGCGATTGCCACCAAGTGTTTAGGTTAACTGCGCTTAAAAAAGAGAAAAAACCAAGGGGATTAAGACTGAAGCGGTTTAATTTTGACGCATTCAGATTCGGGACGAACAAATTCAAGGGCAAGTTCATATCACTCTCCAGTAGGCATATTCAACTCAAGGACAAATAAAAGTAGTTCTTATTAGTTAAAATCGCCCAGCATTACTGCCAGCCATCTACCACTATCATATCAACAAGGCGGCAAAGACTCTAACAAATAAAAAAACATAGTGACAAATTTCAGTCACAAAACTTACCGCCATAGCGCTAGCTTTGACTATAGTGCCAGGCTTTTAGCAGCCATAAACACGGCCACTATTGGCTACGCCCCCGATCAATTAAAAAAGTAATTGAATGAAAATAGAGAAAAAATATTGATTGATGCTAAATCATTGGATGACTGATTCTTTTTTGAATAAAAACCTTTTAAATATCACTTACAAATATTTTTGTACCAATAAATCCGAATTTTACTTGGATTTGACAGCAAATAATATACCAAAAAATCCAAAACAAAACATTTGGTATTGTTTAATGATATTTTTACCTAGCTTTATGCCATAACGCTCAATAAACCAAAAAAAAATACGGCAATCAACACACTACAATGCTTAATTGGCTTTCACTTTTAGCTGACCAATTAGTTTCATCACCACTGACCAAGTTAAATTCGCACCACTGAATAAATCTGATCTTTATAGTAGGTAAAAATCCCAGTTAAGTAAACATGGATTGGTGGCGCTGCAAAGCAGCCTGCGCATCTTTTTCGCAATGCACCAAGAAAGCATCAAGCGACAACGCATTGATATATTGTGCAATTGAAGTTTGTGCATGCAAAAACCGTAATGAAATATACTGCTTATTTTTCATCACAATATCTATGGTTCTAGGGTAAATCGCATCTGGTCCGCGGGTGCTACCAAAATCCAAATATAAGTTATTACAGTAGAAAAAACTATCGTATGGGTCAAAGCGGCGATTATTTCGCACTTCATTCACAAACAATTCCGAATTTAACTGATTCAAAATTGATAAGGTTTTCACTCTATGCAAAAGATTTAAAATTGAATAAATACAAGCAAACTCTGAGGCTTCTAAAGAGGCCACCGCCTTTATCGCCTCTATCACTTTAAAAACGGTTTGATTCACAACGGCGACAGGGCTGTTGTATTCTAAAATCAATAAATTGGTGCATACGGCTTGTAAATCAGGCAAATCCACACCGATGAAAAATGCATTCAAATTATGCTCACTAGGCGTGACTAAACCACAAAACACCATCTTGCCACCACGGCTTAATTCACGGTGTTTTTGAGCATCGCTCACCCAATTTTTAAAATAACGTGTGAACGTAAGCCCAGTTGTAAGTAGCCTATACCAATAAGGCACATAAAAACTTTGGTAAAAAGAAAACACATTACCCCACGCCTTTGCACTATCTTGCAACACATCAGGGTATAAAGGCTGAATATTCATACGGTCAGCAATAGTTACCCCTTTGAGCCAACCCACCACAAAAAACTTTAAATCAGGGCGTTGCACTAACGCTGCTTGTTTATTCATCAACTCAAAATAGCTATTAATTCCATCCCATAAAACAATATGCGTGTTTAAAGGCACCTCTGAAACATCTGGGTTATACCTTTCGAGATAAATACTATCGGTTAAATATACTGGAGTACGACTTGAGAATTCAATTAAGCTCTTGGCAAAAATAGGATTTACATCAATCGCCATCACCGTCCAACGTAATAAATTGTGGTCAGTTGTTTGAATAGTGACGTTCAGCCTTGATGATTGAATATTTAGTTTTGTTAACATCACTTCCTATCAAATTTTCTTCATCTATCTTTTAGCTATTAGCTTATCCATAACAAAAGAAGTGGACTTCATTGCAGGTGATTCAATAAATCTAAAAGTGAGAAAGCTAATCAAAATCAATATTGGCGTGATACAAATTATTACAAGCCAATAATGCTGCCAATCTAAAATCCTTGCTTGCTCTAAACCTAAGACAAAGTTCATCACGATAAAAAGTAAAATACCATGAAGTAAATAAATACTATATGAAACCTCACCCAGAGCCCGAGATACTTGGTTACTTAGAGCACCAAATAAATCATTACCACAGACCAATATCAAAAATGCAATAAATATTAAAAGTTGGGGGATGAAGCTATACGCAGAGCTATAAACATTCACTTCAATCAAAAGCACAGCAATAGCAACCCATGATGCAACTCTTGTATTTGCTAAACGCACAACCCTTTCAAACCGAAGTGCATACGCTGCAAAAATACCCGCAAAAAAAGATAAAACATATTTACTATCAGGATTTAGCACTATTATTAGCGCAATCGTTAAAAGGCTGATGAAAAGATAGAATATTGGAACTGAGCGCCTCCCCACAATCATAGCCATGAATGGCAATAATAAATAAAAAAACCACTCATACGATAACGACCAAGTGACTTCTGAAACAATCAATGCAGTGTTTGGTAACCCATTGATATTGGTCATACCATAAATTGAAAATAGAATCCAATTAACTATCTCTGCAACCAATTTCCATAAAGGTATTTTTAACTGACCACCTGTTAAGTAAGCTACTATAAAAAAAACAATTGCTACAACAAATAAATATAATGGCGCTAGCCGTAAAACTCTAGCAATAAAAAGCCTAGCCCAGTCAATTGGTTTATGATCACTGTCTAGCAACTTCAAAAAAAACAAAAACGCCGTAATCATGAAAAAAAATGACAGACTAGTTTGACCTAGGTGCGTATAGAGCTTGGAAGGTGGGATTTTCCATGCCCCTGAATGTAAATAAAAATACCAAACAACAGCATGATGTATAAAAACAAAAAATGCCAGATATCCACGTAAGCCATCAATAGAGACAAAGCGACTCTTTCTCGAATCACTTGTGTTTGTTGGAGCAATTTTCCTAATAAAATACGTCGTCAATACCGCGACGGCTAGAGCTAAAAGTGGCGGTAGCAAACCAAAAGTGTCTATATTTAACATGAGATAAGTTTTCTAAAATAAGCTACCAACCCAAGCTGGTTCTTGGCTGGATTATTCGAATGTAAATGCTTGAGAGGTATTATTGAGTTTTGTGAACTGCTTTCCAAATAAAATTTTAGCTGTTTCTACTCTAAAAAAACGCCCACCTAGCGTAGCAAAGTAAATCGACCATAAAGCAATATAGTTTAAGGCGAATAGTGACTGATCAAAATGTTGATGCACCAAGGCAAGGTAGTTTTTATTGCCAGACAGCACGAATGCTTTTACCCCAGCATCTCGATGCAAAGTGATGTAATTTGCGCTTGCCATTAGTTTAAGCTTAAACGGACTATAGCCTTGTTTTACCAATGATTGGTATAAGCCCTCAACCACTGTTCGTAACTGTGCTAGTAACTCCCCTTTTTTGTTGAGGGTCACTGAGGCCTGCTCTGAATGCGACCTAACATGCACGATATGTTGTGGGGAAATTGCCCAACTTTCAGTAGCCCCCACGCGACTCCAGAATTCAAAATCCCCCGCATAAGGTAGATCAAGCCGGAACCAACCATGTTTTTTTACAGTGGATGTTCTGAGCGATAAATTAGATAAATTACCTGGGATATTGCCAAATACATAAAAATAAAAATTCGAGCTTTCTGGCGTTACGATACTTGGCAAAACCTGCATTTCAAACTGGGCTAGGTTTGATTTTTTTGAATCAATGCCATGGCTAGTGCGCATATAGGCAATATTTTGCGGTAGCTTTTGCCACGTGGTAACTACGCTAGCTAACGCTTGTGTGTTTGCAAAATAATCATCTTGACATAAGAATTGCGAAATTTCAGCGCTAGCTTGGGCAAATAAAAAATTGAGGTTGCCAAATATGCCAAGATTTTTATCTTGGTAAAATATTTTAATTCGAATATCGGTTAATGTTGCCAAGTATTCTCGGGTTCCGTCATTGGAACCATCATCACTGATAAGTAACTCCCAATCTGTATGGGTTTGTTCCAGCACTGACTCTATGGCTTGCTTAATGTATTTTAGGCCGTTATAGCATGGCATAATAATTGAAATTTTTTTATTCATTTGGGTTACGCTCAAGTGGGCTTTTCTCAAAAAAACTAAGGTTATACAAGAAAGTTACTGCGCTACCAAGATACTGTTTTACTCGGTTGCTTTTTAAAACATGAATCCTGTTACTTGGCTAATAGCCCTGTGCGCTTAGCAAGTTGTTGTAAATGATGTTGTATATATTGCTGAGACTCTAGTGGCAGCATGTGCCAAAACTGAAGCGCCGAAACAACCAGCAAACCCAAAAATACCAAGCTAACAAGCCAAGTACTTGATGGCCAAACAGCAATAAAAGTACAGCACATGAGTGTGGTAACGAGCGAAAAGCCTGCTAATTTAAACATGCTAGTAGGCCATGTTAACCCAGCGCCTCTTAACCATTTTAAAGCAGCATAAACAGTACACACTCCAGAAACGACTTCCGCTAACAGCAACGATAAAGCTGCGCCTTTAAGCCCAAGCAGTGGAATGGTGGCAGGCAAGCTAGCAAACAAAACAGCAAATGCCACGATTGAAATATACATCTGAATTTTGACAAGATTATTACCAGAACAAACAGCGTTGGCTGGCAAAGAAATGGCATACGTTAAAAGTGATGCCGATATACCCATAAATAACAAAGCATCAAACTCGAATCTTCCACGAGTCCACACTGGGTAAATAATCGGCATGAGCACTTGTAAAAAATAGACAAGTGGACAAAGTAAAAATGAGCTTAGTGCCCAGATCAATGAAAATATGGTGTCTGTTTTAGGTTGGTTGCGCTCACGTATATAGCGCATGAGCTCCGGCATGAGTGGACCATAAATATTGTTCATACTTTGTGTGGCAACCCCTGCGATTGTTCTTTGGGTTGCAAATTCGGCAAGTTTTTTTAAACCTACCATTGGCGCTAAAAGCAACCGAAAACCATGTAGACGGCTTAACTCAAGCAATAACCGTAAAAAAACAAATATGGATGATTTAACAGAGCTAATCGCCACAGTCCACTGTGGTTTAACAGGTTGAATTGATTCTTTTCGCATAATCTTGATGGCATCCCAAAACCATACAATGTGATAAATGAGCATCATCACGACTTGGGCTATCCCAACTTCAAGTATATCGCCACCTCGCATAAGCACGACAATTGGGATGATTGATGAGCACGCCATATACAAAACGCCCCACCAAGCAAACCTTGAAAAGTAACCTATAGAGGATAATGCGCGGCCGATAGCACCAGATGTGGATGTGGTAACAACCATCACTAACATCCACATGAAAATCACTGTTGTACACTGCCTGAGTAGTGCTTGATCTTCTGGTTTTGACAAACCCATTAAATCTGAAAACTGTGAGGTTTGACTTGAAAAGTAGAAGAAAACCGCTTGGAAAAGACCAATCACTATGACGCAGGGCAAACTGCTAAATAATAAAACTTTGTATTGTGCAAAAGCCGTTTTACCTGTTTTGAGAAACTCATTTTCTAAATATGTTTGATAGGCTGTATCAAACATTGTGACTAAGCTATAGACCGATTGCAATGCCAACCATGCACCATATTGTTTGGCAGACCAATAAGTTAAAAAAATGGGTACCATTAACACTTGCGAAAGTATTGACAAGCCCATTCTTATCCACATGGCTAGGCTGCCCGATGCTACACGCTTAAACGCCGACATATCGCTATGCCTTCAGCCAATATTTTTTTGAGTTGTAGTTACGTAAGGCGCTGAGAGCAGCATCCACCAAGCGTGCAAATTGATAAATCATCACATATAAAATTACACTCTGTGGAAAGTTACGTAATATTGTGGTGAAATAGCCTTGAATACCATCAAAACTAAGACCATTAATGAAAGTTCCATATAAACCGAACAACCCAATAGGCGCAATCACAACAAGCCCGAGTTGGTTTTTATATGCAAATAAATCTTTGATATAAAACAACAATACGGCTAAAAATATGAACAAAATAGGCGCAAAATAACCAAACAATATAAAACCTTGTGCTAATGAGGAGCCCGTTTTAAAACCACCAACTTTAATTCCAGTGGCTAACATCACCACATAGTCGCCAGCAGAAAAATAGGTAGTTGCTAATTTATCGATTTTTAGATTTAACCATTTAATTTCAAGAAAGTCTGAGGGTAACAATACTGGTATTTGGTTAAGCGTGTAATCTGCTAAATCTTGCACATCCGCATCATTTAACTTTGTGCCGTAATAGAATATATTGTCATGAAACTTGGTCATCACAAATCGAGCTAACAGGGGATTAGCAATATATTGCTCATTGTAACTTGAATGACCGGCAATAATATCCCCAGCCTCCCGGTACCGCTGAATCTGATCACGCTTGGCGGTCATGATCTCAAATGTGTTTTGCGCGACCTTGATATCTGAAACTTTACCCCGATCTGCCCTTGCTACTGCCATCGCAGTTGCAAGATCAGAAAGTGGAAAAGATGCGGCTACACCCACTAACAATAACAACAGTATTTTTAATAGTTGTGATACGGTAAATTTATTTTTGCTGCGCATGGTTTCTAGAAATATAACAGCCCCTAATGTGACCATGCCGATCAACATAAATCCACGCGCATTAAAAATAATACCTATCACCACAATGACAAGCGTATACAACCCCAACAAAATATAGTTTAGCTTGGCATTACAGTACTCTTTACCAAAACGGGCACGATAAATGGGAATAATAAAGGGTAGCCACATAATAAACTGAATACCATTGGCAATTTTGCTCCCCCCATCGCCCTTTGCCAAGATCGCACTGGCTAGGCCGATAACCCCCATCACCCAGACCACTACAATTGAGGGTGTTTGGTATAGACCCATTTTCTCTAAACTGTAACGCACAATGGATGGTCGCGTGCTCTTGGTCTTATTGAGCATTCTATAAAACACATGGGCAATAATTGCGGACATTTGGAACATCGATAAATAGCTGAAAGTTTGTATAGGGATTCTCAAATCCTTAGTGAGAGATGCCCATAACAAGGACTGCGCTAAAAGTGCGCCCAATAACGATGTGAAAAGCAATCCAAATAATACAAAACTAGAAATTGGGTAGTAATCATAAGCATCTGTCCAACGCAGATAACAGAGCGTTATTAAGCTGGAACTCAGTACAATACATGCCGCACCGATGTTGAGCGCACTGAAGTCGATAAAAAACTGTGCCGCAAATGATATAAATGCGAGAACAAAGAGAGCATTAGAGATAAATACTGAGCGTTGCATCTTTAGCCTTTCTCAACTCGCGCATGGATGGATGAAGCTTGTTTGCTAGAACTTTGTGTATGGCTTTGGTGACTCTGGTGGTTTTGGTTACTTGCCCCTAAACTCATCGCCATTTCAATAATCTGTTGTGCTGTTGGCTCGTTATAATGACCATTTTTTCTTAGCCGTGCATGCCCAGCATGGGCAATCTCGCGCCTTCTGGGTTCATTTTCTAAAGCGAACTTACACATTTCTGCACATTCTTTGGCGTCTTGCCAAAATAGCGCTTCTACCCCTTCTTGGTACATGGCTAGGTGGTCACGGGTTCTTTCCGCGCAAAATAGGCTACCAATAGCAGGTATTTCTGCGGAACGCGTGGTATGTAAATCTCGATTACCTTTAGACAATAAGCCAATATTGACCTTGGCGCACTGTATAGCTTTGGCATAATCATCGCCCGCGATGCTGCCGCCTTTCCAATAAGATTGTAGCTGTGGCCACTCTGGGGCTTTTTGCCAGCGACCTCCACGTATGGTAAGCGGCACACCTTGTTGAATGAGTGATAATAAAAATGCCCCTCGCTCTGGCATCCATGTCCCTAAAAATAGGACTTCAGAATCCCACTTTTGGTGATCTTGCTCGGTTAGCTCGCGAGGTGCATGGTTCATCTCATCTGCGGCACGATATACATGCATCACGTTTTTTGCGCCTAATTTTTTGGCTTCGCTGATATTTTCTTCACGCACAACAACCATCAAATCGTAATATGGCACGCTTTGACGATATGCTTTGCTTCTTGCGCCATCGCGTGATCCATAGGGGTCATCAATATTGTAATTAATTACAACATCGGCATATTGCCGTAATAGTTGAATCACTTTGGGGGTCACCCACTCACCACCATCGACATAGCAAATATCAAAATGCTGACCTGTTAGCTGTTTTGGTAGCCGACTCAGCACCCATGGCGCAAATAAATGACCACCAATTTTCCAAGTAAACCGATCCACCCAAATGGTATTTGGTAAAAGTTTGCGAAGATCTAAGTGCATGATTTGATGCCCTAGCCGCCTCATTGCGTTTGCACGGTCTAAGCAAGTGCCGCTAATTGGCCCTAGGTATAAAATATTAAGCGATTGCAAAATGGACTCCAATAAATGCTTGGTTTTGCATCACATGATTCGCTTTATTCATATTCAGTCTTTTCAATAATATGAATATGCTTTTATTGTTATCGCACATAAACCGTCTCAAACATTCTTTTTGCTGTACTTTCCCAAGAAATTTTATGTAGCAACGCTTGCCGTGATTGATCAAATGCTAGTGAGGGCATTGCTGCTGCTTGCTCTATCGCCTTGGCGAGTGCTTGCGGATCGCGAATTGGCACGGTTACTGATACCTCATTAGTCAGCAAATCTTTAGCGCCTACATTTTCTGTCACTACCACAGGCAAGCCAAATGCTAGGGCTTCAAATACTGTCATACCAAACCCTTCATCTATGGATGGCTGCACAAACACATCAGCAGATTGATAGAGCCTATTTAGCTGTTGCTGAGACACTGCTGGCAATATCTTAATACGTGGATCGTTGATACGCTTTAAGTATGCCTTTGGCACATCGCCACGAATCCACAACTCCGCATCGGGTCTATCGAGCAGTTTAAATGCCTCAATTAGGTAGTGTGTACCTTTTCTTAAAAACTCATTGCCTACCATTAATACGACAAAACCAGACTTTTTTGGCATACGTGGCTGATACTCAACATTAGCGCCTAGACTATTCACGCGTACCTTTTTGATAAGCTCTGCATCACGATACGAACTGGCACTGTATGCAGAAGGTACGACAATAATATCTGCAAGGTACAACTCTTCAATAGCTAGCTTTAATGCCTCAGCGTTTTGCTGATGTTCAAGCCCTAGCCTTTCGGCTTCATCCATCAATAACTCATATTGAAATTGATTATGCGGACAGGAGCGTTCCACACATCTTAACCATCCTTTTCCCGCAAGCGACCGAAATGTTTGGTGGCTTGCCCCGTTCCAACTATGCAAGATGCCCGGCGGTTGATTTTTTAATTGTTTAGACAACCAATCATCAAACATACGTGCACGTTGGTCGATAGAAATTCGCAGCCTCGTAAAAGCTGGCAAACGCATCCGTACGGCTAGATCCAGCCTATTTTTGTATTGTGAAGCAGATAACCCTGCCGGCGCAGTCATCGTGCGATGTGAGGAAAACAGAGTTTGCAAACGGTTTAGTTTTGCATACTCACTAGCCAGATAGAATGCATGAAACTTACCAGCCACCCCCAACGTGACTTTGTTATAGTCATGCATACAATAACTCTAGTTTTATTTTGTTCACATGGATGCACACAATATTAAGTCGCTATTTTTATCGTTTTTTCAAGGCGCATTAGTTGTTTTTGCTTTGTTTGCATTTGCCCACCATTTAACGATAGCGCAATTTCAGATGCGCTGTTTATATCGTACGACCTATTAAAGCAGTTTGCTGTGATTTTCCAACAGACTTTAGCAAGTCAGTGATAAATTTATCGTGTATTTCATGTGCTTTATTCTGGTCATTATTGATGCTGGAGACCCTGAATAACAAACCGTCTGAAATATAGCCACGTAAACCTAATGTCATGCGTTTGATATTTAAATCTTTAGGCGGACCTGAAATAATGCTATCACCAGCACGTATCCAATAGCTTACTTGCTCAACTCTGTTACCCATTTCGGCAGACATTCTAAATAAACCGATGGATGCGTTTGCTACAGCAACTTGCTCTGGATGAAAGTTGTTGATATGAAAGCCTTGTGATGAGTAACAACCTTCTGGTCTGTGCAGCTGTTTAGAGCGTAACTGTACATCACCATAGCCTATGGAGAGCATGACGATTTCGCCAGTCGGCTTGTACTGATATGCACGACTCACCACTTGTGAGTAGACGCTTTCAACCGCTGCAGCTTGTTCTGGAGACACGACCATACCACCAGAACCATCGCCCGTATCCACCCAATCTCCAAACTGTTTGGGCACTACTAATTCAAAATCAGGCTTGCCAATATGATCAAACCAGCTTTCACGTGGGGTAAGCCATGTGGCGACTGCTAAAGCTACCACGCACCACGCAAAAAAAGCGTAATAAGCAAGGGGCACTGTTTGTTTAGTGTTTGGTATGGATAAGTTTTGCGCTAGATTACTCATACTTTCACCTCTAACTTGGTTGGCGCTTTATTTTCTTGCTGTGTTTTTCGACCACTCATTAGATTACTCACCAAGCGCAACAGTGAATCTGTGCCCATCATGGTGAATAGACCCACTAAAAATAACACCATACCCGCAAATCCGTGTAAGAAACCTTGACCAGCGTCATTACCCAAATAGTAGGTGATGAGTGCAAGTACCAATACGCGCACTACATTGGCAAAAAATGAGATGGGTACAATCAGTATGGGTAAGAGAATATTACGCATGATCGAAGGATGTTTGACTAAATTGAGATAAAGCACGCCTAACGCTTCAAGCATAAAGAGTGTATGCATGCCAGCACATGCATCCGCCACCAATAGTTGATATTGTCCAACTTGCAAGATGATTCCACTTCTTGCTACAGGGTAATCTAATATCGCCAACACTTCACCAGCGACTATTGAAACATTGCTTTTGAGAAAGAAGCTAATCCCACTAGTCAGGAAATTCGGTAGTGGCACCATAAATATCATAAATATCAGAGGAAAGCGCAATGCTTTAGCTAAGGGAAAGCCTCCGAACATTAAAACTACGCCTGTCATTGCAAGAATAAAAGAAGCCGTTTCAATATAGTTAATATCTAAGGCTCTACTCGGTGCATATAGTAGCGAGGCAACAATCAGACATATCCAGCCCAGAATCGGCGCTGGGCTATAAATTTTAGGGCTAACCTCATGCCAACGCACCCATAGTAGCCACATAGATACTACAAATATGATTGGACCATGGCCGTTTTCGGCATCCGTCCACATACCTGTTGTAATTAAGCTCCAGAAGGTAGGGATGTACATAACGGCAATCCCCGCAAACAATACCCAAAGTGCTGTATTTTCTTGGGCATGCTTGATGACTACTTCGACGGTTTGCTTGATTTCGTCAACAATAGATTGGTTATGTTTTTGTGCAGTTTTATTCATTAAATATAGCCATACTCATCTGATTGAATTGTTTATTTGTGCAATATAGACAGCCAATATTTCATTAAGATAACAATTTAACAATGATTCAATCAATATTGAAGCTGCAATATTGAACGTGTGTTGCCAAACGCATAACTATATTAAATGTGCACGTATGTTTTGTAGATACAAAACTCTTAGATTAACCCTGAAGTTTCATACGCCAACTTAATGCCATCAGCTAAACTCGTTTTTGCTTTCCAACCCAAGGATGCCAGGCGGCTGACATCCATCAATTTCCTTGGCGTGCCATCTGGTTTGGTGGGGTCTAATTCAATGCTACCTTGATAGCCAACAATCGACTGCACCAGCTTTGCTAATTCCAAAATCGTTACATCGTCACCCACACCAATGTTAATCACTGGCGGTAAGCCATCATTGCGGTCAGCGGCAAGTAATGGTTGATATTGCGCATCAGGTAAACTCATCAAGTAAACACAGGCATCTGCCATGTCATCGCTGTACATCAGTTCGCGTCTTGGTGTGCCAGAACCCCATACGCTAACGGTTGGGCTATTGCCTTGCTTGGCTTCATGAAATTTGCGAATAAGCGCGGGTAAGACGTGTGAGTTATTTAGATCGTAATTATCAGCTGGGCCGTATAAATTAGTCGGCATCACGGAGAGAAATTGCGTTCCGTATTGACGGTTATAACTCCAAGATTGTTCGATACCTGCAATTTTCGCTAACGCATATGGTCGATTAGTAGGCTCTAACTCGCCCGTGAGCAAGTATTCTTCTTTCATCGGCTGTGGCGCAAACTTAGGATAAATACAGCTAGACCCTAAAAATAACAAGCGCTTGACTTGATGCTGGTAACTTGCATGAATCACATTGGTTTGTATTGCCAAATTATCGCGCATAAACTCTGCTGGGTAGGTGTTATTGGCATGAATGCCCCCCACTTTGGCGGCTGCCAAAAACACATAATCTGGCTTTTCAGTTGCAAAAAACGCTTCCACGGCTGGTTGCAACGTTAAATCCAACTCAGCGTGAGTGCGCGTCACAAGATTACTATATCCAGCGGATTGTAAGTTGCGCATGAGCGCAGAGCCTACCAAACCACGATGCCCTGCGACATATATTTTTGCCAATTTATCCATTTACAATACCGACTATTGTTCTAAACGGCTAAAAGATGGATATCCATGTTCTTTGATAAGCTCATCACGCTGCGCTTTTTTATAATCGGAAGCGACCATTTCCTTCACTAACTCTTCAAAAGTGATACGTGGTGTCCAGCCTAATTTTTCCCGTGCCTTAGTAGCGTCGCCTAGCAGTGTTTCAACCTCAGTAGGACGGAAATAGCGTGGATCAACCGCCACGATACATTTTCCATTGGCATCGTAACCTTTTTCATTGATGCCTTCGCCCTTCCATGTGATGGAGATACCTAGTTCAGCGGCTGCTACGTTAACAAACTGGCGAACACTGTATTGCACGCCTGTGGCGATTACAAAGTCTTCTGCTTTCTCTTGCTGCAACATCATCCATTGCATTTCTACGTAATCTTTAGTGTGACCCCAATCGCGCAATGAATCCATATTTCCTAGATACAAGCAATCTTGAAGGCCAAGTTTAATGCGCGCTAAAGCTATAGTGATTTTACGTGTTACAAAGGTTTCCCCACGCACAGGGCTTTCGTGGTTAAACAAAATGCCGTTGCAAGCGTAA
Source organism: uncultured Methylophilaceae bacterium (assembly GCA_964620425.1). GTDB lineage: Bacteria > Pseudomonadota > Gammaproteobacteria > Burkholderiales > Methylophilaceae > DASXUG01. The sequence continues at coordinate 84,088 of CAZUGV010000003.1, read as the reverse complement.
ATACCATAAGCTTCACGGTAGTTTACGGTAATCCAATAGGCATACAGCTTTGCAACTGCATATGGGCTACGTGGATAAAATGGGGTGGTTTCTTTTTGTGGAATTTCTTGCACCAAACCATATAGTTCAGAAGTAGAGGCTTGGTAAAATTTTGTTTTTTTCTCAAGCCCAAGAATGCGAATTGCTTCTAAAATACGCAATGCCCCCAAACCGTCCGAGTTAGCGGTATATTCTGGCTCTTCAAAACTTACCGCCACATGACTTTGAGCAGCCAAGTTATAAATTTCATCTGGTTGAACCAGTTGAATAATGCGAATTAAGCTTGATGAATCAGTTAAATCGCCATGGTGCAGAATAAAGCGACGATTGCTCTCATGAGGATCTTGATATAAATGGTCGATACGATCTGTATTAATGAGTGATGTACGGCGCTTAATACCATGGACAACATAACCTTTTTCTAACAACAACTCTGCTAAATACGAACCATCTTGACCTGTTACACCCGTAATTAGCGCGACTTTTCTTCCTGAATCCACGTTATTCAACTTTCTATCTCTTAACTAAAAATTCTAAATATTGTTGCACAGCACTAAAACTCATTCACCACAGCACCAACGATCTGAGCCCCAGTCATCAACATTTGATCACGCACTTGTGCCAAATCCTCTAAGCGTGTTTCATTCAGTTTTGAAACAAGCAATACACCCTCGCATGCCTTTGCAGTAGTTTGCACATCTGAACTACCTACTGCCGGGGCATTATCTATGATGACAACATCATATTGCGTTTGCACTAAATTCATTAAAGCACCAAAACTGGAGCGCCCTAACAACTCTTGAGGATTAGGCGGGATAGTCCCTGCACCCAATACTGTTAAATCTACAAAAGATGGCACTTTCTCGGCCACCTCCGAAAATCCTGCTCTTACCGCTAAAACGTCAGACAACCCTTTTGGCTGTTTGATATTAAAAAGTTTATGCTGCGTTGGGTTTCTCAAATTCGCATCAATCAATAAGGTATGCTCACCTAATTGAGAAAACACAATCGCCAAATTTGCAGCTAAATGGCTAGCTCCTTCACCACCATTGGGCGATATGACTGCCAAAGCTTTATGCCCTTCATTAAACCAGCGCAAAATGAGTTGCGTACGTAGTGCACGTAACGCCTCGACTTGCGGTGAAAAAGGCGCGTATGCGGCAACAAGCGATTGACTAAAGCCACCTTCATTCGGATGCAAATATGGGTAATCGAACTGCAAAGAAAGCACATAACGAATGTCTTCCTCAGTGATTAAGCGTAACTTCTGTGCTGCCTCACCGAACAGTATGCCTTCACGCTTTTGCAGTTGAATGACACGCTCTGCGTCTTCTGCTGTAATTTTTCCCATATCAAGCAATATTTTGCCGATATTCAATTCTGGCTTACGACTGACTAAAGAGGATGCGTTTGATTTCATATTGATAATATCCATACTCGTCACCCTTACGCGAATCGCTTGCGTGGTTTAAATTTAACACGCAATTGTTGCAGAAATTGTTTTAACGGATTAGTCTCCGCAGGCTTTTTGCTACTCATTGAAAACACAGGCACTTCTAACATATCACCAATATCGTCTGCACTTCTGACACGACGATCTAACATTTCAGTCAGAACACCAGCACCAATGGCTAGCAAGCCACCCACAAAAATAGAAAGTAGCACATTCAACATCACGCGCGGACTGCTTGCAAAAGGCGGGGGCGTTGCAACGCTCAACACGGCAATATCTGCTTGATTCGCTTGCGACTCCATTGTGGTTTGATTGTAGCGTTGATTCATCGAGTCCAAAGTATGCTGTGCATTTTCAGCGTCTTTCTGCAAAACAGCCATTTCATCACGCATCTTGTTGAATTCTAGTAATTTTTTCTTTTGTTCAGACAATTGCGCACGAAGATCATTGACACGTTCTTTGGTTATTTTGGCAGATCCACCGATCACACCTGTGGCACGACGCACCTCTTCTTGCAGTTGAGATTTAATTTTGTCCAACTCTGCAGAAGCTGCGATATACCTCGGGTGATTCTTAGACACTTGCTGCGATAATTCAGCAAGCTTAGATTCAGCCCGTGCCACATCTGCTTTAAGAGTCCCGACCAATGGCGATGAGGCAACATCTGGTGACTCGGTTGTATTATTACTAGCACTATTTTTTCGCGATTCAGCTTCAACCAATTGAGATTCAGCTGCATTTAGCTGAGATGAAAGATCATTCAAATGACTCGTTTCAATATCCGCTTGTTCATTCACGCTAGTGATGCCATGGTCTTGCTGGTAGGTTGACAGCTTTGCTTGCGCCTCTTGAAACTGCTTACGGGCTTTGGCAATTTGCTCTTCGAAATATACAGATGCAGTGCGGGCAGGATCCATTTTTAATTGCAATACGGCTTTTTTATAGTTTTCAGCAAACTTATTAGCAATAATGGCGGCAAAATTTGGATCCGGGCCCTGAAAAGAAATCTGCATTACGCTACTTTCACGCGATGGCCTAGCCTCTAAATTACCAATCAGTCTATCCGCTAACCAAACTTTAATATTGCCTTCGCCACCAGTCGCTTCAATAAATTGGGTTTTAATCTGCTGACTATCCGCTAGCTTTAGATCATCAACCACTTTAATCGCCACTGTTTGACTTTTAATAATATCTACCTGCGTAGGCATATAACCAGGCATCATTTGTGCTGGCAATGTAAGCCCAGTCACGGGATCAACCCCTTTGTAGTTAAGCACTAACGATGTGGTAGCCGTATAAGTTTTAGGTAACATTTTACTTACGACTAATGTACCAATAACAATCAAAAAGAAAGTAGCGAGCACGATTTTATATCGCGCTTTAAGAATCAGCAAAAACTGTATGAAATTCATTGAGTTATCCTAAAAAACAAGCAAACGAAATTAGAAGAGACCTTCGCGCACAAATATCACATCATTTGGCAATAATGCATCGCCTTCTTTAACGGTGAGAGTTTGCACCGTACCATTTGCGTCTTTTCGTTTAACCCTTACATTACGCTCTGTACCGCGCGGCGTTAAGCCGCCAGCTGTAGCTAGCGCTTGTGAAAGTGTCATATTTCGCTCCAACCTGTAAGAGCCTGAGCGTGCGACTTCACCATAAATAAAGAATACTGGATACCTAGCCACATAAATTGAGTCACCATTAGCGAGCTCAAAATTATTAGCTAAATCACCCTCTTTATAAAGCAAATCAACATCGATTATTTTGCGAGAAACTTCACCCTTACGAACAGTTATTACAACGACTTTATCATCACCACCGGGTGCAATGCCGCCAGCTTGCGCTAAAAAATCGGTAATTGTTCTGACATTACCTATAATCGAATATTTACCTGGGCGTCCTACTTGACCCAAAACAGAAACCTGTCTTGAGCTTACATAAATAATGTCACCGCTAGTAACAATTGGATTGCTCGTTTGATCGCCATCATTAAACAAGTTACGCAAATCGTACTCGCTTTTAACGTCTTTTCCGCTGCCTTCTTTAATAATTGTTACGATTTCAGAACCATTGCCATTTGTCCCACCTGCTAACGCTAACACTTCAGAAAGCTTCATTGACTGTTCTAATACATACTTACCTGGCTTAGAAACATCACCTAAAACTGATACCGACTGACTCTCATACCGCACGACGATGATGTTGACTTGTGGGTCTTTAATATAACCACCCCGCTCCAACAAACTGGCAATCTTTTTTTCAACCGTTGAAACACTATCACCAGCAACTTTCACCTCACCCAACAGCGGAAAAGTCACCGAACCGGCAGCGGCCACGCGCGCCTCTGTAGCGAGATCAGGATTGTTATAGATACTAATCTTAATCACATCACCTGCGCCTAGTAGGTAATCTTGCTTATTTTTACCAACACCTAGCGACTCTGTCGCAGCAGCGGTCAAAGAGAACAACAACACATACAGCAACAAGCTTTTAATAAAATTTACAACCATGGTAATGACTCTCAGTTATGCACTTAAACACATTGTGTTGCAAACGCAACATAAATAAAAGCCTCTCGACCCAAACAGATGTCTACTAGAGACCAGAAATGCCCTTTTCAAGCACTTTTTTCTCTTTACTTTCGGTTGACTCAGCTTTTGTAGCTGGCGCTGCCTGTGTTTTCGCCTCTAACTTTGCAGTTGGCGCGTTTTTCATATCAGCAAAATCACCTAAATATTCAATCTTGGCATCTTTATTCAACTTATCTATGGTTGCTTTAGCCAATTCGTTCTTATTTTTATTTTCAAAATAACGTTCAATAATCGGTTTTGCTTTTTCAAAGTCAACAGGCTGACTTTCTGACTTAGCAATTTGCACGATATTGATGGAGCGCCCTGTATTAACCACAACCAAATCCCCATCATTCATCGCTTGTAGCTTGGCAAGCAACCCACTCGGAATCTGTTCAGCAGGCTTTACGTTTGAATTAGCTTGTACTTGGAAATTTTTCGCTTTTAATTCATCAGAAATCTGACTCATCGTTTTTCCAGACGAAGCAACACTTTCGACTTCCTGCAATTTATCTGCTCCAGCACTTGTCGCCAACTCAATTAAACTAAACACCTTACGCTTCTCAAACAACGCTGGATTTTGTCTAAAGAAGTCTTCAACTTCTGAAGGTGTTGGCTTCCCTGCTTTGGCTAGCTCTTGCTGAATATATGTAGTCGCTAAAATTTCGCTTTTCGCTGCCTCGATTGCTTGCAATATACGCGGATCTCTATCCAGCTTTGCCTCAATCGCTTTTTGCTTCAAAAGCTCCTGATTAACCAGCTTAGTTAACACATCTTTAGCGGCTAGCTTGCTTTTTTCTTTATCTAGAGGCCCTAATTTTTGAAGCTGAAAATTAAGTTGGTGAATGGAAATTTCATCCCCATTGACCTTGGCAACTACCTGCGTAGCACCACCTTCAGATTTATGACCGCAAGCAGTTAAACCCATTGAAAGTAACGCACTTAGAACAGCAACGCCAATATAAGATTTTTTCACATTCATGTTATATCCTCTGAGATTATTTTTAATAGTTTCTAGCAATTACATCTATAACTTACACGATTCACCGCCAAAAGTTGATTGACTATATTACATCACAACTTTAGATGGAGAGCATAATATGTCAAGTGTGTTACAGGATTATTAAAAAGACAAGGGTTTATTACCCTAAAAATCGAATCTGAGGCTAACGCCAATGTTATTAGATTTGGTAACAAAAGAATCTACATTTGATGCACGGTTTTCATTAGAATAATTTGTCTGAAGCGATAATTTGCGTGCGAATTGATAATTGACAAAAAGGCTAACATTACGAAACTGGTCTTGACGTTGTGTACTTGAAAACACACCAGCACTACCGATAAAATCTCTATCTGTGTAGTTAAGTGCGCCACCGACTGATATTTTACTGGTTGCCTGCCATGTTGGGCGTATAGAAAAGCCAGTAGCTTCAACGTAGGCTACTAGTGCATCCTGAATGGGGGAGATATTTTTAAAAACCGAGGCAGACACATTGGTATTAGAGGTTAAAGCGTAATCCAAACCAAAACTTTGGCTGGTTCCACTAAAATTTCGACTAGCGTTGCTAGGGATGTCTAACTCAACTAATGAAAAAGAAGCATTTAATGTCATCAACCTTGTCGCAGGCCATCTAACATCCGCAACCAACTCTTGCTGATTGGTTTGATTTCCTAAAATAGACAAGATTGATCCAGAACGATTAGGGAATTTAGTTTCTGAATCACGTAATGTTAAGCGAAACCTAGTAGAGGCAGCAGTCTCATACTGCAAGCCTACATCCACGGTGTCACTTTCATTATTAAAACCTTGATTGATGGAATTGGCGTTTTGAAACATCTGTTGCTCATAGCCAGCAAAAGTGAGCCAGCTAGGATGAAATTGCCAATTAATTCTGGCCACTTTCCTCGAGGTAGTTCGTAAACTTCTCTCTGTTGTTCGCAACTCTTGAAAGCCTGGCAAGCTTTCAGACTCTACATATCTCAACACACCATTCAAGTGGTTACCCAATTGCCAATTCCAGGCTACATTTGCGTTATTTCCTATATTATCCAAGCGTGTGTTATTTGCAAACTTAGTGTCCGTCAACCCAGCACCTATTAAGAACTGCTGACGACTCAAGCGCACACCAACATTCACACCAGCACCAACAGAGGTAATGGTATCAGCCCCGAAAGTTCGATCTGGAGAAGGAATACGAAAAAGATTGTCATCATAACTGGTACTCGCTGAAACATAGGGGCGAATATCAATAATGCCGTTCTGAATGGCAAATGCAGCACTTGGATATAGCACAAATAGAGCTGCATACACATTTAAAACCCAATGCGTAAAAGCCTTTTTTATATTTATCTGCCGTCCTATCATGTATCACTCAATCTTGTATTCATGCCAATTATAGCCATTTAACCATGTTTAAGTTACATGCCAACAACATTGACAACTTAATCATGAAATCAGCCTATCAAATTAACCGCATTAACTAGAAAAACCAATTTTTTTGAAAAAGAATCTATTTCAAGAAGTCAGATGATACTAGATAAATAAAGTAACTGTTTTTGAAATCAACAAAAGAGTGACCAATAATTGTATTTGCAAAGATTTCAGTGCGGTTTACACAAAATTCAGGGGACTCTCAATTATCAAGATTCAAACTGAAATTTTTTGAATAATTTGCTTACCAATGATGCTTAGCCAGCACACTAAAATACGAAATATGATTGATTTTATAGTAAAAACACTGACAGCTAGTGAGCATTTGAAAGAATATGCGACTCATCTAACTTATCACGATACTCTTGCATGGTATTTTCAAGCTCTACACGCTTCAACTGAGTAAACTTTTCAGAGCGTAAAGCCACTTCATAAGCACTTGGTTTTTCGAACACTTTAATTAATTCCAAACCAAAACCATACAACTTAGTATTTTTTTGCTCACAAGCTTCAATACGCGCAGTTTTTTGTTGAATATTCATCAACTGCTCTTTACGCTGACTTTCGCCTACTCTCAACCCTTCTTCCGCCGCTTGATATTTTGCCGTCAACTCGTCTAAACTCTTCTTTGTGGATTCCAGTTCTAACTCTGTTTTTTGTAGCTTATCGGCTAGCGCTGCTTTTTCTTCAGACACAGTTTTGATTTCTGCACTTAGACTACTGGCTTTGTGTTCTGCAGCACCAATCTTACGAGAAAGTGCATTGGCAGACTCTTGATTTTGTTTAGCTTTTGCCTCTGCTTCAGATACCGACTTTTTCACTTCATCAACTTGCGACTGCAATGCTGCTTTTTCTTGCTCCGCCTGCTGCAACTGCTGTGACATTTGCTGTAAACGGCGGGCTGATTTATCTTTCTTTTCAGCCGCGTTTGCATCTAAAGCAAACAAGAATGAGCAAAGCATCAACAAGCTAAAGCTAGCAAGCAACTGCAAACGCAACAAGTGCGGCTTGCTGCAGATAAATTTTTTAGAACATTCTCTTATATTCAATATGTTATGCATAAATAATCATCCGTTTGCGCGCTCAGTGAGATGCTTCTCTTTAACTTAGAACCTAGCATTTAAATCTAGCAAAAGGACATCAATTGAAAGTGGTAACTGGTTGTTACTCAAGCCGCTAATTGACTCAGAACTAAACCAGCGTGCAGTAAGCCATGCATTTCTATCCATCACATAGCTTGCACCTAAAATCCATCCTTTTGCATCTGTGCCACCTATATGAAAATTAGAGTCTGTAAAGCCGTCTAGTACTGCATCAGCCTCCAACCGCTTATAAGCACCCCATACTTGCCAATCATGTTTTTTGAAAGTCTTAGGCACACCATTAAATGCTATGGGCATACCGACAGCCAATCTGATCTGATAGCCTTGGTTTTCTTCTTTATACAAATGCCCTGTGCGCTTCAACATCTCTTCTTGGTCAAACCCAATATTATTGACATAGTCGCCTGCCAGAGTTACGTGCACAGGATTAAAATGTGCCAAATCAATTTCCCCTGTTAGATTCACCAGTTTAAATTCAGAAGCCAATCCAAATTTTGGTGAGGTATTAGCTAAATTGTTAAACGCATTTAAATTAAAGGTATTGTTACCTTTTTGTCTAAATACTGGCACAGTAGCATCATATAAAATTGAGTCGTCTTTTGTACCATTGGAAATGCCTTCCACATTTTCATAATCATAATAAGCCAAACCAACCTTGGCCGTTGTTTTCTCTGCCAGCTTCCATTTAATACCAGCCTGCGCCCCGAACAACCATTTATTATTGGCGCGGTTAGTATCAGATTGATTAACCTCCTCAATCGGAAAGGCACCAATCGTGCCAAATGTGGATGTATTTTTGCTAATTTTAGGACTAAAACTTGCTGCAACCCCATCAAATGCTAAGTCCGGGTCCCAAACTAGATCTGTATTAAAGAATGGGTTGGGAAATCGACCGCCCTCTAACGATAGCCAAGGGTTAACTTGAGCTTTAAGAAATGCCTGATCTATATTGAATGCATATTTACCAGTCGCCATCGAACCTGTTTCATTAGGTGATATCGGGTTTGTAGTCGGGCCAGTTGCCATGCGAATACCACCAGACAACCAATCATTTACTTTAATATCAGCACCCAACCTCACACGAACTCGCAAACGATCTCTATCCTCTGTGGTGTTACTGATATTCGATTGCCTAAACGGATCAGTATTGAAAAACCTAGGGGGTGGATTACTGCTATTAAGCATAGTTGCATCATTACGCAAGCGCATATCACCAAACCACTCGATACGATTCAACCAATCGGGAATTGAACCGGGATGCGCCCAACCTTCGCTTTTAGCTGTTTGCATCACTTCTTGCTTGATCTCTTCACGCAACTGGGCTTTCACAAACTCAGGTACTAACTGCACACGCACGCTTTTTGTTTCTGCTTTAGCGTCAGGGGCATTAGCCACTGCATTATCTGGGCTACTGGCTGCCAGTTCTGCGGCATCTTGAGAGGCTTTTTTTAATAACGCATCTGCTTTTTCTTTGGATAAAACACCTTCTTGAACCAATGCATTGATTAAGCTAGTGGTCGTGGCGCGTAGCTGCTCTAAAGATTCACGCTCTCCTGCATAAGTCAACTGAGCAAAACCAGCAACTTGCGACATCACCAATACCGCCAACAAAGGCTTGAGCTGAAATATGTTTTGAATACTTTTTTTCATCTGTTTTATCTCTATCTTGCATTTAGATTTTTATTTAAATTCGAGCTAATACTCTGTTAATGATTAATTACTTAACCCATACTTCTTGCAGTAACCCGCAGCTTAACAGGCATGGGCATATCCGCTGGCGGTGCATCCCGCATAGCTGGCATTTTAGCGAGGGCGGCCTTAATCAAAGCATCTGTTTCTGGCACACCACTTGACTTATCAAGCTCATAGCGTTCAATTGATCCATCATTACGCAACCAAACACTCACTACCACTTTGTACTGCCCTACGGACAAATCTTTATCTTTTTCTAGCGCATCTTCAATCTGAGATTTAATTTTTGCTGCATACCAGTTAAATTTACTACCATCAGGCTTCCCGATCACGGGTGGACCACTTGGGGCAGATTTATTTTCATTCGTCACCGTACCTGCACCAATCGCACCAGGCCCATCTGTTGCTGGCCCATCCATCTTGATTGTTTCTTGTGGTGGCGCTTGAACTGGCTTAGGTTCAGGTTCTTTAGGTGCTTCTTTAGGTCTATCCTTGGGCTGCTCTTTCGGTTGCTCCTTTGGCGGCGGCGGGGGCGGCGGTGGAGGCAAATCCTTTAACTGAATTTTAGTGGGACCTTGTTTTTTCGATTCACCACCCTTTAATAAATCTTTCAAGCCATAACCAATGCCAGCCAGCACTGCAAGCACCACTAAAATAATAGCGATACGTTTTACCCAATTTGTTGGCGCTGTATCTTCTTCTAATTCATTTGTTGCAGCGTCTTGCATTACGTCCCTATCTTGCCTGTTACTAGCCCTACGTTTTCAACTTGTAAGCGCGTCATTAAATCGATCACCGCCACTACACCCGCATAAGGTGCTCCAGCATCGCCTTTAATCATCACTGAAAATTTAGGATCTTGCGCTTTGGTCTGATTGATCTTTGCCTCAAGCTCAGGCTGGCTAATGCCAGCGCCATTCACCATTAAACCACTGGCAGTGACTTGCACAATAATCACTTCATGCTTTTCTGTGCTTGGCTTATTGGATGGCTTGGGCAAGTTCATGGTCAAGCCCTGCACACCTGCTGTGGTCATTAAAATAAAGATCACTAACAACACATAAGCCAAATCCAACATCGGAGTGATGTTGATAGTGTCGTAGGGTTGTGCGTCGTTTTGTACTTGCATTTAAAAACTCATATTTCGTTGCGATACTTCGTTATGAATGTGCATGATTACTCAGCCTGCTTCTTGGTGACTAATCCCACCTCAGTAATATCTAGCTTTTTGCAGATGCCGAGCACTTCAGACACTTTATCAAAATGGGTAGCAGCATCGCCTTTCAACACAACTGGCAGCTCAGGGTTGCCACTTTTAAACTCCGCCAAGCGTTGCTCTAGCGTTGCCATATCAACAGGGTAAGCATCCAAATATACGCTACCATCACTGGTAATAGTGATAGCGCGCATCTGCGGCTTGGCGAGTGGCGCGGTGTTGCTGGTATGCGGCATATCGACTTTCACACCTTGCACCGAAGCGGTGGTCATGATGATAAAAATCACCAATAGCACGTAAGCCAAATCGAGCATCGGCGTGATGTTAATTTCGTCGTATAGCTGATTCTCTTCTTTGACGCCCTCAGACATTACGCACCATCCTTCACTTTACAGCAGCGCAATGCCTTACTCTTTACCATATAACTCAGCAATACGAGTGATAAACTCATCCACAAAAATCTGCATTTCAATGGTGATATTTTTAACACGGCTGGCTAAGTAGTTATAACCAAACAAAGCAGGAATCGCCACACCCAAACCAGCCACAGTTGCCAACAAAGCTGCCGCAATACCAGGCGCAATGGCATTGACGTTCACGTCACCAGCAGCGGCAATCGCTGCAAAAGTAATCATCACACCCACCACCGTACCTAGCAAGCCTAAGAAAGGGCCCCCTGAAATTGCGATGGTGAGTAAGACCATACCAGCATTTTGGCGCTGAGTTTCGCGCACCAAATCTGCATCTACCGCCGCTTTAATCGCATCAATTGAAGCACCGCTCAACGTAATTTTCTGCCCATCATGCTCACGCTTTTTAATTTCGCGCAAACCAGCAGAGTAGAGCTTAAATAGGGCAGAGTGCGTATATTTGCCACCCTTATCCAAACTTAACAAATCAGAACCAGCACTTTGAAACTTGGCTAAGAATTTTTTATTATCTTCATCGGTACGAGAAACCAAGCGGAATTTTTGCACCATCACATACACACTAATCGCAAACATGACTGCCAAAATACCAATCACCACCTTCGCATCTAGCGTCAAACTATTCACCAAAATGCCGATGTAATTCGCTTCCCCGCCTTCGCCGCCTTCTTCTTCACCCGCTTCTACGGTAATGAGTTTGCTATCCGCACCTTGCGAACTGGCGGCTAATTTAATCCAAGATTCTGTACGCGCGACATTAGCAATTTCCACCTCATCCAAGCCGCCTGTAAAACCCTCACCCAATTGAATATCAGCTTGAGTATCCGCAACAGCCAAGTCACCCGCACCGACTGATACGCCGTTCACATATAAGTTAGCTTTACCTGCTTCTAGCGTGAAGGCAATGTGTTGCCATGCGGCGGCTTTGAGTTCACCGCCTGAGATGTTCGCAGCGCCTGAGGCTAATGTTAATTTTTGTGCGTCGATTTTTAAGGTCACACCACCTTGGGAGTATAAGGTGGCAGTTTGTGGCAAACTTGCAGGCTTAACCCATGCCGACCATGTGTAGGCCGTAGCGGCTGAAAGTTTTAATGCTGGGTTGGCGGCAATTGTTAGTGGCGTTCCTGCAAGCGTCACCGCCTCGCCCAGTAATGCTGCTTTGTCGACAACAGCTGTACCAGCTAGGGTTGCGCTTGTGGCTGAGCTATCAGCCAGTTGGGTTTTTTCTGCAAAATGAAAAGCAGCAACAGTGTTGGCATCCCATGTGGTTTTAGCATCTCCACTTGAGGTGGCTTTTTCGTTGCCTGAGTAAACGGTGATGTAAGCGTCTTTTGCCGCTGCATCAATCTTCGGTACTTGTACCCAGATAACGGCCAGTTCATTCAGCGCATCGAATTTTTCGATATGAAATTTAAGCTCAGTTTTGTCATCGGCAGCAATAAAACGCAAATCAGAACCATCATCATTCACTGTAGAAAAGTCAAAATTCCCAGAGTGCAAACGAATGACCACAGGAAAATTATCTACGGCAGGCTTTACCCCTTGCGCATTGATGCTAATTTTTTTATGGGCTGTCCAGTCTGCGTTCCATTCAGCATAAACTGATGACACAAATGAAGCACACACCAACACCATTAAAGCGATAGACTTTAATAAAGACAAACGACGCATTTTTTATACTTTCCCTGAATTTTAATTGCTACCCGAACGCGGGATTATAGAAACCAATTATGACAATTTGATTAAATTGTGATTGATAGTTGAATAACCAGCCAAACAAGGCTTAATAATGACAATTTAAAGAATACATCGTTGTCATCACCGCCTAACCTAGCTGGTCACTTAACGCTAATTACTGACCAATACTCACCACCTCAACATTGATAAATGAAGGGGACGGTGCTTTTTTGAATGGTTCAGCAGGCGCTTGTGTCGATTGCTTCACGGCATCACTGACAGCCTTACTTGGGTCACCCGCACCAGCCGCACCGGTTAACGTGCCGCTTAAAGCGCCAGCAGAAGCCACTTGCGTACCGCTTGAAGAACCTGTTGCAGTAATGTTAGCCGCATTAAGTACGGTTTGCGCTGCAAGATTAACGTTTCTCGCGCGAATCCCTGCATCACCTGCGTCGATCGTCCCTTTAGGCGCGAGTAAGTCAACATCACCAGCATTATCACCCAATGCACCAATGCCAGAACCAGTGGCCGCATTTGGTAGTGTCACCACTACATTGCCGCTTTTATCTAGTTTTATGACTGGCGGTGGCACATTTACTGCTGTACGCTTACCTTTACCTGCATCTAGGTTACCTTCGCTAGACCAGAGTAAAATATCTCCACCACCCACCGTCAAGACTCTAGATTGATTCACCAACACATCACCGAATGTGAAACCACGTATTGCACCCTCTTCTAGGGTGAGCATACCCGTAACGGTTTTATTTCGCGGAACGCCATCTTCATAGCCTTTATAGAGGCTCAACACATCATCGGAAATTTGCGTATAACCCACTAAGGCACGTCCACCTGGCGCCATAAACTCAATATCTCCACCATTCACAGTTCTAATAGAAGATAAGGGGAAGCTCAGATTACCCGCATAGTTTTTAGCGGTTCCATCTGCATTTTTCTCACTCACCCCTGGGAACAGTAGCTCAGTGGTATCATAACCACGGTTAAACTGACCAACATATGGGCTGATTGGCTCATTATAATCACGACCAGTATCTCTTAACGCCTGATAAAACATGCTACGTACTCGGGATTCCTGAACAGCCAAAGATTGCGTTTTCAAGCTATCTAATTTTGCCAACAAGGTCTCTAAATTTGCTCCTTGTTTCTCGTTATTTATCAAAGTCGCCACTTTTTCATTGCTATCACTAATTAACTGATTGATGGCTGCCTTGTTTTCTTTGTCGAGCAATTTAATTTGGCTATTTGTGTTTTTAATAATCTCTGCATACGCATTTTCTAAGCTGGTATTACCAACCAACCATGCCGCTTGCCACAATGCGCTATCTGAAATAGGCTTGCCAGAAGAAATAGCAAGCTTGAGCATAGATTCAAGACGTGCGATTGCACCAACATAATCTATACCATTTGGCACACCCACGGCGATATGAATATCAGCACCGCCATTCGGCAAATAGCTGTTTTCTCGATTACCAATCGTCATAATACCCATAGACGAGCCTAAGTCGATATCACGTCCAGCTTCAACGTCTAAGCGCCCAGAGCCACCAACTTTAAATTGCTGGTCATCCTGAACGGTGTTAGTGTCAAATACAATATCTCGACCAGCTTTAATATAACTCACATCGGTATCACGCATATTTTGTGCAGCAATACCAATGTTTTTAAAGTCATTACCAGCTCTCACCTGAATGGCCTTAGGCACAACCAATTTATTGCTGAAAGAGGTTGATTTAGTATCGCCATTTACATCCCCATTCACCGCATAAATTTTGACTGCCTCGGTATCGTTCTTACGAATCGCGACAGGTCGTAAACCCACCACATTGCCTTTTTCGTCTTTGATTTCTTCATTCACAAAACCATGATACAAGGCGTTACTTGTACTACTGGTTATTGATTCAGAAGCGTCACTAACGCTTTTACCGTTACTTAAAGTAACTTTTCTTAAGGCACCTCGCGCATCAGCGACTTCTCTGTAAGAAATATCAGCCATCACAATATTAACAGGTGTAGCTTGGGCAGCTTTACCGCTATTGATATTCACGTTATTTTGCGCCAACAACTCTAAATTACCTTTTGGCGATGGATACAGATACATATCCCTAGTCACATTCACATCACCGCCGTATGCATATGCTTGTACAGTGCCAGGCACTACTTTTAATACATTTTGTATGTTTTGTAGCCCAAAACTACCTACACCAGTGCCACTGGTATTGACCACAAGAGGTCTAGCCAAACCATTCACAGCGTTTGTATTCAACAAATTGGTGACATCATTGCCAATCGACACATCACCAATGCGGCTTTGCAGTGTTACCGCAGTATCATCGGTATAGGTAGAAAAGAATGTTCTTTTGTTATCAAGAGTACCATACAGATTAAACCCAGTGTCGACAAAAGTAGTAGTAGGATTCGCCGCGTATGACTGCACCACCATTGTTGGGTTAATGATATTCACCGCAATATCATTTTTTGCCAAAACGTTTGCTTGCGCATCGCCAAGTGCGATAGTCGTTTGTCTAGTGCTTGCCTTTACACTCTGCGCATCAATATTTAGCTTGCCTTTACCCGCATAATATTGACCACCTAGAATATCGCCCGCAGCACGAACATCAACATCACCGCCACCTAGCACAACAAGTTTATCTTCACTGGCTACAGCGGCAGCCATACGGCCATTGGTGGCAGATGAAACGCTTAGATCTCTAATTGCCCCACCTGCATTAACTGCTATATCACCACCACCAAGCGCGCCAATGCCTTGCTGAAACTGATCAAAACGCACCCACCAAGCAGTTTGCAGCCCAGTAAAAGTACCTGCGTCATCTGTTCTACCTTGTCTAAACAACCAGTTAGAATAAAGCTGATTAGTAGCGGAGCCTGTAATATCACCCGCCACATTGAGGCTGATATTACCGCCATCTCGAGTAAAGTTGTTGGCATTCACAGGCAATCTATTATTTGTACTTGAGCCTACGTAATTAAAGCCAGCCGGGGTATCCGCAATGCGCCCTGCCGTATAAATCACGCTGGTTTGATTAGCTAAATTAAAATTACCCGCAGCCGCAATCTCAATATCACCAGTGCCAGTGCGGATGAGCTTACCTGTTGCAAGGTTAAAATCACCCCGTTTAGAGCCATCTGTATCCAAGGTTGGTTGTATCACAGCTAACGGATTCGCGGCTGATTGATCAGCACCCGCCACCAAGCGATATGACCAAGATTCTTGCCTATTCGGGTCTATCGCAGCTGTAGTGGTTGCATTTACAAAACCATCACTCAAGCTACCATTAAAGGTTAAGTCACCATTTGCACGTAATGTGAGCGTACCAGGCTCGCCCCCTGCACGGTTGTTTTGATACAAACTTATATCTTGAGACACCACCATATTGCCAGTGGAGCGCACCTCAGCACCACCACGCAGACGGAACTTGTTGCTCAGAGAGGCAACTTCAGCGCCTAAACCATTGGTAATACTGTTTTTACTATTCATAAACGTCGCATTATCAGCCAATATGGTGTTTGCCACTGTCTGATTAAATGTACTGATATTTTCGTAGACTTTCACTCCCTCTAACACCACGCTACTTGCTCCTTGAATATCAGTATTCAAAGGTTTTACAGCAACAGTAGTATTGGTACGTGGTGCGCGTAATAGCACCTCACCACTATCTTTACCTTGGCTATCTGCAACATTAATCACACCGCCTTGCAAATCTAATTGACCTGCACTGGTTCCGATAATCACTTGACCGCCTTTTTGACCCGCAGCAGTCGCGCTTGCATTGATGTTGGCTTGATTACCTAACTTAACATCATCACGCGCAAATAAAGAAACTTCTCCCCCCTTAGCGCCACTTGCATTGATGGCGTTATCCACGGTGAGCGCACCCGCATCCACTGCGATGTTGAGCTCATGCGCGTTCATCGTACCCGTGGTTTGCTGAGTAAGATTCAGATTGCCGCTACGCAGGCGGAAATCACGTTTTTCTGTAAAGTCCCCAGCATTCAATTTTTGATTGAGTTGGTCAAAGTTGTTTTGATTGAGCTTGGCAAATTCTTCATCTGTTTTATCGCCCACATTCTTTGCAACTGTTTTAGCGTCCACATTCAAGGTTCCAGCTTTGCCTTCAACCCCTTTACTATCCACTGAACTGTTGCCTGCAAATGTCGCTTGCGCAATATCTACGGCACCGTTAATCGCCTGTGCATTTACTGTACCTGCATTAGCCCCTAAACTGGATGAAACATCGATACGCGAACCTTGAGCAGCGACAACGTTACCTTGCTCTGATTTAAGTGTAATAACGCCAGCACCCACTGGTTTAGTGACATCAAAAAACACAACATTTTTATCTGAAGCATCCAATACAGCAGATTGACCCAAGTTCACATCGCCTGTTGTTGCAGTCAGCGTAATGTTGCCGCCCTTGGTTTGCATCAATGTATCTACATTTAAGGTGTTAGCTTTTAGCGCCCAGCTATTACCAAATGTATTGGATGCTGCCAAATTGGTATTTGGCAATTGCTTAACACTCAATGCGGCTGTGTTATTAATGGTTTGATCAGCGCCAGTTTCACCGCCCATACGCGCCGTATTGATTTGTGTATTTACGCCCAAATTAAGCGTGCCCTTGTTTGGCGTATCCACTTGACCTTGCGCTACGACTTCAGCAGCATTGATATTGATTTTTGAAAAACCGCTAATCGTTTTATCACCAATCCCCAAGCCAAATTTATCAGCCACTAAATTAAGTTGTGCTTGACCAGTACTTGTAACGGCATTGTTAACAGCATTCGGGTTTGCAAATGCCAGTGTTTTAGCTTGAACGTTGACGGTATTGCCAGCGTTACCCAGCCCTCTCAATGCACCTGCTTGCAAGGTTAGATTATTGATTGAATAACCTTTGTCATCCTTCAAACCAAGGGCAGCATTACCATAGAAATCAATGGTGGAATAGCTACTTAATTTCAGGTTATCGGCATTTTTAAAGCGATTCAGCGTAGCTGAATCTAAATTGTAGCCCACCGCTGAACTTGGTATTTCGCCTACATTGATCAGTCCAGCACTGACCAATAAGTTTATAGGGAGTGCTCCGCCGTCCTTGGACAACTCACCCAAAAAGAGGTTATTTTTGGTCGCATCAAGCATCACCGATTGCGCTGAAGTTACTCGCGTACCCGCATCCCCAGAAATATTACCTGTTAGGCTCTTCGGATCGGTATGGTTTAGCAATGCATCTGTTGCGGCGGCTCTCACAAAAGCAGCATCGCCTTTAATTTCATAGGTGCCTGCATTGCCTGATTGACCGACGGCATCAATCGCGGCATTACGTTGCAATTTAATATCATCTTTTGCTGCAAGCATCACTTCACTGCCTGTCAACGCGGCCTCACCCTGTCCCGCTATATTATCAATACGCACTTGTTTTGATTTGACTGTAATGGTCGTTTTATTTCCATCCCGCATGCGTTCACCGCCTAGCAGTAAACTGTCAATATTCAAGTCATTTAACTCACCAATATCTAATGCAACTTCACCTGCAGCAAGACTGGCTTTCGCACTTTGACTGACGAGCGCTAATTGATCGGCACTAACATCTAAACCAGCCCCTTTACCGCCAGCCGCAGCTTTACTGTTAATAGTGCCTTTTAATGTCAACTCAGATGGAAAATCAGATTTGACTGCAATTTGTAACAACCCTGCATCTTGCACTTTGGCAGAGTCAGGGTTATTAGCAAAAAACTTGGAGGCGTAAGTTAACGCGTATTCTGAGCGTGCTCGCACTTGATCTTGCGTCATTAGCTCAAAACCAGTCCAACGGTTAGCCCCAACATCACTTTCTTTAAATCTTTGGTCTGTTAAGAAACCACCCACTACCGCTATACCATCTGATTTTAGGTAGTTACTGCCAGGCAATACATCTGTCACGCCATCAGTCACTTTTATCGCGAGAGCGCCTGGCAATAAAGCGTACTTAGCGGGTAACAGCACATAGTTGCCTGCTTTTAGATTATTACTTTCAGAGAGATACACGCTCTTACCTGCAAGCGGAGCCTCGTAGATAACATCAGTAGGCGCAACACCACCTTCATAATCTGGCAAGATTGCGTAGTAGCCTGCTTTTTCTAAAATATCCGATGTGCCGCCAGTACCCACAGTAAATTCACTTGCTTGCAAATCACCTGCTGAAGAAATATCTAATACAGCCCCAGTATTCACCGTCACCTTACTGCCAGTTAATACAATATTTTTACTTTTTAAAGTTGTTACGCTTTCATCCACGTCTACGATATTAGGGTTATCCTTATCAAAGAACCAATCCTTACCGTTTTGTGTGCTACCAAAGGGGATGATCTGCCCAGAGCCTGCCACCACCGAGGTTTCGCTACCCTGATTCAACTTGAGTGAGTTCTTGGCATCCAATTTAACTGTACCAAACGGTGCAACAATACGACCATTCTGCTCAATATTATTGGCAGTCACATTTAAGTTACCCAACGCAGAAAGCGGCTTAATATTGATACTACGCGGCATAAAATTGAACTTAACATCCCCACCCGTGATAATGTCAAATGTAACTAAAGAAGCGGGGCTCACCACATTTGAAGCCAAGCTCAAATTAGCTTGCGTGTCTAATTTACCTGTGCCTTCTATACCCGTGGTCGTCTGCACACCCGTCAATCTAATTTCACCCGTGCTTTTTAGATCAAGGTTAGAAAAACCATCATAAGCAGTATTACCAGAAAGCTCGATATAACCTGCATTTACGGTTAAGCCACCTGGCCCCGCTGTAGTTGTTTTATTAGCAGCGCCTTGACCATCCAACTCACGGTTACCCATCGCCACCATATCGGCGTTTATGGTTACATTATTAGTCGTATTTGAAATAATATTTGCAGCATTAAGTTGAACGCTATGCAGAGGCTTGCCTGCACCAAAACTAGCGCCATTTTCCAGCATAATACTATCGTTACTGGTTAAATGAATGGACTCAAACCCAGCATTTTGTAACTGAGTTGGATTCACGTAACCCTGCTTGTATTGTTTGCTGTCATTGACATCTTGCAAGCCATCAGGACTTAGTCCATTGGGGAAACTACTTGAAAAATCACCCGCGTGCAGAACTAACTCAGGATTGATGTTAGTAGCTTCCATCGATACAGAAATATTACCACCTCGGTAAGGCGCGCCAGAAGCACGGGCATCAAACCCGCCATCTAGATAGAGGCCTGTGTTACCAACAATTTTCACTTCACCTGCGTTACTTGCAAACGTGCCACTTCCCAACGAGAATAAATCCACTCTAGTAGGATCAGCACCACGCACATTAATTAATGAACCACGCTCGGTATCTACATAACCCACATTGGCGATTAAACTCACTTTTCCGCCATCGAAAATCTGACCTTTGGTAAAACCTCGACTATCTGGAAATAACTTGGCAGCGCCTGCTGCACTCAACTCTGCGGTTTCTGTTAGATGAATCCTTTGTGTATTGTCTGTTAACCCAAGTCCATTATCCAAAGTAACGGCTATCTCACCTGCAGGCGCATTAACTTTTCCTGCAATTTCTAAACTTTTAGTTGCCATAAGCGCTACTTTGGCACCCAAATCAGTGGTAATTTGTGCGCCTTTTTCTATCGTGAGCGTCGAAGTATTAGCGCCACTCAACGCAACGCTACCATCACTGCCTTCTGCACGACTAGTTGCTTTAAGAGTTAAATTCGCGGCTTTACGCAAGGCATCATTCAACGTCACCACGCTAGCCACATCGCCCACGTTGCTACTACTTGTTGTTGTTCTAAATTGCTGGTTCAGCTCAAGGTTTTTTGTTTGCACAACGACATTAGCATTCTCTGCCACTGTGAGAGAACTCAAACCTTTCACCTCATAGTTTGCGAAACCTTGTTTAAAAAAGTCAGTATTGAGCGACAATTCCGAAGTAGAATTAGCGCCAATTAAAACTTTATCGCTTGTTACGCTTAAGGTGCCAGCATCACCAAACGACTCACCCTTTAAATGAGTTTGTAATGGTTGAGTTGAAGCTATTTCTGTCGCAAAAAGCGTCACATTACCGCCACTACCAAACGAAATTTTACGGCTACCATCTAAAAGTGCACCACCTTTCACATCAAGCGTTGCACCCTCTTCTAACACCACTCTACTATTCACAGAAGAGCCATTATCCTTATAATCTGCCTTTAAGGTAATATCACCCGCACTGATTAGGCGCGTTGGTTGTGTGCTTAAAAACCCAAATAATTCATTCACCCAATAACCACTGGACTGCAAAGTGACTGATTTGCCGATATTAATTTCTGGTACATTTGACGGATTAAAATCATTATTAGTGGCATTGATAGTAATCGAACCTGATTTAGTCAACACATCCCGATTCAGTACATCTTCAAAAGTATTAGCCACATAAAAAACATTACGCTGATCGCCTTCCCGCTTAATCCCATCACTTCTTAGCAGGTCATTATTAAGATCCACATTTGCTTTTGTAGTCACAATATCAGCATTAACATTCACTTTAGCGGCATTGATATCTACACTACCGCCTTCAGCCATTTTTAATGCAGAATTGACAGTAACGTTTTTATTTGTGTTTAACTCTAATCGACCCACCTTACCTTGGCCAAAAAGACTAGAAGACAGATGCAGATTACCTTTTTGGTCACCCGTCAATAGATTATCGCTAGCGAGCGAATCACTCAAATTATCAATCCACACGTTTTGATTCAAGCCAAACTCGTTGCCTATTTTGTTATTGCCTAGCTGAAAAGTAGCACTTAGCGGCAAATTACCATTACGCAATTGAAAAGCACCAGCTAAAGTTGCGCCATCAATATCACCACCAAAATAGGCTGACCTTGCGTTGAGCAACAGCAAACCTGCATTACCACCTGCTGTATAAGTCGGTACAAATTCAGACAATGTACGGGAATAAGTTCTCGTTACGCCCCACTTTAGGTCATTGTCCACAAACTCATTTGCCAGACCCGTGTATTGTCTTGTGGGATCCGCTGAAGAAATATCATAAGTTTTACCGTCAGCACCAACCAACTTAGATACATTCACCACCCCCCCCACGTAGGTGGTTTTACCTCCTGACAAATCAAACTTAGTTCCAGATTGAACAATCGCTTCATCTTCAGCCTGAATCCTGATAGTGCCCGCATCTGTTGATCTAGCGACGATTGTTTTTTCTACTTTATTTTCATATTCTGCCAAATTAGCAATTAGCGGAGAACCTTTACCCAAATCGACATAAACTTCTTTACCACGTAACACACTGCGGTTAACAGGCGAATCAGCCAACTCAGCGCCCAAAAGCTTAATTTTCTGAACATTATCTTGCGCATTTACTTCGGCATCCAAACCAGACACATCAATTTTTGCGCCAGACTCAACCAAGACTTTAGCGCCTGTGGGTACAACACCGCCAGAAGTGACCTGAAATGGTGTTGTTGGTTTTTTAATTTCAGGCGCTACTAGTCTGCTGACATATTCACCCATAGGACCTGGGTTAGTCGTTGCACTCAGATTCACAATACCTGATGGCACTGTAATTTGTGCATTCGATTTAACGGAAATTTCCTTGCCTAATACGTCTACTTTAGAACGTGTTAAGGCACTAGCAAGCCCTTTTGTTTGATCATTCGCATCAATTAAAACCTCGGTTTTGCTGTCATTACCCAGCGTCACCTTTCCTGTTTTATTAACCCCCTGATCAGTTACGGCATGTAAAAAAATTGAACCGTTAGCGTTATAAGCGGTTGTAGCGGTGGCGCGACCCATTTGGTTCACTGCCAAACCCACCATGGTGATATTGCCCTTGCTGGCAGTCAAAGTGCCGCCCAAATCATTCACTGAGATTGATGCATTTGTCGCATTGCCAGATTTGTCATAAACATCTTCAGCACCACGAAGTTCAGTTATTTTGTCTCCCGCATACACCTCGGTACCAGCATTGACAATATCTCCCTTTTTATAAATAGGAATTGTCTTACCATTGGCATCAAGTATTGGCGAGCCATCAGCCCCCTTCAGAACGCTGATAGAGTCTTCTCTATACACTGCACGAGTGACGAGCTTAGATGTTGCTGCAACAGTGATATCGTTTTTAACCTCATCAAACACCCGCACATTATCACCAAGCGCCACTTGGTCACCAGCACGAACAACATCACCCGCTTTATGTAATGGAATTGGTTTACCATTCTCATCCAACAATGTCGCACCAGTTGCGTCTTTCAAAACCTCAGTCGAGTCATTTAGATACTTTGCAGTTACATTGACACGCAAAACTCCAGACTCATCTTTTGTTATGTCAGAAGTTTCAATCAACTTATCTTTCGTCAACTTATATGAACTGAAGTCCGAATTTAATAATTTCTCAATGCCATTATTTTTCCCATCGCCATCCGCCAAGCTTTTATTATCAACCTGCACCAAAAAGCCACGCAAATTGGCTGAATCACTCGCTTGCAAATAAACCGCGCTACCTGCAGCTAAAATTGTTTGTCCATTTGGTGTATTGATTTCACCGCGATTAGTCACCGTTGGCGCAATCAACATCACACGTCCGCCAGTACCTGTCGTAATTTTCGCCCCTTCCATCACCTTGACAAAACCAGCGACATTTTCGGTCACGCCGTCAAGCCCAAAACGGAATTTAGCATCGTTGGGGTTATCTGAAATTGGTTTTTTAAAAACCTCATCTGTCATATTCAGCGATGATGCGGTCAAAGTATTTACATCAACCTGCGCGCCATTGGCAAATATAATGCCGTTTTGGTTAATAAACATTAAGTTAGCTTGTTGATTAGCTACTGTACCAATCCTACCTGCAATCACGCTGGGGTCTTTATCCCAAATACGGTTCAAGGTACTAAAAGAAGCGCCATCAATTGCTTTAAGATTCAGTAAATCTGCCACGCGCTGAAATATGACTTGATTACCGCTCGCAACGTTAAAATCTTTCCAGTTTAAAATTGCGCTATCTGTCATCTGACTAATAATTGCCGTGTTACCCGTGACTTGATAATTTGCCAAACCATACGCTAACCAACCAGCCGCACCGCCACAAGTGGCACACTGATTAGGTAACCCGACATGATCTTCCGCCAATGCAAAATTTCCACTCAGAGAGAAGGCTAATGAAAGACCCAATAAAGCTTTGCGAGCCTTTGATCCACCCTTACCTTGTGCACGTACATGCTCAGGGGCGACCACCCACAAACCAAATTGATTTTTCACTAAACGATAAATGTTGCGATTCATACCTAAGCTCCTAAAAGCAAATGCCAACTAAAACATTGGTACATGACAAAAAATGACATGTGGTTTAAATTAATGGTTGTCATGATAATGTGACATTGTTACAGCAGAATGAAAACGGCTCATATAGAATGCACTATATGAGCCAATATTATGATTAGAATGAAGAAGTTTTAATGTCAAAAAGCGTATTCAAGGTTAAAGTGAATATGCGCATCACCCGCCCTTGTAACAAACGTTTCGCCACCTCTTGCTCGCCTGATTGCCCCATTATTCAAAGGCACAGCAAAATCTAACACACCACTCAAGCCCATCGCGCTAAATCTCAGGCCGACACCGGCACCCGCCAAGTTATAAGTTTCTTTTTGACTCGCCAAAGGCTCAAGTGTTATAGCAGTACCAAAATCCATAAAACCCAAAACATGTAAATCCTTGATTTTACTGCTGATATAGCTTCCAAATTTAGGGCTATGCACTTCCACATTACCAAGGTAGCCCACATCACCCAACACCTCAGATTGCAAATACCCACGTACAGTATCTGCACCACCAATGGCAAACTGCTCGTTAGAAATTAAAGGCTGATCGGTCAACTGACCGCTCATTCTTAACTCCAACTTGGCACCGCTTGCCATTTCCCATTTATGCGCAACATTGGCGCGCAAAAAGGCATAGTTAGATTTAGCAAGAAAACGCCGATCTCTGAACTGTTGCTCATCGGCAACTAAGCCACGCACCTGAGTATTTAAGCTCAACCCCAACAAGGTAAGACTATGCGCACCGCGATAGCCTGCATCGTAGTTAAACAAAAACGGCATATATTCAATCGGTGAGGTCACACTATCGCCACCCTGCACTATCACAGATTGACCAAAATTTTTATAATCTATGCCACCTGTAAAAGTATGAAAGAAGTTTTTAGTCTCTTCAGGCGCAGGTAGCGGCTTAATATAACGCAAGCCTAAAATATCACCAGTACCAATCACCCCTAGAGTGTTTAGGGCAGCAACGTCTGATTCAGTATGCACCGCATAAACAGCCACATTCGCACCAGATTCAAGTGGCACAGCGTAAGTACCTGAAAACACTTTGCTTTCACTCACTTTTTGTGGAGTGGCTAAAAACGTTAAATTGATACTATGCCCAAGCTGCCACAAATTATCGTAATGAATATTTGCCACCGCTCGTAACTCAGTAGTATCTACACTGTAATTATTGTTTAAACCCAAGGTGGCATGAAGCGGCAAGGTGTCTTTAACCTTAAGTTCCATCGAAACTGTGCCTGGCGTTTTACCCGCTTTCATCACTGGTGTCACGGCACGGTCTGGTTGACGATTTAGCGCCTCAATTTGTTTTTGTAAAGTTGGGAAATGCGGAGTTTTACCCTCTGCCAACTCGGGCACACCCTCTTTAATGTTACCTAAACTATAGTAGCGAGAACCTGTGACCCTTAGCTGGTCCACCTTAGATTCCACCACTTCCAGCTGCACCAAGCCGCCATCGACTTTTTGCTCGGGAATATTCACCAACACCGTCAGATAGCCCGCATCATGGTAAGCTTTTTCAAGCGCAGTTCTTGCCTTTTCTGCGTCGTCAATACTACGTTTTTCGCCTAAAAAAGGATACACGGTTTCTTCAATCACCGTATTTTTAAGCAAGGTATTGCCCGTGACATTAAATTCTAAAATATCAAATAGATTATTGGCCTCTGCTTTTTCCTCTGCTTTGGTTTCTGCATTCTCAAGCACGCTAGATTTTGTTTCAGCATTGTCTTGTGCATAAGCAAACTGCTGAGTTAGGTAAAAACTCACCAACAGCACCCATAACAGCCCATCAAAACCACGTTGTTTTTTTATCATTTTTTGCATACGCCTTTTACACACTTATTCACCACGCAAGCTGAATAAACAACAGCTTAATAACTTAACGCAACTCAAACATTGTGATTTTACACTACAAATAAAAACTCCCCGAGCAAGCCCGGGGAGAGATAACAACTTTACAACACTATATTAAACTAAGTAAATGAATTACTGAGCAAATTTAGATGGGTTGCAAGTATCACCATTACGAGTGTAGTTAGTAGCACTCAATGTGTTGTTAGGGAACAAGTAACCATCTTGCGTAGCATTTAAAGCACGCTTGCTAGGCAATGAAACGATACCTGCAAATGTTTTAGTAAACAATGGGTCACCGGCACGGTTAGCAATCAAATTGTAGAATGCTTCTTGCTCAGCAGTTAAAGTCACTTTAGCTGATTTAACTACATGTGACTCAACATACAATGGATATGCACCACTTACAATCTTCTCTTCTAACACACGGTCAGGCGCAGCAACACCAGCAATCGTTGCGTTACCATCGTTTACGTCAACTGCAGTATTTGCATCCCAGATGTGAATACCGTTGATATCTGCAAATTGGCTACCAGTTTGCACACCGTTTGTATCTAAACCGATGATACCGATTGCAGCCATTGTAGATGGAACAGTGTTTACACAAGTAGCAACACCGCTTGAAGCAGCGTTTTCAACCACATCACCACCTGCAGTAGGACCCTGACTAGCAACACTGTATGTAACACCACCTAGGTTAGCACCGCAACCTAAACGGCTAACAAGTTGGTTAAATGTCGCTTGTGTACCAGAACCATTCGTACGGCGGCATACACGGATAGGCAAACTAGTAGTAATTGCAGAACCATCAGCTTTTGATAATTGGTTGATATTGGTGACATTACCTGCCAAGATTTCAGCCAATTGTGTTTCTGAAAGGTTAGTTAAGCCAGCAGTTCTAGCGTTGTTAGAAATCAACACACCAAAACCTTGCGCAAATGCAGGTGTAGAAACCAAATCAGCTGGATTATCACCACCTACAACCCAACCAGCAGCAACGGCTGCAGCGTTAGTAGGTAAGTTACCATAGTCAGCAGTGAATTTTGATGGCTCAACATCAGAGAAGCCGATGTGTGGCGCTGCGTAGAAAGTATTTGTTTCCGGGATTACAGAACCAGTGGTTGTTGCATTGTCGTTTGCAAACTTAACTAAGCTGCTGCTTGCATTTGGCAACAATGGGATAATACCAGTGATAGAACCACCCACTAAGTCGTTTAAGCTATTTGCTGCAACACCTGGGATTACAGAGTGGAACACACGAATATTAGCACCAGCTAGACCTTCAGCTGCCAACTCAGCACCTACTGCTGGGCTAGTTGTTTCTGTGTGGAATGTACAGCTATAAACACGTTGATTACCTGTACCACGTTGAACGAAGCCAGTTGTTTGGCAAAAACGATTCATCATTGTGCCTACAGTGTTACGCAGTGCAGAAGCACCAGAAACATAAACATCAAACGCGCTTGCGTTTTGTGCAGAAGCCATAACAGCTAATGCTAAAGCGATTTTAGTGTATTTCATATAAATCTCCTAAATTAAAAAAATAAAGCAAAAACTTAAAATAACATCAAAAAAATATTCTCAGTCAATATGCAAGGCTGTTTAAGCCCATTCGATTAACAGCCACCACTTTAAAATCAGTGAAACCTTGAATCATTACAACTTTGAAATTACAACGGTTTTGCAACTCTAACCATGCATGGCAGCTAAACTAAACCACCATGCACAGCACAATCCACTTTAAAGAAGCGGAAGAATTAAGCAGCCAAACGACGACGAGCAACCAT
The DNA here is from genome assembly GCA_964620425.1 of uncultured Methylophilaceae bacterium. Taxonomy (GTDB): domain Bacteria; phylum Pseudomonadota; class Gammaproteobacteria; order Burkholderiales; family Methylophilaceae; genus DASXUG01. Next base: position 56,483 of record CAZUGV010000003.1, on the reverse strand, counting down.
GCCCATCACGCCTAAACCAGCCAATAACATTGCATATGTGTCAGACTCTGGCACAACTGTTGTCACTTCTGTTGTTTTGAATGACAATACATTACCAGCACCAAATGACCATTTAGCAGCCACACCTGTCGTATCTACGATTGTTGTAGTTAGAGCACCTGCAGTACCGAATCTACCTGTAAGCAAGTAGAAGCTAGAATCCACATTGTATAAGTTACCAATACCAACTGTACTAGTTGTACTGCCTTGAGTACCTTTCCAAGAATTACCAAGAGTACCAGTAAAATCAGTACCACCAGCGATGTTAACGAATTCGTTTACATTGGTTGATAACTTCGCATCGATAGCAGCCGTATTCATCGAACCAAAGTTAGTAGAATTGGTTGCTGGCTTGACAACGTTACTCTGATATGTAGTTAAGTAGCGACGAGCATCACCAGCTGCGTTATTTACCGTAGCTGATGTACCAGTGTCATCCATACCAACTACAGCCCATTTCCATGTAGATGTATTTGCATTGTCACCTGAGAAAGTAGCAAATGCAGCGCTAGTGTCTAAATCAAGCGTAAAGGCTGTGTTAACAGCTTGCGCTTTAGCTACTGCTGGTGCACCAACCGTGAAATCATCCACTGAAAAATTATTCAATGATTTCAACATGTAGTCGTTGGTAGATGTATCCCACAACACAAACACCAAGTTACTATTGCCAGAATCACCAGATTGATAAGCGTTTGCTGAAGAAGCAGCCACTAAAGCAACAGCAGCTACCAAAGTTTTAAGAGTAAAGTTCATTTGAATCTCCCATACATTAAAAAAAAAAAAACACACTTACTACTCAATTACTTACTACAAATTACTTGGTACTTAAGTCAAGCAGCACTTAGCATCTAAGTACAATGTATTTAAGTACAAGTGCTGCTGTGATATGCAATTATTGCGCCATATTGCTTAAATTGCTTTCGCCATCACAATCTTACAATTACAACGTTGGCAACATCGCACATTAGCCACATAAAACTTGGCAACACCTAAAAATCACGCTCACTAATTCGTGAACTAGGTCCTTGTGAACTAGGCCACCATTTTGCGAGCATTGCCACTATACAAATTTTGTATGACATCGCAAGTTTCGCATATAGTCCAAACGGACTATTTTTAGATCATTTATGGATGTTTCACAAAAATTTCACATAAAGTGAAATGTTTAATCAAGTTCACACAAAACAATTTCAACGAATGCCACTATACTCACCCAATGTTAAAAAAATTAGCGATTTGATATAGTCCGTTAACACCATTTCAAACAAAAATACCGCCATAATTATTGTCTAAAAATTAAATTAAACTATATTAATCAATAATTTATAAATGTTAAATAATTATGACAGTTTATTATGACGGACTATATAAAAACCAAAATATTTTTAATTATTTTTAATAGACTCCGCCTGCCGCCATGAGCATTCAACCAGCGTCAATTAAAAATGGGGGGCTAAACTGCACAAAATGTTTTCAAAATATGTTTTGCGCTAAAGCTAGATGATTATTGTATTTGTATTTTTGAGCATTAAATCATTTAAAAACAATACGTTAAAACATTTATAAATTAACCATCTACTAAAATGACAGCTATTGACTAAAGCTTAAGCAATCCTAAAATTGAGCTAACCTCAATTTAAAGTAAAACAACGATTGATAAAAAAATGACCCATCAAACCTGATGGGTCATCAAACTAAACTATTCGATAACGCTAAACTGATAAAAAAGCTAAATACTAGCTTGATAACACCAAAGAATTAAGTTGTTTGCGAATTGCGTCCGCGCTGCGACTTAAGCAGACCTTTGGCTATTAACGATTTTCGGCGGGCGGCAATTCTGTCTCTGCGCTTATCTCGCTCTTCTATGCGCATTTGCTCTAGCCGCTCGGCTTCTGACAAGGGCGAGTTAACCACCACTTCATTGATGACGGCTGCATTAGCTAATATTGCGTTATGCTCAGTTAATGTCATCAACCGTTGTGTGTCATCATTTGAGTTTTTCGCATCAGTTAAATGCGCAACAAGCATGCTGTTATTTTTATCGCTGGTGTTTTTTTCGCTTTTGTTTAACTTTTTAGCGGAGATTTTTTTTTTGGTTTTTTGTCGTGTATGTCCATCGGCAATCATACTGCCATCATCACTGTATGATTGTGCAACCAAATTATGGTTGTAATCAACCGATTCTGGGTTTAGTAGCGCTGCAGAAATGCGAACATCCGCATAGACTTTAGTGCTAAGTTTCTGTTTTTTCTGCGATTTACCGCGCGATTTGGTGGGCTTAATCAAGCCCAAACTCAATGCTTTTACAGCAGCATGACTGCGATTAAGTACATTGAGCTTGCGCAAGATGCTTTGTACGTGATTTTTAACAGTGAGCGCACTGATTTGAAGGGTATCTGCAATGTTTTGATTGGTTTTTCCTTCGTGCACCCATTGTAAAATCTCTGCCTCGCGACTGGTAATGGGCTTGTAATCCACTTCATTTGCTTGAAAAGTCTTATTCCAGCCAGGAACCAAGCGGCTCATCATCACATGTAAGTGGGGCGTGAGTAATTGCAAAAGATGAGCTAATTCCATATCTAGCGACACACTCACACGCGAGAAACAGAAGAAGGAGGCAACCCCTGCATGACCAACCACACCGTAGGCTGCCATGTTTTTTAATTCCGCTTGTTGCAAGCCACCTTCCGGCTCTTCGAAAGGCACGCTGTGAATGGCAAATTCACCTTTTTCTAGCCCATCTGCCAAAAAAATAGGCTTATGCGACTTAGACCATGCAGACATTGCTCGCCAAATAACCCCCTGCTCAGGAAGCGTGGCTTCTTCCAAGTGCTGATCTGTAAAGTAGCGTGTGCTTGAAAAGTGGTCAAACTCGATATGATCGTCTTCACTCATGCGGACGCCGCACACCATAATTTCATGTGGAATGAGTGCTTGAAAAGAGCCTTGTAGCAATGAGAATAAATGCGTTCTGCGTGTTACATTAAGTGAAGCGGTTATCACTTCCAATAACGCTTCTTTTTGGTAAGGGTTTAAATTGACAGTATTAATAGCAATAGCTCCAGTTAAGTTAATACATGACACACTTAAAAAATGACAACCCCAGAGAGAGATAGCAAGAATTAAAAATAATCATTCTATAAATAAACAAGCATTCATAAAAAAGAGTACTAATTTTTATTTTAAACTTATCGTGCTGGATTATTACTTATTCAGATTGCATATAAATTAAAGATTAATTGCAGTTTTGTTGCAAATTCATGAACATCACAACCATAGGCTGTTTTACTGCATTTTTGACTGTTTTTACCCTTTTTTGGCTGTTTTTACACGCGCTTTATGTAACATTCACCTTATAAGGTTCTTACTGCAAAATTTGTGCCGTTATTCTAAGTTATTTGTATAAATAGCGCTTATCCTTTGCGCCATACTGCGGTTAATAAAAGATAGGCATTTTAACAATACAAATGTTAAGTAATAACGATTATGAAGCCAAACTAAGCAGGTAATTTATGGAAATTTATCAGTAAGTCATTATTTTTTCATATTTTTATAGGATAATGCTTAGTATGAATTTTACACATTACACTCCACTACAGTTACGCGCATTATGCTTTATTGCAGTGATGTTGGTGCAGCAATGCGCTTACGCTGATATTTATTTAGATGCGAGCACAACGGATGAGATTCGATTAAGCAATAACCCAACGGATGTGGCTTGTTGCGTTTTGATCGTGGAACCAGCAGCGAATTTGACCGATGTTTCTTTAGATTTTAAGTCATCGAGCGTTGTGTTGAACTCTAAGAAATTAAATGAATTACCTTTTAATCAAGAAGTTGCCGCAGCGGCAAAAGCGACCCTGCTTGAACCAGCCTTGATCCACGCGGTGATTGCAACGGAGTCTCACCATAACCCGAAAGCCCTTTCGCCACGTGGGGCACGCGGTTTAATGCAGCTTATGCCATTTACCGCGAAACGTTTTTTTGTGAAAGACTCATACAACCCTGCTGAAAATATTTTGGCGGGGGCTCGCTATTTGCGCGAGTTGAAGGATTTATTCAATGGCGATTTGCCTTTGGCACTGGCCGCTTATAACGCTGGACCTCAAGCGGTAAACCGTCACGGCAATACCATCCCGCCTTTTCGTGAAACGCAGCTTTATGTTCCAAAAGTTTTGAATATTTACAATAAATTAAATAGATTGTAAGGTTCAAGTTGCTTAACAGTGTTCTTTGAGTGAGTTCCTTACACAGTGGATTTAGAAGCTTAGGCAATGATTAGTCTTAGATATTGATTAGACTCAACGTTTTATAAAATTAGCGAATAGATGCACTACAATCATCGTATTGTGTTTTTGCTGCTTGTAAGCATGACTGTGCGGCATTTTTATCTTTATCAATAGATTGTTGCGCTCTACACGCCCGCGTTGCCTCCAAATAGGCCGATTGACATATTTCGAGCACTGACTCCCTATTTTGATTGTTGTTTTGATCGGCATTTGGATTTGCACTCTGACTATCATTGAGTGTTGATGCTGAATTTTGATCGCTTAGATTGGAGGACGATTGAATATTGATCTGGTTGCTTGTATTTTGCACCGCACCGCCATACACAAACTGCCAATCTTGGTAGCTTGGTTTTCTGGGTTTGATCACGCTATCCGCTTCCGTTTTATTGATACCCGTTTTATTGAGGCTGGCTTTATTTTCCGTTTTATTTAAGCCTGCAACATTTGCACCTGTGTTATTGCTGTTGGTATTTGTTTTATCAGCCGATGTGGTTGTCTGGCTTGTATTGAGTTGGTTGCCGTTGGCTGCAAGTACTGCTTTAGCTGCCTCTTTTTTCTTTTTTTCTAGTTCAGCATCATATGGTTTTGCGAGTGGCTCTAGTTTAGATTTGCTATACACTCCAGTGATTCTATCCCCCACTTTCACCAATCCCCAATCGTTGCCTCTGGTCATTGGGTCTCGGTATAACTTGCGTATGTGACGCACCAAGCCTGGCGACCGACTGTCTTTTAGTAAATCTTTCAGGTTTTTAGGGAGTTGGTTGGGACCGCAGACTTTACATTCATAATAGCTGGCAATGGCGGCAACATATTGCTCGCCAACAAAACGTAGCTCTTTTTCATTCTCTCGTTGCATTTCAGTTTTCCACATGATCCCTATACCAGATAACACGATACCCGCAATGGCGACTATCAGCATTAATCCGAGATAGGTAAAACCGCTTGAATGCTTTAAATAATAGTTGGTAACTTGCATTACGATTGTTTAATACTACCAGTCACTATATTTGGAGCCATCTTTGGCCTGCCCATCTGCCCCGCTGCGTACATCATAAACATTGCCTTTTAGCGGTGGCGCGGGGTCGGTAATCAGCCAAGTGGTTTTGCTCTCTGTAATGGGGTCAACTGGCACAGAACGAATATATTTCATGGTCACCAGCTCTTCTAAACTATCTGGATAGCGCCCTTGATCTGCGTAAAATTTGTCAATCACTTCTCGAAAGGTATTGAGATCGTGCTTGAGCGTGGATTCTTTGGCTTGATCTACGCCTTTAAAATATCGCGGCATCGCCACGGTGAGTAGCAATGCGATAATCGCCAAAACCACGAGCAACTCGACCAAGGTGAAGCCGCTTTTAGCAGCTGATTGATTGGTTGATACTTTGCGTTTAAGTTGTTGCATATTCATTTGCGGGCTTTCACTGTTGGCTGGCGTTAAAATCAATGGCTGTAAGTCAATTACCACTGCTTGTAGGGCACACCGTTAATGCCAATTTGTGTACTTTTAGAATATACGTCATACACATCTTCACCTTCTTTGGGGTCATCTGCGCTACTCTCATAGTTGCGTGTGCCCCAAGTTTCAGCCGCTGGTATATCGCTATTTTCTGCCATTGGGTCGCGTGGGATACGTCTTAAAAATTTAATTTTAGTTTTTTTAGGGGAGCTAGCATCAACCACGCCTTCTGCTAAAACAGTTAAGTTAGGTGGGTATCCATTTTGTATAACGCCTAGTTGAATCTCTGTCCCCGTTTTGGAAATACGTCCCTGATCAAATGCAGCTTTGTATGCATCAATTGCCTCACGGATTTGGCGCAAACTATTGCGTAGTTCAACCTCCTTTGCACGTTGCACCGATAACTGAAACATTGGTAATGCGCCAGAAGCGAGTATGGACACAATCACTACCGTGACCAATAGCTCAATTAAGCTAAATCCTTTGCAATGGGTATTCATCTACTCACCATTTAACATGCAAATTGATAGGCGCTATGGCGCTAACCCAGGAATAGGTGGTGGAGCTTCTTGTAATTGTGGCACCGCGTTTTCTGCTGCTGGTGCAGCAGGCGTAGGAGCGACAGGGGTAGGTTCTACCACTTCAACAGGTAGTGGCACATCAACCGGTGGCTGCTGCTCAGTTGGTGAAGGAGAGAAAGCACCAGCGCCATTACTTCCACGATTACCACCTGATATTGTCGCGCCAGCCGTTTGCGGTCTATCGTTGATGGTAGCATCCGTACCCGACCAATACTCTGTAATTTCTGCATCTGGACGGCTAATATTACCTAAAACATGCGGGGTGATAGAAAGTACAATTTCGGTTTTATTTTTTCTATTTTCTTGATTTTTAAATAATCGTCCTAGCAAAGGCAAATCTGCAAGCCCTGGCAAGCCAGTAGAGCTTTTACGTTCGTCATCTGAAATCAAACCCGCCAGAATTTGCGTTTCACCATTTTTCAATCGTAAGATAGTGTTAGCGTTGCGTGTGCCAATGGTATAAACGGTTGAGCCATTTTTTGTCACGGTTTTTTCACCTAGAGAGCTGACTTCTAAACCTACTTTAATGTTCACAAAATCATCTAGTGTGATACGTGGCTCGACATCGAGTTTTAGACCAACATCCACATATTGCACACTTTCTGTCACCGTAGATGCTGTACCCGTGACATTACTAGTGATAATTGGCACTTTATCGCCCACTAAAACCTTTGCTTTTTCATTATTACGCACGCGAATACGCGGGTTTGAAAGTAAATTGACATCACCCACAACTTTTCTAAAATTAACAGCAGGATTGGGTGAAACACTGAGTGAGCCTGCCCCTAAATTTTGCAGGCTGAGTATTGTTAATGGTCTATCTACAAAGGTTGTGGCTGTTCCCGAACCTGTTGTTGTTACGGTAGTATTTGTGAGCGCTATTTGGTTATTAATTGAAATTTGACTAGGATAGCCCAAACCAAGCTCTTGCAAACGGCTACGATTGACTTCTAGAACTTCGATTTCCAACATGACTTCTGGGTCTGCCATATCATTGGCAGCAATGAGTTTTTCTGCAATACGAATCACCTCAGGGGTGTCTCGAATCACAATCATATTTAGACGATCATCAATATAAATATCTTTGGATTTTAAAATCGTTTTTAACATTGCGCCCGTTTGTTTTGCGGTGGAGTTGGTGAGGTAAAAGCTATGAATCATTAACTCTTGATAATCTTTCACCTTTTGGGGCAAGCTTGGAAACACTAAAGCACTGGTTTCTGATAAGGCTTTTTTCTGTAAGCCGTTAGATGACAGCACCATATCAATGGCATCTTCAATCTTGGCTTGTTTAATAAATACCGTGGCTTTGGTGTCTGGGCGAATATCTTTATCTAAAATAAAGTTGATGCCTGTTGAGCGTGATAGTGCTTCAAACACCACTTTGATGTTGGCATCGCGCAGCTCCAAACTGACAGGCTTTTCAAATGGCGGCTTTAATTTTGGTGGCTCACTGCGAGCTAGTCCGCGTTTTTCTTTAATTTCTTTCGCCAACAGCAGCGCGTCTTGTTGTTTAGGATTCTCCATCAATACTTTTCGCACAGTGGTGTGCGCTGCATCAAGCTTTGATTGCTCCATTTGTTTACGTGCATCTTCAACCATTGCAATATGTGCTTTATCGCGCTCAATTTCTTTGAGTGCCGTTGTGGCTATGAGATTGTTTTCATCTAATGCAACCACGCGTGTAAACAGCGAAACTGCATCATCTAAACTACCCGATTTTTTTGCCGTATCCGCTTCTTTTAACAGCTCGGTGATGGCTTTGTTTTGCTCTAAGCGTAAATCTTTTAATGCGGGGGTTTCATCAGGCTTTTTATCTGCCTTTTCTTTAATGCTAGCTAACTTTTCCTCTGGGGTTTTACCTGTTGCTTTATTGTTAGGCCAAGGTGCTGTTGCACATGCTGTAACGCTCAAGCTAAAAAGTAACATAAGCAATTGTTGCAGCGGTTTTAACTGTTGTTTGGCAGGTGTGGTTTTCGGTTTCATTGCTTTTTCCTCGTGGCGCTATCTAATGGCAGCCGAGTTGTTTGATTTTGAAAAAGTTTGTACTAGCCCAGTTGGCAAATGGGTTAAACGCATAGCGTTAGCATCTTCACCATCTAAGCGCCAATTGGCATCAATATTTTGACCTTTTTGCACCGTGTAGACACGATTATTACTAGTTAAAAAGTATTGGGTCCCAGAAGGGGCATTCTCTAGTTTACCTACATAAGTAAAGGGTGCTGGTGGCGCAACTGGCTTGGGCGGAGGAGGAGGCGCAAGCACTACTGGTTTTACTTTGGGCGGTGGTGGTGGCACATACCAAGAGTGTGGGGCAAACAACTCCGTTGATTTAACTTCACCTAGATGATGTTGACTGGCGTGACGCTGATAACTTTCCCAAGACTTGGCCCCAGCCCAAGACGTGCCCCCAGTTGACTCAGTGGTATCTGCCCTCTTTTCAGACTTGGCTGAAATGGGTGTTTGCTCAGTGTTTAGGTTGGTGTTTTTAGGCTTGGTGTCATTGAGTTTTTCCCGACGTACTGGTTCAGCAACATCAATGGCTTCGTCAGAATTTTCTTGTTGCGAAACCCAATAGGTTGCCCATAGCGTAAGCAATAAAGCACCGCCCAACACTAGATTACGTTGATTCAAAGCTAATGCCATGTGTCGCCTTTCAAAAACAAGACAAACTCAATATTGGCTTCTAACTTTGGCGCATCGCTGGTTTCACGCTTAAGGGTGATATCGTTTAACGCCGCCACAGGTATCTGCTTAAGCACACGCGCAATAAAGCGACGAATTTGCGCATAATTACCTACCACAGGTAATTGAATGTCATAGCGTGTCACGCGACCTTTTTTTTCAGTGGTGAGTTTATAATCGCCAATCTCTAAAGCCAGTTTTTCATCATAAGCAGCTTTGCTGATGACTTTTAGCTGATCTGGCAAGGTCGTACCTTTGGGGAATTGTGCATAAAAACGCGATACCAGTTCTGCTTCGGTTTGTTGGGGCTTGACCACCTCACTTGGTTTATTAGCGATTGACTGCTGCTGCGCTAGTAAATCCTGCTGCTTTTGTAACAAGCTTTGTTGGCTGGACAATACCAAGGCTTGATAACTCAAACCAGTAATCATTAACAATGCAAGCCCTAGTACACCCGCATAACTTAGCCAGTCGGCAATCCGACGCATCATCCAATTTAGAGTGGCTATCGTATTATTCATCGTTGCCCTGCCAGTAAGCGATCAAGGTAAAGTCAATCGGCTTTTGTTCAATAGATTCATTTACTTCATGTTTGATGAGGTAAATTTTGCTAAATACGGGTGATGCCTGTAGTTTTTCGATATACGCCAGCACGCTGTTAAAATCTTTGGCCTCCCCACCTAGCTTGACTTGCATTTTCTTGGTATCTGGTTGCAATGAAAGTAAGGCAATATTCGGCTCTTGTGCTTTTTCTAATGCCTGAAAAAGTGACTCCCAAGGAAAGGCGAGTTGGTCGGTAATCCATTGTGCTTGTATTGCGCCATCACGAGTTTCAGCATCGTCCGCTTGCACTACAGGCTGATGTCGTTGATTTTTTTCAGTTAATTGAGCAAGTTGTGCGTCTATATTCTCGTGCGCCAATGCTAAGGCTTGCTGCTGCTGAAACACCCAAACCACGACAAACAGCGCAACGGTTAACAATAACAGCCCTAGCCATGACCATAGCGGACGCTTTGCGCGAAAATCTAATTGCAATGTTGGCTTGAACAAACTCATAACAAAGCCCCTGCCGCCATTAAGTAATTGCGCTCATTAAGAGCCACCATATTAGCGAGACGCGGTTCCGCAATCGCCTGCATTTGCCAGCCAGCCACGGCGGGCAAGTTCGTCACTTCCATTTCTGGTGCATAGACCAATAATTGTTGAGTAACCGCCATTTTGTCAGTTAAGGCGATTTCTGGCGCATCGAACCAAGATTCACGCTCCACCAATTCCCCAAGCTGACTCGCCCAATCCGTTGCTCTCGCTAACATACGCAGGTGCTGCCACTTACCTTTATTGAGTTTTGCAATCACTATACGTTGCGGTTCGATGACGGCAAAGTAGGTGTGTGGTTGCTTGAATTGGTGACTGAGCAGATTAAATGCTTGCATCAAATGCGGCTGGACAGCGCTGAGTTTAAGTTGATATTTCTTAGCAATATTATCCAAGCCTTGCAACAAAGATTTGTCTACAGCAGCAGCAACGATGCTTTCATCTGGCGCGGCATCATTGACTTGTACTTGCCAAGTTTCTGCCACCGCACCGTAAATCTCTTGAAACGCGCCTTGCACATAAGCGGCTTTCTCTGCTGTGTTCATAGCTAGGGCTAGTGGCGTTAAGGCGAGATAACGCACCAATTGACTAGCAAGCACCACTTTAAGCTCGCACCCCGCATAACTTTTGCCATCTGGTGCATTATGCGAATCCAGCATTGCATCCAGTTCGGCTAGCGCGGTCTCCCAAACTGGGGCTTGTTTTTCGGGCGTAACGAGTTCTTGCTGCTTATGCACAATGCGTTTATTTAAGCCGCGTTGTTGGCGCACCAGCACCACGCGGTCTGGATATAAGGCAACGCTTAGGCGATCACGCCACAAAAGTGACACGGTTGATCTCCTGTAATGTAGTTTCACCATTGCCAGCGGCTTTGACAGCGGCTTCGCGTAAGGTAATCATACCGTTACGACGAGCGGCATCTTTCAGTTTACGAATCGGTTCTCGTGCCACAATCATTTCTCTAATTTCATCATTTAATAGTAATAACTCTGCCACTGCGCGACGACCACGGTAGCCCGTACCTCTGCACTGCCCGCAACCTTTACCGTGTCTAAAATTCATATTAGCGGCCAACTCTTTGGGGATGGCTGAATCCAGTAACAATTGGTCATCTGGCACAAATGGTTCGGCACAATGCTCACACACAGTACGAATCAAACGCTGCGCCATAATGCCGTTCATGGCGGCCACAAAGTTATAGGGGTCAACGCCCATATGCATAAAGCGACCAATCACATCTAACACGCTGTTAGCGTGAACGGTGGTAAATACCAAGTGACCTGTCAACGCAGCTTGCACAGCAATTTGTGCGGTTTCAGCATCACGAATCTCACCTACCATGATTTTATCTGGGTCATGACGCAAAATTGAGCGCAAACCGCGCGCGAAGGTGAGCCCTTTTTTCTCATTGACGGGGATTTGCAATACACCTGGCAACTGATATTCCACTGGGTCTTCAATGGTGATGATTTTGTCATGCCCCGTATTCACTTCTGATATTGCGGCGTATAGCGACGTAGTTTTTCCGCTACCTGTTGGCCCTGTTACTAGCACCATGCCGTAAGGCTCTGCGGCGAGCTTTCTAAATTGCGCAATAATCCCATTATCAAAACCTAGGGTACGCAAACTTAGCCCTTTAGCCTCGTCCGACAAGGCTTTGCGGTCTAGCACACGTAATACGGCATCCTCTCCAAACACGCTAGGCATGATAGATACGCGAAAATCGACTTCTCGCCCTTGCACCACGACTTTAAAACGTCCATCTTGTGGAATGCGACGCTCTGCAATATCTAACTCCGCCATCACTTTTACGCGCGAAATGGCTTGATCTGCGGCTTCTGTGCCTTGCATAGTCCCTACCGAAGCCATGACACCATCAATACGATATTTAATCGCCAAGCCAGAGGGCGAACATTCTAAGTGAATATCACTCACGCCTGCTTTAAGTGCATCGTACAAAGTAGAGTTAACCAGCTTAACAACTGGGTTGGTATCTTCATTAATAGATTTAAGTGAAAGGTGCTCCGCATGTTCACCACTGGCACTGCTTTGTTGATGCTCATGAGATACCATGCCATCCATTGCGCGCATGGTTTCTTCATGCTGAGAAAGATAAACTGCAATATCGGTGCGGTGCGCCAAGCACCAAGTAAAGTGCTCGTTCACATGCTCTAAAGCCCACTCTTGCAGGCTTTCCGCAAAAGGGTCAGCAAAGGCTAATAGCAACTCATTTTGTTGATTGGTAAAGGCGATACATTCTTTTTGCGAGGATTGTGCAAAAGAAATGACATCAAACGCAGGGGTTAATTCGTGCATATCTTTCATTGCCAGCACGCGATAATGCATGGTCGCACCAAGCGCAGTGACAAAATTTTCTGCACTTAAATCGAGCTGCTCTTCCAACGCCTCTAAAACGCGGCGTTTATCGCGCGTTGCAGCGATGCGTGCATGCTTGATGTCGTCAGGACGAATGCGTGCGATTTCGCCCTGCGATGGAATAACACGACTCATTGTATGTTTCCTGCTAACTCAAAAATTGGCATGTACAGTAATAACACCACCACACCAATCACCACACCAATTACCATCATTAAAATAGGCTCAAATAGACGGGTAAACCAATCAATCCAGCGCGAAAATTCTTCATCATAAAACGCAGCGACACGTTCCATCATATCGCCGATTTTTCCACTACGCTCGCCCACGCGTAACATACGGAGTGCTACTGGCGTTGTCAGCGCAGCCGCTTCCATCGCGGCAGAAATTGGCTGACCTTCACGTATCATCAACGAGGCTTGTTCCATACGATTTCGCAAGGAAACCTGCAACAATCCCGCCACAGAATCTAATGCCGAGACAATCGGTGTACCGCCAGACAACAACATTCCCAAAGTACGATAAAAGCGTGCAAGTTGAAAAATACGCAATCGCTCACCTAAAGCAGGTATACGCCAAAACAGTTGCACAATCGCTTGCCGCACACTGGATTGAGAAAATGCGTAAATAACAATTGAAATTGTTGCTATCACGCCAAACAATACTTCACGCCCATGGCTTTCTAAAAACAAGCCCCATGCTAATAACATTTGCGACAAAAAGGGCAAATTGCCGCCAGTCCCTTCATAAATCCGGCTAAATTTTGGTACGACAAAGCCCATCAAAAACATAATCACCAAACCGCCAACACCAATCAACAGCAAGGGATAAATAGATGCGGTGACCACTTTCTTTTTGACTAAGCCTAATTGTTGCTCGTAAGCCACATAGCGCCCAAGCGCTTCAGGTAGATCGCCCGTTTTTTCACTGGCACGTACCGTTGCCACATACAACGATGGAAATGCAGCTGGATACTGCGTTAAAGCAGCTGAAAATGTTTGACCTTGATAGAGTGATTGCAACACGGCATCCAAGATAGCTTTTACTTGTGGACGAATTTCTTTTTCCGCGAGACCTTCAATCGCTTCGACCAAATTGAGCCCCGCCTCAAGCAATGCCAACAACTCTTGGCTAAACAGCACTAAGGGAAACGCTACCCGACGCTTAAAACCGCCAACCACTGAAGTTGCTCGTGCACTAATCGCCATCAAGCCTTGCGCTTTTGCTTGTGCGATTGCAGCCTGTGCATCAGCCGCATCTATCGTTATTAAGACAATTTCTTTGCCCTTAACGGCTTTAACTTCATAATCCATACATCATCAATATGACAGATTACCAGTTAGAAACATCAGCATTTTCATCTTTACCACCGGGCTGACCATCTTTGCCCAATGAGTAAAGATCAAAGTCAGCGTGCTCGCCAGGTGATTTGTAAAGATACGGCTTGCCCCAAGGGTCGCTTGGTGCTGACTTTTTAAGATACGGACCAGACCATTTTGGCTCATTTGATGGTGCTACAAACAAGGCATTTAAGCCTTGCTCACTGCTGGGATAATGCCCAGTATCCAATCGATATTGGTCTAGCGCACTCTCTAAAGCCCCAATTTGTTGTTTAGCTGTCTTGGTTTCAGATTTTCCGATTTGTGCAAAATATTTAGGCCCGACATAACTCGCTAACAAGCCAATAATGACCATCACCACTAGCAATTCAAGTAAGGTAAAGCCATTGTTTTTTTGTGCTAATAGCTGCGCTTTAAACTGATTGATCGTTCTCACAGTAAGATTTTGCCTTCATTTTGACTAGGACACATATTATATGCACAAATTATGACAAAACGGTTGCAAATGAATGAATGTACTGTAGCAAAAATTGTCAACCGCATCGACGATTAAGGCTTGGATGCAAGCAACCATTAGATACAGCTAAACTCGTTGAAACGATCTATACGTGCATGAAGCATTAGATCAATTTCAACAACACCCCAATTACCGCGCACCCAAAGATAATGCGAATGATGTTAACTTTAAAACGCAAGATCAACAGTGCAGATACCGTAGCCATGCTTACAGCCAGCCAATCTACAGCGCCACTCAACCCCTGAAGCCAAAACACATGATATGCAAAAAACAAAGCGAGATTGAAAATCACACCGACCACAGCGGCTGTAATTGCACTCAGAGGCGCGGTAAATTTAAGGTTGCCATGAGTTGTTTCAATAAACGGCGCCCCCATGAAAATAAAGATAAAACTCGGCAAAAATGTAAAAAAAGTAACGATACTAGCGGCAACAAAAGCAGAAGCAAATGAGGCATCTGCACCAAACACCTGACTCACCCAGCCGCCTACAAAGCCCACAAAAGTCACCACCATAATCAGAGGGCCGGGGGTAGTTTCGCCCAAGGCCAGACCATCTATCATTTGCGTAGGGGTTAACCAATGATAATGCTCTACCGCACCTTGATAAACATAGGGCAGCACGGCATATGCACCACCAAAAGTCAGCAAAGCAGCTTTAGTAAAAAACCAGCCCATTTGCGTAAATGCAGCATTCCAACCATATTGCAGAATTAAAACTGCCATCAAGCAAACCCAAATACCTAAACCTATCATTGCAATGCGCAACATTTTTTGCCAGCTAAAAAAGGCATGTGATGGCGTAGGCGTGTCGTCATCAATTAAGGCTTTGCCAAAATGCTTATCCGCAGCGCCATGCCCACCACCCACGCTAAAATATTGGGGCGCATTTCGCCCGCCAATATGACCAACCAAACCCGCCACCAACACAATCAAGGGGAATGGTAATTTAAATACAAATATCGCAACAAAAGCCAAGGCGGCAATTGCCCACAACACCTTATTTTTGAGCGCACGTAAACCAATGCGATATGCAGCAAACAATACAATCGCCACCACGGCGGGCTTAATGCCATATAAAGCACCCGCAACCGCAGGCACTTTGCCATACGCCATATACACCCAAGCCAGACCCAGCAGAATAAAAAATGAAGGCAAGACGAAAAGCACACCCGCAATAATGCCACCCCAAGTACGATGCATTAACCAGCCAATATAGGTAGCAAGCTGTTGCGCCTCAGGGCCTGGCAGCACCATGCAATAATTCAAGGCGTGCAAGAAACGCTTTTCTGAAATCCAGCGTTTTTGCTCGACCAAATCATGATGCATGATGGCAATTTGCCCAGCAGGCCCACCAAAGCTGATAAAACCCAACTTGAGCCAATACCAAAATGCCTGCGTGAGCGAAACAGGCGTAGGTGTTACCTCTAAATCTTTATTGGTGTGAGTATGCTCAGTGTTCATGGAAACTTTCAATAAAGTCATTTTAACTTAGTGCTTTTACTTCTGAGGATTATAGAGGATAAACAACCCAGCCCACATATGCGAAATAGTTATACTCATATCGCAAAAAAGTATTTTTAATTATTAAAAATGATTGTTAAAGTGCATGCACTCAAACATCACAAGCACTTTAGAGCATGAATATTTCAGCTAAAACAAATTCGAGTCAGGCGGTAACGCAAGAAATCTTGCAAGAAATAGTCAATGCGATTGAATCCCTACGATTTGGCTCGGTGGAAATCACCATACACGATGGCAAAATCACGCAAATCGAAAGGCGTGAGAAGTTTCGCTTTAAACCCAATGTTACAAATTCACCTTCTGAATAATCAGCGGTTAATTTACTTTAAACATTTATTTAAATATTTTAGCGTTGACTGGATCACCAGAAATCTAATTCATAAGGAAATTTAACATGAAATTACGCCTAACTACTCGTTTAAAACGACCAACAAAAAAAATCAATAACAGTTTAATTGCGCTAGGCTTATCAAGTTTTTTACTCAATCACAGCTTATATTCGTATGCAGATGACATAAAACCAGCAACATCTGAGGAGCAAGCCCAACAAGCCAAAATCAAGGAACGCTTAGCAGAAATAGCCGCGGAAGAAAAGAAAGCGAAGCAAGACGCCAACGGCTATTACATTGAAAGAAAAAGCTACGGCACCCAAAAAGAGTCTGATCCTCCACGATACGTAAAAGAGGCGAATAGAACCTGGCTCAGAGAATACAGTGCATTTGATGGTGTAGATTGGCTAGACCTAGGCTTAGAACACCGCATACGCTACGAACTTCGTGATAATGATTTCCGTCGCAATAACGACAATGTTGATAACCCCATCTTGTTCCGCACACGCGCCTATATAGGCGTTAAAAAGATATTGGACCCATTACGTTTCGCTGTGGAGATTCAAGATTCACGACGTGCCAATGGTGACTACACCACCACTGGCGATATTCGCGATGTCAACCATCTTGATTTTCTACAGGGCTATTTAGAGCTCTACTTTGACAAAAGCTTTTTGGGTAAAGATGATTTAGGTCATGACCGACCAATTTGGGCCAGGTATGGTCGACACGCATGGGAAGCCGTGGATAGACGTTTGATTGCGCGTAACGAGTGGCGTAACACCACTAACACCTTCGAAGGCTTTCGTGCAGGGATTGGTGAGAAAAGAAACGATTGGCAATTAGAGTTTTTTGCCGTCAACCCATTACAAAGATTCACCTCAAAAATTGACGAAGCAGATGATTCACAAAACTTCTATGGCGTGATTGGTGATTTACGTACTTGGTCTCAATACGTCACCTTTGAGCCGTATTACTTTCTGCTTAAACAAGATGGCGACAAAGTTAAGTTTAATACTGGCACAGGTCTGCCACTGACTGGTACTGCTTTGCTAGCCGCCAACATTGATAGAGAGATACACACAGGCGGATTACGTGCCTATGGCGTAGTTGGAAAAACCGGCTTTGATTACGACGTAAGTTACAACAAACAATGGGGTGAGCAAGATCGCAGAAACACTACAACTGGTGCCTATATTGCTGAAGTGGATCACGATGCGCATGCCTACAATGCAGAAGTTGGTTATAGCTTTAATCACCCGTGGAAACCCCGCCTAAGCGCATTTTATGGTGTAGCAACAGGTGACAACGTACCAACCACGGGTACTGACAGAACCGCTAATGAGCGTTTTGATCGTTTGTTTGGCTTTGCTAGACCATGGTCTAACGATGATTACATTCAAATGGAAAACATTCGCACACCTAAGGTACGCGTTGAGTTTGAGCCCAACATTCCATTTCTTGACAACGTAAGAGTAGATACAGGCTTGAGCTGGTATAGCTTAGATAGCGCCACAGACCGGTGGAACGCTGGTGCTAACTTGCGCGATAGATCGGGGCAAAGTGGCACTGAGTTGGGAACTGAGTTTGATGTACGCGTGCGCTTCCCGATCAATCCACAAGTTGCGGTTAATTTGGGCTACGCCTATTTTGAAGCAGGGGATTTTATTAAAAGCAGTAAAACCATCGCTGACAATCGGAACGACCCAACAAGGTCAAACTCTTCAAACTTCTTCTACACTGAAGTCTCTTTATACGGGTTCTAACTTTAAATGCTAAACAATAGTAACTAGAAAGGATAAACAATGAATTTAAGTAATAGATTTAAGGTTGGTTTGTTAATTGGGGCGTTGCTCACGCCGATTGTTTCGGTGGCTGCTGAAGTCAGCTTACTCAACGTATCTTACGACCCAACGCGTGAATTGTATGTAGATTACAACAAAGCATTCGCCACCTACTGGAAAAACAAAACAGGTGACACTGTCACGTTTAAACAATCGCATGGCGGTTCAGGTAAACAAGCACGTGCGATTATTGATGGGCTGGATGCTGATGTTGCCACGCTTGCTTTGGCTTACGACGTTGACCAATTGTATGAAAAAGCAAGGCTTATCCCTAAAGATTGGCAAAAACGTTTAGGCAACAATAGCTCACCTTATACTTCAACCATCGTGTTTTTAGTGCGCAAAGGCAACCCTAAGAAAATTAAAGATTGGGATGACGTAGCAAAACCTGGTATTGCGGTAATTACGCCTAACCCCAAAACCTCTGGTGGTGCGCGTTGGAACTACCTTGCTGCTTATGCGTATGGCTTGAAAAAATACAACAATGACGATGCAAAAGCACGCGAATTTGTGGGCAATATCTACAAAAACGTACCTGTGTTAGATTCAGGTGCACGTGGTTCAACCACAACGTTTGTAGAGCGTGGCGTGGGTGATGTGTTGTTAGCTTGGGAGAACGAAGCATTTTTGGCTCAAAAAGAACTTGGTCCAGATAAGTTTGAGATTGTTATACCAAGCTTGTCAATCTTAGCTGAACCACCAGTCACCGTTGTAGATAAAGTAGTCAACAAACGTGGTACACGTAAGGTGGCAGAAGCTTATTTGCAATATTTATATAGTGAAGAGGGCCAAGAAATTGCCGCGCAAAACTACTATCGCCCAACGCTTGCAAGTGTCGCGGCTAAATATGAAAAGCAGTTCCCTAAAGTCAATTTAATCAAGATTGATGATGTGTTTGGTGGCTGGACAAAAGCGCAAAACAGACACTTTTCAGATGGTGGCGTGTTTGACGAAATTTATCAAAAGTAAGGTAAACCCTTAATTATGGAGCAACTTCCATTGCTCCATAATTGACTAAGCAAAGTCAGACACTTACCTGCTGAGCTACATTATCACTCTTACTTACACTAAAGAGTCTGTACCAGTAATAAGGTGCCACAGGCGTTCTGAAATGTCGGCATGCAATTAAATCCAAAGCTAACAGTCCCGCCATACCAGCAGACGAAGCATCAATAATATTATGTCGACTAGAACTCAATAGCGCCATTGCTTTTTCACGAAACTCCTCTTGATTATCTGGCAAGTGTATTGGTGCTTCGGCTTCGCCACAGCGAAACTGTGCTTGAGAGAAATAAATGAATTTTGACAAGTTATCTGTTGGATGCCAAAACTGCATACATACCTCAGGGTAGTCATTTTTTGTACCCCTAACCAAAACAGCATAAAGGTCAACTTTTTCGAGAAGTAATGCCCAGCCTGCTAAAGTCGGCAACAACCAGCTCATTTTCATCATCTTTTTGGTTAGTTCTTCGTCAGAATAGACAATAAAGTCGACTAAATCGTCTAATGAATCCGTAGCTATTGGAAAGTTTCGCCCACACTTCAATGTGTAGTCTAATCGCTTCACTAGCTCAACCAACCATTCTTGGGCTTGAAGAACGTTTCCAGTTAACACCTGTAGCGTCAGCGCCAAAACAATATCAATAACGTTGCTGTCTAAAGCCGGCGAGCCAGAAACAGGATTGTTTTTAATTAGCGCACATAATGCAGAAGCTATCGTTTTTGCATTTTCATAGTTAGCTTCATTTTCTTCTTGGTTGCTAGTTACGACTAAAATTTGTGATAAACCGATAGTTGCCAGCAACCCTATTTGCTCAAACACAATTAGTGAGAATTCTGCGCTTTCCCTCGTATACCCTGACAACCCATCTTGCACATTAAAATGATTTAAAAGCTTTTCATAATATTCACGTGCCACAGAATTATACGCACGCCAAAACTCATTTAATTCTGAATAGTATTGAGAATGGCTTTCAGTAGGCTCCAACTGAATACGATGCCAAGACCATAAAATAGCCCTCTCTGTGGCAATCAAAGACTGTTTCAAATTCCCCTCTTCTTCAGCCCATTTAGCAAATATCTGTGTCGCCAAATTAACAATACGTAGCGCTTTGATGAGTTTGTGGGATTTGGTTATAGTTTTGACCAACTCACCTTTTTCATTTAATCCCAGTTGCTTTAAAAATAATCGGTATAAATCCTTTTGGTCATAATCCACTGTGCCAGCCAACGCCAACGCTCGTCTTAGATGCCTTCGGTCTTCTGCATCAAAGACATTTTCGTTCAACATATATTCTGTTATTAATGATGCAACTTTATCTCCACTCCAAAAATCGAAGTTTGCTTTTAATGAGTTATCTTTTACATAACTATCCCAACTTATTTGCGTGTCTTGCTTTAGGTCGCCAGTAGTGGCAAAAACTATTCGTTTACGTAAATTTTCGTGTGATGGGTCAATATGCGTTTTAAAATACACCTCCCAAACCTCAGTTAAACTAGCTCTCACCGATTGAGGGCCAGAATCCCAATCACTGCGACCAACATCTCCTTGTTTAATTACGATTAGCAAAAGCTCCTTAATACCATCTTCAGGATTAACGCCAACAACTGCCAAATCGACACCATACTGTCTAACACCTGTTTGTGGTTTTGATATAGCCACATACCCCATTTCCAACAACAAGTCTGGTAAAAGCCTGTCAAACTCATCGCGCTCTTTCAGAGTCCTTAGATATTGCGAAATAATAAGCTTCATTTATCTTCCCTTTTGGCAGTACGGAAATGAAATTGCTCAATTTCTTGACCAACCGTATCACACACATGCCTCCTAGGTAATTGAACTGAATTAGAAAACTCCGCCATATGGGCTGGTTCAGAGTAAGCACCATCTCTGTAACTAAAAAAAGCTACACCCGCTTTAATTGGCACCTCAGCACAAAGCTGTCGAAAAATTGAGCCTTTTTGCGCCTCCTCCATGGAAGACTGCATTTGCTTATCTCGTGTTTTTGTAAACTCGCGCTCAAGATGTATCGGTGGACGTAACTCTTTAAGCATCGGTAAAGCATTTAAAGCATCTATTCGCTTGTGAATTTCTGTTGAAACCTGATCAAGAAATGCTTTTAGCTCTTCATCTTGTGTTAGTTGTTTTTGCGTTTCTATAGCCTCAATTGTTGCAAGTGGGTAATCCGCACCAATCTGAGTGATCAATAATGAATTGACGATACCATAGACTCTCTCTTTTGCATTTTTGGTATTGAGTAGTGAAAATGTCAGTGACAAGAGTTGCGATTCTGAGTGAACAAAGCCCAGCATTTTTCTAGCTAAAAACATAAAGTCATCACGAGATAAATCTTCCAACTGTGCAGTATCAAACTCCTGATTCCTTTGACCACTCACCCATAAACTTGATAACAACCCAGAGGTAGCCGAAGCGAGCTTTTGGTCATCATCTAATAACCAACCAGTAATTACTCTTGATAGTAAACTTGGTTTGTTGGCTATTGCATGTAAAGTATCATTAAATATATCCGCAACTGTTTTATCCCGAGCAAGGTGCGTTGTATTGAGCTTGCTCCATTGAGTCCAGAACTCAATTATTTGACCTTGATATTCCTCTCGACCAACTAGCCGGCTTAGTGCAAAATCTAACTGATTAAGAATGCCTACTTTTTCTGAGGTCAGCCCAGACATCAGTTGCAACCAATATCCAAAACATTGTTTCTGAGATATTTCATCAGTATGAAAGTAGAGTGTATCGACCAATAAACCAAGAACATACTGGTCATTTGATTTTGCAAACTTTGTCAAAGCATCGTCAAAAAAGTCTGTCGTGTGTGCTACAGAAGCAGCAGCGCGTTGCGCTGAAAAACGCACATCATCATCTGAACTTGCAGTATTAGCTAAAATTTCTTCGTAAACTATATTCACATCCTCACCCTGATATATGTTTAAGAAAACAAACCTACCTAAAGTCCATATAGCGGCATTTTTGATTAACTTAAAGGCTGATTTCGCATCATTTAAAACTAGTCTTAATGATTCGCTCTTCATCGATTTTGCATATGCAATTAATATTACGGGATAAAGCGCGATAGTCGGCTCAGTAGCATTAGTCAACAAATGTCTGTGAATTGCTAAACAATAATCTGGCATATTTGCAAGCTTATCTTCCAGTTTGTTAAAGAACATACCTCCTGCAAAATCATTTTTTGTAACATCATGCTGAGCTTCTATAAGTTGCATCAAGCTATTGATAGCTATGTTTTCTATACAAGGCAAAGCACACTCAATTAGATGCAACACGTCAAACACACGAAGCAATTTATTCTTAATTACCGTTACACCAATCATAAAAACATCATTTGTTTGATGTACTTTTGCCAGCAACATACCTGTAACGGTATCTTTTTCACCTATTTCGTGATGCCACAGGTCATAAGCAGTTAAAAACCATTGGGTATTATCATTCGAAAAGTCTGTTAGATTTTTCATGTACACATACTCAGCAATCATTCGATTACGAGTTGAAATTGAACTAAACCTTATAACATTACCTTCAACAACAAAATCCACTGCTTCATGTCTGTGCTCTAAAACATCAAAAGTGTCTGGTAGGGTAAAAACTAAACTCGAAGAATTGGCGATGAACGCATCCAAAACTAATGAACCCAAAATCATTGTTAATTCGTACTGATTATTAGCCACAAAACACCCTGTTTGATATGAAACACATTGAATATTAGCTGATAAACCAGACAATCTCACAGATTACAAAAAAGTACTAAATCTTTTTACATTCATACCTGTGACCTCACCATTTAATAACTATAAAGAATAATTATATTATTTAATATTCTTTTAAATTATTTAATATTGGCGTTAAAGTACAGCCATTACTGACTTGGAACACAAAATGGCGTCTATTGAAACAATCCAAAATCATAACAACTCTGAATCTATTGATCGTTTAAGGCTAGAACTTAAAACAGCACTGTTACTTAATTTAGATGACTACGATTTAGCCGAGCAATCAACAGGCGAATTTAATAGCACGTTTTTAGGCGTCAGGTTGAATACGGCATTTCAACCCATCTACGACAGTAAAGCAGGCGAATTATATGGACATGAGGCTTTGCTGCGTCCATCCCTCGGTGGGGAGCTACCCAGCAGCCCTGATTTTGCCTTCACCTATGCAGAACAAGCACAAAAATTGGTACAGTTTGACCGCGTAAGTAGAACCTTGCACGTACTGAATTTTAGGCAAATTTATCAAGAAAATGGCTTGCTGTTTTTGAAAGTCCACCCAAAACTACTTACCGAAGTCAGTGCACATGGGCAAGTGTTTGAGCATATTTTACACAGCAATGCTTTGCCTACCAAGCGCGTAGTCATTGAAATACATGAAGGCTTAATTGAGAACGACAGGCTGTTATTTGAAGCGATTGAAAACTACCGAGAGCGTGGTTACAAGGTGGCTATCGAGCATTTTGGTGGTCGCAAAACACGCCTTGATCGCTTGTGGAAACTGAATCTGGATTACGTTAAATTGGACACCAGCATCATCCAACAAGCAGAAAATTCACCTCGTCTGCATAAGGCGTTGCATGGCTTAATTGAAACTATACGAGATGTAGGTGCAGAGCCTATTGCAACGGGCATTGAAACCCAAACACAACTTGATATTGAGATTGCCTCTGGTGCACATTTATTGCAAGGCTACCTTCTGGGCAAGCCTGCTCACGCTAAAGAGTTACAACCGTCCGTCATTTTCAACACTAAAAACTTAAAAGTGCTAAAAACTTAAAAGTTGTGGTGTAGCGATGCATTTACACGAACCTTATAACCCAAAAATATAAAGATATAAAAACTTATTATTTTTAATATATAGCCCTATCCGTTACATTAGCGCCTATTCATTTTTGCGAAACACTATGTCACTTCTAAAAAAACAACACAACGTCTTGCCAGGCTTTCATTTATCACTGGGTTATACCCTGCTTTATCTGAGCTTGATTGTATTGATTCCACTCGCTGCGGTTTTTCTAAAAACAGCGGAATTAACTTTTGAACAGTTTTGGCACGCAGTGACAGCGCCGCGCGTGGTCGCCACTTATAAACTCACCTTTGGCGCATCGCTGATTGGCGCGTTGATTAACAGCGTATTTGGCTTGCTAACCGCTTGGGTGTTGGTGCGCTACAACTTCTTTGGCAAAAAACTTGTGGATGCGCTGGTGGATTTACCTTTCGCATTACCCACGGCAGTTGCGGGCATTGCGCTCACAGCCATTTACGCGCCCAACGGCTGGATAGGCAGTTTATTAGCACCGCATGACATTAAAGTGGCGTTTACCCCATTAGGCGTTGTAATTGCGCTTACGTTTATTGGCTTGCCTTTTGTGGTACGCACCGTGCAACCCGTGCTTGAAGATTTAGAGGCTGAAACTGAAGAAGCCGCCGCCAGTTTGGGCGCGCATCGCTGGCAAACATTTTACAAAATCATTTTACCTGCAGTTTGGCCTGCCCTGCTCACTGGTTTTTCGCTTGCCTTTGCCCGCGCGATTGGCGAATACGGTTCTGTCATTTTTATCGCTGGCAATATGCCCATGATTTCTGAAATCACGCCGCTGATTATCATCACCAAGCTCGAACAATATGATTATGCTGGTGCTACCGCAGTGGCGGTGGTCATGCTCTTCATCTCGTTTGCATTATTACTCACCATTAACGGCTTGCAATGGTGGAGCGCCAAACGTAACGGCAGCATTAAATAAACCACCCACGCATACAAAAGAAGAAAATTTATGTCTAGCTCTACATCACAATTTAGCCGCTACCAAAACAAAGTCGCCAGCAGCCGCGCCACGTCAGAATCAGCACTTGTGCGTTGGTTACTCATCGCAATCACCATCGCATTTTTGAGTTTGTTTTTATTTATTCCGCTCGCGGCCGTCTTTACTGAAGCTTTACGCAAGGGCTTTGATGTATATATTGCTGCGATTACTGAGGAGGATGCGCTGTCCTCAATGAAACTCACGCTTATCGCCGCCGCCATTGCTGTGCCACTCAATTTAGTGTTTGGTGTTGCGGCCGCATGGGCGATTGCAAAGTTTGAGTTTAGAGGCAAAAGCGTGTTAATCACTTTAATTGATTTACCTTTTGCCGTCTCACCCGTCATTGCAGGGCTAATTTACGTGTTGATTTTTGGCTTGCAAGGTTGGTTTGGTGGCTGGCTTTCCGATCATGATTTCAAAGTCATTTTCGCCATCCCAGGCATTGTACTCGCCACCATCTTTGTGACATTTCCTTTCGTAGCACGTGAGCTCATTCCACTCATGCAAGCACAAGGCAAAGAGGAAGAAGAAGCCGCGCTAGTATTAGGCGCTTCTGGTTGGCAAATCTTATGGCGCATTACCTTGCCTAACGTGAAATGGGGCTTGTTGTATGGGGTGATTCTCACCAATGCGCGTGCCATGGGCGAGTTTGGCGCGGTATCGGTGGTGTCTGGGCATATTCGTGGCCTCACCAACACCATGCCATTACATGTGGAAATTTTGTATAACGAGTACAACTACGCCGCGGCGTTTGCGGTGGCATCGCTACTCACCTTTTTGGCGTTAATTACCTTAGCCCTCAAAACCTTTGTGGAATGGCAAGCCGCACGCGCCGCCATCGCCATTGAAAAATCATCTGAAGAATAAATAAAGCGAGTCAACCATGAGCATTTCAATCAACAACATCAGCAAAAATTTTGGCAAATTTACTGCCCTGCAAAACATCAACCTAGAAGTGCCGAGTGGCGAATTAGTCGCCTTACTTGGGCCATCAGGTTGCGGAAAAACTTCGCTACTCCGCATTATTGCTGGCTTGGAAAGTCCAGACGAAGGCAGCATTCTGTTTAATGGCGAAAACACCACAGACCGCAATGTGCGCGAACGCAACGTAGGCTTTGTGTTTCAACATTATGCGTTGTTTCGCCATATGACCGTGTTTGAAAATGTCGCCTTTGGTCTGCGCGTGCGCCCCAAAGAAACCCGCCCCAACGATGCAGAGATTCACAGACGCGTGCACGAGCTATTAGATTTAGTGCAACTCGATTGGCTGGCAGACCGCTACCCACCGCAACTTTCTGGCGGTCAACGCCAACGTATCGCGCTAGCACGTGCCCTAGCAGTAGAGCCAAAAGTGCTGTTGCTGGATGAGCCATTTGGCGCACTCGACGCAAAAGTGCGTAAAGACTTACGCCGCTGGTTGCGTCGCCTGCATGATGAGTTACATATCACCAGCGTGTTTGTGACGCATGACCAAGAAGAAGCGCTCGAAGTGGCGGACCGCATCGTCGTCATGAACCACGGCAAGGTAGAGCAAATCGGCACGCCGCAAGAGGTTTACGATAAACCCGCCACGCCGTTTGTGTACCAGTTTTTAGGCAATGTGAATTTATTTCACAGCCGCGTGCATGAAGGCCGCGCCCACATTGATACACTAACACTCGATATTGAGCACCACCAAACCACACAAGACAGCCCCGCCCTCGCCTATGTGCGCCCACACGACATTGATATTCTCAACGAAAGCAACGGAAAACCCGCCATTGAAGCCAGCGTCACCTACATTCACTCACTCGGCCCACTAGTGCGTTTAGAGTTGCAACGCGACAAACAAAGCGAGATTGTAGAAGCCGAACTCACACGCGAAAAATTCTTGCAACTCAATATCAGCGTAGGCTCAAAAGTGTTTGTGCAACCGCGCAATGCAAGGGTGTTTTTACAAGAAGAAGCGCTGTAAACGAGTTGATTAAGCACATATGTTGGACTGAAAAATGAAGTCCAACATATGTTGTGATTTAAGCTAAACGTTGGGCTTTCTTATGTCTGCCCAACTTACGAGATGAAAAATGAAGCTCAACGAGCTACTCGAGCTTTTGTTGACACCTAGACCTGCTGCTGACTCCGTCGAGCCACCATTACAAACACCAAAACCCCCATACCCATCATTGCGTAAGTGGAGGGTTCAGGCACCGAGGCAACCGTGGCTACACGGAACGGTGGTTGAAACACAGAAGTAGATACAATTGTATTGCCTAGCACAACCAAACTTCTAGCATTTTGATATGGAATTTTTCCATATACTGCTCGTGTAGTTGTAAATAAATAATGTCCTGGCAGGTATTCTCCCGTTTGCAACGACTCTATTCCAGTCGAAGTGTTGTACCTGAAAGACCAGGCTCCATCAGTGGATGTAAAAACCCCATTCGTGATGATTGACTGACTATGCAGAAGAGTCTGTCCCGAATATACTGCCCAACTAAAACTCTTCAATGCGCTACTATTCTGATCTAATATAACCGAATTTATAGAGTCATCGTATGAAAATCTAAACTCGGTCTTATATCCATTCTGGCTAACGAGCATAGACTCCATGTTTATGACAGCCGCATTTGACAAACCACACTGAATTAAAGCGGAAATTGCTAAAGATACAGAAGTAATTAGTTTTACTCTAGCCTTACGTTTCATAAATTCCCTTTCAAATCTTATGAAAAAAATACAAAAAAATGATAATAATCATTAGTAATTATATCTAATGTTAAGGTCTGTTAAATAGCCCGAACAGGCTATTGACTAAGGACGTGCAATCCAGTAAGCACACCTTTGCAACCATTCGCATCGTTTATTACGGCGTAATGCGCTATCGCTTATTAGCGTCTTACCAAATTCCACCTGGTTCGTTTACTTAATCTTCTGTATCAACCGCTGGTATAACATCGGCAACATCAATAGCGTTAAGGTGGTTGAAGTCACTAACCCACCAATCACCACTATCGCCAACGGCCGTTGTATCTCCGAACCTGGCCCTGTGGCAAACAGTAGTGGGATTAAGCCAAATGCAGTAATGCTGGCGGTCATTAACACGGGTCTTAGCCTGCGTTTTGCCCCTTCAAGCACTATGCTTGCTTTATCTACGCCTTGCGTTTCTAGCTGGTTAAAGTAGCTCACCATCACTACGCCGTTTAATACGGCAATACCTAGCAAAGCGATAAAGCCTACCGAGGCTGGCACTGATAAATACTCGCCCGCCAGCCAGAGTGCGAATACACCACCGATGAGCGCAAATGGGATATTGGCTAAAATAAGCAAGGCTTGCTGGACGGATTGAAAGGTCATAAACAGTAGCAAAAATATCAAGCAAAGTGCTATCGGTACGACGATTGCCAAGCGTGCGGCGGCGCGTTGTTGGTTTTCAAATTGCCCGCCCCATTGCAGATGATAGCCTTCGGCAAGCGGCACTTCTTTGCTGACTTTTTGTTTGGCTTCTTCTACAAAGCTGACTAAATCGCGCCCTTTGACGTTAGCCACGACAACGACCATGCGTGCGCCTTGTTGGTGGTCTATTTTCACGGGGCCTTCTACGCGCTCTAATTTAGCCACGGTAGAAAGCGGTACGTTATTGCCATTAGGCAGCGTGAGCATGAGGTTTTGAAACTCAGCCGCTGAATCACGCACCGTTTCATCACCACGCATCAACACAGGCGTGCGCCTTACACCTTCTTGCACAATGCCGAGTACTTTGCCTTCTAGCTGGGTTTGTAAGATTTGGCTGATTTCATTATTGGAAAAACCCAGCCTGCCCGCTGCCAGCCTATCGACTTTAATTTGCAGATATTGCACGCCCGAGTTTTGCGGCGTGTACACATCTTGGCTACCTTTAATGCCTTTTAGCACTTGCACGATTTTTTGCGCTTGTTCATTTAGCACATTTAAATCTGTGCCAAACAGTTTAATCGCCAAATCGCCACGCACGCCGAGGATCATTTCGTTCACGCGCATATCAATCGGCTGCGTAAAGTTATAGGCGAGGCCAGGTAGCGTTTCCATCACCGCACGAAGGCGTTCGATTAAGACTTGTTTTGATGGATCGCGCCATTCTGACATGGGTTTTAATATCAAAAAATTATCAGCCTGATTTAAGCCCATGGGGTCTAAACCCAACTCATCCGACCCCACGCGGGAATAAATCGCCTTCACTTCTGGCACTTGCTGCAAGATGGCACGTTGCAGGTTTTGATCGTTCAACATGCTTTGCTTGAGGTTGATGGAGGGCAGTTTTTCTACACCGATAATCAAATCGCCCTCATCCATGGTCGGCATAAACGTTTTGCCAATTTTGGTATAAACAAAGCCCGTTAACACCAGCAATATCAGCGCACCAATCAGCATGGTGCGTAGATGGCGCATGCTCCACATTAATAATGGCTGATAAAGTTGAGAGGCCTTACGCGCTAACCACGGCTCTTCTTCTTTATGTGGCTTGAGCAACAGCGAGGCGATGACGGGGATGATGGTGACAGAAAGCACCAAAGATGCAGTTAAGGCGAAGATAATGGTGAGTGCGACTGGGGCAAATAATTTGCCTTCTAGCCCCTGCAAGCTCAATAACGGCAAAAACACGGTGATGATAATCAACACACCAGAAACCACTGGCACGCTCACCTCTTGCACCGCGGTAAACACTTGATGCACGCGGGATTGCTGCGGTGTTTCATCATGATGCGACATATGCGAAACAATGTTTTCAACCACCACTACGGCGGAATCCACCAACATACCAATGGCGATAGAAAGCCCGCCCAAGCTCATTAAATTGGCGGACATATTAAAATATTGCATCAAAATAAACGTTAGCAACACGGCTAACGGTAGCGAGATGGCAATGGTGACCGCCGCGCGCAAATTGCCCAA
This sequence comes from uncultured Methylophilaceae bacterium, assembly GCA_964620425.1. Taxonomy (GTDB): domain Bacteria; phylum Pseudomonadota; class Gammaproteobacteria; order Burkholderiales; family Methylophilaceae; genus DASXUG01. The sequence goes on along the minus strand of CAZUGV010000003.1, from coordinate 26,672 downwards.
AAATAGCACCAGCAATATCAGCACTAACACTACGGCTTCAAGCAGCGCTTTTTTGACGGTGTGAACCGCACGCTCGACCAAGCTACTGCGGTCATAAAACACTTCAATGCGTACATCGGCCGGCAGTGTGGCCTTGATTTCTTCCAGCTTGGCTTTCACGCCTTCGACCACTTGCTTGGCGTTGGCACCGCGCAAGCCGAGCACTAATCCTTCGACCACTTCACGATTGCCATTGCTTGTCACCGCACCATAACGGGTAAGTGCGCCAATACGCACTTCTGCGACATCCGCTATGCGCACGGGCATGCCTTGCTCAGTGCGGATGACGGTATTTTTAACATCATCCAACGATTTAAACGCGCCTTCTGAACGTACTAACAAGGTTTCTTCGCCATCACTCAAGCGCCCTGCGCCATCGTTACGATTATTGACGACCACGGCTTCTTGTAACGATGCCATGCTGACGCCACGCGCATACATGCGGGCATTATCTGGCACAATTTCAAAACTACGCACCAAACCGCCCAGCACATTCACATCCGCCACACCTGTAACTGTGCGTAGCTGTGGACGGATGACCCAATCGAGCAAGCTGCGTTTTTCTTGCAAACTCAGCTTGTCGCTTTCGACGGTGAACATAAACATTTCACCGAGTGGCGTGGTCATGGGCGCAATGCCACCGCTGACATTACTGGGTAGATTGCCCATAATGCCATTTAAGCGCTCTGCCACCTGTTGACGCGCCCAGTAAATATCCGTGCCTTCGTTAAAATCGACGGTAATGTCAGTGAGCGCATATTTCGCCACTGAGCGTAGCCCCGATTGTTTGGGGATGCCCAGCATTTCCACCTCAATGGGCGCGGTAATGCGCGACTCCACCTCTTCAGGCGTCATCCCTGGGGATTTCATAATGATTTTAACTTGCGTAGATGACACATCTGGGAATGCATCAATCGGCAGCGTTTGATACGCCATGACACCTGCCACCATCATGCCAATGGAAGCCAACACCACCAGCAAGCGCTGGGACAGCACATATTTAATCAGTTGAGATAACATCAGTTTTCCCCTATGCCAAGCCACATGCCCTTAAGCACTGCGGTGCCTGTGGTGGTGACACTTTCGCTACCCTGCAATGGCGCATCTAACACCACTAAATCTCCCTGCTCGCTTAACACTTTCACTTGTAGCGGCTGAAAACCTTGCTTGGTTTGCACAAACACCCAACTCTCTTTGCCCTGTCTGACTAAGGCGGATTTAGGCAAGCTAAAATGCGTAGCATTGTTTTGTAATGGGTCACCCTGTAACTGAATCTCAGTCTCCACAAATTGCCCAGGGGATAAACGCTCTGCGCCTTGGTTAATTTCAGCACGAAGATGCAAGGTTTGATCGGTTTTATTCACGCTACGCACAATCGCAATCAGCTTGCCGCTGGCATTTAACTTGGGAATCGTCACAGGCATGCCCACTTTGATTACAGGTAAATTCTCCATGGGGACATGAATCTCCGCCCATAGTGGATTTAATCGCCCAATGCGATAAACAGGCATCGCCATATCGAGCCGACTCCCCACCGTTTGCAATTGTTCTAACACTTGCCCTGCAATGGGCGCGGTGAGCGTAATGCCACCTTGCATATCCGCTGGAGACTTCAAACGCGCAATGCTCGCATCGCTCATGCCCGTGAGTTTGAGTGCTTGCTTTTTCTGCGCCACCTCTAACTCACTACTCTGCGTTGCGGCTTCGGTTTCTAAATAACGGCGCTGGGCGATAATGCCATCTTTAAACAACTCACTGTCGCGACCATACGTTTTTTGATTCAACCCATGTTGGCTTTTGGCCTGCAAATACTCGCGTTGCAAAGTTATTAACTCGGGGCTACTAATATGCCCAATCGCCTGCCCTTTTTTCACTTCTTGCCCTGCTGCGACATACAAGGTATCCAACAACCCAGATTGCGGCGCTGTCACGATGCGCTCTTGTGAAATCGGCACAGTAATTTCAGCGGGAAACTGCTTGCTACGCATTGCTTCATTCTTGACCAAAGGTGAAACACGTATGCCCAAACTTTGCTGCTGTTTTAATGACATTCGAATTTCTGCGGTTGTTTCAGTCGCATTGACACAAAAACTAAAACTCAATAGCACTGCTAATAATTTTTTCATGGAAGAACTCCTACCGCTTGGTTATAACGTGCAATATCCCACTTCAATTGGATTTGGCGGATTTGATAAGCACGCTCTGCTTCAAAGGTTTGCGTTTGTACACGCACTAAATTGACGAGATCAATCTCGCCCAACTGAAACGCTTTGCGCGCTAAACGCAAGCTTTCTTGGGCAATCTCATGTTGTTTGGTGGCAATGCGTAACTCTTCTTGGCTCACCGATAAATTATGTTCAGCCTCGTGTAACGCTGTTTCCAAATTAAATCTTATGCTGTCTCGGTCGGTCATCGCACTACCAACAGCTTCTTCAGCACTCGCTTGCAAGGGCGCGGAGCGCACTTGGCTATCTAGTGGAATCCGCACCCGTACACCCACACTGTCGTTATAAGCATTATCAAAAGGACCGCGCATAGTACGCGCATTGATTAGCACTTGCGGATTTTCGCGGCGCTCAACGCGGACCAACTCTCGCACACGTTCGGTCACACTGACGCGTGACTCTGCGGCTATCCAAAGTGGTGACTGATCATAGTCTTCAATATCAGACCTTTTCTCTTCATACTGCGCGGGCATGTCGCTCAAACCTGTGAGCACAATATAACGATGGCGTGCATGCATCATCTCGGCCTCGGCACGCACCAAGACGCGCTCAGCCGCCAAGGTTTCCTGCTCGGCTAGCATCCAATCAACTTTGGCCAATTCGCCTGCCTGATAGCGTTTCTTGACATCCTCTTCCAGCTTTTTAGTTGCCTCTAATTTCTTTGCAGCAACCTCATAAAGCTGAGTATTCATAGCAATATCCCACAGTGCATCACGCACTTTGCCTGCACTTTCTAGGCGCGTGTTTTCTCGGTTTTTTTGCAGATCTTCATTGCTAGCGTCAGCAACGCCCTGACGTGCGCCACGTTGACTGGGCAACCAAACGGGCAACTCTACTTCGGCTTGCCAATCACGTTCGCCACGGGCACTAGCAATGCCATCAGTTTGGTGTTGCATTGAAACCGCAGGCGCATACGGCAACAAACTTTTCGCCATCACATTTCTAGCATCCACACCAAATTTTTTGGCTTGTAAACTGGCTTGCATGGGATTACGCGCAAACGCTTTTTCCGTTACATCATGCAGTGTCAGTGCGGCATTGATATTGAGCGCATCATGGTGTGCACTTTCTTCTGCGGCATAAGCATGCAAATTTATGATGGATATCAACGCAAAACAACATCCCAGCAGCTTGGGTTTGTATTTTGAGTAAGGACTCATTGGAGCACTCCTAAAAATTGAAACATTTTCAGCACTCAAAGTTGAGCGCCGAGCAATCGTCTTAAGTTTTTAGGCGAGTGGTGGTGCGCGAGGGGAAGGTCGCTCTCTTAGCAAGCGACCTTGAGGTTGGAGGAATTCAACTAACTGCGGCTTGGCTTGCGTTGTTCTCAGCGGCAATAAAACAAACAGAATAAATGCCAATACTGGCAACACGAAAACATCTAAATCTTTTACCAGCGCTTTATCCACGCCCACCACGTAAAGCGGCATGGCTTGGTTGCTGATACTAAAGTGCTCAAATGCACCATGACCATCACCCACTTCGTGATAATCTTTCAACAAAAATTCAACGTCCTCCGCATGAATATGCAAGCCAGAACCCTGCAAAGAAGATGCAGTGGCAATATGCCCGTGAATAAACGGTGAAATTGCCTGCAACAAGGCAAAACACACAATCACAGACCAAATCCAAATTTTTTGACAACGACTTAACATAAGCACAACTCTAACAAAATCTTATAAAAATTACAATTGCTATTTAAAATCAACAACCTATTTAATGATAAGCAATCGCATTCAACCATTTAACGCAACTTAACGCCAGATGATTCCGCACCCGTTTTTAGGGTAGAATTAGCGTTTGTCTAAACCTACAATCAATTTCATGCTTACATTTCAGCAAATCATCCTCAATCTGCAAAGCTACTGGGATAAACAAGGTTGCACCTTGTTACAACCTTACGACATGGAAGTGGGCGCAGGTACCAGCCACACCGCTACCTTTTTACGAGCATTGGGACCAGAGCCTTGGAAAGCCGCATATGTACAACCCAGTCGCCGCCCAAAAGATGGTCGCTACGGTGAAAACCCCAACCGCTTGCAACACTACTACCAATTTCAAGTCGTGCTTAAACCCGCACCTGCCAATATTTTAGAGCTTTATTTAGGCTCACTGGAATCTCTAGGCTTTGATCTGAAACAAAACGACATCCGCTTTGTAGAAGATGACTGGGAAAACCCGACGCTAGGCGCATGGGGCTTGGGCTGGGAAGTTTGGCTGAACGGCATGGAAGTCACGCAATTTACCTATTTTCAACAAGTGGGCGGCATTAACTGTAAGCCTATTACTGGCGAGATTACCTATGGCTTAGAGCGCTTAGCCATGTACTTACAAGGCGTTGAAAATGTGTACGATTTGGAATACTCACCTGGCGTGAAATATGGCGATGTATTCTTACAAAATGAAAAAGAGCAATCTGCCTACAATTTTGAACATTCAGACGTGGATTTCTTGCTCACTGCATTTAACGCGCATGAAAAACAAGCGAAGCACTTGATAGAAAATCAACTCGCCTTACCAGCATACGAACAAGTGTTAAAAGCCGCGCATACCTTTAATTTGCTAGATGCACGTGGCGCGATTTCCGTGACTGAACGGGCCGCTTATATCGGCCGAATCCGCAATTTAGCCCGCTCTGTTGCCGCTAGCTACTTAGATAGCCGCGCCAGATTGGGCTTCCCTATGGCGCCCAAAGCATGGGCGGATGAGGTATTAGCCAAACTTGAAAGCGACAAGCAAGAACAAAACAAGAAAGCCGCAGCATGAGCACCAACAATTTATTAGTCGAACTATTTGTAGAAGAGTTACCCCCAAAAGCGCTGAAAAAATTAGGTGAATCATTCGCTTTAGAAATATGGCTCAAATTAGCTGATATGTCTTTGGTCGACAGAGACAAAACAATTGAATACGGCAAAACCATCAAAACTTTTGCATCACCTAGACGCATTGCAGTTTGGATTGAAAATGTCTTGAGCAATGCAAGTGATAAGCAAGTTTCTCAAAAGCTAATGCCTGTAACAGTCGGCTTAGATGCTGATGGCAAAGCCACACCTGCACTTTTAAAGCGTTTACAAGGGCTTGGTGCAGATGAATCTGCCGTGGCAAAACTTAGAAAAGAGAACGACGGCAAAGCCGATGTGTTGTTTTATGATGTGATGCAAACAGGGGCGACTTTAGCATATGGCTTACAAAAAGCCATTGAAGATGCGCTTGCAAAACTACCCATCCCAAAAGTGATGACTTACCAAATAAATGATGGTTGGGAAAGCGTCAATTTTGTGCGTCCAGCGCATGGCTTGGTGGCCTTGCATGGTAGCGATATTGTGCCTGTTTCGGTGCTTGGTTTACAAGCTGGCAACACCACACAAGGTCATCGCTTTGAGGCAAAAACACCTACAATCACACTCAACAATGCAGATACCTACGCACAACAATTAGCCGAAGAAGGCGCAGTCATCGCGAGTTTTGATGATCGCAAAGCTGAAATCGTCCGCCAGCTTAATGCCGCAGCTACGAAAGAAAATCTCAAGCCGATTGAAGATGATGCCTTGTTAGATGAAGTTACCGCTTTGGTTGAGCGCCCAAATGTTTTACTCGGTCAGTTTGAAACCGAATTTTTAGAAGTGCCGCAAGAGTGTTTGATTCTCACCATGAAGGCGAATCAAAAGTACTTCCCGTTGTTGGATGCAAACGGCAAACTCACCAACAAATTTTTAATTGTGTCTAATATTTCACCAGCCGACCCGAGCAAAGTGATTGGCGGTAACGAGCGTGTGGTGCGCCCACGTTTGGCGGATGCAAAATTCTTCTTTGACCAAGACCGCAAAAAGAAACTCGATACGCTCTACAGCAGCTTAAACAAAGTGGTGTACCACAATAAACTCGGCTCACAGTTTGATCGCAACCAGCGTGTGCAAAAAATCGCCGAGCAAATCGCTACACAAATTGACCCAACACAAGAGTTGAGCCGCAAAGTATCGCTTGCAGCATTGTTATCAAAAGTGGATTTACTCACTGATATGGTGGGCGAGTTCCCAGAGTTACAGGGCATTATGGGGCGCTATTACGCGCAACATGAAGGCATTGAAGATGACATTGCTTACGCGATTGAAGACCACTATAAACCACGTTTTGCGGGCGATGAATTGCCGCGTAACGAAACTGGTTTAATCGTTGCATTGGCGGATAAATTAGAAACATTAGTAGGATTATTTAGTATTGGTGAAAAACCAACGGGTGACAAAGATCCATTTGCCTTGCGTCGCCAAGCATTGGGCATTATCCGTATTTTGATGGATTGCAAGTTACCAATTAAATTCAACCAATTGCTTGAAAGTACATTGGCACAATTTAATGTAGCACCTGACACACAGGCCACAACGCTACAAGCGATTCAAGACTTCTGTAATGACCGATTAAGTGTCAACCTACGTGAACAAGGTGCTAGCCCACAAGAGGTAGATGCCGTGCTAGCGCTCAACCCCGCTTTACTTAGCGAAATTCCGACTAGATTAGCCGCAGTCCGCGCATTTGCGAGCTTGCCAGAGGCCGATGCGCTAGCCGCCGCCAATAAACGTGTCAGCAATATTCTGAAAAAAGTTGAGACGCCTGTTGCAGCTAAGGTGAATGATGCTTTATTGCAAGAAACCGCCGAAAAATCATTGGCGCAAGCCCTAGAAAAAGTAAAACCTGAGGCAGATGCGTTATTTGAGACTGGTGATTACGCAGCCTCGCTACAAGCGCTTGCCGCGCTTAAAACACCTGTCGATGATTTCTTTGACAACGTAATGGTCAATGCAGATGACCCTGCGCTTAAAGCAAATCGTTTGGGTTTATTAGCCACTTTGCACCAAGCCATGAACCGCGTGGCAGATTTATCTAAACTGGCCTCATAACATGAAACTCGTCATATTAGACCGCGATGGCGTCATCAACCAAGATTCGCCCAACTACATCAAAACACCCGATGAGTGGGTGGCATTGCCCAGCAGCTTGGAAGCCATTGCCCAACTCAATCAAAATGGCTTCCGCGTGGCGATTGCAACTAATCAATCTGGCATTAGTCGCGGTATTTATGACATGGCGACTTTAAACGCGATACACGACAAAATGCTACGCGCTTTGGCTAGCTTTGGTGGCCGTGTTGATGCGCTATTTTACTGTCCGCATGTGAACGAGGATTTATGTAAATGCCGCAAACCTAAATCTGGCATGTTTGAGGATATTGCAGAACGCTTTGGGGTTGAGTTAAACAATGTGCCTTGCGTAGGTGATTCGCTACGCGATTTAGTTGCTGGCGCTAACACAGGTGGAAAACCCATATTAGTGCGCACTGGCAACGGAGAAAAAACGCTTGCCGCTGGCAACCTGCCAGAAGGTACTTTGGTTTTTGCTGATTTGGCAGAAGCGGCGCAACATATTATTGACACTTACCATTAGCCAACATTTTTTAGCATGGTCTATCTACGTTCCCTTATTTTCGCGCTTGGCATGTGGTTGTACACACCCTTGTTTGTCATTATCGCGTTAATTATCTGCATTCCACTATCCCCTCGCGGACGCTACATCGTCATCTCACAGTGGGCTTTAAGCATGTTGTGGTGGCTACGGCTCACTTGCAACGTGCGTTACCAAGTGATTGGTCGCGAAAATATCCCGAAAGAACCCGTGATTGTGCTTGCTAAGCACCAATCGACATGGGAAACGCTGGCGTTTCAACAAGTGTTGCCTCCGCAAGTTTGGGTGCTTAAACGTGAGTTGTTGAAGATTCCATTTTTTGGCTGGGGCTTAGCCATGACTTCGCCTATTGCCATCAACCGCGCAGGTGGGCGTGATGCGCTTAAACAAATGTTAGACCAAGGGTTGGATCGCCTTAAAAAAGGCTTTTTTATTATTATTTTCCCCGAAGGTACGCGCACTAAATTTGGCGAAAGTGGCAAGTACCATATTGGTGGCGCATGGCTTGCTACTTATGCAAAACGTCCCATCCTACCCGTTGCCCACAATGCTGGAGCTTTATGGGGAAGAGGGAGTTTCTTGAAACGCCCTGGCACGATTACCATGAGCATAGGAAAGCTAATCCCCAGTGAAGGGCTGAAGGCAGACGCACTCAACATCCAAGTCGAAACTTGGATTGAGTCTGAAATGAAAAATTTGCCGCCAACATGAGCCAACAAAGGATAGCACTACCCAACGGCGAATTTATTGACTACCATCTAGAACGCACTCAACGCCGTACTATCGGCTTAAAAATTAGCGCCCAAGGCTTGGTTGTACATGCGCCTAAACGCGTCTCCCTGATACAGCTTGAAGACATACTGAAACAAAAAGCCGATTGGATTTGCAAAAAACTCCGTGCACAACGAGAAAATGCGATTCCACCCATCGTCTGGCAAAACGGCGCAAAACTACTACTGCTAGGCAACGACATTGCACTGCAAGTCGTTGAGCACAAAACAAACAAAGCACCCGATTATCAACTAGGTGTTTTACTGATTTCGCTCAACAATCCGTTGGATCAAACCATGATCGCCCGAAAAACCATACAGTGGTATCACAAACAAGCCTTAAGTGACTTTGCGCGTAGGCTCGCACTATTTGCCGCAAAACTCGGTGTTAATACACCAGCCCTCTATTTATCCAATGCAAAATCACGCTGGGGAAGTTGCAACAGCAATCAGGAAATTCGCCTGAACTGGCGTTTGATACAAGCACCGCCGCACATTATTAATTATGTGATTTGCCACGAACTCGCGCATTTAAAAGAAATGAACCACTCAGCCAAGTTTTGGGCAATTGTCGAAAAAATTTACCCTGAATATGAGCAAGCGGAGAGAGATTTAAAGCGCTGGGCCGCAAAGCTATATACTCTTTAGTCTGTTCTTAGGACTGAAACCACTTATTTCAAAATCCACTTCACTTTATATTCATTGTATTTTAGGACTCATGCCAACTTTGGATTGCCATTGAATTGACTGACCTAACTCGAAACCAATAGACAAAAAAATGGTGCTATCTGTTTAACACAGATAGCACCAATTGATCTAAATTACTCAGTCAAGCTTTGATTCGACTGATTAATTACCAGGCATACTACTAATATGCATCAACTCTCTGCCGTCAGGAAGTCTATTTGACTGACAATCAAACCCTTTATTTAGGCAACCTTTAACAATTAGATTCATGGTATCTTTATCCCAACCATTGACCCAACCAGCATACCCAGAAAGACCACCAGCTACAGAAGTAGAATATGCATCTGTTGATAATCTCAAGTATTTACTATCACCATCATTTGCTAAATTGTAGTGAATATTCTCATCAATTCGTGGGAATACGATAGGATGAGTCGCTGGACAACCACTGTTTGTTGTGTATGCCATATGCGATTTATGGTCAGGTGAGTCTAAATTCACACCATCCCAACATTGAGGGAAAGCCACGCTAACATACATATCCCCTTTCTGACAATCAGGAGGAATGGTTGTAAAGGATTTATCATTTCCATCACCATTGATTAAGCGACAACTATACTTGATGTGGGTATTATTAATGCCTGGAACGACAGGCTCCATACCAGCAAACATTCTTAAACCTTCTGGGATAGGAGTTACATCCACGCTTTTCACGATGTAGCCAGTTTTATAGTAGACCATAACGCCAGTTGGTGCCAACGCTTTATTAGATCTAGTATCAACCATTGCAGGCATAAAGTAGGCAGTCCGATTTAATATACCACCTTGACAAGTCGAATTACCTGAAGTCATTGTTGATGCGTTTGTAGTTGAGAAGTCAATACCAACATTACCAAAGTATGACATCAAACCACCCGCAGCACCTTTAACATTAGGAAAGCGAATTGGATCATCGTAGTTAAAGTGAGAGTAATCACAACTCACACGGAACTCACCTGCTGTTGAACCTTGATTGACCGAAGGAATCACATTAGTCATTCTTGTTAGAACACGGCTTGTACCAGGGTTAACTGGTGGAACAGAAGCGACGGTTGGTTTTGCTGCTACAGCTAGCGGAGCAATTTCAGGACTAACTAAGCAATAGTCGCCCGCAGCCTCTTTTACCGTAGCCCAAATATTCATCCACATCGTGCTACATTCAGCCTGCTTATTCCATCTTCCAGTTGGATACTGAACACCATTACTTACATATACGAGGTCTCTTACCCCAGTAAATTTACATGCAGTGCTTTTTGCACATTTAGTCCAAGAAGCATCAGTAGTTACGGTGTTAGATTTACATACAGTCCCCCTTTCGCAAACCTCACTCACTGAAGGGCTAGCAGGTGGAATATTTACCACTGGTGGAGGTGGTGTTACTGGTGGTGTTACTGGTGGTGTTGCTGGTGGTGTTACTGGTGGTGTTGCAGCAGATGACACGAAACATGCTTTGTTAACGCCAGCAATAGGGTCACCAAAAACAGCGTTGCCACAGCTCACTGAACCTGTATAAGTACCAGTTACAAATTTATCATTTGCACCATATCTAACCGTTTTTGTACCGTCAAACTTACAAGTCTCAAACTCTGAAGCGCACTTTGTCCATGTAACTGGAGGTGGAACGTTTGTAGTTACAGCAGATGACACGAAACATGCTTTGTTAACGCCAGCAACAGGGTCACCAAAAACAGCGTTGCCACAGCTCACTGAACCTGTATAAGTACCAGTTACAAATTTATCATTTGCACCATATTTCACAGTTTTTGTACCGTCAAACTTACAAGTCTCATATTCTGAGGCACACTTTGTCCATGTGACTACAGGTGGCGTGACAGGTGACAATAAGTCACAGGTCTTACCTATACCAGGAATAGGGTCACCAAAAACAGAGTTAGCACAGACCGTCGTAGCTTTAAAGGTGCCACTGAAATATTTACCATTTGCACCGTATCGCACTGCTTGAATGCCAGAAGGCGTGCAAGATGCTCCCCATTCTTTACCGCAGTTTTTCCATTCATATCCTGATGGTGCTTGGGTTGGCGTTAACACTTCACATTGCTTAGTAACGCCCACAACTGGATCACCAAAAACCGCATTAGAACAACTCACGTTATCTTTAAATGTGCCAGTAGCGTACTTACCAGATGCACCATATCTGACGGCTTGTGTTCCTGAAATTGTACAAGTACCTCTTTCACTAGCACAGGTAGTCCATACTCCAGATGAATCCGTAGCAGCATAAGCGCTGGACGTAGCAACTAGGAGTAAACCAACTCCAATAAAACTCTTGATAGGTTGCATAGCAGCCTCCTTAAAAAAATAAAAAGTTAATACCCCGAATCTATTGAGTTTAACGGTAGCTTTTTATAGAACTTTAGGGTGTCACCCAATAAATTTATAAAATAGCTTATTTTAATTTGATGTACGATTTCTCTGACGCACTGTTGTTTGCTATGTTTTTAATGGAATTATATGAATACAAAAATTCAACCATGAATTTAAGCACAACATATCCATTCATTTGGATGTAAGCATATCACATGCCACCTGATATTGCATTTAAACTTTTCATTTTTCCATAGACAAAAAATAAAAATATTTATATAAAAATCAATATGTTATGAAATTTCAGTTCATGCCTACATTTTTATGTCTTGATAAAATATAAAATTAACACAAAAAAATAAAGGAAATGTCGCCAAATTGAGACGCTTCAAGCATGTTATTTTAGCGCTTGATTAAAACTCAATTTAACAAAAGAATATGCAATTTTTATGACAACGTCGCCATGTTAATGTTAATCCAGAAAGCATCGCTTGAATCGATAGCGGCTCACACAACATTGCGTTATCGCTACCAAGATAAAAACCAACATATGGAAAAACTACAATTTGGTAAACAACGTCAGGGCAGTCAATATTAAGTGGTTATTCAAAACAACAGTTTCTTCTACTACAAAATCCGCTGCCTCAGCGTTTCAAACAAACAAACACTCGCGGCAGATGAAACATTTAATGACTCCACCGAGTCTTTGATTGGGACCGTTATGCTTCGACTTGATTGATTGATGACTTCAGCACTTAAACCGCCACCTTCATTTCCCATTACAAATACTGTGGGAATCAGGAGATTCTGTTGGTATAAAGATGCGCCATTCATGGTAGCGGCCAAAACTTGCGCCTTGAATTTTTGTTTGAAAATTTCGATTTCATTGATTAAATCTACACCCTCAACAACTGGCAATCTAAACTGCGCGCCCTGCCCTCCTCTCAATGCCTTGGGTGACCAGACTTCAGCGCAACCTTGAGACAGATATACCGCATCGACTCCAGCCGCAGCAGCTGAGCGAATCAGGCTACCTACATTGCCGGGGTCTTGAATATCTTCCAACATCAGCGCGAAATCTATTTTCTCTGGCGGAAGGATATTCGGTGTATTTACCAACGCCAACAAACCTGTAGGCGAGATAACGGGACTCAACTCCGCAAACATTAATGTGGTCACCATGACGGTTGGCACATCAGATAGCGCTTGTATCATACCTGTGACTTCGTGACTGGATTGCCCTTCTGCAATAATAAGCTGCAATGGCTCCCCAAATACTTGCATATAATCACTGACTAGATGCGCACCATCTAGCAGAGTTTTACCCTGTTTTCTGCGCTCGCGTGAAGAATCAGCTAATCGTTTGAGTTGTTTAAAGATGGGATTTTCACGCGAGGTGATGTGCTTGAACGTCATGCCTATCTTCTATTACATCTAAAATAAATAAAAAACCAATTCACTTGTTAGATACTAGCGCCTTAAGCAACACTAGTCGCTTAGCATGCATTTCTCTGTGAGTTAATGATTGTGCAGTACTTAAGCAAGCAAACCCCATCTGCGAAGATGCATCTCGATTCTCAATAATTTTTAACAGCATATCTCGTAGCGCCTCTGGATTTTTTGGTTCAACAAGCCACCCTGTTTTCCCATCCTCGACACATTCAATCAACCCCTTGGTTTTGCTTGCGAGTACAGGGATGCCTTGCGAATAAGCGTCATATACAATACGTGGCTGTTCATCTGTAATACTGGGAACAACCACTATATCCCCTTCACTAATAGCCTGAAAAAAAGGTTCCCCATAAGACAACACACCGCACAGGCGAATTGCGTCGCCAACTTGCCTAGTTTGAATGACGTTTTCTATAGCCGGCTTGAGTTCACCATCTCCATAAATACTTAACACAAGCTTGTGCCCAGACAGAACTAAATCTGCAACAGCACTCACTAGCAAATCGATACCTTTATCGGGTGTCAGTCTTCCAGCAAAAACCAACTTCAACGGCTGATTGGAACTTGTTTTAGCTTCCTCAAGCTTGGAAGTTAACTTATCAGGGCTGATGATGTTTTCTGCATCGATCCAAGAGGCTGAAATTACGTGACCACGCTCTTGGTTTTTGGGCAACAAAGATTGCATATAACCTTGATGCGTAAAAATACTTAAATCTGCAAGTTCAAGACATTTTTTATTTAGATACTCGTAAATATTTGCGCGAATCTTACGCACCAAACTTTTATCATTGGGAGATGCCCGCCAAAAAGCAGACTCGACAATAATCAAGTGTAGCCGCTTTCGAAAAACACTAAGAGGGGTAATAATCCACGCTTCAGGAATCGGCCAACTGCCAACACTGCTATGCACAATTTTAGCTCGACTCATCTCACGCCATATCACCGATGCTGTGCTAGGCAGTAACCTTAACATGTGTAATGTGCTAGTTGGTTCTGGCACCTCAACAAACTTCACTTGATCAAACAGCGCATTACCATCAATCACAACAGCATCTACAGAAGGTTTCGCAGTTGAGCGTCTAGCAATAATCGTCAAGTCTTCAAGATAACGCACATGTTCCAAGAGATCCTTAGCCCATAATGCATCTACACAACGCAACCCTGCCTCATTGCGCATAATGGATAACGAAAATAACACCAAAAGATAAGGGTATTCAAAAGTATGACTTTTAATAGTAGTTCGATCCATTATTGACTCTCATAAAAATACAAAATTCAGATATAGGTTTCAGATTGATGTCGCATACACAGACTTAATAAAACAAGAACCCGCATACTTTAGTGCTATCTTAGCCTAAATATAATAAAAGGAAAGCTTGAATCAACATCAATACAAAGGACGTTATCTTATAAATAATATCTCTTTCAAGTTAGCGTTTATATCACCAAAGTGTTTAAAATATACACTAGAGATTCTAGTTGAGTCCGCTTGATGTTAACAACATATATTAAAAGCCATAGACAATAAAGAATGTAATGCTTAAGGATAACCCATGAATGACAAAGAACTTGTTGCGCTTGAAGCAGCAAAATTGGTAAAAAATGGCATGGTGGTTGGGTTAGGCACAGGCTCTACCGCCAATTATTTCATTGATTCACTGGCGAATCGTCAAATGGCTGATGGCTTACAAATCACTGCTGTTGCAAGCTCGACCACTAGCGCAATTAGAGCTCAAGCGGCTGGCCTCAAAATGCAATCCATTGCCCATTTAAGCAGGCTTGATTTATATGTAGACGGAGCAGACGAAATAAACCCCAAGTTAACCCTGCTTAAAGGACGCGGGCAAGATTTAGTCATGGAAAAATTGCTGGCGAAAGCCGCTGACCAATTTATCGTAGTTGCGGACAAAAGCAAATTAGTCGGACACATCGGTGAAAAATTTGTAATTCCAATCGAAGTAATCCCTACCGCTTGGCAGTTAGTAAAACATTCGCTAGAAAAATCGGGTGCGCGTGGCGACATACGTTTGAATGCCGCAAAAGACAATATTGCCATTTCAGCACATGGTAGCTATCTACTGGATATGGAGTTCCCGAAGGATTTAGATGACCAAGCACTGAACACCTTACTCAACAACACCCCAGGAGTGATTGAGCACGGCGTATTTTACGGATTAACGAGCATGGTACTGATTGCTGACGATGGCAAAATTGAAATACTAAAATAAGTTAGGCTTTGATACCAACAAACCGATAATACGGCACACGCACGACAGGTAAATAAGGTACTTTTGCAAAGTGCTCTGAAAACTCTGCATTTGGGAACATACGTTGCAAGCTATGACGTTGTGCTGGGTTTAGATGCACCCCATCATGGCTGAACCATTTACGCCAAAATGCACTAATTAAGCTGCTTTGGCGCTCAGACAATGTAAAATCTACCACCGCAATTTTGCCCCCGGACTTAAGCATGGTCATGGCATTATTAAGCGCACCTTGCCAATCTGGAATCATGGTCAAGCTGTACGAAAAAATCACACAATCAACTTTAGTTTCGGGTTGATATGTACAAGCATCCGCTTCGGTCACTTTCACACAACCTCTATATTGAGAGCGTTTGCGTGCGACTTCTAGCAATGAAGGGCATAAATCAACCACTTCATATTGTTCAATTTTGTTTAACAACGGGCCAAGAAAATCAATATTCCGACCCGTACCGCCACCTAACTCAACAATACGCGCATTTTTGGGCAAATTGAGCTGCTGCATTAACTCGCGGCGTCCATGTAACAAGCGCTCACGAAATGCATCATAAGCTTCCGCCTGACCAGCATAAAAACCTTCTAAACGAGTTGCCGCTTCGCCGCGAGAGGGCATTCCACGTAACAACTTAAAGAGGATGCGAGCGTCTGCGACTAAGCTCATGCAGCAATATCCGCAATATGAAAGCCAGCGTATGTATGCACTCGATCTTGTAATTGTAATCTAGCAGCCATTTCATCTTGAAAATGTAAACGGTCACGCAAGCTTACTCGCCCGCCACCTTGCTTGGATTCCACTTGTAGCTTTTCTAAATAAGCGGGTTTTGCATGCGCACTACGGAACAAAATACGTGCTTCTGGCGTAGCTGTAGCAAAAATTGCACGCCACTCATCGCGCAACGCATCTGGGTAGTAACCCGCCATCCAATCCATATGATCTAACAATACATAGCGGGAAATACGGTCATCCGTGTGATCCAGAAACTCTGTAACGGTAGTCGTATGTAAGCTGATACGATCTGCCAAACCATTTTTAAGCGCTAAGAAATTATCACGCTTTAAGTACTCTGGGCAGCAATGCTCACCGTATTTGCCACGAATATACACACTCCAGAAATAGTTATCCCACATTGGTAATTGACGGAAAACGTATTCTATACATGAGCGAATAAAACCAGCCACTCCGTCTTTATGCTGGGCGATAACCTCTTTACGTTGCGGACCAGGAACACCTAGCAAACTCATTGTTAGCTGACGCGAAATTGCCCAGTTCATCGCCTTACCCCACATTTGCGGGTGTATTTTTTCGTCGTATATCTGGCGCTGCTCTTCTAAGCTAGTGGTATGAAATAAAGCATTGATTGGCTCAGACAGGCTTGGACGCAATGCCAAATATGTACTAAATATTTTTGCCACGAAGCCTGAAAGCCCATGGAAATAAAAACTACCCCGACGACTCGCAAACCAGTTTAAATTTTTATCCCAGTATTCGCGACTAAAATCAGTCAACTCTTTACGCACAGTATCATGATAAACCTCACGGAAGTGAGGATGATAGCCCTCACCAAACACTTTGAAAAAGTCACCGAAATCAAGCTGTTTAATTCCAGCCAACTTTAGCTCCAATAAGGCAGTTTGACGTGGATTAGCATCTACCGCATGTATACGCTTTGGCCCCTCTAATGCGTAATCTAGCACGTTGCAGCCAGCGCTGGTAATTACCACCATCACATCATCTGCACCTAATTTTAACGCTTGACGATCAACTGCAGGATCTTCCCAACAGGTGTTATATACGAGAGAGCGAGAATAAATTGCGTTGAATATTTTTTGGTCGAGTGTATCTTTGAAGCTGATTTTATTTTCCAAGGCGCATACTTCCTGACAGTTATTTCAAGCATCATATGAAATAATTATTACAGAATTGTTAAGGCAGCTCATTTGTTACAAACTAATAAGCCGCCTACTCCTACATATTCTTTAAAAACAGTTTTGAATATGTTGCCAATGCTAAGTTATTAATACACGTTAATTACCGTCACAAATAAAAATCAACCTTAGATTGAGTTTACTTAAGACACATCACAAAGAAACGTTACCTCTTAAATGGATCTGACAACCTAGCATCGTTCAAGAAGTCATTATCTGTCAGGGTTTTTAAAAATGCAATGATATCAGCCTTGTCTTGCTCACTTAATTTGATCGAATTGATATGCTCACTTTTATACGGATTGTCTCTACCGTCACCTGCATTTGGGCCAGCAACAATATTGCGGCCATGATCTCCATAAAAATTCAAGACATCTTCTAAAGTAGAGAGTGAACCATCATGCATATAAGGTGCTGTCACAGCGATATTACGTAATGTTGGCGCTTTAAACTTACCCATATCACTGGCTTGACCAGTAAATTCAAAAATTCCTCGGTTGCGCTCAGGGAAAGCGCCTTTTCCTCCAATGTTAAATAAGCCTGTATTGTGAAACCTTAACTCGGGCGAAGGCGATCCTTCGAAAGAAGCTGTATCATTGAAGTTAAAATTGCCATGACATTGAAAACAATTAGCCGTAGTAAAAAACAAAACGCGACCACGTTCTTCACCATCAGTCCAAGGCAATGGCGTACCTTTTCCATGCGGTTTATCGTAACGACTATTTCCAGTGAGCAATGTTCGCTCAAACGATGAAATGGCGTTCTTAATATTTTTCCAGGAGATAATATTATCTTGCTGCGGGAAAGCGGCTTTAAATCTTGATTGGTATTTAGTGTCTGACGCGACTCTCTTCAACACCTCAGCCTTATTGCCTTCATTCACCCCCATTTCGACTGGGTGATCGCCAAAAAATGGTGCGTCAATTTGAGTCTCCAACTCCAGCTTATCTTTGTGCGCCCACGTTAACGTGGGGCTGTATGCCACATTACCCAAAGCCATTGGACTGCGCGGATGCACCTCACCAGTAGACCCCACACCTAAGGGCTTACCATCTGTAAACGCTTTATCTTGATGATGACAGCTTGCGCACGCAAATGTTTGATTTCCAGACAGCCGAGTGTCATAAAACAGGTATCGACCCAATGCCACTTTCTCATTAGACATTGGATTATTTTCTGGGGTTAGTGGCTCAGGTAGCGCCTTAGGTAGCATCCAACGCCATACCACAGGAGCTGGCTTTAGGGTTTCTGCCCACGGAGCCTTGACTGCGGCAACACTCGCCAAATTGGCTAGTGTATGTTGACTTAATGCGAGCTTATCAACTAAAGCGATGAGTGTTTTTTTGATCAGATCACTTTGATTCGAACTTAGATTAGCACTAGGATTAGAATTAGCCCCAGCGTGTTGAATCGCTTCATTCACAATACTGACAAAAGGCTGTGCTGAGTGGGTGCTTAACGCCAAGTTATTTGCAATCAATTGTTGCGCTACATAAGCCTGCCCTGCCTGAAACATCTCTTCATTTGGCAATTTCAAACTTGGCAATTTAGCGAATTGAATGGCTGGCATTTTAGCCAATGCGTGTGCTAAAGCCAGCTCGCTCAGTGGGTTTATGTTAGCAACACCCAACGTATACGCCATACTGTGCATGACCACTTGATTTTCAGCACCATCGACCAAGCCACCTACAGCTTCTAGCATACAAGGTAATTGAGAACGCTTTAAATCCAGAGCGTACTCACCTGTTTTGTTAGTCCGTGTTTTGATTGTCAAGCCATTGACGCAATTGGCGACAATTTCAGCATTAAAAACAGGAAAATCTAACGCAACCACACCGATAAGTTGCGTCTCAATAACACTATTTTGCGTAGTTGCCGAGGGTTCAGCAATTAAATGCATTTCTGATGGAGGTGTTGCCCCAGAGGGCGTTTGAGCATCACTCACATTCAGCGTAAATAATAGGGTGAGGAATAAGCTAATGTTACTGATAATGGATACCTGACTCACCACTGGTGACAGTCGCTTTGCAATTAATTCAATTAAAACACCGCTAATGTTACGCACTTTATTTACTCCATTTGATGACACGACACTTGCAGAATACGACGTTTGAATAAATTGACACTTGCTTAATGACAAATCACAACCCTATCATACGCAACTTACACTACGCTAAAAAACACAAAGGCGCTAGCCTGCGAAAGCTAACGCCTTTACACTGCCTACGCACATATAGCTCCACCAATAGAATTAGCGTTTTAAAACCCTAAACTATCTAACAAATCATCCACTTGCGCCTGAGAACCAACTACATCAACCTTGGTTTTATCAATTTGAGGCCCATTTAACAGCCCCTCTTCTGAGCGCTTAGTCGGCGGCGCATAATCTACCAACACCTGCACTAGCTGCTTTTCAACATCTTGCGCGAGATTGGTAATTTTTTTAATCACCTGACCCGTGAGATCTTGAAAATCCTGCGCCATCATAATTTCCATTAACAGATCTTTGGTTTCTTTGGTATTTTTGGCTGTTTGTTGCAAGAACATTAATGTTTCTTCTGCAGCCTTATTGTACTCACTTTTGAGGGAAGGACGAGCCATCACCGATTTCCACATTTCCTCAATAGACAATGCAGTTGTAGAAAGCTCATCTTGCAGCGGCGAAGCTACGTCTGTCGCATTTAAAACACGCTCGGCAGCTTGCTCGGTCATTTTAGCAACATAATTCAAACGCTCGCGCGCATCTGGAATATCATGCGCCACATGCTCAATCATTTGGTCTAATCCTAGACCCCGCAAGCTTTCATGAAACATTCGAGTCAGCTGGCCGATGCGATTAATCATCTCATCGCCCCCAGCTTCATCAGTATTTTGAGCATTATCGACTACTAAGTCTTCAGCTTGTATTTCTGTAGCAGTTTCTAATTTGGCCGACTCTGCACTTTCGGTCAATTCTGCGCTTGGCGACTCAATGTTGCTTTCTTTAGATGCGGCAACCTCAGCGAGCGCCTTTTCAAATAAATCTTCTTCTTGTATTGAATCGCTCATGTCTAAGCTCCAACTTTCTCAAGTTTTTCAAAAATCTTAGCTAATTTCTCATCCAATGTGGCTGCAGTAAATGGCTTAACCACATAACCATTTGCACCCGCCTGCGCGGCTGCAATAATATTCTCTTTTTTCGCTTCAGCAGTCACCATGAGCACTGGCAAATGAGAGAGCGCTGGATCCGCACGTATGGTTTGCAACATCGTCAAACCATCCATATTCGGCATATTCCAATCTGAAACCACAAAATCAAAACTACCAGATCTCAACTTCGACAAACCATCTACGCCATCTTCAGCTTCTTCTACATTGTTGTAGCCTAGCTCTTTAAGCAGGTTACGCACAATTCTACGCATGGTTGAAAAATCATCCACGACTAGAAATTTGGTATTTGGATTAGACATTGATTACTCCATTCACTTACATTTATTTACTGTAATTACTCGTTTGCGCAATTCTACGCAGACGCCCCTATTTACATCCTTAGTTCGTTATCGGATTAAATTCATTAAGCTTGAGGTTGAAATAGAAATGTTTCAAAAAATTAAACTCTTAACGCCCGCATATTGTTAGTCATCAAATAATTCAACACTAACTTAGGCAAATCATTCAGATGAGCAACTTCATCGACACCGCCATGCAACACAGCCTCTCTTGGCATGCCGTAAACGACACAACTTTCTTCATTTTGCGCAAACGTATAAGCCCCAGCATCATGCATTCTCGCCATTCCTGCAGCGCCATCTTTCCCCATGCCAGTCAAAATAACGCCAAGTGCATTTTTCCCCGCAGCAACAGCCGCTGAATCAAACAATACATCTACCGATGGCTTGTGCCGATTGACGGGCGGCGCATCGCTCAGTTGCGTCATATAGTTAGCACCGCTTCTCACTAACATCAAATGTTGATCACCTGGAGCAATATAGGCATGCCCTGGTAGCACACGCTCACCACCTTGGGCTTCTTTAACAGAAATTTGACAAATAGAATCTAATCGATTGGCAAACGATTTGGTAAACCCTGCTGGCATATGTTGCGTAATTAAAATACCAGGGCAGTCTGACGGCATTTTAGTTAGGAATGATTTAATTGCCTCCGTACCACCTGTAGATGCACCGATAATAATGAGCTTTTCACTACTGACTAGTGGGTTACGTAACGCACTTGGCGCGGGCCCTTTCACACCATCACTTGCCATTGGCTTGCTGAGTGAAGCCACTCGCGCTTGCGAAGCTGCCCGAATTTTATCGGCAATTAAATCGGTATATTCTCGCATACCCTCGGTAATGGACATTTTGGGCTTGGTCACAAAGTCAGTTGCGCCTAACTCTAGGGCGCGTAAGGTTATTTCTGAACCACGCTCAGTCAAGGTAGAAACCATTACCACTGGCATAGGGCGTAAACGCATCAAGCGCTCAAGAAAATCCAAACCATCCATCTTGGGCATTTCCACATCCAGCGTTAATACATCGGGTGTTAGCTGTTTAATCATATCGCGTGCAATAAGTGGATCGGGCGCAGCCCCAACCACCTCCATATCGCGCTGACTATTGATGATTTCGGTTAATAAACTGCGAATCAACGCCGAGTCATCAATCACTAACACTCTAATTTTCTTCATATTTGCCTCAAAATATACGCTACCACTTAATTTTTTAACTTTGTTTTCTGTTAACTTAGTTTTCTGTCGCCAGTCATTAAAGACCTATCATTTGGGCTGTGAGTAAACAACTAGAACAAATCAATATCGCCACCCACATCATTGGTTTTAAGTTTGCTAGCGTAAGCTTGCTCACGTTTAACCAAGGTGTAGTTGTTTAATTGTTTGAGTTTTTTCACTAGCACTTTGCCAGTTTTAGGAAAGTAGTAGACTTTGCGAGGATAAACATCGAGCAAATCCTCCCCAGTGATACGTATACGCTCTTCTTTTAGAAACTGTTTCACAAAAGCAGCATTTCTATCGCCAACATTGGTCGTGGTAAAACTGCGCAATACATTGCCGCCGCCAAAAATTTTGGCCTCTAAGTTTTCACGTCGCGCACCATTTTTCAACAGTTGGTTAATTAACACTTCCATCGCATATGTGCCATAGCGCATCGACTCTGAAACTGGACTATCTCTATCTGCGCTACCACCATCAGGCAACATAAAGTGATTCATACCGCCAATACCGCTCACATTATCTCGAATACAGGCAGACACACATGAGCCAAGCACAGTCACAATCATCATATTTTCTTTAGTAAAGTAATACTCACCTGGTGAAATTTTAGCGGCATTACAATCAAACGTTCTGTCGAAATACAGGGTGGTGGAGATTTCCTCTTCTACCATGCTCATAGCACCCTCTCCTTAGATCTTAATTTTGACATTTTGTTATCCCCCGTTTTCGCTAACTCATAAACGGTTTTGCCACGTAACTTGATAGCATCAGATACATATAAAAAATTCTCAGAGTGCCCCGCAAACAACAATGCGCTGGGCTTCATCAACGGAACAAATCGACTCAAAATGGCTGCTTGTGTGGGTTTATCAAAATAAATCATGACATTTCTACAAAAAATGGCGTCAAACGGTTCGCCTAATGCATAATCTTCATCTAACAAGTTGAGCTGCCGAAATGTGATTAAATTTTGTAGTTCTTTACGAACTTTAACAATGCCTTCATGCTTGCCCGTACCTTTGAGAAAAAACTCTTTTCGGCGTTGCTCAGACAATTTGCTCACACGCTCATATGGGTAAATCCCTTTGGCGGCGGTCGCCAGCACATTGGTGTCAATATCTGTTGCAATAATTTCAACAGGCGGTTTCAGCGTACCAAAAGCTTCGCAAGCAGTCATCGCCAATGTGTAAGGTTCTTCGCCTGTTGAAGCAGCTGAACACCAAATGCGTATCGGCTTTTTAAGTTGTTGCAAATGCTCAAGCAATATGGGGAAATGATGCTCTTCTCGGAAGAATGAGGTTAAATTGGTGGTCAGGGCATTAGTAAAGGCTTCCCACTCTGAAGCGCTATTTTGGCTATCCAAATCATCTAAATACTCTTTAAACGAATCAAATCCACCCGCACGTAAACGTCGTCCAATGCGACTGTAAACCATATCAGTTTTAGCTTCGGATAGCGAAATGCCAGCATGCTGATAAATAAGCTTGCGAATACGCTCAAAATCATGATGCGTAAAATCAAACTCACGCTCATCTTGTTGCTTATTTTTCGCCAGCATTCAACATCCTATCTATATTTATTATTCTTTATTTATTAGCATCCACAAACCTTGTCACAACCTAACGATCAAGCCAGCAACAGGATTTGAGTGATCGTTAATAATTTGCAGCTAAACGGTAACTTTCATGGTTAGCATTGCTCGTGTTAAAGGACTTCTTCTCATCTAGTACGAACACACTCACTGTATCGAATAACTGTGCTGCCTGATCTTTGAGTGACTCAGCCGCAGCGGCAGCTTCTTCAACCAAGGCGGTATTTTGCTGTGTGACATCATCCATACTTGCAACTGCCTCATTCACACGGCTAATACTTTCGCTTTGCTCTGCAGATGCCTCGGCTATCTCTCCAATAATGGCAGATACCCGCTTCACAGAACCAACCACTTCAGCCATCGTTTTACCTGCGCGCTCAACCTGCGCAGTACCCTCCGCAGTTTTATGCACAGAATCTGCAATCAACTCTTTAATCTCTTTGGCGGCACTTGCAGAACGTTGTGCTAAATTCCGCACCTCGGATGCTACTACCGCAAAACCACGCCCTTGTTCACCAGCTCGTGCTGCTTCTACCGCAGCATTCAATGCAAGAATATTAGTTTGGAAAGCAATACCATCAATCACAGAAATAATATCTTCAATTTTTCTGGCGCTCTCATTAATATCGCTCATGGTATTCACAACCTGTTGCACCACATCCCCACCTTTCACAGCCACATCTGAAGCCTCAGAAGCCAGAATGTTGGCTTGGTTTGCGTTGTCCGCATTTTGCTTAACGGTTGTCGCAAGCTCGGCCATGGTGGTCGCAGTTTTTTCTAGGCTAATAGATTGATCCTCGGTACGACGAGACAAATCAGTATTGCCTTGAGAAATTTCCTGAGCGGCCGTATTGATAGCCTCTGAAGACATTTTCACAGTAACAATCGGACCTACAATCATCTCTAGTGTTTCATTGACCCCTTCGACAATCTTGCGGTAGTCTCCTGGATGTTTGGCTGCATCTGCACGTACCGTGACTCGCCCATCACGCGCAGCGTTTGCCAGCATCTGCACATCCTCATTCAATGCTTTGAGATTGCTACGCACCTGCTCCACAGTTTCGTTAATAAATATATTTTTACCTGGAAACTTCTCTAACGGCGCATTAAAGTCACCCTCACCAAAGGCTCTCACGACTGCCATGACCTTATTGGTTGTTTCGACTTGGCCTGCAACAATTCCATTCACCGCATTAGCCATTTCATTAAAACCACCTTTGAACAAATGTTCATGAATCGTCATGTCAATATTGCCTTTTTCATGTTCGGCGGTGACCCATTTAATGGAATCTACAACCCCTTGCAACTTACCTTTAACCTTAACCATGCTGTTCGTCATATATGCTTTTTGACCAGGGTAATCTTTAATAGACACCGCAAAATCACCATTTGCAATTGAGGATACAAAGTCTATTACCTCAGTTTTTTCAACAATATGCGACTGAACCATCTCGTTTACACCATTAGCAACAGCTTTAAAGTCACCATCAAATTTATTGACTTCCAGCATGACATCCGTTTCGCCTTCGTTATGGGCTGCCGCCATTGACTCCATCTCAGTAATCAAGGTTTTAACGTTATCTCTCAACGATTCAAAACTATGATTAAGCACAGCCAAATCACCTGGCAATGCTTCAAACTTCACATTAAAGTCACCTCTAGCCAAGCTCTGTAGCGATTCACTCGTGTTTTGCAACAAGCCGACATGCAGACCCACCATACGGTTAATGTCTTGTGCCATATTGCGATATTCACCTTTAAATTGCCCAGCATCTATCAAAGCCGCCATATTGCCCTTGGCATGCTCAGCTTCCATGCGCGTCATTTCGTTATCTAGCTCTATCAAGGTTTGTGCCGCTTTATTCAGGGCAGAAATTACATTCACCTGACTAGATTCGCCTTTTAAGCTTGAATCATTAAATAATCCATCCGCAATTTTTTGCGCTGTCGCCAAGGCTTCGCCTACCTCACCACCCAAACGTTTACGAATCGCCGCCACCAAAATCCAGCTAACCACAATCGCATAAATTAACAACACCGTGGTAACGCCATAAGTCACCCATGTATTTTGGCTGATTAAAGCAACGGTATCCGCTTCCACCTGCGCCGCCTCGTTGTTTGCAATCGACACCAAATCATCGACCACCCGTCTATGTTGGGCATATGCCTTGCCCAGTTCATTCACCGCCGCATCAATCATAGCTTTATCGCCAGATTTAACTGCTGGAATCAAGGTATTGTCACGAACTTTAAAAAATGCCAACCCTGTTTCGTAAAGGTCAATATTCGTTTTTTTACCAATCTCCGTACTGTTATCAAAATGCTTAACCCAGTATGCATGGCGATCTTCAAAATCTTGTTTTAGCTTGTTGCCTTCGTCAATTGAAACTTGCAATGAGCGATCTTTAATCACCACCATTTCAAGGCTCACTTTCCAGGCTTCAAGCAGATACTCTGGTGGCGGCAATATATCCGCCACTAAGTCTTTGTGCAGCACAATTTGCTCATATTGTGGCCCATTAACCGCAAGCTTTCTGTCTTGTAAATCGTCATAATAAATTGCCGATACAATACCGATAGACAGCGTACTGACCAATATCAGTAACTGCTGACCCAGCTTCAAACTACCAAAGCGATCAATTAAACCTTTTGTCTCGTTATTTTGCATTTTGTCCTCGTTTATTCATTCAGCGTAACTACTCAAATGGGGCTAATCAAAACCTGAAAAATTCCCCAAACGAATAGTCTTATCAGTTTTTTAGGATAATAACTTTCGAATAACCAATCAGGCACCGCCCAGCTGCCAATC
Source organism: uncultured Methylophilaceae bacterium (assembly GCA_964620425.1). GTDB lineage: Bacteria > Pseudomonadota > Gammaproteobacteria > Burkholderiales > Methylophilaceae > DASXUG01. The sequence goes on along the minus strand of CAZUGV010000003.1, from coordinate 380 downwards.
GGGCGATACCCATCTACGAAAAATTTACTGCTAACACTTAAATATCGAATTTAAACCTACTACCAAAACAACCTTTAAAACTCCTCCCAATCGCCTGCATCATCCGTCCCTGTTTTCGCATAAGCAACTTGCGCTTGTGGGGCTGGGGCAGCTTTGGGTTTGCTGGCGGCTTTGCCTCTTAATGGGCTATTACTCGCACGACGTTCTGTGTTCGGTTTATGGTGGTTGCTTCTGCTGCCTGTTTCATTGCCTAGCTTAAATACACTGACAGTTTCTGAGAGTGAGTTGGCTTGTTCTAGGAGTGACTCCGCAGCAGCCGCCGCTTCTTCTACTAGGGCAGCATTTTGTTGGGTGACTTCGTCCATGTTAGTCACAGCAGT
>CAZUGV010000002.1:0-511583 GCA_964620425.1 uncultured Methylophilaceae bacterium | reverse complement strand
CTCTTGCAACGTCGCCGCCTTAGCAACGAAGAGGTGCGCATTATACAGACCTCAGATACTACGTCAACTACATTTTAAAACTATTTTTTTAACTAAAATTCTTTGGTTGCGGGAACAGGATTTGAACCTGTGACCTTCGGGTTATGAGCCCGACGAGCTGCCAGACTGCTCCATCCCGCGTCCGATTCAACGTCGCTTGATACTTGCGTCGTCGAGAGGTGAGACTATAGCAAGATTAGTTCTTTTGTGTCAACGAAATTATGTGGATAATTTAACGCCTACATCTCAAGCAGATCGGGACTTCTTGGCTAAAATATAGCAACATGATGATACTAAAGGAAAATCCTCTCATAGTTCATTCAATGACATTTTACAGATAGACGGATTATATTTAAGTTCTCCACTATTCAGCGCCCTCTACTTGTTAGTACGCTCTACTTTGCAACACCTTAAAGATTGAATTAGTTCACCCAAATCCATTAGCTAGCTTTAAGCGTTGTTACGACTTAAAGAAACCCTGCAGCAACCAAGTGAGATTAATTTAAAGCGGCTATATATTGGGATATAGCATATTAGATATAGCTTACCCTGAGGATATTCATGCAAAAAAGATTTTTGAGTAGTTTGCATGGTTGGTACATCTAGTTTGAAGCAGCACCAACAATCTAGTGAGATATAGATATCACATGATTCTGTGCATCATTAGGAATTGCGCTATCAGGTGGATTAGGCGCAGATTTATCCATCAGTGTATTTTCAACCACTTGATAAAACACTTCGTCTTGCTTGATCATGCCAAGCTCACTACGCGCGCGCTCTTCAATGGCGGCAAAGCCGTGTTTTAAATCGCGTACTTCTGCATCTACGGTGTCATTGCGCAGCTTTAAGGCTGCATTTTTATCTTTTTGCTCGGTAATTTGACGGTTTAAATCCCACACGCGTAACCAGCTACCCTTGCCCAACCACAGTGGATACTGCAGCAGGGCTATCAGGGTCACAAAGATTACCGTGAGGGCTTTCATTTAACGTCTAATTAACGTTTAATGTTGTAAAACGCATCAAGGCCAGCGTAGCTGGTTGCGTCGCCTAACTCTTCTTCAATACGTAGCAATTGGTTGTACTTCGCTACGCGCTCTGAACGGCAGAGTGAGCCAGTTTTGATTTGTAGCGCGTTGGTGGCCACTGAGATATCCGCAATGGTGGTATCTTCAGTTTCGCCAGAGCGGTGTGAAACCACAGCTGTATACCCTGCGCGTTTTGCCATTTCGATGGTTTGGAAAGTTTCAGTCAACGTGCCGATTTGGTTCACTTTAATCAACACAGAGTTTGCCGCACCGCGTTGGATGCCTTCACGCAAGATTTTTGGGTTGGTCACAAACAAGTCATCGCCCACCAATTGAGTGGTTTTGCCTAGGCGTTTAGTCAGAATATCCCAGCCATCCCAGTCAAATTCACTCATGCCATCTTCAATGGTGATGATGGGGTATTTATCGCACCAAGTCGCTAGGTAGTCAGTAAACTGCGCTGAAGTCAGTGATACGCCTTCTGATTCTAAGTGATATTTACCATCTTTGTAAAACTCGGTACTGGCGCAATCTAGACCTAAGTAAACATCTTTACCTGGCTCGTAACCTGCGGCTGAAATCGCCTCTAAAATCAACTGAATGGCGGCTTCGTTTGAAGGCAAGTTAGGGGCAAAACCACCTTCGTCACCCACAGTAGTCGCCAAGCCTTTTTTGTGTAGTGTTTTTTTCAGTTGATGGAATACTTCTGCACCGCAACGCAATGCCTCGCGGAAGCTTGGCAAGCCCGCTGGAATAATCATAAATTCTTGCATATCCACAGAGTTATCTGCGTGCGCGCCACCGTTGATGATGTTCATCATTGGGGTTGGTAGTTGCATAAAGCCTGAACCGCCTAAGTAACGGTATAAAGGCAAGCCACTTTCTTCTGCCGCCGCGCGTGCGCAAGCGAGTGAAACGGCTAAAATTGCATTAGCGCCCAAACGGTCTTTGTTTTCTGTGCCATCTAGCTCGATTAAAGTTTTGTCGATAAAGCTTTGTTCTTCGCAATCTAAACCGATAATCGCTTCTGTAATTTCAGTGTTGACATGCTCAACTGCTTTTAACACGCCTTTACCTAAGTAACGGCTGCTATCGCCATCACGCAATTCCATCGCTTCTTTTGCACCTGTTGATGCGCCTGATGGTACAGCGGCACGACCAATGACGCCGCTTTCAAGCAATACATCGGCTTCTACCGTTGGGTTACCGCGTGAATCCATAATTTCGCGGGCAATAATGTCTACGATTGCACTCATGTTTGTTCCTTAAAAATGAATTAAAGTAAAGGATTAACGGATTAAGTGTCTGCGCGAGCGAATTGCTTCGTTACGCGGTACTCGCAACCTCGATGTATAACTCATACTATCTCGGTTGCTGCGTTCCGTGCGCCTCGCAATTCATCTCGCTCAACGACTTATTCCGTGAATCCTAAATAAACTACAAAGTTTGCTCGATAAAACCTGCTTTTTTCACAACACGATCTAAATCTACCAGCAAATGCAGCAAATCTTGCATTTTACCTAGCGGCCAAGCATTGGGGCCATCTGATAATGCTTTGGCTGGGTCTGGATGCGTTTCCATAAACAAACCAGCAATGCCACTTGCCACTGCAGCACGTGCCAACACAGGTACAAATTCACGTTGACCGCCGCTTTTATCGCCTTGACCACCGGGCTGCTGTACGGAATGCGTAGCATCGAATACAACGGGACAATTGGTTTCGCGCATAATGGCTAAACCACGCATATCTGAAACCAATGTGTTGTAGCCGAATGATGCGCCACGCTCGCAAACCATTATCGTATCGGCACCACCATTCGCTTCTTTAGCTTTTTGCACCACTTGGCGCATATCGCCAGGGGCTAAAAACTGACCTTTTTTGATGTTCACAGGCTTGCCACAGGTGGCGACTGCGGTAATAAAATCGGTTTGGCGGCACAAGAACGCAGGCGTTTGCAACACATCGACCACGGCAGCTACATGCGGCACTTGTTCTTCTGTGTGTACGTCCGTCAAAATAGGCACGCCAATTTGCGCACGTACTTCGTCTAAAATCTTTAAGCCTTCTTCCATGCCAAACCCGCGGAAAGTCTTGTTGGAGCTGCGGTTGGCTTTATCGTAAGAAGATTTGTAAATAAATGGAATGCCGACTGCCGCTGCAATTTCTTTCAATTGACCAGCGGTATCAATCGCCATTTGTTTGGATTCAATAACACAGGGACCCGCGATTAGAAAAATCGGGTGTTCTATGCCAACTTCAAAACCACAGAGTTTCATGATGCTGCTTTCGTATTCAATTTAGACTTGAGCGCGGCTTGGATATAGGCCGTAAAGAGAGGATGACCTGCGCGCGGGTTTGAGGTGAACTCAGGGTGGAACTGACACGCAACAAACCAAGGGTGCACGTTTTGTGGCAACTCGATCATTTCGCATAAATCTTCTGTCGGCGTGCGGGCGGAAATCACCAAACCAGCTGCTTTTAATTGCTCAACGTAATGGTTGTTCACTTCGTAACGATGGCGATGACGCTCGTTCACTTGCTTGCCGTAAATGGTAGCCGCCAAGGTATCTGCTACGGTTGGGCAGCTTTGTGCGCCTAGGCGCATAGTGCCACCTAAATCAGAATCTTCATCGCGCACTTCGACTGTGCCATCCGCCGTTTGCCATTCGTTGATTAAGCCTACCAAGTGATGCGGGCTATCTGGATCAAACTCGGTACTGTTAGCATTTTCTAATTTAGCCACGTTACGTGCAAACTCAATCACCGCCAACTGCATGCCGAGGCAAATGCCAAGGTATGGTTTTTTACTCTCACGGGCAAACTTAATCGCAGCAATTTTGCCTTCTGTACCGCGTTTGCCAAACCCGCCTGGGACTAAAATCGCATCCATGGTTTTGAGCGCATCAATACCATCGCGCTCAATATCTTCGGAGTCGATATAATGAATTTTGACTTTTGATTGCGTATGAATGCCAGCGTGAATGAGCGCTTCAGTCAGCGATTTATAAGATTCAGTTAAATCGACATATTTACCTACAAACGCAATGTTGACTTGATGTTGCGGGTTCGCCAAAGCGTGGACGATTTTTTTCCACTCAGTTAAATCGGCCGCTTTCGCCAAAATGCCGAGTTTATGGCAAACAATTTCATCTAACATTTGGTCATGCAACAAGCCTGGGATTTCATAAATCGAATTGGCATCGACCGCAGAAATGACAGCTTCAGGTGCTACATTGGTAAACAAAGCGATTTTTCTGCGTTCATCTTCAGGGATGGCGCGGTCAGCACGACACAATAAAATATCAGGCTGAATACCAATTTCACGCAACTCTTTCACTGAGTGCTGAGTAGGCTTGGTTTTAAGCTCGCCCGCGGTGGGTATCCAAGGCAATAAAGTTAAGTGGATATAGCACGCATTGTTTTTGCCTTCTTCGAAGCCCATTTGACGGATAGCTTCCAAAAACGGGAGTGATTCGATATCACCAACTGTGCCACCAACCTCAACAATCGCGACATCTGCGCCCTCAGCACCACGTTTAACGTGGGCTTTAATTTCATCGGTAATGTGGGGAATCACTTGCACCGTTTTACCCAAATATTCACCGCGACGTTCTTTTTTAATCACGGTTTCGTAAATCTGGCCTGTGGTGAAATTATTACGCTTACCCATGCGTTGCGAGATAAAGCGCTCGTAGTGCCCTAAATCGAGGTCAGTTTCTGCGCCATCATCGGTCACAAACACTTCGCCGTGCTGAAATGGTGACATGGTGCCAGGGTCTACGTTGATATAAGGGTCTAGTTTTAGCATGGTGACTTTAATACCACGCGATTCGAGGATAGCACCCAGCGAAGCTGCTGCAATGCCTTTACCTAAGGAAGAAACTACACCGCCGGTGACGAATACATATTTAGTCATTGAATAACACTTTTTGGACATTGCGGACGGGAAACCATTTTACTGCAAAGCCAAGGTTGCCACAATTCAAGCTAGCAAACATTTGCAAATTAATTTGAAGAACTGGGGTACGATCATCGCTTAAACTCTCAATTTAAAATTAATTCTACCAGTTTAGAATATTGCTTATGTCAGTAATCCGCACAAATCAAAGAGTTCAATCGAATCAGCCTGTAATGGCTGATTGTCGTATTTTGCTCATAGAAGATCAGCACTCTATCGCCACCATGACCAAAGCGATGCTTGAAGAGACTTGGGGTTGTCATGTCATCACAGCACACAGTTATCGTGAAGCAAAAGATATTTTGGACACTGAAACCGCATCATTTTTCATCGCGATCAGTGATTTAAATTTACCAGATGCTGCCAATGGCGAAATTATTGATTTACTCAATAAACATCAGGTTCCTGTCATTGCAATCTCAGGTTACTTTAGCCAAGACGTACATGATCAACTCACGTCAAAAGGTGTCATCGATTATGTATTAAAAAACAACATTAATGCTTACGATTTTTTAATCAATCTCGTTGGCAGGTTATACTTCAATAAATCCATTTCGACACTGATTGTAGATGATTCTGAATCTATCAAATCCCTCACTGGTGCGTATCTCCAAAAGCAATTTTTAAATGTGTTGTATGCTAAAAACGGTGAAGAAGCGCTTTCGATTTTGGCAAGGCACCCTGAAATCAAACTCGCCTTAGTGGATGCGGAAATGCCCATTATGGATGGACTCACCTTTACTGCTAAAGCACGCTTAATGCGTGATAAAAACAAGCTTTGCATTATTGGCATTTCAAGCTCAAGTAAAAAAAATCTATCCGCTCAGTTTTTAAAACATGGCGCAAATGACTTTATCTTAAAACCTTATACTTACGATGAAGTCACCTGCCGTATTAACCAGAACCTATCCATGCTGGAATATATCGAAAAAATACAGCGAATTGCAGATTACGATTTTTTAACCAACATCCCTAATCGCCGTTACTTCTTCGTTCATGGTTCACCTATCGTTGAAGAAGCAATTAAATTGAGGAAGCATTTGGTTGTGGGTATTATCGACATTGATTTTTTTAAAACGATCAATGATACGTATGGGCACGAAGCAGGTGATGAAACATTAAAGCATATCGCTGCAAAACTTGATGCGCAGTTGAGTGGTCATGTAACAGCACGCTTGGGTGGCGAAGAGTTTGGATTTATTCTCAACGCCAAAAACTTCAGTGAATCTCAAACTATCGTAGAAAGCCTTAGAAAAGCATTTGAAAATAGCAGTATTCAATATGCTGATAAGGAAATTAAATTCACTGTCAGCATTGGTGCAAGTTATGAGCTTAAACTGAACCTAGACGAAACGTTAAAGCTAGCCGACAACCATTTGTACCTAGCTAAAATGCCTGGGCGTAATAAAGTCGTTTGGAATCATGGGCAGCCTGTGCTTGAATCTACAGTTGAAATCTAAACTGTTTCTTTGTATTTAATCGCTTTGCTTTAGTTTAAAACAACTCGGGGCGTGCAGCACATTAAACTAAATCATCAAGACTTGCTGTATAGAAGTTTCCCGCTAAGGCATGGGGCGCAAATACGCCATTTTCAGTAATAATCGCAGTCACTAAACGCGATGGCGTTACATCAAACGCAGGATTGAATGCCTCACTAGCAGATGGCAATATATTCACTCTCTCTACGCTCCCATTTTGCAATCGACCTTGCACCCAAGCCACTTCATCAGGGTCGCGCGCTTCGATAGGAATTTGTTTTATCCCATCATCTATGTTCCAATCAATCGTTGGTGTTGGCACAGCAGCATAAAAAGGAACCTGATTATCAAAAGCGGCTAATGCTTTTAAATAGGTGCCAATTTTATTGCAAACATCTCCAGTGCGTGTGACACGATCCGCACCTACAATCACCATATCCACTTCACCATGTTGCATTAAATGACCACCTGCGTTATCTACAATAACTGTATGTGGCACACCATGCTGCCCCAGCTCCCAAGCGGTCAGGCTAGCGCCTTGGTTGCGTGGACGCGTTTCATCGACCCACACATGCACAGGGATACCCGCATCATGGGCGGCATAGATGGGGGACAACGCAGTGCCGTAATCCACCGTGGCGATCCAGCCTGCATTGCAATGGGTAAGAATATTAATTGTTTTATGGGGTTGCAGTGCGTGTATCGCTTGAATCAGTTGCAAGCCATGCTGACCAATCGTTTGATTGAGCATTGCATCTTCATCGCAAATATTGGCGGCCTCTTGCAGGGCAATAGCTAAGCGTTGTTCAGGCGATACGCTGTTTAACCGCTTGAGCATACGTTCAATTGCCCAACGCAAGTTGACTGCGGTTGGACGACTTTCTAACAACAGCTCTGCAACATAGTCCAGCCAAGCATCATCTGCCTGCTTTTGCAAGGCGAGAGCCAAACCATATGCCGCTGCCGCGCCTATCAATGGCGCCCCACGCACCTGCATGGTTTTAATTGCAGCCACCATCTTTTCCAAATTATCAATTACCTCAGTTTTAAACGCATGAGGCAACAAAGTTTGATCGATAATTTCAACATAAGCGTGAGCGCTGTTGTACCAAATACTTCGGTAATGCTTTCCTTCAATCTTCATAGATATTTTTCATTTTTCAAGATAATTTTTGATGATTTTTTTAAATTTTTTGCTTGCATTTTTTTGTAAGACAAAATCCTACAAATCCTATCCACAAAATCTGTGGATAACTTTGTGGATTACTGTGACTTAAAACTGTAACTTCCCATTTTTTAACGCTTTTTTACTTTAGCCTATTTTTTAACCTAAAATTTTATTATTTACAATCAATCACTTACAAATCAACCATTGATTGATAAGGTTTTTTTAAGCTAGTTAAAGTAATACTTGAAGTGGTGTGTATAACTAGCCATTTTTCACTCTAGGTTTGGTAAAATTTCGCGCGCATTCTTTGTAGTTATTTCAGTGACTTGGCGCATATTCACCCCTCTAATTTCAGATAATATTTCTGCAATATATACTAGTTCTTTCGGACTATTACGCCCATGATTTTTGACCCATTCTGGGGGTATATCAGGGGCATCCGTCTCCAGCACAATGGCTTCCAGCGGCAATGTAGCAGCTAATTCACGAATATGTAACGCACGACTGTAAGTCATTGCGCCACCAAACCCTAATTTAAATCCTAAATCAATCAAAATATCTGCTTGCTGACGACTACCATTAAATGCATGCGCAATGCCGCCGCAGACTTTAATACGTCTTAATTGCTTAAGCACTTCATCTACCGAGCGCCGTACATGCAAAATCACAGGTAAATTAAATTGCTGGGCTAATTTTAATTGCGCTATAAAAAAATGCTCTTGCTTGGCACGATTATATTGTGCGCCAGAACGCTCGGCAAAGTAATCCAAACCAATCTCGCCTAGCGCAACTGGCGGTTTCGCGGTGTGCATTTGTTGCTGAAGCAGCGCCGAGAGTAAAACTAAAGCCCCCTCATCGGATTGATCAACGTACATCGGATGGATACCGAGGGCATAGCGACAATGAGCATATCGGGCTGATAAGTCAATCACCGCCTGAAAATTATCGCGGTGAACCGCAGGAATCACAATGGTACCAACCCCAGCATCTAAAGCTGCCTGCGCTTGAATATCACGATCTGCATCAAACTCGCTCGCATCTAGATGGCAATGTGTGTCGATCAGCATGAAAGATTTAAACTGGCTTTAACCGTAACCGAATATCTTTACCGACTTGGCGCATATCAATCAACGCCAGTTCAATGCGCTGCGACATACTTGTTAGCGGCGGAAAATCAAACATACCTTTGGCAGATGCGCCCATCAAAATAGGGGCGTAATAAACTAACAGCTCATCGACCAAGCCTTGCGCCAGCAGAGCGCCATTTAAACCGTGCCCCGCCTCGACCAACAGATCGTTCACGCCCAGCGTTGCCAAGTGCATGAACAAGCTGCTTAAACACACGCGCCCTTCTGACCCTGCGATCTGAATACAATCCACGCCTGTTGCTTTGAGTTGCGCCAATTTTTGAGGTGCATCGTTAGCGTAAACCACCAAGGCATGGCAACCTTGCAAAATATTCGCTTGCGGAGAAATTTGTAACTGACTATCAACCACCACACGTAAGGGCTGACGATAGGGTGCTATAGAATTAGGGACATTGCGCACCGTCATTTGCGGATTATCCGCCAAGACTGTTCCAATACCTGTGAGTATGGCGCAAGACTGCGCGCGCCAACTTTGCACATCTAAACGAGCAGCTTCGCCAGTAATCCATTTGCTTTCGCCATTAGCCAGCGCGGTACGTCCATCCAAACTAGCAGCAATTTTGCTGCGCACAAAAGGTCGCTGGCGTGTCATACGTGAAATAAAGCCCGCATTTAACTCCCGCGCTTGTGGTTCCATCAAGCCAGATTGCACGGTAATACCAGCGGATTTTAATCTCGCCAAGCCATTGCCTGCAACTTGTGGATTGGGGTCTTGCATGGCCACGACAACACGCCTGACCTTGGCTTGAATCAGCGCATCAGCGCAGGGGGGAGTGCGGCCATGATGACTGCACGGTTCTAGCGTGACATACACATCCGCACCAGCAGCATTCGCACCAGCTTGACGCAAGGCATATACCTCAGCGTGTGGCTCACCCGCTTTAAGATGTGCGCCCTCACCAATCACCAAGCCATTCTTGACGATGATACACCCTACACGTGGGTTGGGGGTGGTGGTATATAACCCTTGGGTAGCAAGCCGTAAGGCTTGCGTCATATATTGATGGTCGTCAGAAGTGAACAGGGCATCCACTGACATTGGGTTATAAATCCCGAATCACGTCTTGAAAGTCATCCACATCTTTAAAGCTGCGGTAGACTGATGCAAAACGAATATAAGCAACTTTATCCATTAACTTAAGCTCTTGCATCACAATCTCACCCAAATCACGCGCCATAATTTCTCGATCGCCCTGCCCTAGCATTTTTTGGACAATATGATCGAGTGCTCTATCGACATACTCTGTCGGCACAGGGCGTTTATGCAAAGCGCGCGTGAATGAGAGCCGCAATTTATCGCGATTAAATTCTTCACGCATGCCATTTTGTTTAACTACTTGCGGCATGTGCAACTCAGCAGTTTCATACGTCGTAAAACGTTTGTCACAGGCACTACATTTGCGGCGGCGGCGGATTGAATCCCCCACGTCATTGACACGTGAGTCTATGACTTGGGTATCATCCGCACCGCAAAAAGGGCATTTCATATTTTAAAACCAAAGATAATAAAACTATCGCTACAGTTATTCTGAATGAGCATCATCAATTACTTTCACATCTTGCACTTCATCATACTTAGCATATGCCTCTAATTCTTCTATGCGTTTCTCCGCTTTACCTATCATGCAACTCAAGTAAATTTGACTGGAAATTGAACCTTCAGACCACAATATATACGTTGCTTCACAATCAGCTTGTCGAAATTTCACCCAATGACGTTGTGCCTCGATCAGACGCAACTTCAAACTGGATTTGTCCGCAATTTTTGATTTCTTAGCGAGTTCAGCTACTTTAATCAAAGTGCGCTTATAAACTCTATTTAACTCATCATTAGCTTTTTTTAATCTAATTTCGCCACACTTATTCATTTCAGCAGTTGTGTCAGGGTTTTCACAATCAAGTGCAAAAGCGTAATTAGTCACCATGACTAAAGTGATAGTTAATACAACTTTAGTCATGTGTCCCATTTAAGCTACGTATACTGGGAAACGGCTGGTCAACGCATGTACTTTCGCTTTAGTCGCAGCAATCACGGCTTCATCAGTTGGGTTATCCAACACATCTGCAATGAGATTTGCCACTAATTTAGCTTCTTCTTCTTTAAAACCACGGGTGGTAATGGCAGGCGAGCCAATGCGGATACCTGAAGTCACAAATGGGCTTTCTGGGTCGTTAGGAATCGCGTTTTTGTTCACGGTAATATGTGCCAAACCAAGTGCTGCATCCGCCGCTTTACCCGTTAAGCCTTTAGGACGTAAATCCACCATAAACATATGCGATTCGGTGCGACCTGAAATAATGCGTAAACCACGCTCAGCTAATGTAGTTGCCATTTGGCTAGCATTTTTCAACACTTGTTCTTGATAGGCTTTAAATTCTGGTTGCGCTGCTTCTAAGAAAGCTGTGGCTTTACCCGCGATTACGTGCATTAAGGGGCCGCCTTGTAAACTTGGGAACACATTTGAATTAAGTGATTTTTCAAACTCAGCTTTTGCCAAAATAATACCTCCACGTGGGCCGCGCAAAGTTTTATGCGTGGTTGAAGTCACGAAATCCGCATGAGGCACTGGGTTGGGGTAAACACCAGCAGCGATTAAGCCTGAGTAATGCGCCATATCGACCATAAAATAAGCGCCTACTTTTTTAGCAATCTCTGCCATACGCGCCCAATCAAAACGCAAGGCGTAGGCTGAAGCACCGCCAATCAACAATTTTGGTTTGTTCTCGACGGCAATGCGCTCCATTTCGTCGTAATCAATTTCTTCTTTGTCGTTCAAACCATAAGCCACGATATTAAATAATTTGCCTGATAAGTTAGCAGGTGAGCCATGTGTTAAGTGACCACCGTGACCCAAGTTCATGCCCATCACAGTATCGCCTGGTTTTAAAATAGAAAAGTAAACCGCTTGGTTGGCTTGCGAGCCAGAGTGCGGTTGCACGTTGGCATATTCTGCGCCGTAGAGCGCTTTTACACGGTCAATCGCCAATTGTTCTACTTGGTCAACAAACTCACAGCCACCGTAAAAACGTTTGCCTGGATAGCCTTCGGCATATTTATTAGTCAACTGAGAACCCTGTGCTTGCATCACGGCTGGGCTGGTGTAGTTTTCAGAAGCAATCAGCTCGATATGCTCATCTTGGCGGTGACGTTCCGCTTCAACAAACTGCCATAAAGCTGGGTCTGCAATACTCAGGTTTTTTGACGTACTAAACATAATGAAATTCTTTCAAGGCAATCAATAATATAAAGGTGGGATTTTAACATATCGCGCAATTGACTTCACCCTCAACAAAACAACTGGCTATATATAACCAAATTTAACCATCTGGCTGAATCAACCACATCAAAAATCAACATAAAAATTAAGCAGGCATTTGATTTTATTTAACAAAATAAAATGGCATGCGACTTGCGTTGTATATAACAGCTTTCTCCAATGGTTACTCCACTCCAACCGTCATCTTGTGAGAGTGAAACGAAATAAACATCAATTACAGGATGACGGATTTTTTTGCCAATCTTTTAGAATGTGCGTAATCGCAATACACTCACTAGCGCGCTATAATCAAACCCCACCATTTGTGAATTCAGTCGGCTTAGTTCATGACCATCATTCAGCAAGAAGATTTCATCTCAAGTATAAAAAACGCACTGCAATATATTGCTTGCTATCACGCACCAGATTTTTTAAAAGCCATGGACAGGGCTTGGCAACAAGAAGCCTCACTTGCGGCTAAAGATGCTATTGGGCAAATACTCATTAACTCGTACCTGTGTGCACAAGGTCAGCGCCCATTGTGTCAAGATACTGGCATCGTGGTGGCGTTTATTCAAGTCGGCATGAACGTGCGCTGGGATGCCAAACTCAACCTGCAACAAATGGTGGACGAGGGCGTGCGGCGTGCTTACAAAGACACAGACAACCCCTTGCGTGCTTCCATAGTCACAGACCCCGCAGGCAAGCGCATCAACAGTAAGGACAACACCCCAGCCGTGGTGCATGTTGAGCTCGTGCAAGGCAATGAGGTACACATTAATATTGCCGCCAAAGGTGGCGGCTCAGAAAATAAGGCCAAGCTTGCAATGCTAGAGCCTAGCGACAATATTGTTGATTGGGTATTAGAAACCGTACCAACCATGGGCGCAGGCTGGTGTCCACCGGGCGTGCTCGGTATTGGTATTGGTGGTACGGCAGAAAAAGCGGTGTTATTAGCCAAGCAATCGCTATTTGCGCCGATTGACATTCAAGCACTGCAAGCACGTGGCGCAAGCAATCGGGCAGAAGAATTGCGCTTAGAAATCTATGAAAAAGTGAATCGCTTAGGCATCGGAGCACAAGGCTTAGGCGGTTTAACTACAGTGCTAGATGTTAAAATTATGGATACCGCCACCCACGCCACTTCATTACCAGTAGCGATGATTCCAAATTGCGCAGCAACGCGCCATGTACATTTCACTTTAAATGGTAGCGGCATTGCAACATTACCCATACCGCAACTAAGCGATTGGCCGCAAATCGCTTTAGATGCCAGCATGCCTGCACGACGCGTTAATTTAGACACCCTGACCAAACAAGAGATTACGGAATGGCAATCTGGCGAGCGTTTATTGCTGTCAGGCAAAATACTCACTGGCCGAGATGCCGCCCATAAAAAAATAGTTGAGCTGATTGCACAAGGCAAACCCATGCCAGATGGTGTTGATTTTACAAATAAATTTATTTACTACGTGGGCCCAGTTGATGCCGTGGGCAACGAAGCAGTAGGACCCGCTGGCCCAACCACGGCAACTCGTATGGATAGATTTACCCACACCATGCTGACAAAAACGGGTTTATTAGGCATGATAGGCAAAGCTGAACGTGGCGATGAAACCATCAACATCATCAAACAGCAACAATCCGTGTATTTAATAGCTATTGGCGGCGCAGCGTATTTAATTTCGCAAGCCATACAGTCAGCACGCGTTGTTGCCTTCCCCGAGCTGGGGATGGAGGCGATTTATGCGTTTGAAGTAAAAGATATGCCTGTCACAGTAGCGGTTGACAGTAATGGTCAATCGGTACATAAAACGGGCCCCGCCGAATGGCAAACAAGAATTGCGAATATTCCAGTAAATATCAACAATTAATCATATTTTTAGATAGGCTAATGATGAAATGGACTGACACCTTACAAATTGCTGAAGCGCTGTGTGATGAACATAGTGAAGTAGACCCCAAAACCATTCGTTTTACTGATTTACATAAATGGGTGATGGCGTTAGATGGTTTTGATGACGCACCCAACAACAGTAACGAAAAGATTTTAGAGGCGATTCAACAAGCATGGATTGATGAAGAATAAAGAGCTTCATCAATATTCATTGATATAACTGATTCATTAATTTAGAGATTACATAACATGCAAGTACCTAAAGAGATTTTTAAAGCCTACGACATTCGCGGCATTGTCGGCAAAACCTTAACCCCAGAAATCGTAGAAGCTATCGGCCACGCCATTGGTAGCGAAGCGCAAGTGCGTAAACAAACCACCATTTGCGTGGGCTACGATGGCCGTTTATCTGGGCCAGAATTAGCTGCAGCGCTGTCACGCGGCATCCGCAAGGCGGGCATTGATGTGATTAACTTAGGCTTAGTTGCCACGCCTGTGGTGTATTTTGCCGCACACCATCTCAACACGCACTGCGGCGTGATGGTGACAGGCAGCCACAACCCGCCTGATTACAACGGCTTAAAAATGGTGTTGGCGGGCGAAACCCTCTCAGGTGAGGTGATTCAAAGCCTGCGCAACCGCATCGAAACTGGCGATTTAGCGCAAGGCGAAGGCAAAGAAACCAGCTACTATATTGATGACGAATACATTGCCAAAATCGCCTCGCATATTAAACTCGCACGCCCCATGAAAATCGCCGCCGATTGCGGCAATGGCGTGGCAGGTGCGTTTGCTAAAAAACTTTACGAGGCACTTGGCTGCCAAGTACAAGAGCTATTCTGCGAGGTGGATGGGCATTTCCCCAACCATCACCCCGACCCATCTGTACCTGAAAACTTAGAAGATTTAATCCACGCCCTTAAAACAGGCGATGCAGAAATCGGCCTTGCGTTTGATGGCGATGGCGACCGTTTAGGCGTGGTCACCAAAGAAGGCAATATTATCTACCCAGACCGCCAATTATTGCTATTCGCTGAAGACGTACTCAAACGCGAACCGGGCGCCACCATTATTTACGATGTGAAATCAACACGTAACCTAGCCCCGTGGATTAAAGCGCGCGGCGGCAACCCACTCATGTGGAAAACAGGTCACTCACTAGTGAAAGCCAAAATGAAAGAAACAGGCTCTGCCTTGGCTGGTGAAATGAGCGGCCACGTATTCTTTAAAGAGCGCTGGTATGGCTTTGACGATGGACTCTATTCAGGTGCGCGCTTGCTGGAAATTTTAAGCCAGTTTGCCGATGTATCCGCCGTGCTTAATGCCCTACCAGATAGCGTGAGCACGCCAGAACAACATATCAATATGAAAGAGGGCGAGCCACACGCGCTGATTGCGCATCTGCAAAAAACCGCCAAGTTTGAAAATGCAGAAGTGCTTACCATTGATGGCTTGCGTGTGGAATATGCCGATGGCTTTGGTTTAATGCGCCCATCCAACACCACGCCTGTCATTGTGTTGCGCTTTGAGGCGGATAATGTTGAGGCGCTGGCGCGTATTCAACATGACTTCAGAACTGTGATTTTGGCAGCCGCGCCTGAGGCGAAGTTACCGTTTTAATGAAGTGTTTTGCTAAATTCTTGATAGGTTGATGAAAATAATATATGTGGAAAGATAAGCTGAAACTGGGAGAAAATGAAACAATACGTCTTGATAAAACTTTCGAAAAAGGAAGTCATGGACAAGAGGAAGTCGAGCTATATAGCATTCTCAATTCGAACGGCATAGTGATTGGGAATATTCAGTTCACAGATCACACCAAACTTAAAGGATTTAAGCGAACCCTGCACTTAATTCAAAGCGATTGCGTAGGAAATATTATTGTTGATGAGATATGGAATGATTAGGATAATCTATTGAAGACACTATCACAAAAAACATTAAGACAATCTAAACTTATGAGTAAGAATGCAGTTGAAACAATATTAGTAAGATGGTCTGATCAAACTGACTTGCACTTTACTCAAAGTGTTAATCATGGAGTCACTGCTTGCGGACTGACTATACCTTTAAATGAAATTGCTCCAGAGTACGCTGAAGTTAAAGTTTTTGAATTAACAAACTTTAAGGGACTTTGCAAAAAATGTTTTCATGAAATGTGTATAGACTTTCAATATGTTGCCTTATGGGAAATCTATTACGCACATATAGCGCCACCAAATGCTTAGCAAGCGTAGGGTGTGCAAAATGCTTTAATTTGCACACCACCAAAACTAAGCAACATTTCATTTCGCCTGTAGGCGAGCTACTTTTTCTTGCTTAGCCAAGTAAAAGTAACCAAAAAGAAGGCTACCCTCTGCCGCTTATTCCCTGTGCTGCTCGTTCCAGTGGGCGGCAATCGAACTCGCCCTAGCGGCTTGCACAATCCGCAAGCCACCGCGGAACTCAAACAGGCGATTGCCGAAAACCCCCACTTACACTGTGCTGCTCGGCGCGACAGGAAGGGATAATAATGAGCTCTGCGAGAGACAGGTTTTTTAGGAAAATATTAATCACTGGTTAGCGCTTGAAGGGCGGACTCGTTTACAATCAACCGAATGATTAGCACCAAAATATGGTAAAAAAACCAAGCCTACCTGCAAACAAAAAAGCCACATCGATTGATGTGGCTTTTTTTCATCCCATATTATCTTTTACGCTAGCAAAGCAGCTCTTGAATACGCTCTAGCTGTGGCTTGCCCATTCGCACCGTAAACACCACCTTTGGCATAGTTGCCTTGCAATTGGCTAAGTAGTTGTTGGTTACGGGCAAAGTGTTTGTTAATGAGCGTGCCGTTGAGGCGGTTCATTTCTTTGGCTTGACCAACGGTGTGTTGAAAGGCTTGCCATGCTTGGGTTAGGCTGGGTTTGTTTTGTTGTTTAACCCAAATTTCCATGCCTTCTTCATTGGCGGGTAAGCCTAGATTTCTTAGGGCATCGTAGCGCACATTGGTGGAGAGGTTGATGGCTTGGAGAATTTCAGATTTTTCATCCATCAAGCTTTCAATTGAGCCAATATTGGCGTGTACTAGGTCTTCTTGCTCACGCTTTAGTAACGTGAGCATGAGTCCGATTAGTTGTGCATCTTGCTCAAAAGAAATATTTGCTGTCATGATGTATCCTTAATTGATGGGCTAATGTGGTTTATTAGCGGCCGATTAAGTCTTTCACGGTTTGCATTAAACCATCGGCCACTTTTTCAGTGTCTACTTTAAATGTGCCACTTGCGATGGCAGATTTAATGGATTCTACTTTGTTGCTATCAAATACGTTTTCTGCCGCTACTTTTGTTTCTAGCGATTTAATTTTTTCCGCCAATGGAGATAGCGTGACGCTTTCGCCTGATTTAGCCTCTGTTTTTTTGGCTTCTGTATTGGCAGTGGTTGCTTTTTTCTCGTTGGCTTCTAGCTTGTCTTTACCTAGTCCACCTACTGATTTAAGTGCTTCGTTAATTTTCATGATGCATCTCCTTATAATTTAAACATTCATTTACTTCTTCATATTGCATGTATCGGCTAGCTTTTAATAAACTTTAACCCTAATATGCAATTTAGTAAACGATGCTTACATTATTAGTGACCCAAGCCGTTAAAACCCTACTTCGATCTGCCCGCCTCGCCTCGCTATACCGCTAATGACCTGTCCACTTGCCACTTTGGCTTGTACCACCTGTCCATCTGTGGCGGTGTTTATGGCTTGTCCTTCTGATGAGATTCTAAAGCCATTGCCTATACTGACTAACTGTACCGTTTGTCCTTGTTGAATGGCTGGCGGTTGTTTTAACATTTCTTGACGCAATACGGTGCCCGCATTCAGCGAGATATTGACTAATCGCCCAATCGCCTGCTCTGGCTCAGTAAACACGCCTGCTGGCAATTGCGTTAAGTCGCCATTTTCATACATTAAATCTTGGCTGTTCACAACGTGGCCTTGTGCGAGTGGGGCGGATGCTACTAGGTACTTTGCATTCACACTCACTTTTGCTTGTACATAGATGGTCCACATGGTGGGCGCTGGGCAACGCACGCCAACGCTGGTTTTGCCCCATGCGCGACTACCAGGGGGTAAAAATACTTCTGCATTTGGACATGGCGCTAGTTTTAGGTTGTTATCAATCGCGCCCACTGAAATACTTGCCTGCCCGGGATAGCCTTCAGTTTGCTTGACTAAAAACGCTTCAATATTTGTGCGGATAGCACTTAAATCTTGCTTTAGGTCTTGCTTAGCCACAGCGGTTGTTTGAAGCTCAGTGGCTTTTGTAAAGTAAGCAAAACCGCACAACATCATCACCAAGACTAAGCCTGGGCCTGTCATAAAAAACGGTTTATTTCGCGCGTGTAAATTTGTTCTATCTGCCAGCATCATGATGCCACCTCTATCATTAAGTAATTTCACTTATGACATTTTACGAGTATGCGCACTTATGAAAGCTTGGAAAAGCTCGCCATTTTGCCGCTTATTCGGGCAATTGAATTGATGACAAAAAAGTTACACTGCAACTCATCATCTACATCAAGTGTTATCGGCTTTGAAAAGCAAATCTTTAAGGTTTGCAATTTTTGCAGCGGTTGCACTCTATTTTAGATTCATTGGAATAGCATCATTGGAGAACCCATATGATTAACAAATTAGATAACCTTTTAAGTTTTCAGCAAAACGCCTTGCGCGTGCGCGGTCAACGCCAAGAGCTACTTGCGGCGAATATTGCCAACGCAGACACGCCAAACTACAAAGCAAAAGATATTGAGTTTGGTGATGCCATGAAAAATGCGATGGGCGGCGGCACCCTTAAGGTTAGTGTAGCGAAAACTTCTGCACGCCATTTAGATGGGGTTAACGGCAACAATGACAATGCGCCAGGCGACCCGATGTTTAGAAAAGATACCCAAGGCAATGTGGATGGCAATACGGTGGATATGGATGTCGAGCGTAATCAATTTGCTGACAATGCGATTCGCTATGAAGCCAGCTTGAAAAAGATTTCTGGGCAAGTGAAAGAAATGCTTTCAGTCATACAAAGTCAGTAGCCAAGCCTACAGATTAGGAGTTCATCATGTCTTTATTTAATGTGTTTAATATTTCCGGCTCTGCCATGAGCGCGCAATCACAACGCTTAAACGCAGTGGCAAGTAACCTTGCCAATGCGGACAGTGCAACGAGCGCTAACGGCAAACCTTACAAAGCTAAACAGGTGGTGTTTAGTGCTATGCCAAGTAACTCCCCAGATGTAAATACTGTAAAAGTTGATCGGGTTGTGGAAGATGCCTCGCCGCCCAAAATTGTGTATGAGCCAAAACACCCGCTGGCAGATAAAAATGGTTATGTGACGATGCCAAACGTCAATGTAACAGAAGAAATGGTGAATATGATTTCGGCATCGCGTTCTTACCAAAACAATGTGGAAACGATGAACGCTGCAAAATCTATGCTACTTAAAACATTGACAATGGGTGATTAAAACCTACTTTACGTTTGAAACATTCATCAGGACATAGGAAAACATCATGACCACAGTAACTGCAAGCAACGGACCGAGCCCAGACTTATTAAACACAGTCAACGGTTCGAAAAAAAGCGCATCTTCTGCCAGTGGCACGCAAGATAGATTTTTAAAGTTGTTAGTCACGCAAATGCAAAACCAAGACCCACTGAACCCAATGGATAACGCGCAAGTGACTAGCCAAATGGCGCAGCTTTCTTCGGTTGAAGGTATTGATAAGCTGAATACTACGCTTTCCACCATGATGGCCAACTCAAAAAGTAGCGAATCATTACAAGCGGCTAATTTAATTGGTCGCTCTGCACTGGTTGCAGGCAACACCATTAATCTTGAGAGCTCAACTGATAAAGACGGCAAGACCACGACATTTAGCGCGTTTGGGGTTGAGATACCTGCAAATACTGATGACCTTAACGTAACCATCAAAGATGCTAGCGGGAATGTTGTCAAAGAATATGCATTAGGCAAACAAAGCGCGGGCATATTGCCACTTAACTGGGATGGTACCGATAGTAAAGGTAACACTTTAGCTAAAGGAGATTATAAATTTTCGGCTATCGCAACTTCTGGCGGAAAAGCTGCCACTGTCAATACATTGAGCCTTGAAAGAATCAACAGCATCACCACGAACTCAAGTGGAGTCAAGCTTAATCTAAGTAATGCAACCTCAGTCACTACTCAAGAATTAAAACAAATTTATTAATTGAATCCATTTTTTATAAAGCAAACGTCAGAATCTATTTTAGGAGAACACCATGAGTTTTCAACAAGGCTTAAGCGGTTTAAATGCTGCATCTAAAAACTTAGAAGTGATTGGCAATAACGTATCAAACTCTAGCACGGTGGGGTTTAAACAATCACGCGCTGAGTTTGCCGATGTGTTTGCCAGCTCACTCACTGGTACTGGTTCGTCTCAAATCGGGATTGGTACTAAGCTAGCTACTGTTGCACAACAATTTACCCAAGGTAATATTAGTAGCACCAGCAACTCACTAGATGTGGCAATTAATGGCGGCGGTTTTTTCCGTATGAGTAACAACGGCGCAGTTTCGTATTCACGAAATGGTCAGTTTCAAATGGATAAAGAAGGCTTCATAGTCGATGCACAAGGAAACCGCCTAACGGGCTACCTCGCAAACTCATTAGGGGTGTTATCAACTGGCGCAGCAACCGACCTTAAGATTAACACTGCAGATTTAAACCCCACGCAAACAACCACAGTTACTGGCACATTGAACCTAGATTCGACAAAACCAACATTAACTAATGCGGGCTTCTCTCCGACTAATCCGACCACTTACACTAGCTCCACTTCGGTAAACGTCTTCGATAGCTTGGGCAACTCTCATGTATTGCAAAGTTTTTTTGTTAAAACAGGTGCTGGAGCTTGGAGTGTGTTTAACACGGTGGATGGCAATGCCACCTATCCAACAGGCCCCAATGCCCCAAACTCGACATTAACTTTTCCAACTAACGGTCTAGCACCTGTACAAACGGTGGTAAACGCAACCTCATTTGCCCCTGGCACTGGCGCAGCGACACCCATGGCAGTGGCTTTAGACTACTCCAAAAGTACCCAATTTGGCTCCGCCTTTAGCGTAAATGCACTTGATCAAAATGGCAATAACTCTGGAAAATTAGCCAAGTTTAGCGTGGGTAGTGATGGCATTATTACTGGCAATTATACCAATGGCAAATCTCAAGCCTTAGGTCAATTGGTATTGGTCAAGTTTTCTAACCCGAATGGTTTAGTGCAACAAGGTGGCAATCAATGGACCGAAAGCTCAACGTCTGGCGTGCCTGTTGTTGGCACACCCAATACCAGCGGTCTTGGTGTTTTACAATCCTCTGCACTTGAAGACTCTAACGTGGATTTAACCGCCGAGTTAGTCAGCATGATTACCGCGCAACGTATTTATCAGGCCAATGCACAAACTATCAAAACACAAGACCAAGTCATGCAAACGCTGGTGAATTTACGTTAGTTTTTTGATTATTTATCGATGTTGATGCACATTAAGGAGCTGCTATGGACCATATGATATACACCGCCATGACAGGCGCGAAACATATTCTAGAGCAACAAACCACGACATCTCACAACCTTGCCAACGTTAACTCCACTGGCTTTCGCGCTCAAATAGATGCGTTTAGAGCAGTGCCAGTTATTAGTGATAGTTTACCAACCAAAACCTTTGTGGTGGATTCTACTGTAGGCGCAAATTTTCAACCAGGCGTTATTCAACAAACTGGACGCTCTTTAGATGTTGCAATCCAAAACGAAGGCTGGTTGGTGGTACAGCGAGATAATGGTAAAGAAGGATACACTCGTAACGGCTCGCTCAAGGTCAGTGAAAATGGTGTTTTACAAACTGGGAATGGTAAAACCATATTGGGCGATGGTGGCCCAATCACCATACCGCCAGACGTAACCATTACTATTGCAAAAGATGGGACGGTTTCTGCGGTCAATAACACCACCCTACCAGGACCTTCAAACGTGCTTGGTCGTTTGAAGTTGGTCAACCCCAATGAGAAAAATTTGGTGCGCGGTGAAGATGGATTGTTTCAAAATGCGAACGGTCAACCTTCTGATGCAGATGCCAACGTCAGTCTAATCAGTGGCGCACTGGAAAGTAGCAATGTCAACGTCGTCGAGGCAATGGTTGACATGATTAGCTTGGCACGTCAATTTGACTTGCAAATGAAGCTGGTCAAAGAAGCTGAGAATAACGATAGTAAAGCCACGCAGATCCTCAGTATGACTTAGAAGGAGTTGCGCTAAGATATTCCTAATGACAACGCGTTAGCAACTACTCGCTAATTGGAAGGAATACAAAATGATACGCTCACTCTGGATTTCCAAGACAGGTCTTGATGCGCAACAAACGCAAATGGACGTGATTTCGAACAACTTGGCCAACGTCAGCACCAACGGTTTCAAACGTTCGCGTGCGGTGTTCGAAGATTTACTCTACCAAAATATTCGCCAACCTGGCGCACAGTCCTCACAACAAACGCAATTACCTTCGGGCTTGCAACTTGGCACAGGGGTTCGCCCTGTTGCAACGGAGCGTGTGTTCAGCCAAGGCAACTTACAACAAACTAGTAACAGTAAAGATGTTGCGATCCAAGGTAGCGGTTTTTTTCAAGTGTTAATGCCTGATGGCACTACTGCTTACACGCGTGATGGCTCTTTTCAAACCGATAACCAAGGTCAATTAGTGACCTCTAGTGGTTTTCCTGTACAACCGGCGATTACCATCCCCGCGAATGCACAAAGCGTGACCATTGGCCGTGATGGCGTAGTTTCGATTACCTTGCCAGGGCAAGCCGCCACCACGCAAGTCGGCGCACTGCAATTAGCTACATTTATTAATCCAGCTGGCTTAATGGCGAAGGGTGAAAACCTGTATGTGGAAAGTTCAGCCTCTGGCAATGCGAACACCAATGCACCAGGCACGAATGGCGCGGGCTTACTCTCACAAGGTTATGTAGAAACCTCAAACGTCAACGTGGTGGAAGAGTTGGTTAATATGATACAAACGCAACGCGCTTATGAGATTAACAGCAAGGCGATTACGACATCTGATCAAATGCTACAAAAATTAACACAGATGTAAAAGTTTGACGGGGGAATAACCTGAAAAGCTGAAGGATGAATCATGTTGAAATTGAATAACTTACTTAATACTACCGCCCTAGCACTCACATTGAGCGCTTGTGCGATGACGCCAACCACAGTCACACAAGGTCCATTAACTGCAAAACCAGCACCGATTCAACCCGTGGCTGTCAATAGTGGTGCTATTTATAATCCAGCGGGTTATCGCCCTTTGTTTGAAGATAGACGTCCAAGAGCAGTGGGCGACATCATGACCATTACGATTGCCGAAAATACCTCCGCCACCAAAGCAACTGGAAGCTCTGGAAGTAAAAAAGGTTCAGTAGCGAGTTCCATCTCTGCATTATTTGGTCACGACGTACCTGATGCCACTTTTACAGGAAAAAGTGAAACTTCAAATGAGGATAGAGATGCCGCGAACGCCAGTAACGTATTTTCTGGCTCAATCACCGTGACGGTAGTCGATGTTTTAGCCAATGGCAATTTGGTGGTGAGTGGCGAAAAACAAATTTCGCTAGATAAAGGCACAGAGTTTGTGCGCTTATCTGGTGTGGTTAACCCTGATTTTGTGAATGCAGGCAATACAATATCGTCTAACAAAGTCGCGGATGTACGTGTGGAATATCGCACCAACTCAAAAATTGATGCCGCCTTAGTCACCTCTGCCCTAGCTAGGTTCTTCTTAAGCATTGGAGCACTGTAATGCAAATGCTTAATCACCTGTTCAATCATCAAACAGCACAGCCATCTTCGACGCCTTCATTGTCTTGGGTGAAGAGACATCGTGAGTTATTGCTAGCTGTACTATTTTTTTGCAGCATCACCTTAAGCCCTCACGCCGACGCCGAGCGTTTAAAAGACTTAGCTTCAATTCAAGGTGTGCGAAACAACCAATTGCTCGGATATGGCTTGGTTGTTGGCTTAGACGGTACGGGTGACCAAACCACCCAAACACCATTCACCGTGCAAAGTATTATCAGCATGATGCAACAAATGGGCGTCAATATCCCCACAGGCACTAGCTTGCAACTTAAAAACGTCGCTGCGGTAATGGTCACAACCTCCTTGCCTGCTTTTGCACAACCTGGTCAATCCCTTGATGTCACGGTATCTTCAATGGGTAATGCCAAAAGTCTACGTGGGGGCACATTGTTAATGACACCACTGAAAGGTGCTGATGGTAAGGTATATGCGATTAGTCAAGGCAACTTGGTAGTGGGTGGTGTAGGTGCGTCTGCAAATGGTAGCCAAACGCAAATCAACCATTTAGGCGTGGGTCGAATTTCAGGAGGCGCAACGGTGGAGCGTAGTATCCCCAATGCCATTGCGAATGCGGATAAAATCAATTTAGAACTAAATGATTCTGATTTTTCAACCGCCAGCATGGTGGTTGATGCCATCAATAATAAGTTTGGGGCTGGCACCGCTGCGGCGCAAGATGGTCGCGTCATCAATGTAAAAATTCCTGATATTAATAACCGAGTAGCATTTTTAGGCTCGCTAGAATCGCTCACTGTTTCACCTGCACAAAGCGCGGCAAAAATCATACTGAATGCGCGGACTGGTTCTGTAGTGATGAACAAAGCTGTGACACTTGATAGTTGCGCTGTTTCTCATGGCAATTTGTCTATTGTGATTAGTACTTCACCTGTCATTAGCCAACCTGGTGCACTTTCAAGCGGGCAAACAGTGTCGACTGCGCGCTCCCAAATTGATATTCAAAAAGAACCAGGCAAAGTTTTGCAACTGCCCGCTGGTGCAAATTTATCTGATGTTATCAAAGCACTGAATGCGATTGGCGCAACCCCGCAAGATTTACTCGCAATTTTACAAGCCATGAAAGCAGCAGGCTCATTACATGCGGATTTGGAAGTGATTTAACAAAGGCGAATGAGATGATTAACTCAGCCGACCTCTCAGGAAAACTAGCCCTAGATGCCAATGGGCTAAATGGCTTAAAACAAGCTGCTAAAGAAAACTCGCCTGAAGCGATTAAAGGCGTAGCCAAGCAGTTTGAAGCGATATTTATGAATATGATGCTCAAAAGCATGCGCGATGCTACTCCCCAAGATGGGCCTTTTGATAGCGAGCAAAGTCGCCAATTTACTTCGATGCTAGATCAACAACTCACCAGCAACTTGGCATCCAAGGGCTTGGGTCTGGCAGATGTGTTAGCTAGGCAGTTGAGTAACAACCGTAATATCTCGACAACCGAAACGCTAACATCCGAAACCAATGCAAACAAATCCAATACAGAAAAAAATGGAGACGCGAATCGTCAACCATTGCCCGTCCGACATGATTTAAATACCCAAGGGATCACGCAACAACTCAATACAGCGCAGCAGTTAGAGACTTTGAAGGCAATGGCAGGTTCTGAAGCTAAAGCGCATGACTATGTGCATGATGAAGAGCAAGAAAACCAAGATGCGCTTAATGCACCGGCATACGACATCACCGATGAAACCGAGCAACACTTGCAGCAGATTATTGCCAAAGCTTTGCAAAATGAAAAACTAATAAAAGAAGCAAGTACACAAACAGTTGAGAATGTAAGCAACTCAACTAACACAACTATATTCACCAAAAAAATGGCGCCTCATGCTGAAGCAGCCAGCCGTGCTAGTGGCATCCCCGCTGAATATATGCTCGGTCAGGCTGCGCTAGAGTCAGGCTGGGGTAAGCGAGAAATTAGAGCAACCGATGGTAGTAATAGCCACAATTTATTTGGTATTAAAGCCACGGGCAATTGGACAGGAAAAGTGGCAGAAGCGGTCACTACCGAATACATCAATGGGGTAAAGCAAAAACGCGTTGAAAAATTCCGCGCGTATGATTCATATGCAGACTCATTTAAAGATTTTGCCAATTTAATGCGCAACAACCCACGTTACGACAAAGTGATGGATAACCTGCAAAACCCAAAAGATTACGCCAAAGCCATTCAAACTGCAGGCTATGCCACTGATCCACACTATGCCAACAAACTGCATCAAGTGATTCAAAAAATAAACAACAATAATGATGAGGCTTAAAACAATATTAAAGTTTTGTTAGGTTTGCTCGTTATTATTGATAAGTAGCTAAAGGATAAAAAGTTATGAGTGTTTTCAGCGTAGGTCAAAGTGCCCTTGCCGCCGCACAGGCTGGCATCAGTACGACTGGACATAACATCGCTAATGCCAACACGCCAGGGTATAGCCGTCAGCAAATAGTACAAGCAGCAGCGACTCCACAACAATTTGGTTCAGGTTACTTTGGACAAGGTGTGGAAATCTCCACAGTTAAGCGCATCTATAACGATGTTCTACAAAAACAAGCTCTGAATGCACAATCATCCAGCAATGCAAGTGGTACATATGCGGCAAAAATTTCTAAAATTGACAATATGCTTTCCGATGCGGATGCTGGGCTAACACCTGCACTGAAGGATTTTTTTGCAAGCCTCAGTAAATTAACGGCCAACCCTAGTGATGCACCTACTCGACAAACAGTTATGTCGGCTGCTCAATCTTTAGCCAATCGCTTTAATAGTTTAGGCAATCAATTAGCGGATATGCAAAAAGAAGTCAATCAACAAATCCCTGCTACTGTAAGCACTATCAACGCCTATACTCAGCAAATTGCATCACTGAACGATACGATTGAAAAAGCCTATAACTCCACAGGTCAGCCCCCCAATGATTTGCTGGATAAACGTGATCAGCTCGTGACAGAGCTGAGCAAACAAGTACAAACCACTACCGTGGCGCAAGGCAATTATTACAACGTCTTTATTGGTAATGGTTTACCAGTAGTCATGGGGACAAGTGCATACTCGCTATCGGCAGTAAGCTCGGTTTCGGATAGCTCGCGCATTGAAGTGGCCTATACTGGCGCTAACGCTAGCAACCCTATACAGCTAGGTACAAACACACTCACTGGTGGAACGCTAGGCGGCTTATTGGAGTTTCGAGAAAAGTCTCTAGACAAAATTCAAAATCAATTAGGGCAAATTGCTACAGAACTGGCAACTCGAGTCAACGCAACGCAGGCAGCAGGTAAAGACTTGAGTGGCAACGCTGGCTCCCCATTTTTTAATACGAACTCACCAACAGGTATAGCAAATTCTAGTAATACTGGCTCCGCTTCGATAAGTGTAACAATTACTGACCCAACTCCGCCTGTTCCAGCGGCAACACAAACAAATACCCAATACCTAACAAGTAGCAATTACAGCCTAGCGCGCGATAACTCTGGCAACTATGTAATCACTCGCTTAAGCGATAATACACAGTTAGCGTCATCGGCTAGCTTACCACTGACAGCAACTGTTGATGGTCTGAACTTCTCAATCGCTAGCGGCAGCATGAACAATGGCGATAGTTTTTTAATTAAGCCTACTGCGGATTTTGCTACAAGATTTAAGTTTTTGTTAACTTCTACCAGTAAAATTGCAGCTGCGTCCTCCACTACGTCAACAAACGGTCTGCTTGGTGACGGCTCAAACGCTACTAAATTGAATGATTTACAAAATCAAAATTTGGTATATAACAGCAACTCAAGCAATGGCACTCTAATCAGCTTCTCGAGTGCCTTCAGTCAACTGGTCAGCGAAACAGGTGTTAAATCAAACGAAATGAAACTTTCCAGCACTGCGGAAAGCAATATGTTGAACGGCATTACCAAAGAACAAGCGGCGACCTCTGGCGTCAATTTAGATGAAGAGGCTGCCAACTTAATGCGTTATCAACAGGCTTACCAGGCAGCTGGCAAGCTAATGCAAGTTGCTAACCAAATATTCAGTACACTGCTCAGCATTGCTGGCTAATATAGATTGCGGGCAAATTTTAATGATTCAAGTTTGTATTGATTTATACGATATTAATGGCAACACAATAAATTTAAGCACAATGAGGATCACCCATCATGCGGATTAGCACCAGTTTTTTTTACGACCAAGGCACGGCAAACCTTAGCAATATTCAAGCGAAGCAGCTACAGTTGCAAAATCAAATTTCCACTGGAAAGCGCATCCTCACACCATCGGATGATCCGATCGCATCGGCACAACTACTTGAGTTAAAAAATTCACAAAACATCAATACCGAATATACCAACACTAGAAAAACAGCAGAAAACAATTTAAATGCGGTCGATAGTATTTTAGGCACCATCGCAGATAGAATCACTTCGATCAAATCGAGCATTACCGCAGCCAATAAATCTACTTTATCTAGCACAGATCGCAAGGCGATAGCCGTGCAACTGCAAAACGACTTAGAAAATTTGATTGCTTTAGGCAACACTAAAGATAGCAATGGTGATTACATGTTTGCGGGGCATAGTGTTAAAACCAAACCGTTCGCTGACGCTCCAAAACTCGCAATTCCAATTACGGCGTATACAGGCACTTATGCAGGAGATACAAATGAACGCAAAGTACAAGTTAGCTCTGGTAGAGAAATGGGCTTGAGTGAGCCTGGCAACAACTTTTTTGCCACCACAGCGCCTAATACTGCACCTGATATTTTTGTCACCTTATCTAAAGTCATTGGCTCACTCAATGATCCAAGCACCACCAGCGCAACCCTCGCATCCGACCTTAGCTCCTCAGGTAGCACCATTGACGCCACAATGGAGAATATACTTATTTCAAGAGCTTCTGTCGGAGCTAGGCTGAATGAGTTGGAAGCGCTCAATAGTGCAGGCTCTGCATTAGACTTACAGTACCAAAAAAACATCTCCGATTTAGAAGATTTGGATTACGCAAAAGCCTTATCTGAGGTCTCCAAGCAAGCAAGCATTCTTGATGCCGCACAAAGAGTTTTTACTAAAACAGCAGGTTTGTCATTATTTTCAATGATGTAGGCAAAACTTTAGTTGAATAGTAATGGACGACTAACTAGGCCACGCAGCTAAAAACTCTTGCCAATGCCGCGCGCTGTAACTAGATAAAGTGCTGCGCACTAGTGCAACTTCTTCGGCATAGGTATTGGCATTTAGCTGCCCGCGCATCAACTGAAAACGCAAATACACCAAATAAGTGTTCACCACATCTGTCTCACAATAATTGCGAATCGCTTCGATCTCACCCGCTTGAAACGCATCCCACACCTTGCTACCATCCATGCCCAGCTTGCCTGGAAAGCCGCAAAGCTGCGCCATTGCATCCAAAGGCGCATTGGCTCGGGCGTTGAACATGGCGAGTAAATCCATTAAATCTAAGTGGCGCATGTGATAGCGGCTGATGTAGTTGTTCCACTTAAATTCGCGGTCATCATCGCCCATATCCCAATAGCGGGGCGCTTGCACGCCATGAATCATGCCGCGGTAATGCAATACGGGCAAATCAAATCCACCGCCATTCCAAGAAACTAAATTTGGCGTGTATTTTTCAATGCCATCAAAAAAACGTTGAATCAGCTGACCTTCGGGTTCATCTGACGCACCCAAAGTCCACACTTTAAAGTTATCGCCCTCACGCAAAGCGCATGAAATTGCCACAACACGCTGTTGATGCAAGGGCAAAAAATCCGACCCCGTTTGCTGACGACGTTGGTGAAAGGCGATTTTGGCGACATCATCATCTGAAGTCGCATCATCCAACCCCAATAACACTTTTAAGCCAGCGGTATCGGGGATCGTTTCAATATCAAAAGTGAGCGTAGGTAGCATTGCCAAAATTTAAACCCTTATTTTTTAACCCAGCCACTTGCGCTTTGAACCCACCAGCCGCTTTGTGCTTTTTGCATCCATCTTTGCGCAAAGGTACTTCGCACTTCCGCCTCCCACTCTGGGTGACCATTGCCTGTGGCAATTTCTTTATACAACGCATTGCGGTCTGTATTTTCGGCTGAAACCAAACTGTTTGCGGCTTGGCGTTGCGGCAAAGGCACTAGACTAGCATCGCGCAATGCCACTGTGCCATCTTTTGCCAACCCCACTGCACCGCTTGCGTAGAATGGCTCTAGCTGAGCATGACGGGCTTGCATGCTGTTTTTAAGTGCCGCAATCGCTGGTGAATTAATTTCAATATCTGCAGCGGCATTAGCTAGCGGTGCTATCAAAAAGCTCATCAAAAATACAAATAAACGAATGTAATATTTTTTCATGGTATATCCTTATTGGGCGGCTGGTGCTGTCGAATTGATGGATGGGGCACTTGGGGGTTCAGTTGGTTTATCTTGTGTAGCCTTATCAGCAGGTGGCTGCCCCTTTTTAATCTGCCAAACTTCATCAATAATTTTGTCGGCTGCTTTTTCAGCTGCGGCAGCGGGAAAATAAATATTAATCGTGACGCAAGCAGGCAATATCAACGCCATTACCCCCATCGCACCCCATTGTTTTAAGTAGTAACTCATCCATCTCTCCTCATATCATACGCTTTACTGCTATTGAATTACCGCTGCATTATCAGCAGTTATACGTTTAACACGCGCTATCAATTCACTCCAACCTACGCTGTGATTGTACCCCATGACCGTAATCGCAGGGATACCACTTCCTTTAACGATGATATACCCTTGTGGGGTTGACTCCACACCATTCATTTCACAAGTATCGTTGATTAATTGGCAACTAAGACCGATTTTTTCGTAGTTAAACTCCTTTAAAAACCTTAAAAAACTGCGCTGCACAGCTGCCGCTGCACCAGCGCCACCTAAAGCTGAAATGTTTTCAACCGCCCTTTGTGAGATTTTCTTTGGGTAGCGTCCTGCACCACTATAAAAATTTGCGTCAAAACTGACTGGCTGCCAATTGCTTAATACTAAATTGTTTACTTCCCCATCTAACTTGCCCTCAATCGCGCCAAAAGAAAACGTACGGGTTAAATCACCTAAATCTAAATTACGCATTTGCAAATCTGCGGTTAATTTTGGCGCGGTACCAAGCGGAGCGTTCATTGCCAAGTGCTGAACACGGATATTGCCATTGAATACACTGAACTTCATTTCACCATCAGTAGTCAGTTCACCATTACTGTAAGTAACCAAAGGAATGCTAGCCGCCACTTTACCTTCCATACGTGGCCAAGCAATGGCCTGACTCATGGCGACCATGTCGATGGGCGTTAATTCTGCACGCATATGCCAATGCCACTGCTGTTTGATCAAAGCGGCCGATACATCAGACACTTTTAACGCGCCATCTATTATTGGGAAATCTAATTGTTTGGCAGTCACAGAATTGCGACTGAGCGCTGCATTTAAACGCGCAACCCCCAAAGGAATATGCAAAAAATGTCCACTTTGATAGGCCACCTGCGCTTGTGTAAGATCATCATAAGACCATGGTATATCGGCATTCACTTGATGAAATGCAAATCGTCCACTTTTATCTTTCACATCGGCCTGCTGTAACGTCAATCGCCCTTCTTGCAAAGCCCCATTGTTGATGAACAAACTTAGACGCGCCTGACCTGACATTTCCAAATTACTGAATGCGCCATTCTCAAGCAATGGCTTTAGCAACAGCGGATATAGCTTGGCTAAATCAATCTCGCTAGCCTGCAATCGCAGTTGATTAAACGAAATTTGCTGATTGGTCGCATTTGGTAATATCACTTGCGCACTAGCGTGCAAATTGGCTGTATTCTCGAGCATTAAGTCTGCTTGCTCGATGCTCATCATACCCGCGCTATAAAGCCCTTTAGCATGTAAACGATGCCCTTGCGATTCCAAATAAAAGGGCTGCCAAAAAACCCCACCAGTTTGCCAAACAACATCCGTTTGCCAACCCCATGCACCTGTTAGGCTGAGTGAACCGTTTAAAGTAACCTGCCCTGATAGTTTTTCCCCTGCGTGCAAACCTTGCTCGTCAGTAAAGCTGGAATCCCAAAAATGTAAATCGAGTTGATAATCATCCAATGTAAGGTTTGTACTTGCAAGGCTAGCGCGAGTAGAATGATTATTCTGCGCTTGAACATTTAGCCGAAAATGACTAGTTAATCTCGCAGACTGAATGATATTTTTCTCACAATGCAAATCAAACTGTTGGGTAGAAGATAAATTAAACCTCTCGCAGGCTAAGGCAAACTTACCCCAAGCACTATTTACAGTCGGTCTTATTTCAGAGGTGACCTGAACAGTGGGCGTTGATTGATTGAATCGCACCGTCAGTTTTGCATTTTTCGCCTCCATACGATCAAGCGTCATATGCTCGGCACTTATCTGCAGCGAGCTGACTGCATGGGCATTGGCGCTTAATGCTAGACATAAAAAAAACCAAAAAATCAGGCAGAACCGACGTGTTTTGATGAAATCAGTTAACAAAAAACGCCTCAGTTAAAAAATGCATATTAAAACCCAATCCATTCCGCTTTAACTACCCCAAAAACCCAACCATATGAAATACAACTTTTTATGGAGTCGATTGGGTTAAGCAGAAAAGCGAATGTTTTACGTCTGATTTAAATACACGCAGACAAAACAACCTCACTTAACCAGAAAGCAACGATACATGATTAGCGCTGAGATGAAAACAGCAATGGCCTGATTCGCCAGCAACCCACTACCCATCACCTAAATACGCTTGATTAACGCATAAGTGTAAGATTGGACATACATTTAGTGCGATATCCAGAAAACACTTGGCTGAAAAACACCTGAACAGGTACTATCTAGTTTACAGTGCTTGTAATTTAAGGCTGTCCCTCATTGATTAAGGATAATGGTGGGATTTAAGGACAAATACGGTTGATTGCAACAAACTATTGAACGAATGACATCCGTTATAATCATAACAATCACGTCATCACCTAACATCTGTTATTTATTTTTAAGCATAAGTTATTTATTTTTAAGGCATTAGAATGAAAATTGCGCGTCTCATCGTTTTGATTGGTTCTGTGATCGCATCGCAAATGCTTTGTGCAGAAGTGTTTGCCACAAACTCAACGCTTAAACCGCTGCAAGAGCAAGCGCAAGCAGCGCATTTAGCTTCAGAAATTTTGACGCGATACCACTACAAATCTATCCCATTAGATGACGAGACCTCCAAAAAGATTTTTGATGGATATATTAAATCGCTGGATAGCGAGAAAATCTTTTTCATCCAATCTGACATTGACCAGCTTAGCGAGGCCAAAACAAGGCTAGATGATGACTTGGTGAAAGAAGATTTATCAATCCCTTTTAAAATTTTCAGCTTATATCAGCAACGCATGGCTGATCGCATCACCTATGCCAAAAATCAGCTTAAAGTCCCGATGGATTTTAATCTCAAAGAAAGCTATCAATACGATAGAAGCAAGGCCAACTTCTTTAAAACAGAAGATGAGATTCATGATTTTTGGCGTAAGCGCGTTAAAAATGACTGGCTGAGGTTAAAACTCGCTGGTAAAGATGATAAAACGATTCTTGAAGTGCTCAACAAACGTTATGACAACTACCTTAAAAAAGCCGCAAAGCTTAAAGGCGATGATGTTTTTCAAACATTTATGAACGCATATGCAATGGCGGTCGATCCCCATACGAATTATTTTGGCATTCGCGCCTCCGAAGACTTTGATATTTCAATGAAGTTATCTTTAGAAGGTATTGGTGCTGTACTTGAAGATAAAGATGAATACACGACGATTCGTGAATTGGTTCCAGGTGGGCCAGCAGCATTATCTCAAAAACTCAAAATTGGTGATCGTATTCTTGGTGTAGGTCAAGGAGAGAAAGGCGCTATCGTCGATGTTACAGGCTGGAGAATTGATGACACGGTTGCGCTAATTCGTGGCCAGAGCGACTCAACCGTCGTTTTAGAAGTATTACCCGCTGAAGCCGGACCTGATGGCAAACATGTTTTTATCTCGCTGATACGCAAAAAAATTAGTCTAGAGAAGCAGGACGCAAAAAAATCTATCATTGATGTCAAAGACGGTGACGTAAAGCGTAGAGTTGGCGTGATTACTTTGCCTGTTTTTTATGAAGATTTTGCAGCACATGCCAGAGGTGATAAAGATTTTAAAAGCGCCTCACGCGACGTCAACAAACTGATAGATGAACTTAAAAAAGAAAATGTAGATAGTTTGATTATTGATTTACGCAATAACGGCGGTGGCTCGCTAGATGAAGCAGTCAATCTGACAGGCTTATTTATTGACCAAGGCCCCGTTCTGCAAGAGCGTGACTCCAAAGGCAACATCAAGGTGGATTTTGACACAAAAGCTGGCATCGTTTGGGATAAGCCTGTCGGCGTGTTAATCAACCGCGCCTCTGCTTCGGCCTCTGAAATTTTTGCCGCTGCGATTCAAGATTACGGACGTGGCGTCATCATTGGCGAAACCAGTTTTGGTAAAGGCACAGTGCAAACGGTGGTAGATTTGGATCATCTCGTTAAAAATGAGAAACCTAAATTTGGCGAGCTGAAAATTACGATTGCGCAGTTTTTCCGCATCAATGGCGGGACAACGCAATTACGTGGGGTAGTGCCAGACATTACTATGCCATCACTCACTGATTACGATAATTATGGAGAATCTAGCTTCACCAATGCTTTACCTTGGTCACAAATTAAATCGGCGGACTACAAAACCAGCAAAGAGTTAAAACCACTCATCTCAACGCTCACCGCAAATCATGATGCACGTATTGCCAAGGATAAAGAGTTTCAATATTTGCTAAACGATATTTCGGAATTTAAAGTTGAACGGGAAAAAAATTCCATCTCTCTGAATCTAGCGGAGAGACAAAAAGAGCGAGATACCAAAGAAGCTAAAATTGCAGCTCGCAAAGATGTAAAAATTACCGACAAAACTGGAAAAGATAAGACATCTAAATTACCTAACTTAACACAAGACGATGGTTTGCAATCAAATGAACGTAATTTAGATACAGATCTTGCCCTAGAAAAAGCACAAAAAGAATCTAAAGATATTTTATTGAATGAAGCTGCGCATATTATGAGCGATCAAGTAGGGTTGATCAGGCAACAATCTAGGGTGACAACATCCCAGCAATAACGTGGTTTTTTCAACCAAGGCTACGCTCAACAAAGCATTTTATCGAACCACGCTCCAACTCAGCGGATCAAATGGCCTGCTTTGCTTGCGTAGCTCATAATATAAGCCGTTTGTTTCATTGCCGCCACTGTTGCCAACTGAGGCAACAGTTTCCCCGCCCTTGACTGTGCTACCTACTTTACGCAGTAGCGCTTGGTTATTGCCGTACAAGCTCATATAGCCGTCACCATGGTCAATAATCAGCAAGTTACCAAACCCGCGCATCCAATCAGCAAACACCACGCGACCACTGGCAATAGACTTGACCTCGCTACCTTCATTAGCGCGAATGAAGAGCCCCTTCCATAAAACGCCAGTATCGGCACGTGCATCACCAAAATGATTCGTTAGCTCCCCACGTACGGGAAGATTAAGTTTCCCACGTAATTGAGCAAAATTCCCACCTTCAAATGCTTCTGAGGGCAAGGTGTCATTGCGCGCAATGGTTGTGCTGCGCTGAGGTACTACAGTTTCTGCATCATTCTTATCAGTATTATTCTTATCAACTCTACTGGGCTCTTCGTGCGCTTGATTGGCTTTAGGTTTGCTAGGTTTTGGCTGATTTCTTGCCAGTTTTTGACGTGCCGCTTGTTCTGCAAGTTTACGCGTAAGATTTTCTACTAGTTGCGATAGATTGGCTTCATCGCGCTTCAACTTTTCAATCTCGTTTCGTTGCGCACTGATTTGTGTCGATAATTTTACCAACATTTGGCTGCGCTCATTTTTTTCCGATACCAAGGCAATGTGCTGTTTCTCTTGCTCAGTTTTCAGCATAGCGATTTGCTTTAAGGTGTCGGCAGTTTGAGCATTGAGCTTGGTAACGGTTGCAAGGTTATCATTCATAGACTCAATAAGCTGTGAGCGCGCACGAGAGATATAACCCAAATACTCCAGCTGTCGTGCAATTGCGCCAGGCTGCTGCTCCTGCAACACCACTTGAATGTAGTTAGGTTTGCCGTGAATATATTGCTGATAGTACTGCGAGGCTAATAAAGCTTTTTGTTGTGCAATGGTACTTTCTAGGCTAACTCTCTGCTGTTGTAAGACATTAAGCGTACTGCGATTTTCTTTATGTTTCTGATTCAGCTCAAACAACTTGCGGTTAGTGTCGCTGATTGATTTTTCACTTTGTTTGAGAGCATCTGTTACATCGGCCTGTGCTTCTTGTTTGTTGGCGAGATCTTTTTGAAGTGATTCAATCCGTTGATGAATGTTACTTAGCTCAACCCTAGAGTGTTCAACCCTAGAGTGCGCAACCTTAGATTGCTCAACTTTTGGTTTTAAATCCTTATTTTTTACAACTTTCTGCTTTACATGGCTTTCTGTTAAATGTGTCTTGTCGCCATATGTTGCCTTTCGCTCTGCAGATTTTGTTGTGATACCTTTTTTCCCCGCAGACTTAGCCGAAGCCTTATCATTTTTTTCTGACTTGCTGGCATTTTTGGATGATTTTGTTTGAATCTCACGATGAATTTTAGTGGCAGAATTTTCCGACTCAATCTCTTTTGCGCTAACGTTAAAACTCGCGAGCCAAAACACACTGCATGCAAGCATGCAAATTGAAAACGAATGGGATAAAAGCTTC
The DNA here is from genome assembly GCA_964620425.1 of uncultured Methylophilaceae bacterium. Classification (GTDB taxonomy): domain Bacteria; phylum Pseudomonadota; class Gammaproteobacteria; order Burkholderiales; family Methylophilaceae; genus DASXUG01. Next base: position 474,892 of record CAZUGV010000002.1, on the reverse strand, counting down.
ACTGTAGATAGCTGAGTCAATACTAAATGATTACGCAAAATCAATGAGAGCTTTTCCAGTCATTTCAACAGGTTGTGGCAAGCCCATCATTTTCAACAAGCTTGGTGCAATGTCTGATAGCGCGCCTGTGGCTGCCATAGTCGCAGGGCGACCAATATATAACAAAGGCACTAAATTAGTGGTGTGTTGCGTGTGTGGCTGGTTATTTTCAATGTCTTGCATTTGCTCTGCATTGCCATGGTCGGCAGTAATAATGACTTCACCACCAATACTTTGCATGGCCTGAACTACGCGGCCAATACAGGTGTCTAGCGTTTCAACCGCTTTAATGGCAGCGGGTAAAATGCCCGTATGACCTACCATGTCGCAATTGGCAAAGTTGCAAATAATCGCGCCATATTGCTTACTTAAAATGGCCTCTACTAATTTATTAGTGACTTCTGGCGCGCTCATCTCTGGTTGTAAATCATAAGTGGCAACCTTGGGAGATGGCACTAAAACACGGTCTTCGCCAGCAAACACTTGCTCCTCACCACCGTTAAAAAAGAAAGTGACGTGAGGATATTTTTCAGTTTCGGCAATCCTCAGCTGTTTAAGACCAAGCTTAGAAAGATATTCGCCAAAAGTATTGGTTACATTGTTAGGTGAGAATATCACTTGTGCATTTTTCTCATTAATATCGTACATCGTAAGTGTGTAATATCCGCCGAGTTTAGGGCGATATTCGCGCTCAAAGCCCGTAAAGCTGTCATCTAGGAAGCAAGTCGTCATTTGGCGCGCACGGTCTGAGCGGAAATTCATAAATACAATCACATCGCCATCTTGCATGCGAATTGGCGCTTCACCTGCTTGAGTGATGGCGGTGGCTTTGACAAACTCATCATTTTCGCTACGTGCATAAGCCGCCTCCAACCCTTCAAGTGCGGAACTAGCAGTAAATTCGCCAACACCTTCAGACAACAACTTATAAGCAGGGGCAACACGCTCCCAGCGTTTATCTCTATCCATCGCATAATAACGCCCACAAATACTAGCAATTTTTGCATTACTCACTGTTTTGCAATGATCTTCCAGCTTTTGCAAATAAGGTTTTGCACTGACAGGTGGCGTATCGCGTCCATCTAAAAACGCGTGAACATAAATTTTATTCACCCCTGATTTTGCAGCCATGGTAATCATGGCATGGATATGGTCTTGGTGACTATGTACACCGCCATCTGACACCACCCCAAAAATGTGAACGGCTTTATCTGCATTTTTGGCCTGATGCATGGCATCAACCAATGTGGGCAATTTATAAAACTCGCCAGAACTAATTGAATTGTTAATGCGTTCAAACTCTTGAAACACAATACGACCTGCACCAATGTTCAAATGCCCCACTTCAGAGTTGCCCATTTGCCCTGCTGGTAAGCCAACAAAGCTTTCTGAAGCGTTGATGAGCGTATGTGGATACTGCTTCCAAAGCGCATCCCAATTAGGTTTGTTGGCCTGGGCAATCGCGTTGTCGGTGGCCTCTTCACGGTAGCCAAAACCATCAAGAATTAGCAATATTACTGGGGTGATGTTCATTGGGTTATCCTAATTTAAATGAGCTTACTTTATCTAAAGCAGCTTTTATTTGTCTAAATCTCTATTTCGGCAAATTATCGCACTACTTTTAATTTTAGTGGGTTTCGAGCAATAAATCTTGCATAAATTGTAACGCTAACACTCGACAACTCACTTTGAACGCACATAAGAAGATGGATCAAACGAAAATAATTTGGGATTGAATAGCCATACTCAACTTGTCGAATTATTGAATGATGGGATAATACTATTTTTAATCACTCACTACTTATAAAGAAACTTCCATGCAAACTCTTATCTGCGGCTCACTCGCGTTTGACACCATTATGGTGTTTCCAGGTCAATTTAAAGAACATATTTTGCCCGACAAAATTCACATGTTAAACGTGGCTTTTTTAGTGCCTGAAATGCGTCGCGAGTTCGGTGGCACTGCGGGCAACATTGCCTACAATCTCATGCTTTTAGAAGATAATCCGCTGATCATGGCTACTGTTGGAGATGACTTTAGCTCATACGTGGCGTGGTTAGATAAAAATGGCATCAGCCGCCAGCACATTAAAACTATCGGCAATAGCTTTACCGCGCAAGCTTTTATTACAACTGATTTAGACGATAACCAAATCACCGCGTTTCACCCTGGGGCGATGAATGAATCACACCAAAACAGTGTGAAAGATACCCAAGGCGTAACGCTTGCAATTATTGCGCCCGATGGTCGCGATGGTATGTTTCAGCATGCGCGTGAGTGCCACGAAGCGGGGATTCCCTTCTTGTTTGACCCAGGTCAAGGTTTGCCGATGTTTAATGGGGAAGAGCTCATGCACTTTATTGACATGGCTGATTTTCTCGCCGTGAATGATTATGAAGCGCAACTTTTACAAGAAAAAACAGGTCACAGCATTGAAGTATTGGCAACTAAAGTAAAAGCGCTCATTGTCACCCAAGGTGCAAATGGTTCAACTATTTACGCGGATGGTCAACGTTATGACATCCCCAGCGTTAAAGCAGATGCCGTGGTAGACCCAACAGGCTGTGGCGATGCCTATCGTGCAGGCTTGCTCTACGGCATGCAGCGTGGATGGGATTGGCCAACGTGTGGCAGATTAGCGTCTGTGATGGGCGCAATTAAAATTGCGAGTCGTGGTGGTCAAAACCATCAGCCAACGCGGCAAGAGATTGAAAATATTTACACCCAAGCATTGGTCGATAGCGTCAAACTAGACGAGTAAACTGATGTTATGTCCATTAAGGAGAGTTAACATGCGTATGACCCATTTATTAGCTATAGCAACATTGAGTTTGGTTTTAGGTGCTTGCGCCACTTCTAACTCAGGCAGCGTTTACAGTCGCGATGAAGCCCGTAAAGTGCAAACCGTCAAAATGGGTGTGGTAGAAAGCGTTCGCCAAGTACAACTTGAAGGCACGAAAAGCCCTGTGGGCGCTATAGCTGGTGGCGTCATTGGCGGGGTAGCGGGAAGTACAATTGGGCAAGGCAAAGGTTCTGCAATCATGGCGGCAATTGGCGCAGTGGCTGGCGGTTTAGCGGGCTCAGCTGCAGAAGAGGGGTTGACTCGCAAAGACGCACTTGAGATTACCGTAAAACTTGAAAACGGTACGCTAGTTGCAATCGTACAAGAGGCCGACGATAAATTTGAACCAGGTGAAAAAGTGCGCTTGGTTGAAATTGGCGGAAAAACGCGCGTAAGTCATTAATTAAAAAAATATTAATTAATGGCATTCAGTATGGTGGGCTAAACTTTTAATCCAGCGCCTAAAAAAGACGGTATTAAAAAAGAAGGAAATAGTTAAGCGCGTTTTTGTTTTTGGGCTTATTAAGCACAAAGCCCCATCACAGGGGCTTTGTGCCAACAATTGACTTCCCAAATTGACTAATTAATTTGCTGTTGCACTTGTTTCAATCGCTGATCTACAAACTGCGCCAAATCTGCATTGAGTTGCGTGCTTTGCGCTTTGGTGTAAATCTCACGCGCTTCTTGCATACGACCCTCGGCTTGCAGTGAAATGCCTAAGCCTACTAACCAGTTGGCTTGGTTGCCGTGTTTAAGTGCAATCAAGTAGTGATCAATAGCGTCTTTGTGTTGCTCTTCACTCTGCAATAATGCGGCTAAAAATGCGTGATATTGCGCATCGCCATGTGCATATGGAGATGCTTTAGTGAGCACCGCCAAGGCCTCGTCACGTTGGTTGTTTTCCACTAGCAAACGCGCCAACATTTGGGTAAAGCCGAGTTGTTGTGGTGCTAGCTGTAAGCCTGCTTTTAAAAAATCGATGGCTTCATTATTGCGTTTTAAATCTACCAAAACTCCGACCAATGTTTGTCGAATATCATAATTATTTGGATTTGCAGTGAGCGCTTTACTTAACAGCACCTGCGCTTCAGAAGCGCGACCAAGCTGTAACATCGCTAATGCTTGGTTGTAATTATTTTCCGCCTCTTGCTCTGGTGAAACCTGCTTGTTGAACGCTGGTTTAATAGCTAAGGGTTTAGGGCTTTCTATCGTCGCCTCAACCGTTGCTTTTTCATAGGTACGAGAAACCGTTGTTTCCGCCACAGAGGGATCAGCCGCTTTTGTAACGCTATCTACACTGGGTGTGGGCACGGGCTTGGTTTTAACTGCGGGGGTGTGAGCCGTGAATTGACGATGGGTAGCGTCTTGTGCCATTTGTTGTAATTGCGATTTTAACTGATTAATCTCTTCAATTTTAGCTTGCAACAGCGCTGAGTTGGTAATTTCGGCTTTGGTCAACAGTGCTAATTGTTGGTTGATATTTGCAGTTTGTACATGTTCTTGAGTATTGTGTTGCGCAGCTATTGCGGCTTTTTGTGTTGTGCGATTATTAGATTTTTGGATTTCTGGCACGTTTGCATGGGCGCTAGAAATCACATCTGTTTGTAGTGCATTTGGATGTTGCTGCATGATTTTCAATAGCGGTAAGTGCATTTGCGTTGTGGCATACCAGCCTGCAACCGTAAACAGTGACAACCCTATCAAACCAATTGCAAGCTTGATGTTAGGTTTTTTTACAGGGGTGAATGGTTCTGCATTTTCAGTTGCAGAACCACCTAATCGTTCACGCTCGCTGACACGCACATTTTCGAGTGGAATTGAGCCTACCATACTGGCATTGCGGCGATCTAAATCTTGTAACATTTGGTTAATTAAGCTCATGATACTACCCCCTTACGCGGACAAAGCTCCCCATTAAGTCTCTAAGCCAGAACTTAAACATGGCGGTGAAACTTTTATTGGCTTTTTTAACATCAGAATGAATAGTAGAAACCGCTTTGGTGTCTTCAATCGCGAGGCGCATTTCATCCACGCCCACTTCTTGAATACCGCGACCATAAGCCACCATCAGTGCCTTGTGTGCCAAAATGTTGACCAAGCGCGGTGTACCACCTGAGCTTTTGTATAACATTTGAATACTGGCTGGGCTAAAAATTGTGCCGCCATGATAGCCCGCGATATGCATGCGGTGGTAAAGATATAAAGAAAGTTCCTCGCGGCTTAATCTGCCTAATTCGTATTCAAAGCCAATACGTTGTCTGAGTTGGCGGATGGAAGGGTGGTCTAGTTTTTCATCAAGCTCTGGCTGACCAAAAATCACCACTTGGACTAATTTGCGTTTTTCAGTTTCAAGGTTACTCAATAGGCGCAAGGCTTCTAGCGTTTCAATCGGCATAGATTGCGCTTCATCCAAACACACTACTACTTGAATATTGTCACGCATCAATTTCATCAAACCATCGTTTAACGCAGCGAGCATTTTATTTTGGTTAGCAATCATGGAGACGCTAATGCCAAGCTCAGTGGCTAACATCCACAGGAATGACAACGGCTCTAAATAAGGGTTGGGGATATAAGCAACTTTGTACTTTTTGCCTAAACTCTTCATCAGTTTGCGGCATAGCAAGGTTTTACCTGTGCCAACTTCGCCCGTGATTTTGATAAAGCCTTCGCCTGCATCCAGCGCGACAACTAAAGTATTAAATGCCTCCTGATAACTTTTAGAGGCAAAATAGAACTCAGTGTCTGGCGTTATCCCGAATGGCAAGCCTTTGAGCCCAAAATGTGAGTAATACATGTGCTACCTCCAGTGTTTCAGTTTTCAGTTAAATTTCGTTTCATGTCTTTAATGCGCTGTTGTGAGGCCAGCATATCGTCACTCCAGCTATTAGCCCCTTGAATAACAGTCGCCTTAAGCAAAATCACCAATTCAGTTTTTACGGACTTATCTCCATTTTGGCGGAACGCTTTACCAATTAAGCCTAAATCACCCAATACTGGAACCTTAGAGCGCGCTGTCGTTTTTGACTCTGTCATCAGCCCCCCAATGGCAATCACACTACCATCTTTGGTGCGCACAATACTGTCAGTTTCACTCACAGCGCTTGAGGCTAATGGCAGATTGATTTGGCCGTTTGCACCACCGAGCGTCAGTTGTTTATTCACAGTGCTCACCTGGCTAATAGATGGATGCATATGTAAGATAATGTTGTCATCTTTATCAATTTGCGGAGTCACATCGAGTGAAATACCAGAGAAAAATGATTGCAATGTCACTTGTGGGCTAGTTGTTGTTGCACCCACTGATGCCACTGTATTTTGTGCGATCCCAGTCACAAAAAACTCATCCGTACCCACTTTTAATACAGCTTTTTGATTGTTAATGGTTGCAATACGTGGGCTAGATAGCACTTGCACATCCCCTTGCGTTTGCAAGAATGAAAGCAAAGTTGAAATATTGGCACCCTGTAACGCTACGGCAAACAAAGGTCCACCCAAACTAGTGGTGGCCGCATTGGTTAACACATTATTGTTGGCAGCGGCCGATAAATTGCCATTGACTAAACTGCCGTTGCCAGTGGTTGCCAATGAGCCGTTAGCATTAATACTACCAACAGTTGCACTAGTATTACCTGCGCGACCGAATACCGACCAATTGACGCCATTTTGTGAGTCATTATTGAGCTGCACGTTTAGAATTTTGGCTTCTAAAATCACTTGGCGCTCAATATTGACTTGCATTAAGCCCAAGAATTTTTCTACCTGACGAATTTCTGTCGGCATTGCGCGTACCACAATCACACCTGATTGCGTATTGACAATCACTTTTCTGCCGTCTTCTTTACCTATCAGACTGTTAAGAGACTCTGACAAATCAGTCCAAAAATCATTATCACTTTTAGTTGAAACACTACTGCTAATTAAAGTAGCGGTATTATTTGCACCCGTTGCGTTATTGCTCACAGCGCTAGTGGCTGTACCTTGCGCGCCATTCACACCATTGCTACGCACAGAGCCTGAATTCACTTGTGTATCAGAAGAACCTTTACGAGAGCCAACAATATAATTCACCTGAAACACACGCGTTTGCATGGTTTGCGGCTCTACCATAATGCGTGTGCCGTCTATTGTGTATTCAAAACCATACAAAGCTCTTAACGACTCTAAAGCCTCTAACACGCTTACATTTTTTAGGTTCACTGAAATTGTGCCCGCAATTGTAGATGGCAATAACATGCTGTAAGGCGTACCCGTTACAATGCCCATCAATACTTGGGCGGCTGGGGCGTTATTTACCACCAAATCAAAACGCGGCTCTATTTTTTTGCTAGCACTTTGTGGCAGAGCAATTTTCAACTCTGGCAACAAGGCCTTGTTAACCTTCTCTGGTGTGGCTTGCTTGGCTTGGTTAGCCGCGGCTTGCTTAAGCTCACTTTGCATTTTCTCATTGAGGCGAGTGCTGGTTTTGGTGGATTCTGTCGTCGCGCAAGATGACAACAATAAACTGCCAAAAATAACCGTTATCTTTAATAGACTATTCATCATATTTCTCACTTGCTACTTGGTTACTAGATTTTGTTGTTTTCAATTTTCGCGCATCCATCGGCTTTTTTAATGATTCAGATATTCGCCATTTGCGTTCAATCGGATAATTCATACTCAAAATTTGCTGCTTGCCATCCGCACTTCTTAACACCGCTGTACTCTCGGTAACTTTTATCAACTTAGCACCGCGGTATTGTTGCCCTAGCGACACCATCTCACCACTAATCATCACCGTTTTGTTTTGCTCACTCAACTTCGTGCTTTGCAAGACGGGACCATTGTTAGCTTCCATTGCTGCCCCAGTTTTTTCCACCAACTGCATGGGGGGCATGGTGGGGTCGCGCAAAGTTTCCGCATCACAAAATGTCGCTAGCCCAGCTAGGCAACAAGCAAGCACATAGAATTTTGTGGTTATTTTCATTGTTAGATACTCAACCATGTTTTATCTAAACTTAAGGTGTAAACTGTAATCGTCAGCTCATTCTGTGGATACGCTTTTGCATGTAAATCTGCCTTGCTCCACATTACCCGCATAGGTAAATGCTCCAAGGTTTGCACATAGCGCATCAAATCAAAGTATTCGCCTGTAATCGTCATTTCTAGACCATGCTTGTAAAGCAATACATGTCCGTTAGCTATAGATTGGGCGCTGGCAGCATCGCCGCTCGCTTCGGCAACAATCTCATTCTTATCATTTAGCAGCACACGCTCAGTGGCTAATGTTTTCATGGTGATTAAGCGCACGCCTGTATTTTTTTGCAGTAAGCCACTCAGCACTTTTGGCATATTGTCTGGGCTGATTAACTCATGTTGCTTGTTGGCTAAAATTTTGTTTTGCTGCTGTATTTCAGTTTTTAATTGCGCAATTTTTTGCGCATTTTGTTCATCTACCCCCACCAGAGGGTTATGCGCGAATGCATTTAGTTGATCGCTCATCGCCGCCAATTGCGTTTGTGATTGATTAATTTCACCTTTTAGCGTGCTTTGCTCACTAGTGATAGGGCTAATCAGCAGCATGTTTAACAAGGCACATATCGCCACTGCACCCGCTAAAAACACCAACCAACGCTCACGTTCATTTAGCGCCTCAAACTTGGCTAGTAATTGTTGCCATTGCAAGGCAAATTGGCTTTGTGTTTTGATTGATGTATTCATGAATGCACCTGCGCAATACTGGTATTGCTAAAAGCACTATTGGCATCAAGCTTTCCTTTTGCGGCGTCGGCCTTACTCATGGCTTGTAATTCAAACTCAACAAATGGTGCTTCTGCTTTAGTGCTTGTCGCATCAGGCTTTACTTCAGCCAAAGCCTGATGCGTCATAGCACTCGCCCCGATAATCTTTAAACCACCAAATAGTTGACCTGCAAATACTTTTTCTTTGCCCATCATCTCAATATATTTCGGCAACAAATCAGCATCTAAACTACGTCCAAAAATGTTCATCGCATCATGTTCTGCATCTATGCTAAAACCAGTAAGCCACAAACCCTCTGCGGTTTGGCTAGCAAATCCACGCATATAAGATGACAAGCTCTTATTAGCAACCGTGACCCCGCCATTAATCACCTGCAGTAATTTGCTTTGGGTTTGCTGTTGCTGGCTAAGCTGTGCTAATTCGCGCTCTAGGGCAGCATTTGGTGCGTGAGGGGCACGCGCAGCAGTAAGCTGTTTTAAACCACCTTGTACTTGCTGTAATTGCGTCGCCAGTTGGTTACGTTGCAACGTTAATCTGCTCACAGAATCTTGCGCATAAAACATCCAAGCAACCCCCAAACAGCCCAAACCAAGATAAACCAAGCCCATATTACGCGGGGTAAGTAACTCTTTTTTCTTGATCAACGCTGGGTTGAATAAGTTAATTTGCTGACTCATGCTGCCACCTCTTCACGTAGCGCACCACCTAGCACGGGCATCATGCGAGCCTGCATGGCTAAATCGCTTAAATTCACGCCTTTGGCAAACTCAAATAAATCGCCTAACTCAAAGGTTTCAACAGGAATATAAATGGTGTCTCTCAGTTGCTCGCAAAACAGGTCACGCTCAGCAAATGGCGCCACATAGAGTTTATTGATAGCAATATGCGGATATTGGCGCTCAAAACTATCCAAAGAACGCTGCATTTCTAGCGCAATCCGCTCAAATGCGTTTGCGCTTCGCTCTGGGTCGATTTCAATACGGCGCGCATGATACAACTCGCCGCCTTTGGTAAAAGTGAGTAAGCCATAGTTCACCGCTACGCTCACCATCGCTACGCCTCTGTTTTCTTGTTCGAGCAGGCGCGCAATATTGCGTTGCGCAATAGCGCGCGTATCAATGGCCTGTAGATTAACGCCACCATCTAACAATGTATTGGTTACATCACCGAGTAACTGGTTTTTTGCGGCAAACGCATACATCATCGTTTGGCGATTGGCATGGCTACTATCTTGCGGAATCTCTAGCACATCTACCGTGGCGTTCTGTACAGGGTAATCAATCATATCTTTTAGTTGCCAACGCACAGCCTGCTTTAGCTCTGCTGATGGCACATTCGGCTTTTCAACCTGTAATAACTGGTAATCCTCAAAATTTAAAACATATGAACAACGCGCATTTTTTAATTTATATTGACTGGCAAGCCCTTTGGCACTGGCTGGATTGCGAATATTGCCTATTGCCATTTGTGCTAAATTTACCAAGGGTTTAGCATTGGCGCGTTGCGTCACTTGCGCAATGCAAGTGTATTCAGTGGCACTGCGAATCGCAGTCCAAGCTTGTGCAGCATTTTTGCTAAACCATTTCACGTGGCATGTATCCTTTATTCTTGGAAGCACTAGGTTTTTCCAGCGCATGACACCATTATGCCTAAGCAGAAAAAATTTCAAGGCAGAATAAGAGGCAGAAAAACCCGCTATTTATTGAAGTTTGCTAGGATTGATGCGGGTATGAAGGCGATTGAACAAACGATTACTGCGTAAGCTAAAAATTTTCGCGCATATAAATCACAGGCGTTTTAAATATGCCAAAGGTGGCGCGTGAGCTTAGATTTGTCGTCCCAAACCAAGGCAAACTAGCCGACAATGCCGCCGTTTGAGTAGCACTGTTACAGGTATTTGCTGTTGCGCCATTGAGGTTGACCGTTAAATCCACACTACCGTTATTACCGTTACCAGGTTTAGATAATGTGACTGTGGTTTTACCTGCACTCATTGCACCCCCACCAGCAAGTACAGCTTCGCAAGCATTTAAATTGTTTTTATAGTTACCCATAGCAATGCTGTTGACAGAGATTTGGCTACAACTATCCTGCTGATTCCGTTGATAAGCAGTACCGTTCCAATATTGCGCCTCAATCGGCACGGTGAGTGGCAATAACTCTGAGCCGTAAGTGTTGGGCATATAAAGCCGCCCGTATCTAAAATTGCTAGCCACTGACACTGGGGTGATTGCCATAGTCACACCATCACTATCGATAGGCGCAGCGCTAATCACAATGCCCGTGGGTGCCGTGGCCGCAGAGGGTCTGCTTAACAAATGCTTGGCGACAACACTGGCACTGCCGCTACTCCAGTTACCTGTTGGGTCTGTCGAGCTGGCAGAGAGTGCAGAACCTGTGGGGAGGGTCGCAGCAGAGAAGTTATAATTTGCCCAAGTGGCAAGACCCAACTTGGCAAAGCTGCCAGTGTAGTTTTGTGTGATAGCGTTTGCGCTATTTTCCGCCCTGAGTGTAAATGCAGTAGACAAACCATCTTGTCCAAAATAGGTAAAGAGATTACTACACGCAGGCACCACAATGCTTGGCGTGGCTGCAAAATGGTCTGGGATAAACCGCCCAAAATAACTGGTGGCTGTGGTGTTGCCGAAACTACAAGCATTTAAATTGCCACTAGCGCTAAAACCAGTATTGCAATCGCCATTCGCTGAATCGACAGAGGTAAAGTTGCTGTCATAAACACCATTGGTGGCTAGGTTAAAATACCCAACTTCAGAGTAGGTAAAACTACTCCCAGTAGCTGATCCTGTATTTGAATTTGCAGCACTAAAACTTCCAGACAAAGCACCTGCTTGTATAGCCCCAGTATGGGCACTAAGTTTGCTGGTATCTACGCTAGGAGTGCCGTCGTACCCTACAACACCAGTTGCAGCGGTTAAATTAAAGTTCGCGCCAGTTTTTATGCCTGGAGTTGCAGAGACGCTTGTCCCCGCGCTATTTGCATTCGCATTGCTTGATGTTACAGTAAAGCTAACTGGACGCACCGCAAAATTATCACTAGAGCAGCCAATCACTCCAAGATTACTATCAACGACCCGACATCTTACTTTTCGATAAGCGTTACTTATATTGAAGTTACTAAGCACGGTTTTTCTTCCCAAGTCAGTAAGTGAAAATGTAATAGCTTGGCTTGCAATAGGTGAACTGTATGCACTACATGCGGGTTGCGGACTGGAACTGTCGTCAAACAATTGCACCGTTACACCAGAGTTCGCTGTGTAACTAGTTGCCTGTTGGCCGCCACTTTGCAGTGCCACTACGTCAAAGGCAAACCCCGTATTAGTCACCTTCGTGTAAAGTGGATTTCGGCTTGAAGGGGAGCTTGTTCTGTTATTGTAAGTTAACCCTGTTTCTAAACATTCAAAATTGCTGACGCATGCGGAGTTATTCACTCTATATACACAACTAGCACTGTTTGTGGCCGTATTCCAACACTTAATCCCGTTTGATGGTAATTTACTTAACCCAGAGGCAGAAAGCGTGTATGTCCCTCCTGGAGAGGATCCGGTCAAAGCAATAGTTTGAGTCTGAATTCCAGAGCCAATTGAAAACGTTGTTGGTGAAGTTGAGACAGTCGGGGACGATGGGGATATTGAAATCCCACCAGTTAACGTCCCTGTTGCTACTAAGCTATCAGAAGGGCACGGCACTGTCGAGGACAAGCAAGCTTTAACTGTGATATTTGTAGGGCATAAATTGGCAGTGCCAGGGTGTGTGATTTCGAGGTGGTCGTATGCGGGCGTGTTGGGTGAGCCAACCACAAAATCGTAGCTAAAGGTATAGGTACCTGGTGCATCAAAACTATATTGAATACCAATTCCAGTGTCTTGATAGGTAGAGGTAATATCATTACTCATATTTGCACTTTGCAAAACAGAGCAGTTTGTTGTTCCGTTAACCCAAAAACTTCTCCAACCTGATGCACAATAATTAGAAAATTTCAGGCCAGATCTTTCCCTAAATGACTCTACAACAGTTACTCCTGCGGGCAGAGCACTCGCAGAAGGACATGACGTTCCTGAAACGGGCGGGTAGGTTCCTACAACAAGATTACCACTCGAGTCAGTATATTTAACTCCACACCCTTTATCACTGCCCCCCAAGAACGTATCAAAAACATGATAATAACGGACAGGATTTATAGCGCTAATCGACAATGTAGGTGGAATAGTAATCGTTACATTCGCGGTAATAAAATCGAATGGGTTTGTATACGTCCAAACAACTGATACTTGAGGACCAGAATTAATGCCAAATTTCGAAGTGGCGCTTTGTTGAACGCCAAATGAGGGAGGGTTGCTTGGAGATGCGGGAGTTATTGAAGTTGTGGAATAATCTCCATCAACATTAAATGTAGTTACTGTGTGATCAGGGCCATAAGTTTTTCCATTTGCCCGAATGAAAATACCATTATCTAGACTGGTGCTGGGAGGGATGACTGTGCTTTTATATACTTGACCACTGTCATTTAGCCTTTTTACTTGAATTTGAGTTGACTTATCAATATAAAAATGCAGACCATCACTATCTGTTCTACCCCCAGCACTATTAAACTCAATCGTTTGAGATAGTGAGCAATTTGCTGGCATACCGTTACCAGTATTATTAGCCACACAACTATTGCTGCAAGACGAGCTACCGCAACACACTCCATTAACACCATCGCCATAAGCCAAAGTAATCGTTTTAGACCCTGTTGACTGCACGCAACCTGCTACGCCACTTCCACCACCCAACTGAATTGTATCTCCTGCAGTAATACTATTTAAGACTGATGCACCATACCCGAGTTTGACGTTGCTTGTAGTCGCGATCAATCCTTGGTAAACAGCATGAGCGCCTGTATCAGTAAGTGTTTTTGATGAAACATTCCCATAAATGACTGAAGAATCACCAACCACTACGTCACAGCTACAATAAATACTTTGAATTTTGGTTTGAGTTGCAAGTGTTATAGTGCCTGATGTACTTTCCAGCCCCCCACGTACGTAAGCTGCGTAATCCAGTGTAATGCTACCTGTAGTGGTAGCAATAGAGCCATAAATAACTGCTTGATTTGCCCCAGAGACACTCCCTGAAATAATGTTTGCATTTATAAAGGCGTTATAACCAATTTGAGTATTGCCAGTAACAACAATATTTAAATCATTCGTATTACCAGATTGATTTATTTGCACATTATCTGTGGTTAGTGAGCCATTGATATTGATAGTTGCAGGTGTAATACCTGAAATGTTGACAATATCACCATACGAGAATGTAACACTTCCACAGTTATAGACCCCATTACCACTATTTGAACAACCGTTTGGCATAGAAGTTGGAAATGTATAATTTATTGCCATAGATTGGCATGTAAAAAATAATATACAAACACCAACAAAAGATTGGGCGAAACATTTAATTCCTCCCCATGAGATATACCTAACCATTTGATTTATCTTGTATCATAACTTACTGAATTGGAGTCTTATTGTAACAGATGTAATATGCCATAAATTAGTTTAGTCAATAAAGCGTTTCTACTTTTTACTACCAAGTTAAGAGCATTGATACGGAGAAGTCGAATCTGTGCCGCGGCATTTGCTAAATTGGAAAGCTATTTGACGTTGTACATAACTCAAAGTGTTGGCAGTGCCAAATGTGGCGGTGCTTTCAATGTTGTAAACACCAATTTCATGATCTGAGCCTTGCTCATAATAAGGGGTGTAGTAATTACCACAAGTGCGGGTTACCGTAAAACCATCTATCGTGAGTGTGGTTGAAGCATTTGCTGGGCAGGTCGAAAGTATAGTGGTTGGGTCTGGCGAGGTTTGCATAAGGTAATATGCCCCTAATTCTGCGCCAGCTCGTGCAATATGGTAAGCACGAACGGCCTGAATATCTTGCGTAGCGGTAGTTTGTTGCACGGTAGTGATGTTGAGTGCATATGCACCAAGCCCCGCTAAAATCACGAGTAAAAAAATGGCCGCTGGCAATAAAAAGCCGCGTTGATTTGTTTTTTGGGTATGTATTTTCATGGTGAATTGATAACCCTGACTTGATGCATTAACCGCACATTTGCGCCGTTGTTGGTAAATGCCAACGCTATACTTAGAATGCCGTTTCTTTGGTTGGTGTTGGCATAGGTTATTTTGCAATAACTGAGCTTATCGGCTAACAAAGTCGTATTCCCGCTGCCAGTTGTGGTGGAGAGCGCCGCAATACTAGCGGGTTGGCTTGCCTGAAATGCATAGCCATCGTAGCGCAATAATTTTTTGTTGGTCATATCACACGCAAAAGAGGTGGGCGTTCTTACAATGTAAAATCGGCTGCTGGGCGATTGAAATGGAAATGGACTTGATCCTGCAAATCCAATTTTTGTCTCTGTCCAAGTAGCGTCAGTTGTTACAGAAGTGATCGCCCTTCTATTAGAACCTTCATATACATCTGCCCCTGGTACGCCCAAATTCAAGATAACTAGCTGATCAGTGGCCGTATTTACACCGCCAATAGAAGGACCTAATACATCAAAAGTATCGGTATTTGCAGTAAAATCCAATGGATCCGCAGCACTATGCGGCAAATAAAGTGGGTTGAGCGTACCGACTTCTGCGCGGTAACGCCCTGCATTTTGAATGGCAACATATTCCACTATACAATCGCTTGCGCCATCGCAAATGCCAGCCACACGTATGCTGTTGGGTAATGCACGCTCTATGCCGCGCGACATTCTCCGTAACGCGCCATCAGCTAAATCAGTGAGCGCTGCCCGTGTTTCTGTATCTAAATACGATTGCAAGGGGTTACGAATAAACATGACACCACCAGCGGCTAAAATGCCTGTGATGACCATCACCACAATCAGCTCAACCAGCGTGAAGCCACGCGCTTGTTTAATCAATGGTTTAGAGGTTAGGTGCATATCTCACCCGATACCCTGTTAATTTAACTTTAGTGTTGGCTGGACCAGTCACATCCACGGTGATTTTAAGTATCGCATCTGCCGTTAGTGCAAAGGGTGCAATATTGCCAACGCGGGAAATCGTCACGGTCGCTGAGTAACCCGTTAAATTAGGCAACGGGACATTATCACCCGCCAAGCAAATACCTGAACAACTTGCGTCTGGCATGGTAAAGCCATTGTAATCGGCCACATTATCAAAAGGGTTGGTATTGCTGTAGCGGGTTTCAGTGTTTGGAACAGGCCCTAAACTTCCGCCGTTATTATCTTGAGAAATTCCCGCACAGCCTGCGATTGAAGTTGACGTAGAAGCGTTAGCATCATCAGGGTCGCAATAGGTGAAAGGCTGCTGTTCAATTTCATTGAGCAAAGATTCCGCAATCGAGAGCGCCTGTTTACTAACCATTGGGTCAACACTGCTACGCCCAGTGATTTCCAACGTTTTTAGCACCCCCACAACTGCCAAGCTAACAATCACAATAAATACAATGAGCTCAACTAACGTGACACCACTTTGAGTCACACCACTTTGAGTCACACCAAATTGCCTCACCCCAAGCTTTTGATTGATTTTTTTGACACTAACTTGTTGATTCTTAGCGTGATTAATGTCAATGAAATCCGTTAAATTACTGGGCATAACCTGTGATTCTCCACACGGTAATCGTACGTGCAGCTTCTGTTGCAACATTGTTTTGAACAGTAATCACAGTATCATTCCAGTTGGTTGGGTAGCCTTCACTCGCAAACGCTAAATCATTTCTGGAGGCTGTGAGCGTGACTGTACTCGGAAATGTTTTGCTATAAGCGGCTTGGGTGGCTGGGTCAAGCACGGGGCTAGTACACGCGGCATCGTAACCCAAACACAACACGCGGGTTGTGGTGTTTAGGTTAACGTACACAGTTCTGCGTTGTGCAATGGCCGTTTTTTGCGCTAACCGAATGCCAGAAAGTATGGTGCTATATACCCCACGGGCTACAAACGTATCATTGCCGAGCATCTTCGGCCCCGCCACCGCTGCCAAAATGCCAACGATGGTGATGACGGCAATTAACTCAACAATGGTATAGCCCTGTTGTCGTTTCAAAATACACTCGACTCAATACTGAGCGCCACTAAAACTATCTAGCAACCACCATCTGTGACAACGACTTTACCTGCATTGGCGGGTGTTGTAGTGCCGTCATCGTAGGTTACAAAGCAGTTAGCAACAGCCGTTGTGAAATTGAAAGTAACAAGACCTGCAACTGGGCCAGTCATCACAAAACCATCTGTGGATTGCAGTGCTGCCTTAATGCCAGCATCATTCGCCGTGGGGAATAACTTAGCAGTTGTGGTGGGTGTGCTGCCATCTGCCATTTCTACGGTGCCTGCTGCTGTGTCACCCTCAGCAATCGCTTTGGCTTGCACAAGTGCAACAGCTGAGCGTAAACCACCAGCAAGTCCATTGATTGAAGCTTTTCGGGCTTGGTTGGTCACACTAATAAATTTTGGCAATGCCGTGGCTGCCAAAATCCCTAAAATTACAATGACAACAATTAACTCGACCAAGGTAAAACCTGATTGTTTCTTCATTTCTACGACTCCTTCATTAAAAAATAAACAACAAATTAAAAAGTTTTAAAAAAATACAATCCAAAAATCAACAACCTGATGTGGTAATACCACTAATTGCTGGTGCTGCATTGGGTACGGCTTGGGTATAAATAAATGAACAGTTAGCTGGGCTAGCGCCGCCAATGACTTGAAATATTGCATCTGCTCCGCTGACAATATAATCATAGCCCTCTGCCTGCAATTGCTCTTGGGTAGGGTTAAAAATAGTGGTCAGACCTGCGGCACTTAATATACCTGCCGTACCAAATGCAGTGACTGCTGGGTATGCATTCGCCACCGTGATAACCCCAGATTCTGAACAAACACTGGTGTTGTTGTTGGCTATAATGCCCGTATTGGGACACACTGCTGTATCTGCCTGCCCATTGCGTGCTAACAAGGTTGAATGCACCAGTGCTGATGCAGCCGTGACAGCCCCCCTTGCCGCATTCAGTTTGGCGATGCGTGCATCCCGTTGCAAACTGGTAAAACGTGGTAGCGCGACGGCCGCCAATGTTGCCAAAATGACAATCACGACAATGAGCTCTATTAAGGTAAACCCTTTTGCGCTCATCATCTTTCTGCTTTCGATCCGTTTAGTTTCCATTTTCTTACTCCTGTTTAAACTTTTATTGCATCACGTTGTTGCCAGTGTTTGGTGCTATATCCAGCCCACCTATCATGCCCCGCGTTAAACTTCCCGTTACCAGCGGATGTGGGATTGGCTTGCCACTCGCATTGACATACACCAAACAATTTTGCTTGCTATTAAAAAACCATACATCTTTTGCATTGTTAGGCGCTTTATTTAACGCACCCAAGTAGTTTTCTGGCACTTGCTTTAACAGACGCATCGGGTTAAATAAGGTTGCCCGATACTCTATTACCGCATTTGCACCTACCAGTTGTGGCTTAGACTTTGGAAACAACTGTGTTTCTACCCAACGCTCTATCAATGCAGCTTTTAAATTGCTCATCACCGCGAGATAATTCGCCTGCCTAATTTGCCGCTTTAAATCCTGCACTTCATAGATGACCATGGTGAACGCAATCAGCACTAGCGCCAGCATGACCCATTGCACAATAGGCAAACTTGGCAGCCTAAAATCCCTCACTTTTCCCATACTATTGGTGCAAGGCGACTTTGCCTAAATCCCATATTGGCAAGAAAATACCTAATGCTAGAATCAACACCATCATCCCTAAAAATATGATTAAAATTGGCTCAATTTGGGCGCCTAACGTTTTAATTTCATATTCCACATCACGTTGGTACATATCAGCAACTTCTTGCATTAAATCATCGAGTGAGCCTGATTCCTCGCCCACGGCTATCATTTGTAGCACCAATGGATTAAACACACCGCTATTATTGGCAGTGCGTAAAATAGTTTCACCACGCTCCACCCCCATCCGCATTTCATCAATTTTTTGCCCGATATAGTCATTATCGACCGTTTGTGACACAAGGTTTAATGCTTGTGTAATGGGTACGCCATTTTTGGTCGCTAATGCAAAACTGCGTGCAAATCGCGCCATCGTACCTTTATGTACAATTTTGCCTGCAATGGGCGTTTTTAAAATAAAACGGTGCCATTTATAGCGCCCATAAGGGTTGGTAATAAACTGTTTAAATCCGTAAACAACAACGACAATACTCCCCAGCAAATAAGGCCAATAATGTATGGTGAAGTTTGATAAACCCAACAATAACTTGGTCAGCGGCGGCAGTTCTGCGTGCATGCTATCAAACACTTTAGAAAATGCAGGGATGACAAATACATTCACAATGGCAATCGCCACTATCATGGCAATAATGACAAAGGTTGGATAACGAAGCGCGGCTTTAATTTGATCGCGCATAAAGCGCTCAAACTCAATGTAGCCAAATAAGCGCAGAAAAATCTGATCCAACATGCCCGTGGTTTCGCCCACACGCACCATGTTGACGTAAAAATTATTAAATACTTTGGGGTGTTCGCGTAATGCGGCTGAAAGCTCACGTCCGCTATCTAGGCTTACACGTAACTCGCCAATCACCGCGGCAAAGGCTTTATTTTGAGTAGATGCCTGCAAGCCACCCAAGGCGTTCATCATCGGGATGCCCGCCTTTAATAGCGTATACATTTGACGACTAAACAACATAACATCAATCGATTGAATTTTCTCTTTAAAAATAGAGTCATTTTTTTCAGTTACTGTCGTTTTTGCCTTTTCTGATATATCAATAGGCGTAATATTGCTGCTGAGTAGCAAATTGACCAGCGAGCTACTGTCTGTGCTTTCGAGCACACCTTTGACTAGGCTGCCGCCTGCATCACGACCTGTATATGCGAAAAATGGCATGGCTAAATCTTATTCCTATGCTTAATCATCAAGCTGATTACTAATTTTCATGGCTTCTGCCACGGTGGTTTTTTTGGCAAACACTAAACGCATGGCTTGGTTGCGTAGCGTATTACCTGCCATTTTTTCGCGCGCGAGTTTAATAAAATGATTCGTGTCGTGATGATTTGCGGCATCCACCAAATCATTATTCATTTCTAACAACTCATATACGCCCATACGACCTTGATAACCAGTGCCATTGCAATGGCTGCAGCCTCTACCATGTGCGAATTTTTGCGATAGCGCTGATTCACCTATCGCTTGTTTTAACCAGTTTTGTTCAATAGGCTCTGGCGTGTAATCTTCAACACAATTGGTACAAATCAAGCGCACCAACCGCTGGGCTAACACACCTAGAATCGACATTGCCACCATAAAGCGCGGCGCACCCATATCAATTAGACGCACTGGCGCGGTCATGGCATCATTGGTATGTAAAGTAGAAAGCACCAAGTGACCTGTCATGGCGGCACGTAAGCCAATTTGCGCGGTTTCTTGGTCACGCATCTCACCCACTAAAATAATATCGGGGTCTTGGCGCAGTGTAGTTCTGAGCACACGTGCAAAATCTAGGTCAATTTTTTCGTTCACTTGCACTTGGTTAATGCCCGCTAGTCGATATTCCACAGGATCTTCCACCGTGATAATTTTATTGGCAAGCGAGTTAAGCTCGTTTAAAGCCGCATACAGTGTGGTGGTTTTACCGCTACCTGTGGGCCCTGTTACCAACACCATGCCATTAGATTTATGTATCAATTTGCGGAAGCGAGTCAGCATATCGGCTGGCATTCCCAGCTTCTCAAGCGAGAATCCGCTGGTATTTTGAATCAACAAACGCATTACCACAGATTCGCCATATTGCGTAGGCATGGTAGAAATACGAATATCAACAGGCAAACCTTTTACTTTAATGGCAAAACGACCATCTTGCGGCAAGCGTTTTTCTGAAATATCCAAACCCGACATCAGCTTTAACCGTAGCACCAAAGCCGTGCTAATTTTTAAATCGGCCTGTGTTTGTAAATGCATTACACCATCAATACGAAAGCGAATATGCAGCTTGTTTTCTTGTGGCTCGATGTGAATATCCGAAGCATGCACCTGTACTGCATCATCAAAAATTGTCTGCAACAGTTTAACAACGGGCGCTTCTTCTAAACTTGGGTTTGCGCCCAAGGTTGCAAAATCAATCGCGCTATCGCCTAAATCTTGCCCCAACTCTAAAGCAAGGCTGGAGATTTCTTCAGTACGGCGATACATGCGCTCAATAATCGGTAAAATAGCGCTTTCTTGCACCGCCGCCAATTCAATTTCACGACGTAATACGCGAGAAATTTCATCATATGCAAATAAATCAGATGGGTCTGCCATCCCCACCAAATAGCTACTACCCCGATCCTCAAGCACCACGGCACGAAAGCGTCTTGCTTGCGCCTCAGGTAGTTTCTGCACAATCTCAGTTTTTACATTAAAGTTGCTTAAATCTAAAAACGGCAAAGCCAATTGACGTGCCAATGCCTCCGCAATTTTGCGTTCAGTCACGTATCCGCTATCCACAAGTACACGGCCTAATTTCAAGCCTGTGCGCTTTTGTTCTTGCAGCCCGTTTTCTAATTGTTCAGCCGAAATCAAGCCCTGCTGAACCAGCATATCACCCAGTCTAACTTTCTCTGGACGTGCCATAATTACCCCACTTTGATCGATTAAGTGACAGAATACAGCACCCAATGAAGTGCCAATCTACTGAACAAGGGCGTTTCTACTGGCTATTTTGATTATTTGAATGAACCTAAAACAAAGGTTTAGTCTTGCGTTGGAATAAATCCTAGCGTTGAAATAAAGCTGGGTGACTTTTGCATACGCCTCATCAACAACTCTGTTGCGGCGAGGCGTATGCTTAATTTTTAGCAGACTTCAAATTTGAGCGCGCCTTAACTACAAACTGCGCGCACTTGTGCAATATCAGTATTGCCTTGAAGCACTTTATGAATACCATCTTGCTTCAAGGTACGCATACCACTTTCTAACGCTTGTGCTAACAATTCAGTGATGGGCGCACGGGTTTGAATTAAGTGCTTGGTTTCTGAATCTACCGTCATCAGCTCATATAAACCGAGACGACCTTTGTAACCAGTGTTGTTGCAATGTGAGCAACCTTTTGCCCGATGCATATTTAACTGGTGCTGACCATCGGCTTTTTTCCAAGCAGCCATCACTTCAAGATGATTCCAGCTTGTATTGCTAGCGTACTCTAGCGCGAGTTCTTCAAGCTCAACATCGTCTGGGGTGTATGCTTCTTTGCATTTTGGGCATAGCGCTTTCGCTAAACGTTGTGCAAGAATTGCGAGTAAGGCATCTGCAAAGTTAAATGGATCCATCCCTAAATCCAACATACGCACAATACTCTCTGGAGCGCTGTTGGTGTGTAGCGTTGATAACACTAAATGCCCCGTCAACGATGCTTCAATGCCAATCTTTGTGGTTTCTTGGTCACGCATTTCACCCACCATAATCACATCTGGATCGGCACGTAAAAAGCTCCGCATCGCATTCGCAAAGGTCCAGCCTATCTTAGCGTTAACTTGCACCTGCCTTAAACCTGCTTGGGTAATTTCCACTGGATCTTCCGCGGTCCAGATTTTGCGTTCTGGGGTATTGATGTAACCGAGAAGTGAATGCAGCGTGGTTGTTTTACCTGAACCAGTCGGCCCACATACCAACACTAAGCCGTACGGACGTTGCACCACTTTTTTCAACACGGTTAATTTTTCGTCATCTAAACCCAATTTATCTACAGGGACTGGTTTCGCAGCAGCAAGCACCCGCATCACGACATCTTCTAAGCCGTTCGCTGTGGGGATGGTGGCAACCCGTAATTCAATTTTAGCGGGGCCATATTGCTTGAAATCCAATTTGCCATCTTGGGGTTTTCTACGCTCTGAAATGTCTAGTTGTGACATAATTTTAATTCTAGAAATCAAGGCATTACGAAAATTTGAGGGGATCTCCAAATATGCCTGTAATGAGCCGTCTTTTCGAAAACGCACACGCGTATTGCGTTTATCTGGGTAGGTTTCAATATGAATATCAGATGCGCCATCTTTATGAGCATCTAAAATCATTTTATTCACCAGTTGTACCAAGGTGTTATCCGACTCAGTAACGGTTTGTTCTTCAACTCTTGCGCTGTTTTCTACTGAGGAGGCATTTTCTTCAAAAAGTTTACTCGCTAAATCATCAATCCCTAAACTAACAAATCCCTCACCTGCTTCAGCATCACCACCGCCAAACATCTCTTCAGGGTCACCAGTTTGATAATAAGCGCCAATGGCAGCTTGAATGTCCTCCTTCGACGCCATGGCAGGAATGACATTCAGCTGCGTGCTAAAGCGCAATTCATCCAGTGCTTTAAAGTTTAAGGGGTCTTCCAGCGCAACGATAAGCGCACCGTCAATCAGACACAGCGGCACAATTAACTCTTTTTTAGCAAATAGGCTGGGGACTAATCGCAAAGCATTGGGATCAAAATTGAATTTGCCAAGGCTGACAAAAGGGATGCCTAGTTTTTTCGCCATCGCTCCCTTCAGCGCGCGCTGATCAATGACACCCATCTCAATCAGTATTTTACCAAGGGGTAATTTTCGGTCTTCTTTTTGTTTGTTTAATGCGGCATCTAACTGAGCCGCTGTAATCAGCCCAAGCTGTAAAAGTGCCTCGCCAATTTTGAGCATTGGCTTATGCTCTTGCAGCTTCAAGGCTATCGCTAATTCATCCGCTGAAATAATTTGATTTTCTGATAGGTAATCGCCGATTCGCTGGGCGCGAATAGCCATTTGCTGCTCCAGCGCTTTATCCACATCTTCTGCTTCGGCCAGATTTTCTTCTATTAAAATCTCGCCAAGGCGAAGCCCAATTTTGTATTGTTGAATAGCATTTCTAGGAATAAAGGTGCGAATAACTTGGTTGTCTTTCGTCACAGGGTAAATAAACAACCCTGCGTCCACGTTGTGATAGCCTTGGGTATACCCTTGTAATTTTTCATCATTATTTAAAACAATATGATAAATTTGTAACTCAACAGGTGTTAATGGTGTCTGCGCGCGCTTCTCAAGTTCAATGTCTTCTCGAATCAAACTTACGGGATCAATCAACTGCACTGAGTTAATTGCAGAAAAATTGAGTCTCTCTTGTAATCCTGTATCAGGATTTTCAACAACAATAGTCGATTGCTCCAACTCCAAGTCGATTAGATTGGCAATTGTTTTTGCGCCATTTTTCAAATAAATCAAGCATAGAAGATCAGGCTCAGTCTGATCATTAGCAATCGCCAACCTGAAATAAGGTGGGGCTGGCCAATTTATGTTAGTGGCAATCATTTACATACTCCATACTTACAAAATCTAAATTACAATAAAAACTAACGATACGCCCAACTATTTACGGCATAAACTATCTCTACTAACCCTAGTAACGTCAAAATATCATAAGAATTGAATGTTTCGGCACGCAAACCAAAAATAGGCCAACAATTGTGACAAAATTATCCGAACTAACGCCAATGCTTAACGCGCTGATGACCAGCGTTTCAGATGAAGTGATACTGATAGCGCTTGCACAGATGCAAGTGGTAGATGCTAGTGACAGCCTACTGAAACAGTTAGACTGTGAATTAAAGGATTTATCCACTTACAAACTCGAGACCTTATTGGGGGTAAGCGCCCGACCTATCCTTGAGTTTACCCATCACTACCAAGAGCAACTGAGTTTTGAAAATTTACCAAGCGTATCTAGAGGCCATCACCAGCCAATTGAGCTAGGTGAATACCTTGCAGAAGTGTTTTGCCAAGATAAAACGCGCTACCTACTGCTGATTAAAAATGAAAAATCATCTCATCGAAACAGGATGGAAGCGCTAGATGTTAGTGAGTTACGTTTTCAGGCTTTAGTCAACAACACCCCTGGCTTGGTGTTTGAGTTTCAGTTGGATGATACAGGTGGCATGCGCTTTAATTACTTAAGCGATGGCTGCAAGGTTTTGCTCGGCATTTCCGCAGAAGATTTAAAGCAAAACCCACGCATATTACTCCACATGATCAATACAGAGGACATTGATTCTCTTCAGGAAAGCATACAAACATCCGTACTGGAATTTAATATGTTTAACTGGGAGGGGCGTGTTTGGATTGAGGCTTGGCAAGATACCAAGTGGATTAACATTCGTGCTATTCCAAGACGTTTAGCCAGCGGGCAACTATTGTGGAATGGCATGATGACGAACATCACCCAAAGCCGTCAAGAGCGCATCGAACTTGAAGCCTCGCGCCGCCAATTAGCAGAATTATCAGCACATGCTGAACAAGTAAAAGAACAAGAGCGCAAAAGAATCGCCCGTGAAATTCATGATGATTTAGGTGGAAACCTGACCGCCATTAAAATTGGTCTATCCTCTGTCATCAAAAAGATAGATCAGAATCAACCACAACTTATTGAAAAAATGAATCATTTAAAGATGATAGTCGATGAAACCTTTGAAGTCGCACATCGTATTTCTAGTGACCTACGCCCTAACATTTTAGATTTAGGTATTGTGGCGGCATTAGAGTGGCAATCCCAAACGTTTGAAAAGCAAATCGGCATCACCTGTAGCTTTAGCACCAACCATATTGGGATAGCAGTGAATATGGATGAAGCAATCACCCTGTTTCGCATTTGCCAAGAGGCTATGTCAAATATTGCAAAACATGCCCATGCGCAAAATGTAACGGTGAGTTTAAACCGCGAACGAGAAGGCTTGGTCATGAAAATAGTGGATGATGGTGTTGGCTTTCAGGCAGGCGATATCCTTAAACCTAACTCTTTTGGCTTACGTGGCATGAACGAACGCGTACTAGCAGTGAATGGTGAGTTTTTAATTGAAAATGGCGAGCATGCTGGCACGCAAATTACCGTAAAACTACCGTTTTCTAAAGATCATATTATGATAGATTAAGCACTGATGAAATTGATTAAAAGTGACAGTGAATAACCAAGCTGCAAAACAACCATGCTAGAGATGAATCATCTCAGCAACCTTTAAATATCAGAAGATAAGAAGAAATTTGGGATGGAAACAAAAATAAAAGTCGTGATTGCGGATGACCACGCAATTTTACGTGCAGGCCTAAAGCAAATTTTGGCCGAAACCGATGATATGGAAGTCGTGGCAGAAGCGCAAAATGCGAATGAAGCCATTCGATTAAGTGGAAAAATAGCCATTGATGTCATGTTGCTGGATATTTCCATGCCAGACCGCAGCGGTATGGAGGCGTTGAAGTACATCAAAAAAGAAAACCACCAAATCGCCGTATTGATGCTCTCCATGCATCGAGAAGACCAATATGCCGTGCGCGCGCTGAAAGGCGGTGCATCGGGTTACTTATGCAAACAAAGTGCCTCAGAAGAACTGGTCACTGCGATTCGCATGGTGGCCAAAGGTAAAAAATACATTACCCCAGAAGTAGCTGAAATTTTAGCCAATCAGGTTGGCGGAGAAGGAGAAACAGCACCGCATGAGTCATTATCTGACCGCGAATTTCAAACGCTAACGATGATTGCTTCTGGCTTATCCGTAGGCGAAATTGCTGAAAAACTTTCGCTCTCCGTCAAAACCGTGAGTATGTACCGGGCGCGTTTACTCGAAAAAATGCAGCTTAAACATAATGCAGAGCTCACGCACTACGCCATCAAAAATCAACTGGTGGATTAACACAGCTGACCGAATCATCAGCGTACGCCCATCCCGCAATTAACTAGCCCCACAATTAACTAGTTTTTCTAGCTTTATTCAAGGCATACCCCTCCCCTAAAGTTTTGCATAATGGGGGGGAAATCTAAACAGAGCAGCGACATATTCGCGCAAATTCTGTTTAAGCAAGGGGATAAGATGATCACTACGCAACAAACATCTGACAGAAAAAATACTGAACACGCGCAATCACCATTGCAAAAATCCGTGACGCCTTTCACTCACGCGACACCTAAATCCTCACCCAGCGTTGCAGAAATGAACCAGTTAGTGAGCTTGTTTAATGAAGGTCAACTCGAAGCGAGTTTGCAGTTAGCCTTAGCAATAACAGAGCAACACCCACTGCACGGCCTCGGTTGGAAAGTGCTTGGTGCGCTATATCAACAACAAGGTTTAAATGATCAAGCATTAGATGCCTTTACAAAAGCCGCAACCTATTTGCCAAAAGATGCTGAAGTACATTTTAATTTAGCCAATGTTTTATGTGAAGTTACAGAGTTTAAATCGGCCGTTTCAAGCTATAAAAAAGCGATTAAACTCAACCCGATATTTACGCAAGCACATTACAACCTAGGGCTGGCCTATCAAGAGCTCACACAACTCAAAGACGCAGAAGCTAGTTTTAAAATCGCCCTAAAACAAACGCCTAAAAATGCACTCATGCATTCAAATTTAGGCATTTTGATGAAAGATCAAAAGCGATACAAAGAGGCAGATGCTTACTTTACCCAAGCACTTAAACTCAACCCTGATTTAGTTGAGGTACATTATCAGCTAGGTGTAAGTTTGGCTGCGCAGGAGCGATTTGAAGAAGCAGAGCAGTCTTTTCTAAAAACATTAGCGTTGAATGGCAGTTTTTTTGAGGCTTACAGTTTATTAAGTGTTATTTATCAACACTATCAGAACAGTGATATGGCTGAAGCCTGTTTACGTAAAGCACTCGGCATCAAGCCAGATGAGGCGATTACTCACTTTCAGCTAGCTAACCTATTAAAATCAATTGGCAAATTAGAAGAAGCTGAAGCCAGTCACAAAACTGCGATTTCGATTAAAAGTGACTTTCATGAGTCTTATAACAACCTTGGCATGCTGTACTTGGATAAAGGCGATGCTGAACACGCGGAGCCTTATTTCAGAAAAGCATTAGAAATCAAACCAGACTATCTAGAATCTCTTAATAATTTAGCATTATCTTTAAGCAGCCTTGGGCGCAAAGAAGAGTCGGAACAGGTTTATAAAAATGCGCTAGAAATTGCACCTGATTCGAGTTTTATATTAACGAACTTAAGTGTATTACTCATTAGTCTAGGACGTACACTGGAGGCGCAGGATTGCCTAGATAAGTCTTTATCAAACGACTCACAATACATAGCCACGTATTTGAACATGGTTGTAAATTACCTTGATCAAGGCAAAATTAAAGAAGCATATGAAATTGGTATCCAAGGTTTAGAGAAAAAACCTGATCAAGTTATCTTATTCAGTAATGTATTGTTTGCCATGACTTATTCCTCAGAATTTACGCCTGCGGCATATTTGGCTAAAGCGATTGAGTTTGGGCAGGTTGTAACAAACAAAGTGACTAATAAGTATAGCGCCTGGCGCTGTAGCTCTCAGCCAAAACGCTTACGTGTCGGTATTGTGAGCGGAGATCTTCATCAACATGCTGTGTCATACTTTTTAGAAAATGTTATACGCAATATAGACCCCTCACAAATTGAGTTGATTGCGTACTCTTCTGGCTCACACGCCGACAGCACGACAGAGCGCTTAAAATATTACTTTTCAGAGTGGCACTCAATTGTAGGTGTAGCTGATTATAAAGCCGCTCAACAAATACACGATAACGGCATCCACATATTAATTGATTTGTCTGGACACTCTGGAGATAACCGACTTTCCCTCTTTGCTTGGAAACCAGCCCCAGTTCAAGTATCTTGGTTAGGGTATTGGGCTACTACAGGTGTTGCTGAGATTGATTATGTGTTGACTGATGAAATGAGTGCGCCACCAGCGCATCAAACCCAATTCTCAGAAAAATTTAAATACTTGCCAAATACTCGCATGTGTTTTACTGCACCAAAACAAGCAGTTGGAGTTTCTCCAGTGCCTGCATGCAATAATGGCTATATTACATTTGGTTCATTTCAGAATATGGCCAAAGTCAATGATGAAGTGTTGGCATTATGGGCGAAGGTATTAACTTCAGTCGCTGGATCAAGATTTCGCTGGCAATGCAAATCATTTGCTGAAGATAGTTTTAAACGATCTGTGAAACAACGCTTAGTTCACCTAGGGGTTGAGGCTGAGTCAATTCAGCTCTTGAGTTTCAGCTCCCGTGAAGGTTATTTTGCGGCGCATCAAGAAATTGACATTCTGTTAGACACTTTCCCTTTCACTGGCGGAACTACTACTTGTGAGGCTATGTGGCTAGGGGTGCCGACACTTACTTTGGCGGGAGAAAGCATGATTGCGAGACAGGGTACAAGCTTGCTTGCTGCCGCTGGCTTGCAGGACTGGATTGCAAATACAAAAGAAGAGTACCTGAGCAAAGCAATTGCTTTCAGTGCGGATTTGGAAAAGCTATCGCTACTCAGAACAACTTTGAGGCAACAAGTGCTCGCCTCGCCAATATTTGATAGCCAAACATTTGCTAGAAACTTTGAAAAGTCACTCTGGGAAATGTGGACTGAGATTAGCAAAAGTTATGCAGATGTTGAGTTAACTTTCAATCAACACAATCATGCACAAAATGCCTCGGAAGCTGATAGCAAAGAACAAACTTCAATCATTTCGGCACTGCCTGAGACTTTCCAACAAAAAAATCACTTTGAAGCAACGGTGGATATTTGCCTGAAAACCTTAGTCGATTTACCAAACAGCGCAACAATTTACAACAACTTGGCAGGTGCATTGCGTGAGCTTGGTCGCCTACCTGAGTCTATAGAGGCTTATCGAAAAAGTATTGCCTTAGATACAAACTGTGCAGACACACTGATAAACTTAGCACAAGCACTTGTTTTACAAGATCACTACGCAGATGCAGAGGTTTGTGTAATGCAAGCTCTAGCATTAGCACCCAACATGGTTGAAGCCTATAACACATTAGGAGTGATCAAACAGTTTCAAGGGGATTTACCAGCGGCCCAGGAAGCACTGGTACAGGCGATTGAATTAAGCCCAGAAAGTGCAGATGCTTTTAGCAACCTCGCGAGTGTGCTAAAAGATCAAGGCCAAATTACTGTTGCAGAAAGCTGCTTCAACAAAGCGTTCGCTTTGGCTCCTACCCAGTTAACACTTTTAAGAAATGTATTATTTTGCACTAACTATTTGACTCAAGATGGTATTGCTTATCTTACCCTAGCGAAAGAGTGGGGGTTGCTTGCTCGCCAACAAGCACCCATACACTTTGATACCTGGCAAAAGGATGAAGAGGTTACACGGTTAAAAGTAGGGTTCGTGTCTGGTGATTTACGTGAACACCCTGTTGCATTCTTTTTAGAAAGCATGCTGACAAACATTGATCCATCGCGCATTGAGCTATACGCATACGCTACTGACTACCGAGAGGATCACACTACAGTTCGTATCAAACCTTACTTTTCACAATGGAAAACTTTGCGAGGTCTGAGTGACTCAGAGGCCGCTCAGTTAATCCATCAAGATGGTATACATATACTCATTGATTTGTCTGGACATACGGGTGGAAGTCGTTTACCAGTGTTCGCTTGCAAGCCGGCACCTGTGCAGGCTAGTTGGTTGGGATATTACGCCAGCACAGGCTTGAATGAAATGGACTATTTCCTAGCTGATGAAATCAGTGTGCCGACCACACAGCAACATCTATTCACAGAGAAGTTGAGATACCTGCCTCATAGCAGATTCTGTTTTACGCCGCCATCAATCAACCTAGAAGTTACGCCATTACCCGCAATTACCAATGGATTCATCACATTTGGTAGCTTCCAAAACATGGCGAAAGTAAATGATGATGTTTTGATACTATGGGCAAAAATCTTGCAAACTATCCCTAACGCAAGATTGCGCTGGCAGTGCAAATCATTCACAAATAGTGGTTTTGTTGATACGGTAAAAACCCGCCTCACCGAGATAGGTTTTGACCTCGATCGCGTTACATTACTCCCCTCTGTTGCACGTGAGTCATACTTATCTGCACATGCTGAAGTTGATGTCATATTAGATACATTCCCCTTCACTGGTGGCACAACAACTTGCGAAGCTTTATGGATGGGGGTGCCAACATTGACGATGCAAGGTAACACCCTGGTTTCACGACAAGGGGCTAGCTTGTTAACTGCAGCAGGCTTGGCAGATTGGGTGGTAGATAATGAAACAGACTATCTCAATAAAGCACTAGCAATCAGTCAAAATTCCAAACAACTAGCCAAGCTAAGAAGCACATTACGCGCACAAGTTCAGGCATCTCCCTTGCTGGATGGTGCATCATTTGCGCAATCAATGGAATCTTTACTCTGGGAAATGTGGCGGGAACATCTAGGCGTATCAGAACATGCAAACCATTCCGCAGATCAAAAGCTAGCGCAAATTCCACAAAAGACGATGAAACAAACTACAGATCAGCAACCTGCGTTAGCCGTTGAAATTGTAAGCGCAACGAGAATGAGTGAACAAGATTTTTGGGATAAATCTGCACTTGGCTTATCGCTAAAACGTCTACTTGTAAAAGATGTGCGTTTAACTGCAAAAATCAGCTTTGAAAATACACGCGGATTATCTGAGATATTTAACAAAAGTATCACCCAATCAGATGATAGTGCAGTCCTTGTTTTTATACATGATGACGTTTGGATAGACGAAGCGAACTTTGCCGAAGTTGTGATGGCTGGACTGGACGCATTTGATGTCATTGGCGTAGCTGGGAATAAACGAAGAGTACCCTATCAACCTGCATGGGCATTTATTGATACCAAATTCACTTGGGATGACGACGAAAACCTGAGTGGTAGAGTGGGTCATGGTAACGATGCCTTTGGCGAGACCTCAGACTACGGCGCAGTGCCTGCGGAATGCCTTCTGTTAGATGGCGTGTTTTTAGCCGCCAGAAAATCCACCTTAACATCCGCAAATGTGCAATTTGACACACAGTTTGATTTCCATTTTTATGATTTGGATTTTTGCCGCACTGCAACGGATGCAGGGCTGAAATTAGGTACTTGGCCTGTACGATTAACCCATCAAAGTGGCGGTGCTTTCGGCACACAGGACTGGCGAGAAAAATATCTGCAATACTTAAATAAATGGGAAGAGCCTTCCACACCAACGCTCTCAGAAGAGAGCAGACAAAAGCAAGAAGAGATGCACCAAGCAATACAAGATGTAATGGCTTTAGCACTTGATAGCGAGCAGCAAGGACAGCTACAAACCGCTGAAGCACTTTATCTGGAAATTTTGCAAATTCAACCCCTGAATGCTGCAGCAAACTATCATTTAGGCTTAATTGATGCACACAACCAGAAGTTCGAATTGGCCGCTGAAAGACTTGAAAAAGCGGCCAACAACGCGCCAGAAATCGAACAATACTGGGTCAGCTATATTGATGCGCTAATCTTGACTGAACAGCTGGATCAAGCCATTTCGACCATCGAAATTGGGCAACAAAATGGTTTGAAATTTGAAACTGCCACACTACTAATAGATGAAATAAAGATGAAAAAAACTATTCACAACCCCAACCAGACAAGAACGGGAGTCAACATGAACGCTCTAGCACTTTCAACCGATGAAATGGTGAATTTAGCCTTAGCAAGCGAAAAAGCAGGAAAAATCGATGAGGCAGTTGAACATTACTTACAGATTTTAAGTGAAGTCCCTCAACATGCCCTAGCCAATCATAACCTTGGTGTCATTGAAGCTCATACAAAGGGCGCTAGCGTTGCTTTACCTAGACTAGAGAATGCTGTCATGTCAGACCCCGCTAGCGAGCAATTTTGGGTGAGTTATATTGACGCGTTGATGCAGTCAGGCGGATTAGAACAGGTGTTGCAGGCCTTGGAGTTGGGGCAGCAACATGGCTTAAGTCAAGAAATGGCTAATGTGCTAGCGACAGAGTTTATGGAAGCACATGATGCAGATCAAGCTAGTCGCAATATGAAGCAATCAAAACAAGCAATTGCTGGGTACACCTATCATAGTGAAGATAATTATTACCACCCCAATAATCAAGAAGCCTTTGCCTACAAGGATGCGGGAGATTCAGAAAGCAGAATCTATCAAATTATCCGTAATGCTAAAGATAAAAACATGTTCTCTGGTGATATTACCAACCATGCGAATGATTGGCCTAGTTATTATCACTTAACGCCACTCAGAGCAAATATTCTTCGCCCATTTGCAAATCAAATCGCCAATGGAAGCACGCTAGAACTAGGGGCGGGTTGTGGTGCCGTGACTCGTTTTATTGGCGAGCTGGGCGGTAGAGTTGTTGCGCTAGAAGGTAGCCCTAATCGTGCAAGAATTATAGGCAATAGATGCTCCGACCTAGAAAATGTGACCATTATCTCTGATTTGATTCAAAACTTTAAAACAAATGAAAAGTTTGATGTGGTGACATTAATTGGCGTACTTGAGTACGCCCAAGTGTATGTTGACTCACCTGACCCAATTAGACATTTACTAAAAGTTGCAAAATCATTTTTAAAACCTGATGGCGTGTTGGTGATTGCGATTGAAAACCAACTTGGGCTTAAATACTTTTGCGGCTCTCCAGAAGATCACCTTGGCAGCCCGATGTTTGGCATTAATGACTCTTACACCACCAGTAGCCCAATTACTTTCGGGCGAAAAGAGTTAACGCAACATATTCAATCTGTTGGGTTTGAGCATATTGATTTATATATACCATTACCAGATTATAAAACGCCAGTGACCATTGTTTATCCTGAAGGATTTTCAGATGAAAGCATTCAAGCGGGCTGGAACGTTTCTCCCCTACTATCTGGTTCTGCGGTATTTGATTGGCAAGCCCCCAGAGCGCCTGTATTCTCAATGGAAGCAGCCTGGAGTGTCATTGGTCGCAACGGACTTGGACAAGATTTGGCAAATTCGTTTTTATTCGCAGCAAGAGTAAAACCCCCTGTCGAAAAAGAAAATATATTAGCGGCACACTATGGTTGCCAACGCCCAGCAAAATTTTCTAAAGAAACACAGTTTTTAATCAACGAAGGTTCTCTAACCACCCAAACCAGAATGGTTGGCAATACAGCATCATTAGCCTCTGAAAGCTGGAAATTAGACATTTATCGCTCAGGCAAACTTTGGTATGACCAATTATTGGTTCTAATGAACAGGCCTGAATGGAGTCATGCTGAACTCTGCCAATGGACAAACGTTTGGGTGCGAGCGCTACGCGAAACGCCATTCCAAAACCCAAGTGCGACGATTCCAGAATTAAAACACTTTGCCGAGCTGTTACCAGCCCATTTTGTAGATGCCACCCCTACAAACTTAGTGGTGAACCATGATGGCAAGGGCGAGTTTTTTGATTTAGAGTGGAATTTCTCCATTGCACTGCCTATTGAGTTTGTCGTGTTTAGAGGCTTGTTTCTGACAATTCACCGAGTGACTAGTTGCGCTCGCCCAGCCAAAGACGTATCGACTAAAATTATTGATCTAGTCATTACCGTTATGCAAAAAATAGAGCTGAAAGTAACAGCCGATGAAATGGAGTTATTTTTTGCCTTGTTTAACACCTTCCAAAATCGTACACAAGGAATAGACTCAAATGCTAGAAACGGCATGATGGATATTTTAGAAAATGCAAACCTACCTATCAGAAAGCTGTTTACTTAAAAAATCATTATATAAAGCTTAGTAACATTTTAAGTGTACCCACAAACAGTGGGTGCACTTGTTCCACACATCGTTAAGTCAGCTGACAATCTCCCGCGTTACAGATCACAAAAAACTCACACCCCAAATTAAATATATGGATTTAAGAGGTATTTACCTCATTGTTTCTGAATATAAAAGTGGTTGTACTCATGGATAATTGTTACATAGCCTAGCGTTCACTTTAGCGTCATTGAAACATTCATGCAGTGTTTCAATGTAAATAGAAAGTTAAGAAATTTAAAGTGATTTCAACAGCGATGCAGTTCAACCAGCAAATGCAGCGCT
This sequence comes from uncultured Methylophilaceae bacterium, assembly GCA_964620425.1. Lineage (GTDB taxonomy): Bacteria > Pseudomonadota > Gammaproteobacteria > Burkholderiales > Methylophilaceae > DASXUG01. The sequence continues at coordinate 440,342 of CAZUGV010000002.1, read as the reverse complement.
GAAGGCAAATGAAATTTATGAAGTTTAATTTAATCCAAGGAGATTGATTATGGCACAGGTAATTAACACCAACATTGCATCCTTAAATGCGCAACGTAATTTAGATTCATCAAAAGCTAGCTTGAATAACTCTATTCAACGCTTATCTTCAGGTCTACGTATTAACAGCTCGAAAGACGACGCGGCAGGCTTGGCGATTGCAACACGTATGGACTCACAAATTCGCGGGATGACGGTTGCAGTGCGTAATGCAAATGACGCGATTTCATTTTCGCAAACTGCTGAAGGTGGTTTGGCTAAACAAACAGATGCGCTACAACGTATGCGTGAATTGGCAGTGCAAGCAATTAACGGAACCAATAGCTCTGGTGACCGTGCCAACCTAGATGCTGAGTTTGTGCAATTAAACGCTGAGGTTAAACGTTTAGGCACTGCAACCAAGTTTAACGGTACAGCTGTGTTTGGATCCAAGACCACGACATTCCAAATTGGTGCAGACAGCACAGACACCCTTTCAGTCGCTGGGGTTTCTGCGGCGAAATCACTCACCGCAGCGGCCAATTCAAGCATTAAGTCAGCCACTAGTGCTAAAAATGCATTAACTGCGATTGATGCCGCCTTAACTAAAATCAATGAAACCCGTGCTAAATTAGGTGCGACACAAAACCGTTTTGAATCTGTGGTGAGCAGCTTAAACGTGGCGATTGAGAACCAATCTGCGTCTAAATCACGCATTATGGATGCCGACTTTGCAGCAGAAACTGCCAACATGACACGTAACCAAATCTTGCAACAAGCAGGTACTGCGATGTTAGCGCAAGCGAACCAATTACCGAACAGTGTATTGAAACTATTGGGTTCTTAGAACAATACGCTATCCGCTACCAACCCCTTCTAGCACTCAACTTGTTTGATGAGGCTAGGAGGGGTTTTTCTTTATGAAACTATTTCTCTCCTAAGCAAAATTTTTAAATTAAGGGGCATTTACCTGCCTGTTTCTAAATATTAAAAACACTCGCCCTAAGCATAATAGTACTTGAGGCTATAGCGATATTTGAAACGCTTACTTATTAAAAGGACTGCGAGAAAAATGACTACTGTATACATTGGCATGACGGTTGATATTTTGCACCATGGGCATATCAATATTATTGAGCAAGCAAGAAAATATGGCGATGTTGTCATTGGTTTATTATCGGACTCCGCAGTCGCTGACCATAAGCGCCTCCCCTACCTCACCTTTGAATGCCGTAAACAAATAGTCGAAAACATTAAAGGGGTTTCAAAAGTCGTCGTCCAAGACGAGTGGGATTACGCACCGAACTTAAGAAAATATAAACCAGACATCATGGTGCATGGCGATGATTGGCTTGAAGGTCCTTTAGCACCCTACCGTGAGATGGCGCGTGCCGCGTTAGCAGAATACGGTGGGCACCTTATTGAAATTCCATACACTCGCGGTGTTTCCTCTAACGAAATGCTTACACAGGCGAAGGCTTTAGGTACCACGCCAGATATCCGCCGACGCACACTTAAACGACTACTTGCTGCGAAACCAATTTCTCGCTTTATTGAAGCACATAATCCAATTTCAGCACTTATCGCGGAACATGCCTCCGTGCAAAAAGATGGAAAATTATGTCAGTTTGATGGCTTTTGGTCGAGTTCATTAACTGACTCGACCGCGCGCGGCAAGCCTGATATTGAGGCGTTGGAAATTAACAGCAGACTTTCAAATATTAACGACATCTTCGATGTCACAACGAAGCCGCTAATCATGGATGCCGATACTGGCGGCAAGTTGGAGCATTTTGAGCTGAATGTCCGCAGTATGGAGCGTTTAGGCATTTCAGCCACGATTATTGAAGATAAAATCGGGCTCAAGAAAAATTCATTATTTGGCAATGATGTCACGCAAAATCAAGATGAAATTGAGCCATTTTGCGACAAAATTCGCGCTGGTAGAGCTGCACGCGTCAGCGATGATTTTATGGTGATTGCCCGTATCGAAAGTCTGATACTGGATAAAGGTATGAATGATGCAGTTACACGAGCACAAGCTTATGCGGCTGCGGGAGTTGATGGCGTTATGATTCATAGTCGCAAAAAAACATCAGACGAAGTATTCGAGTTTGCACGCATCTTTAAATCGGAATTCCCAAACTTGCCATTGGTTTGTGTGCCCACCAGTTATAACACCGTTACCGAAGACATGCTCGCTGAACATGGGTTTAATTTAGTCATTTATGCCAATCATTTACTTAGGGCTGCTTACCCTGCAATGCAGAATGTGGCACATAAAATTTTACAAAATGGTCGCTCGAGCGAAGTCGATAAAGATTTAATGGCAATCAACGATATTCTAGAACTCATTCCGGGAACAAAATAATGATAGCGCCTACTGAATTTACCGCAGCCCTTGAGCAAGCAGGAATTAGTTTTGTCACTGGAGTACCAGACTCTCTGCTCAAAGATGTTTGCGCATGCATTACCACCACATTTCCTGCTGATCGCCATGTGATTGCCACCAATGAAGGCTCTGCCGTTGGTTTAGCTATCGGGCACTTTTTAGCGACAAGCCGACCTGCCTTGGTCTATATGCAAAATTCTGGCTTGGGTAACATTGTGAATCCAGTGACATCATTAGCAGACCCGCAAGTCTATGGCATCCCCATGGTGTTAATGGTGGGCTGGCGCGGTGAAATGAAGGCCGATGGGACGCAGATTCATGATGAACCGCAGCATGTGAAGCAAGGCCAAGTGACGGTTGCTCAGCTTGATATGCTAGGGATTCCTTATCATGTCATTGATGAAACGACCGAAGATATTGGCTTGGTGACTCAAGAATTAACACAACTGGCATTAGAACGTTCAGGACCTGTGGCAATACTGGTGCGCAAAAATACGTTTTCGAGTTTTAAATATGCAGGCAAAGTCGAAGATCAGACGCTGCAAACTCGAGAAAGCGCGATCAAGTTATTAATGGATACGCTGCCCAATGATGTGCCTGTCGTTTCAACCACTGGCATGGCTTCGCGTGAGCTTTTCGAGCATCGCAAAGCAACTGGCAATGGACATGATCGTGATTTTCTGACCGTAGGCGGCATGGGGCATGCCTCGCAAATTGCAACAGGTATCGCCATGATGCGTGCACCCCAAAAAGTGCTTTGTATTGATGGTGATGGTGCACTGTTAATGCATATGGGCAGTTTAGCGGTTAGCGCAAAACAAAATAATTTGATTCATATCATCATCAATAATGGCGCACATGATTCTGTTGGTGGGCAACCAACCTTGGCTGATCAATTAAATCTATCTGGCATTGCCCGCGAATATGGTTATGGATTTGTCGCGCAGGCAAAGACTCAAGATCAAATTACCTCAACGTTACAACAAGCACTGAAAACCTCAACCAGCGCATTTATTGAGATTATTTGCAAGCGTGGCGCGAGGAGCGACTTAGGTCGTCCAGACCGTTCACCAGCAATCAACAAAAAAGATTTTATGCAGTTTTTGGCACAATCATCATCTCAGAGCTCCGTTGCGACAACAACGACGACTGAATTAGAGACTATGTGTGAAGTCATTGGGGAAGAGTTAGGCGCATGACTAAAGAATCCTATACGGTTGAAGCCCTGGTTGCGGAACGCAATCAATCCAAGTTTTTGTTTACCGCAGGCCCAGCGAGTCTTTTACCTGAAAACTTGACAGGCTTACGCCCGTGTTTTGGTCGCGGAGATTTGGACTATGACCAAATAGATAGCGCAGTACTTGAAGCGCTTAAAAAAATGACAGGGCATGCTCAAATAGCACGCTTACAGGGTTCTGCAAGTTTGGCATTAGAAATCTGTACCCTCAATTTTTTATATGGTCGCGTACTTGTCATTTCAACTGGATACTATTCAGAGCGTTTACAGTGGCTAGCGAACTCTGCACAACGCAGAACAGCCGAAGTAAAATCTGTGATTTCCGTAAGCTGGGAGGATTTGGATACTGTATCTGGTCAGTTTGATTGGGTAGTGGCTTGCTATACAGAAACCAGCACAGGGTTAAAATTACCCATGCCGACTTTAAAAAATTTAGCCAATCGCTTAAAGGCGAAACTAATGTTAGATGCCACAGCTTCAATTGGGCTAGAAACTCAGCACGATCAAGCCGATGTCATTGCCTATAGCTCATGCAAGGGGTTATTTGGGCTGACTGGGGCGGCTTTTATTGCTTTTAATGAAGCAGCAACGGTGACACCAGATTCATTTTATTTAAATTTAGCCACACACTTGGAAAGACGAATGACAGGACCCTACCATGCTATCGCCTCTTTAAGTGATGTGCTACCTAAGCATGAAGATTTTAGAGCGGCTGTCATTGAGAATAAAGCTGTTTTTCTTGAAAAAATGAAGTCTGTCAGCACGCACCCAATATCTCATCAACCTACACTTTGTACTTGGATAAATGGTGAAATTACGTCGACAGACCCACGCGCAGTGCTCTATAAACCGAGAGGAAATAGTGGCGGAAGTGTCGTTTGTCATCTCGGAGAGGCGCATCTTGGCCGTCTAGCCAAGGGAGATATTTTAGACGTATTAACACTGAACAGTGCAATCTGACAATAAGGGTTAATAAAGATGACAAATGAAAAAAGAGTAATGGTAGACATGTCAGCAACTTTAATTCATCACGGACATATTCGTTTATTAAAAGCCGCTAAAGAGTTAGGGAAAGTCATTGTAGCGCTCACTACTGACGATGAGATTCTCAGTAAAAAAGGCTATGAACCAGAATTAAATTACGCAGCCCGTTGCGAAATATTAAAAGCAATACAATATGTTGACGAAGTTGTTCCATGTAACTGGCTGATTGATGAAGACTTTTTAAAAGAACATCAAATTGATTTGCTTGTGCATGGACATGACAACAGCAATCCAATCAGTCGAGAACGATTGTTGATTTTGCCACGCACTGAGGGCATTAGCAGCACATTATTAAGAAGCCGCGTATTAAAAGCAATTGCTCAAAAAATGGAGAGTAATAACGTATGAACACGCTGAACTGGAAAGAGATTTGGGGCAAAAGAAGCTACTCAGGCGAACAACTGTTAAACCTTGAAACGTTGATTAAGTTAGATGGCTTCGATAGTGGTGCAGGACGTATTGAAGCAGATGACTGGCAAACTTATGCAGAAATTATTTCGACCAAATTAGGCCTGTTTGATGGCGCATCTGTGTATGAACTTGGCTGTGGTGCTGGCGCATTTTTATATGCATTGCGTCAACTACATACGTTGGAAGTTGGTGGATTAGACTACTCTGCGCCTTTAATTTCTGCTGCCAAGCAAGCTATGCCTGACGGAGACTTTATTGCAAATGAAGCTAAATTAGTTGATACCAATCATCAGTATGACTTTGTCATTGCAAATAGTGTATTTCACTATTTTACCGAAGAGTATGCATCGATTGTGTTAGACAAAATGATGAAGAAGGCCAAAATTGCAGTGGCGATTATGGAGATTCCTGACCTCACAACAAAAATACAATCTGAAACATTGAGAAGAGATGTCTTGACTCAAGAAGAGTACGAAAAAAAATATGCTGGTTTAGAACACACGTACTACCGTAGAACATGGTTTATAGAACAAGCGCAATTACATGGGTATGAATGCGAAGTATTTGACGGATGTGTGCCAAATTACGCACAAAACAAGTTTAGATTTGGTGTATTAATCAACAAAAGTCGCAATGATTTTTAAAGACATCTAGAGAACAATCATGACCAAAAAAACGCATGAAAATAAAGCATTACCATCCATGACATTCTTCTTCACAGATAACTGTGAGCGACAAGCGATTGCGCCAGTAGCGGCAGAAGCTGAGCGCCGAGGTTTTGAAATCAAGTTTAGTAACAACTCAAAAGAACGTGCACAAATAGGCGTGTATTCTGAGCATGCGTGTCGCCCTAATGCAGATTTTTCAGTGATTATGCTACATGACCTAGCGCAACGGCATGATATATGGCCTGCATTTTGGCAACATGAGCCATGGAATGAATTCGATATGGGCATCGTACCAGGGAAATCTTGGGCTGATCGTTGGCAAACTCAAGCAGACTTCCCTACCGCACGCCCCAAACTGGGTCTGTTTGAACTAGGCTGGCCAAAAGCCGATCTGGTGTTTCGCGATAAAGAAATATTTGCAAAAGAAGCGGAAAAACTTCGCCAATCTCTTGGTTTAAAACATGAAAAATCAATTTTATATGCACCGTCCTGGGAAAACCACGGCAAGCAAGATGACTTTGTACAAGCCTTTAAAGATTTACCAGTAAACTTGTTATTAAAACAAGCACCTTGGTCTGCAAGCTATGGTTGGGTTTGGGACAACATTCATCAAATGAATGACCTGCATCGTGGGTGTGCTGACAATGTCTATATCATCGACCCCGAAATTAGCATTATGTACTGCATGGGCTTGGCGGATGTACTGGTTTCAGATGAGTCTAGCGTACTGACAGAAGCTTTATTGCTAGATGTGCCTGGCGTAGCGGTAATAGATTGGTTGATCCCGGATTGCAATCCGCCACGCCACGCCTGTGTACCTTACGACTACGTTACCAAGACAACAAAAGCGGAAATGCGAAAAACGGTCGAATTGATACTCGCAGAGCCTGAATCAACGCGTGAACGTACCCGTCAAGATCGGGATGCACAGTTTAGCAACCTTGGCATTAGCGCCACGTTGATTATGGATAATATTGAAGCAGCGATTGCTGGTAAAACATTACCTCATCAACCAGTGGTGGCACAGGTGGAGCTTGATCGCGCAGAGTACCAAAAGGCAGAGCAACTGGCCAATGCATCTCATCAGGTAGAGGCAATGAAGATGATGTTATCACTCATACAGTCAGAAACTACTTGCTGGGAAGTGTACAATGATTTGGGTACTATGATGTTCAATGAAAAAAATTGGGATAACGCAGTTTATTTGCTTGAAAGTGCTGTAAAACGCGCGCCTGACCCAACAATCCCGCTCAGCAATCTTATTGAAACCTATTGTGCTTCAAACCGCCCAGCGTTGGCACTGATGACGCTAGCAGAATTAAGTCAACATATTCCAAAATCTAAAAATATAGCGCCTGCGATTAGGGATTGTATGACTGCTTTCATTTGTGCTGAGGTATAAATTTTACCCGCATGACCTTACTAGAAAAAAATGAACCTTCATCGGAGCACTACTTCATTAGTGATGATCATGTTGAACTGCTGATTAACTTGTTTGAACGGAAAGACTTCACACAGCTCGAAGAAAAAGCAAACGACTTATTATCTAAAAATCCCCACTGGCTCATCGGCTGGAAAATCCTTAGCGATACCTATATGGTGCAGCATAAAGATGCGCGCTATCCATCTTTACGAGCTTTAGAGTTAAATATCAACGATCCGCAAGAGCATTGTTATTACGGTTTGGTGTTAAAAAGTCAGGGCGATTTAGCGGGAGCGGCGCAAGCTTTTAAGCAGGCGATAACCTTGCAACCAGAGTACGCTGCCGCTTATAACAACTTAGGCATCGTTGAAAAAGACATGGGCAATATAGAAGCGGGGGTTGCCAGCTATCGCCGTGCGCTTGAAATTAACCCAAATTACACCGCATGCTTCAGCAACCTTCTGTTTTGTTTATCCCATGCAGAAAATATTAGCCCCCAAGCTTTATATGAAGAGCACCGCCAATTTGCACAATGGTATGAAGCACCACTTAAACCGCTCTGGAAAAAACACACTAACGCCAAAGGCCCAGCCAAAGTTTTAAAAGTAGGCTTTGTTTCCGCCGCGTTTCGGGACCATTCTCTCGCTAATTTTTTTGAGCCAGTGCTCAATTTTTTAGCGCAATCTGCCAATTTAACTTTGTATGCTTACTGTGCCAGCGGGTTGGAAGACGAAGCAACGTTTCGTATCAAACATCAATTCAAGCACTGGTTAAATGTGGATCAGCTATCCGATCAAGCGCTAGCTGAGAAAATTCGTGCTGATGGCATTGATATTTTAGTCGATTTAGATGGTCATACTTCTGGCAACCGCTTACTTGCTTTTGCAATGAAACCTGCCCCGATACAGGCGAGTTGGTTGGGTTACTTAGCAACCACGGGGTTAAGCGCGATGGACTACTACTTTGCCGACAGTTATTTATTACCCAGTAAGCAACTCGACCAGCAATTTAGCGAAAAAATTGTGCAATTGCCAGTCAATGCTACCTTTGCACCGTCACCGCTATCGCCTGAGGTAAATAACCTACCTGCACTTAAAAATGGGCACCTTACTTTTGCCTGCTTTAATCGCCCCAACAAAATCACACCAAGTGCGGTAAGTTTATGGTGCCAAGTGCTCAATGCCTTGCCGCAAGCCAAAATGCTACTCGGCGCAATGCCAAACGATGGTAGTTACGAAAAGTTAATCACATGGTTTGCACAAAACGGTGTCAGTAAAGAGCGATTAGTGTTTCACCCCAAAAGCGATATGCAAACCTATTTAACACTGCATCATCAGGTAGATATTTGTTTAGATACATTTCCGTCCAATGGTGTCACCACCACCTGCCACGCAGCCTATATGGGCGTACCAACCTTATGCTTAAACGGAGATCGCTTAGCGAGTAGAGGTGCACAAGCCTTAATGGCGCATTTGGGTTTAAATCAGTTCATTGCGGATGACGAAGCGTCATATCTCAACCAAGCCTGCCATCTAGCAAGCCATATTGATGAGTTAGTGCATATCAGACTAAACTTGCGTGAACGTTTTGAGCAATCTAACCTGGCCAAGCCTAAATTTTTGGCGTTAGCTTTGGAACAAGCATTCCGCCAAATGTGGAAAAAATGGTGTGCAGGTAAATCTGCCGTGTCAATTGATACGAATCAAATTCATCAGAATATTTAGGCAAATCATCTGAATTTGTTGATTTCTCAACTTGTTTTTCAGTTAAATGACCCATCACCACTAGATTCTTAAACTTAGTTTGTATGATTTAACCCCCTTTTACTCGCTTATTACTGACTTTGTTTGTCACTATTTCACACTAAAATTAAAAAAATTATTGCTTACGCCAAATTGGTTCGCGAGGCGCACAAATACTAGCAATTGAGCTTATTAACCGTGGAATATGAATAAAGATTATGAATAAATGCAGTGTCAAAAATTAAAGATTGTTAAATTTCGTCCGACATCACTCTCACGAGATTGCCTTTGCGGCTAGCGTGAATAAAAAGTGAGAAATGTTTCAAGTAAGTTAAAAAAATTTCTAAACTTTTTTGAAACATAGTCGATAACAATTTCAACAGCGATGCAATTAAACCAGTAAATGCAGCGCTGAAGGCAAATGAAATTTATGAAGTTTAATTTAATCGAAGGAGATTGATCATGGCACAGGTAATTAACACCAACATTGCATCATTAAATGCACAACGTAACTTAGATTCATCAAAAATGAGCTTGAATACGTCTATTCAACGCTTATCTTCAGGTTTACGTATTAACAGCTCAAAAGACGACGCGGCTGGTTTAGCGATTGCGACTCGTATGGACTCACAAATTCGTGGGATGACAGTCGCAGTGCGTAATTCAAACGATGCGATTTCTTTTGCGCAAACTGCAGAAGGTGGTTTATCTAAACAAACAGATGCACTACAACGTATGCGTGAGTTAGCAGTGCAAGCAATTAACGGAACCAATAGTTCTGGTGACCGTGCTAACTTGAATGCTGAGTATACACAACTGAACGAAGAGGTTAAACGTTTAGGAACTTCAACTAAGTTTAACGGTACCGCTGTATTTGGAACAAAGGCAACGACTTTCCAAATTGGTGCAGACAGCACTGATACACTATCAGTCGCGGCCGTTTCTGCGGCGAAATCCTTTACCGCAGCGGCCACCTCAGGCATTAAGACAGCCTCTGCTGCAAAAAGTGCATTAACAGCGATTGATGCCGCACTGACTAAAGTCAATGAAACCCGTGCGAAATTAGGTGCGACCCAAAACCGTTTTGAATCTGTGGTGAGTAGCTTGAGCGTGGCCATTGAAAACCAGTCAGCATCTAAATCTCGCATTATGGATGCAGACTTTGCGGCAGAAACTGCCAACATGACACGTAACCAAATCTTGCAACAAGCAGGTACTGCGATGTTAGCGCAAGCGAACTCATTACCTAATAGCGTATTGAAATTATTGCAATAATGAAGTCAAGCGTCACTTATATGAGTGGCGTTTTTTGATAACCCGTAAGGCTAATGCATTGGTCTTGCGGGTTTTCTAAGGAGAATGATGATGTCTATCAACAATTTAGATGGGTATTATGGGTATGTAAAATCACCAGTCTCAGATGGCGCAAAGCTCTCTGGGAGTTTTGCGTTTGCACCTATAGGTGATGCTAACAACAAGCCGTTGATAAGTGCAGCTAAGGTAGATTTAGCTAAAGTTGAAAAGTCAGAAGCAGGCAATGCTATAGGTAAATCTGATTTAGAAGCCGCGGTTAAAAAAATTAATGACTTTGTTGCACCAGCCACTACCAATATAAAGTTTATGGTACATCAACAGGCTGGAAAAATGGTGGTAACAATGGTGGATGCGACGGACGCAAAAGTACTGCGTGAGATTCCGAGTATGGAAGTCATGCATCTTTCTAAGTCACTAGATAATGTAATCGGGTTAAAAGGGCTTGGCGTTAAGCAATCTGCTTAACTGCTTGTTTACGTGAAACATGTGAATTTAGGGGTTTGAAATGGGAATATCTTCTAATGGTGTAGGTTCTGGCTTAGATGTCAATGGTATTGTAAGCAAACTGCTGCAGGCCGATGCTGTGCCTCAGGAGGCTGTCAAAAAACAACAAGCCGCTGTTAAAGCTAGAATTTCCGGTTATGGGCAATTAAATAGCGCACTGGCAGCGTTACAAACTGCGGCTAAAAATATTGCAACTGCTTCTAAATTTAACCAGCAAACACTCACATCAGCAGATCCGTCAGTATTTACTGCCACTTCGACTAACAGCGCTTCAATTAGCAGTTATAGCATCGCCGTGAGTCAATTGGCACAATCACAAAAATTGGCATCCAACGGCTATACCAATACAACGGATGTGGTAGGCACAGGCACACTGACACTTTCTTTTCCAGGCAATGCAAAAAAAACAGATGTGGCGATTACGATTGATAGCAGTAACAACACCTTGGCAGGCATACGCGATGCGGTCAATCTATCAGGCGCGTCTGTGACTGCCAGTATTGTGAATGATGGTACAACCAATCGTTTAGTGTTCACTTCAAAAGACACTGGCACAATCAACGCCATGAAAATCTCGGTAGCAGGCGATGTTGGTTTATCAGCACTATCGTACGACCCTGCTGGCACAAAAAACTTAAACGAATTACAAGTGGCAAAAGATGCAATGTTGAATGTAGATGGGATTGATATTGTTAAGCCAAGCAATACCATTTCTGACGCTTTAGATGGTATCACCCTTAATCTATTAAAAACCAGCCCCACCACGTCGACCACGGATGGTATGGGAGTCACCACCACCACTTATAATAAAATTGGTTTGAATGTAGCAACAGATAACACCAAAGTGAAAGATGCATTACAAGCATTTGTAGATGCCTATAACAAATTGAATAGTAGTGTGCAGACACTGACTAAATTTGATAGTGCTGGCTCGACAAAAGGCAACTTAAGCTCTGCGAATGGACCGTTAATGGGCGATTCCACCGCTCGCTCTGTCATGGCACAAATAAAAAATGTGCTCACTGGCTTTGTCAATACAGGCAACACCCAAAGCTCACTCAGCCAAGTGGGCATCTCTTTTACAGCCACCGGCAGTTTAAGCTTGGACAGCACAAAACTAAATAATGCCATCAGCAGCAACTTTAATACACTTTCTGCGTTGTTTGTGACTACAGGTTCTGGAACTTCTGCCGTTAAAGGTATAGCAGCGCAATTAGATGAAAAGTTAACTAGCTTTCTTGCCAGTGATGGCATATTGCAAGCCAAAACGGATGGTTACAATAAATCTGTTAAGGATTTGGATAGCAAGATTAGTAGCTGGGATACTAAGTTGGCTGCGTTACAGAAACGCTACTTGGCTACGTATTCAGCGCTAGATATTCAATTAGCCAATATGAGTACGAAAAGAGATGCGATTACTCAAGCAACCGCGAGTTGGAACGCTAACAGTTAAAAAAAGGAATAAATGATGTTTACACAAGCACAAGCAATTAACCAATATCATAAAGTGGGTCTCGAAACAGGCATCATCGCTGCTAACCCAGCCAAGCTCATTGTAATGCTTTATGAAGGTGCTGTTGTGGCAGCATACTCAGCAATTCAACATATGAATAAAAAAGAAATCTCACAAAAAAGTGCGATGGTGTCTAAAGCAATTATGATTATTGAAAGTGGTCTGCGCTTAAGTTTGGATAAAAAAGCTGGCGGTGAGATTGCGCAAAGCTTAGACGCGTTATACGCCTACATGAGTGACCGTTTGTACATTGCCAATATCCGCAATCAACCAGAAGCGATTGAAGAAGTTATTCATTTATTGAATGACTTAAAATCAGCATGGGAATCAATTGCAAGCATGACACCCGCCCAATTAAATGCACTCAAAACTTCGGCCAGTGCAAAAGCAAGCAATTCATCAGTGCGTGTCGCGCGCGAATACGCAAAAGCCTAATTGAAGGAAATACATGATGGAAAATACCGTTACGTTGTATGAAGAGGTCGCACTCATCACCAAGCGTATGTTGGTGGCGGCGCAGGCGCAAGATTGGGAAAAACTCTCAACACTTGAAGACCAATGTGGCGAGTATGTTGAGAAACTAAAAGCTTTTGATACAGAACCCCCACTGACGGGGGATGCTTACAAACGTAAGCTGGCGAGTATCAAAAGCATCTTGGCGGATGATCGAGAGATTCGTGATTTAGTCGCGCCATGGATGGTGAAACTCAACGCCATGATCTCCACGCAAAAAGTTGAAAACCGCTTGAGCGCTTCTTATGGAACCTAGTCATTACTAGCGAGTGACGCGTGCTCACCGCAACCGACAAAACCACTATCCAACCCGTATTGCGGGTAATGCCAGCATTACCTATTGCTAGCATTGGTCAACCTACACAAGAATTAGCATTTCGCGCCACACAGCTTATCAAAGGGCAAGATTATTTTGCCCACATTACCGCCAAACCAGACCCACATAAAAACCTCTACCACGTGAATGTAGATGGTACCTTACTCAAAATGGAGCTAGGGGCGAACGCGCAGGTTGGTCAAACACTTTTGTTAAAATACATGAGTGAATCACCTGTACCAACGTTTATGCTTGCGCAATCTTCTAATCCAATCACTCACCAAGCCAACAGCGATACGCGTATTAGCAATGCTGGGCGCTTAATCAACCATTATCTGACAGATGGCGATACACAAACCAAAGCCGCATATCAAGCCAATGCATTGGTATCACACACGCCACAAAACCCAGCGTTAATGGCGTATGGGCTAAAACAGGCGCTCTCCAATAGCGGCTTGTTTTATGAATCACATCTGGCAGACTATGTTCAAGGCGGACGTGATTTATCCCTCATACGCCAAGAACCACAAAATCGGCAGGTCCTGACAGAAGCAACACAAGCAGCATTGGTGGCACAACAGCTCAATATCTTAGAAAATCAACGGATTATTTGGCAAGGTGAAGTATGGCCAGGGCAAATCATGGATTGGAAAATAAAAGTAGAAGAGCAAGCGCCGCACACCACACCGACAGAGCAAGCGTCAGCAACGCCTATCTCCAGTGAAATCACCCTGCATCTACCCCAACTTGGCAAGGTCACTGCAAAAATTCAGCTACTAGATGGCAAAATAAACATTCAATTACAAGCAGAGCAAGCAAAAACAGTATCAACCTTAAAACAACAAAGTGGTCAGTTAGCACAAGCTATCCAAAACTTAGGTCAAAAAATAACAGGTTTATCGGTAGGTAGTCATGAATAACCCACTCACCTACTCCCCAAAAAACCAAGTAATCGCATTAGAGCCTAAGCCCGAGCAACCCAACCCAGCCAAACAACAAGCCATTGCCTTAGCCTATGAAACAGGTGACTTTGCCCCTAAAGTTGTCGCCAAAGGGCGCGGCTTAATTGCAGAGCAAATTATCGCACGCGCTAAAGCGCATCAAGTGTTTGTGCATGAATCTAAAGAGCTAGTCGCCTTGCTTATGCAAGTAGATTTAGACGACCATATTCCACCAGTGCTTTACCAAACCATTGCAGAAATTTTGGCATGGCTATATCACTTAGAGCATGAAACTACTGATGCAACAGCCCTATAGTTGTTGATTTTCAGATAGATTCGCACTTTCAGGGCGCATAGTCATTTTCAAAACACACTCGTTCCGCAGACGCACAGCATACTGTGCCCCTCCGCTACAACCAACGCGGGAATGACAGCGGCACCCACACAAAAGCGAAAAAAGGGGGGGAACGCTCCTGTTTTTTGCTAACAACCCAACAACTAGAGCTGTAGATACCGTTTTAAAATAAAAAAGGTCGTGCAATTCAGCACGACCTTTTAATTCCTCACTGCTACTTGCTTGATTACTTATGCATTACGGCGACGTGCAACCACGCCCATTAAACCTAGACCTGCTAAAAACAAAGCAAAGGTTTCTGGTTCTGGCACGGCAGCTACGTAGTTTTGTAAATCTGTAGGGCTGGTTTTATAAGCATGTAAGATACCTGGAATTGCTACAAATCCAGCAGTGCTGCCAGTGAAAGCGGTTGTAGTTGCACCACCACCAGTAGGAATATTTAAGCAGTTATTAAAAGTACCAATATCACAGCTAATTCTTGCACCAGTAGACGCATTGAAGTAAACCTCAAATTGCGTATTGCTGCCATTTTGTGAGATTGAGTAATCGTTATCTGTACCTGCTAAAATCATGTAAGTACCATCTGCCAATTTAGGACCAATTGCCAAACCTTCCCATTTTTCAGGTGAGCGACCACCTAAGAAAGGTTTGTCTGCTGCCAAATCAATAAATGGGGTTGTGTTTTTAGTTGCTGCAATGAAGCTACCAGCGACTGCTGAATCTAAATCAACATTGGTAACATCAGTAGCGCCTGATAAATTAATTGAGAACACTTTTTTGTTAGGGCTAGATAAATCGCTATCGACACCCACGCCACGGTTATTGCGCTCAAGCACTAAAAACTCATTGTCGTTAACCGCTACTAATGCAGAAATACCACGGCCTTGGCTAGAACCTTCCATTTTGTAAGCATATTGTGCAACGGCTTCACCAGTTGCATTATCAAACTTAACAATACGGTTATACACACCATTACCGCCACCTTCATCTAACATGGCACTTTGCAACATGGCAAAACTAAATTTACCATCTGGGCTAATGGCTAAACCTTCAAAACCACGATTGGTACGTTTACCTGCGTTATTGCCAGTATCGTCTGCAAAGTTTGGTGTACCCGTTGCGGCATTTCTAGGAATTAAGTTTGATGGGGTTGTATACTGCTTTACCAAGTTACCGCTGCGGTCAAATTCGTATAAAGAAGGACCATATTCGTCTGACACCAACAAATTGCCATTATGCGGATTGATTACAATACCTTCTGGGTCAAATGCATTACCTTTTACATTAGTTGGATTTGGTGCAAAACCATTGAAAGAATTCGCACCATTTTTGAAAATAATGGTTTGTTGCACTTGGAAGTTAGAAATAGCACCTGTATTGTGGTCCACGTCTAATGTAAAGCGTTGCACGCGTGTATCGTAAGAAATAGTGCCGCCACCTGGACCACGGTCTGACAAGCCCCACCATTCATTACGATTTTTATCGTAGTAAATGTCTGAGAAAAAACCCAAACGACCATTGTTCACAGATGTACCAAACGTATCACCTGTGTTAGCTGCAATTTCCAAACCATTGACAAATGATGGCGCAGCAAAAGCTGTATGTGCAAAGCCGCTTAGTAAGCAACTAACTAGTAATGCTAATTTAGTCTTTTTCATATTAACCCCTTAAAAAAATAATAAAATTTGAAACTAAACAAAAATTATAGAAAAAGCATCCTACCTACAAATAATGACAATATTGTGATATTGCTTAACAAAGCGTTCAATTTTTTTATATTGAATTAGGGGTTTAGCCGAACTTAATAATTAAAATTAACATACAAGCCACTCAACTTAATACAACGCTCACAGACCATCTGTTTCAGATAGAATATCCCGCATGCAGATCACAAAAAACAATCTATTTTTTTGCGCAATTTGGCTATTGCTAGCCTGTTTAGTATTTAAGCTGTCAGATAATGTACTCCACCCCAACCGGCTAGAAAATATGGGGCATGGCAAAACGGTTACGTTGCTTCGCGGACCTGATGGGCATTACCGTGCAGAAGCCCTCATCAACGGCAATAAAGTGAATGTATTGGTAGACACAGGCGCTACAGGCGTAGCCATTTCGCAACGTTTGGCTGATGCGTTGCATATTCACAGCCAATCCGCCATTAAAACCACCACCGCCAATGGCGAAAGCGTTTCTTATATGGCTAGGCTAAATTCTGTTGAGTTAGGTGGGATAAAAGCGCACGACGTAGGCGCGATGATTGCGCCTAATCTTGAAGGCGATGTCTTACTCGGCATGACTTTTTTAGGACGCATGGACGTGCGTTTATTTAACAACACCATGACAATCAAGCAAGTGGAGTCTGATTAAAGCACCCAACCCATTGAATTAAAACAATTAAAAAATTTCAAAAAATAATTGTAAGTATTTACCGCCATCCCTGACTAATGTTTGCTAGCAACATGCATTACGGAGCTGGTGAAATTAAATATTCACACCTATACAATTTATTTGGGAGTTTTATCATGAAGATTCAATTAAAAATCGCAGTATTAGTAGCCTCAGTTTTACTTTCAACCTCTGCCTTTGCAGATGCCATGCTTAGCACGGGCGGTTACGCACGTGAGTTTCATAAAATGGATATGATGAAAATGTTGGATGCTGATGGCAACCACATGGTTTCAAAAGCAGAAGCCGATAGCTACTATGGCTCACTATTTGACGCTTTAGATACAGATAAAGATGGCACAATCGACGCGAAAGAATGGGTCGGCACTAAAGGCAAGCAAGAAATCAGCCTTGCAACAGGTGGCTTTAGCCGCGAATTGCGCAGCATGAAAATGATGGGTATGGTAGACAAAGATGGCGATCATACTGTTTCAAAAGAAGAGTTCTTAAAGCTCAATGAAGCACAATTTACTGCAATGGACGCCTCTGGTGATGGTCAGCTTGACCCACAAGAATGGCTAGCAAAGCAAACTGGCAACAAAAAATAAGTCACTCTAATTACTCAGTAATATCAAAATAGGCCAGCTTGCTGGTCTATTTTTTTCCTAATACTTGATTTAACGCAATCACAACCACGCAATAAATCTTGCACCGCTATCGCGACAAAACTACAATGCCCTAGACTTATTTAAAACAACTATCATGAAATATACCATCCTCACCCTTTACGCTGCTTGTATCTTGTACGTCCACTTTCGTGGCAAAGCTAAATTACCATTTTTTCGGCAGATTTTTGACCATTCGTCAGTAGTGTCGCCCATCAATATTTTTATTTACCTGTTCTCAAAAGTGCCGACTAATCAAGCCTACTTGCCTGTGAGCGATTTTCCAGGGTTGGAAAAATTGAGACAAAATTGGGAAATGATACGTGACGAAGCACTGGCGCTAGACCAGCTCGAAAAAATCAAAGCCGCCGAAAAAAATGATGATGCAGGTTTTAACTCATTCTTTAAAAAAGGCTGGAAACGCTTTTACCTTAAATGGTACGAGGCGAGCCACCCCTCCGCCTTGCAATATTGCCCCAAAACAGTAGCGTTGCTGAAAGAAGTGCCCGAAGTGAAAGCCGCCATGTTTACCGAGCTACCCCCTAGCGCAAAACTCAATCCGCACCGCGACCCCTATGCTGGCTCACTGCGTTATCACTTAGGCTTGAGTACGCCGAATGATGACCACTGTTTTATCAACGTGAATACTGAAAACTATAGCTGGCGCGATGGCGAAGGCGTGATGTTTGATGAAACTTATATTCACTGGGCACTCAACGAGAGCGACAAAACACGCATTATTTTACTCTGCGATATTGAGCGCCCCATGAAATACCGCTGGGCACAAGCCATCAACCGCTGGCTAGGGAAGGTTGTTATGACCGCCGCCAGCTCGCCCAATGAAACAGGGGATGATACAGGCGGCATTAACAAAATATTCAAATTTTTCTGGTTGGTTGGGCAATACCGCCGTAAACTCAAAAAATTTAGCAAGCCACTGTATTACATAGTGAAGTTTGGATTGATTGTTGGTGCGGCAGTCACCATTTATTACTGGTAATTTACTCGCTGACCAAGCAGATGGTTTTGGTGTGCAAGATAAAGTATTTTGCACACCATATGGGGGTAATTTACGAATTTTTACGAGTGTTTACGAGTTCGTAACCCAAAACCAAAAATACCCAATCCAGCTAATAACATTGCATAGGTTTCAGATTCTGGTACGGTAGCAACTTGGCTAAATTTAAAATTATCTAATCCTAGGTCGCCAAAATCGCTGATATACACCCTTAGTGCTCCGCTGGAACGGATTGGTGTTGATGGGTAAGTGTAAACAGTGTTTCCTGGAAAAATGAACAAACCAGAGTCATAATAAGTGTTGCCTACAGCATCAGCAATCCGCACCTGACTGTTTGAGTAGCTAGCTGTGCTCCAAGCCCCAAGTTGGAAACTTTCAAGTACAACATCCCAGCCAGCATCTGCAATTAGCTCTACATACCCCGGCACATTGAAGGCGCTGTCGCCAAGTGCATATTGAAGCCCAGAATAGCCACTAGTATACACATCGAAATTGGGGTTATTTGACACTAGCGGCACAAAGTTCAGTACGACATTCAGTGTAGCGCCGCCCTCTAGCGTGACACCCGTAGCAGCCGTAATGACACGATCACCATAGCTGGTGTTACTTGTGGTGCCAATGCTTGAATATCCATCAAATGTAAGTAATGTAGCTTGCACATTAAAACTGGTGAACAGCAAAGTGCTTGAGAATATTGCAGTGCCGAGCATAGAAAAATTCAATTGCATGGTAAAGCTCCTTTCAAATTTATTGAGATAAAACAATGGCTTTTATTTAATGCCCTTGTAAAAATCACACTCAAAACATGTAGTAGGCCGAGCCTGACAATAAGCCATCGTTCAAATTTTAATAACTGAGCTTGCGCTGTTGGGTGATGAATACGCCACTCACTCTTTCAAAATATATTTCCAAATATAGCCCCTAATTGGAATTTATATGGTATCAAAGTTTTTTTTGGAATTCAATTAAATTTTTGCATCTATATTAATTAATCAGCGTCAGCGTATCGCGCCCTGTGCATGTTTAACTCAGGTGGTTGCAGAACAGGGAGTAATACGATGAAAGGCTAGGATTAAATACGACCTGAAACTTAAACGCTACCATCAAAGTAAGTAGATTGGGCTGACTTATAGAAGCCCAACGGTTTAACTGGATGACCATGTTGGGCTTCATTCTGTAGCCCAACAACACAACACCTAATTAGCCAAGTTTCCTTAGGTAATCACCGTCGGCGTATCGCGCCCAGTTCTTTGTTTTAACTCAGAAATTTGTAACGCGATTTGTATCATCTCCGCTAAGGCATCTTGCGCATCCATATCGTGTTTGCTGTGGTCTGGCTCAAACGCTTCTAGGTAAATGCGCAAAGTCGCGCCTTCGGTGCCTGTGCCTGATAGGCGGAACACGATGCGCGAGCCGTCTTCAAATAAAACTCGCAAGCCTTGCTTGGTGCTGACTGAGCCATCAATCGGGTCGGTGTAGCTAAAGTCATCGCAAGTTTTTACCGTATAACGCCCAAACGTTTTGCCAGTGAACTCACCAAAACTATCACGCAAGTGCGTAATCACGCCATTGGCAGCCTCTAATGGTAGATCTTCGTAATCGTGACGGGAATACACATTGCGCCCGAATTGCAACCAGTGACGTTTGACGATTTGTTCAACTGATTGGCGTTTAATCGCCAAAATATTGAGCCAGAACAGCACTGCCCACAAACCATCTTTCTCGCGCACATGGTTAGAGCCTGTACCAAAACTTTCTTCACCGCAGAGGGTTACTTTATCGGCATCCATCAGGTTGCCGAAAAATTTCCACCCTGTTGGCGTTTCATAGCATGGAATACCCAATGATTCCGCCACTTTATCCACCGCTGCGCTGGTGGGCATAGAGCGCGCTACGCCTGCGATGCCTTGCGCGTAGCCTTTGGCTAAACGTGCATTCGCGGCAATTAGCGCTAAACTATCAGAAGGTGTGACAAAAAAGTGATTGCCCAGAATCATATTGCGGTCGCCATCACCATCGGATGCCGCGCCAAAATCAGGGGCATTCTCGCCGTATAAAATCTCCACCAACTCATGCGCATAAGTGAGGTTAGGGTCTGGGTGACCATTGCCAAAATCAGGTAGTGGCACAGCATTCATCACGCTATCAGGCGATGCACCAAGTTTATTGATAAAAATCTCTTGCGCATAAGGGCCTGTCACTGCGTGCATGGCATCGAACTTCATTTTAAAGCCAGAAGCGAGCAGTTTTTTGATTTCATCAAAATCAAAAAGAGATTCCATTAACTCAGCATAATCCGCCACTGCATCAATCACTTGGACGGTCATGCCCGCTAAATCAGTTTCGCCGATGACATCTAAAGCAACATCCGCCGCTTCAACAATTTTATAAGTAGAGATTTGTTTGCTTAACGCAAAAATTGCCTCAGTGATTTTTTCTGGCGCAGGGCCGCCATTTTCGGTGTTGTACTTAATACCGAAGTCGCCATGTTCACCACCTGGGTTGTGGCTGGCTGAGAGAATAATCCCGCCAAAGGTTTTATATTTGCGAATGACGCAAGAAGCAGCAGGTGTGGAAAGTATGCCGCCATGCCCTACCAACACACGCCCAAACCCATTGGCAGCCGCCATTTTTAGGATAATCTGAATCGCCTCGCGATTATAAAAGCGCCCATCGCCACCTAAAGTGAGCGTCGCCCCTTGTGGCACTTGAATCGAATCAAAAATACTTTGAACAAAATTTTCTAAATAATGCGGCTGCTGAAACACCTTCACTTTTTTGCGTAAGCCAGAGGTGCCAGGTTTTTGATCTTGAAACGGAGCGCTAACAACAGTTTGCAAAGCCATAAAGTACTTTCTTGAGGTCTAGTTTTGATGATAAGGGTTTGGTTGCTATAATACGCGCTCTAGAACACCATTCTCAAGCATTTTTCATGCGTTTGGGGGGATTAGCTCAGTTGGTAGAGCAGCGGACTCTTAATCCGTTTGTCGCGAGTTCGAGCCTCGCATCCCCCACCAATAATGAAGCGGCTTTAAGAGATGTAAGCCGATTTTTTCCGCAAAATTTATTTAGAGCAAGGTACATCCAGCTTTTCTGCACTTCGTTAATCCAGCCAATACTTGCTCCGCGCCACGATTCAAGCCTACAGTTTCAAGCTGATTAAGACTTAAGCCAACGCTTGGCTGAACACCAGCTAATTTTATGAGCAACTGTGAGTCTTTAACCGCAATCAACTGCAAAACCATTCGCTAGTGCTATATTGACATTAGTTCTAATTAGAACTAATATTGTTCGCGTTAGAACAATTTTTCAATTGTTGTTAGTTACAAGAATGAGGGTCATGAATTTAATCCCACTAATTAGAGAGCTTGTCAGAGCTTACCAAGCATTTGAGGCTTTTTCTGCCGCGCACATCCGCACTATGGGCATTACGCCGCCACAGTTTGATGTGATAGTAACGTTAGGCAATCAGCCGCCAATGACATGTAAGCTTTTAGGCGAGAAAACCTTGATTACCAAAGGCACACTCACGGGCATTCTCGATCGCTTAGAAGAAAAAGGCCTCATCGTGCGCGTGGCGAATGAGGAAGATGCGCGTAGTCAAAAAATTGCTTTGACGCAGATGGGGGACGCGCTGTTTCAAACAGTGTTTCCTAGCCACAAAGCACATTTTAATCAAGTAGCACAGCAATTGAGTGAAGCGGATGTTGTCGAAATAACCAACGCACTCAAAAAATTGAGATCCAGTATTGATCAGTGTAATTAGCAGTCCCTTTTATTTTAATTTTCAAGGAGTTTTGAATGAAAAAATTTATATTATTAAGCCTTTTGTTAACAACTGTGGGTGCACAAGCGGCTCCAGAAACTTACGTGATAGACAGCAAACATACGAAGCCAAGGTTCTCATACAACCACTTTGGTTATTCAACTCAACTGAGCCGTTTTGACACTGTGAGTGGGAAAATCACGATTGATAAAGCAGCCAAACAAGGCAGTATGGAAGTGATCATCGATACCAAATCAGTCAATACTGGTTTGGCGTTATTCAACGAGCATATTCAAGCCGCTGATTTTTTTGACACCGAGAAATTCCCAACCGCAGTGTTTAAATCTAGCCAAGTCAATTTCAAAGATGACAAAATCACTTCAGTCGATGGCACATTGACCATCAAAGGCGTGAGCAAGCCTGTTACTTTAGCGGTAAGCTCTTTCATGTGTATGCCTCACCCGATGGCAAAAAAAGATGCTTGTGGAGCAAATGCCAGTGTAGTGGTAAAACGTAGCGATTTTAATATGGGCAAACATGTGCCTTATGTGAGCGATGAAGTGACCATTGATATTCCTGTTGAAGCAGTGAAAGAGTAGTTATCAAAACCATTAAGCCAAACTAATTTTAAAAGGATAGCCAAATGAAAGCAGAAATAGCACAAAAAGCGCCCTACGCCATTGAAGTGGAAGCCGGCAAAAGTTATTGGTGGTGTTCTTGCGGAAAAAGCAAAGGGCAACCATTTTGCGATGGTTCTCATCAAGGGTCGAGCTTTACACCAACCGAGTTTAAAGCCACAGAAAATACCACGGTATATTTTTGCGGATGTAGACAAAGTGCGAATGGCGCATTGTGTGATGGGTCGCATAGCAAATTGTAATTATTTTAACAAGGATAGCTCATTAAATTCTGGCTAACCTTCATGAGAAAACCCCGCCTTAGCGGGGTTTTCTATAGCACAATTATTCCTAGTAAAATTAAACTGCACGACATAACGTCTTAGAAAACCCTTGGCAGACAAGCTTAAACAATACCTAAATTTCCTAAATTTGAAGATAAATCTTTATTCTGCGCGCCTTTACCCTCAAGCTTGATTTTGAGGCGCACTTCGTTTTCTGAATCTGCATTGCGCAGTGCGTTTTCGTAGCTAATCTCACCTGCTTCATGCAGGTCGAATAATGATTGATCGAATGTTTGCATGCCCATTTCACGAGATTTAGCGATAATGCTTTTAATCTCATGCACTTCACCTTTGAAGATTAAATCTGAAATGAGCGGCGAATTTAGCATGACTTCCATGGCAGCCACACGACCAATGCCGTCGGTTTTAGGGATTAATCGTTGAGATACAAAGGCTTTTACGTTGAGCGATAGATCCATCAACAACTGATGGCGACGCTCTTCGGGGAAGAAGTTGATAATACGATCTAACGCTTGGTTGGTGCTATTTGCGTGCAAAGTCGCCATACACAAATGCCCTGTTTCAGCAAACGCAATCGCGTAATCCATGGTTTCGCGGTCACGAATTTCGCCAATCAAAATCACATCGGGTGCTTGGCGCAAAGTGTTTTTGAGCGCGATATGCCAGGTATCAGTATCTACGCCAATTTCACGTTGGGTAATGATGCAGTTTTTATGTTCATGTAAAAACTCAATTGGATCTTCAATGGTGATGATATGTCCATGACTGTTTTGGTTACGATAATCCACCATCGCCGCTAATGAGGTAGATTTACCTGAGCCCGTACCGCCCACAAAAATCACCAAACCTCGTTTCGTCATGGCAATATCTTTGAGTACATCAGGTAAGCCGAGCGCTTCAAACTTAGGAATATTCGTGTTAATAATACGAAAAACCAAGCCAACCGAACCGCGTTGCATAAATGCGTTAACACGAAAACGCGCTACATTAGGCAAACCAATGGCAAAATTACATTCATGCGTTTCATCAAACTCCGCCATTTGCCTGTCATTCATGATGGCGCGGGCGATTTCTTTGGTTTGTTGCGGTGATAATTGCTGGCTGGTGACAGGCGTCATCTTGCCGTCGATTTTCATCGCAGGTGGATAAATTGCAGTGATAAATAAATCAGACGCTTTTTTCGCCATCATCATACGCAATAAATCGAAAATAAATTTTTCAGCCTGACCTTGATCCATCGCCACTTTAAGTAACCCTTATTCGTTTAAATTACAATTAACTTTAACCAGCAAAATTCTCTTTATTTGCAGCTTTTTGACGTGCTTCTACAATTGAAATAACATTGCGACGCACTAAATCTTGCAAGTTTTGGTCTAGCGTTTGCATGCCCACGTTTTGACCCGTTTGAATGGAAGAGTACATTTGCGCGATTTTATTTTCGCGTATCAAGTTACGAATCGCTGGCGTACCAATCATAATCTCATGCGCTGCTACGCGACCTGTTTCATCTTTGGTTTTACATAGCGTTTGTGAAATAACAGCACGTAGGGATTCAGATAGCATTGAACGCACCATTTCTTTTTCAGCTGCGGGGAAAACGTCCACCACGCGGTCAATCGTTTTGGCAGCGGAACTAGTATGCAATGTACCAAACACCAAGTGACCCGTTTCTGCTGCGCTCAATGCCAGACGAATGGTTTCCAAATCACGCATCTCACCCACTAGAATCACATCAGGGTCTTCACGCAACGCTGAACGTAAAGCGTTTGCAAATGAAAGCGTATGCGGACCAACTTCACGTTGGTTAATCAGGCATTTTTTAGATTCATGCACAAATTCAATCGGGTCTTCGACAGTCAAAATATGTCCAAACTCGTTTTCATTGACGTAATCAACCATCGCAGCCAATGTGGTTGATTTACCAGAGCCAGTAGGCCCTGTCACCAACACCAAACCACGTGGATTTTGTGCAATATCTTTAAAAATGGGGGGACAATTCAGTTGTTCTAACGACAGAATTTTGGATGGAATAGTACGAAATACTGCACCCGCGCCACGATTTTGGTTAAACGCATTCACGCGGAAGCGCGCTAAATTGGGGATTTCAAATGAAAAATCGCACTCCAATGTTTCTTCATACACTTTACGCTGACCATCATTCATGATGTCGTAAACCATATCATGTACTTGGCTATGATCCATCGCAGGTAAATTGATCTTACGCACATCGCCATGCACACGTATCATCGGTGGCAAGCCTGCTGACAAATGCAAGTCCGACGCTTTATTTTTCACCGAAAAAGCGAGTAAATCTGATATATCCACAGAGCGCTCCTGATATAATTTTTTGTAATGAATAACGAATCCAATTTAAACACAATAACCGCGCGTTTGCAGTCAGCGCTAGCCAGCATCTCAAATGCGGTGACAAAAGCTGACAGGTCACCTGGCGATGTCAAACTGATTGCCGTTAGCAAAGCTCAGCCAGCAAATGCAGTACGCGAAGCCTTTATGGCAGGACAAATCGCATTTGGTGAAAACTACTTGCAAGAAGCCCTCAACAAACAAAATGAGTTAAATGACTTGAGCATTGAGTGGCACTTTATCGGCCCAATTCAAAGCAATAAAACGCAGGCAATTGCACAACACTTTGTCTGGGTGCATGGGGTGGATCGTCTTAAAATCGCTCAAAGACTAAATGAGGCAAGAAACGACAAAGCACCGCTACAAATCTGCATACAAGTCAATGTCAGCAACGAGGATAGCAAAAGCGGAGTGTTGCCCAATGAAGTGCAAGTGTTAGCAGAAGCCATTCGCAGTTTGCCCAACTTAACATTACGCGGCTTAATGGCGATACCACAACCTACAAATAATATCGAACTCCAGCACCAACAGTTTAGAATAGTGCATGATCTGTTTGTGCAACTAAATCAGCAAGGCTTTGCACTAGATACGCTGTCTATGGGCATGTCGAACGATTTTGCCGTAGCGATTGCCGAGGGTGCAACGATGGTTAGGGTGGGGTCAGCAATTTTTGGGGCAAGGACTACTAAAACTTTATAACCCACTAAATTTTTATAACACGTAAAGATTGAATACAACATGAGAATTAGCTTTATTGGTGGTGGCAACATGGCGCGAGCCCTAATCGGTGGCTTAAAAAACAATGGTTTTTCGATGGCGGCTATCAGTGTGGTAGAGTCTGAAGCCACTAAACGTGAGCAACTCAGCCATGATTTTGGTGTACATGTCACGGAGCAACTACCCAGCGTAAGCCAGGCCGATGTGATTGTACTTGCAGTAAAACCACAGCAACTGCGCGACCTATCCATTTTCTTGGGCAGCGTATTGCAAAATCAGTTAATGATTTCAATTGCCGCGGGCATCCGTAGCCAAGATTTATCACGCTGGTTGGGAGGGTATCAATCAATTATCCGCGTCATGCCCAACACCCCTGCACAAATTCAATCTGGGGTTTCTGCACTGTATGCCTTGCCTGAAGTGACACAAGAGCAACACAAACAAGCTGAACTCATTTTATCAGCAGTTGGCAAAATCTTATGGCTTGAAGACGAAGAAAAAATGGATGCTATCACCGCCATTTCTGGTAGCGGTCCCGCGTATGTGTTTTACTTTATAGAAGCATTACAACAAGCCGCGATCGAACTTGGGTTAAACACTGAGCAGGCTAAGTTACTGAGCATTCAAACTTTTTTAGGTGCCAGCGAACTCGCCGCACAGAGCGCAGAAGAACCCACCACTTTACGTAGCCAAGTGACATCGAAGGGCGGCACGACTGAGCGCGGCATTATGACGCTAGAAGGTGCTGGGGTAAAATCGGCCATTATCAAAGCTGCTAAAGCCGCGGCTCAAAAATCACGAGAACTGGGCGATATACTGGGTAAAGAGTAGTTTTAAAACAATTAACTCAAACAAGCATAGATTTAAACCAAACCACCACTAATACAGGGATCCCATCATGTTCGCCAACGCATTTTCTTTTATTATAGACACGATTTTCGGTTTGTTTACGCTCACTGTTTTACTGCGTTTTTATTTACAGATTACAGGCGCTCCGTTTAAGAACCCATTGTCGCAATCTGTTGTAGCAATGACCAATTTTGCGGTGATACCACTGCGTCGATTTATTCCAGGCTGGGCGGGATTAGATCTCTCTACTCTCGTGTTAGCATTTTTGAGTGAGTTTTTATTACAAATAGGCTTGCGCTTGATCAATGACTTTCCCTTTTTGGTGGCAGGTCATTTTGTATGGGTCGCTTTAGTGGGAATATCTCTGATGGAATTGGTAAAACTCAGTATTTATATATTTTTATACGCCACAATAGCCCAAGCACTCATCAGTTGGATCAGCCCCTACAATCCGATCAGTTCAGTATTAAATGCATTAACTCGCCCAGTATTAAGCCCTATCAGGAAACTTTTACCCACAAGCAGCGGTTTTGATTTTTCACCCATTATTGTGTTTATTGTCGCTCAGCTTTTACTGATGCTATTGGTAAACCCTTTGGAAATGCAGTTTATGCGTTTTTTTTAATCGACACTGCACCACACAGCAAATAACACTGAGGCGGCTTTTTACATTAAAACAATATCAAACACTTCTTGCGAGTACTCGCGCTCAACTTGAAGCGCAACTGGTTTGCCAATAAAGTCTGTCAAATTGGCAAGGCTTTGCGACTCTTCCTCCATCAATAAATCAATCACTTTTTGTGATGCCAATACGCGAAACTCTTTTGCGCTAAATTGTCGAGCATGGCGCATCAATTCACGGAAAATGTCATAACACACGGTTTGTGCAGTTTTTAGCTCACCACGCCCTGCGCAAGCTGGGCAAGGTTCACAAAGTAAATGCGCTAGGCTTTCGCGTGTGCGTTTACGCGTCATTTCTACCAAGCCTAAGGCAGAAAATCCATGCACAGTGGTACGCGCACGATCCCGCGAAACCGCCCGATTAAGCTCTTCAAGCACAGCCGTGCGTTGTTCGTCTTCATCCATATCAATAAAATCAATGATGATAATGCCGCCTAAATTTCGCAACCTTAATTGTCGCGCTATGCATTGCGATGCTTCTAAATTGGTTTTAAATATAGTGTCAGACAAACTACGACCAGAAACAAAACTACCAGTATTTACATCCACCGTCGTCAGCGCCTCGGTTTGGTCAAAGATCAAATACCCGCCAGATTTCAATTCTACTTTGCGTGAAATGGCGCGCTGAATTTCCTGCTCGACATTGAACTTATCAAACAACGGACGCTCACCTTGATATAGCTCCAAACGCGATACCGAGGCGACGGCATAATGCTCGGCAAACGCCACCAGCGCTTGATAGGTTTCGCGTGAATCAACCAAAATTTTATCAGTACAATCACTCACCACATCACGCAGTACGCGCATTGGTAAGTTAATGTCTTGAAACACTAGACTACGCTCTGCCGCCGTTTTACTAGCTGCTTGAATGTTGCCCCAGACTTTTTCGAGATAATCTACATCGGCAAGCAATTCTGCATCAGTCGCAGATTCAGACATGGTGCGAATAATATAGCCGCCATGTCTATCTTGCGGTAACAATTTAATCAGCCTCTCTCGCAACAGTTCTCGCTCGGCTTCATCTTCAATACGCTGCGATACGCCAATATGCGTTTGCTGTGGTAGATACACCAAAAAGCGCCCTGCCAAACTGATTTGTGTGGTTAACCGTGCGCCTTTAGTACCTATCGGCTCTTTAATGACCTGTACAATCAGAGATTGACCTTCGTGCAACACCTCTTGAATGGGTCGCTCAATTTCCGGCGAAGTACACTCTAAAATATCCGCCACATGCAGAAAAGCCGCACGTTGCAAACCAATTTCCACAAATGCAGATTGCATCCCTGGCAATACGCGACACACGATCCCGCGATAAACATTGCCGACCAACCCTAATGAGCTTGCACGTTCAACTTGTAGCTCTTGAACAACCCCGTTATCCATCATCGCCACACGTGTTTCTTGGGGGGTGACGTTAATTAAAATTTCCTCACTCATGCTTTACACTCTCATTTTTATGGCTGAAAGACCTCATTAGTCCGCAGCAAATATTATATTTTGTATTTCTATAGCAACTTCACGCCTACTTTAGCCAATAACTGCGATGACTCATACACAGGCAGACCCATGACCCCAGTATAGCTACCTTCAATATGTTTGATAAATGTGCTGGCCAACCCCTGTATACCATAGGCGCCTGCTTTGTCTTTTGGTTCCCCAGTGGCGATATAAGCAGTAATAATCGCCTCACTTAACTCCTCCATTTGCACACGTGTAGTTGATAATGCCACTGAAATGTTTTCAGCAGTACCCACTGCAACCCCGGTATGCACTTCATGCCAAGACCCCGACATGCGGGTAAGCATGGCAAAAGCTTCTTCATCGGTGCTTGGTTTTCCTAGAATTAAACCGTCAATCGTGACCGTGGTATCTGCTGCCAATACAGGCAAGACGGTCAATTTTTGTGCGGCAATGTCTTGAACACACTTTAATGCTTTGGCCTGCGCCAAACGCAGCACATAATCTTCAGGTGGTTCATTTTCCAGCACCGACTCATCAATATCGGAAGGCAAAACGATGTACGCCAACCCTAAGTTTTGAAGTATTTCCGCCCGTCTTGGGGATTTAGAAGCTAAATATATTGTCTTATTAGTTGAGTTTGTGTTGACCATATCAGTTAAAATTGGGTTAGATTGATTGGTCTAACGATACCACAAAACTCCAAAAAATATACCATTAAGCGGCTGGCATACATCAAATGACACTGGACTGGGCTTTTTTATTTAAAACGGCAATTGCACTGTTTGCCATCGTCAACCCGATTGGCTGCTTGCCTATTTTTATTAGCGCCACCGATGGATGGGAAACTCAATCACGCATTAAAACTGCTCGCACTGTCGGCTTTACTGTGTTTACAGTGCTCATTGTTTCAGCATTTTTGGGGGAGCAACTATTAAGTTTTTTCGGCATTACCATCGCCTCCTTTCAAGTCGGCGGTGGCGTTTTGTTGATGCTGATTGCAATCTCAATGATGCATGGTAAACAGAGCCACGTTCGGCAAACACCAGAAGAAGCAGAAACCATGGCAGAGCGCCATGTGATTGCGATTGTGCCACTTAGCATACCGTTATTAGCTGGGCCAGGCGCTATTAGCAGCATGATTATCACTGCAGAGCAAACCAAAGGCTTTTTGGGACACATCAGCTTGATTATCCCAATAGCTGTAGTCAGCATCCTTGTATGGTTGTTATTAAACCTTGCAGAGAGCATTGCCAAGCAACTTGGGGTGATTGGCATGAACATCATCACACGCTTAATGGGCTTGGTGCTCGCTGCTATGTCAGTTGAATTTATCGCTCATGGATTGATAGGTTTGTTTCCAAGCTTAGGCTAACAACTTAAACCTGAGTGACTCCGATCAATCCAAAGACGCATATGTGGCTTAGGGCTTACTATAACTCCGCATAGGCCCTAAACTAATACCCCACATGCCTACCTTCAATATTCAAAAATTGCTCTTTACTAATGAACGACCAAATCACTTTAGCAATCGATTCAGAAGCAATAATCGTATAATTATTCCCAGATTCTTGTAAACGAATCCTCAAGTCATCACGTACTTCGGTCAAACCTGTCAGCTCAAAAATCACATCGACAGACTGCCCCTTTGCGATAAGCTCATCCATGCTTAACATTTTTATGCCTGCAGCTACTGCTTTTTGTTTGCCTGCTGTTTCGGCAATTTCTACCGCATAAGCCACATCCACTCCAGGATGTGGACAAGCCATGACTTGCTCCAAAAATGCTGTGCCAATTCTACCTAAACCAACAATTGCTATGGTCTGTCTGTTCATTTCTTATCCTCAAGTTTAGTGTTACTGAAAAAAAAGATATGTCATATTAATCAACTCTAGATTTAACCCATCGAAAGATAAAACATAGTATTGACCTGCTATTCAGAGGAGTCATTAAAAAAGACCGCCAAGGCGGTCTTTTCAAGATTGACGTAAATAGCGAGGCTCAAAACACCCTTTAAAACTCTTCCCAATCGCCTGCATCATCCGTCCCTGTTTTCGCATAAGCAACTTGCGCTTGTGGGGCGGGGGCAGCTTTGGGTTTGCTGGCAGCTTTGCCTCTTAATGGGCTATTACTCGCACGACGCTCTGTGCTCGGTTTATGGTGGTTGGTTCTGCTGCCTGTTTCATTGCCTAGCTTAAACACACTGACAGTTTCTGAGAGTGAGTTGGCTTGTTCGAGGAGTGACTCCGCAGCAGCAGCCGCTTCTTCTACCAAGGCGGCATTTTGTTGGGTGACTTCGTCCATGTTAGTCACAGCAGTATTCACTTGGTCAATGCCTGAGCTTTGTTCTACTGAGGCTGCGGCAATTTCTCCGATGATGTCAGTGACGCGTTTGACGGAGTTGACAATTTCGTCCATGGTCTTACCAGCATTCTCGACTTGGGTAGTGCCTTCTGTGGTTTTTTGTACAGAGTCGGTGATGAGTTCTTTAATCTCTTTGGCAGCAGAAGCAGAACGTTGCGCTAGGTTACGCACTTCACCCGCTACCACCGCAAAGCCGCGACCTTGCTCGCCTGCTCTTGCCGCTTCTACCGCAGCGTTCAAGGCAAGAATGTTGGTTTGGAAGGCGATGCCGTCAATGACGGTGATGATGTCTTCGATCTTACGTGCGCTTTGGTTGATGTCGGCCATGGTGTTGACCACTTGACCGACGACGTCGCCGCCTTTGATGGCGACGTCTGAGGCTGCCATCGCCAGTTGGTTCGCTTGTTTGGCGTTCTCGGCGTTTTGTTTCACTGTAGAGGCGAGTTCTTCCATGCTGGCGGCCGTTTCTTCTAGGCTGGCGGCTTGTTGTTCAGTGCGTGCTGAGAGGTCGCTGTTGCCACTGGAGATCTCTCCCGCGGCGGTGTTAATCGCTTCGACGGCTTCTTTGACGATAGAGATAGGTTTCACAATCAAATCTAGAGTGCTGTTGACGCCTTCTACAATTTGACGGAAGTCACCTTGATGCTGATTCGCATCAGCACGCACTGTGATACGCCCTTCGGCAGCAGCATCCGCTAACATTTGGGCATCTTGACTTAGCGCTTTAAGATTAGAGCGAACTTGCTCAATAGTCTGGTTGATAAAGGCTTTTTTGCCTGGCAATTGTGCCATTGGCGCACTAAAATCGCCTTCACCAAAGCCTTTGATGCAGGCCATCGCTTGTTTTTTAACAGCAATATGGCCAAATACCATTGTGTTGACGCCTTGTGCCATGACTTGGTAGGCACCTTGGAATTGTGATTCATCGACTTTGATGTCGATGTCACCGGCATCATGCTGGGCACTCATGTGGTTCATTTGCGCAATAAGGTTGTTGATGGTGTCAATACATAAGTTCAGGTTGCTCTTGATCGTATTAAAGTCACCGTTGTAGGTATCGGTAATCTTCGCGGGGATGTTGCCTTTAGAAATATCTTCTACGTATTTAGCAGCAACGTTCAAAGGGCCTATCACGGCGTCTAACATTTGGTTAATACCTACTCCTGTATCTCTTACAAAACCTTCAGGAAGTTTTGCTGTATCCGCACGCTCTGATAGATTTCCCGCAACTGCTTCAGCAACCAGTCTGGATACTTCTTTCTCAGCGATGACTTCTGATGTTCTATCTGTCCATTGGGTCATTCGACCTAAATACTCGCCACTATTGTTGTAAATTGGCACAACAGCAATTCGAATTGAGTGACTATACATGGAAATTTCCATGCCGCTCGGTTTAGTGAGTTTTTGCGCAAATACTTTTCTTTGCTCGTCTTTTTCTAAGTATTGACCAATGTTGTTACCCATCATTGCTTCGACACTAAAATTAGGGTGTACCTTTGCAATATCAGTTGCCATTTCTTGCCAGAGCGTTTTTGCTGCATTATTGATATATTGCAATCGATTATGACTATCGCCAAAAGTAAACGCGGTAGTGCTATTATCTAAAGCAGTTTGCAGCCGTAAAGCTTCTTCATTCAGTTTTTTGCTATTATTTAAGTCAAAACCTAACCTTATTTGCATCGCTTTAATTGCTTGCATCATTCGGCCAGCTTCATCATTAGCGCGTGTATTTATGTTGGAATGAAACTTACCATTCGCCACCTCATTAATGTGATCAGTTGCCAATTTCATAGGCTTAACTACCCACTTATTAAGAAGTAAAATTGAACACATCAATGCAACAGTGCCAACTGCTACACTCATTAGCAAGCCAGATTGGCTTGGGCCATTAATAGCATCAAACCCTAGAATAGCTAACACAGGTAATGCAGAGGCAATGACCACCTTATATACGAGTGCTAAATCATTAATAAAGTCTGATATTTTAGTCAACACACCTATCTTAGGCGTTTTGCCAGCGCGCATTTTTGCGTACAGAGCTTCCGCAGCTTCAACTTGTTGACGCGATGGCTTTGTACGAACTGACATATAGCCAATCACCTCACCATTTTCACGGATAGGCGCTGCGTTGGCTTCAACCCAATAGTGATCACCATTTTTACAACGGTTTTTGACCATTCCATTCCAAGGCTTACCAGATTTGACGGTTTGCCATAAATCAGCAAAGGCTTCGGGGGGCATATCAGGATGCCGAATAATATTGTGCGGCTGACCTATTAACTCAGCCTCAGTAAAGCCGCTGATTTCAAGAAAGTCACGGTTGATATAGGTTATGCGACCTTTAAGATCGGTCTTGGAGACAATTGAACTAGCGTCAGTTAATGCGATTTCTTTTTGTGTTACTGGTAAATTGGTTTTCATGATACTCCTCTTTCAGACATCAGTTTTTGGAATAAATCTGCCGAAGTTTTTATCATTATTAGATCTCGTTTAAACCTATATTAATGCACTTAATAGAATTTACATTCGTAAATAAGCATCAAGTATTCGTGTCAGTTCAAACATTTAATTTATCTCCAATTTTCTAAGTGTGTACCGATATACCGAACCCAGAAAAAAAGCCGATACATTTTGTATCGGCTTTTGTATGTTTCAAGAAAATATACTGTTCGAAAATTAGAAGATGCTTAGAACTCTTCCCAACCCTGATCATCCGTGCCTGTCTTTTGCATCACTTTAGCTGGGATAGGTTTTGGCGTTGGGGTAGGACTTTTTGCCTGAACTGAGCGACTACCGCCACGCATAGGACTGTTTGCTGAACGGCGCTCAGTATTGCTGCCACTCAATTTAAATTGTGCAACTGTATCCATCAAGTTTGCAGCTTGCTCTGATAGCGATTCAGCCGCTGCGGCTGCTTCTTCTACCAAAGCGGCATTTTGCTGGGTCACTTCATCCATGCTGGTAATGGCATGGTTGACTTGGTCAATACCTGAACTCTGTTCGGTAGATGCCGCCGAGATTTCACCCATAATATCGGTCACGCGCTGAACGGAAGCCACGATTTCCGACATCTTTGCGCCAGCTTGCTCCACCTGTTTGGTACCTTCTGTGGTTTTAGCGACTGAATCGATAATGAGTTCTTTAATTTCTTTAGCGGCACTGGCTGAACGTTGTGCCAAGTTACGCACCTCGCCCGCCACCACGGCAAAGCCACGCCCTTGTTCACCCGCACGCGCGGCTTCTACCGCAGCATTTAAGGCAAGAATATTGGTCTGGAAGGCAATGCCATCAATCACGCTGATAATATCTTCAATCTTACGTGCGCTTTCGTTGATAGCGCTCATGGTGGAAACCACATCGCCAACGGCTGAACCACCTTGGACAGCCACGCCAGAAGCCGCAACCGCTAGTTGATTTGCTTGTTTAGCATTTTCCGCATTTTGTTTGACTGTTGAGGCTAGCTCTTCCATGCTGGATGCAGTCTCTTCAAGCGCAGAAGCTTGTTGCTCAGTACGTGCAGACAAATCACTATTGCCTGACGAGATTTCACCTGCCGCGGTGTTAATGGTTTCGCTGGCTTCTCTAATTTGTTGTAACACATCTGCCATTTTATCCATCAGCGCGTTAACACCATTGCATAGCACTGCAATAGCCCCAGTTTTACCCTCTAAAGGCACACGCACGCTTAAATCGCCAGCTTCTGCATTTTCAATTACTTGTTTAGTTTGCTCTACTGCCGCCTCTAATGTTTTAGCTGCGTTATATTGCTCGGTAATGTCCGTGGCAAATTTCACCACTTTAAAAGGCTTGCCGTTTAAATCAAAAATAGGGTTATAAGTTGCTTCTAACCACACTTTTCTGCCGCCTTTGATAGTGCGTTGGTATTTCCCAACATCAGGTTCACCACGACTAAGCTTATCCCAAAAGGCTTTGTATTCTGGGCTGGCTTTGTAGTTTGAATCCACGAAGATGCTGTGGTGATGACCAACAATTTCGGAACTGCTATAGCCAGTGAGGTTAGCGAAATTATCATTCACCTTAGTAATATTGCCCTTAAGATCAAACTCAATCACACCAAGCACTTTATTGAGTGCCTCGACCTGAGCTGACATTTCCACTTCATTGAGCTTAAACGCCGTAATATCAGTGGCATATTTCACAACTTTGAATGGCTTGCCATCGACATCAAAAATTGGGTTATAACTGGCTTGTAGCCAAACCTCTT
Organism: uncultured Methylophilaceae bacterium; assembly: GCA_964620425.1. Lineage (GTDB taxonomy): Bacteria > Pseudomonadota > Gammaproteobacteria > Burkholderiales > Methylophilaceae > DASXUG01. The sequence continues at coordinate 404,537 of CAZUGV010000002.1, read as the reverse complement.
TGCCGCCTTTACCGATACGCTTGTAAATCCCCTCATTATGCAGACCTCTCGCCAGCTTGTCCCAAAAGGCACGGTAATCAGCACTGGATTTATATTCAGGCGTTATAAACATGCTGTGATGATTACCTACAATATCTTGTTCAAGATAGCCCGTCACTTTAGCAAAGTTATCATTTACCGCTAGAATCTTGCCCGTTAAATCAAACTCAATCACCCCTTGAATCTTACTGATGACTTTAAGTTGCCCTTCGTAATCTGCATTTTTATTTTTTTCTGTGGTTATTTCAACGCCGTAACCAACAATTTTAAGCACTTTTCCTACTTCGTCTTTAATGGGGAAATAGCTCATTTGAAACCAGACATGGTGACCCCCTTTAGCGATTCTTCTGATTTGCGGTGTTTGCACTAACCCTTTTTTTAGGTTTTCCCAGTTAGTAATATTTTCAATTGAGTTTACATCGGCCGGCACCATAATAGCGCTGATTTTCCTGCCAATTAACTCAGTCTTTTGATACCCCAAAAGGTTGGCGTAAATGTCATTGATATCCAAAATATCAGTTTCCAAAGAAAGCTCCATTACGGCAAACACAGTATTTACACCAGCATCTTGTGCAGCCAAAGTGTCTGCCTTACTTTTTTCATTGGTCACGTCAGTTAAATAACAAACTACTTTTCGTAAACCACCCACTTTTAACATCACTGGCGCATAGTAACCTTGAAACCATCTGGCCGATCCAGATTTGTCTTGAAGCTTAAACACCCCCGTTTGAGGTTTAGCGTCGGCCAAACTAGACCAAAAATTTTGGTAATCTACACTCGTACTATCCGCGCGTGATAACAGTGTGCGATGATGCTGACCAACCAGTTCAGACTTACTGTAACCCAATACTTTTAATGCATTTTCATTTACATCCGTCATTTTGCCTGATGCATCAAACTCAAATACGCAACGCGCTTTACTAATTTCTATTTTTAGCGCCCTAAACTCTGAAATCTCATCCAACATGCTTTTGGTTTCAGCAGTTTTACTGGCAATTGCATTAATAATTTTTGAAAACATTCCTATAACTCCTCACTAAGTTATTTTAGATGACTCAGACAATCAATCTGTGGCTACATCTATCAGTTCCATTTCTGGGCTCGTCATCAAATGCTCAATATCCACTAGTACCAGCATTTTTTCTTCCACTGTCGCCAAACCAGTGATGTATTTTGTATCAATACTAGCGACAATTTCTGGTACTACACGTATTTGGCTATTTGGCAGAGTCATTACATCCGAAACACCATCCACTACAATACCTGCAACACGACCACCAAGGTTTAAAATAATGACTACCGTGAGTGCATCGTAAGTGACTTTGCCCAAGTTAAACTTAATGCGTAAATCCACAATTGGCACAATCAAGCCACGTAAGTTAATCACACCTTTGATGAAGTCTGGCGTATTCGCAATTTTTGTGACGGCATCATAGCCACGAATCTCTTGCACGGTTAGAATATCTAAGCCATAAAACTCGTCACCCAAAACAAAGGTTAGGTACTCGCTAGATGCCTCAACCTCCGGGGCATCTCTATCGACTATTTCTACGTTGTTGCTCATTGGTAGACTCCTTGTGTATTATTTTGTCCCATTTTGATAATTGCTGGCACATCTAGAATTAAGGCGACAGAGCCATCGCCCATAATGGTGGCGCCTGATACGCCTTGTACTTTCTTAAAGTTAGTTTCCAAGCTCTTAATCACGACTTGTTGTTGGCCGACTAAGCCATCCACAAATAGGGCAGCTTTTTTGCCTTCTGCCTCGAGAATCAATAACACGCCTTCAGTTGGGTGCATGATTTCCGTGTCTTGGTTAAACAAGGCATACAGTGGAATAATCGGCAAGTACTCTCCACGCACATGAATCATCAAGCCTTCGCCCGTGACAGTTTTTATATCCTGCATACGTGGCTGCATTGTTTCTACAATCAAATTTAACGGCACAACGTAGATGCTGGTACCGAGTGAAACAGACATTCCATCCAAAATCGCTAAAGTGAGCGGTAATGAAATGGACATCGTGCTACCAAATCCTAGTGTGGATTTAATATCGATTACCCCACCCATAGCACTCACATTTCGTTTGACGACGTCCATACCTACTCCGCGACCAGAAACATCGGTCACTACTTCAGCAGTTGAAAACCCTGGAGCAAAAATCAATTGCCATACTTCGCTATCTGTCATGGTTTCTGTTACTGGCAAACCATTTTGACGGGCTTTACCTAAAATGCGCTCACGGTCTAACCCTGCGCCATCATCAGTCACCTCAATTACGATATTGCCACCACGATTTGAAGCAGATAGGGTTAATCGCCCAGTTTCATTTTTACCTGAAGCTTTACGTTTAGCTGGCACTTCAATCCCGTGGTCAATACTATTGCGTACCAAGTGAGTAAGTGGATCAATAATGCGCTCAATCAACCCTTTATCTAATTCAGTTGCGGCACCCTGCGTTATAAACTCAACTTTTTTACCTAATTTTGCAGCCAAATCGCGCACCATACGTGGGAAACGAGAGAATACGTAATCCATCGGCATCATACGAATCGACATGACGGCTTCTTGCAAATCTCGCGTGTTACGTGTGAGTTGGCTAATACTATTGACTAAATCCTCATTCACAATCGGGTCTAGCTTACCAACGCGCTGCTCAATCATCGCTTGGGTAATCACTAGCTCACCAACCAAGTTAACGAGTTGGTCAACTTTCTCAACTCCTACGCGTATTGATGTATTTTCAGAGTTAGTTGCTGGTTTTTCAGCTTCTTTTTTTACTTGAGCGGGTTCAGTTTTTTTTGCCGCTGCAACTGGTGCAGGTACTTCAGTTTTTTGTTCCGTAGCCACCGCTGGTGCAGGTATTGGCAATGGTTCAAACAGGCCAAAACCTTCTTCTTCAACTGCCGCTATTGCAGCGGGTTGTGTGGCTTGAGGTATAGACTGTGGGCTTACTGGTTCAGCACTTTGACGAGAGATTTTGACCAATTCTGGCGCAACAATAAATGAGCAAACAGACAGAATGTCAGCTTCAGTATCTTCAGTATCCACACCAAATTGATGATGCCCATTGCTGAGTTTGGTATAGTGGATTTTACCCAACAAAGCTAATTCCGTTTGCATATGGGCAATGTCATTGGCTTCTAATTGTTCCACAACCACATAATATTGACTCTTAGTATGGCTGTCGGCTGGCTCTTCAGAAATACTAATATCTTCCGCTTCTGCAATAAAGGTACAGATGGTTATGATGGTTTCAGCCGTATCTTCAGTACTTACATCAAAAACCACTTTACCGTCGGCTTGCTTTGTTACATTAACAGGCCCGAGCAAACTCAGTTCTGTTTTTAGATTTTCAGTGTCTTTGTCGTTTAACTTGGCAATGCTTACTGCATAATGTTTTACATTTACAGCTGAGGTGGTCGCTTGCGGCTCGGCAGATGAAACTACTGCAACCTCAACCTTTGGCGTCTCCACGAGCGCAGGTTTAACCGCCGCCACTGGTGCTGAGGGTGCGGCAGTGCCTTCTGAGAAGGCTTTTAATTTAGCTTTAATCTCTTCTTGTAAATTACGATCTACATCAGCACCCGAGCGGTGACCTTCTAGTTGTGAAGTCAACATGTCTTTTGCGGACAAGAACACATCCACATGATCGGCTGTCATCACCATTTCATTTTTACGAATTCTATCTAACAGGTTTTCTAACACATGGGTGATTTCTGCCATATCGGTCATACCAAACGTAGCAGCACCGCCTTTAATTGAATGTGCCGCCCGAAATATCGCATTGAGCTCCTCTGAGTCCGGGCTATCTATATCAATCCCAAGCAAAAGATGCTCTGCTTGGGCTAGTAGCTCTTCTGACTCCTCAAAGAACGCTTGATAAAACTGACTCATATCAATTGACATTTTTTATTCTCCATTCCACCCATTGTATTTTGTTAATAGTTGCTTACTCGCACACACTTCAACTTAACTTATGCACCAATTACTTTATTGACTACATCAATCAATCGCTTAGGATCAAATGGCTTCACCAACCAACCATTCGCCCCTGCTGCCTTGCCCTTGGCTTTCATTTCATCGCTAGACTCTGTGGTTAGCATCAGAATGGGTACCTTGGCATACGTGCTCAACCCACGTAAATTTTGAATCAATGTCAAACCATCCATATTCGGCATGTTTTGATCAGTCAGCACTAAATCTACCACCGAGTCTTTTGCCTTATTTAGCCCATCTACCCCATCTACGGCTTGCACAACCTTATAGCCTGCAGTGGTTAAGCTAAAGGCCACCATCTGACGTAATGAACCTGAATCATCTACTGCTAGTATTGTTTTTGACATTTTTGCACTCGTTTCTTTTCTCACTAATTAATCATTGAAAGTTGTTTGTTTTGAAGATTATTAAAACAACTCTATATCCCCTGTTTGCATACTTTCCTGGCTAACTTGTTTACGCAAACCACCAGACAAGGCGTTACTCTGTCGAGTCAAACTAAAATTCATTTCACCTAAAAACCTAGCAATTTCTTCATGTTCTTGCTCAGGTTCAATATCTTTACCATGCAGAGAAAGCTCTTCAAGCAGATCTCTCAACCCATTGATACGTCTGATGGTGCGGTCTATTAATTGACTAGTCATGTCTTGAAACTGTAACCCAGTGACCGCAGCATTAACCTCTTCACCAATTTGCTGCTTATATGCATTTAATGCTTCTAGCTCACCACTTTGCATGTGATGTTGAACCATCAAAGTAGCAATAGCTTCCTGCTGCTTAATGACAGCTTCATGTACAGCCAAAAAGCTAGCACCTAGTTTTTGTATCGCTTCACTTAACAAATCCGTGGTTTGTTTTAAATCAGCTTCTACCTCCACCAAATGTTGAGTACCATGGCTAGATACAGCGGATAGTAAGCTGCGTAACTCAGTAATTGGTAACGTGTTCATTGACATACAAAATACCCTACTTTTCTTATTATCAATCGCTCAAACAAATGGCAAAAACCTAGGCATTTAAGCCAATTACTTTGGCAGTTCAGTTGCAAAAGCAACAGACGCTGCTTTAATCTAGTTCGCCCCATTCCCACCAACAGTACTGGCTTTGTCTAGCGCTGAAACAGTATCGACTGCCTCTTGAGCAGCCTCTTTTGAACCCACTGCGACGCCAGATTCATCATTAATCGCGTTTTCCTCTGCTTCTTTATTCATCACAATAATGTTGATACGACGGTTGATGGGGTTAAATGGGTTTTCTTTATCGAACAATGCCGCAGAAGAAAGCCCTACAACCCGCAACAACTTTGTTTCATCCATCCCACCAGCAATTAACTCGCGCCTTGAAGCATTCGCGCGATCTGACGATAACTCCCAATTGCTATATCCTTTATCCCCACTCGCGTAAGGGGTTGCATCTGTATGTCCAGACAAGCTGATTTTGTTTTCTACCCCGTTCAGCATTTGACCCATTTGACGCAGTATTTCTTTTGCATATGGCTGTAAGTCAGCTTTAGCCGAGTTAAACATTGGGCGATTTTGATCATCTACAATCTGTATTCTTAAACCTTCAGTCGTAATATCTATGAGCAGTTGCTTTTTAAACTTGCTCAACATCTCGCTTTCATCAATGGTGTTTTCAATTTTTTGTTTGAGTTCCTCAAGTTTTTTTGCTTCGGCTTGCTTCAAAGCTTCCTTCGCATCCTTTATATCGACTTTTTTTTCCTTACCTTTAGGGCCATCGATAGGTTTTACTTGCCCTTGTTTTAATGTAATGTCTTTACCACCCGTATTTTTAATTACGCTATCGCTAGCAGCAACTGCAGGGCCACCCATCATTGCAACTTTTAGGGGCGTTTTGAAATACTCTGAAATCCCTGCTAATTTTGGTTTTGGCGTTGCGTTAAGTAACCACATCAATAAGAAAAACGCCATCATCGCGGTGACAAAGTCAGCGTAGGCAATTTTCCAGGCGCCTCCATGGCTGCCGCCACTGACCTTTTTAATTTTCTTAATGACTATCGGCCTTGTGATATCTTCAGCCATGGCTTACTCCGCTATAATTTATTAAATCAATGTTGATGAGTTGTGAGTTAGCAAACGCTCATTATCTAGTGCTGCTTACTTGGCCTTCGCTTGTGCTTTGACGTGCTCTTCAAGCTCTGAGAAGCCAGGACGCTCAGTTGAATACAAAACTTTGCGACCAAATTCGACCGCAATTGCTGGCGCATAACCATTTAAACTCGCTAACAAAGTCACTTTCACGGCTTGAAAAATCTTGCTGCTTTCTTCTAGTTTTTGCTCAATTAAACCTGAGAGTGGTCCAACGAAACCGTAAGCTAATAGAATCCCCAGAAACGTACCGACTAACGCATGTGCGATAAGCTCGCCCAGCTCAGTCGGAGGCAAATGTAGACTTTCCATGGTATGCACCACCCCCATCACCGCAGCCACAATACCGAAAGCGGGTAAACCATCACCTAATTTGGCGATACAATGTGCAGGGACGTGTCCTTCCATATGGTGCGTTTCCAACTCTTGATCCATCAAGTTTTCCACTTGAATAGCATCCATATTGCCTGAGACCATAAGGCGTAAATAATCACAAATAAACTCAATCAAGTGGTGGTCATGCAGAATGCTAGGATATTTACTGAATAGCGCGCTGGCTTCAGGATTTTCAACATCAGATTCGACTGACATCATGCCTTCTTTACGAATTTTGCTTAGAATTTCATAAAGCAAAGCGAGTAAATCCATGTACAGCGCTTTATTGAATTTTGAACCTTTGAACAAGGTCGGCAAGCAGGCGACAGTTGCTTTAATAGCCTTAATGTCATTTCCAACAAAAAATGCGCCGAGCGCACCACCAAAAATCATCACTAGTTCGAGTGGCTGCCAGAGCGCGCCAAGATGACCGCCAGCCATCGCATAGCCACCAAAAACTGCCGCCAACACTACAACATACCCAACAATAACAAACATATTCAGACTCCATGCACAAGGTGCGTTTACCTCGATATTGACAATTAGCCCTGCCATTGCAGAACAGTGGTTGGTCACTCAATGACACGCTATTAGATTAACAAACGACAGCGCAAATCAATTGCATGATTAAAGGGATGTTTTATGTGCTTTATTCACTTTAGAGAGCAGCGCTCACACAAAAACCAAGTCGATCTAAACAAGCCAATACAGGCTTAAGAAATCAGGGGCAAAAAAAATGCCAAGCAAGCTTGGCATAAGTGGTTATACGCTAGAAAAATGACTCTTTACATTTTCCAAACATATAACACGGGAGATCCATTCATTCCTGAAATTTTAAAAGTAGGTTTAACCCCAACTATCTCAAATTCATAACTCATTAATAGGCTACCTTTGCGCATTTCTAAATGCGCTTTTTGCCATAAAGCTGTCATCGCAGCTGGGGATAAATAGGCAAATACGACATCGAAATCAGCAAAATTTAGGGTTTCGTAATTGCCCAATTTAAATTGCGCATTGGAGCGTTTGAGGTAAGCACGCACTTTACTGATCAACCAAGGTAGAGGCGCAATCTCAATACCAACAATTTCACTTTCTGTATCCTGTAAAACACTGCGATGTTTGGCAACATGCATGACCAAATCTCCCAAACCACTGCCAATATCAATCATTCGAATTGGTTGATCTTGTGGCACTAATTCAGCCACTTGCTCATGCACAATCTTGCGTGATGGGTAAAATGGAACTTGCGTCCGAAACGTCGTCCAGAACAGACTTAATGTAACTAAAAAACAGTAAAAGTAGGCATCGCTAGAGATGTTCCATTGCGATAAACTCCAGATCGCTAGTGGAAACAATAAGTGTATCCAACGCCACCAAACCGCCATGCCAATGAGATAAGATAAACCAGCGGCAAGTACCGATTGTGAGAGCGCAAGCGTAATGCCAGATAATTTATATGGGGTAAAAAAGTAAACGCTCCATGCCAAGCTCATCACACATAAAAGCGTAATGCATTGCACCATCACCGCTACAGTCGCTGGCTTAAACTTAGCTTGCGAGATATTGTTAGTCGAAATGTAGGAGCCACCATACCCAGAGTCTCCATAAATGGTCTGGTCAAACTCCGAGATAAAGCCGTGCGTACCACGCACCCACCATTTACTTAATAATCGCGTCATCATTTAAGCGCCCCTTTCACCTAAACACATTGCTAAACTAACGGTTAAGCTGTCATTGCCACCACGTTAAATGCTTGTTCTTTCGCTTTTTTGGTTTTGCCAGCACGAGAAGGAACATGGCATAAGTTGCAACGATATGCGCTATTCAAATCATAAGAGTTGACCACAAAACGACCACCACAGCAGCTACATGTGTGCATTTTGAGCATTTTGCTTTCAACAAAGCGCACTAATGTCCAAGCGCGTGTCATAGATAATGTTGGCTCTTCTTCTGAATCATGTTCAATTTGTTGCAAATATAGAGTGTAGGCTTTAATGATGGCAGTAATGCCGCTCACATCGGCGTTTTCGACTAAGTAATTGTAAATATTCAAGAAAATTGAAGAGTGAATATTGGGCTGCCAAGTCAAAAACCAATCTGTTGAGAATGGCAACATGCCTTTTGGTGGAGAAATACCTTTCAGCTCTTTGTACAGTTTGATTAAACGCTCGCGAGACAAGGTGGTTTGTGCTTCTAACAATTGCAAACGTGCACCTAACTTAATCATTTGAATCGCAAGTTGAATTTGTTCGGCTTCGTTCACTACGCTTTTCTTTTGAACATGTGTTTTTTCTACTGTAGCTTCCATGATATTTTCCCCTATCGGATTACTGGATGATTAAAACAAAAATTTAGGCAATCACTTCTGAATCTTGGCCTGACATCAAGATCGCGGCGTGTGCATGTGCTAAGGCGCGGTCTTTGGTGTAGCTGGTGAGCATGTTCAGAATTGCGCTATCTTCGAAACGGAAGCGCGCAAGCATCATATTGCTGCTGCTTAATTTTAAAAGTTGTAAATTGCTAAGACTTTCGATAAGATCTGCGATGTCTTTGTTGATGCCTAAGCGAAATATCGCAGTCGCTTTATCAGCGCGAATCATTTGTTGAGCCAACATTAAGTAGTTTAAGTTGGCATCTTTAATATCATTCAACATATCATTTTCGTTCATTTTATTTCCCCTAAATTTCACTCAAAATTTACCGTTAATATGTGTTGCTCGTGTGAGACGTACTTTGAGCTTTTTATAGGTTTTAAACTATCGGGGTTTGTCGGTTTTTTAGGTAGGACAAGCGGAAACGCCCTTGTAGGTGTTTGTCTTACAAACACTTGCAAAGGGTAGTAGATACTATATAGGGCAAAGTCTATGCGGGTTGTGCGCAGACTTGTATGACTAAAAAATTTTCTTACTTAATATTCAAATTAACCTCAAATTCATCGTTTTATCTTTCAATTGAGAAAAGCAAAATGGGTTATTCATCACCACTTTGAATTTCACTACAATGATTTTCACTGTAATCAACCGTTTTGTTGCCATACTTTTTACGCGTGGTTAACAACAAGCCTTTAACGACATTGGCTCAGAAAACTTTAGTAATTTTTTAAAAAAATTTGCATCTATTTTCTATCCAAATGTTTTTAAAGGGTTTTATGATAAATTTATTTTCAACAACCCATTTATCAAAGTTTCCTTCTTGACTCGCTATATCAAGAAAAAGCCGTTTTCACCCTTTTATTCCACAGATGCTTACGCGCCAGTTTGCTGAATAATAGATTCCAACATGGGCGAGAAAAATATAGCGGTTAAATGTTTAACGGCTGCTTCCCATAAAACTTTAATCATTATTAACCACTGGCTTTTAGATACGCGAAACCATTATGGCTGAAGACAGCGATTTAGAAAAAACGGAACAGGCCTCCCCCAAGCGACTTGAAAAAGCGCGTGAGAATGGCGATATCCCGCGTTCTAGGGAGTTAGCAACCTGTGCTGTTTTATTTACTTCTGGTTTAGGCTTATGGATGCTAGGTGGCCAATTAGTGGATGCCTTACGCACCACGCTTAAAACTGGGTTGCAACTTGAACGTGCAGAGGTTTACGACCCGATGTTGTTGTTAATGCAAATCAGCAAGTCGATCAACTATTTACTTTGGACATTTACGCCTTTTGCCTGTTTGTTAATTTTTGTTGGATTGGCTTCACCTATTATGGTCGGTGGCTGGAATTTCACCCCGAATTCAATCGTGCCTAAATTTTCAAAATTGAACCCAATGAAAGGGTTGATGAATTTAGTATCTAAAAACTCTGGGGTGGAATTACTTAAATCTATTGCTAAGACAGTTTTAGTGGGCGTTGTGGCTTATCAAGTGATCGCAGGCGATATGGACTCTATCTTGAGTTTATCGCAGCAACCATTACCTGATGGCATTGGACAGATTGCCAACATGATGTTGACAGGCTTTCTAGCGATTGCCAGCGTATTGGTGTTTATTGCAGCGATTGATGTGCCATATCAACTTTATGAATATGCTGAAAAACACAAAATGACCAAGCAAGAAGTGAAGGACGAGTCAAAAGAGTCTGAAGGTAACCCAGAAATCAAAGGACGTATTCGTCAACAACAACGTGAAATGGCTAGACGCCGCATGATGGCAGAGATTCCTAAAGCAGATGTGGTCATTACCAACCCAACCCATTATGCCGTGGCAATTCAATACAAAGAAGATGGCATGCGTGCACCTGTTGTCATCGCTAAAGGGACTGATGTGATTGCGCTAAAAATTCGAGAGATTGCGGCAGAGCACCAAGTCCCCACATTAGAGTCTCCCAAACTGGCGCGGGCAATTTATGCCCATACTGAAATTGGCGATGAGATTCCAGCGGCATTGTACTCTGCCGTGGCAGAAGTATTGGCATACGTTTTCCAAATGCGTGTATTTAAAAAGGAAGGCGGCTTCCGCCCAGAAGTGCCTAAATCTGTGCCTGTGCCAGATGAATTAGATCCACACAGTTTAATTAACACATTAGTACCTAACAACAACGTTTTACCTGAGGCTACAGCTTAATGGATAAGTTTCAATTACCCAGTTGGATGAGCGGCTTAAGCAATTTAAACAGCCGAACCGTCGCCCCCCCCGTCATCATTGTCATGCTGTTAGGCATGATGATTCTGCCATTGCCTGCCATTGCGCTAGATGTGTTTTTCAGCTTTAACATCGCCTTATCAATCATGGTATTGCTCATCGGCTTGCAAACCAAAAAGGCACTTGATTTTATCGCCTTCCCTACTGTGCTACTAGTAACGACAATGTTGCGTTTATCACTCAACGTTGCCTCTACCCGTGTAGTGTTGACAGAAGGTCATACTGGTCCAGATGCCGCAGGTAAAGTGATTGAAGCGTTTGGTCATTTCTTGATTGGTGGTAACTACACCGTGGGTATTGTGGTGTTTGTCATTTTAACCATCATTAACTTTACCGTGGTGACAAAAGGTGCAGGACGTATTGCTGAAGTTGGAGCACGCTTTACCTTAGATGCAATGCCGGGCAAACAAATGGCGATTGATGCTGATTTAAACGCAGGCTTGATTGGCGAAGACGTTGCCCGCGCGCGCCGTGCTGAAATCGGCCAAGAAGCAGAATTTTACGGCGCAATGGATGGTGCGAGTAAATATGTACGAGGTGATGCAGTAGCTGGGATTATGGTCATTATCATCAACATCGTTGGCGGTTTGATTGTCGGCATGGTGCAACATGATTTAGCCTTTGGTGAAGCTGTACGCAACTACACCATGCTCGCAATTGGCGATGGCTTAGTCGCACAAATCCCATCATTGGTGATTTCAATCGCTGCAGGTGTGGTGGTATCACGGGTTGCCAATAACGAAGATATTGGCGGTCAGTTGATTACCCAACTATTTACTAATTCAACCGTGATTTACATTACCGCTGGCATTATCGGCGGCATGGGGGCGATTCCCGGCATGCCGCACTTTGCATTCCTATTATTAGCATCAGCACTGGCAGGCGGAGGTTATATGGTTGCAGAGCAACAAAAACAAGCGCCTGTTTTACCAGAAACTCAGGATCTTCCTGAAGTGAGCACAGAAGCTGAAGAAGCCACTTGGGATGACGTGATTCCAGTTGACTTAGTGGGCTTAGAAGTCGGGTATCGTTTAATTCCGTTGGTGGATAAAGCCCAAGGTGGCGATTTACTTAAACGTATTAAAGGGCTACGCAAAAAATTTGCACAAGAAGTTGGCTTTTTAGCCCCTACAGTGCACATTCGCGACAACCTAGAGTTACGCCCATCAGGCTACCGCATCACCATGAAAGGTGTTGAAGTCGCTAGCGGAGAATCACACTTCGGTCAATTTTTAGCGATAGACCCAGGCATGGTGACAGGCACGCTCAACGGTATTGCCACCAGCGATCCAGCATTTGGTCTACCTGCGGTTTGGATTGACCCCGACACCCGTGACCATGCACAAAATCTAGGCTATACCGTAGTTGACACAGGCACCGTGATTGCCACGCATTTAAACCATATCATCTCAGTCAACGCGGCGGAATTGCTCGGTCGCCAAGAAGTGCAACAATTGCTCGACCATTTAGCCAAAGAATCGCCAAAACTGATAGAAGATTTAGTACCTAAACAACTATCTCTTTCTGTGGTGCAAAAAGTATTACAAAACTTGCTGACAGAAGGCGTACATATTCGCGATATGCGCACAATTATTGAAACACTGTCTGAGCATTCCACTCACACGCAAGATGCCAACGATTTAACTGCATTTGTCCGTGTAAAACTAGGCCGCGCCATTGTGCAGCAACTTTTCCCCACTGGGGATGAAGTATCAGTGATGGCATTAGATAACCATTTAGAGCGCTTACTCATGCAAGCAACACAATCAAATGGCAATACTGGCATGGAGCCTGGCTTGGCTGATACGCTTTCTCAACAAACCGAGATTGCCGCGAAGAAACAAGAACAAATGGGGATGACCCCTGTGTTATTAGTGGCAGCACCTTTACGTTCAGCGCTTTCTAAATTTTTACGTCGCGCAGTGCCGCATTTGCGTGTCTTGTCGCATGATGAATTACCAGATTCAAAAACTATCCGCGTTACTAGTCTTATTGGGGGTCAAGCATGAACATTAAACGATTCGTAGGTAAAAACTCACGTGATGCCTTGAGCATGGTGAAACGCGCACTGGGGGAAAATGCCATTATCCTGTCCAACCGTGCCGTACATGGTGGCAATGAAATCATGGCGTTTCGTGAAGAGGATATGGATCAGATGGTTGCCAACTCTCAAGCGGGCTTCCCCATGTATGACCCAAAATTTGAACAAGGCACATTTGACCCAAGCGCCTATGATGCAAGCTTAATTGAAGCGGAAATCAACAAAGCGTATCAAAACGCTGCCCCAGCCATCACAGACACCCCACGCAAAGCAACGCCACGTAGGGATGAACGCTTGATGACTGTAGAGAATACGGATGAGATTGATAGCATCCCCAGCAATCTCTTACCCGCACCTGAAAAACGTGTGATTCACCACCAAGAAAGCCGTTTATCTAGCTTAACCGCCATGTTCTCAAAACGCAAAAACACCGCTAACGTAGAAGCAGTGCCTGCGTTATCTGACATCGAAGCAGATATTTTAATGAATGCAATGCCCGCGAGACCTGCCGCACAAACCAGACCTGCAGCAAAACCGCTACCAGTCGATGAAGTCATTGCCAAAAACACCTTGAATCAAGGCTGGCCAATTGATGCCTCAGATATGTTTGAAGCCCAAGAGCGTGCAAACACTTCTGTAAACTTATCGAACAGAGCAAAAGTAGAAGCAGCACAAGCGAATAGAGTTGCAGCGACTCAAGCTAAAACTTCGCAAGCGACACCCCGCCCTGTTGTCAAGCCAGCGCAGGCAACCCCAACGGCTACAAAGCAAGCGACACAAAAAGCAACAATACAAAAGCCTGAGCAAGGGGAAACCAACCTACAAATTCAAACTATGTTGGGCGAGATTCGCACCATGCGTGACATGATTGCATCCCAACTCACCGAAATTTCTTGGAACAACATTCAGCAACGTGACCCTGAAAAATCGAAATTATTGAGTAGCTTATTATCCGCAGGCTTTAGTGCATCATTAGCCAGACAGCTCGCCGAACATTCTCCCAAAACAGATAACCATGCAGAAGCCTTAAAATGGGTACAAGGCATTTTGGCTAAAAATATACTCACCGTACCAAACGAAGAAGAAGTGCTAGATCAAGGGGGGGTGTTTGCACTGATTGGTCCAACAGGGGTCGGCAAAACCACCACCACCGCTAAACTAGCCGCCCGTTATGTGATGAAACACGGCACAGCTAATTTAGGGTTGATTACCACAGACGCGTATCGTATTGGCGGTCATGAACAATTACGCATTTACGGCAAAATCTTAGGCGTAATGGTACACGCGGTCAAAGACGAAGCAGATTTAAAAATCGCACTAAACGAACTCAAAAACAAACACACGATTCTCATAGATACAGTGGGTGTAAGCCAACGCGATCGCATGGTGGCTGAACAAATCTCCATGCTAACCAACGCGAATCAAAATATTAAAAAGCTAATCTGTCTAAATGCAACAAGCACAAGCGAAACCTTAACAGATGTTATCAACGCTTATAAAGGTCGCGGATTAGATGGCTGCATCATGACCAAGCTCGATGAAGCTGCCACCTTTGGCAACGCATTAGATGTGATTATTCGTGAAAGACTCAAGCTTTTCTACGTTGCCAATGGTCAGCGTGTGCCAGAAGACATTCATCTCGCCAACAAAGACTATCTCATTCGCCAAGCCCTCAAATTGGGTGAAAGTAAAAATGAGCCATTTAAGTTTAAAGAAACCGAATTGCCATTCATTATGGGCACGACCAATCAAGAGAAAAACCCATTAGTGATGGAGGCTAATCCATGATCAATTTTGAAAATGACCAAGCCGCTGGCTTAAGAAGAATCATGGCAGAACCCAAGCCCAGGGTGCTATCTGTATTATCGGCAACGGGCAACCAACCACTGCAAGCGCGTACCATCAACAACCTTGCCGCCACCTTAACAGAGCATGGGCACGCAGTGCTAGTGATGCATGCTTCACACTTAGCCCCCACTGCTTTTCAAAGCTACGGCATTCGCTCGCCGCTCAGCCTCACAGATGTAATTCAGGGTGATACACATTTATATGAAACCATTTACCAAACACCGTTAGGTTTTGCTACAGCACAACTAATGCCAAGCAACCATATCAGCGTGCCATTAGATAGAAACACCGCCATTCTAATGGACCAAGTGTTTAGTCAACTACAACATGAATATGATGTGGTTTTAGTAGCTGGGATGCTGAATAAAAACCATGTACTGCCCATTCCATCGTTTAACAATGGCGAAATTTTGATTCAACTCACATGCGAACCAGAATCCATCAAACATGGATATACCTTAATGAAACAAATTTACAGCCAGCTCGGCAGACGCACTTTCGGCATTTTGGTTGAAAGTGCGAATGACAGACAGGCTGCTTTAGTTTTCCGCAACATGGAAAAAGTCGCGCGACGCTATATGCAAATCGACTTAGAGTTTTTTGGCGCAATCCCAAAAGACGAGCATCTATCGCAAGCCGATGAAATTGGCCGATCCGTAGTAGAAGCTTTCCCCATGGCGCATGCCAGTGCTGCATTTCACGCACTCGCACAACGCCTGCACTACCCCTCAAACTTGAATGCTGACTTTCATTCAGCCTCATTTATTTAGATAGGTTACTTATGTATAACGCGACTGGAAAAACCAACCAAAAAGACGTGCTACTCAACCAACACGCCATTTTAGTCAAGAAATTAGCCTATCAACTTAAAGCAAAACTACCGCCCAGTGTAGAGGTGGACGATTTGATTCAAGCAGGCATGATGGGCTTGTTAGATGCAGTGAATCGTTACGAAGACACGCACGGCGCACAGTTTGAAACCTATGCCGCACAGCGTATTCGCGGCTCCATGTTAGATGAGCTGCGAAATGCCGATTGGCTGCCGCGTAGCATCCGCAAAAACATGCGCGATGTTGAAAACGCAATTACGCAACTGGAACAAAAATTAGGTAGAAGCCCAACCGAGGGCGAAATCGCCAAACAGCTCAAAATGACAATTAATGAATACTACGTCATGCTAGGTGATTGCAGCGGTCACCAATTGGTGTATTACGAAGACTTTCATGAAGCAGATAGTGGCGACCACTTTTTAGACCGTTATTTAAAAGACGATGCGGGAGACCCAATCAAAGGCTTAATGGAAAGCGATTTCCGCGAAGCCTTAATTGATGCGTTAGAAAGCCTGCCAGAACGTGAAAAAATATTGATGGGCTTGTATTACGAGCAAGAGCTTAACTTAAAAGAAATAGGTGCGATTATGGGGGTTTCAGAATCGCGTGTTTGCCAACTACACAGCCAGGCTGTGGCGCGCTTGCGTTCAACGCTTAAAGAGCAAGCATGGACTGGGGCAGTCTAGCAGGGATTACACTTGCGTTAATAGGCATACTATTAGGGCAAGCCATTGAAGGCGGCAACCTTCATTCACTGCTACAGCCTGCTGCATTTTTGATTGTCACCCTAGGCACAGTAGGCGCGGTATTACTGCAAGCAAAACTCAGCAACGTAAAAGCTGGGTTGCGCATGGCAAAACTCGTGTTTAATCCACCCAAAGATGATAGAGCGCAACTAGCAAAACGCATCGCTATGTGGAGTCAAATTACGCGTAAAGATGGCATTTTGTTGCTGGAATCGCACTTAAATCGCGAAACAGACCTCTTTATCAAAAAAGGGCTACGCCTCATGATAGACGGCACACCACCAGATAAAATCCGCGAAATCATTGCGGTTGATATGCACTTTTATGAGCTACAACAACGCGCCGCCGTTAAAATTTGGGACGCCGCAGGCGGATACGCCCCTACCGTTGGCATTTTGGGTGCGGTGTTAGGGCTAATTCACGTCATGGAAAATCTAGCCGAACCCACCATTTTAGGCAGCGGCATTGCCGTGGCCTTTGTCGCGACTATTTACGGCGTTGCCTTGGCAAACTTAGTATTTTTACCCATCGCAGGCAAACTCAAAACCCATATTCAACAAGAACTCACAAGGCGCGAAATGCTACTCAACGCCTGGGTTGCCATTAGCAATGGCGACCACCCTAAAATAATAGAAGAACGTATGCAAGCATATTTGCTTAACTAGCTATCGCAACACACAAACCAACCATGATACGCAGAAAACCACTTGATGAAGAAGATAACCCAGACCGCTGGCTAGTCTCGTATGCAGACTTCATCACGCTACTTTTCGCGTTTTTTGTAGTGATGTACGGCATTTCATCGGTCAATCAAAGCAAATACAACCAACTTTCATCCTCCATGGGTACTGCTTTTAGCAAAAACAGCAACGTACAAAACCAAGCTGGCTTAAAAGAAGCCAAAGGCGATACCCACTCATTCATCAAACAACCCAAGCTCATGATGTTTTTGCCCAAAGAGCGCCGCGCCAATGAAAAAATTCGCAGAGAGCGCGAAGCCATGACCGCAATGGGCGTTAACCTTTCCAACACCCTCGCCCCTTTGGTTCAGCAAGGCAAAGTGCAAGTCATGCAAAATAACAGAGGTATACGCATTGATATTCACGACAACCTGCTATTTAACTCAGGCTCTGCACAACTCAACAGCAACGCCTACGAAATTCTCAGCGAGATCGCCCTCTCCCTGCGCGAAAACCAACACGCCATCCAAGTAGAAGGCCATACTGACAACACCCCTATCCACACACCACTATTTTTTTCCAACTGGGAGCTTTCCGCCGTGCGCGCCAGCAGCATCGTCAGAATGCTCAGTGACATAGGCGTTGCCGAAAACCGCCTAAGCGCGGTTGGCTTGGGTGCATCTCACCCCATGACAGATAACGAAACCCCAGAAGGTCGCGCCAAAAACCGCCGTGTGTCGATTATGATTTTATATGACTCCATCAGTGCAGATGGCTCAGATAATAATGAGATTAAGCCAGATAAGATTTATTTGGAAAATTAGTGAGCATGGTGTGCAAATTAACAAATTTGACCCCTTGAATACTCAGCCCTTATATCACAACAGATGTGGGCTTCATTCCTCAGCCCAAACTACGCGCTAATTCGCCCCATATGGATTCTCAATTTTGTAGGGTGGGTAACTTGTTTACCCACCCTACAAAATTGAGAATCCAAGGAGGGATTAGCGAGCGTAGGTTGGGTGGAGCAAAGCGATACCCAACAATCACTAAACCCAATCTATGAAATCAATTTAGTGAGACTTTTAGTCTCACTTATCACCATGGTATTTTCATAAAACTGCGACTTTGCTTTGTGGGTATGGGCTTTGCCTCCTCCACCCACACTACGCTCTTAGCGCTTTTAGAGCAGCCTCGTTTACAGTCTGCCGAATGATAAGCACAAACACATGGTAAAAAACCCAAGCCTACCTGCAAACAAAAAAGCCACATCGATTGATGTGGCTTTTTTCATCCCATACTATCTTTTACGCTAGCAAAGCAGCGCTTGAATACGCTCTCGCTGTGGCTTGCCCATTTGCACCGTAAACACCACCTTTGGCATAGTTGCCTTACACAACACACACAAGCTAATGGTGTAACCCATTACCTCATGTCCAGTAACGGCAGGGGGCTTTAGGGGCGAATATAGAAAATAGCCAGCTTGGTTTTTTGTTTAAATTTTAATCAGATGTTATTCAATTGCAGCGCGTTTGGTTGACAAGGTATAATTGGCGCAACTTCCTCAATAGTGAGCGTGTTATGGCAACGAAAATCATCACGGCTAAATCCCAAATGCGTGCGGCGCAGAGCTTTAGTTTTTTTTCTATTATTTCTGTGTTGGTGCCGCCTGTGATTCTGATTTGGATTGCGGCTTCTATTTTTGTGTATGCGGCGGTGGCTAACCACCCTAATCCGCGTGTGGTGAGTTTTCTTACCCATTCTGGATACCGTTTTTATGGTTTAGTCGGCGGTTTGGTGGCGGTGTTAAATTTTAGCCCGCAACTTGCAAAATGGGCAGGTGGGGGCATGCAGTTGGTACTCATTATTTGGGTGATTGCATTTTTAGTGGTGGTGCCATTGGGCGTGCGCGATATATTAAGCGCGAAAAATGAACCTTGGAAAGATTTTACGTTGGAGACAGACGATGAGTAATGCAGCAACAATTAGCACGGTAGATACCAGCAGCATCAAAAGAAATATGCCAGCACCAGAAATTGAACAGCGCTGGAGCGTAGCGCAAATTGTTGCTTTGTTTGAGTTGCCGTTTGCGGATTTAATGCACCAAGCGCAAAGCGTGCATCGCGCTAATTTTGATCCGAATGCGGTGCAAGTGAGTACGCTGCTTTCCATCAAAACTGGTGGTTGTTCAGAGGATTGTGGCTATTGCCCACAAGCGGCGCGCTATCATACTGATGTTGAGAATGAGCCGATGATGCAGTTGGACGAAGTGCTAGCCGCCGCCAAAGCGGCTAAAGAAAGTGGCGCTAGCCGTTTCTGCATGGGCGCGGCTTGGCGTAGCCCAAAACAAAAAGATTTAGAGCCTGTGCTCAAAATGATTTCAGAAGTAAAAGCCATGGGCTTAGAAACTTGCGCCACTTTGGGTATGTTGAAAGATGGGCAAGCCACACAACTAAAAGAAGCAGGTTTGGATTATTACAACCATAACCTAGATACCGCGCCTGAGTTTTATGGGGATGTGATTACCACCCGCACTTATCAAGAACGTTTAGATACGCTCGATAGCGTGCGTGAAGCCGATATTAACGTCTGCTGTGGCGGCATTGTTGGCATGGGCGAAAGCCGTAACCAACGCGCTGGCTTGTTGGCGCAACTCGCTAATATGGAGCGCCCTCCAGAAAGTGTGCCGATTAACTTGCTCACACAAGTGGAAGGCACGCCTTTACATGGTACTGACTCGCTAGACCCATTTGAGTTTATCCGCACCATTGCCGCAGCGCGTATCACCATGCCTAAGAGCTATGTGCGTTTATCGGCAGGTCGCCAAAGCATGCATGAAGGCATACAGGCATTGTGTTTCTTAGCGGGTGCAAACTCGATATTTTATGGTGAAAAACTGCTCACCACAGGCAACCCAGAAGCGGAAACCGACAAAGCTTTATTTGCAAAACTTGGCATACACCCCGCCTAATTATGCCCTTTATGGCTGAACTGCAAGCTGAGTTGAATCAACTTGCGCAAGCAGGTTTAAAGCGTCGTCGCCGTTTGCTGCAAAGCCCGCAATCTGCACACGCGCTGGTAGATGGTGAGCATGTACTTTCATTTTGCAGCAATGATTACTTGGGGTTAGCCAACCACCCAGCGCTGATTAGCGCCTTACAACAAGCCGCACAAACGGCTGGCGTCGGCAGTGGTGCTTCGCACCTGATTACTGGGCATCATCAATTGCATCATGATGCCGAACTTGCATTAGCCCAATTTGTCGGCTTGCCCGCCGCCTTGCTGTTTGCCAACGGCTATATGGCGAATTTAGGCGTAGTGACGGCATTGGTTGGGCGCGATGATGATGTTTTTGCAGATAAACTTAACCATGCTTCGCTGAATGATGCCGCAGTGCTATCACGTGCAAACTTGCACCGCTTTGCACATAACGATGTAGTGGCCTTAGAAAAATTGCTCGCCAAAAGCCAATCCAAGCGTAAATTGGTGGTAGTCGATGCGGTATTTAGTATGGATGGCGACATCTTGCCTTTACCAGAAATATTGGCGCTATGTGAGCGTTATGATGCTTATTTACTGGTGGATGATGCGCATGGTTTTGGTGTGCTGGGCGCACAGGGCGCAGGTACTTTAAGCCATTTTAATTTAAGCTCGCCACGTATTATTTACATGGCAACTTTAGGTAAAGCGGCTGGTGTTTCTGGTGCGTTTGTTGCGGGTGACAATGTGGTGGTTGAGTATTTGCTACAAAAAGCACGCACCTATATTTACACCACGGCCAGCGCGCCAGCGTTATCTGCGGCATTATTAGCATCGCTCAGTATCATTCAACAGGCGGATGATAAGCGCACACATTTGCAAACCTTAATTGCCATGTTGCAACAAAATTTACAACTGAAAGACTGGCGTTTAGAAGCATCCAAAACTGCGATTCAGCCACTGATTGTTGGCAGCAACGAAGCGGCAGTTGCGCTAAGTGAGCATCTACTTACGCAAGGCATTTTAGTGCCTGCGATTCGTCCGCCCACTGTGCCAAAAGGCACAGCGCGTTTACGCATTTCGCTCTCTGCTGCGCATACGGTAGACGATGTAACCCAGCTTATTCACGCATTAAATGCTGCAGAAAATCAAACACTAGCATGAGTTTACATATCGAAAAAATCGGGCAGGGCGAACCGCTAATTATGTTGCACGGTTGGGGCATGCATAGCGGCATGTGGATGCAGACGCGCGATATATTAAGCATGCACTTCACGCTCTACATGGTGGATTTGCCTGGGATGGGGCATAGCGAAACCATCACACCATACAATATGCAAAGCCTAGTCGCGCTGTTAAAAACCGAGTTCGTTAACAATGAAATCCCCGCCAATGCGAATCTGCTGGCTTGGTCGCTCGGTAGCTTGGTTGGGATGAAATTAGCGATGGAACTCCCGATTAAAAGACTGGTGCTAGTCGGCAGTACGCCTTGTTATGTCAACCGTGATGATTGGCAATTAGGCACACCTTTAGAGGTATTTACCTCATTTTTTAGCGGCATGTTGAATAACTTTAACGCCACGATGAACAAGCTACTCGCCTTAATTGCGCTGGGCGGGCATAACCCACAAGCCACCAGCAAAGTGTTGCGCGAAGTGTTTGCATCCCGCCCTTTGCCTAATCAGCAAGCCTTGCAAGCCACTTTAGATATTTTGCTAGAAACCGATGTGCGCAGTGAAGTTGCAAAGCTCACCATGCCGACTTTGGTGATTCACGGTGAGCACGATAAACTCTGTCCCATAACAGGCGCAGAATGGCTAGCCAACGCGCTACCAAACGCACACTTTATCAAAATGCAGCACGCCGCGCACGAGCCATTTATCTCGCATCCGCAACTGTTTAGCCAATATGTCACTGAGTTTTTGTCGAAATGAGTGAAGAATAAAATATGGACCAATACACCCTAGACAAACGCTGGGTAAAGCAATCATTTAGCCGCGCCGCAAGCAGTTACGATGCCGCCGCCGTGCTGCAAGCCGAAGTGCGCGAGCGCATGATGAGCCGCTTAGAATACGTGAAACTCTCGCCAAGTTTGATTGTGGATGCAGGTTGCGGCACGGGTCACGCCAGCCATGCCTTACTCAAAAAGTACCCAGCCAGCCAAGTGCTTTCACTCGATATTGCCATGGGCATGCTCAAGCAAACGCAACTCAGCGCGGGCTTTTCAGCGCAACTGCTCGGCATGATAGGCTTGAGTCGTCATCGTTTTGCCGTGGGTGATATTGAGCAACTGCCAGTAGCCAGCGATAGCGCACAATTGGTGTGGTCTAACCTAGCGGTGCAATGGTGCAATGATTTAGATTCCGCGTTTAGCGAAGCGCATCGCGTGTTGCAAGCGGGCGGCTTGTATAGCTTTACTACGCTAGGCCCAGATACGCTCAAAGAACTGCGCGCTGCCAGTAGCGTAGATGCCGACCATGTACATGTGAGCCGATTTATCGATATGCACGACATTGGCGATGCCTTGGTACGCGCTGGCTTTAACGCGCCAGTGCTTGATGTGGAGCGCTTTACGCTGACTTATGACGATGTAATGACGCTGATGCGTGATTTAAAAGCCATCGGTGCGCACAATGCCACACAAGGACGTAACCGTGGCTTGCTAGGCAAAGGCTTTTTACAAAAGCTCACGGAAAATTACGAACAATTTAGAAGCGAAGGCAAACTCCCCGCCACTTACGAGGTGGTATATGCCCACGCGTGGAAGCCAGAAGCCAAGCCACAACTAGAGGCTGGCGTGTCGCCCATTACTTTTGTGCGAAAGTAATCGCGTATAGATGCAATAAGAAGAATCTTTAATTGACAACCTATACGCGACTATGGATCTGCTTTAACTAGTTATTTTTTAATTAGGTCAGGAAACTCTGGATTTGTTACTGCTTTTTTAATTAGATCTTGTACTGCTGGGCCAAGTGCTTGTGCGGTTTGGTTGCATGCAGTAATAGCATCAAACCCACTCTTGAACTCATAGCGATTATCGACGGTTAGAGATTTTCCATTACTTGAGTTTAATGTCATACCGATATTCCACCAACCACTAGTTAAACCAGAGGTTGAAGAGAAGTCTATGTTATTAAGCACTCCACTTAAAGTAACTCCCTTTTCAGAGTAAAGGTTGGCGAATTTTAATTCATCATTAAAAGCTTTTACAATAAATTGTGGAATGGTCATGCCATCAGAGGCCTGAATTGGCCCCATTAAACGACAGCCAGCATCAAAGGTTTTTGGAGCCTCTAATGAGGCTAAGTAGACTTGACTTCCCTCTAGTTTTTTTAAGGCTTGATTGTTATCTACAGACATTGAGTAACGAGCAGGAGTCATTGTGGAGCAACCTGTAACGAACAATAATGCAACTGTTAAAAGTAAAGAATTTTTCAACTTATAGCCTTTCTATTGGGTATTTATTAGATTATAGCGGCTGCTAGTATATAGAAACTTTTTTCATTTTCAATGAGAATCAAGCAAACCATTATCACTCATTCAATTTGGAGCTCTTAATATGAGTCATAGTTATTTCGTCACCGCCACCGATACCGATGCAGGTAAAACCTATATTGCCAGCGCGCTAGTTCGTCACTTTGCAGCGCAAGGGTTAAAGTCAGTTGGCATGAAGCCGATTGCCGCAGGTTGCGAGTTAGTGGATGGCGTTTTACAAAATGCTGATGTACAACAACTCACGCAAGCCAGCAATGTGGATGCGCCTTTGTCGCTCATCAATCCATACATATTTGAACCGCCCATCGCCCCGCATATTGCGGCACAACAAGCAGGTGTTGAAATTGCGATTGAAAAAATTCAACACGCCTTTACGCAACTTAGCCAACTGGCGGATGTAGTGATTGTAGAAGGCGCAGGCGGCTTTTTAGTGCCGCTTAACAACACCCAAACCATGGCAGATTTAGCTGCAAGTTTAAATATCCCCGTGATTTTGGTGGTGGGCATGCGTTTAGGTTGTATCAACCACGCATTGTTGACGGTGCAAGCGATAAAAGCGCGTGGGCTAAAGCTTGCAGGCTGGGTGGCTAATCAAATAGACCCTAAGATGGCGATGTTGGCTGAAAATACAAGAACACTGAAACAGCGCATCAATGCACCTTGTATTGCGGAAGTGGCTTGGGGCGAAACCCCAAATTTGACACAAATATAGACCGAATAATATTTTAAAAAACACCATAGATATATGATTTAATTATTTAATTTAAAAATCATATAGAACTTAACCACACAAAAATGCCCATATAGCGTCACAATAATGCAACTACAAAACTGTATAAATCCAAAAATAATTTGTTTCTAAAAAAATGTATTTTTTAGAGCACCGCGTAATCATTTAAATACTGATTTGTTAGCGCACACTAACTCAAAAATTTAGCCCCTTGGGGAATGTATGCATTTCAAAGATTTTCATAGACTGAATCAAACTTCGATATTGCTGAAATTAAATGCAGTCTTAGATGCACCCCTACATAGAAATTTACTTTGGCCTGCAATCATACTTTGGTTGCTGATTTTAGGCACGCAGTCTGCCTATGCTGCGCCTGCCAATGACGCCTTTGCCAACAAAACGAGTATTAGCTCACAGCCCGCTGGTAGTGTTTCCGCAAACAATATTGATGCAACTACTGAGATTAATGAACCTGAATTATTAGCCAGCAACACAAATTCAACTGTCTGGTGGAATTGGACGGCACCCGCTTCAGGCACCTTGGTTGTAGATACCATTGGCAGTGACTTTGATACCACACTCACTATTTTTAGTGGGTCATTGCTATCAAACATTTCCTCACTTGCATTTAATGATGACTACTCTGGCTTTGTAAGTCGCATATCAATACAAGTGGTACAGGGGACAAACTACCATTTCAGAGTTGGTGGATTCGACGCTAGTCAAGGGAATATCGTGCTCAATTGGTCGCTCGCGCAAACCACTGCCATCACTGCACAACCGCCAGTTTCAGGTGGGCAATATCACACATGCGCACTATCAAACGATGACACAGTAAAATGCTGGGGCTATAACGCTTTTGGTCAACTAGGAAACGGCTCAAATGCTGATGCTAGTCTTCCAGTAAATGTTGTGGGCTTAAATGCGGGCGTTAAAGCTGTTACATCTGGCGCTTATTTTAGTTGCGCACTAAATAGAAACATAGATAACACCAATTCTGCGGTGCAGTGCTGGGGCAATAACGCCTCTGGGCAGTTAGGTAATGGCACAACTACAGACTCCTCATCCCCTGTCACGATAAGTGGCTTAACCGCTGAAACTGTCGCCATCAGCACAGGCAATCAACATGCCTGTGCGGT
This sequence comes from uncultured Methylophilaceae bacterium, assembly GCA_964620425.1. GTDB lineage: Bacteria > Pseudomonadota > Gammaproteobacteria > Burkholderiales > Methylophilaceae > DASXUG01. Next base: position 378,889 of record CAZUGV010000002.1, on the reverse strand, counting down.
CGATAACACGGGTGCTTTGCAATGTTGGGGGAATAATGTGGCGGGGCAATTGGGTAATGGCTTAACAACATCTTCTAGCAACCCTGTGAATGTGAATGGCCTAACCAGTGGGGTATCAGCAGTTACCGCTGGCTACCTGCACACTTGCGCACTGACCACAACTGGCGGCGTAAAGTGCTGGGGCAGCAATAGTTTTGGTCAGCTAGGCAATGCTACATTTGCTAACGCGACGACGCCACAAGATGTAACAGGGTTAACGAATAATGTCGTCGCGATTCAAGCAGGTAGCTACCACACCTGCGCGCTTACGGTCACAGGTCAAGTCAGTTGCTGGGGCAATAATTCAAACGGACAGCTTGGTACTGGTGTTGGCGCAAATACAGTATCAAATATCCCATTAAATGTTGCAGGTTTAAGTAACGGAATAGCAGCGCTTGCAGCTGGGCATCAGCACAGTTGCGCCCTTTCCAATAACAAACAGCTTCAATGCTGGGGTAGCAATGGTTTTGGCCAATTAGGCAACGGGGCAATAGCCGACAGCCCCACGCCTGTGGCCATCGCTGGTGATAATAATAACTATACAGGCATCAATGCTGGGGCTTACCACACTTGCGCGCTGGATAGTTTAGGTGAGGTGCAATGCTGGGGATTTAACAACTTTGGTGCGCTAGGCAATGGGTCACTTGTGACATCGTCCCTGCCTGTAACAGTCAGCAATTTAAATCTATCACGCCTTAGCCAAACCATAGATTTTCCGTCCATCGCAGACCAACTGTTTACCAGTGCAACGTTTGATATATCGGCTACCGCGAGCTCAGGGCTGACTGTCAGTTTTCGAGCTACTACGCCATTAGCTTGCTCGGTTTTAGGTAATACCGTAACACTATTAAATGTGGGCACATGCACCATCACAGCAGAACAGGCTGGCAACGCCACCTACAGCCCGTCAGGTGAAGTCAGCCGTAGCTTCAATATCACCCTGCCACCGCCACCACCGTTAGCCGAAGATGGCGAAGTGCCGCTGCCAAACTGGGTTGTGGTATTGATGTCTAGCTGCTTACTCGCTTGCATACTACGCGCCAAACGCAGTTAAATTACGCTGACTCCAAGCAACGGGTCGGCGCTAGTGGCTAAAACATTTCAACGCGCGCGATATCACTCGTGTTGATGAATATAAGCCCACACCTCACTAGGCAACATTCTAGGCAACACTGCCTGCTCATCGCCCCCCGCAGCTAATTGATTACGAATATGGCAATGCTGGCTGAAAATATTGAAACACTGAAACAGCGCATCAATGCGCCTTGTATTGCACAAGTAACTTGGGGCAAAACCCCTAGTTTTACAGCTTTGTAGCGTTTCTTTTTTGCCGATAACGGTAGCTCAATAAAATCACCAAGCCTGCTACATTGGGGTACCAAATATACCAGTGTGACCAAGGGATTCCATCAACACTAAAATCCGAAATAGGCCAAAAAATCGGCGTGGAAAAATAGGCTTTCGCGTGAAATGGAAAATCCAGCACAATATGAAACGGCCATGCCAACATAGCAAATGCGATATCTTTGCGCCACAAACGCACTAAGGCAATCACCGATAGACTAATCAAAAAACTATGGCCAACTGCATAATTGGTAAATAGCCAAGGTGGCAAACTTTCAAGCGGTGGCTTACCCATATGAAAGTGCCCGCTAGCCATTTGCATGCACATAAACGCGCCAAACGAGATTAAATCAGGCATTGCGCCAAAAAACATCGCCAGTGCCGCGTGGCGTTTATAGCCAAACAACCCATAACCCCATAACGCGTGGCTAAAGGTATCCATTAAGTGACCCCGTATAAATGATGTTGCTGAATATATGCCAGTACATTGGCAGGCAACCACGTTTGTACATTGCCATCAGTAGCGAGTTGTTGACGAATATAGGTGGATGAAATATCCAGCGCATGAATTTCCTGCATCAAGATTTTGCCATGCGACAGACGCTTTAAATCTTGCACATCATGCGTAATATGTTGCTGAATAAGCGTTTGCAGGGCAGGCACAACATCTATTGCGGCATTCAACCCTAAGCGATCTGGGCGCTGCACGACTACAAAATGACAGTAATCCAGTAATTCTTGCCAGCGATGCCAAGCGGGTAAATTTTTAAACGCATCCGTGCCGATTAACCAACACAAACTCACCTCACTCCCTAAGGTGGCACGCAAGGCAAGCAAGGTATCTATTGTGTAAGATTTTCCCGCCCGTGCAAGCTCTAAGGTATCCAACTTAAAGTTTGGTTTGCCAGCAATCGCCAACCTCACCATTTCAGCACGTTGCGCTGCCGAAACCTCAGGCGCAGCCTTCAATACAGGCATGGCAGAAGGAATAAAACGCACCTCATCAAAGCTAAACGTCTGCTGCAACTGTTCTGCAAGATACAAATGCCCGTTGTGTATCGGGTTAAAAGTACCGCCTAGCAAGCCAATACATTGAGTGGAACTCATTGCGCCTGCCTGCCCTCGCCCGCTAAAAAGAAAAAACCGCCCGCCACATGGTGTATGGTGCGCAAGTCATCAAAGCCTTCAAAATGCCAACGCCCATCTGAGAATACGCGCTCATCGGCATACGCGGCAACTACTTCTGCAATAAATAAATCATACGTGTTTTGGTTATGCGGCTCGGGGATGATTTTGCACTCCAACCACGCCACACAGCCCTCTAATAGCGGTGCGGAGATTTCTTTAGCGGCAAAAGTGCTTAAATGGTTTTCTGCAAATTTATCTGTTTCTTGCAAATCACGCCCAGAGCTAGCGCCAAGCTTTTGCACCAAATCAATCTGCGCCGCACACGGTACGTTAATCGCAAACGTACCAGACGCCTCAATCAATTCGCGGGTATAGGTGTTTTTATCAATAATCGCTGTGATTTTGGGTGGGTCAAAGTCTAAAGCGCAAACCCATGCGGCTGCCATGACGTTGCGTTTTCTGTTGTACGCAGAGGAAATGAGCACGGTGGGGCCGTGGTTTAGGAGGCGGTAGGCTTTTATAAGGGAAGTTTTGATGCATTTTTCAATAGTTTGCATCTTTTAATCTACATGCAGCTCAAGTTTTCTCAACCACGCATTAAAATGTGGGCAGCAATGACGAAGGGCGTCTAGGCCAATATCAGCGGCAATCAAAGGTCCATGAAACGTTTTTTGATAAGATGGCATTAAACTGAGAATACGTTTAGAAGGAGCTGTAGCTGGACCATCGTTAATATCTTCAGGGGTTTCAAAACTTTCAGTAATTGATTTTAATTGATTAACTATATCGTCGTTATCCACCCACACAGAGAACTGCGCAGGCTCAGCAAAGAGTAACGCCTCAAACTCATGTAGCATTAAGTTTGGAATGAAGTTTATTTCATTTATATCTTCTTTTAAACATTCTTCTAAAAAGCTAGCTTTTTGTTCGCCTAGCACTTGTTTAGTATAATCTTCATGTTGCTTTCCTGGAAAGTTATTTGGTAAAGCATATAAGTCAAACAGTGTAGTTACTAATGCATTGCGATCTTGTCTGCACAGTCGGATCAACTGCGGCTTAACCTTGGCATAACTAGTAACACCACCTTTAAAACCAGGGGAGGTGCTTATAATAATAGGCGTAATAAAAAGGCCTATGCGTGAATAATATGGAGTGAGCAGTTCGCTTACAAATGTTTCTTCTGTTTGCCCCTCTACAACACAGTAGATTCTCGTCATCTAGTTGGCCTTCCACCGAGAAGATTCTTCTTCCACAAATCACCTAAGCTGTAATCAGTCAACCAGTCACCTAATACGTCAGCGTCTAGCCTTTTAAATGTAGAAGCCGTACCGATTTTATCTACTACAATTAAGTCATCCACTTCAAATTCGTTAACTAGCTCTACAGATTGGGTTGATATAATTAATTGGTGCTCTTGAGATGTTGACTTCATTAGCGCCCCAAGAACTGCGATTGCATAGGGATGCAAGCCCAGTTCAGGCTCATCAATTAAAATGGTAGCAGGCATATACTCTTCTGGTTGCAACAATACAGTGGCTAAACAAATATAGCGCAAAGTCCCGTCTGACAGCTCTTTTGCAGTGAAAGGAATATCGTATCCTGATTCAGTCCATTCCAACTGAATCTTCTCGCTATTTTCCACTGTTGGGCGTAAGTAAAAGTCACCAAAGAAAGGTGCTACAAGTTGAATGGATTTAACAATTCTTCTGTAATGCTCCTCATGATGGTTTTTAAGGCGATATAAAAATGCTGCCAAATTGCGAGCATCATCTCGCAAGTATTCATTGTCGTTAATGCCGTGAATTTGCTTGATTACAGCACTGCGGCTAGTATCGTGAAAGTGGTAGACTCGCCAACTGCGCATTGCAGGGACAACAAAGTTATAAATTCTTGTTAGTTTCTTTTGCTCCTCTGCATATGTTTCAAAATGTCCTGAAGCTGGACGCCAGTCGCCAGACTGACTCCACCAAAGACACTCACGTGAAAACATCATTCTGTTATCTTGGGTTGGTTTTAAACGAAATTTGTAACCATTATTGCCAAAATAAAGTTCAGCTTGCAGCTCTTCTGTTTTTTTACGTCCAAAATGCAGTAATGCATCAGGTCCTCCAGCATCTCCTACTGTAGCTTGTAGTTGTTGGTCAAGAATCTTACTAATCAGCCTAAAGAAACCAATAAAATTTGATTTTCCTGCTCCATTTGCACCGATTAGCACATTAAGTTTAAATAGTTCCAAATCACAACTTTCTATTGATTTGTAACCTTTTAGAACTAATCTAGACAGTTGGTCCGAATCAAAAACCTGTTTTATCATGGGGATATCTCATAGATATTACGTTTCTGTACAATAATGGTTTTAATCATTTTTGCCAAGCATCCCTCAAAGTCACCGTTCTATTAAACACTGGCTTGCTCGCTACGCTGTCTATTCTATCTGCCACAAAGTAGCCGTGGCGTTCAAACTGAAAGGTTTCGGCAGGTTTTGCTTGTTGCAAGCCAACTTCTAATTGCGCTGTAATAGTGGTGACTGAGTTGGGGTTGATGTCGTCTAAAAAGTCTTTATCGCCGCTGCCTGGGTGCGCTTCTTTAAATAGGCGGTCGTACATTCTGATTTCTGCTTCATAGGCATGTGCGGCACTGACCCAATGGATATTACCTTTGACTTTGACGCTGTCTGAGCCGGGTGTGCCTGATTTGGTATCTGGCAGGTATTCGCAATGCACGACTGTTACGTTACCTGCGGCATCTTTTTCACAGCCTGTGCATTTCACTACGTAGCCGTAGCGTAGGCGCACCATGTTGTCTGGGAATAGGCGGAAGTAGCCTTTGCTGGGCTCTTCCATAAAGTCTTCGCGCTCTATCCATAGCTCTTTTGAGAGTTGCACTACGCGTTTACCTAGCTCTGGTTTGAGCGGGTGATTAGGGGCAAAGCAGTCTTCACTTTGACCTTCTGGGTAGTTATCAATCACTAGTTTAATCGGGTCTAGCACGGCAATGCGGCGCTCGGCGGCTTCGTTCAGCGTTTCGCGCATGCAGTCTTCTAAAATGGTGTATTCAATCCAGCTATCGGCTTTGCTTACACCAATTCTATCGGCAAATAGTCTAAAGCCTTCTGGCGTGTAGCCACGGCGGCGCGCGCCTGCGAGGGTGGGTAAGCGCGGGTCATCCCAGCCGCTGACGTGTTTTTCTTCTACTAATTGGATGAGTTTGCGTTTGGAAAGCACCACATAAGTGAGGTTTAAGCGTGCGAACTCGTATTGTTTGGGCACGGGTTGCGCGATTAAGCCAGGCTGTACAAGACCGCCGACGCCTTCAGTCGGCGCCGCTAGGTTATCTAGCAGCCAATCGTAAAATGGGCGTTGGTCTTCAAACTCTAGTGTGCAAATTGAGTGGGTGATTTGCTCCAGCGCGTCTTCAATCGGGTGGGCAAAGGTGTACATGGGGTAGATGCACCATGCGTCGCCCGTGTTGTGGTGGTGCGCACGTTTAATGCGGTAAATTGCAGGGTCGCGCATATTGATGTTGGGCGAGGCCATATCAATTTTCGCGCGCAGTACCATGCTGCCATCAGGGTGTTTGCCATCGCGCATTTCGCGGAAAAGGCGCAAATTGTCTTCCACGCTGCGGTTGCGATAAGGCGAATCTTTGCCTGCCTCGGTGAGCGTGCCGCGGTTGATGCGCATTTCTTCTGCGCTTTGCTCATCTACATAGGCTTTGCCAGCGCTAATTAAGCTTTCAGCCGCTTGATACATAAAATCAAAATAATTGCTGGCGTAAAACAGGTGGCTGTCGCCAAATGCATCCCAGCCAAAGCCTAGCCATTGCACCATTTCGGTAATGCTATCGACATATTCTTGCTCTTCTTTTTCTGGGTTGGTGTCGTCAAAACGCATGTGGCACACACCACCGTAATCACGCGCCAAGCCAAAGTTGAGGCAAATAGATTTGGCATGACCAATATGCAAATAGCCATTAGGCTCTGGCGGAAAGCGTGTGCGAATTTTTGCAGGGTCTGGCTCGCCTGCAGCGTGGTGTGCTGCACCGCCTGGGGTGTGCGCCCATTGGCGAGTTGCATAGGTGTTGTTGGCTAAATCGCGATCAATAATGCCGCGAATAAAATTAGAAGCTGGTGGTATAGGTGTTTTTTCTGCGGACATGTTTTTTGCAATGTTTAGTGAATGTTTCGCCATTTTACACCCTGCGAGCGCTTCTATGTAGTTGCTTGCATAGCGTGTGCCTGAGTGCGCTGTGCTAAACTACGTTTTAATCGTTCATGATTCATACTATGCTGAAGTCACTCACTTTTCCTATTTTGCAGCGCTTATCAGATGGGCATTTTCACTCAGGCGAAGCGCTAGCGCGTGAATTTAACGTGACGCGTGCAGCCATCTGGAAGGCGATACAAGAAGCCGAAACACTGGGCATTGAGGTGTATTCAGTGCGTGGACGTGGCTATAAATTGCCACAGGCTGTTACGCTACTTGATGCAACTACCATCACGCAGGCAATTGGCACCCAAGCGCATTTATTTGATGTGCAGATTCATCCACAGCTAGATTCCACCAACACCTACTTAATGCAGCAAGCCTCCAAAGGTGCACCACAAGGCACTTGCGTAGTGGCAGAACTACAAACCCAAGGGCGCGGCAGACGTGGTCGCACATGGCAAGCAGGCTTGGGGGCTAGCTTAACATTTTCACTACTATGGCGTTTTGAATGTGGTGCGGCAGGGCTATCTGGCTTGAGTCTAGCGGTGGGCGTGGCGTTAATTCGTGCTTTGCGTGAACTGGGTTTAGCAGAAGCAAAATTAAAATGGCCGAATGATGTGCTGGTGAGCCAGCCGCATCAACAAAAGCTCGCTGGCATTTTGATTGAGCTGCAAGGCGATATGGAAGGCCCAAGCGCGGCTGTGATTGGTATTGGCATCAACGTAAGCTTACCCGCACAATTACGCCAACAGATAGATCAACCTGTTACAGATGTTCAAACCGCGTTGGGCAAACCAATCAACGCTAACGTATTATTGGGAAATATACTCAAACAATTGGGCAAGGTACTGAGCACCTTTGAACAAAATGGTTTTGAGCCGCTACGCGATGAGTGGACACAAGCGCATGCCTACCACCAGCAAGCTGTGCGCATGCTGATGGCCGATGGTCGTGAACTGTTAGGCACAGTAAACGGTGTTGCGCTTGATGGCGTGTTACTGGTACAAACAGCGCAGGGCGAACAACGCTTTTCATCAGGCGAAATTAGCTTGCGGGGCGTGTGTAATGCATAACTCGATGATACTCGCGATAGATGCTGGCAACACGCGCACCAAATGGGGCGTGTTTGATAACTCCGACACACTGCAAGCACAAGGTAACGTGTTAAATTCAGACATAAGTGCTGACCAAGCTTGGCGCGATTGCCCTTGGCATTTATGCAAAAACGTATTGGTTTCAAATGTCGCGGGCGCAGCCATTGGCAACCAACTGCAATCCGTTTTGCAAAATCATGGGCTAGACATACAGTGGATAAAATCCACCACCAGCGCCTGCGGATTGCACAATGGCTACCAACATCCTGAAACTTTAGGGTCAGACCGTTGGCTTGCGATGATTGCGGCTTGGCATCGCACTCAAGCACCTTGCGTGGTAGTGAGTGCAGGCACGGCATTAACCGTGGATGCTATTGCGCTTCATGAACAGACTTCTCAACACCAAGGCGAATTTTTAGGCGGGATGATTTTACCCGGCCTACAAATGATGCAAACACATCTGGCACAAAAGACAGCTCAAATCGGACTGAATCAAGGGACATTGCAAGACTTCCCCAAAAATACGGCAGATGCGGTTTATACGGGAGCTATCAACGCTTTAGTAGGCGCGATTACTGACATGCTGCATAGATTAGCAAAGCATCAAGCCAAGCAGGGTCGTCATGAAGATACAAACCGTTGTATGATAACAGGCGGCGATGCAAATTTACTTGCAGATGCCTTACGTGCGCAAGCCAGTCTTGCATGTGAGGTCATAGTAGTAGAAAATTTAGTGCTACAAGGTTTACTATTAATAGAAAGAAATGCCGTATGAAATGGCTCACGCTTTGTTTAGTTGTCTTTAATCTTTTAATTTTTGGATATTTCAACTTGGGGCTTTCAGACCCCACTGTGACGCACGTCACCCTAGCCCCGCTACAACCCGAAAAGCTCAAAATTTTAACAAGTAGCGAAATTGAAGCACTCCCTAAAAAAGCCGTTGAAATGACCGCGGTCACTTTACAACCAGCCGTTGAAGCCATGGAATCTAAACCACCTCAATGCTACGAGTGGGGCATGTTTAAAAGTGCGCAAGCAAAAAAAGTTTCCATGCAGATGGATAAGTTACTCTTGCAATATGCACAAAAAGAAGCACCGATTGACCCAGATGGTGCACATTTTTGGATATACATTCCCCCTAAAGCCACACTAGAGCTTGCGCAAGCCAAAGTGGCAGAGCTCAATCGATTGGGCGTAGTAGAAACATTTATCGTGCAAGAAGCACCATGGAAATATGCCATTTCATTTGGCATGTTTAAAGATGAAGCCTTGGCAGATAAGCTACTTATCGACTTGAAAAAACATGGCGTAAAAACTGCCATTAAAGGTGATCGGAATCAAAACAAAGACAACATCACATTCTACATTAGCAATATGACGCCCGAACTACTTGGGGAACTGGATAAAATTAAGGGCAATTACAGCGAAGCAGAATTAACAGCGGTCACCTGTAAGCCTTAAAAGAGATATTCCGCCATAACAAAAAAAGCGCTGATAGATTAATCTATCAGCGCTTTTTTTATGTGGTTTACCCGCTTATTACTCGTTACGACAAAATAATTAACGTTTTTTCGGTGGCAACATATCGGTAATCGTGCCTTCTTTCACTTCCGCCGCAAAACAGATGGTTTCAGACAGCGTTGGGTGCGCGTGAATGGTTAAGCCCAAATCATGCGCATCTGCGCCCATTTCAATTGCTAATACAGCCTCAGCCAATAACTCGCCTGCATTGACACCAACGATACCTGCGCCAATCACACGATGGGTGTCTTTATCAAAAATAAGTTTGGTAGTGCCTTCGGTTCGTGCAATTGAAAGCGCGCGCCCACTGGCTGCCCAAGGGAAGCTGGCTTTTTCAATCTCGATACCTTTGGCTTTTGCTTCAGTTTCAGTCATGCCTACCCAAGCCACTTCGGGGTCTGTATAAGCCACGCTTGGAATCACACTCGCAACAAATTCTACTTTATGGCCTGCGATGACTTCTGCGGCCACTTTGGCTTCATGCGTGGCCTTGTGCGCCAACATCGGTTGACCAACAATATCGCCAATCGCGAAGATATGCGGCACATTGGAACGCATTTGCTTATCTACCGCGATAAAGCCGCGGTCATCTACTGCTACGCCTGCGTTTTCTGCGCCGATGTTTTTGCCGTTCGGACGGCGACCGATAGAGACTAATACGCGGTCATACACTTGCGTTTCTTTAGGTGCAGACCCATTTTCAACACCTTGGCCTTCAAAGCTTACATGAATACCGTCTTTTTTCGCTTCAATTTTTGAAACCTTGGTTGAAAGCATAATACTTTCAAAGCGCTTTTCCATACGCTTTTGCAATGGGCGCACTAAATCACGGTCGCAACCTGTAATCAAGCCGTCCATAAATTCTACAACGCTGACTTTTGAGCCAAGCGCGTCATAAACCGTACCCATTTCTAGACCGATAATGCCGCCGCCAATCACCAACATACGTTTTGGAATATCTGCCAAGGCGAGCGCGCCTGTGGAATCCATAATGCGCTCATCCTCTGGCGCACCTGGGAATTTAGTCGCTTGTGAACCAGCAGCGATAATCGCATTTTCAAAACCTACTTTGGTCACTTTGCCGTCAGCCGCAATCACCGCGATTTGGTTGGGGCTAGTGAACTGACCAACGCCATTCACAACGGTCACGCCACGTTGTTTCGCCATGCCAGCCAAACCGCCTGTAAGTTTGCCAACGACTTCATTGGCTTTCCAATCACGCAATTTATCTAAATCAATATTGGGTTTGCCAAAAGTTAAGCCGTGATGTGCGGTTTCTTCTGCTTCGGTGATGACTTTAGCCGTATGCAATAAAGCTTTTGAAGGGATGCAACCAACATTTAAACAAACACCGCCAAGCGTGGGGTAGCGTTCAATCAACACCACTTTCAAGCCTAAATCTGCCGCACGGAAAGCGGCGGTATAGCCACCTGGGCCTGAACCCAGCACCACCACTTGCGTAGCAATATCATGATCACCCGCTGCGACAGCTGGCGTTGGCGCAACTACAGGTGATGGCGTTGGTCTAGCAGTTGCAACAGGGGCAACTGGTGCTGGGGCAATGTCTGCTGCCTCAGCCTCTACCAGTAAAATCAAAGAGCCTTTAGCGACTTTATCGCCCACTTTGACTTTCACTTCTTTGACCACACCCGCTTGTGAGGAAGGAATATCCATCGAGGCTTTGTCAGACTCTACCGTAATCAGAGAATCTTCCTTGGCGATGGTATCACCCGCTTTAACCAACACCTCAATCACATCAACAGAATCAAAATTGCCAATATCTGGCACTAAAACTTCCAAAATTTTACTCATGTAAACTTTCTACTAGTGAATTAGTTCCATTGAACTTAATGCAGCATCGAGTGATTCGATAACCCGCGCTTCTGTACGACGGCGTATTTCATCTTTTTGTTGATTACTGTACTCGTCAAAATTACTTTTAAGTTCTAAATCATTAGAACTATTTGGTAAACATGGCCCATTCATTGCGTTTGCCCACTGCCAGCCTACCGATTTACTTGTATCAAAATCATATAATTCAACAATAAACATTGAATATATGCAGGTATTAGGTTTGCCAAAAAAATATCGCGTTAATAATCCATATCCTGGCACATAAAAAGGGTAGTTGTCTGAAGTTACTGGTCTAATTAGGATCATGCTATTAAATCCAAGCGGCCTAATTTTCTCAATAACCTCATCCATAACTTTACCAATCCTATAAGGACTACTTCCATCTATAGAAGTGAATAAGTCAGTTTCAACTTCTGATGCTTTGATATTTTGCTTGCTCAGAAAATCTACGATATGACTACTGGCAAGATGATTGATTTTCCAAGCAGCTACATTTGCGGTAGTGATGTTATTTGTAAATACAGTAGTACCTATAATGTTATGGTGAAAATTGTTTCCTAACTCAGATACCACAGCAATTTTTTTGTCTTTAAGGGAGTAATCTTTTTTGATTGCGCCTGGCATGACGCAACCTTGAAGTAATAACGCCGAAAACACAAAAGCTAGAAAAAATATACGTTTCACTTTTACGCTTCCTTGTTCACTCTAATTACAACAACAAACGTCTTACATCAGACAACATCATGCGTAAGTGGCTGGTAAACCTTGCACCATCTGCGCCATCAATCACACGATGGTCGTATGAAAGTGACATTGGCAAGATTAAGCGTGGTTCAAAGCTCTTTGTTTTAGGGTCGAAAACAGGCTGCATGGATGAACGTGATACGCCTAAAATCGCCACTTCTGGGCAGTTGATAATCGGCGTGAACATCGTGCCGCCGATACCGCCCAAGCTAGAAATAGTAAAGCAGCCGCCTTGCATTTCTTCAACTTTAAGTTTGCGTTCACGGGCTTTGGCAGAAAGTTCGGCTAAATCACGAGCAATATCCATCACGTCTTTGGTGTTCACGTCGCGCACCACTGGCACGACCAAGCCATCAGGTGTATCGCACGCAAAGCCTACGTGGTAGTACTGCTTCATAATCAAGCTATCACCTTCTGGTGAAAGCGATGAGTTAAAATTGGGGTAAGTGCGTAACGCGTTGACAACGGCCTTCATCAAGAAAGCTAACAGGGTCAATTTCACACCACGTTTTTCTGCGTCTGGCGCCATGGATTTACGGAAATCTTCTAAATCAGTAATGTCCGCTTCATCAAACTGCGTCACGTGTGGCGCTGTTACCCAGTTACGATGCAAGTTTGCACCAGAGAGTTTTTTGATGCGTGAAAGCGGTTTAGACTCGATCGACCCAAATTGACTGAAATCAATCACTGGCATTGGTAAGGTGCTTAAACCACCGCCAATATTTTCAGAACGTGGTTTCGCTAGCTCGCCTTTGACAAAAGCCTGTACGTCTGATTGCATAATGCGATTCTTAGGGCCTGTCGCTTTAACCAAAGCCAAATTCACGCCTAACTCACGCGCAAATTTACGCACCGATGGGCTAGCATGTGCCAACTTGCCAGATACACCAACCGCGCTTGCACCAACAGGATTGGGCGTGGCTTGTGGCTGAATCACTTGTGGCACTTCTGCCACTGGGCGACTAGGCTCAGGCACGGCAACCGCTTTTTCATCCACTTTCACAGTCGCCACAACAGGAGTTGAGGTTGGTTGTGCGGCTGGTTTTTCAGCGGGCGCTGCATCAGCAGCACTGTCTAAGGTCAGAATCAATGCGCCTTGTTTGGTTTTATCGCCCACTTTAATGTGGATTTCTTTTACCACACCCGCCATTGAAGATGGAATATCCATCGACGCTTTGTCTGACTCAACAGTAATCAGTGAATCTTCCTTCGCGATGGTGTCACCCACTTTGACTAGCACTTCAATGACATCAACACTGTCAAAGTTGCCAATATCAGGTACTAAAACTTCTTTAATTGCCATATTTGATGGTTTCCAATATTTAATTACGCTTTAAGCCAACACTTAAACGGTGCTTGGATTAGGACGCTTAATGTCAATGTTATATTTTTTAATCGCTTCAGCGGCTTTGCTTGCAGGTAATTTGCCGTCATCTGCTAATGCTTTTAAGGTCGCTAAAACGACATAATATCTGTCTACCTCAAAGAAGCTACGTAACGCTTCGCGTGAGTCTGAGCGACCATAGCCATCGGTACCCAAAGTTACAAAGCGGTTAGGCACAAAGTTGCGGATTTGGTCAGCAAATGAGCGCATATAATCGCTAGATGCAATCACTGGACCTTCGGCTTTGGCAAGACATTGCTCAACATAACTTAAGCGTGGTTTTGCTTCTGGGTTGAGCAAGTTTTGACGTTCTGCATCAATGCCCTCACGGCGTAACTCTGTAAAGCTGGTCACGCTCCAAACGTCGGCTGATACACCCCAGTCTTTTTCGAGTAACTCAGCGGCGGCAATCACTTCACGTAAAATCACGCCTGAACCCATGAGTTGCGCTTTCGGGCCTTTAGCTTTGGATTTACTAAAGTTGTACATGCCTTTTAGGATGCCTTCTGCTGAATCTTTAGGCATTTCTGGGTGGCTGTAGTTTTCGTTCATCAAGGTGATGTAGTAATAAACATCTTCTTGATTTTGCACCATGCGACGCAAACCTTCTTGAATAATCACGGCCAACTCGTACGCAAAGGTTGGGTCGTATGAAATACAGTTAGGAATGGTGGCTGACATCAAGTGGCTATGACCATCTTCATGCTGCAACCCTTCACCGTTCAAGGTTGTACGACCAGCGGTTGCACCTAGCAAGAAACCACGTGCACGTGAATCGCCAGCCGCCCAAGCAAAGTCGCCGATACGTTGGAAACCAAACATGGAATAGTAGATGTAGAACGGAATCATTTGTACGCCAGTCACGCTGTATGACGTAGCAGCCGCCAACCAGCTAGCGAATGAACCCGCTTCGTTAATGCCTTCTTCTAAAATTTGACCGTCTTTAGACTCTTTGTAGTACATCACTTGGTCAGAGTCTTGTGGCTCGTACAATTGACCTTTGCTTGAGTAAATACCCAATTGGCGAAACATACCTTCCATACCGAAAGTACGGGCTTCATCAGGCACAATAGGTACCACATATTTGCCGATTTGTTTATCGCGCACCAAAGTAGATAAGATACGCACGAATGCCATGGTGGTAGAGATTTCACGGTCGCCCGTTGCACCTAGCATGTTTTCAAACGCGCTAAGTTCAGGCACGGCTAGCTCATTACCTTTTTGGCGACGTTGTGGCACAAAACCACCCATCGCGGCACGGCGCTCTGCCAAGTATTTCATTTCTGGGCTGTCGTCGGCTGGTTTGTAGAATGATAAGTTTTCTACTTGTTCATCCGTCAATCCCAAGTCAAAGCGGTCACGGAATTTTTTGAGTGACTCAATATCCATGCTTTTTTGCTGGTGCGTGGTGTTTTGACCTTCACCCGCATCACCCATGCCGTAACCTTTAACGGTTTTAGCTAAAATGACGGTTGGCTGACCTTTGTGGTTCACCGCTGCATGGTAAGCCGCATACACTTTATGCGGATCATGACCACCACGGTTTAAGCGCCAAATGTCTTGATCAGACATCGCTGCAACCATTTCTTTTAATTCAGGATATTTGCCAAAGAAGTGTTCACGTGTGTACGCACCACCTTTTTGTTTAAAGTTTTGATACTCGCCATCCACGCACTCTTCCATGCGTTTTTGTAACAAGCCATCTTTGTCCATCGCTAAGAGTGGATCCCAGTATGAGCCCCAAACCACTTTAATGGCGTTCCAACCTGCACCACGGAAGTTAGACTCGAGTTCTTGGATGATTTTACCGTTGCCGCGCACAGGGCCGTCAAGACGTTGTAAGTTACAGTTGATGACAAAAATCAGATTATCTAAACCTTCACGCGCCGCGAGTGAGACTGCACCTTGTGACTCTGGCTCATCCATCTCACCGTCACCACAGAACACCCACACTTTGCGGTCACTGGTATCTGCAATGCCGCGATCGTGAATGTATTTAAGGAATCGTGCTTGGTAAATACCTGCCAATGGCCCTAACCCCATCGATACAGTTGGGAACTGCCAGAAGTCAGGCATCAACCAAGGGTGTGGATAGCTGGATAAGCCATTACCGCCTGTTTCTTGGCGGAAATTATCCATTTGTTCTTCAGTAAAACGGCCTTCTAAGAAAGCACGCGCATAAACGCCTGGGGAAGAGTGACCTTGGAAATACACACAATCGCCGCCAAAATTTTCATTGGGAGCACGGAAGAAGTGGTTAAAACCTACATCATATAAAGTGGCTGCAGATTGAAAGCTCGCAATATGACCACCCACACCAGGAGATTTTTCATTCGCGCGTAACACCGTCATAATCGCATTCCAGCGCACTAGCGCACGAACGCGACGCTCCATTTCAGGGTCACCCGCTAATTTAGCCTGTGCTTGTGTGGGGATGGTGTTAAGGTAAGCCGTGGTTGCCTTATAAGGCAAGTTACTGCCTGAACGACGCGCTTTATCAATCATTGCTTCTAACAAATAGTGAGCGCGTTCAGTTCCCTCGTTCTCAAGTACCGAGACAATGGCATCAAGCCATTCTTGGGTTTCTTGAGGGTCGTGATCGGGGGTTAATGCCATGTATGAATCTCCAGAAACTTGTATGGTTCAGATGGGTAAAATGAATTCGGGTGATTACACCAAACTCGTAGTTTGGCTTTTTTGCTCGTTTTGGTCAAGTTTTAACATGTGACAAAAAGTACAACTCTTGCAGTAAAAGTCCTCATTCAGTTGGGTTGTTGAGGCAATTTCCCGTGCGCTACTTTAGATGAAATCTCAACATTAAGCACAACCAATCATTTTGATGGTCGTTTTACTCAAAACTTATTTGAATGAAGAATTGACGCAGTCATCTCCCAGCTAAAAACTAGCAAGAAGCTTGCCACCAAAGCGTGAGAACCCTATGTATATGATTGCCAATTCATTACTATTGTCATCAAAATAGCAACGTTAAAGCTAGATTTAATTTAAATGCTCATAAAACGCAAATTGATTTGAGAGTGTTTTTTTGATGGAGTGAATGGCTTTGTCAGCACACTTAATCATCTGTTCTGCGGCGTCGGTGTCATCTGGGTAGATTGCAATGCCAATATTGCAAGTAATATGTAGCGTAAGCGCCTCATAGATAATGGGCTGAACAATTGCACCAATCACTCTTTTCGCGACGATAGCAAGGGAAGATGCATCGTTAAACATGCTCAATATAATCAAAAAATTATCACCACTTTGGCGCACGGCGGAATCTGTAGCGCGGATGCTGTGCGAGATTCTATCGGCCACTGTTTTTAATATAAAATCGCCAACCACATGCCCATAGTGGCCATTCGCCTGCTTAAAACCATCTAAATCAATCAACATGACAGCAGCTTTGACATTGTTACGCTTGGCGGTATTGCATGCCATTCTTAATCTATCTCGCCCCAACCGCAAACTGGCTAAACCAGTCACGGGATCATGATTGGCTAATCTAGCAATTTTATCGCGCTGTTCGATCAACTCAGCATTCAGCCTAGAGATCATTGTAGAGGCCTCGATTTGCTTGCAAAGGCTATCTTGTAGTAAATGCGTAATTTCTTGTTGAAAATCGGCTTGTAATTTTGCTTTAAGGTCTGAAAAAATTGCCTGCGAGCTTGAGGCATAACGCACAGAAAGAACTTCAGATTGAGGGTGCAATTCAGCGACTTCTGCGCACTCAAAGCCAGATTGATTATAGCAACCATAAAAGTAACCTTTAATGTAGTCTAAAGGTAAGTAGGTTGCACAGTTATATAAAACATGCCCGCCTTGCGCATCATGCGCTTGCAGTAGATAAACCATTGCTTTAGTGTTGTCATGAGCTCTGAAATTTTGATTTAGCCAGACATGCGCGTTGAATGGCTGATCAAGCGGCATTTGTTTGTTCACAAGGTTTGCCAGTTGAGCACCCGCTTGGAAATAAACATTGCTGGAGATAGATGATATCTGCCCTAAAGCCCGCAATAGCTCTGCCAATTTGGCAGTTTGATACCAAGAATCTACATTATAAGTGGAGGTTTTTTCAGCTAATATTGCCGGAGGAAATATATTGAGCTGATTGATGGATGCAATCAAATAATGAAACAACGACCCTGAGCACTCTAAGGGTGTTGCAAATTCAGTGCTTTTGTTGGTATCCATCAGCCTTGCCCTTTTATTTTTATTTACATTTTTAGCGTCTAATCTTTGCCAAATAAATCTCTACTGTAAACTTTGCTAGCTACATCTTGAATATCAGTGGTCACCCGATTCGCCACAATCACATCAGCGCGTTTTTTGAACTCGACTAAATCATTAACGACACTTGAACGGAAAAACTCTTGCTCTTTCAGCGTCGGCTCATAAACAATGACCTCTACGCCTTTTGCTTTAATGCGCTTCATAATGCCTTGTATTGAAGAGGCTCGATAGTTATCTGAACCTGCTTTCATAGTGAGCCGATAAATGCCAACCACTTCTGGTTTTAATTTGAGTATGCTACGGGCGATAAAATCTTTACGTGTACTGTTGGCTTCAACAATCGCGCTGATAATATTATTGGGTACGTTGTTGTAATTGGCGAGTAACTGTTTAGTATCCTTAGGTAAACAGTATCCACCAAAGCCAAATGAAGGATTATTATAGTAATTTCCAATACGTGGATCCATGCATACGCCTTCAATAATTTGTCGCGAATCCAAGCCCAAAGAAGCCGCATAGGTATCTAGCTCATTAAAATAAGCAACACGCATGGCTAAAAAACTATTTGAGAATAATTTCACGGCCTCTGCTTCAGTTGGCTCTGTAAACAACACATCAATGTTTTGTTTGACTGCGCCTTCTTGCAATAACGCTGCAAACTTTTCTGCACGAGCTGACTTTTCTCCGATGATAATGCGTGATGGATGCAAATTATCGTAGAGCGCTTTACCTTCACGTAAAAACTCAGGGGAGAAAATAATGTTAGGGCATTTAAGTTGTGCTTTGATGTTGGCTGTATAGCCAACAGGCACGGTAGATTTAATCACCATCGTCGCGGCTGGATTAAACTGCATGACATCCTTAATTACCGCCTCGATAGAGCTGGTATTAAAGTAATTAGTATCGGGGTCATAGTCTGTCGGCGTAGCAATCACCACAAACTCAGCACCTTCATAGGCCTCTTTTTTATCAAGCGTAGCTCTAAAGTTGAGTGCTTTAGTGACTAAATACTCCTCAATCTCTTTATCTTCTATTGGGGATTGCTTGCGGTTAATCATCGCCACTTTTTCAGGGACAATGTCTAAAGCAACCACCTCGTGGTGTTGTGCCAACAAAACAGCATTTGAAAGACCTACATAACCTGAACCTACTATCGTAATCTTCAATTTTCTTCCTACTTAAAATATTATTAAATCAAAACAGTTTAATACCTAGGCATTTCCTAGGCATTTAATACTCAAATCGTAATCTGCTGACCCAACCTGACTAGGTTTTAAGTTTGCTAATCCACATTTCTTACAGCGGTGACAAAATACATGGTTTCCCCAAAACATGTGCTGGGCAATCCTACGTGCTGCTCATAAGTGATGGCAACTTTTTTACCCAGAGAACCATTTATTTGAGCTGCTACCGCATCATTTTGCGCAGTAAAATAAAACTTTTCACTCATCGTACCCGGCATGGAAACCATAGCCAATTCACCCTCCCAAGTTTTGCAAACCCAGCCTTTGTTAGAAAATTTTTGCACATACCCAGCGCGCTCCCCAGAGGAGTAAGACCAAGTTAACATCGCCCAAGTATAAAATGCAAAAAGCACCGCCAAAATTAAAAACCCAAGTGCAATTATTAACACAAACCCGCGCTGTTTGAGTTGCGATGGATTAAATGAGGATGAACGAAATATTGCCATGAGGATTCCTTAGCGCTTAGTTTTCAGTAATTTTGTTAAAGTAAAATGACAGTTTTTGGCATTTAATTGCGCTGATAGTGTTTTTAGGTGAACAGAAACCCAATATATTGAAAGTTGAACACCGAATATTTCAATTTAACGTTTTATTAAACACCTGTTTCAAGCGATAATATGTGCCATTGATTCTACATTTTAACATTGACACGAGGTTTTTAAGTGACTGATTTATTAGCAGAGGCTGCTATCCAACAATTAAATCTTGGCTTTGATGCGGAGCAAGACCGCTTAATTTTAAAGGTTGGGTTAGCAGATAATACCGAATTATCTGTTTGGCTCACTAGACGCGTTGTCAAATCATTGTGGCTGTTATTACAAGGGGTTACTGATCTGGCTAACATGACTGAGCATACTCTGGTCATTCAAGAGGTTCCTGCTAAGGTAGCCAGTGAACTGCTATCTAGCCAAAACATGTTGGCAGATGAAAACAGGCCCGAATTAGACTTTGCTACCAGCTATCAAGCAAATCGCACGCCTATTGTGGATCAGCCAATTTTGGCTTTTCATTGTGGCTTAATCAACCAAGACGAAGCCCAGTCCACCTTAGAGATTCAAGCAAAAGATGGTAAAACAATGCGCATTAATCTTAATATTGAGCTCTTAATTGCACTTTCCAACATGCTAGCGCTTGCAACCAAAGAAGCCGCATGGGATTTGGGCTTCGCCTCCAGCCATTTCATGATCGCTGAGACTAGCGTAAGACCAGTCATTCATTAAAAAAAGAATCTCAAACCACACATGAGTAATCAAAACCTGCTACAGCGAAGCCTAAACGCAGTATGGCACCCCTGTACGCAAATGAAAAACCATGAAAACTTGCCACTCATCCCCATTCAACGTGGCGATGGCGTTTGGCTGTATGACTTTGACGGCAAACACTATTTGGATGCAATCAGTTCTTGGTGGGTAAATTTATTTGGGCACAACAACCCCACCATCAAAAACGCAATCAAACAACAGTTAGACCAATTAGAACATGTTATTTTAGCTGGCTTTACGCATGAGCCTGTAGTTAGGCTTTCTGAAAAGCTTGCGGAGCTCACTGGATTAGGCCACTGTTTTTACGGCTCAGATGGGGCATCGGCCACCGAAATCTCATTAAAAATGAGCTTTCACTATTGGCGCAATATAGGGTATACCGACAAAACAAAGTTCATTAGCTTGCAAAATAGCTACCACGGGGAAACTTTGGGTGCGTTATCCGTTACCGATGTAGCGATTTTTAAAGATACTTACGCCCCACTACTCACACAAAGCGCACAAATGCCTAGCCCTGATTGGCGGCTTGCAGATCAAGACGAGTCACCTGAAGCCTTCGCCTTACGTTGCGCCCAAGCGCTGGAAGATTACATCGCACAACACCATGCCAACTTGGCCGCGTTTATTGTAGAGCCACTGGTGCAGTGTGCAGCGGGAATGGGCATGTATCATCCTGTTTACTTACAACGCGCTCGTGAAATCTGCAGTCAATACCAAGTACATTTAATTGCAGATGAAATTGCTGTCGGTTTTGGGCGTACAGGTAGTATGTTTGCCAGCCAACAAGCTGAAATTTTGCCAGATTTTATTTGTTTGTCTAAAGGTATTACAGGCGGCTATTTACCGCTTTCGGTCGTACTAACAACCAACCAGGTTTACCAAGCTTTTTATGACGACAAAGTCGCACGCGGCTTCTTACATTCACACAGCTATACGGGTAACGCCTTAGCCTGCAGTGCCGCACTCGCCACACTGGATATTTTTGAGCGTGAGCAAACGATAATCAGCAATCGTCAAAAGTCACAGTTCATGAACACACAACTGCAATCGCTTGCTAACTTTCCTATACAACATATGCGCAACGCGGGCATGATTTGGGCATTTGATGTGCCGCATCAAGCCGCAGATTTTCAGCAGCGAGTTTACCAAGAATCGCTAAACCGTGGCTTAATTTTGCGCCCAGTTGGCAGCACTATCTACATCATGCCGCCCTATGTGATCAATGAGCAAGAGATGGCTTGGCTAACAGAGCAAATAATAGATGTTCTAAAAGTATGCATACTATAAAAAATCAACCGATTTTTCATACATTTCTAGCTCTTTTGTGTGTGTTAACCTCACTTAATGCCAAAGCAGATCTCCCAGAAAGTGTGGTTTCTTCATTAAAAAAAGAAGGCATCCCGGTGGATGCAGTTTCAATCTATGTGCAACCGTTGGCAGATGGCCCTAGCAACTTAACCGCGCCACTCATTAGCCATCAAGCACAAAAAGCACTTAACCCTGCCAGCACCATGAAGTTACTTACAAGCATTGCTGCATTAGAGTTACTCGGCCCAGCTTACCGCTGGAAAACAGAAGTGTATTACGATGGCAAGCTACAAAACGGGGTGCTAGACGGTAACATTTATTTAAAAGGCTATGGCGACCCGCACTTAATGGCCAGTGACATGTGGCGCTTAGTCACGCAAATCAAACAAGCTGGCGTCAAACAAATCGAGGGAGATTTGATTTTGGATGATAGCTTCTTCGCCAGCAAATCAACAGACCCAAGCAGTTTTGATGGTGATGGCGCACGTGCTTACAATGCGACCCCAAGCGCGATGATGACCAACCTAAAAATGGCAAGCTTTCGCTTTAGCTCAGATGAAACACAAGTCAAAATTAGCGCCGACCCTGATTTATCAGAAATCCAGATTAAGAATCACCTCAAAGTTACCAAGGGGGATTGTAGCATTTGGCGTAACCGTTTAACTTATGAAATTAGCACCAAAAAACCGCAATCAGAGGTGATATTTTCTGGAGGTTTTCCTGAAAATTGTAGTAATAAATATATGGAATTATTGGCACTCCATCCCACCGATTTAAGCTTTCATTTGTTCAAAAAGCTATTACGAGAACAAGCCGGCAATATTACGGGCAGAGGTAAAGCAGCGAGCGTACCTGCCAGCGCAATCAAGCTATTACAGTTTGATTCGCAAACACTGGCCGATTTACTCAGCGACATCAACAAATGGAGCAATAACTTAATGGCGCGCCAGTTGCTACTCACTATCGGCGCTGAATCGCAAGGGGCGCCAGGCACCGAAGAAAAAGGCTCCGCCGCCATTAAAACTTGGCTCGTCATCAAAAGCCTAAGCTTTGATGAACTAGTGATTGAAAATGGTTCAGGCCTATCGCGTACAGAACGCATCAGCGCGCAACATATGGGCCAATTGCTAACCAGCGCCTTCTACAGCCCTGTCATGCCAGAACTCATGGCATCTCTACCAATATTAGCGGTTGATGGCACCATGTTAAAACGCATGAAAGATAGCCCAGCAAAAGGAAGCGCGCACTTAAAAACGGGTACGATTGAAGGTGTATTTGCCGTATCAGGATATATCCTCAGTAAAAGTGGCAAACGCTACGTTATGGTGTTTATGATTAACCATGCAAAAGCAGCGCAAACGAAACCTGCACAAGATGCACTGATAGACTGGGTATTTCAGCAAAATTAATGCAAAATATTGTTTTTTAAGTTTCAACTCAACACTTACCCCCATTAGCGCAATTATTTTGGAGCCACTGATGAACAAAAATACATTATTAGCCGCAGCGATACTCGCCGTCATGCTTGCCACGACTGGCTGCCAAGCAGACTCAAAAAATGCACAACCAGCATCACCAACCAATATTACAACCAATGGAAAACTCCCTATGAACGTTACAGAACTGATCAAAAATGATACCTTAGTTGGTCAAGGCCGCGAGGCAGAACCTGGATTTAATGTCACGGTTCACTATACAGGCTGGCTTTACGACCCTAGCAAGCCAGATGGAAAGGGCACAAAATTTGATAGCTCACTTGACCGCCACGAGCCATTTGTATTTTTTCTAGGAGGTGGCCAAGTCATTCGCGGTTGGGATGAAGGTTTTGCAGGCATGAAAATTGGCGGCAAACGCACACTGATTATCCCACCAGACTATGGCTATGGAGCGCGTGGCGCAGGAGGTGTGATCCCCCCAAATGCTACATTAATTTTTGATGTTGAATTATTAGGCATCAAATAACAATACACCCAACTTCAGAAAGCAAAAGCAATGAAAGCAAGAGTTAAATGGATTGAAAATGTCTGCTTTATGGGAGAGTCAGAAACTGGGCACGCCGTAGTACTAGACGGCGCGCCAGAAGCTGGCGGCAGAAACCTAGGCATGCGCCCAATGGAAATGCTATTAATAGGCATGGGCGCATGCACGTCGTTTGACGTGGTGACAATACTTAAAAAAGCACGCCAACCGATTATTGATTGCGTTGCAGAAATTCAGGCTGAGCGCGCCGAAGAAATACCAAAAGTGTTTACCAGCATACACGTACACTTTATTGTCACAGGCAAAGGCTTAATTGCAAGTCAAGTTGAACGTGCTGTAAAACTCTCTGCAGAAAAATATTGCTCAGCATCTATCATGCTAGGAAAATCGGCAAATGTAACCCATGACTTTGAAGTAATTGAGATTGCAGATTAATAAAAATACCCATGTTAATCAACAATCTAATTACACACATTCAACTCAGCGCCACCGCCCCATCCACCTCAAATTTCACACCAAAATATCATAAATACGGCTGGCACACCCAACAATAAACCTTCAAAAATCCACTCAATTTTTAGTTAGCATTAGTCCATTCGGACTATTGCTAACTAATTTTAAGTCAGGCAATATCCTACCAAAGTATCCAATCAGTATATTAATTATTATAAAACTGTGGAGTTAAGCAGTGAGAAATGCAGCAACACAACGGCAGTAGGTAACAACTTTATATTTTATTTAGCACCAATTTTTAACACTTTAATGACGAGGAAACAAACGATGAACTCCCTAAAAGTTTTAGCTTTAGTAGCAGCATTATTCGCATCACAATCAGCAATGGCCACAGTTTATGATTTAGGCAACATGGGCCCTCCAGGGGCAATTTCAAAACAGTCAGATGACCTTGGTTCAACAGCAAACTTTTTAGACCAATTCACATTTAGCTTGAGCGCTCAAGCTGCAACAGTATTTGGTAGCGCACCTGATGTGAAAATTAAAATTTCAGGCGATGTAGAGAAAATTAACATTCAAAACGTCACTTTATGGTTTGGTGATATTGGATCAGCTGATAAAGTTAAAGTTGATTTAGACTCATCTAAAGAAGGCTTTTCATTTAAAAACATCGCTGCTGGCAACTATTTTGTTGAAGTAAAAGGCAATAGCAAAGGCCCGCTAACTAGCGGGGTTTACTACACACTAAATTTAGCAACAACAGCAGCAACCGCAGTACCAGAAAATGATGTATATGCAATGATGTTAGCTGGTTTAGGTTTGGTTGGTTTTGCTGCACGTCGCCGTCAAGCTTAATCAGTCGTCAATAGAATACGCTACGCGATTATTAAGTTTAGAAACTAAACCTTTAAAATAATCACTAGCATGTTAATTAGCTTTACAAGAAAGGCACTTTAAGGTGCCTTTCTTCATTTCTGGTATGGCTTGACTATACGCAGCTGAGAATAACTTGTGTACTCATCATTTTGCAGGAAGCCGCAATTTCTCAGAAATGCAGAAAAACGGCCTAACAAAAAGCACTACCCATCGATTTAATTAAGCGTTTACTCGAGAATTACAATAGCCAGAAAACCTAAGTTATGATGACAACCAACTTCTTTTAAACAAAACACTCAATGTATCGGCGGCTTTCAAAGGATTACGCCCCTTAAAATCAACCTACCTGACCAATTGACACGCCTCTACAGCAATACTCACACCGTTGGCAATCCTAAATTCACAATAACGTCATAATTCTGTAAACCTCACTACATAAACTATGTTAACCGTATGTTATGGTTATCTAAATGATAAAATTAACCATCAAAAAATACGCAGAATAACTTAAAAAAACCCCGCATTATGTAAAATAAACATGCGGAATTAGTCCGAATGGACTATAGACTCAACTAAAAAAAGCTGATTTAATACATAAAAAATATATCCAAATAAAAACCATACGGCACATGCCCTAAAGGCTTGTTTACAAGCAAGACGAATGGCTACCTTGTGTGGGTTTTATTGGGTTTTAGTCACTTGTTCTAAACATGTGTAGCTTTGTACATGTTTAGTTTTATATCAGAACTAGCAGTAAGTGATTTCTAGTGTGTAGTGTGTAGTGTGTAGTTTTGTAGTACGTAGTTTTGTAGTACGTAGTAACGCGAAAGCATGTTTACCAATGCTTTATTGGCACAGGTAAACAAAAAATATTTATCAATTTAATTTAAAGGGATTAGACATGAACTTTCAAGCAAAAAAATTAGCTGTTGTAGCATTAGCTGCAGTTTCAGTATTAGCTGCTGGTGCAGCCAATGCAAAATGTAGCGATATTAGCCGCGCTCAACTTCAAACTGCTATTCAAACAGCAGTGGACGCTGGCAAAGATGGCTTTGGCTTGCCAATGTGGATGACATTTGTTGACGAAACTGGCATGGTATGTGAAGTAGTAACTTCAGGCACTCCAGGTGCATTAGCTAGCCGCACAGAATGGTTAGGTAGCCGTGTAATTTCAGCACAAAAAGCAAACACAGCTAACGCATTTAGCTTAAACGGTGTTTCTATCTCTACTGGTGCTTTATACGCTGCTGTTCAACCAGGCGGTTCATTGTTTGGTTTACAAGAATCTAACCCAGTGGACGCACAAGCTGCTTACCGTGGCAACCCAAACAATTACGGTACAGCAAATGACCCAATGAAATTTAGCCGTGTTGGCGGTGTAAATGTATTCGGCGGCGGCATTGCTGTTTACAAAAATGGTGAGAAAATTGGTGCTTTAGGTGTTTCTGGTGATACATCATGTACTGACCACGCTGTGGTATGGAAAGCACGTGAAGCTTTAGGTCTTTCAGCAACACCAGGTGGCTTTGAAAAGTTATCATTAACTTCAACATTTGCAGCTTTAGGCGATCATCCTGACTGTTTCAACACAGGCTCTATTGCTGGCAACCCTGACTTTGGTTTCTCTGCTCCAGTACAAGCTACTGTAGCTAAGTAAGAAGTGTTAATGCATTAAAACCTGCCCCCGGATTTCCGGGGGTTTTATTTTATAGACATTGCTGGCTTACAAATTAAGTCAAGCAACACGAAAAGTGTCACAGAAATATTGATTAAATAAACACTAAACCATATGCTTACCTTCAGGTATGTAACAGTTACTCAATGCGACACCATCTGATTTGAAAAACACTTACTCGAAGAGAAGTTACGATGACAATAAGTACAAGAAAACAAATCACAAAAAACCTGACTAAATGATATGCAATATCAATTACGAGTAATCAAAGCATTGGGGACACCTTCGCAAATCGCGCTGGATGCTGCATCTGAATTTGAAGCGAGACAACGTGCTGAACAGCAAGGCTATACCGTATTGAGGGTAAGCAGCCAAGCCAATAAAATCAGCTTGGGTGCAGAGCGCTTTCCACTTGTGTTGTTTTGCCAGGAGTTGCGCGTATTGATCGAAGCTGGGTTGCCTTTGCCCGACTCGATAGACACTCTAATTGAAAAAGAAACCCGCGCTGAAACCCGCGCCACATTGGCCAAACTACTTTCCGCAGTGCGTGAAGGTCAGCAACTGTCTGATGCTATGGCTAATATACCGAGCGCTTTTCCCACATTATTTGTGGCAACTGTAAAAGCCGCTGAAACAACAGGCAACTTGCCTGAAGCCTTAAACCGTTTTGCTTTATACATAGAACAGATTGATATTTTAAAAAAGCGTATTGTCAGCGCTTCCATCTACCCTGCGGTGGTGCTCACTTTTGGTTTTTTAGTATTGGTATTTTTAATGGCCTATGTTGTGCCACGCTTTAGCAAAATTTACGATGCGCACGTCAGTAATTTATCATTTACCACTAAACTGTTGTTACAGTTAGGGCAGTTTTCACAAGACTATGGTTTACTTGTGCTAATACTCATATTCGGATTGGGCGCTTTATTGGTCAGTTTGTTTTCGCAACCAGCCGTACGCGAAAAGCTGTTTAGCGCTTTTTGGAAATTGCCTTACTTAGGTGAGAAAATACGCATCTATCACTTATCGCGCTTATACCGCACTTTTTCTATGTTGTTACGTAGCGGCATTCCTGTTGTCACAGGGTTGGGCATGGTAAACAGTTTACTTGGAGCAAGCTTGCAATCGAACTTGAGCAAAGCGAAACGCTTAATTAGTGAAGGTCAGTCTTTTTCTGAGGCATTTGAAACTTGTGGCCTAACCACACCTGTAGCTGGGCGCTTGTTTCGGGTGGGTGAACGTACAGGCATGCTTGAAACCATGATGGAGCGCTCTGCCGTTTTTCATGAAGAGCAAATGCTACGCTGGGTGGATGCCTTCACCAAGGTGTTTGAGCCTTTGTTGATGACCGTCATCGGCATACTGATTGGTGGTATTGTGCTGATGATGTATTTACCAATTTTTGAGCTAGCAAGTGGTTTACAATAACCACATCAACAAGAAAACCTCATAGATGCTCAACCAAAAACTAGACAGCCCCAGCCTACAAAATATCTTGGACATGCATTTGATTCGTCAGGCTGCACTGCAGGCAAGCGTTGAAGGTCGCCGTGCGATTGAGCTGTTAGAAACCATGTCTGGCGTAACGAGTGCGCAATTTACCAAAATGCTGGCTGACACATACGTTTACCCAAGCATTAACCTAGACCAAATGATGTCACTGGCTCCCGCGTTTGAGCGCATTTCGTTTTCTGAGTCACTGCAACATGAGTGCGTATTGTTACGCGAAAAAAACAACCTTATTTTGGTTTTTGCAGATATTTATGCGCAAGATTTAGCCGCTTGGGCGGCAGAGCGCATTGCCGCTCCTTTTACCACTTATCTAGCCCATCATGCAGATATTGCCGCTTACTTAGCGCAACATGAAGATGGCATGCGCGCTGTTGACTCTGCGTTATCTGGCGTAAGCGGTAGTGTAAAAATCACGCAAGACGCAGAAGAGCTTTCACTTAACATGATTGAGGGCGATGCTAGCCCCGTGGTGAAATTAGTACGATCAACCCTGTACGATGCGTTAAAAGCGGATGCTAGTGACATACACTTAGAAACTGTACCTGCGGGCTTGGTCATTAAATACCGACTCGATGGCGTGCTCAGCCAAATGGGGGCGGTCAGCGAAAAGAGTTTGGCTGAACAAGTCATATCAAGGATTAAAGTCATGTCAGAACTCGACATTACTGAACAACGCGTACCGCAAGATGGCCGTTTTCGCGCGGTATACCGTCACCGAGAAGTCGATTTTCGCGTATCTGTCATGCCTAGTATTCATGGCGAAGACATTGTAATTCGCGTCCTCGACAAACAAACGCTTGCCGATGAAGCACGAGGATTACGCTTAGATTTTCTTGGTTTTGATGCAGAAACGATGGAAACCATGCGCGAGCAATTTCAGTTGCCGTATGGAATGGTACTGGTGACAGGTCCAACGGGGAGCGGAAAAACGACTACCCTATACGCAGCCATTAGCGAAATTAACAATGGCTATGACAAAATCATCACTATTGAAGACCCTGTCGAATATCAACTGCCTGGGGTGTTACAAATCCCCGTCAATGAAAAAAAAGGGCTGACTTTTGCGCGTGGATTACGTTCTATTTTGCGTCATGACCCAGACCGCATCATGGTAGGCGAAATTCGCGATGGTGAAACAGCACAAATCGCGGTGCAATCAGCATTAACGGGACACTTAGTATTTACGACGGTACATGCCAATAACTCGTTTGATGTGATTGGTCGCTTTTTAAATATGGGCGTAGACCCCTATAGTTTCGTCTCTGCGCTCAATATTGTGGTTGCCCAGCGCTTATTACGCGCAGTCTGCAAACACTGCGCCACACCTGTTTTAGCAAGCGAAATTAAAGTTCCGCGTGGGATTAGTTTACCAAAAGACACCAAACTGATGCTCGGTAAAGGCTGTGGTGTTTGCCGTGGCACTGGCTACAAAGGCAGACGTGCAGTCGCAGAAGTTTTACTCATGGATGACGAACTGCGCGAATTGATTGCTAGCCGCGCCTCGATTCGTCAAATTAAAGACCATGCACAGCGCAAAGGTACACGCTTTTTACATCAAGCAGCGCTTGATATGGCCATTAGGGGTGAAACCACATTGGAGGAAGTGCATCGTGTTGCACCACTTGTTTAGCATGTTAGGTGTCACCAATGTCACCACCATCGCACTAGCTGCTGATGGAATCGCCATATGTGAAAACGGCAAAAGCCCAAAAATGCTAGCGAGTGCTGACACTCGCTATGAATCAAGAGCTGCATTAGTCAATGCTCTAAAATCAGTGACAAGCCACATTACTGCAAAACGAGTGCGCTTTGTAGTATCCAACCATTTTGTGCGTTATGGCGTGTTGCCTTGGCAAACGGGCATTACGGCAAGGCAAGATTGGCTAGCACTAGCGCAACATGACTATCGTAAGCGTTTTGGCGCGATTGCCGATCAATGGCAATTGCGCGTGAGTTTTAATGGGTATGGAAAAACCGTCGCAACCAGTGCTATTGACCAAGCGCTGGTAGATGATTTACGAGCACTCGCGGAAAGCAACTCATGGAAAATCACGAGTATTGAGCCATTGCTAATGCGCATATTGAGCACAAAAAAAACCACAGGAACACAAAGAAAACAAAACAGTTGGCTAGTCGTGGCAGAGCCTGAACGTGTTCTATTATGTGAAACCAATCAACAGGAATGGCAGCGATTCACACTAATTTCGCCACCCAGCGGGCAAGAGGCGATACAAACCTCACAGCAAATCATGCGTAGTATACAAAGTAAAATGCCGCTTGATACAAAAACTACACAGCAAAAGCCAACAGAAGTGATTGCATTTCTTGCCCCAAGTTTAATGCCCCAAAGGCAGGAATGGGCGCAAGCATTGATGGGTAGTTACGTGAGTATCCACTTCGTAGAGAGCACAGGCTATCAGCCTGATCAAACCAATAGCGCACTTTGGATGGCGAGCTTATGATGCCACCATTGGACTTGAACTTTGCGCAACCATGTCGTCGATTTAACTTGTCGCTGATGCTGATGTTAGCGATCATGCTTGCAATCATTGCCGCCTTTTTAGTGTATCAACATCAATCAATTTCGCAGCAAATAACAGCTAAAACCAACACTCGATCAACAGGCAGCCTGACGACAGTGGAGGTTGCCCCAAGCGCGACACTTTTACATTCCATCGCCCTCGCACATGAAACGCAGCACGCGCTAAATCGCGCTTGGATGCCAATGCTGAATACCTTAGAGCAGGTACAAATAGCAAACCCTGAGGTTAAATTGCTATCAATTCAACCTAACCCAGGAAAGTCTGAAATTATTATCACAGGTCAAACTGCAAAATTTGATGATTTAGTGCAGTATCAAAACAGCCTGCACAATCAAGCAGGGCTTGGTGAGGCGGTATTGTTAAATCAACGCACAGATGTATTAGAAACAAATGATGCACGTACACCAAAGTCGTTGATTGGCTTTACGCTTGCTGTGGGATGGAAGCCATGATGCAACAATTAAAGTGGATGATATTACGATTTATCGAACGTCTTGGTGTAGTTGGTAACATTGTGCTGCTGCTAGCCGCATTTTGTATTGGATACACATGCTTTGTTTTAATTCCGACTCAAACAGCTCTAGCAGTAATTGAATCACAAACTAATGCGCAAAATCACGCGCCGATTGATATAGTCTCTAGCAAGCCAACACCAAGCAAAGCCGAGCAACTTCAAGCGTTTACGCAACGATTTCCACCTCTTGCAAACCGTACAGCAAGCGTGCAAAAGATCATGGCTCTGGCGCAATCGATGAAACTAGCTGTAGATGAGATTTCGTATAAAACTGAACAACGCCCAGATGACGTATTAACCCATTACTACATTGATTTTAGTGTCATCGCTAGCTACCCTTCAACCCGTGAATTTTTAGGAAACGTCTTGGCTAGTTTACCTAACGCATCAATTGAAGCAATTAACTTTAGTCGCGAAAATACCAGCGACGAATTAGTCACGACAAGGGTGCGGCTTACGCTGCATTTTGCCTCATGATGCAACCGTATCTCACCAAACGCAATCTGTTATGGGCACTCGCTTTGGCGGTGACGCTATGGCTTACTTGGCAAACACATCAAGAAGAGCAAGAGATCACCGAAAGCACAAGCGACTCGCAATCGCTGTTACCAAACAAACCGAATAATCATGCCTTATCCCAAACCAATAATACGGTGGAGGATTTTTCATTAGTGAGCCGCAATACAAATGTGAATGCCATCAGCAATCTCTTCTCCCCCCCGAAAAAAGTTGCTGAAGTAAATGCAAAATTACCGCAAAAACCTTTTAAACCAAGTGCACCACCTTTGCCATTTCAGTTTATTGGCATGATGCAAGAACAAGGGGTGAGTAAATTGATCGTCAACTATTCAGATGACGTTGCCGTATTAAAAGTCGGTGATGTTGTGGGCGGCTTTCAACTCCAATCCGCTAGCAAAGTCGGGGGTAGCATGCAGTTTCAGTTTTTATACTTGCCAATGAAAATAACGCAAACCATGGTGGTGAACGATGCAAACTAGATTCAATAAACAGATACTTATTTCGCTTATTAGCTTGAGTTTGGGAGCTTGCGATACGACCAGCAACCTTTCCAAAGATCAAGTAAAATCTATAAAAGAGCTGTCTCGCGCCAACAAAGCTATAGAAGCTTCTGCCCGTATTGCCGCCGAGAAAGCACATTACGACAAAATAAACGATTATCTCAACCAAGCTCAACAAGCGTGGGAAACCGAAGATTTAGATAAGCTAGAAAGCATCTACAAGTCACTTGCCGCTTATGATGAAGGTAATTTACGTGCTCAAGAAGGGTTACGTATTGTCGGTTTAGCGCGCAATCACTTGGCGTTGTTAGCGGATGCAAATGCGCACTTAGGTAAAACTGATGCGGATGATGAGATTGCCAAAGCAAAATTACACGAAATTTTGTTAGAGCGCCCTGACCACCCCTTAGCCAAACCCTTATACGAGGCATTACTCAAAAAGCAAGAAACCAGCGCACAAGAAAAATCACAGAAAAAATTAGTGTATAAAACCCCTGTGACCATGCAATTTAGAGATGTCAGCCTAAAAATGATTTTTGAGGCGTTATCAAAAACCACGCATATCAATTTTATTTTAGATAAAGACGTGCCAAGCGATCAAAAAGCAACCATCTATGTAGAAAGCATGGCATTTAATGATGCTTTAGATTTGCTTCTACAAACCAATCAGTTAGAAAAGAAAGTGCTTGGCGAAAAATCAGCCATTATTTACGTGAATGATGTATTGCACCAACGCGATTACAAAGACCTCACCGTTCGCAACTTCACCTTAGATTTTGCTGATGCAAAACAAGTGAGCGCAACACTGCGCAGTATGCTCAATATTAAACAAATAGAAATAGATACTCGTTTAAACGGACTAATGATTAAAGACTCACCTGAAGTTCTCGCGCTAGCAGAAAAGGTCATTTACTCGCTCGACCTACCAGAGCCTGAAGTAATGCTCGAAATGGAAGTGCTAGAAGTGAGACGCTCTCGTTTACAAGATTTGGGCGTAAAAGTACCCACCAGCTTAAATGTGCCAATTCCAACAGGTGGTTTAACCTTAGACGCGCTTAAAAACGCCGCGCTAAATAATTACACAGTTGGTGGCGCACCAGGGCTTAATTTTAGTGCAAATGATTCAGATGTGAACCTGTTGGCAAATCCGCGCATCCGCGTTAAAAACAAAGACATCGCCAAAATTCATGTGGGGGAAAAAGTACCTGTATTTACGGCTAACGTTTCAACACAAGGCGTTGCCACGACAACCGTGCAATACATTGATGCAGGTTTAAAGTTAGAAGCTGAACCCAACATTAGCGCTAGCGGTGATATTACGATTAAAATCAACCTCAATGTTAACTCTATTGGTGATGCCGTCAGCAATGGACAAGGTATCGGGCAAAGTAGTGCTTTCAGAGTTGGCACGCGCAATGCCAGTACCCAACTACGGCTGCACGACGGTGAGACGCAAATTTTAGCTGGCTTGATTGACGACCAAGATCGTAAAAATGTCGATAAAATTCCAGGGATTGGTAGCCTGCCTATTCTTGGTAAACTCTTCTCTAAACAAAAGGACGATAAATCTAAAACCGAAATTATTCTCTCTATTACTCCGCATATTATTCGAGATCGTAAAACGGCGAATGCCAACCAAACTGAATATTGGATAGGCAGTGAATCACGCACGGGCAAGCGCACATCTACGCCTAACTTTGGCGCTGGAGGCGTACCGTTCTTTATCCCAAAACCGCCTCAAGCAGCTGCGCCAAGTAACGAAGAGAGCAAACCCCAAAACCTGAATATCCCATTACCACTAGGATTTTCCTTAGGTACTGGGCTAGGGGGTACTGGGCTAGGGGGTAGTGGCGCAGGCGCAGATACACCAGCCAAAAAACCAGATTCACAATAGGTATTCAACGTGCAGTTACGCTTTTTGCATCTAGGATTTTCGTATATAGAATTAGTGATCTCCGTAGCGATTTTGGCGCTGCTCGCTACGGCTGCTACACCGTATCTAGAAAACACAATCACGCGACAAAAAGAAATGGAGTTACGCAAAAATTTACGAGAAATTCGCACCGCGATTGATGCGTACAAAAAAGCATATGATGAAGCTCGCATCACGCAAACAGTTGGCAGCTCTGGTTACCCAAGCAAATTAACTGATTTGGTGATTGGCATTCCAGACAACACCGATGTGAAAAAAAAGAAACTCTACTTTATGCGGAAAATCCCAGCAGACCCTATGTATCTGGGCACAGCTGATAAACCAGAGGATACTTGGGGTAAGCGTAGCTATGATAGCGATCCTGAAAATCCTCGCGAAGGCGCAGATGTATTTGATGTGTTCTCAACAAGCAAAGAGAAAGGCTTAAATGGCATACCATATCAGCTTTGGTAAACCTCACAAAGCTACGCCAAAAGGCTTTACGTTTATTGAACTCGCAGTTGTGATGGCAATCTTGTCACTACTACTGTCTATCGCCCTACCTCGTTATTTTGATGGGTTAAAGCGAGCGAAAGAAGCTGTTCTACACGAAGACCTTGCCACCATTCGCACAGCCATCGACCACTATCATGCGGATAAAGGCATTTACCCAGCAACTTTGGATGAATTAGTGAACTCGCGTTATTTACGTGCCATTCCTGTTGACCCAATGACAGATCGCTCAGATACATGGGTGATCACCACACCACCAGATTACTCACAACGCGTGTATGATTTGCACAGCGGCTCAAGCGAAATCGCCAGCGATGGTAAACCTTATAACAATTGGTAACCCCCCTAAAAGCAAGCAAGCGGGCTTCACTTATTTAATTGTGCTGGGCTTTGTTTTTGCGCTGCTACTCAGCCTCACCGTCGCCTCTGAAAATATCGCCACGGCTCTTCAACGAGAGAAGGAGGCAGAGTTGTTGTTTGTCGGGCAACAATACCGTAACGCCATCGCCAGCTACTATCAAAAATCCCCCAACGGCATCAAACAACTACCGCTTAGCCTTGATGATTTACTAGAAGATAAACGTTCACTCAGTCGCATGCACCACCTTCGAAAACGCTACCGTGACCCGATGACTGAAACGAATGAATGGGGGGTGGTGCGAGATGGACAAGGCCAAATAAGTGGAGTTTATAGCCTATCGCAAGATACCCCTTTGATGGAAAAAGAAGACACCCGATTTGCCCTAGATACGATTGCGAGTGATGAAGCAAAAACCTACGCAAGCTGGAAATTTGTATTTAAGCCCAACATCGCTGACACAGTAACAGCAGCTTCGCCAGACGGAGAGGCAAGCGACCAATCGTTACTCGCAACTGATATACAAAACTAACACATACCCTTGATGGTAGGACAAGCACTACATTTAACCAGTCAGCACCTCTACACCGAGCGCCTCTCCAGACGCAATAATTTCAAATAAACGATCGATATTCGGATGTTTACCTGTGTTAAGTTTTGCGTCTTCTGTATGTTCCGCATAAAGTGCCAAACCCGCTTGTGCTGCGGTGACATCAATTGCGCCAAACTGCTTAAACAAATGGTAATACACACGCACAGAGCCTGCACTACCAGGCTTATTCTCAATTAAAGCAAGTACTTGTCCTTGCGAATCAACAAGAGACAACGCTCTTACATGGTCAACGGCTTCTAGCGTTGGAAGAATTTCACTAAATTTTTTCATACGTGTTATCAGCTTACATTAGGGTTAAATTACAGCCAGTTATTCGAGTTAGCAAGGCGTCACTTGCTGGCAAAAGTGGGCTGGCGCTCATGCAAAAGGATGTGCTTAAATACGGTAAGCAGTGCTAGTCATCACCTTAGACATAAAACCCATGATTGCTTTCACAGGCTTAGGTAAATCAGTCGCCCCATGCTGAATAGCAGTTTCAGCGTGATGCATTTCATCCACATACATTTGCTCTAAAATTGCACGGCTTTTGTTATCTTGCTCAGGAAGTTGTTCTAAATGACTTTTGAGATGCTTGCCTACTTGGCGTTCTGTTTCGGCTAAAAACCCCAAATTCCACTTATCCCCCATAGCACCAGCTACCGCACCTAGCGCAAACGAACCTGCATACCACACTGGATTTAGCAGACTTTTTCTACCGCCCAGTTCTGTGATACGTTTTTCGCACCAAGCCAAATGCTCTGTTTCCTCGGCTGATGCCTGTTGCAAAGCCGCAACAGTGGCTGGATTTCGAGAAGTGAAAGATTGACCATTGTATAAAGCCTGCGCGCAAACTTCACCACAGTGATTAATACGCATCAGCGCAGCAATATGGAGCTTATCAGCAGAAGCTAGGCTAGGCTCAGGAAATGCCGCATCTGGGTGAGCCCGTCGGCTATGCGCCTGTGCAGCAATGGTACGCAAGCCTTTATCAAACTCAACTATCAGGCGATCTAACATAGTACCTCCATCACTTCTGCTGCATAATTTGCAAGCCTTTGAGCAAGTTTAACGCTTGATTAAACTGATAATCATTTTTTGAACCTAGCTCAGTCGGTTTTTTGTCGTCAGATTTTTTGTCATCAGATTTGTCATTAGCTTTATCTTTTGCATCAGCAGTACGCTTGGTTGATTTTTCAGGCTCTTTCTGATCGCCGTCTTTGGGGTTGGATAAATGCCCAGTTAAATCCGCTTCACGCAAGCCACCACTTTGATCAATCGTATTGACTGTTGCATCTTCTACCAGAATATCTGGCACAATCCCTTTCGCTTGGATTGAGCGACCATTCGGTGTGAAGTAACGCGCAGTCGTGAGCTTAATCGCCGTCCCATTATTAAGTGGCAATATGGTTTGAACGGAGCCTTTGCCGAAGCTTTGTGTGCCCATAATCACAGCACGTTTTAAATCCTGCAACGCACCAGAAACAATTTCAGAAGCAGATGCAGAGCCGCCATTCACTAACACCACCATTGGGATGGTTTTCAGTTCAGCAGGTATATCTTTTAAGTAGTCAGCGCTTTTTTCTCCACGCAAATAGTTTTCAGGGGTAGCAGTTAAGCGCATTTTTGCATCTTCAGTGCGCCCTTCTGTATAAACAACCAGACTATCTTTAGGTACAAATGCAGCAGAAACGCCAACCGCCGCATTCAGCAATCCGCCTGGGTTATTACGTAAATCTAATATCATCCCTTTGAATGGCGCTTTATTCTGCTCACGTAAATCTTTTAGTGCTTTGGCCAAATCTTCACCAGTACGCTCTTGAAATTGCGTAATACGCACATAAGGGTAGCCATTTTCAGTCAGTTTATACTTCACACTTTGCGATTTAATCACAGCACGGACTAAGGTAATAACCAAAGGTTTTGCCTCGCCTTTACGTAAAATAGTCAGTTTAATCGGCGTGTCGGGTTTTCCACGCATACGTTTAACCGCATCGTTTAACGCCATCCCTTTAACAGGGGTGTCATCGAGTTGAATAATAAAGTCACCACTTTTTACCCCAGCTTTATACGCGGGAGTGTCCTCAATAGGGGAAACAACTTTTACAAAGCCATCCTCCATACCAACTTCAATCCCCAAACCACCAAATTCACCTTGCGTGCCTGCTTGCAAATCTTTAAATCCATCTGGATCTAAATAGGTTGAATGCGGATCCAAACCTGTCACCATCCCGTTGATCGCATCGTTCAGTAATTTTTTATCTTCTACAGGCTCAACATAATCACTTTTAATCTTGGCAAAAATCTCCGCAAACGCACGTAACTCATCGACAGGCAATTGCGTTTTTACGGTTGCTTTCTCTGCAATCGCAGAATAATTAAAACTCAACATCACGCCTATGACCGCACCTGCAGTGATTAAGCTAAATTTTTCTATTTTTGTGCGCATGTAATTTTGATTCCTAGAAGGATAACGACAAGTTGAATTGCTATTCAGTTGAGTTACTATACATTTCTATACAATGTATACAGTTTTAATGTTTTTTTATATCTTGTTAATCAAAAAACTTAGGACAATCATTATACCAATAGTTTCATATTTCGCTATTTTTAAGCAGAATAATGAAAACTTACTTCTGAATTTTGCTTTTTATCATACTTGTGTAAAAGCAAAAATCGCACATATCAAGAAAGAAAAATATGCTGAACAATCACGTGGAAATAGAATATTGCACCCAATGTCGCTGGTTGTTACGTGCGGCAT
The DNA here is from genome assembly GCA_964620425.1 of uncultured Methylophilaceae bacterium. Taxonomy (GTDB): domain Bacteria; phylum Pseudomonadota; class Gammaproteobacteria; order Burkholderiales; family Methylophilaceae; genus DASXUG01. Next base: position 340,824 of record CAZUGV010000002.1, on the reverse strand, counting down.
GGCTGGCGCAAGAGTTGCTCACTACATTTGATGGCGATATTACAGCATTAACACTAAAACCCGGAACAGGCGGGATTTTTGAAGTACGACTAAATAATGAAACCTTGTTTTCTCGTAAACAAGCAGGCAGATTTCCAGAGTCTAAAGAGCTAAAACAATTGATCCGGGATGTGATTGATCCTTTACGCCCACTTGGACATAGCGACAAAATCAGTGACGGTGAAAAAAGACCTGAAGATTAACTACTCTACTGGTGTGGGCTGGGATAACTCTTTGATGGATTCAGCGCCACCTTTTGTAGATGTGATACGCCTTGCACCGTTGAAACGTTGCGCCCAATAGCTATCACTCATATCCATCACTGATACAGCTTTGCCCGCACTTGGTGAATGAATAAAACGATGGTTTCCCAAGTAAATGCCTACATGGGAAAAAGAAGACTTCAATGTATTAAAAAACACTAAATCCCCTGGCTGCAGATTCTCTTGCGTGACTGTTTGACCTAGCTGGCTTAACGCACGAGCACCGTGTGGCAATGTTAAATTTGCAGCCTGCTGAAAAACATAGCGGACAAAACCACTGCAATCAAAACCCGTTTCAGGCGATGAGCCACCGAACTTATATTTGATGCCACTTAAGCTAATCGCCCGCAACATCAGCTCTTGCATGCTAGTTGACAGCTTATTAGTCACGTTGGTTTCAACAACAAGCGGTGGCTCAATTTCAGCTGGCGCTTCTTCAGCAAAAATGCTGGCACAAGCTGTCCACAAGCCTAAAAATACACATAAATTTAGAAATAACTTTCTCATAAGTTGAATTCTAAAAGACTTTCCCTTCGTTGGCAAACCTTAAGCCATTGAAATTCAATCAATTTGCAAATTTCCACCAACGTATATTGCAGTACACGTGCGCGCTCAAACGCGTATACTTTGCGATTACTAGAATTAAGTATAGGAGCAAAGCTTCAATGTAAGGCAAGGGCGATTAAATCAAGCACCACATTGGTGCAACTACATCATGATTGCGTTGAGATAAAAATTAACCCGATGACTTTAAACAACTTTTACAAGCTGGCACAGGCTTTGCGTTATTCAACAACATGAACTCAACTAAAAAACTACCTTTTAATGAAATGCAACTTGAATCAGGCAATGTGCGTGAAATATACGCCACCTATGCCAATTGGCTCAAGGATGTTCCCGAACAACAACTGGAAAGTAAACGACAAGAAGCCGAACATCTCTTCCGTCGCGTGGGTATTACATTTAATGTGTACGGCGAAACGGCTGGCGCTGAGCGCTTAATTCCGTTTGATGTGATTCCACGCATCTTAGGCGCAAACGAGTGGAAGCACTTGTCAGATGGTGCCATCCAACGCGTAAAAGCGCTGAATATGTTTTTGGATGATATTTACCATAAACAGGAAATTATCAAAGCAGGCATTGTATCTGCCGATGTATTAACCAACGCGCAATATCGGCCTGAAATGTTTGGCGTAGATGTGCCTGGTGGCGTGTATGCGCACATTGCAGGGGTAGATATAGTGCGTACGGGTGAAAACCAGTTTTACGTGCTGGAAGATAACTTGCGCACGCCTTCTGGCGTTTCATACATGCTGGAAGATCGCAAAATGATGATGCGACTCTTCCCAGAGCTATTCCGTAAATATCCGATTGCACCCGTCGAGCATTACCCACAAATTTTACTCAACAACCTACGCGCTGTTGCGCAACCTGGTGTGCAAGATCCAACTGTAGTGTTAATGACCCCTGGCGCTTATAACAGCGCTTATTTTGAACATGCTTTCATCGCGCAGCAAATGGGTGTTGAACTGGTAGAGGGTCAAGATTTATTTGTACGCAACAATGCCGTTTACATGCGCACGACAGAAGGGCCTAAACGCGTTGACGTGATTTATCGCCGTATTGACGATGATTTTATCGACCCATTGGTGTTTAACCCAGATTCTATGCTGGGGGTTCCTGGCTTATTATCTGTTTATCGTAACGGCGGTGTTACGCTTGCCAATGCTGTGGGTACGGGCGTGGCAGATGACAAAGCCACCTATATTCGCGTGCCTGACATGATTAAGTTTTACTTGGGTGAAGAAGCGATTTTATCCAACGTACCGACTTACGAACTTAGTAAACCAGATGACCTGAAATACGTGTTAGAACACTTGCCTGAATTAGTGGTTAAAGAAGTTCAGGGTTCGGGTGGCTATGGCATGTTGGTCGGCCCATCTTCTAGCAAAAAAGAAATTGAAGATTTCCGCCTACGCATTTTGAACAACCCAAGCAACTATATTGCGCAACCAACGCTGGCTTTATCAACTTGCCCAACGTTAGTGGAACAAGGCATTGCGCCGCGCCATGTCGATTTGCGACCATTCGTATTGTCTGGCAAAACTGTCACGCTGGTGCCTGGCGCGTTATGCCGCGTGGCGCTAAAAGAAGGTTCGTTGGTAGTGAACTCATCGCAAGGTGGCGGCACTAAAGATACTTGGGTGCTAGAGAGATAGTCATCTTTAAAACGACAAACTTAATACAAAATAGATGATTTTTAAATAATGGGTACACAAGGAGATTTAATTTGTTAAGTCGCACCGCAGATCATTTATATTGGATGGCGCGATACATTGAACGTGCAGAAAACATGGCGCGTATCCTAGATGTGACTCATAACATGTCACTCGTGCCGAATGCTGCTGATAGCGAAGCAGCGCTGTGGACACCCGCACTAGAAATTTCAGGCACGATTGACGTGTTTGAAGCTGAACATGACGAATATACCGCCAGTAGCGTGATTCATTTTTTAGCGATGGGTGAAAAAAACCCGTCCAGCATCTACAACTGCCTTTACCATGCGCGTGAAAATGCTCGCTCCGTGCGAGTAGCATTAACGACAGAAACATGGGAAAACATCAACACCTTATGGCTAGAGTTTAGCCAGTTTTTTGGTCAAGATTTCTCAATAGGCGGTTTGCACGAATTTTGTGATTGGGTGAAATCGCGTTCGCATTTATTTCGTGGCGTCAGCTTTGGCACCATGTTACGCGACGATGCGTTTCGCTTTGTGCGGCTTGGCACGTTTATGGAAAGAGCCGACAACACCGCACGTATTCTGGATGTGAAATACCATCTACTGCTGGCAGATGGCGAAGAAACCACGTTAAATGTAGATTACTATGAATGGAGTGCACTATTACGCTCAGTTTCTGCTTTCCAAGCCTATCAAAAAGTATTTAGTGATAGTATTGAACCAACGCGTGTAGCCGAATTATTAATTTTACGTGAAGATATGCCACGCTCTTTGCATGCGTGTTATGGTGAAATTACCACCATTCTAGATCAACTGTCAGGCCAACGTAACAATGAGTGCAGAAGACTTGCAGGTGAGTTACACGCTAGAATGCACTATGGAAAAATGAGCGAGATTTACAAAGAAGGCTTGCACGAATTTTTGGGGGCTTTCATACGTGCAAATAATCAATTGGGTATAGAGGTACAGCGGCACTTTATTAACGTACACTAAAATATTAACGTACACAAAAATTAATGCACACTAAATTCGATCACCAAACATACATTCAAACTGTGTAGGCTTGATTGACTATATGTTTAAACAGACTTATTGATTATGTTACTCAAAATAGAACATAAAACGCATTATGCTTATACTGAGGTGGTAGATTATACCATTCAGCAATTGCGCCTAACCCCACAAAACGCTCATGGACAGCGCTTGCTTCACTGGGATGTGCGCGTGAATGGTAATCTCCATACATTTGAAGATGCACATGGAAATGTCACGCACACCTTGGTGATTGATAGCCCGCATAAAGAAGTTAGCATTGTTGCATTTGGTGAAGTTGAAACTGGGGTCATTGAAACCACCATGTTAGAAACCATTCCCCTATCGATTTATTTGCGTCAGACTTCACTGACGCAAGCTGACAGTGCAATTACAGCCTTTACCTCAGCATTTTTGAATCAAGAAAAAAATGCTGATCTAGTGTTGGCGATGATTAAAAAAATCAAAGAAAAAGTTGCTTACGTTAAAGGTAGCACGGAGGTTAAAACTACTGCCGCGCAGGCATTTGCGCTGGGCGAGGGCGTTTGCCAAGATCAAACCCATGTATTGCTCGCTTGCTGTCGTGAGCTTGGCATACCAGCGCGTTACGTCAGTGGGTATTTATTCACCGATGATGCTCACAAAATGGAGAGTCATGCGTGGGCAGATATCTGGCTTGAAGGCCTTGGCTGGCAAAGTTTCGATGTGTTAAACCAATGTAAAACTAACGGTAAACATGTACGACTTGCTGTTGGCTTAGACTACCGTGAAGCATCGCCCGTTAGCGGAATGCGCGTTGGCGGCGGTGATGAGGCGATGAAAGTCAGTGTCCACGTACAACAAATTCAGCAACAATCACAACAATAGCCACCTTTCATTTCAATTAGCAACAAGGCATCCCAACATGCAATATAACTCACTCAATTATGCTCGCCATGGCGACAAACAAAACTCCGCGTTCTTTGAAGAGTATTTAGTCAAACTGCTAGAAGAACGGGACAGCATGGGTCTTACCGCAATGATTCATGAAATTGACGCCCTCATGATCACGGTTGACCCTGACCACTCCATTCAATACATCGCTGAAATGGCGTTGATGACGCCATACCATTACTTGGTCACGCTAGAGAGCGAAAAACATTGGACGCATATTCTACGCATAGACCTTAACTCGCCCGATTTAATTATCCGTGAAGTAAAAGACCCAAATTTCCGCGGCATCTTCCGTGCGCTGAATGAAATTTATCCTGTTGGTGCCAAGAAACCAAACAGTCGTTACATGGGGGAAATTATTCGCGTGAGCAATTTGCATGATGTGGTGCGTCTGCAAGAAGAGCGCGAGTTCCGCTTTTTCTCTCAGGATGAAGTACGCAAACTTGAGTTGCCCGGCAATGTAGCGATTAGCAAACCATCCCCTTATACGCACAATATTGTCGGTTACTTAAAACGCGAACCTAATGAACTACGTGTGTACGCACTTGGCATGAGCGTGATTCGCCCAGATGTGCAAGAAGCCTACTTAGCCGCCAAGGAAACACAAGCAAAACTACGGATTGATGACCTACTTTTGCCAGTGGATCACTTAGCGACACGCGTATACAGCCAAAACCGTGAAGTGGCGATTTTGGAATACCTATCATGGTCGAGCTACTATTTCTGGGGTGCATATAATATTTGGGATCAAAACTCATCGACCAATGTCACGAAAAGCGTGCACCCATTTCCTGAGTCAAAAAGCCCAGCCAAGGTTTTCACAGCCAACAATACCCCTTATTTTGTGAATCACTTAGAAAAACTACCCTCACCTACCGAAACCTTTGTTCGCAACTACGGCCCCCGTTTGCACCACGTAGCGATTGCAGTGAAAGACGGCGAGCGAGACGGCTTAGAAAATATTGAATTTATCGTGAAACAAATTGCCAACCAAGGCAAAGGCTTCTTGCTTGATGTGATTGGCTCACGTGAAGAAGGCTTGAAACAGATATTCTCAAACGCTTCTGAACACTCATCGCTTATTATCGAATACGTGCAACGTTATGGCGATTTTGACGGGTTCTTTACTAAAGATAATGTGGCAAAACTCACTGAAGCCGCTGGCGTGGAAGAGGGAGTGTTAGAAGCACAAGCGAAAGCTGGCTTATAAGCTAGCTAATAGTCTGAATAAGAAAGTTGGCACTTACCTGCGCGTTTAGCGCTATACATTGCTGCATCGGCGCGTTTAAGTAATGCATCAACCGAAATATCTTTAGGGTGGGCGGTAGCAACCCCAATACTCGCCCCTATCTTAACTATGCGCCCTTCTCCGATGTTGATTTCACTCATCAATGAGCCAATAATGCGCTCGCCCAAATGCGTTGCCCACTCTCGTATATTAAGGGTGGGCAATATCAACAAAAACTCATCTCCGCCAAGTCGTGCTATGGTGTCATCATCACGTAATATAGATTCCAATCGGCGTGTCACGATAGTAAGCACTATATCACCAGCCTCATGGCCGTAGGTGTCGTTGACTTGTTTAAACCAATCCAAATCAACCAGCATAATCGTAAAGCCAAAGTTATTATCTGACTTAAATGCTTCATATGTAGCCTCTAATCTTGCCTGCATACCACGTCGATTATAAGCGCCTGTTAATGCATCACGCTCCAACATGGATTGAGTTTCGAGTGCTTTCTTTTTATTGTCCGTCACATCATGCACTAAGCCTTGAATCGCACCATTCTCACCATACTCTAATATCATTTGCAGCCATGTGCTAGTTTTACTCAGGCGAGAAATTACCTCAAATTCTTGTTTTTGCTGGATTTTATCTGAAGATAGACGATGAATCATTTTTGCGATACGACCTGCTTCATTTGGCAGCAGGTTTTTTAAGTTGAACGTATATGTTTCATCTTTGATGTCTTCAGGAATATTAAAAATGGTGTAGAAAGCACTGTTAGCCGTTAATAGTTCGCCGGCCTCATTCATTTCAAATAAGCCAATGACAGAATTCTCTACCAATACCCTAAACTTTCTGTCGTTTTGCTCAATCTGCTTCACCAAAAAGCGCTCTCGCTTTTGTATTGCGGCAGTGCGGTCAATTAAGTTATTAAAGTCATCGGCGAGACTACCTAGCTCATCTTCTCTATGCTCGGGTGGAGGCTCCAAGCGTTGCATGGATTGCGGATCAAGCAAGTGTAAATTGCTAGCGAAAAGCTTGATTGGTCGCAAAATATTTTGCAACACAATGTATGCAATCAGTGATGTGGATAACACCACGGCACCGCACAAAATAAACGCCATTAAAAAAGAGTAACTACTGGCTTGCGCCTGAATATAGGCTTTATCTGCTACAACAATAATTTCACCAATATTGACTTCACTATCCATAACCGAGCTTACTTTTTTACGAATACTTTGGCTGGAATCAACCTGGTCAATATCAATATAGTTATTTTTAACCTCCGCCAACACTTTGCCATATGCCGTAATGCGCACACCAGCGACAGATAAATTACTCATGAGTCCCTTAGCAACTTCATTGGCTAAGCGCTCATCTTTTAAATAACATGCAATGCGTACTGTACTTTCTACAGTGGGAATGAGTTGCGCGACGTGATCTTGCGCATGGCTAGACTCCAGCTGTTTGACCACATAAAAGCTGATAATAGAGCAAATGAAGAGCACACCAATACTGATGAATGCGATCTTGATAATCGCTTTAAAGGTGAGGCTGGAACGCCATTGTGATAATAATTGCTTGAAATAATGCATGGCTAAATTTTACCCGATTTGGTCACTTGACCGGCATCAAAAAGGCAGTGATTGATCAACACCCAATTTAAAGGCTCTAGACTATAGTGTTTTGTTCATACTTATTTACTAAAGTCACGGCATCAAGTATATCCAAGTCTTAGCGCTTATACACTAGCATTCAAGCGATAAATCAATTTATTCTGGAGGGGCTAGTAAAATCAAGCATACCAATTCTTTGGCAAACAACCTTTGCAACACCATGCTTGATGCGCTATGTTTGATCCACTAAGTTTAAACAGAAAATGGTATAGTTTTAACTTATCAGTTAGCACTACTCCACATGAAGCTCTCACGCAAACACCTCGAATTACTTGCACCTGCTAAAAATGCTGATTTCGGCATTGAAGCGATAAATCATGGGGCAGATGCCGTTTATATCGGCGGCCCAGCCTTTGGTGCGCGTGCTAAAGCGCCCAATTCAGTCGCAGATATTGCCCGCTTGGTCAAACATGCACATCGTTATCATGCAGAAGTGTTTGTCGCGCTTAACACCATTTTTCACGACAACGAGCTAGCAGGCGTGCGCCAATTGGTGCATCAGCTTTACGAGGCTGAGGTGGATGCGTTGATTGTGCAAGACATGGGTTTGCTGGAAATGGATTTACCACCGATACAATTTCACGCCAGCACACAAACTGATATTCGCACGGTTGAAAAAGCCCAATTTTTAGACCAAGTAGGGTTTAGCCAACTTGTACTGGCGCGTGAGTTGGATATTCGCACCGTCAAACAAATTGCCGACGCCACCACAGCCAACTTGGAATACTTTATTCATGGCGCGTTATGTGTGGCCTTTAGCGGACAATGTTTTATCAGCCACGCACACACTGGTCGAAGCGCCAACCGAGGCGAATGTTCACAAGAGTGCCGTTTGCCTTATACACTAGAAGACCAAAAAGGCCGCATCATTGGCAAAGACAAACATTATCTTTCGATGAAAGATAATGACCAAAGCGCTAATTTACGCGCCTTGATTGATGCAGGTGTGAGCAGTTTTAAAATCGAGGGTCGCTACAAAGATTTGCCTTATGTGAAAAATGCCACCGCACATTACCGCTTGTTGCTCGATGAAATTTTGCAAGACATGCCAGAGTATGCAAAAACATCGGCAGGTCATGCCACTTACACATTCACTCCACAACCAGAAAAAACATTTAATCGTAGCGCCACAGATTATTTTGCCAATGGTCGCCAAGCCGATATTGGCGCTTTTGATACGCCCAAATTTGCGGGCGAGGAACTGGGTAAAGTCACCAAAGTAGGCAAAGATTTTATTGAAGTAACTACCGATGTGGAATTACATAACGGTGATGGTGTGTGTTTTTTTGATGTGCATAAAGCATTGGTGGGCTTGCGTGTAAACACTGTTCAAAGCAACTCCGCGCATATTCAAAAAATCTACCCCAACGAAATGCCAGCGGATATACGCAACAACACCATGATATATCGTAACCGCGACCATGCCTTTATGCGCTTGCTAGAAAAAGAATCGGCGAGCCGAAAAATCAGTATCGACATGATTTTTTACGAAACAAGAGATGGCTTTGCGCTTACGATCACCGACGAACAGAGCTTAAGCGCCACAGTGCAATGTGTGGCAGAAAAGCAAGCAGCAAACGATGCCAACAAAGCAGAAGCCAGTTTAAAAGAGAATTTAAGCAAACTGGGCAGTACCGACTTTGTTGCACGTTCAGTCAATTTTGAAACCGTTCAAACTTGGTTTGTACCGGCTTCAGTAGCCAATAACTTAAGACGCGAAGCCATTGAACAACTCATACAAACCCGCACATTAGCCTATGTGCGCCCTGCGCGACGTGCTGCCCTTGAGCCTGCGGCCACTTACCCAGAAGATACCTTAAGCTACCTCGCTAACGTTTACAACAAACATGCTCACACGTTTTACCAAAAACATGGGGTCAAAATCATCGCAAAAGCCTATGAAGCCAATGAAGAACTCGGCGAAGTCCCTGTCATGATTACGAAGCATTGTCTGCGCTATAGTCATGGCCTATGCCCCAAAGAAGCCAAAGGTGTCATTGGTGTGCAAGGCACAGTCACTGCAGAGCCCATGACACTCATTAGCGGAAATGACCGCTATACCCTTAAATTTGACTGTAAACCCTGCGAAATGCACGTCATGGGCAAAGTTAGAAAAAATATTTTGCAACTAGCACAACCGCAAATCGTCAAATTTTTTGATAAAGCGGATATTTAACGCCTTCGCACATTGCGATGCAGATTCCCGTAGTGGTAGATATGGCAAATAATTTAGGCTTTTTTCACAAACTCTGACTTTAACTTCATGGCTCCAAAACCTTCAATTTTGCAGTCAATATCATGATCGCCATCAACTAAACGGATGTTTTTTACTTTAGTACCTACCTTCACGACTGAAGACGAACCCTTTACTTTCAAATCTTTAATCACGGTAATGGTGTCGCCATCTTGCAAGATGTTACCATTGGCATCGCGTATCACCTTACTCGACTCAGTTGCCTCTGAACTGTGCACTTTACTCCATTCATGCGCACATTCTGGGCAAATATAAAGCTCACCATCTTCATAGGTATATTCAGATTGGCATTGGGGGCATGAAGGTAATTGGGACATAAAAGGCACTTTGTAAAATGGCGGGGTGAATGTGAACAGCACAAAATAAAAACCCGCCGAAGCGGGTTTTTATTTTGTTTAATGCAAAAACTGATTAAGCAGAGATTTTACGACGTGCTGCAAAACCTACTAAACCTAAACCAGCTAACATCATAGCGTAAGCATCGTTCTCAGGAACAGCAGTTGCTGTAGTCACAGTTGCAGCTGTAGATAAAGTTACGTTGTAATTTGTGTTGCCAAATGTTGTAACTACTAGCTTATATGCACCAGCAGCAAGATTGCTAAACGCGAAACTTTCGGTAGAGTAGTCAGTTGCACCAACTTGAACACCTGATGAGTTAAGTAACTTAACAGACCACACTTCCACGCCAGTTAGTTTAAACCATGAGAAAGCCAATGGAACATCTGGTGCGCTACCAGTAGCATTAGCGCCAGCGTTAATGCTAAAGTTAAAAGTGTCTGTATCCCCAAAAATTGAATCAGCAGACGCTGTTATTGTTTTAGTGTCAGGTGGACCCATTACACCAAAATCATACGTTGCTGCCATTGCAGATTGCGCTGCAAACAAAGCACTTACTAAAGCGATTGTTTTAAGAACGTTCATTATCATTTCCTTTTTTAAAAAAACAAATTTGTAAACCAGCGAGTTGGAATATTTCCGCCCAACCCCTAGGATTACCCCCGATACTTCTGTTAACACGTCAGTATGCAAACACATACTACAGTTTTAACTTATACCCAACAATAGTCCATTCGGACTAATGGCACACCCAAAAGCTATCGTAACAATAGCAATGACCGTGCCATTTTATGTACACAATGTTAATAAATTATGACAAAACGAAGAAATTCCATCAAAAACAAAGACGCGGCGAGAGGAACTCGCCACAATTGAACTTTTTTGGATATTTAAATTAAACCAGCGCTGAAAAAATTGCTTCTTTAATGTTGCTCATTTCACCTAAACCGTGCACTTTTACATATTTTGGTGCACCGCCAACGCCTGAGTTCGCGCAATCTGAGTAATAGCCCACCAGTTTTTTAGTTTGTGTGTGGTAAACATTGAGGCGAATTTTGACAACTTTTTTGTCGTCGTTTTGTCATTTTCTTGTTGTTGAGAACATGAAAGGACGGTTATAGAATTTTAAAGTGCAACAAGAGAAACATGGTGTTGCACAAAATAGAACCCGCCAAAGCGGGTTCTATTTAAATTTAATGCAAAAACTGATTAAGCAGCGATTTTACGACGTGCTGCAAAACCTACCAAACCTAAACCAGCTAACATCATCGCGTAAGCATCGTTCTCTGGTACTGCTGTTGCTGTTGGAGTTGATTTTGCTTTTGTGGTTTCCAAATCAAGTGTATAGCTAACTTTCTTACCACCAGCCGCTAAACCAAGCACTTGTCCTGTTACTTTGATGAAATAACTACCAGCAGCAAGGTTGTTAAAGCTGAACTCAGCAACATCTGGCAAACTCTTCTCATCAGGACTGTTCCACAGTCTAGTCACTAAAGTACCATCTTGCTTGAACAACTCTACGCCATATGTATCAACACCAACATCACGTTTTAACTTCGTGCTATAAAAAAAATTATCCAATGCTGAACCAGAACTGTTTGCTGCACTTTTGATACTAAAAGTAAAGGTGTCTGAAAACTCACCTGTTTTAGTCAAATCGACTGTTTTAGTAGCTTCCCCAGGAGGGCCCAAGTCACCCAAAGAGTAGGTTGCTGCAAATGAGTAGCTAGATACTACTAATGAAGCTACTGCAGCTAATTTAAATACTGTTTTCATAAAAATTCCCCGATAAATAAAAAGTTAACTCAAATTTCGGTCACATCCGCTGCAACCAGTAATGCATTGTATCCATTAAAACATCTTGCACAATAGTCCATTTGGACTAGTGCAATACCTAAAAAGCACTATAGAACCAGCAATGACTATGCTAGCGTATGACTGTTGATGTTAATAAATTCTTACATTACTTAAGATAACGATCTTAGATGACGGTCTTAAAATCAAAAACATGGCGAGATTAACCCGCCATAAGTGTCTTGTTTTGGATATTCCGAGTTAAACCAGCGCTGAAAAAATTGCGTCTTTAATGCTATTCATTTCACCTAAACCGTGCACTTTGACATATTTTGGTGCGCCACCAGTGCCTGAGTTCGCCCAATCTGAGTAATAACCAACCAGTTGTTTGGTTTGTGTGTGGTAAACATTGAGGCGGTTTTTGACGACATCTTCTTTGTCATCATCGCGCTGCACTAAATCTTCACCCGTCACATCATCTTTGCCTTCTACCTTGGGTGGGTTAAATTTCACATGGTAAGTACGACCACTTGCTGGATGTGAACGGCGACCACTCATGCGTTCGATAATCGCTTCGTCTGGCACATCAATTTCTACTACATAATCAATGCCAACGCCTGCATTTTTCATGGCCTCTGCTTGTGGAATTGTGCGTGGAAATCCATCGAACAAAAAGCCGTTTTGACAATCAGCATCTTTAATACGCTCGCTCACTAAGCCAATAATCACGGCATCTGGCACTAGACCACCACTATCCATATAACTTTTAGCCTCCAAGCCTAATGGTGTGCCTGCTTTAACCGCAGCGCGCAACATATCGCCTGTGGAAATTTGTGGAATATTGAACTTTTCTTTGATGAAAGTGGCTTGTGTGCCTTTACCAGCGCCCGGTGCGCCCAGTAAGATGATTCTCATGATTTTCTCTCTCTAAATGCTGAATGTTAAAATTTTGATGTATGCAAATAATTTTTCAGAATTATATCAGGACAAATGGTTAGCTATTGCGACAAAATCCTGCAGGCCAAGATTTTCTGCGCGCAATTGTGAGTCTATGCCCAACTGCTCAAAGCCTGCATCATCCAGCAAACCTTTAAGCGTATTTCGCAAGGTTTTGCGGCGTTGCCCAAAGGCACTTTGCACCACTTTACTAAATATTGACTCGTCTTTTGCTGGATGCGGCAATACCGCATGTGGCACACAGCGCACAAAGGCGGATTCCACCTTGGGTGCTGGCTCAAACGCTTCTGGCGGCACGGTGATTAAATATTCCATTTGTAATCGGTATTGCAACATGACCGATAATCGCCCGTATTCTGATGTAGATGGCGCAGCCACCATGCGCTCGACCACTTCTTTTTGCAGCATAAAGTGCATATCAATAATTTGATGCGTGTTTTCTAGTAGCTTGAATAAAATCGGGCTGGAAATGTTATAAGGCAGATTACCTACCACGCGAATGCGTTCGCCTATGGTTGCAAAATCAAACTTCAACACGTCAGAATTGTGAATGGTAACTTTTTCTTTGGCGTAAAAACTTTGCATCCACGCAACAATATCGCGGTCTATTTCTACCACATGTAAATGATGGAGTTGCTTGAGCAACGGTTGCGTAAGTGCGCCTAAACCAGGGCCTATTTCCACCATTAAATCGTCCGTTTGCGGCGAAATAGCCTCCACCAAGCTACCAATAATGGCTTGGTCAGTTAAAAAGTTTTGACCAAATCTTTTTTTGGCGAGGTGTTTCATGCCTTATGCGCTCGCCTTTTTAAGCGCCAGTTCGATTGCCAAATGAATCGCCGCTAATAAACTGCCTATTTCAGCCTTACCAGAACCTGCTAAATCAAGTGCAGTGCCATGGTCTACTGATGTGCGAATAATGGGTAAACCGAGGGTAATATTAACCCCCTCACCAAAGCTGGCGTGTTTGAGTACCGCTAAACCTTGGTCGTGATACATGGCTAAAAATGCATCTGCAATCTTCATATTTTTTTGCGAGAACATGGTATCTGCTGGCAATGCGCCGACTAAATCCATGCCTTCCAAACGTAACTTCTCAAGCACAGGGTTGATTGTGGTAATTTCTTCGGTGCCCAAATAACCACCTTCACCCGCATGCGGGTTTAAGCCCGCCACAAAAATACGTGGCTTGGGAATGCCAAACTTTTGGATTAAATCAGCATAAGTAATTCGAATGGTTTGCTCTAAACCACTCTGCGTAATTGCGCTTGCGACTTGCGTGAGGGGCAGATGGCGTGATGCCAACGCTACGCGCATGCCACCGCCAACTAGCATCATGACCACTTCATCGGTTTGCGTGTGCTCTTGAATAAACTCGGTATGCCCCGTAAACGCAATGCCCGCATCATTAATAATGCCTTTATGCACGGGTGCAGTAATCATGGCATCGAACTCTCCGCTTAAGCATCCGTTAGTCGCTCGCACTAATGTGTTTAGTACATAATGGCTATTAGCAACGTTGAGACGACCCGCCACTACAGCTTGCGAAGTGGGGATGTGTAGCACTTGCAAGCTGCCATCACCAAGGTGAGTCGCTTGTGTTTGCTGTGAATAGTCTTGCGGCTGCAAGGCAATACCTAGTGCTCGTGCGCGTTGAGTTAGCGCTGTTTTATCTGCGATTACTGTCAACTTGGCTGGCAGTGCGTAATGTGCGAGTACGGCACATAGGTCTAAACCAATGCCTGCAGGATCACCCGAAGTAACGACGACAGAGGGAGTAGCTTGTATCACTGAGTGCTTGGGATAAAGTTCGCTGTATATTAAGTTTAGTTTAGTATTTATCTTCTAAACGCAACTCAACATAGGTGCGGTCACGCAATTCACGCAACCAGTCTTGATAAGCCTCGTCTGCTTTACGCGCACGAATTTCTTGGCGTGCTTTAAGGCGCGCTGCCTCGTTGGTCATATCTTGCTTACGACGCTCTAGCACTTGCAAAATATGCCAGCCAAATGGAGTGCGAATCGGCTCGCTGATTTCTTTAATCGCCAATAAGTTCATTGCTTGTTCAAATTGCGGGACTGTGTCGTTTGGGCCAATCCAACCTAAATCCCCACCATTGCTGGCTGAACCATCTTCAGAAACCTGTTTTGCCACTTTTGCAAAATCTTCGCCGCTTTCTAGCCGTTTTTTAATTTCGTCCATTTTTTTCTTGGCATCATTATCGGTCATCACTTCATTGAGTTTGAGCAAAACATGACGCACATGGGTTTGATCCACCATCAAAGGGGATGCACCGCCACGTCGGTTAGTAAGCTTTAAAATATGAAATCCGTTAGGGCTTTGCAAAATTGGCGTAAGCTCGCCAACTGACATGGTTTTAAGCGCCACAGCAAACATGGTCGGGATTTGCCCCGCTTGCTTCCAGCCCAACTTACCCCCCTCGAGGGCATTGGGAGCATCGGACATGCTGGCAGATACTTTTGAAAAATCTGCCCCGGATTTTAATTGCAAATAAGCTTGCGATGCTTTTTCTTTGAGTTTTTTTAATGTTTCCGCATCACTGTTTTCAGGGGCGCGAATCAATATATGAGATACCTCATATTCATCTTGAGAAGCTCCGCCAGCCGCTTGTGTGGTCAAGTAGTTATCAATCTCGGCTTCAGTGATATTGATTTTGTTATCTACTTCGCGCTCACGTAAACGAGAGATTAAAATTTCATTTCGAATATCTTCACGAAACTTTCGATAAACAATCCCTTCATCCGCCAAGGCTTTTTTAAACTGCGTGACATCCATTTTATTTTGATTTGCGATACGCTCGATAGTTTTATCTAACTGAGCATCATCCACCCGCAAACCAGTTTGCGCCGCCATTTGCGTCTGCAATCTGTCGCTAATCAATCGTTCTAATATTTGCTTTTGTAAGATTTTTTCAGGGGGCAACTCACCGCCCTGCTTTTCTATTTGTGCGGTCACGATGCGGATGCGGCTCTCTAACTCGTGTTCGGTAATCACACCTTGATCTACAACAGCGACAATACGATCCATTTTGACCACTTCAACCGTCTGCCTTGCATTTGCTAATAATGGTAAGCACAAGACGATGAGTGCGCCCAGCAAGGATTTTCTCCTCAAAGCTTTTTGATGCCTAAACAAGGCAGGGATTGTATAAATTAATTTAGTCATGTGTAGCACTTTACTCACGGTTTTCTTGTCGATAGGCTTCGGGAATGTTTCTAGAGTATCCAGGAATTTCACGGCTTAACAACGTCATTGGGTTTGAGCCCACTGAGGCCAAGCCATTTAACTCAAGTTGTAAAAAGAAGGCCGAGTTTGGCTCGCCTGTCGTAGTTGTCACGCGTTGCATTACTGCACGTGATTTCCAGCAACCAGCATCATATTCGATACCCGCCAGTACTTCAATAGGTTGATTTTCGCGCAAGGAGTAATTATAACGCCCAACGCCATAGTAACCGCTCCCTAACGGCCATTGCCCAGAAACGTTTACTTGCTCCAAATTATCTTTGGTAAAACGATAACTCAGATTGAGCACCTTGCCAGGTTGTGGGCTGTAGCGTGAGCCAATATTGCCTCTTACAATATCGTTGCCTGAACTGTTATATTGAACCGCTGAATCCATAGACCAATTGTTGCGTAAGCGTGCGGTTGCAGCCGCTACTATGTCTGAGCTATTGCTGGTTCGTAACACTTCGTTGGGCAACCCTACCTGCTGATCGACAAAGTAAAACCGTTGTCCCAATGTTGCTGCTAGACGTTGCACGCCTGTATTGGTATCAAACAGTCTAGTGCTCACTGCCATGCTGAGTTGATTCGCATTATTAATGCGATCGCCACCCACATATTGGTTTTCGTTAAACAATGTCGCAATATTTAAAGTGGGAAGCGCTGAATCAAAGACGGGCATCTTAGATTGATCTTGATACGGAATGTATACATAAAACAAGCGTGGTTCAAGTGTTTGCGTGTAGCTAGTATTCACAATTTTGGTTTTACGGTCAAAAAACAAACCTGCATCCAAATTAAATATAGGCAAGGTTCGCGATGAGTTGGCATCCAGTCCATTCACGGTTGCATTGGTTAAATCGTAACTGGTATAACTCACCCCAACTTTGGGGGTTATAAAGCCATAAGACACTGTGAATGGCATACTCAGGCTAGGGTAAGCTGAAAATCGGTTGCCCCTGACCAATGTTTGCGGCGCATTGACATCTGCATCAAACCGGACAAACTGATTATTCATTTTAAAGTTAAATGGCCCAATATCTTGATCTGTCGTTGCACTTAACTGTGGTAACCGTGCGTAAGGAAACGAAATGTTATCTAGGGTTTGATATTTTTGCACTAACGCATTCAATCCCCAGCCAGCATAGCTATAACTGACAGAAGCTTGTTGCGGCAAGTTGACCAAACTGGTGGTAATAATGCGCGCAGTCATGTCTGAAAAATAAGCGTTATCAGACACTTTGGAGTAATCATAATTAAATGAGACGCCATTACTTAAGGTCTGCTGATGTTTAAGCTTGATATAAAAGCGTGTTTTATCGGTTTGATCATAACTATTCAGGTACTCAATATTATTGATACCAGAATAGCGCTCGTTCAGATATCTAAACTGGCCTTGTAACTGAATACCGCGAGTAGAGAGATAACGTGTGGCTAGCGTAGCATCCATGTCTGGGGATATATTCCAGTAATATGGCACCAAAGCTTCAAAGCCACTCTTTGTCGTAGTGCCAACACTAGGTGCAAGAAAGCCTGATTTACGTTCATTTGAATAAGGGAAGCGTATCCATGGGGTATATAAAATGGGAACACTTTTAAACTCTATTCGTGCATTTCGACCAGTACCTGTTTTTGTATAATCATCTAATTTTAAGTCGCTTGATTTAATATACCAATCGTCATTTCCAACCTCGCAAGTGGTGAGTCGCGCATTTTTTAAACGCCGCCTGTTCTCACCTTCAAACAATATGACATCAGCATCCCCACGAGATTTTGTCGAGCCATCCAGCGGATCGCTACTGGTTACATTTTCCTCGATATTTTTTTGCGTAATGGATTGATTGTATTCAGCAATATCGTTGTACAAGGTGACTGGCTTAATCTGCACAGACCGACTTAACAGCTTATCTGGATTGCGCATCGTAAAGGTGGCATCTTTAATTTCTCCCACGTTATCTTCTAGCTGCATGTGCAGCTCAGAACCATCGATTTCACTACCTTTAGTCACAATCTTGCTATTGCCCACAACATTAAGCTGACCATTTTCAACGTTGTAGTTGATCGCGTCGCCATAGATTTGCTGCCCTTGCTTAAGCAATGCTGCATTGCCACTTGTCGTGTATTGGCGATCTTGATAGACCTGCATTTTATCGCCCTGAATCACAATCGCATCTGGAGAAATTGGCGTAGTACTCTCGCTTGTGCTGACAAGCTCGTTAGCAATACTGTTGAGTGACTCAAAATTCGCAATCGCAGGGCTCATTCTTAACTTGATAGACTGAACAGGCGCATCTTCAATCACCACAGTTTGACGCTTGTTGAGCTGCTTTACTTTTTCAGTTGGCTGGGGTTGGCTGCCAACATTGTCTGCAATCAACAACTGGCGATCAAACATTAAGCGCACTGGTTCGCCGCTTTCTTGCGCCAAATTATTGGCAACAAGATTAAGCTCTTCTGCGCTTAAATGCGAAATATTAAATGGCAACAAGCCAATCGTTAGTGTGATGAATCGAATTTTCAAAGTGTTTTTGGGCTAAAGTAATTGCGAGCGTTTTATCTATTTTGACTTATTTTATGAGTGATTTTTACTAGAGTGATAAAATCGCATAAATTCGCATTTTAGGCAATCTGTAAATTGCGCCCATTTGAGCTTGACGCTTGAATTTTAACACTATTTTATAAGGTAAATATTTGTGCTTAGACAACAAGAATTACAAGATTGGCTTAATCAGGTATTAACTGGCGAGTCATATGAACTCACCACCGCCTCAGCCGATGCCAGTTTTAGACGTTATTTTAGACTCAACTTTGCCGATGGTCGCACGCTTATCGCGATGGACGCCCCACCACCGCAAGAAGATTGCCGCCCGTTTGTGCATACTGCACAAGTGTTTGGTGAGGCAGGACTGAACGTACCAAAAGTGTTGCACCAGAATATCGAACAAGGGTTTTTACTGCTCACGGATTTAGGCAATACCACATACTTAAACGCGCTTAACGAAAACACCAGAAGCAAACTGTACCTTGATGCCAATCAGGCCTTAATCAAACTTCAACTAGCCAGCAAACCAGATGTTTTCCCCGCTTATGACGAAGCATTGCTCACACGTGAAATGCAATTATTCCCAGATTGGTATATCAGCAAACACCTCAACCGCACGCTACCTGACAAATTCCAAGGCGTATTAGAGAAGACGTTTGCCTTGCTCAACGCTAACATTCTTGCGCAGCCTAAAGTCTATGTGCATCGAGATTTTCACTCTCGCAATTTGATGGTTTGTGACGACAACCCTGGCGTGCTGGATTTTCAAGATGCAGTCTACGGCCCCATTACCTACGATTTAGTATCACTACTCAAAGATGCCTATATCAGTTGGGAAGAAGACCAAGTGTTGGATTGGGTGGTGCGCTACTGGCAAGCTGCAAAAAAAGCAGGCTTACCCGTTGCAGATGATGTGGCCGATTTTTATCGCGATTTTGAATACATGGGCGCCCAACGTCATATTAAGGTACTCGGGATTTTTGCAAGGCTCTATCACCGCGATGGCAAAGATGGCTACCTCAAAGATATGCCGTTAGTCATGCACTACCTACGCCGCGTCTGCGAACGTTATATCGAGCTAAAACCCATGCAACGCTTGCTAGAAGATTTAGCTGGCGTAGAGCTAAAAGCTGGCTATACGTTTTAATGGCTACGCAAAAAATGAAAGCGATGATATTAGCCGCAGGTCGTGGCGAGCGTATGCGACCACTCACCGATCACACCCCAAAACCGCTGTTACCAGTAGGCGGCAAACCACTGATTGTCTGGCATATTGAGCGCTTGGCAAAAGCAGGCTTTACCGACATTATCATCAACCACGCGCACTTAGGTCAGCAAATAGAAGATGCACTCGGTGATGGCAAGCAATGGGGCGTACACATTCAATACAGCCCTGAAAACACCGCGCTAGAAACTGCTGGCGGCATTGCCAACGCTTTACCGTTACTGGGCGACGCAGCATTTTTAGTGGTCAATGGCGATGTATTTACAGAAATAGATTTTGCGCCACTGCAAACTGCACTTGTAAAACCCAATGTTGCGCATTTAGTCATGGTCAACAATCCACCCCAACACCCACAAGGCGACTTTGCGTTATCCAATCGCAAACTACAAGCAGAAGGTGAGCAAAAACTCACATTTTCAGGCATCGGCATCTACTCACCCGAGTTATTTAACAATGTGGGGCGTGGTGAGGCAGCAAAACTCGCGCCATTGTTAAAAGATGCAATGGCACAAGGGCTAGTCACTGGTCAGCACTATCTTGGAACATGGCACGACATTGGTACGCCAGAGCGTCTAGTACGTCTAAATGAGAATATTAAAAGTTAACCCTACCGCCCACTAAGACGATATATCAAGCTAAAGCTGAGTCAAATTAAAAAACTTTCTCCCATGCAGCTTTTCTCTAAACACGTATGCATTTTTGTACCTTTTTTTAGATTATTTCAAAGTCAATTCAGTAGTTAATTAATACGTAACTTATTACTTAAATATGAAGGTAAAACGTACGGCTTTATATCCACTTAAGTTATCAACAGGATGTTGATGCAAATTGAGAATACTAGCCCCTCAATTAGCATCAACTTTTGCACTTACGCTTTTTCTACTATAGTCGCTTTCTACAGGATAATTACCATTACTCCAACTGAACCCTGACTTTGTAGCGTTTTTTAATGGCATTGCCGTAATCTACTTCGATATCTTTTTGATGAACCACTGCGCCATGTTTGCCTGAAAAGTCATAGCCAATTGACTCTCGCAGGGTGCTTGCTTTATTGCTATCACAGCCAGACATGCGTTCAACACGCTTGCTAAATTGCGTTTCAATACTTTTCTTCGTAGCCTTAGCGGGGTCTGTGGGGGATGAACTATCGAGCGTTCTAGAGTCTACTTCACCCAACACCATTTTAGTGGAGTCATACACATTGACTATTCGACCATCATTATCAATATTAACTGTAATCAAGCCATGATCGGAATTGATACTTTCTACACCGCGGTGCGTTTGGCGGAATTGAACGATCGTTTCAACAGCTGAGGGCGCTTCAAGTGTCCCGCTACCTGCTAACGTGCCTCCACAAGTAAAGTGATGACGGATATTGCCCAGCTTCAACTCTACGCCAGCCCCTAACTCAAAATCACCTAAAAAGCGCTGTGCAATTTTCACTGCCTTATCTTCGCTCAACAACGTTTTATTTTGATAATTAGCTTTTCCAAAATGTAGATTGATTGCACCTTCTGCATTAACATTCATCTGCAGCTCTTTTAACGAGAGCATGCGGTTGCCATTTTGATCAAGCAAAATAGTCTCTGCTTTGCTTTTTGCCATACCTAGCTTAGATGCCAATATTGAAAGTGTCGCATCATCTGAAAATTTATTATTTAGAATCAAGCTATTGATGTCTTTTGGCACGATTATTTTGTTGGCAAATGACCTATTCGGCAAAGTACCCACCCATTGCCATTGGTACCAACCTTTAGCAACTGATGCTTGCTGAAAAAATCGCTCGCTGTTTAGCCGATTAATCGCTTCAGCTTGATTTGCACCAACGGCCATGACCACTGGCACTTGATTATGGCTGATTCTCCAGCTGGCATCTAAAAATGCGCGTGCAAAGGTTTTGCCTTTTTTCCACTCTTCCCAAAACTTTGATCCATAGCTTGCATCGTCAATGCTAGTGGTTTCATATCCAAAGAGCATACGCAAGCCCCCTTTGTTCGGATTCCACCAAGTTTTCACTGGGTTGTCTGATCCTGAAACCCGTAATGAATAGCAAGTAGACCAAAACAAATAGCGTAACTTTTCATTTGCAAAGGCCATCTTGTTTGAAAACGCCCAATCTCGGTTGTCCCACAAACCACCTAATGGCGCTTGAAAAACGCCATTTCCATCCATATTTCCATGTCCAGAGTGATAAAACACATTCACGGCATCCATGCCCAAAGTATCCTGCCAATTGTCAAAGGTCTCCTCATAGGCCCATACCTTGACCCCCGCATCTTTACGCCAATAATTTGCAGCTTTACCTGGGAAAGAAGTTGGGTAATCCAAAAAGCCCTGTGCGTCTTCGTGTGTCAAACTAAGCCCACTTGCGCTTGAAAACGTTTCTAAACTATTTGCACCGTAAAAGTCATTTGAACCACTCACAACAACCTTAAGTGGGCCTGATGCACTAGACTCAGCACGACTAAAAGGATCCTGCAATTCAGTTTTTTTATATTTCATTTTATTGTCCAATCAATATTTACTATTTAAATTAATATGTTAACCAAATTCAGCTTTATCGAATGTTGGCAGGCTATTCACAATGCTCATTCACTGCAATGGGGCAGCAACGATACTCTTGAGATTTTTCTAACAACTCAATTTGTTTGCGTAACAAATCATTTTCAAGTTGCATGCGCTCTTTTAATAGCGGCTCGCAAACATCACACTCGTCCAAACAGCCTTTTACTATGACCCCTGGTGTCGGTAATGAAAACTCCGATTCAAACTCAATCGCTTGCTTAATCTCTTGCGTCACCTTTCCCTCTTTTGTAATGAGGTTTTTTGCAATAAGTTGCTGATTGACTTGGTTAAGCGCTTTTTCTCGAATCGCATTGTCGATGGGCGCTTTAAAATCGGCATTATTTGCCAAGTTACTACGTACAAAACTTGGTGTTGCAGCCAATGCTGCTGACTCAAAATTGGCCGCAGCCACATTACCTGCAACGGTGCTGCGTTTAATTGCTGCTGTTGCGGCAATATCTTGTGGCACAAATGCGATGGGTAAAGACTTTGTGGTTGGCACTTGAATTACGCCGCCGATAGGGGCGCTGTCATCTAATATGCGTCTTTCGATAGAGACTAACTCAAACTTAATTTTTTGCTTTTTGTTAATACGATAGAACGTATAAGTAACTGCGTGGCATTTGTTTAAATTACTAAACTCACGTGATGATGCTTCATAATGGTCTTCTGACTCACCCTGTGTATGCGTTCTACTTGATACCTCGCCAATAGAAATTGAATGTGCCTTGTGCGTCGCGCTTACCGCTTGAGATGCAGCACTTTGCATATGTGTACGTTGCTGGTTTAAATAATCTGCAACGGAGCTACTATTGTGACGCCCTCTAGCATTAGTGCTGGCATCGGCACTGAGTGAAAATAGGCCGATACTCCCGCTAGCATCGCCATGAAAATCCCAATTGCTGGCTGATGCACTGCTGGCATAACCTGACTGTGCTGCTGAACCATCTGCCATGTATTTTTGCGTCGCGGTCATAAAATACTGGTCTTCTGAGATTTGTTCGCTACGATAGCTCAAGGTACTCTCACTATCAAAACTGAAACGACTTCTCCTATCTGTAGTGCTTAAACGCACTTTTTCTCCGGGCAGAAGTGTTGTGCTGTATGCGGGATCACCGAGTGTTAAACCTAATGTACAACGTGAAAATTTAAAATGTAATATGACTTCCACATGTACTTGTTGGCCATTGCGTGATTCAACACTCGTTGGATAGGTAAGTACTCGACTAAAATTGAAAATATCACAATGATTATCCTCAATCAGATCTGGGCAACAAGGGATTTTAGATTGATGCTCATCCACGTTCTTCTCCTTAAAATTGTTATGTGGGCGCTATACCCAACACGTTTAGATTAGGCAAAAATCCATAAAAAATCCATACTGCAAATGCATACATTTACCATTCCCGTAAGCAAAAAAAATGAGGACATTTCTGCCCTCATTTTTTTTCCACTTGTGCTACCGCTTTATCTTAAGCAGAACCCAAGTGCCGTTGGTTTAAATTGATTTCCACCGCCCGCAAGATATGATGTACCACTCGCATAACCAATCAGTGCAAGGTCTTTGCTGGTAAGTTGCACAACATAGCCGCACTTTGTCATACCAAATGTATCAAAGCTCCAAGTACCAGATTCACCCGTAGAGGTCCTAATTAATGATGTTATTTCTAGCTTACCCCCTGGATTACCCAATATATCTATAGCCACCGAGCCAAAAAAGTCATCTGCAGTGGTATATGTTCCAGTAATGATATCTCCAACATTAATGTCAGAACAGGCTCCTTGATTCATCGTGATGCTAGCCGTAGGTGCTTTGTTATCAATCCTAACTTTAATGGTTTGGGATGATGTTAAGATATTGGCTGGGTTCAATGGATCCATCACATCGAGCCTCAACCAGCGGTAACTATTATTATCGCCTGCGGTATGTAATACACCTAAGATATCAAGATTGACAAATGTCATCACAGGTGCAATCAGATCCTCTTGATAGTCAACAATACCATCAGCAGAGGGGTTTTGCGTGACAGGTGCAGGGAATGTCCAACTACCACCACTTAACTGCTCTAATGATAAGCCAAACTTGTTAGCAACTGGCTTAAAGTCTCCAGGCGGTGGATTAATACCTCCAATATCTGATGTGTAGTACATCAGACGGTACTTAAGTTTGGCTGCTCCGCCGCTTATGTCTGGCGCATTGCCGATATGTCCACTAATCCACAAACTATTACCAAAGGGACTGTCAGTGAAGGAGGCATTCGTAAGCGTTCCTGTAGACGGATTTATTTCAGCAACACTTTGCCCGCACACCGCAGTAATGATAGGCGCAGGTGTTGTGCCCTCGTGAACTTTTCCTGGCGTCAGCAATACCAAGGTATTTTCTGCGTTACCCCAAGTAGGTATAAAATCTGGGGTATTAGCTGGTGGCGGTGAACTCCACGATAGAATGGCGCGCATTTTTGCGTATACTGGACCAAGCTTACATAATTTACGATACTTGCTTAGATCAACAGGTAAAAACACTGCGTAATTTAAACCGTCTTTTGGCAACATGCCTAAATCATGCACCTGAACCGAGGTCAACCCCATGTCCTCCCAGCCTGCTCCAAAATCTAGGTAAAAACGAACATATTCTAAGCTTCCCTTGGAGCACAGCCCACCTGAGTAACCTTGCGGTTTTTTAACTTTTAATACGCCCACCAGTTGATCAAGCGTAGCTTTTGGTTGCAGACCGATACAATTCAGCTCTTCAAAATCAATATTGCCATCTGTATTCGCTAGCTGATCAATCACTTTGGATATATCGAACTTAAATTGACTGAACGGCATTTCTGATAGCGTTTGTGTGGCACTTAGACTTGCAGGTTGCGCGATCATCTCCTGCACCAAGGGATATGCAAACCGATGCGACTCTACTTCCGCTTGGAGATAAGTCTGCTCCAACTGCAGATAATCGACGGGCAAATGTTTTGTTGGAATAGGTAGCTCTACATTTATAAGATCCCCAAGCTCTTTTAAGATAGAGAGATCAATTAAATCTTTAATCACAATATTATCTGCGGGTTGAGCCAAAATATGTGCATTCACAACATTCCCCCAAACAGGGATGTAGTTCGGGGTGTTTGCTGGTGGCGCTACGCTCCAAGATAAAATTGCACGTGCTAACAATTGATTCGGCTTTTTACATGGATAGCGTTTGATGTCGACCGCCATCTCAACTGCATACTCCAAGCGCCCCTCATGCTTTACATCATGCACATTCAGGCTTGTGAGTCCTTGATCTACCCAAGTTACCCCATCGTCAAACGACAAATAAAACCTGACATACTCCAATGAGCCTGCAGAACAAAGCCCGCCAGCATATCCAGTATCTTGGTTAACATAGAGTACAGCCTTGAGTAAATTAAACTGCGGCTGAAGACCTAAGCAACCTAGATTTTCATAGTAAGTGCTATTTTGAAGTTTAAATATTGGATCAAACTTACCAGCGGACTCCAAATTACCAAAGTAGTTGGGATTGGCTAAAATATACTGAGGAAAATTCTTACGGTACTTTATTAGCTCTTTTGGTACCTCTTGACGCTCACATGATTGCTGTTGCATTTTCTGACTTCTCCTGATGATTGAGTTTGAAATATAGGCGTTACAGACAATGATCTATCTCACCTCAAACGCAATATTACGCTACCAGAATAGTGCCAACCATACTGCAATTGCATACATTTACAGCACATCATTCGAAACTTGAATCGTCAATCCACCCATTTTCCTCTGCCGTTTTTAGTGCGGCATATCGACAGTTGACGTTCATTATGGTCATCACACGCTGAAACTCTGTGCGAACAGTAGAGGGTGATTTGTTAAGATGCGCTGCCAATACTTTTGCTTCTGTTGTTTTTAAAACCTGGCAGGTGTGCATAAGCTTTCTTAATGCAGGGGTTAATGGACTGTTATACATGATAAATTCCTTGATTTTAGCCTGTTTGGTTCATAATCTGAATAGGTGAAGCCCTTTACTCACACTACTCAAGCACGCTTTAAACTCCCCTAATAAAAATTACAACAACGCGTTCCGTATACCCAACAATGATTGTTTATTATTTACAGATTTATCTTAAAATATCCATAAAGAACTTTTATAAGAATCCATTTTATATCCATAAAATTTAAATTGTCAACATCTATTAGCGTCGTTTTTTGTTCAGTGAGTCCCTAGATACTTACTTTTGTTTTTCGTCATGATAGTATTTAGCGCCATGCAAACTCATCACACCCTCTACTCCTACCGCCGTTGCCCTTACGCCATGCGCGCACGAATGGCGTTGCGTTACGCCAACATTGAAGTTGAAATACTCGAAATATCTTTGCGAGATAAGCCAGCCTCTATGTTGCAAGCATCACCCAAAGGCACGGTACCCGTTTTGGTTTTGCAGGATGGCATGGTATTAGAAGAGAGCCTAGATATCATGTTCTGGGCTTTGCAACAGCAAGATTCTGATGACTGGCTACGAGACAACCAACCTGTGCTACAAGCGCGCATGGACGCACTGATTGCAGAAAATGACGGTGCGTTCAAACGCACATTAGATCGCTATAAATATCCTGAGCGCTTTCCAGAGCAGCCACAAGCAGAGTATCGAGCACAAGGTGAAAGTTTTTTACAGAAACTTGAGGGTCATCTAAAGACACAAAGGTATTTAATGGGAAACAGCTTAAGCCTAGCAGATATAGCGATTTTCCCGTTTATTCGCCAGTTTTCGGCAGTCGATGCTAGTTGGTTTGAGTCTAGTTCGTACCCAAAACTGCAGGTTTGGTTAACATCATTGGTAGCGTCAGAAATATTTACGAGCGTGATGAAGAAGCTTTAGTATTCAATAAAGTATATTGAACACTGTACGTTAGCCGTGGCTTGTGGCGTTTTAATGGTTCAAGCTGTCAATATACTAAGCTTGGTAACTATAAAGCAGGTCACGAAGTGAGGCTGCCAGCTGATTGGGTGCTTTATTAAACCAGATGACAGCCTATGAAGACTATATTTATGAAGTTGAATTAAACGCTTAATTTTAAGCGATAGGCGTACGCATCACCTCGGAAGGTGCCTTCAACGTACTCCACCAACTGATCTTGGGTCGAAAATGATTTGCGCTTTAATAGCAAGCAAGGGTTGCTTTCGTTAAAGCCGAAAATTTCCGACTCTTCTGGCGAACTCATAATCGCCTCAATCGATTGTTCAGCCCAAATCATCTTAATATTGCAGCGCTCTTGTAAAAAAGTGTAGGCTGAACCGCTCGTGTCCCAATCTGCCATTTGTGGTGCTATGGTTAAATCGTACCAAGCAATTTCGCGCGTCATGGGAACACCATCACCCAGACGCAGGCGCACCATTCGTAAAAATGTTGCTGTAGATGGACGTTTAAAAATAGAAGCGATGGTACGATCTTTTATCACATCGTGTTGTAATACCCGTGTAGAAGCAACAACGCCAACTTCAGCCATTTCCTCAGTAAAACCGCGAAGCTTACCTAGTGTAGGACTAACTCTAGGAGTATCTTTAACCAGCGTACCGCCACGACCATGTGTACTTAATTCGCCAGATTTACGTAATTCGTCGTAGCAACGCTTTACGGTAGTGCGGCTGACATTGAGCATAGCTGCAAGTACGCGCTCTGCGGGCAAACCTAAGCCTGAGCCAAGCTCGCCAGTTTCAATTAACCCTTTAATTTTTCGTTTTAGTTGTTGATAGTACGGCTCAGAGGTTGTGCTATCCAAACTCAACTTTTCCATCAAGTCATCGTATGATGCGTCAGTATGTCTTTTTGTTACATTTGCCATGAAGTTAACCCCAAAGATTAAAGTAAAGTAAGTTGTTAATATAATTAGGATTTACATAGTGCTATTAAGTTTCAATTCTACTATTAAAATGCGCTATGTATCTAGTCAAAAAAGTAACAAATACCCTCCTATTTAAAATCTGAAAAAAGTGCTAAGGTTAAACAGACTAGGCACTGATAAAAACAGGGACTTAATACCATTACATTTCAAAAGAAATGCCCCGAACTCGGGGCATTTTTCTCGCATAACATCGCGTTATTTAGCAACCTTAACAGGCACATACAACGTATTATCACCTCGCTGAACTAGCAAAGCGACTGTTTTACCAACAGGTAGGCTAGCCACCACTTTATTAAACTGCTCAACCGACTGCGCTTCGGTGTTATTAATGCCAAGCACTACGTCGCCACGACGAATTCCTGCTTGAGCAGCTGCGCCTTGTGAATCGCTCACCAATAGACCGCCCTTACCATTTAACTTTTTCTTTTGCGCAGGAGTAATATCTCTTAAGGTTAAGCCTAAACGGTTTGGTTCAGGTTTAGCTAACCCTTTACCGCCGTTATTTGTAGCGTCATCCTTATCTTGCGGCATTTCACCGATAGAAATCGTCAACATTTTAGCGACGCCTTTACGAATCACTTCCACAGACACGTCTTTACCTGGCTTGGTTGCACCTACGGCTCTAGGCAAGTCGGATGAGGTAATGATAGGCTTGTTATCAAATTTGGTAATGACATCCCCTGCTTCTAAATCGCCTTTTTCTGCAGGGCTACCTTTTTCTACACCTGCGACTAAAGCGCCATTCGTGTTTTTCATACCAAATGAATCTGCTAACTCTTTGCTAATTTCCTGAATTGCAATACCTAGCCAGCCGCGCGTCACTTTGCCACTCGCTTTAATTTGGTTGGAAACATCAATCGCTACGTCAATCGGTATCGCAAATGACAAGCCCATATAGCCACCACTGCGGCTATATATTTGCGAGTTAATGCCCACTACTTCGCCTTTTAAGTTAAACAATGGGCCGCCAGAGTTGCCTGGGTTAATCGCCACATCTGTTTGAATAAATGGCACAAAATTTTCTTGCGGCAATGCACGCCCTTTCGCGCTCACAATACCCGCCGTCATGGTGTTTTCTAGCCCAAATGGTGAACCGATAGCAGCCACCCACTCACCCACTTTCAGCTGGTTTGGGTCGCCCACCGTGATTTTGGGTAAGTTGCTTGCGTCAATTTTAATCAAGGCAACATCTGTGCGACGATCAGCGCCAATGATTTTTGCTTTAAATTCGCGTTTATCAGCTAGCTTTACAATCACCTCATCAGCGGCATTTACAACGTGAGCATTGGTTAAAATATAACCATCAGCACTGATGATAAAACCAGAACCTAAAGATTGAGATTTATACTCTTGTGGCTGCCCTTGCCCACCTGGCATCCCAGGCATATTAGGCATACCAAAACGTCGGAACAACTCCCCTAGCGCTTCGTCATCGGGCATACCCGCAAACGGTGAGGCATTGCCTTGTACCACCTGAGTAACACTAATGTTTACGACAGATGCGCCTTGCTTTTCTGCCAGCTCAGTAAAGTCTGGCAAATCTCTAGCGTGTACGAGTGATGTAAATGTTGCAATAGAAACTGACAAACTCATTGCCACAACTGCAATCAACTTTTGTATCGTTAAGCTTTGTTTAAGCATGTATTGACCTCATCTAGTATTAAAAAATGTGGAAGTTAAACCTGAAAAATCACGAAAAAACTTTGAGAAAATCTAATAAATTAGCATTTGAAATTAACGACAGCCTCAGTACCTAGGCGAAGAATCACAGGGCTAAAGCGCGAATCCATTCGGCGACCTTGCAAATGACCTTTTAGCCAAGCCCCACCCGCTAACAAACCGAGCACGGCACCAATCACGGCATTTCTATCTGCGTGCAAATCACTACCAGGGAAAATACTGGCTAAGAAGCCCCCTACAAACATGGTAATAAGTGGTATGCCGTAAACCGCAAATGCGCTTAAAACTACCGCTTGCTCGTCAATCCCCACGATTACAGCATCACCCACCCTAGCGTTGATTTGATTCGCGGCTTTAAATACACTCGCCTCGTGCCCAAAAATACGGCCCCATAACGAGATTCCGCAACCGCGGGTTTTGCCACAAATACCGCAAGGCTTGTTGCGTATAATTTCTAACGTAGCATTATCTTGCTTTACACTTAATACAATCGCTTGTTCTTCTATCATCGCTTACTCTTTACTGGGTATTTTGATCTTTACTAGGTATTTTGACTTCAATCTATTACCTTGACATACATAACTGCGTATCAGGTTTGCACATAAAACTATTATTTTTTAAAGCTCACAGCGCTCGCAAACTGCGCCACGGTAGCCGCGGGCACTTCGCCTACCACCATAATTTGGTGACCCTCGCTGACAACCGCATAAAAATTTGTTGCGCCCATGTTTGTATGGCCAACTTTAGGCGGCAACCCACGCATTAAAGGCTCTACAAATAGAGACACAGAAGCCAACCCATCTGAATATATGATTTGGGTTACTGGTACAGGCTTGCCTGCGACTTTTAACATCAACTGATCTACCTTACGATAACCCAAAGGCACTTGCCCTACAACCACACCACCATCTTCTGTTTGAGTAGCTGGCGGAGTAGATTGATCCATCACATAGGTTTTATTGTGATCTAAATTTGGTTTGAACCAATCTAAACTTGGGTTACTCATCATCGCAATCTGATTAAATGCAATTTGCTCTAAAATATCGTTATGTTCATTCGTGGTGATAAATTTGAGCAATAAGCCGTATTCGCGATCAGCCCAAAAAGCATGTCCATAACGCAGGTTATCTTTGGGGTCTAAATATACAATCTGTCCGTCACGCCCACCCACACGCTCAACCCCACCCAAGCGCACTTGATAACTCATTTTGAGAGAATCCAAAGTATTGGGAAACAAAGCGGGAAACATATTTTGCCCACGACGTTTTTGTATCAACACTTTTTCATTTTTGGGATTAAAAATCACCACATCGTGGCCTTGGCAAAGCACCTCTCTTGGAGCACCATCTAGCGCAACCATGCGCGCATACTCACCATCGCCGTGATTTGTGTGTGTGATTTGTACCGATTTTGCACCATTCCCAGATTGATAAACGTAGATGCCTTGATAGCTTAATTCGCGCGCCGCGTGAGAAGCTTTTTCTAGCACAAGCCATGCATCATCTTGTGCGGCAAAAGCTTGCGGGGCGACCATCCCAATCAAAGACCATGCCAGCAACGTCACTGGCAACCACATTTGCATCACTTGCCGCCTTCAGCACCAGTTAGGGAGTAAGAGGCAGGCTGTATATAAAAAGCATGGCCGCTTGGCGCAGAAGATTGATGCGCAGCTAAATATTCCGCTGGCAGATTTTGTGCAATTTCAATTGGGGCTAAAGTATTGTTTGAGTCAGACTGTTGTTGCAACACCATCCAACCCACAAACATGACACCTGCAACCGAAGCTGCAACCGACCAATAAGTCTGATTTTTAGCAGTAGATTTTTTAGTTTTCGGGGCTAATACGCTTGGCTCTAAGGCAATTTGTTGCATAATTTTTTGCGTAAGATCAGGTTTATACTCAGCGTTACCACGCATCGCATCGCCAATCAGATGGTATGTGCGCCAACACTCTGCCGTTTCACCACCAGCTTTGACTGATGTCAGCAAATGCTGCGCATTTTCCATGGAGACTTCCCCATCCATCCAAGCAGAAATTTGTTCTTTCATCTTATACTCCTTAAAACCAAACAGTCCACAATGCAATTGTTTAAAATTTAGCTCAATTTTTACCTTTTGCCATCAATGTTTTTCTAACACTTACCAATCAATAGATCAGCGCAGAATCTGGCTTAACAACATTTTCAGTGATGCTAACGAGATCATACTCACTACCAACGTTTATCTTCTGATGTCCCTAGTAATGGGCGTAATTTCTGTGCAATCGTTTCACGCGCCCTAAAAATACGTGAGCGCACAGTACCAATTGGGCAAGCCATTAAAATGGCAATTTCTTCGTAACTTAGCCCTTCAATTTCACGCAAAGTAATCGCTGTACGCAATTCTTCAGGCAATGAAGCCACGGTATCATTGACCGTTTGCGCGATTTCTTTGGTCATCATTGCGGTTTCTGGGGTATCCATACTGCGCAACTCATCGCCATCTTCAAAGTTTTCCACATCTTCAATTTCAACTTCTTTGAGCGTTTGTGGACGACGCCCCATCGACACCAAGTAATTTTTAGCGGTATTGATGCCAATGCGATACAGCCAAGTGTAAAACGCACTATCACCCCTAAAATTAGGCAATGCGCGATACGCTTTAATAAAAGACTCTTGCACTACATCTTCAACTTCCGCCTGATCACGAATCATGCGCGATAACAAGCGACCTAGCTTACGCTGATATTTTTCTACCAGCATACCAAAGGCTAACTTATCACCACTTTGCGCACGCTCTACCAGCGCTTGATCTAGCTCACGATTGCCAGCGGCAGCTTCACTGCCACTTGAGTTTTCACTCATAGAGGCCTTGCTCCCTGTGTAACGATTATTGATAGTTGAAGTATAACCTTGCGCCCCTGTATCTACGAAGCCAAGGCGCGAAAATTTTTCAATATTTGCAGTGTCAATCATATCGCATCCCTTTAATTTTAAGTAAACACGGTATTAAGTGTCTACGCGAGCGAATTGCTTCGTTGCGCGGCACTCGCAACCTCGCTGTATACCGCATACTATCTCGGTTTCTGCGTTCCGTGCGCCTCGCACTTCATCACGCTCAACGACTTATTCCGTGTTTCCTTAGCTAATATTGCAACTAGCATACTGTTACAGACAGCGTTAAACTGGCAAAAGTTCACAGCAATGGAATCACATGCAACAATTTGATGTTTTGATAATCGGCAGCGGGCTGGCAGGGCTTACCCTAGCGCTCAAGGTAGCGGATAAAAAGAAAGTTTGCGTCATCAGCAAACGTAGCATTAGTGATGGCGCAAGCAACTGGGCGCAAGGCGGCATCGCGGCTGTGCTGGCGGATGATGACTCTATAGAAGCGCATATTCAAGATACCCTCATTGCAGGCGCAGGCCTGTGCGATGGCGAAGTGACGCGCCAAGTGGTAGAACATGCGCGTGGCTTAGTCGGCTGGCTGATTGAAGAAGGCGTGCCGTTTACCAAAGAAGAAAATGGGGTTGATTACCACCTTACGCGTGAAGGCGGCCATAGTCACCGCCGCATTATTCACGCTGCCGATGCCACGGGCAAAGCCGTGCAACAAACACTTGCCGCTAAAATTAAAAAGCACCCCAACATCACCTTGCTAGAAGAACATATTGCGGTTGACCTGATCACCGCGCGCAAAATGAAACGTAAGGGTGAAGATTGCCTAGGCGCGTACATCCTCAACCATAGTACAGGCAAAGTCATCACCATCGGCGCACAACACACCGTATTGGCGACAGGCGGCGCGGGTAAAGTCTATCGCTTTACCACTAACCCAGATGTCAGCACGGGCGATGGCGTGGCGATGGCATGGCGTGCAGGTTGCCGCGTGGCGAATATGGAGTTTATTCAATTCCACCCCACGTGTTTGTACCACGCGCAAGAAAAATCATTTTTAATCACTGAGGCGATTCGTGGTGAAGGCGGCATTTTAAAACGCCCCGATGGCTCGCGTTTTATGCCAGAACACGATGCCCGCGCAGAGCTAGCCCCGCGCGATATTGTGGCGCGTGCGATTGACTTTGAAATGAAAAAACACGGCTTAGAACATGTGCTACTGGATATTTCACACAAACCAGAAGACTTTGTGATTTCGCACTTCCCCAATATTTACAAACGCCTACTTAAACTCGGCATCGACATTACCACCCAGCCCATCCCCGTGGTACCTGCCGCGCACTATATGTGTGGCGGCGTGATGACAGACCAAAACGGCGAAACCGACATTCCACGCTTGTACGCCATCGGCGAAACCGCTTGCACAGGGCTACATGGCGCAAATCGCCTCGCCAGCAACTCACTATTAGAATGCTTGGTATTTGGCGAAGCCGCCGCCAACGACATTTTGGCCGCGCCAACCATGCCATTAGTTGAGTTGCCAGATTGGGATGAAAGCCGCGTCACCGATGCCGATGAAGAGGTCATCATCACCCACAACTGGGGCGAACTGCGCCGCTGTATGTGGGATTACGTCGGCATCGTCCGCACCACCAAACGCCTCTCCCGCGCCCTGCACCGCATCCACATGCTACGCGACGAAGTACACGAGTTTTACAGCAATTTTAGAATCAGCAACGATTTAATCGAACTAAGAAACCTACTCCAAGTCGCAGAACTCATCGTCCTCAGCGCCATGCAACGCCACGAAAGCCGTGGTTTGCACTACAGTAAAGATTACCCAGAAATGTTAGATGAGGCGGTGCAAACGGTACTCAAACCGCACAACTACTATAGCTTGTTGGATTTGAATCATGGACATAAAGTGGGGAAGAAAGCGCATGCTTGAGTTGAAAGAAAATGGAATCTAGTAAGAAATATCCACCTGCAACAATATGGCTCTACCATTCTGTCGGAGATTACGCCTCTGCTCGATGCTTATTATTGCAAGGATTGTCTAGTGGCTTCGTTCTAGCTCAGCAAGCACTTGAAAAGCTTCTCAAGGCGTACCTAACAATTGCTCACCCAGATCGAAATCAGTTCATCGGGGGCAAACGTGCGTTGGCGAAGGCAGTGCTCAATGTAAACCCAAGTCACGACTTGGTTGCACACTTGAATCTTGCGGAAAAATCCTTTCCCCAACTCACTCTAAATCAAAATCAGCGAGAGCTAATCACCAACTTGAGCTATTGCTTCCACAGCAAGTACCCAGACACCGAAACACCACTGCAATCGACAACGACAGCGTGGCTTCACGAACTGGATCAGATATTTGTACCGTGGTCGCTTGCAATACCCCTATCTGAAGATGTGCGCTGGAGGACGGGACTATACGTCTGCGTATGGAACGATGTTATTGGGAATCAAGCTAGCCCACCATATATCCGCTGGATTAGAGAGTGCAACCAAGCATTCGCGGAGGTTTTCACGCAGCTTTGTGAGGTTGTCGCATCAGGTAATAATATTTCATCTCAAGATTTACACAATCCCAGCGGTAAAGTATTCAATTGAAACATATACGTTTCATCTTCCATCTATGGCTAAAACATGATGGAGTGACTCTAAACCTAGGCTTTTAAGAACGCACTGGTTACAGCCTTATATCAACTCTTGCACATTTTTTTTGATATTTTCAGCCATTTTTCTGGTGGGTAAGTCGTTGTCATCACCGCCAAAGGGGTCTTCAATTTCTTCGGCAATCAGTTCTAGGCTGGCTAATACGTAAAAGATAAACACCACTATCGGAATGACGTAATAACCCAAACTAAACACATAGCCAAACGGCAAGGTCATGATGTAAAAGAAAATAAATTTTTTAATAAAGGTACTGTAAGAATAGGGGATTGGTGTATTTTTAATGCGTTCGCAAGCACCGCAAATTTCAATAAATGATTGAAGTTCAGCGTTAATGATATAAAACTGGTCGCCTGTGATTTTGCCTGATGTGTATAACTCGTTGGATTTTTTAAATATCTGTTTAGCGAGTTGGCTGGGGTGGTGTTTGCGGTGGTCGATTTCTAAATCTAAGCCTTCAAACAGCGTTTGGCTGACCTCTTCATTCGATAAATGTTTAGAAAGTACCAATGCGTAAGCTGGGATAATGATTCTGAAAAAGTTTCTGTCTTCTTCAGTGGTTAAAAAGGCTGAAAGTTTAAGTGCGAGGTTTCGGCTGTTGTTCACTAAGGCGCCCCATAGTTTTCTGCCCTCCCACCAGCGTTCATACGCGGTGTTGGTTCTGTAAGCCAATAATAATGACAATACAAAGCCAACGGTGGTGTGCATTAAGGGGATATTTTTTAAATGACTGGTATCAGCGAGTTGCCAATATTCTATTTCTAGGTAGGCAATGCCGCCAGCATATAGCGCGATGAAAATCATCATGGGCATCAGTTGGCTAACCGTATCCGCTTGGTGAAAACGAAAGATGAAGGTAATCCAGTCTTTTGGGTTGTATTGAATCATTTTGTTAGTTGAGTGTGAATGTTACGGTGAGTATAGCATGGCGCAAAGTGCGCTAAAGGTTGGTTAAATCTTTCATTTGCTCACAAATGGAGGGGTTGAGTTAAGTGATGTCTTATGGGTTAAGTGACGCTGCCCTGCTTGGCGATGTACTGTCATTTTACGAGCACATCAAAAAAACTTTCTGCTGTGGCGTGCTGATCGCACGCGACTGTCTGTTCTCTTACCAACTGGCAGGTTTGCATGCCTGCGCTGTTGGCTGCATCAAGTTCTGCGGCAATGTCGGATAAAAACAATATCTCTTTTGCATCTAGCCCAATTTGGTTTGCAATAGCTTCATAGGCGGCTGGCGCTTGCTTCATGCCGATGCGAGTATCGAAGTAGCCAGAAAACAGAGGGGTGAGATCGCCATATTCAGTATGCGTAAACAGTAGTTTTTGCGCATATACCGAGCCAGATGAGAAAATATATAGTTTTATACCCGCTGCGTGCCATGTGTTGAGTTGTGTATGCGCATCGGGGTAAAGATGGCCGTAAAAGTCTTGGTTGCGGTAACCGTGCTCCCAAATTAAGCCTTGCAGGTTTTTAAGCGGTGCTATTTTTTTGTCTTGGTCTATCCACGTAATTAGGGTGTTGATGGCTTGTTGGTCGTTAAGTGGTTGACCTGCAATTGCAGCAACTTCATCCAAAATTTTACGTATTTCTGCATCCTCACTATGCGCATGCACGTAGCTTGCGAGGTGTTGTTTAGCATAGGGGAAGAGCACTTCTTTCACGAATGAAATCGACGAGGTCGTGCCTTCAATATCTGTGAGAATAGCGCGTATCATGGGTTTACGGCAGTAGATGCAATAAACGATTCCATCGTTGGAAACGATTGACTAATACTGTGGCCAGTAAAATTCGCCACCCAACCCTCAGGCGTGGTGAACAATCGTATGCATTTGAGATGCGGCTCTGCGCCCATGTCAAACCAGTGCTTGATGCCAGCAGGCACGCTAATTAAATCGCCCTGCTCGCAAAGAATGGCATATACATATTCATCTGGATGCAGGTAAAACAAGCCTTTACCTTCTACAAAAAAGCGCACTTCGAAATCGCTGTGGATATGCTCATCTAAAAATTTGGCACGCATTTCCGCTTTTTGCGGATGATCCGACGTGACGCTAATGACATCGGCGGATTGAAAGTTGTATTTATCTTTAAGTCTTGCCACTTGCGGGGCGTAGGCTTGCAAAATGCTGTCTTGGCTGGCATTCACTGGCAATGGCATACTGGCTTGCCAAGATTCAAACATGCCGTCAATTTTTGCCAGTTGTGCCATAATCGCCGCACGATCATGGAAAATTTCAGCTTGTTCTGGATGATCTTGATGGTAAATTGCCAATACGCTCATTTCTTCTCCAATTTTTTGTAATGATTGTGTCTGTTTTATTGTTTAAATTTAAGTAACTGTAGTTCTTGATTAAACAAAAATTCAAGCGCTTCCACATGGCGGAGTGCGTCGTTTACGCTGTTGCCCCATGTATAAAAGCCATGCCCTGCAATGATATAACCCACCACATCCGCATGCGTTTGCATGTAGCTTTCTACTTCACTCGCCAACCGTGCAATGTTTTGGTCATTGCCGAAAATGGGGATAATAACACGCGATTCATGCGTTTTAATATGAGGAAATGCTTTCAAAAGCTCGTAGTTTTCAAGCACGAGTTCGTTTTTTATCAGCCGAGAAAGCAGTGTGGATGCAGGCGAGTGTGGATGCAAAACCGCGCCTATACTGACATCACGCTGATATAAAGTGGTGTGTAAAAGCGCTTCAGCAGAAGGCTTTTTGCCATCTAACGATTGCCCATGCAAATCAACCTGCATAATATCATCTGGCGTTAAGCAGCCTTTATGTTTGCCAGATACAGTAATAGCAATGCGCGCATCATCTAATCGCGCAGAAAAATTACCACTGGTTGCAGGCACCCAACCTAAGTTGTGAATGGTGCGACCAGCATTGATTAACTGCTCTGCGATAGAAGAAAATGGTGTGGTTTCACTATTCATCATATTTCATATATTTAAAGCGTGCATCTTCATTGGGGGTACCTTCGAGCGCGCCACCCTCTTTTGCGGGTTGCCATTGAACCACATCTTCAATTTTTTTGGCGAGTTGCCAATCTTTATCAGTGATCCCTTTAGCGCTGTGGGTACACAGTTTTACAATGACAAAGGCGTATGAAACCGTTAAATCTGGGTGATGCCAAGCAGCCTCTGCCAAGTGACCAACGGTGTTAACGACCATCAGAGTTGCTTTCCAGCCGCTGGTTTTGTATTTGCGGCGAATCCAGCCATCTTCATATACCCAATGAGTGAATTCAGCTGCTATTTTTGCCTGAATTTCATCTAGGCTGTATACACGGTCTTTTGTGTTCTCTTCATCCACTAAATCGGTCATTGGTTTGCTTTCGTTTATGGTTGATAGGTGGTTGGTTTGCTTTCACCAACCGAATAATGATCGTTCATATTAACTGATACGCATGGCATATTCTGCCAATTTCTCAGCTTGAAAGCCATGACTAAATAATGAAAAATCCTGCTTGTGTAGTGCCCATACCTTAAAGTCTTGATTAGCAATAAAGTCGGCAAAACAATCATCTACCAAGTTTTGTTGCGCGAGAGATTGCGCATTTGCCATTTTTTGCTCAGGCAAACTAGATTTGATTAGCACTAAGTGTTGGGCGTTAATTTTTTGCGCGAGCCATGCAGCCAAGCTATCAGAAGTCACTTGCCAATTTTCTGGCATATGAGTGTCAGCACACACCATTTTTGATGGCATCCAAATAATGCCGCGATGTTGCCAGCCGCGTTCGGCAATTTCAAGCTCGCTTGCGGCTGTGGCGAGATTGTCATTCAGCCCTTTTATGAGCAGACCGTATTGATCCATCGCCAATACCGCCATTTGGTGGGCGGTATGGTCAGAAATGCCTGTGTCAATCTGTGCTTGACGCACGGCATCGGCAAACATGCCGCCACCTGGCACAATGACAACCTTGCCATCCCCATGCGTTGCAATCAAATCTAACCAATGTTGTAACTCACTGCTGCCGAGTAAGCTACCCCCGAGCTTGATGACCCACATATCTTCCCTTAACTCGCATGACTTCTGATTGAGATAGATTTATGTGCGGTATTTTTGATTTTTCTCGTTTTATTGATACGTTAATGATGGAAGCGTATTCACTGCACATAATGAATTTATGAGTGTATCAAACTTTTCAATTGTTAGCGGTCTACTAAATAAATATCCTTGGTAAGAGTTGCAGCCATAGTTTATCAACATCGCATGTTGCTCTTTAGTTTCGACACCTTCAGCAATGACGTCTAAGTTGAAGGTTTTTGCCATATCAACAATGGCTTTTACCATGGATGCATCATTATGATCTGTGGTCATATCTCTTACAAAACTACGGTCTATTTTCACTTGATCAATCGGTAGTTTTTTAAGATACGAAAGGGAGGAAAACCCTGTACCAAAATCATCCAAAGAAATACGAATTCCAAATTGTTGTTTCAATGTGTTCATTTTTTCAATCACGCTATCAATATTGGATACAGCAACCCCCTCCGTCAGTTCAAACTTTAATAACTTAGGATTAATTTTATGCTTCTTAATCAGCTTAGAAACCTGAGTGATGAAATCAGGGTGATTAAATTGTTTTGCGCTGATATTGACGGCCAATGATAAGTGGCTGGAAACGCTGTTGGTTTCCCATATTTTTAATTGAAGTAAAGCTGTATCTAAAACCCAATTGCCAATGTCAATAATCAGATCAGACGTTTCTGCGATTTCAATAAATTTAATCGGTGAAATATTGCCTTTTGTTGGATGTTGCCAGCGTATTAAAGCTTCAGAACCAATGGGTTTTGAGTTTTTATCCACCTGAATTTGATAATGCAATGATAGCTGGTTCGCTTGGATTGCATTTTTTAGATCATTATGTATTGCAACTTTGACTTCAATAGCTTTTTGCATTTCTGGATCAAAAAACTGTCTACGATTACCCCCCGCTTGCTTTGCCTGATACATCGCAATATCTGCACGCTTGATAATCTCACCAGCACTTTCTTGATTGGATTTAAATAGACAGATACCAATGCTGGGTGAGCTGTGGTGCAAATGATTATTTAGTTCGTAAGGTAAGGAGATCGCATCTCTAATTCTTTCTGTTATCCCCCAAGTTACTGTAGAAGCATCCTCCTCATACTCACTGATTCCTTGCACTAAAATAACAAACTCATCTCCACCAAATCTGGAAACAATATCAGCGTTGCGCACTAAGTTTTTCATACGACGAGCGACTTCTATCAAAAGCATGTCACCGTATTCATGTCCTTTTGTATCATTCAATGCTTTGAATTTGTCTATGTCGATATAAATTAAAGCATTGAATTCTTTATTGTTGGACTGTGCAGTGATGATCTCATCTAACTTTTGCAAGATAAATCTTCGATTTTGCAAACCTGTCAGCGGGTCATGAAAAGCCAAGTCGTAAATTTGTTTTTCTTTTTCCGTTTTTTTATCAATAAACCTTTCTATGATTAAGTTAATATTCTCTGCAATAGTTTTGACATCACCCGTATAAGATTGTGCTTCAAGAAATAAATCATCATTCTTGAATGGGGCTAATTTGGAGATAGCTTCAGTTTTTAATTGCAATAGTGTTAACTGTTCGGGCAGACTTAGTGTCGCGGCGTTTCTGCTTTTATGATCTTGATTGAGATATTTCATCAACATTTTGATATCCTAATAACACTGAAAGCTGAGATGAAGCTTTACACAGGGGAAATTGTTACCGCGTTAAATTCAATGCTAGGAA
Source organism: uncultured Methylophilaceae bacterium (assembly GCA_964620425.1). Classification (GTDB taxonomy): domain Bacteria; phylum Pseudomonadota; class Gammaproteobacteria; order Burkholderiales; family Methylophilaceae; genus DASXUG01. The sequence goes on along the minus strand of CAZUGV010000002.1, from coordinate 299,626 downwards.
ACTCTTCTGCTATATCCTCGCCAAAGTCTTTAATAGTGTCATCTTCCTCATCGTAAATCCAATTGAGCGTTACTTTTTGATGACTTTCTGAATGCTCATTGAGTAACTGAAAAATGTTAAATAACATTTTCGTACTAGCACTGTTAAAGTATGTGAGCTTAAAGTTGAAGTTAACAGGTTTTGTGTTGATCTTTAGAAAATCAACTAGATCCATGATGATGGGATAAAAAAATCGACTTGCATCTTCAGGGTAAGCCTCGCCTGAAATAGTTAATTGATTAAATGTGTATTTAAAATCCACCTCTGGCGAATCATTAGTTGCTTTGATATATAAATCTTCCATTTTTACTTCCTAGTTTTAAAGTTAAAGTCTTAAAATTGAATCAAAATATTGCGGCTAGAAAATCGTTTTTAAGTGCAGCTCTGAGTATTGATTGTCATATTGTGTGATAGGCTTAACATGGTATTCAATAGGTGATACAGAGTCTCTTGCAATAGTAAGTAAACCTAAGCCAGCGCCTCTGCTAATTTCATCATCTATCAAGTTGTCGCTTCTGAGTTGCGCCTTATAGGCTGCTTTTACCTCCTCTTTACTCATGCCGTTTACTAAGTCAATTTTTTCTGAAATGCGAGGAACAAACTCTCTACCAACAATGTTTGCGCAGATAATAAAATATTGATTATTTTGCTTTCCGACAGCGACAGCAGCAATTTTTTCTACATTGCCATCGAAAGAGTAAGGGGAGTAATGCAGTGCATTTTGTACCATCTCAATAAAACTTGAAAAAACCTTTCTTGTATTTGAGGGATTACCAACGCTTTCAAAACGATGCCTCAATACCTCAGCCATGGTTGCGATGACATTTTGAGAAATATTTCCGCTGTAATAAAAAACAATACCTTTTTCTAACGCATGATTTTTAAATGAACTAAATAAATCAATTTCCACAAAACTCTCCTAATTAAAGCTTAAAACCAATCGCGCTTACATCATCCCTGCGCTTTTCCTTGTTTTGATATTGATAAAATGCATTGATTAACTCATCTTTTTGCTGCGCCATTGGTAGCTCACGATACTTCATCAGTAGCTCGGTGTAGCGTTTTTTACCAAATGCAATGCTTTTTTCACCGCCAATTTGATCGATAATGCCGTCCGTTGTTAGATAAACACACATGCCTTCGGTGATTTCTAGCTCTGTATTGCCCCATTTAAAATCCATTGGTGTATTGATATAGCCAACACCTTTTTTGTTGGCGGCTAACACCTGCACCTCATCGTCATCTTTTCTAATATAAAAAAGTGGTGTTTTAGCACCTGAGTAGATAATTTTTTTATTGGTAGTATTGACCCAAATAAACACTGCATCCATGCCATCGTCGGAACCATCTTGACTCATCATTTTGTGAAATTTATTGCGTGTTTCAGCTGTTGGATCGTTACCTTCAATTTGTTCAGGCGCAATTTGCCCAAGTGCTGATTTAACTTTGCGGTTTAAAACACTTAATGCATTTGCTGGATCGTGACAGTTATCTTCTATTAAAATATGGTCAATAAATGACGCCATAATCAGTGTCATAAACGCTCCAGGGACACCATGACCTGTACAATCAATCAGCGCCAAAAAGAACCCATCATCAAACTTCTTACAGTAATAGTAATCACCACCCACTTTATCTCGCGGCTCCCAATGCAGGTAATAGTCGCTAAGACTTGTCGCTAAATCTTGATTCGAGCTTCTCAAAAATGAACTCTGGATGACGCTGGCATAATTAATACTTTCCATCACCAGTCTGTTTTTTTCAGCTTGAAGATTTGTAATCACTTTAACTAAATCTTCTCCAGTTCCCACCCCTAAATATTGACCATCTGCACTGGTGATAATAAATCCATCATTTAAAGATTTTCTACCAGATGCCACCACTTGAAAGCTGAGGTCTTGAATGCCAAGCGTCTCCTCGACAACAAGTGGGGATTTATCCATAAATGCGATGCAACTTTTTCGGCCAAATAAATCGCGATAATATGGCTTGGCCATGCCATCCATGAATACATTTCGATTAATAAGACCGATTGGCTTGTTGTTTTCAATAATGGGCAAGCCAATAATATTTTCATGTTGCTTAAAAACTGTTACCACATCTTCATTGGTATGTGAGGGGGACAAAATAGGGACATGAATGAGTAAATTCCTTGCCATATATTCCGACTCAACTGCTGTTAAGCCTGTCTTTGATCGAACTAATTCAGTGATCATATTTTCTCCAGATTGAGTTTGCTGGTTTAGCATCACGAAGTGATGATTGCCAAGAGCCTTAACGAGGAAAATTCATGAAATCTTTAGCCAAATAAGGCTAATTCACAAAAATTTCATAAAGTCTGAATAGTTTGGAGGTGGACGTTAACAATCAGTCCAATATTGAGTTGCTGTTAAAGCAGCTTTTTACTTGCTAGCACTTAAAAAATACTGCGTGAGCGACAACATTGAAGATGCCTTATCCCAAGTTTCACAATACTCTTTTTGCATTTCAGAGTCTGCCACAATGCCACCACCCGCGTAAAAGCGAATTTCACTTTGGGCATACACAGCTGTACGAATGCTGATATTGGTATCCATATTGCCATCAAAACCAATATAGCCAATCGCACCACAATAGAGACCTCTGCGGTTAGGTTCTAACTCTTCAATAATTTGCATAGAGCGCAATTTAGGTGCACCCGTAATGGATCCGCCAGGAAAGCAACCACGTAATAAATCTATGGCCGTCATCTCGGGCGCAAGCTTACCTGTGACCGTACTCACCAAGTGATGCACATTCGCAAAACTCTCAAGTGCAAATAGGCGATCTGCGCGAACATTCGTACAACTCTTGCTGATGTCATTCCGCAGTAAATCCACAATCATCAGGTTTTCAGCGCGGTCTTTTAGGCTGGTTTGTAACTCTTGCGCATTTTGGCTATCTTGCGCGGCATCACTTGCACGAGGGCGAGTACCTTTGATGGGGCGCGTTTCTACATGTTTTCCAACCACTTGCAAGAAGCGCTCTGGCGAAGCAGATAGCACCTGTAGTTGTGGCAAATTCATATACGCCATAAATGGGGCGGGAGATATTTTGCGTAACTGCACATAGGCCTGCCAAGCATCGCCTGTGGCTGGGGCGCTAAAACGTTGCGCCAAGTTTACTTGGTAGCAATCACCTTCAACAATATAGCGTTTAATTCGGTTGAACGCAGATTCATAGGCTTCTAACGACATATTTGAAGTGGGCTCTTTATGCACCTCAAATGCTTGCTTAGGCGTCATTGTCGGTGGATTTTCAAATAAAGCACATAAGCTTGGCCAATCTTGTTGGGTTTGTGCATCAAACCCATGTGAGATTAAACAGGTGGTTTTCTCACGGTGATCCACCACAACCGCCCAATCATAAATGCCTACCATCATCTGGGGGATATGTTCTGCATCAATAGCAGTGGCTGGCAACCGCTCCACCCTGCGCGCTAAATCATAGCCAAAATAGCCGACTGCGCCTCCTTCAAATATGTATGCGCTTTGATTGGCGGCATAAGGTTTTAAGGCCTGTTTTACTAATTCAAATGGGTCACTATTGCTATGTGTAATGCCATCTCTCTGCCAAATCTCTGTGGTATCGCCCTGTGTTGTTAGCGTCATAAATGGGCTGGCCACCATAATGTCGTAGCGACCATATTGGCTGGCGGGTTGCCCGCTATCTAAAAAAACTGCCCACGGTAAATGTGCAATACGCGCAAATAAACTGGCACTATCGGAGGTGTAGGGGATGTTGAATTTAAGCATATCGGTACGTCTATTTTACAGCAAGCCTACTTAACGGCAAGACTCCTTAACAGCAAGATAAGCCACTGCATAAGCGGGAAAACACACACTGGCCCAGTGTTGGGTTGTTTCTGTTTGCGCTGATATTACATGTTGAATATCGTAATATTTTCTATGTAAGCGTGTGGCTAATTTTTTCAGTACATACCTACCCACCCCTGCGCCGATAATGGGGGCGTCTATTGCAATTAGATTTCTGGAAATATGTCGCAAAGCGGCAGATTGCATTAGCGCTAGTTGTTCGTTGTGAAAAGACCAAGCGAGATGCTTCCAAGTTTGCATATCTGCTTCCGCAAGGTCACGCCCTATCATGCGGGCAATACGACGCGCTGAGGCTTCTATGGATTTATCTGCGCCATCCGCGGTGTTGCTCATATCGTCCGCTTCATCTAAATAACCTAGCAGTCGGTAAACATCGGCAGTGGTGGCAAAGTGTTCTGCCGCTACACCACAGCGCTCGCCCGCAAAATCAATGTGGCTCGTGATGGCCATTAACGGTGTGCGTATCATGCCTGTGTAAACGAGTTCATCGTATTGCAAGCGCGTGGCATCGGTAAACCCGCGAATTTGCGGCTTGCAATCTGCAAGTAAAACAAAGTCAGTCGTCGTGCTGCCAAAATCAATAAATAACCCTTGGTGAAACTCTTGCGCCAAAGAGCTTGCGCTGGCTAGCCAGTTGGCAGAGGCGATATGGCTCGCCATGGTAGCAACCTGCTCAAACGACACAAAACCAGATAAACCCGCGTAATAGCGAATATCCCCATTGAGCAGGTTTTGCATGGTTTGTGCAATTTCGCACACGCCTGTAAGTCGGTCTGGGAAAATATCAGCCAGTTCGCCTGTCATGGTGATGGCGTGTTGCCTAGCCTGAAACGGCATCTCATTTAGAATCGCTCGCACAGCGGCATTTAGCTGATCTAACCCCAGCCATAACGGGCAGGCTTTTTGTACCACTGCCAGCGCTTTGCCCGATTGGTCTAGCAAGGCGGCTTTAACATGTGCCCCGCCAATATCCCAGCCGATGATTGATGTTTGTTGTGTCATATTCTACTAACAATGAGAAAGGCTATAAAAAAGTTTCAACGCGTTTTTGCGTGATAGGCGGCATTGTAAAATTATTTTGGCAAATTAACTCCACAAGCAACTGCGCAGGGTTGCAAGCTATAGCTTCCGCGAGCGCAGGATAACTGCTAGTAAGCCTAGGGTTAATTTCTAAGACCCATATTGCTTGGTCATTCACAATCAAATCAACCCCTACATATCCAGCTAAATCAGGGATGTCTCGCGCAATCTGTTGTGCGATTTCTGCAAAGGCTTGCCAATATTCGACCATACCATTCACTACACTACCTGTGTAAATAAATTGCGTCCCATCTGCACCATCACAAGCTAAGTGTTCTATTTTTTGTAAGTTTGCACTTAACAACCACGCTTTACCATGTTTGCAAAACATAGAAATACTAGCAGGTTTGCCTTGCACGTACGGCTGTATAACATGACTGTGCTGCCTTGATTGCATAAAAGTATTCAGTTGGACGCTAGTTTCAAAGCGAGCAGTATCCTCAGCGCCAACACCATCATCGGGCTTGCACACCCACCCACCAGACTGTTGATTTGCATTGAGCATCTGCCACTCATGCCAACGATACGTGCTAGGCGTGGGGTAGGAAAGATTTTTGAGCACATGGTAACTTGCATGCTTGCTTGCACAGACCCTTACTGCGTTTGATCCACAACCCAATAGCACTTTGTTGTGACGTTCTACCATTTGAGTGAAGCGTAATAAAATGCCATCCGTTTCTGGCGCAATAATCCAAGCGGCATCGCACTGCAAAACGCATGCATCCCATATCTCCCAGCTATCTACATGGCGATCAATCGCTTGAGATAAAATACATGAGGGTAACGCACTAGATGTCAATAATCTTCCATCGTGCGTTGTGGTAATCACTAAATCGGGTATTTGCAATAAATCACGCAGCACGGCATCCCGCATAGCGACGCCTTCCTTTGCAAGACTGCTAGGGAGAGAGTCTCTCGATAAACCACCTCCCGTGATAAACTCACAGACAAATATTTTCAAACGATCCCTTTATGATGATTGGCTTTAAAGCGATGCAGAAAATTAACAATTCGCCACCTTTAAGATTGCGCCCACCTTGCAGATTATTCCAGTAATTGATTTATTAAACGGGCAAGTTGTTCATGCCAAACATGGCAATCGCGCCAGTTACCAGCCAATTCAGTCGCAATTATGCCCGACCAGCGAACCAATAGCGATGGTTGATGCGATCATGCGCCTACATTCATTCGCGTGTTTATATATTGCGGATCTTAACGCCATTCAAAATGTAGGTAACCACCAAACCACCATTACCGCCATCAAGCAACGCTATCCGCAATTGACATTATGGGTAGACGCTGGTTTTAATGAAGTAGAGGCTATCCACTATTATAGAGCGTTGGGAATTAAAATTGTTTTAGGGAGCGAGAGCTTGCGTGATATTGAGCAGTATCAACGTCTACTCGCAGCGAGTGATCTCCATGCCATACTTTCTTTGGACTTTAGGGAAAACCAATATCAAGGGCCTAGCGCGCTGATCGAAAATTCGGATTGTTGGCCACAAAATGTTATCGTCATGACCTTAAGCAAGGTAGGGAGTCAAGCTGGTCCAGATATCGCTCAATTGCAAGCAATTAAACTATTAATCGAGAGTAACATAAATAAAACGAAACCCATTCAAGTGATTGCGGCTGGTGGCGTCAGGAATGATGCCGACTTGCACATGCTAAACAGTTTAGGAGTGGCTGGAGCTCTGGTAGCAAGCGCCTTACATTCAGGCGCGATTCATTCTTCCAGTTTTTAAGCATAGAATGCAAAATAAAAAAGCCCAAACAATGTTGGGCTTTTTTCAAACAATCACGTATTTGCTAAATTAGTTCTTAGCAGCAAATGGGTGAGCTGTTTCTTTGTACAATTTAACAACGTCAGCAACTTTAGGCTCACGTGCAATCGCATTTTTCAATGCCATTTTTGTTGCTTTGTAGTTCCACTCTTGAATACGCTCATCAATATCAGCACGGCTGTCGATAAACACGCCTACGCAAATGAAAACATTTTCTGCTTCGTCTTGAGGGATAGTACCATCAGCAACACAATCCATCACAGCCATCGCAACACCACGTTGTGCTGGGCCAAACATTTGAACAGCTTGACGACCATTTTTGATGGTTACTTTGTTGAACATTACTGTTGCTGGTTTAACCATCATGTTAGGCGCAACAATTGCCAAAAGACCATTAACACCGTATTTTTGGTCAGTTAAAGTACGGCAGAATGCATCTTCAGCGGCACTACCACGTGGCCCTAAAATCAAATCGATATGCGCTACGTTCAATAGATCCAAACCACTGTGGTCTGGACGCTCTTCAATTACTAAAGCCTCACCAATTAAAACACGATCAATAACAGCCATTTATTTTCTCCAAAATTAAAGTTTCCTAAGAAACGAAAAAAGCATTGCTTTGTTAGCCATGCCGTACCTCAGCTCACGTCTGTTTAACAATAAGCTAAAAATTCCACGTTATTATCACATAAACTTGAGCGATTCGCTAAAGCATTTTAACGTTCAAGTGTAAATAATGTGCTAAATGGTAACAGGTGAAAAATTAGTCATTTTTTAAATTAAAGCCTAATTTATAGCGTATATCAACATTATTAAATGCATTTATGGCATTTTTATGAAAAAAATTGCAAAACAACCACCAAGGGCAATTTTGCCGATGGTGGTGTATTGAGTGCTTTACCTAAGCAGTGCCAAGAGGATTACTCAAGGTTAGCGTGAAGTGCGCGCATACCCTCTTCAGTTAAGCCTTTAGCGTGAATTAACTCAGAGATTGCGCCCTCCAAGAACACTAACGTTGACAATTCAAACTGACCGCCCATCGGCATGCCTTTTACAAGCGGGAAGCTATCATCTTGACCAATTTGCACGACCAAATCAGCAACATCAGCCATTGCAGAAGTTTTTTTCATTGAGACAACCGCTAATTTAGCACCCACTTCTTTTGCTTTCTTAACAAAAGGTAATAGGGTTGCAGTGCCGCCTGAACCTGAAACCAAAATCAACAAATCACCTTGTTTGATGGCTGGCGTAACGACTTCACCTACCATGTAAACGCTGTAGCCAGAGTGTACTAAACGCATTGCAAAGAATCGAGACACTAACAATGAACGACCCGCGCCACCGATAAAAGTACTACCAGCCTCTTCAACTAATTTAAGTAGTTCGCCAGCTTTGCTTTTGTCTGTTACGTTTAAAATACGTGTTAAGTTGTCTAAAATAAACTGTTGATGATCCATCTTGATTATCCTTTTTTTGCCTATGATTTGAGGTTGTATACTTAATATTATGTATTCAAAAAAAAACCACCAAATCGGATTGCGCCGAGATGGTGGTTTTTATTACCAACTAACGTAAATTAAACTAGAAACTAGTTTAATTTGATATTAGTGAGCCAAGCCTGTGATTTCAGCAGCAGAAGCAGCAGGATCAGCAGCGCCGTAGATAGCAGCACCAGCTACGATGATAGTAGCGCCAGCATCTTTAACTTGTTTAACTGTTGCAGCTTTAACACCACCAGCTACAGAAACTTTAACGCCTAAGCCTAAGCCGTTTACCAAAGCTAAGTCAGCAAATGGAGTTTGGCCAGCAGCTTGTTGGTCTAAACCAGTGTGCACGCCAATGATGTGTGCGCCTAATTTAACAGCTTCTTTAGTACGAGCAGCTTTGTCAGCAACGTTGATCAAGTCGATTTGCGCTTCTTTACCGTATTTGTTAGCAACATCGATTACGCCTTTGATTGTACCGATGTCAGCCGTACCCAAAACGGTACAGATGTCTGCGCCAGCTTTGTAGAATGGCTCAGCTTCGTAGAAGCCAGCATCCATCGTTTTTAAGTCTACTAAGATTTTGTTGTTTGGGAATTTAGCGCGCAATGTTTTTAACAATTCGATACCGTTGTGCTTAATGCATGGTGTACCGATTTCTAAAATATCAACATGCGGTGCAACTTTCGCAGCTAAAGCTACAGTTGCGTCAAAATCTAATGAGTCTAATGCCATTTGGGTTAGTGCCACGATACTTCCTCCACTTAAATACAGGTTAAATTAGATATGCAATCTATCTATACATATTATGATACATTTTTTCTAGCCTTTAGGGGAAGTTCATTCATAAATTTGAAACTTTTCTCCCGAATTGGCTTTATATAATGATTTTTAAGATTGGTCAAAGGATTTTACAAAAAAACCTATATTAAATAATCCCTTGAAGTATGTTTGTAAGCGCTACAACCAATTCATCGCACTCTTGATCTGTGCCGATAGTAATTCGCATGAACTGTGAAATACGCGCTGGCTTTTTAAAGTGGCGGATAATAATTGACGTTTCTCGTAACTGATTACTCAAGGTTAAAGCGTCATGCAGAGGGTGAGATGCAAAAATAAAGTTAGCGCCCGACGGCAAAACAACAAAACCAAGGGCTTGAATTTTCGCAACCAAGTTTTCCCGCGTATTTATTACTTTTTTTCTTGTCTCTTCAAAATAATCAATATCTTGTATGGCGGCTGTTGCACCAGCTTCTGCAAAACGATCAATTGGATAAGAGTTAAAGCTATCCTTGACGCGAATGAGCGCTTCTATCAAATCTGGATGCCCCATGGCAAATCCAACCCGCAAGCCAGCCAATGAGCGCGCTTTTGATAGGGTGTGTGTCACCAGCAAATTGGGGTAGGTGTTAATTAAGCTAACGGCGGATTCCGTACCAAAATCCACATACGCTTCATCAATCACCACAACAGACTCAGTATTCGCTTTTAATAAGCGCTCAATCTCGCTTAGCGCTAGTGGAATGCCCGTAGGCGCATTCGGATTTGGGAAAATAATGCCGCCATTAGGGCGCATGTAATCATCAATATTGATTTCAAATTGCGCATTAAGCGGAATAGTCTCGTAGTTAATATCGTATAAACCGCAGTAGACTGGATAAAAGCTGTAGGTGATATCAGGAAATAACAGCGGCGCTTCATGTTTCAGCAGTGCGTGAAATACATGCGCCAGCACCTCATCGGAACCATTACCCACAAATACTTGATTGCTTTTTAAGCCATGATATTCGGCAATGGCAGATTTAAGTTTATCTGAATTGGGGTCAGGGTAAAGGCGTAGGGTTTCCGTGGCTTCAGCTTGCAGGGCTGCGATGACCTTTGGGCTTGGACCATAGGGGTTTTCATTGGTGTTGAGCTTAATTAAATTGTTAAGCTTAGGCTGCTCACCCGGCACATAAGGGGTAAGCTCATGCACTAAAGCACTCCAGAACTGACTCATTTTAGTCTGTACTCCGCGCTTCTGGCGTGCGCTTGCAACCCTTCGCCATACGCCAATATTGAGGCAATTTTTCCGAGCTTTTGCGCACCTTCACTCGACACCATAATCAAGCTTGAACGCTTTTGAAAATCATACACGCCTAGCGGTGAAGAAAAGCGTGCGGTACGTGATGTTGGTAACACATGATTAGGCCCAGCACAGTAGTCGCCAAGCGCCTCACAGGTATCACGCCCCATAAAAATAGCGCCAGCGTGTTTAATTTTTTTACTGAACGCGAGCGCATTATCCATAGAAAGCTCTAAGTGTTCTGGCGCGATGTAGTTGCAGATACTTGCCGCTTCATCTAAATCTTTAACCAAAATCAGCGCGCCGCGATTTTCTAACGAGGTGCTGATAATGTCTTTACGTGGCATTTCTTCAACTTGGCGATCAATACTCGCTGCCACTTTATCCAAGAACTCTGGATCGGGTGAGAGTAAAATCGCTTGTGCGAGCTCATCATGTTCAGCTTGGCTAAATAAATCCATGGCCGTCCAATCTGGGTTGCTTTTACCATCGCTAATCACCAGAATTTCAGAAGGCCCCGCGACCATGTCGATACCCACCACGCCAAATACACGGCGTTTTGCGGCTGCCACATAAGCATTTCCAGGACCTGTTACCTTATCCACTTGCGGTACGGTTTGAGTGCCATAAGCCAATGCACCTACGGCTTGTGCACCACCAATACAGAATACGCGATCCACGCCACAAACCGCGGCGGCGGCAAGCACGAGCGGGTTCTTTTCCCCATTTGGCGTTGGCACAACCATGATTAACTCTTGCACACCTGCGACTTTGGCTGGAATCGCATTCATCAACACGCTTGAAGGATAGGCCGCTTTGCCACCCGGCACATATAAACCCACGCGGTCTAACGCGGTCACTTGCTGACCAAGCAACGTACCATCTGCTTCAGTGTAGCTCCATGACTCCATCACCTGCTTTTCATGATAGCTACGCACTCGATTAGCGGCCTCTTGCAAAGCGAGTCGCTGTTCTGCTGGCAAACTGTTCAATGCCGTTTGCAACTCAGCTTGGCTGATTTCAAGTTCAGCCATGCTAGATGCTGTCGTCTTATCAAAACGGTTGGTATATTCCAACACAGCAGCATCGCCGCGTTTTTTTACATCACGTAAAATATCCGCAACCACTAAGTCAATGCTATCGTCCTGTGCTGTTTCAAAGGCGAGCAAATCTTTTATATTTTTATCAAAATCAACATCTTGTGTAGAAAAACGTTTAATCTTCATTCTTAACTTTTCCTGTTAGGCTTTTGCCATTTAATTCTTACCGACCACGGAGGAAAATGCCTCTATCATTGGCTGCAAGTCGGCACGTTTAAGTTTGTGAGATGCCTGATTGACCACCAAACGCGAACTAATATCCATGATATGTTCAACGGCCTTCAAATTGTTGGCGCGTAATGTGCCACCCGTGCTCACTAAATCGACAATGGCATCTGCTAAGCCGACCAATGGACCTAGCTCCATCGAGCCATAAAGCTTAATTAAATCGACATGCATGCCTTTATCGGCAAAATGGTCACGCGCTGTTTTGACATATTTGGTGACCACTTTAAGCCTTGCACCGCGACGCAGTGAGGCTTCGTAATCAAAGTCGTCACGCACCGCAACCATCATTTTGCATTTGGCAATTTGTAAGTCCAACGGTTGATACAAACCCTCGCCGCCATGTTCATGTAAGACATCTTTGCCTGCAATACCTAAATCTGCCGCGCCATATTGCACGTAAGTTGGCACATCTGAAGCGCGCACAATAATCAAACGTACATCAGGACGGTTGGTTTCTAAAATCAACTTGCGAGAAGACTCTGGCGCTTCAAGCGCGTGAATACCCGCCGCAGCTAACAGTGGCGTGGTTTCTTCAAAGATTCTTCCCTTGCTTAAGGCAATTGTTATCATAGTTGTTTGCTTTTTGATTTGATTTGCAATTGGTTGATTTAATTAGCGTTAATTTGAACGACGAACTTTTGCACCCAGTTTTGTTAATTTCTCTTCTAAATACTCATAGCCGCGGTCTAGGTGATAAATACGCTCAATCACGGTTTCGCCTCGTGCCACCAAACCTGATAACACCAAGCTTGCAGATGCCCGTAAATCAGTTGCCATCACGGTAGCACCGTCTAGAAACTCAACACCTTTCACCAAAGCGGTATTGCCGTCGATGCTAATATCCGCACCAAGACGCTGCATTTCTTGCACGTGCATAAAACGGTTTTCAAAAATTGTTTCCGTCACTTTTGCCACACCTTCGGCCACGCTGTTGAGCGCCATAAATTGTGCTTGCATATCGGTTGGAAAGGCAGGGTGAGGGGCTGTACGAATATTCACCGCTTTTAATTTACAGTTGCCTTCTACGGTAATACTGCTGTCGTCATGCGTAACGCTAGCGCCTGCTTCGCGCAGTTTTTCAATCACAGCATCCAATAAATCGGCGCGCGCATTCAGTAATTTAACTTTTCCGCCAGTCATCGCGGCAGCTACCATGTAAGTGCCTGCTTCGATACGGTCGCACACAATATTGTGTTTTGCGCCACTTAACTTTTCAACGCCTTCAATGGTAATCACATCGGTACCAGCACCTGTGATTTTTGCGCCCATTTTATTGAGGCATTCGGCTAAGTCCACCACTTCTGGCTCTTTAGCGGCATTTTCTAACACGGTAGTACCCTGTGCTAAGGCGGCGGCCATCATTAGATTTTCTGTACCCGTAACCGTTACCATATCCATATAGTAACGCGCACCTTGTAAACGGCGGTTCGGTAGATGCAAAGAGCTGGCTTGAATATATCCATGCGTGATATGTATCGCCGCGCCCATCGCTTGCAGACCTTTGATATGCAAATCAACCGGGCGCGAACCAATCGCACAGCCACCGGGTAAAGACACGCGCGCACTGCCAAAGCGTGCGAGTAGCGGACCTAGCACCAAAATAGAGGCGCGCATGGTTTTCACCATTTCGTAAGTCGCTTCAAATGAAGCAACTTCGCTGGCATCTAATCTGACTTGAGCGCCGTTACGTTCAATCTTAACGCCCATGGTGTCCAGCAATTTGAGCGTAGTATCAATATCTTTTAAAGCGGCTACGCTGGATAGCTCTAGCGGTGTTTCTGCTAATAAAGCCGCACATAAAATCGGTAACGCCGCATTTTTAGCCCCAGAAACAATGACTTCGCCTTGCAGAGGGTAACCACCCTCAATGACCAATTTATCCAATTAAGCGGCGCTTTCTATCATTTTTTTCAACTCGCCATTTTCATACATGGCGCGCATAATGTCTGCACCACCCACAAACTCACCTTTGATGTAAAGTTGAGGGATAGTCGGCCAACTTGCGTAAACTTTGATACCTTCGCGAATCGCTGGGTCTTGCAACACATCAATCGCTACGTATTTCGCTTCACAAGCATCTAAAATTTGTGTCGCTAAATTAGAAAAACCACATTGAGGAAACTTTGGGCTACCTTTCATGTATAGCACCACTGGGTTTGATGTGACTTGGTTCTTAATTGTTTCTTGTATATCCATTTGAATCTCCTAATAAATACTGTTCAGTTACAACACTACTGTCTTGCCGCCCACATTTCTGGGGTGAACGTTTTGATTGAAAGCGCATGAATTTCTTGGCGCATTCTGTCGCCCAGCGCTTGATAAACTAACTGATGCTGCTGCACCATGTTTTTACCTACAAATGCGGGACTCACTACTACAGCCTCAAAATGCTGACCATCATCACCCAGCACCTGAAGAAACTCACACACCAAACCTTGTGAAATATAAATTTTAATATCGTTTGCACTTAACATGGAAATCCCCATTTAACCTCTTAATTTATAGCCAGATTTCAGCATACGCAATGTAATAAATGATAAGACCAAGAAACTGCATACCACAACACTTATACTAATTGCGGGAGAAATGTCGCTAACCCCAAAAAAACCGTACCTAAAACCATCTATCATATAGAAAAATGGATTTAAACGCGAAATCTGTTGCCAAAAGCTGGGTAAAGAATGAATCGAGTAAAACACACCCGATAAAAAGGAAAGCGGCATAATCACAAAGTTCTGAAAAGCTGCCATTTGATCAAATTTATCCGCCCATATGCCAGCGATAATACCAAATGCCCCCAATAGCGCGCTACCCAATATAGCAAACGCAAGTACCGTAAACGGGTGGGCAATCGGCAAATCAATAAAACAAATCGCCACCAAGTAAATACAAAAACCCACCACCACGCCACGCACAATCGCCGCACCGAGAAACGCTAAAAAAAACTCCAAGTATGAAAGTGGCGTAAGTAATAAAAAGACGATACTGCCCATCACTTTTGATTGAATCAAACTAGACGATGAATTGGCAAACGCATTTTGCAAAACCGACATCATAATTAAGCCAGGAATCAAAAAAGCGGTATATGCAACCCCATGCACCTGCACGCGACCTTCTAAAACGTGAGAAAAAACGAGTAAATACAATAGCGCCGTCATGACTGGTGCCGCCACCGTTTGAAACGCAACGCGCCAAAAACGTAGTAACTCTTTTCTAAACAACGTCCAAAGGCCTTGGTAATTCATGTCTAAACTCATTGATTACCTACCACTTCAACAAACACATCTTCCAGATCCGCTTCTAACAACTGTAAATCTTCCACCTCAATGTGCTGCGCACGCAGGGTTTCCAATATTGCCCCAATTTCGCTGACATGATTCAGTGCCAAGGTATAAGCACCTGCCTCATGGCTGCGCACCAAACCAGCCAAACTCTCAGGCAGCGCTTTTTCACCCAACTTGACTCGCAATTTTTTACCTGGAATCCGATTCAGCAAATTTGCCGTGCTATCTAAAGCGACAATTTCCCCCGCTTTCATCATAGCGACGCGTGAGCACAACAATTCGGCTTCTTCTAAATAATGCGTGGTCAAGATAATGGTGTGACCTTGTTGATTCAAGCGCTTGATAAACGCCCACATGGTTTGACGCAACTCTACATCGACCCCTGCGGTTGGTTCATCTAACACTATGACTGGCGGCTTATGCGCTAGCGCTTGTGCAATCAAGGCGCGACGTTTCATACCGCCAGATAATCGACGCATATTAGTATGAGCTTTATCTGTGAGACCTAGGGCCTCTATCACTTCATCGACCCAAGCATCATTTTCTTTACCACGACCAAAATACCCAGCTTGAAAACGCAACATTTCACGCACATTAAAGAATGGGTCAAACACCAATTCTTGCGGTACAACGCCTAGTGCTTGTCGTGCCAGACGATAATCCGTTACAACATCGTGACCCATGACTGCAATATTGCCGCTACTGGGGCGCAACAGACCAGCCATTAAATTGATGAGGGTTGATTTGCCCGCACCATTAGGGCCGAGTAAGGCAAAAAACTCCCCTTGCTCGATAGTCAAGTTAATCCCTTTCAGCGCTTGCAACGCGCCAAAATTCTTTTTCACTTGATCAATATTTATCGCTGGGTTCATTTGGTTTATGTTGGATTAAAAATAATGATTGTTTGTGACTCAAGCCAAACTGGCAATCACAAACAAGAGAGTAAATCAGGTTTAATGTGTGGTTACAGGGATAATATTCTGCACACCATACAGTGTTGCAAGACTCACTAGGTTGGCGGGCAAGCGCGCATAGGTCAATTGCACACCATTTGCCATTGCATGCCGTTGCCACTCGAGCAAAAGACTAATCGTGGTTGTATCTATTTCAGTCACGCCGCTTAAATCAATTTCAAGTTGCTTACTCAATACCAACGCTGGCTTTTCGGCAAGCAAAGCGGCAATCTGTTCTAGCGTCATATCACCGCTTAACAACCAACGACCTTGCTCTTTTAAGATTTGTGCCAATTTGCTTACCTTGTACTTGCTTACTTGCTGATGCCAGCTTGTTTGTTTTTTTCAGCTAATTTTTGAATTAAGCCATCTAAACTTGATTGACGCACTTCACCAGAAAACTGACTACGATAGTTTGTCACTAAACTCACACCTTCGATTGCAATATCAAACACTTTCCAAGTGTCGCCAGATTTTTCTAAGGCATAATCAACCGCAATAGGCTGACCACCAGGTTGCACAATCAAGGTTTTTACCGTGACATCTTTATCCGTTGGCTGCGCACGCAACGGCTTATATTCAATTGTTTGATTGCGATATTTTGAAAGCGCAGATGAGTATGTACGTATCATTAAACTACGAAACTCTTTGGTAAAGTCTTCTTGCTGCTGCTTAGTAGCGCCCGCCCAATACTTACCAAGCACTAAACGACCAATGCGCTCAAAATCAAAGTTTGGCAAAATCTTTTCTTCAGCCAAATCGTAAATCTTACGCATATCGCCATTTTGAATGTCTTTATCTTTCTTAATCAATGCAAGCACATCATCTGCATTTGCTTTCACAAAGGCATCAGCGGCAATTTCCGCCATTGAAGCAGAAGCAGCAAGCGCCAAGCTAATTGATAGCCCAACATTTAATAACCACTTTGTAAATTTTTTCATTTGTATTTTTCTTTGCCAAATATTTGCTAATATGAATTGATCTTACTCGGTTTTAAGAACATCACTCGCCGCATTAGTTTCAACAGGTTTTGATTCTGAAGCCTTGTTATATAAAAACTGACTGATCATTTTCTCCAGCACTACAGCATCTTGTGTATGCGAGATTTTATCGCCATTTTTTAAAACGTCTGTTTCTCCACCTGCTTCTAAACCAATATATTGCTCACCCAGCAAACCTGCCGTAAAAATGTTAGCGAAAGTATCTTTAGGAAACACATAACGTTTATCTAACTTAATGGTTACCAATGCCTCATAGTTTTTTGTATCAAACTTTATATTGTCCACTCGACCAACTACCACACCAGCACTTTTAACAGGCGCACGCTCTTTTAAGCCGCCGATATTTTCAAAAGCAGCGGTCACCGCATAAGTTTCACCCAAACTACTAGAGGTAAGATTACCGACCTTTAATACAAGACCGAGCAAAGCCGCTGCGCCTGCCACAGCAAATATACCCACCCACAAATCCATTCCCGTTCGTTCCATTGCCACTCCTATTTTTCTTTCAAGGCGTTTTTAAAACTCAAAACACTGTTGATTCAAAACTCAGCTTATCATAAATGAGGTCAGTATAAAGTCCAATCCCAGCACTGCAAGTGATGAGTTCACAACGGTGCGTGTGGTAGCACGACTCACACCTTCAGCAGTGGGTGGGGCATCATAGCCCTCGAACAATGCAATGAGCGTACACGCAACGCCAAACACAACGCTTTTAATCAGTCCATCTACAATATCTGATTGAAAATCAACATTGGCTTGCATTTGCGACCAAAAAGCACCTGCGTTTACACCAATCACTGGCACAGCGACCATATAGCCACCCAAAATACCCACCATAGAAAATAACGATGCTAAAATCGGCATTGAAATAACCCCCGCCCAAAATCTAGGTGCAACCACGCGCCCGATGGGGTTTACTGCCATCATTTCCATTGCGGATAATTGTTCAGTGGTTTTCATTAAGCCAATTTCAGCCGTAATCGCTGTACCCGCACGCCCAGCGAATAACAAAGCAGTTACCACAGGACCAAGTTCGCGCACCAAAGAAAGCGCAACCAACACACCTATTGCATCGGCTGAACCGTATTTTTGCAAAGTGTTATACCCTTGCAAGGCGAGTACCATCCCCACAAAAAATGCGGAGACTAAAATAATGAGCAAAGACAATACGCCAGTTGCGTAAACTTCTTTTATGGTTAAATGAAAGCGACGAAAGCTATCGCCAGAGTAAGCGAGCACGTAAAATAAAAAGCGCACCCCAGAACCCAAGCGCCATATCCGCCCAATCACGCGATTACCTATGCCACTAAACCAGAAAATCAACCGTCTAAGCACGACCACTTCCTCTTAGCAATTCACGCTGAAAATCTGGCGCAGCGTAATGAAATGGCACAGGCCCATCGACATCTCCATGCACAAACTGGTGAACAAAAGGCAAGGTTGATTGACGTAGCGCTTCGGGGGTGCCTTCGGCGACCACAACGCCTTCGCTCACCATGTAGACATAATCTACAATTGAAAAGGCTTCTTTCACATCATGAGTAACGATGATAGATGTCGCGCCCAGCGCATCGTTCAAACTACGAATCAAGTTACAAATCACCGCCATAGAAATGGGGTCTAAACCTGCAAATGGCTCGTCATACATAATAATTTCAGGGTCTAGCGCCACCGCACGCGCCAGCGCAACACGACGCGCCATTCCGCCAGAAAGCTCGGTTGGCATTAAACGATGCGCACCACGTAACCCCACTGCGTTTAATTTCATCAGCACTAAATCGCGCACCATTGATTCAGGCAAATTTGTATGCTCACGAATCGGAAAAGCCACGTTTTCAAACACAGATAAATCGGTAAACAACGCGCCCATTTGAAACAACATCCCCATTTTACGGCGTAGCTGATACATACCATCGCGGCTTTGTTGTTGCACCACCTTGCCATCCACGCGCACCTCGCCACCGTTCGGCTTTAGCTGACCGCCTATCATGCGTAGCAACGTGGTTTTACCACTACCGCTACCGCCCATAATGGCGACCACTTTCCCGCGCGGGAAGACCATATTGATGTCTTTATGCAACAAGCGGCGCTTGTAACCAAAAGATAAATGACTGATTTCGACGATATTGTCGGACATGGTTTTGACTAAAATGAGAATTTCAGCATTTTAAAGCAATTTACGCGAGCGTGGGAATGTGGATACAAAAAAGCCCACCGAAGTGGGCTTTTTTACACCTATTGAGATATTAGAACGCCATACATACACTATAAAATGTACTATCTGTCACTGAACTAGGCGCTATAGAAGTTGTAGTCTTGCCACTTTCTTGCAATCGAACACTGCCAGTGTTTGATACACCATCATCAAGAATTACATCAATTTGCTTGGCAAGCTTACCAACGATACCATCAGAGCAAATGACGTATGCGCCTACAAAAGTTGTATCATTAATAGTGTTAAAACCACTCTTGCTTTGGATGCCTACTTGCCCACCATCAGCATTCCTTTGAATATATGCTGGCGCCCCTACAACCGTTGACCCTGGTGCCAACCCTGCCTTTCTAACATGCTCCCAAAAGAGATAAGATTCATCTTTAGAATCTACAGAATTCCACGCACCTTCAATTTGCGCGTTACCTTGTTTTGAACCTGTACCAGATGCTTTTTCTCCACTTACATGATTTACAACGTCAGCATCATCCCCAGGAGTCGCGTGGAATTTATCTTGGTAGCCATAAAGTAAGATTTGTATGTTTTTAAAATCATTTGCCATGCTTTTTGCTTTGGCATTATTGATCAACTCTTGCCCCTTGAGCACCCCACCCAACAATAAGCCGATAATCACTAGCACAATGGCTAATTCGATTAACGTAAAACCAGACTGCTTATTCATTATGTTATCCTTAATCTTTTGAATTTATTATTTTCTCTTGCGACGATGAACGCCATATTTCCGTATGGCTTTATGCAAATCATGTGCCAAAACTTAAGAATCGGCGTCAATACTGGATCTTATGGCAAATTATGGTTTACATACGTCCACTTTCTTTAAAGAAATCGTCAATTTTTCGACGCTAATGGCAAATTATTAACACTTTTTAAAGCTTTTTGATCAATGCAGATGATTAAAATTATTTCAGCAAAACTAACCCCGTTCGCTAAACAACAATGGGAGCTTTGCTTGGTACTAACATCTTTGCACTTGGTGTTGGTTTGGGGATTTGATTCCGCCATCCAAAAAGCCATGTGTATTTGTCATTATGGTTTTTTTCTTTTATGGCAACCCGTTTGGCGTACCCAACAAAAAATTTCATTACTTGCACTCACGCTGTTTCTAATTGCGGGCGCGGTCTTTATTGCATTTTGCAATTGGTGGCTGATGGCGATGTGGCTAGCTCTTCTATTTGCCCTACTGGGCGGGCGCGTGTTTACTACACAAGCCAAAAGTGCGCGTATGGGTTATTTGATGGCAGCGGGATACTTGCTTACCATGTTGTTGATATGGGTGATTCCCAGACTTTTTGTCAATTACTTTGAACTAAAACCCGTCGAAACAATTATCTCATTTTTAATGCCGCTCATTACTTTTGCTATTTTATTGACACGTGTAGATGCAGAAGAGGGTTTGCATCCACCAGTATTAGACTTTTTCTACACGCTTTTGCTATTTTTTAGCGCGCTCATTTTAGTGCTGGGCAGTTATGCAATTCATAACTCTGGCTTGAGCTATGCCATGATGATCATGAAAATTCTATTTGCCACAGCAATCACATTGTTAGTGGTGAGTTGGTTCTGGAATCCGCGATCAGGATTTTCTGGCATCGGGCAATTAGTCTCGCGGTATGTATTAAGCATAGGCTTACCTTTTGAAAAGTGGGTACAAAGCATTGCGGAGCTCGCAGAGATCAAAACGAGTGCAAAAGAATTTACCTCATCAGCGATGGAAGAGATTATTAAACTGCCGTGGATCAGCGGTGTGAAATGGAGCGCTATTGAAAGCAATGGCTCAATTGGGGAGATCACACGTTATGAATCTAAACTCGGTTTTAATGATTTTCAACTGACGCTTTACACACACTGGCGATTGACACCTGCCATGACGATACACGTTAAATTACTGACGCAGGTGCTTGGCGAGTTTTGTGAGGCAAAACGTCGTGAAGAGGCATTGAGCCAGCACATTTACATGCAAGCCGTGTATGAAACGGGCTCGCGCTTAACGCATGACATTAAGAATATCGTACAATCGATGAGTGGCTTATGCAGCGCTGCCGAACAGACCACAGAGGACAATAATGATCAGTTAGTGGCGTTAATCAGACGCCAATTGCCTTTGTTAAACCAACGAATGGCGCGTACCCTAGAAAAGCTCGAAGCACCCAAAGTCGATAAAAAACGTAAACTCAAGCTCACCACTTGGTGGAAATCGCTTAAGCAATATCATCTGCAAAACAATATTCAATTTGTGGCAAACGACATGCCTAATGTGGATATAGACCCAGACTTGCTGGATAGCGTTACCGACAACCTCTTACAAAATGCGATTGAAAAACGAAAAATGCAGCGAGAAATTGCTATTGAAGTCTCCATAGGCAACGGCAAAGATTTTCTGATTGAGGTTCGCGACACGGGTGAGGCTATCCCATCAGAGCTTGCAAATCAACTTTTCAAAAAACAGATTAACTCGCAAAATGGCTTGGGGATAGGTTTATACCACGCGGGTAAGCAAGCGAAAAAATCTGGCTATAGTTTAAGTTTGGTAGATAACACGCAGGGCAATGTGTGTTTTCGATTAAGCCAAGCCAAGCTAAAAAATAAACTAGACTAAAAAACTAGATACGCAACTTAGTTAAACACGCTTAGGGACATCAATATCAAATGAAGCCTACTTTCTATTTCACTTTTTCTGCACTTGTAATCATTGGTATTTTTTTAAATAGTGGCTTTGCCAACGCAACACAACCCTTAACTGGGCTTGGCAAGCATGTGGTGATTATTGATCCATCAATGCCTGCCGCTCAAGTACAAAAAAAGCTGGACCGCCTTTTTAAACTGCAAGAGAGCAACCAGTTTGGAAAAGACCGTTATGCAGTTTTATTTAAGCCAGGGCGCTATCATAACAACATTAAAGTAGGGTTTTATACGCAATTACTTGGACTTGGCAAAACACCTGATGCCGTGACCATCGATGGTGACATACAAGTAAATGCAGCGTGGCGCAAAAGTGATGCTACACAGAACTTTTGGCGCGGGATTGAAAATCTGGCAGTGGTTCCCTCAAATGGCACAATGAAATGGGCGGTATCACAAGCCTCACCCATGCGGCGCGTGCATGTGCTAGGCAATTTAGTGTTGGATGATAATGGCTGGTCTAGCGGTGGCTTTATTGCTGATTCACTGATTGATCATCAAGTGAACTCAGGGATTCAGCAACAGTGGCTGTCGCGTAACTCACGCTGGGGTGGCTGGGAGAGTAGCAATTGGAACATGGTCTTTGTCGGCGTTGATAACGCCCCTACTAGCACAAACTGGCCGAACCCAGCCTACACAGTCATTAGTAACACTCCCATCGTGCGCGAGAAACCATTTCTGACTATTGATAAGGAAAATCATTTTAGTGTATTTGTACCTAACATGACTAAAGATAGCCTAGGCATTAGTTGGGGCAAGGGAGAAACAGCTGGGCAATCAATAACCATCAATCAGTTTTATATCGCTCATGCAGATAGAGATTCAGCCGACACTATGAATGCGGCATTGTCACAGGGTAAGCATTTACTATTAACGCCAGGTATTTACAAACTCAATCACACTCTCCATGTGACTCAGCCAAACACTATCGTGCTGGGTCTAGGCATTGCCACTTTAAAACCAATGACTGGCTTGCCAGCGATGATTGTAGACGATGTGGACGGCGTAAAACTAGCAGGCATATTGTTTGATGCAGGCACCAGAAACTCATCGGTGTTGCTGCAGCTTGGTCAAGCTGATAGCAAGCTTAGGCATTCAGACAACCCTACGTCATTACACGATATTTTCCTTCGTGTAGGTGGTGCTGGTGTCGGCAACGCAAGTGTCAGCCTTGAAATTAACAGTAACGATGTTATTGGTGATGACCTATGGGTATGGCGGGCAGACCACGGCAAAGGCATTGGCTGGACAATCAACAAAACATCCAACGGACTGATTGTGAACGGCGACAACGTCACGATTTACGGCCTTGCTGTAGAACATTTTCATCAATATCAAACGGTTTGGAACGGCAATGGCGGCAAGGTATATTTTTACCAAAGTGAAGCACCTTATGATGTACCAAACCAAGCAAGTTGGATGAATGGTAGTGTGAACGGATATGCGTCTTACAAGGTAGGTAATACCGTCACTACTCACGAGGCACATGGACTTGGGACTTGGCATTTACTGCTTTTTCGACACAAACCCAGCTGTAAAATTACAAAGCGCGATTGAGACACCCGACAACACAACAGGTTTAAATGGTTTAGTGATTCAGGATATGACGACTGTTTCACTTGGTGGTGTGGGCGAGATCACGCATGTAATAAACAAACGGGGCGATGCCGCCACACCAACCTCTCAAGTTATTCGTTTATCTAAATAGTGAATTAATTTCACTATTGTGTTTATTGCTCCCGCTGCTTATTAGGCCTACTACTTATTACCCATACTACTTTTTACAAAGTACCGTAAGAGTGCAAACCTGACAAAAACATATTAACGCCCAAGAAAGCAAAAGTTGTAACCAACAAGCCGATCAGTGCCCACCAAGCTAACATGGGCCCACGCAAACCTTTGACCAAGCGTAAATGCAACCAAGCGGCATAGTTTAGCCAAACGATCAGCGCCCAAGTTTCTTTCGGATCCCAAGACCAATAGCCACCCCAAGCTTCTGCCGCCCACATCGCCCCGAGAATAGTTGCAATGGTAAAAAATCCAAAGCCGATGGCGATGGATTTATACATGAGGTCTTCCAACACATCCAATGCAGGTAAACGAGAGGCCAGAACGCCTCGCTCAGAAAGTAAGTAAGCGCTAGCGACCATGGCAGCTAATGAAAATGAACCGTAGCCAATAAAGTTAGCTGGCACATGAATTTTCATCCAGTAAGACTGTAAAGCAGGAACAAGTGGTTGAATACCATCAGCGTGACGATCAAAGGTGTACCACAAAATAAACCCTACAGCAGCGCTAACCACTAACATCACAAACCCACCCAACTGCTTAGTGGCGTAAAGTTGCTCGTAATACAAATACATCAAAGAGGTAATTAAACAAAATAGAATAAACACTTCATACAAATTACTAATTGGAATATGACCTACATCTGGCGCTATTAAATAAGACTCATACCAACGCACCATTAAACCCACAAACCCCATCAAAACTGCGCTCCAAACAAAGCTGGAAGCTACTTTACCTGAGAACTCCGAGCGCAAAAATGTGGCAAACCAGTAAGTGAAGGTCCCTAACACAAACATCACATTCATCCACATCACAGCAGTTTGGCTGGAAATTAGATATTTGAGTAAAAATACCTGGTTGGCGCGCGCTAAATCATCGTGATACAAACTGATAGAAAATATACTAATAACGGCTATGCCAACCACTAATAGCCGTACCGATTTCCAAAACCAGCCTAATCCACTGAATACAGCCACAGCTCCAAATAAAAAACCTACTTCATATTCATCCATGTATTGCCCATATTTGCTAAATGCAAATATCGCACCCAATAACAAAAATAGTGAATATATCCAATCCAGCCAGCTCAGCTGCTTAAGAAAGGGCACTGGATCATCATTTGCAGGCTTACCGTTAATCAATATGGTCGTCATTGTGAATTCCTAAATTATGCTTTAAATCAAATAGCGCTGGATGTATTAACTCTCAATGAGTCTTTTTAGTTGACCTTGCAATTTAGCAAACTCAATTTCAAAGTCACGATTCTTGCGATTCGCAGACATCGCAAATAACACTTCATCTTTTTTGACCAAGAACCAAATGCGACGCTCACGAATATAAATCATCGCAAAAATACCAATCACCAAACACACCGAGCCAAAGTACACTAAATATTTACCAGGTGAACGCGTCAATTGCAAACCACTTGCCTGCCGATGCTCAAAGTTGGTCATTTGCAGATACATCGGGGCACCATAGAAAAATGAATCGCTCATTGCACTCAAGCTTTCCTGAATGAATTTTTGCGCATTCTCATCGGCAACGATGGGATTTAAACCAGCCTCCGCGCGCGTCATATTGTAAGCCTCAAATGCCGCACCACTGATAATTTTAATATAAGTTTCCGCTGCTTTTTCACGATCCGCCGCAGGGACCGCAGTCTCTATCATTTTAGCAATTCCAGTGTATCCGCTTTGGCTAAAACCTTGTAACAATTTAACCACACTGGCTTTAAACTGTTCTGTTAACTCAGGTTTTCGACCAGCCTCAGGAAAAGCCTCTGCCGCAAATCGCTCGGCGATTGCTGAATACTTTGTTTCATCAACCAAGATTGCGCTTAGTTGCATATATCCGTTAATGGTAAAATTATCATCCACAGGGATTTTGAGATATTTAAAATCCTCTTGTGGATTTTCACGCATGCCTGAAACAAAATAACGTCGCCCACCGATTTGCAACGGCTGCATATAATTCACATACTCCCTTGCTTGTCCTGCAGTATCACGCACCTTAAACGAAACATTTGGGCCAACGTTATGTGGCTTGCCAGACCCATCTGGCGATAAGTTCAGGATATTGAATTTTCTGAAATCGTTAAACTCTATTTTAAGTGCATTTGCACCCTCGCCCATCATCACATTTTTTGCAATGACGGCTTTTAGAGGGGTAGGTTTGGCTTGTTTTGAGTGTAAGAGCCATGAGTCAAACTGAACCGTTGAACCACCATCTTCAAAGCTAGATTGATAAATCGAGATGCCTTTGTGAACAAACGGGTGATTCACTCGAATGGTAGCAGTAATAGGCGTTTTGAGTTCGGGATCGAAAATCTCAATATCACTTTCAAACGACTTCGGTTGCCCAGTAGCATAGTGTTCGATACGAAAGTCTTTCAGGCCAATTTTGAACGGCAATTCTTGCACCAGATAGCCATCCCGAACTTGCATGTATGACACCTGACTAGCCACCCCCTCTGGTAGGCTCATATTCACGCGAAATGACAAATTGGAAGGAGATAAACGGCTAATAGCGGGCACCTGACTTGCGGGAATATCCGCAACCTCAATCTTTTTCAACCCCATCCACTCTTGAATACTAAGTGGCAGATTGCCATCCATAATTCCGCCCAAACAAATGACCACAATCGCCACATGCGTAAAAATATAGCCTAGCCGCTGATAGCTACCCGCTTTAGCGGCTATCAGTGTTGATCCATCTTGCTGTTGAACGGTTTTGAATTTAAAGCCACGCACAGTTAAAAATGCGGTTAACTTAGTTTGCATAGCCTCATTGCCATCGGCTAATTTGTAAACCTGTTGATTGCTAAAAGCACGTAATGATTTTTCAGTAGCCGTTTCACGGAATGCGCGTAGCTCACGCAGCATCAACGGCGTATTACGAAAAACACACAAACTAGTGGAAGCAACTAAAAAAACCAGAATCGATATAAACCACAAACTATGGTAAACATCAAACAAACCAAGCAGTTTAAAAAACTCAAACCAAAACTGCCCAAACTGCACTATATAGTTATTGTATGCTTCATTTTGTTTAAGCACTGTGCCTAAAATAGAGGCAATGCCCAATACCGTGAGCAAACTCACGGCAAAACGCATTGAACTTAAAAGCTCATAAAATTGTTTAGAATTTGATTGGGATGATTTCAACGGTTAACCAGACGCTAATTATGTTTAGTGCTTACGGCTGATGCCATCAATGATTTTCAAGTTAAGCAACAATAATCACTCACGCGAAAACCCCTAGATGGAGAAACCCGAAGCAGTAAAATTTAAGGGTGGCAAACGCCACCCTTGCAAATTGACCTACTATTAAACTATTGCAAACCCTGAATGTAGTCTGCCACCGCGCTCATCTCGGCATCTGATAATTTTGCTGCAATAGTACGCATCATTTTAGCACCATCATTTGCTCGCTCACCTGAGTAGAAGGCTTTGAGTTGAGTTACCACGTATTCAGAATGTTGCCCAGCCAAACGAGGGAACTGAACTGGAATACCAGCACCTTTAGGGCCATGACATGAAGCACAAGCTGGCACGCCAACACCTGGGATGCCCGCTTTATAAATTTTCTCGCCAAGTGAGCCAACGCCATTAGTTTTTGCTTTAGATGGTTTTGATGTTTGGCTACCGAAATACGCACCTAAATTGGCCATGTCTTCTGTTGACAAGCCAGCCGCCATACCGCCCATAATGGCGTTTTTGCGTTCCCCAGCTTTAAAATTAGCCAATTGTTTTGCTATGTACTCTGGGTGCTGTTGAGCTAATTTAGGGTACATACCCACAACGCTGTTACCATCTGCGCCATGGCATGCCATACAAACTGTGTTTGCAATAGTAGCGCCTTTAGCTGCATCACCCGCAGCTTGAGATTGAGTAACAACACCTAACAACAAGGCTAACCCTAGGGATAATTGACGAATGTTCATATCGCGTTTCCTAAAAAACAATTAAATTAATAAAGTGGCAAAAAATTTGAAATTATTAAAAACTTAAGCTTCAATATATTAAGCACTCACGTTCAATAAATTAACTACTAAAAATTAATCGCTCCATTTTATCCAAAATTGAGTTATCGTGATAGCATTTTCACCCGAATAGCTTCAAACTTACCCCTTTATCACAACGAATCTTATGCCTTTATTTCAACAAGCTGAATATTATATCTCCGCGCATTACTTGCGTGACCTGCCACCACCTGTAGGCATTGAGATTGCTTTTGCTGGTCGCTCCAACGCTGGCAAGTCTAGCGCATTGAACACTCTCGCCAATCACAATCGCTTGGCTTTTGTGAGTAAACAACCTGGTCGCACTCAGCTTATCAACTTTTTTCGGCTTGGCGAAGATCGCTTTTTGGTTGACTTACCAGGCTATGGTTACGCTAAAGTTCCTGAAAGTCTGCGTCAACACTGGCAACTCACGCTATCAAACTACTTAAGCAATCGCCCGACTTTAAATGCTTTAGTGCTGGTGATGGATTGCCGCCATCCACTCACACCACTAGACCGACAAATGCTAGATTGGTTCAGCCCAAGCGGCCGCCCTGTGCATGTTTTGCTTACTAAATCAGATAAGCTTTCTCGCAGTGCTGCCATGCAAACATTGCTCGCTGTGAAAAAAGAGCTTAACGAGACTTGGGGCAACTGCAGCATTCAACTATTTTCAAGCCTTAAGAAACAAGGTGTCGAAGAGGCTGAAAAAGTGATTGGCGCTTGGTTGTATGGAGACTCTGAACCCAACTCAAATTCTGGTGAAAATAATATCCCAGACCCCATGACCTAAGTTGATACCGCGATTTTCAAACTTGGTGAGTGGTCGATAGCTAGGTTTGGGCGCGTAGTCTGTTGCTGTATTTTTAAGCATTGGTTCAGCTTTTAGCACTTCCAACACCCATTCTGCATATTCCTGCCAGTCTGTTGCTACGTGAAGGTAAGCGCCCACTTTAAGGCGAGAGCATAGCAGTTTTACAAACACTGCTTGTATCAAACGACGTTTATGATGGCGTTTTTTATGCCAAGGATCCGGGAAGAAAATATGCACACCATCTAAGCTATGTTCTGCCAGCATATGGCTGAGCACTTCCACCACATCATGCTGAATGACTCTTACATTCGTTAGCCCTAGCTCGCCAATTTGCTTAAGTAATGCGCCAACCCCTGGGGTATGCACTTCCACGCCCAAAAAATCTCGCTCGGGCATTGTTTGTGCAATTTTGGCGGTGGTTTCGCCCATACCAAAGCCAATTTCTAACACTTTCAAACTACTTTCGCGCTTAAAGGTTAAGTTTAAATCGATGGCTTCTGTGCAATATGGCACACCAAATTCTGGCATCAACGTATCAAGCGCACGTTGCTGACCAGCCGTCAAACGGCCTTGGCGTAGCACAAAGCTGCGGATAGGTCGCTTTTTCAAATCTTCGATCGGATGATCAGTATGTTCTAATTCTTTTTCTTGCATTATTGATAGCAATCTTCAGTCATCATTAAAAGCGACATTATAGCGTATGCCGTTTATCGCCTTGCTGAAAGCCTAACAATGGCGATGTAAATTGTTTAGATAATGCAATCACTTTAAACAACTCTCCCATTTCAGCTGGAGAAAGTAACTTCTGAGCTTGAGACGCTAACGGTGCGTAAACCGCCATATCATGAGGCGAAATCTGGGCAAGACAGTTCGTAATGCCGCAGTTAATCAAGAACTGTGCTTGACTGACAAAGCCTTTACAATCTAAACCATTTTCCACAGCAGCCAGCGCCACACCTGTAAAATCCACATGTGCAGTAATATCCTGCAAACCCACATACACCAATGGATCACTATGCGCATAATGACGATAATGGCACATCAAGGTACCCTCACTTCGATGTGGATGATAATACTCTTGGCGTGTAAAGCCATAATCAATCAGCAATATCACACCTTGCTGCATTATATTTGCAAGGCTTGCCACCAAGCCAGTCGCTAACGGGCAAATCTCGGACATGTATCCTATCGGCAAGCTGAGCTCACATGCCTGCGTATACACAGCGCCATCAGTGAGCGCACGCTCCTTCCAAATCAAACACCCAGATTCACTTTGCGAAACCCCAACCTCAACAACGCCATGGTCGGTATTTTTAACGATATGTACTGGTAAAGCATCCAGCACTTCATTTCCCAAAATCAAGCCATCAAATAATTCTGGTAACTCATCTAACCAAACCACGCTAGAGAAAACATCATCTGACAAGTGCTGTTGCAATGTTTCTCGCTGAACCATACGCAAGTGTGCACTAACTTCTAAAATAAAATAACGTGATGGCAACTGCCCCATTTTCTGTAACATCAGCAACAAATCCAACGCCAACCGACCCGTGCCAGCACCCAACTCCAACACATTGCCATTCGTTTCTTGCAACACCTGCGCCACTTGATTTGCCAACGTTTGTGCAAATAGTGATGGAATGCATGAACCACTCGGGTTTTTATCACTCAGATACGCAACACCCAACTCAGGCGCAGTGACAAAATCACCAGATTGCCCAAACTTTTGCAAACCACCGCTGTAATACCCTAAGTTAGATGCATACAAAGCAAGATTCATAAACGTAGCAAAATCAATCCAGCCGTTTGAATCCGCAATATTTTGTGAAATTTCTTTCAACAATTGTTGTGAATGGCTTTGTGCATCGATGCTTGGTTCAGGCAAGCTTGCTTTAATCGGTCTGAAATTCGGATTGGACATTGCTGTATTTGATAAAATTGTCATATAGGATAGATTATAATAGTCAACGCATGCTTTACCCGAATGAAAACCCACACAACGAGGAAAAAGTTTTGACATCAACCATGAAAGGCAAAGTAATTTTAATTACTGGTGGCGCAAAACGCGTGGGCGCGGCTATTTGCAGATTACTCCATGCAAATGGCGCACAATTGATGATTCATTACCGCAGCTCCACCTCCGAAGCTCGCGCTTTGCAAGCAGAGCTAAACCTTAAGCGCCCCAACTCAGCCGCCATCATTCAAGGTGATTTGCTCAACTTAGCCGTGTTGCCCAGCATAGTACAAGAAACCATCAAACACTTTGGCAAACTTGATGTCTTAATCAACAATGCCTCCAGTTACTACGCCACAGAAATTGGCGAAATTGACGATGAGCAATGGGAAGACTTAGTTGGCTCAAACCTCAAAGCTCCCCTATTTTTATCACAAGCGGCTGCGCCAGAGCTACGCAAACAACTCGGCTGCATTATCAATATTACCGACATGCATGTGGAACGCCCGAAAAAAGGCTATATCGTATACAGCGTTGCCAAAGCTGGCTTAGTCACACTAACCAAATCACTCGCACACGAACTGTCGCCAGAAGTGCGCGTTAACGCTGTTGCCCCAGGCCCTGTCATGTGGCCAGAAGACAATCCACAATTTGACGAAGTTTATCGCCAACGCGTTATCACACAAACGCTACTCAAACGAATAGGCGAGCCAGATGATGTCGCAAAAGCTGTAAAATTTTTAATTCAAGATGCACCATTTATCACCGGATTAGTGATTGCGGTAGATGGTGGGCGCTCACTAAATCTCTAGCACAATAACAATTAAGCATACTTCCATGACCAAGTATCAGACTATCGCCATTCATGCACTTGCGCCAGAAAAGCCACTCGCAGGCGAAGCATGTAATGGCTGTGGCGTATGCTGCGCCATAGAGCCATGCCCAGTCAGCCTCGCACTAATATGGCCACACAAACAAACTTGCCGCGCCTTGACTTGGAATGATATGAAACAGCGTTACCTCTGTGGCATGGTAGTCGCGCCATCGGAACACGTTAAAATAATCCCCACTTTTGCAAATGCACTTGCATCAAAACTGTTCAAACGCTGGATAGCTGCTGACCAAAAATGCGATTCTAACGCTGAACTATTGGCATATGATTCAGAACACAATAACCAAGTTTAATCTTATTAATCAATTGTTCGTTTAATAAGACTGCATTTTCTTTATAATACCGCCCATGACAATACATTACCCTGAAGGCGTAAGCCAAAATTTCCTCAAGCTGCGTAACAGTTTAATCAGTGCGACTGGTAAAGCGATTGGTGACTACAATATGGTGGAGGAAGGCGACACCATTTTAGTGTGCATGAGCGGCGGCAAAGATAGCTATACCATGCTGATGATGTTGCTGGCACTGCAAGAACGTGCACCTGTCAACTTCAAGCTGATTGCGATGAATCTTGACCAAAAGCAACCGAATTTCCCTGAACACGTGTTGCCGAGTTATTTAGAACAGTTGGGTGTCGATTTCCGCATTGTTGAGGCAGATACTTATTCAATTGTGAAGGAGAAAGTGCCCGAAGGTAAAACCACTTGTTCACTTTGCTCGCGCTTGCGTCGCGGCATTATTTACAAGGTGGCACATGAGCTTGGGGCGAATAAAATTGCGTTGGGTCACCACCGTGATGATATTGTGCAAACGCTGTTTCTGAATATGTTTTTTGGTTCAAAACTGAAGGCGATGCCGCCCAAACTTAACACCAATAAAGGTGAGTTTATGGTGATTCGTCCTTTAGCTTATTGTGCGGAAAAAGACATTGCGAGTTATGCACGTGGCATGGGTTTTCCGATTATTCCTTGTGATTTATGTGGTTCACAAGAGAATTTACAGCGCCAAAAAGTAAAAGATATGCTAAATGCGTGGGAGCTTGAACAACCTGGACGCATCAACAATATTTTCCGTGCGATTACCAACGTTGAGCCTTCGCACTTGGCAGATACCAATTTGTTTGATTTTAGAAACTTAACTACTTCGCCAATGGATGCCGAAGATCCATTGTTTGGTGACATCGCAGAAAAAGCGGATGAGGCCCTAAGTATCTCCAGTGCAGAAGGTACTAAGATTAACTTTGTGCGAAATATGGCGCATAGCTGACGATTATTTGTGCTTTAATGTGTATGTTGTGCGACTTTTCTTGTATCTCGCAAAATTTACTCTTATCATCACCCAAACGCGTTACACTCAATCAAAGCATATAAATTAAAAAGTCTTTATGTCTAAACTGCTAATCGTAGAATCGCCTTCAAAAGCCAAAACACTCAAAAAATACCTTGGTAAGGATTTTGAAGTGCTGGCTTCGTACGGCCATGTGCGTGATTTAATCCCCAAAACAGGCGCAGTTGATACAGCGCATGATTTTGCGATGAAGTATGAGATTATCGACCGCAACTCAAAGCATGTGGATGCGATTGCAAAAGCAGTAAAAGTGGCTGATGCCATCTACCTCGCAACCGACCCGGACCGCGAAGGGGAGGCCATTTCTTGGCACATTGCCGAGATTCTTAAAGACAAAAAGCTACTCAAAAATAAAATTTTAAAGCGTGTCGTGTTTCATGAGATTACCAAAAGCGCGGTTCAACACGCGATTGATGAGCCGCGTGACATTGCGATGCCGTTGGTGAATGCACAACAAGCGCGTCGTGCTTTAGATTATTTAGTTGGCTTTAATTTATCGCCTCTACTTTGGAAAAAAATCCGTCGCGGGCTATCCGCAGGCCGTGTGCAAAGCCCTGCACTACGTTTGATTGTTGAGCGAGAGCTCGAAATCGAGGCTTTCAAAAGCCAAGAGTATTGGACTATTCACCTCGAAAGCCGCAAACATCAACACGCGTTTGATGCGCGTTTGGTGCAACTCAACAGTGAAAAGGTTGAGCAGTTCACCATTACGTCACAAGAGCAACAAGAAAATATTGTTGGCAAGTTGCTGATTGCCAGTGCTGGCAAAGCCACCGTTAGCCGCGTTGAGAAAAAACAAAAAAGCCGTAGCCCAGCCGCGCCATTTACAACTTCCACCTTGCAGCAAGAGGCGGTACGTAAGCTGGGCTTTACCACTAGCCGCGCAATGCGCGTTGCGCAACAGTTGTATGAGGGCGTAGATATTGGTGGTGGCGCGGTCGGTTTAATCACTTACATGCGTACCGACTCCTTTAGCTTGGCGGCAGAAGCTGTAACGCAAATCCGTGACTACATCAAAGGTCATTTCAGTGCAGATTATCTGCCCAAAATGCCGATTGCGTACAAAACCAAAGCCAAGAATGCACAAGAAGCGCACGAGGCGATACGCCCAACTGACATTAGTCGCACGCCTGCTAGCTTAGAAGCCTACTTAACGCCAGAGCAATTCAACCTTTACGAAATGATTTGGAAGCGGACTGTCGCCTGCCAAATGACGCAAGCCAAGTTTGATGCCGTGAGTGTAGATTTAGCGATTGGTTCAGAAGCCAATTTATTTCGCGCAACTGGGCAAACCATGGTTTTCCCTGGCTTTATCGCGGTCTATATGGAAAGTATAGATGATGCCGAAGAGGAAGGCGAAAGCAAACTGCCAGTATTAGAAACTGGCGAGGTGCTAGATGTTACCAAGATATTCGGTGACCAGCACTTTACCGAACCACCACCTCGCTACTCAGAAGCCAGCTTGGTCAAAGTGCTTGAAGAGTACGGCATTGGTCGTCCATCCACTTACGCCAGCATTATCTCTACCTTGCAAGATAGAGAGTATGTATTGCTCGACAAGAAGCGCTTTACACCTACCGATGTTGGGCGCGTAGTGAATAAATTTTTGACTGAGCATTTTACCAAGTATGTTGATTATGGCTTTACTGCTAACTTGGAAAATGAGTTGGATGACATTGCCGATGGCGCACGCGAGTGGATTCCTGTTCTCAATGATTTTTGGGTTGGCTTTAACCAACAAATTGATGACAAAAAGGATGTGGAACGCCCAGGCACAGAGCTGATTGACGAAGCCTGCCCAAAATGTGGCAAACCATTGTCTAAACAACTTAGCCGTTACGGTAGCTTTATCGGCTGTACTGGCTACAACGATACGCCGAAGTGTGACTACAAACGCAGTCTCAATGGTGATGCCGCAATTGGCGCAGAGCCAACCAAAATTGGTGTAGATGAATCCACTGGTAAAGATATTTTATTATTAGTGGGCCCATATGGCCCTTATTTGCAAATTGGGTTGCCTGAAGAGGATGCCAAGAAGAAACCTAAGCGCGTGAGCATCCCCAAAGACATTGCGCTGGCGGATGTTAACTTAGAGGTAGCAAACAAACTCATTGCGCTTCCACGGGACCTCGGCTTGCACCCTGAAACCAACAAAAAAGTGATTGCGAATATTGGTCGCTTTGGGCCTTATGTGAATCACGATGCGAAATTCAAATCTATCCCGCGCACCGATAGTGTTTTTGAGATTGACTTAGAACGCGCTGTCGCGCTTCTAGCACAAGCCAATACTGGCCCCGCCCCAATCAGAGAACTAGGTAAGCACCCGACTGAAGATGGCGATATTGCGATTTACTCTGGAAAATTTGGTCCTTATGTGCAACATGGCAAAGTACGCGCCACTATCGCCAAAAGCCAAGAGCCAGAAAGTTTGACCATGGAAGAGGCGCTTGAATTGCTCGCTGCAAAAATTGCGAAAGATGCACCTGCAAAGAAAGCGCCTGCTAAAAAAGTTGCCGTCAAAACAAGTAGCACAGCAACTAAAGCCACAAAAGCAAAAACCGCTACAACTAAAACGACAACAAAGACTGAAAAACCAGCGGCAAAAAAAGCCACTATTAAAAAAGTGGCTTCCGTTTAATAGGAATATATTGTTTACACCAAACAAAAAAGCGGCATAAAGCCGCTTTTTTTATACTAAAGACACCAGCTAGAAATATTGCAACTAACCCACATGCTTAATTATATTTCCATTTTCTATCCATTTACGCACGCGTTGTGCATCGCCAATCCGTTGATCTTTTGAATTGGAATCTAACAACACGATGATCACTGACTGCCCAGCAATTTCAGCCTGCATCACCAAGCAACGGCCAGCTTCGTTGATAAAACCAGTTTTAGATAATCCAATCGTCCAATCACCACTTGTATCACGCACCAACGCATTAGTATTGTGGAACAAAACTGGATTTACATAGCCATAAATAGAGAAGTCTTGTTCTGCAGTTGTACTGACCTGACGAATTTGTGGGTACATATAAGCCGCCTTGACCATTTTCACCAAATCTTCAGCCGTCGAAATGTTTTCACTATTCAATCCGGTAGGGTCAACAAAATGCGAGTGCGTCATTCCTAACGCAGTAGCTTTACGATTCATCGCCTGTACAAATGCATACAAACCACCTGGATAGTTACGCCCCAATACCGACGCAGCACGGTTTTCTGAAGACATCACAGCCAAGTGCAAAAACTCAGCTCTTGTCAACGTAGTACCCACTTGCAAACGGGAACGCGTACCTTTAAGAGTATCTATGTCCTCATCCGATACTGCCAAATATTCATCCATCGGCAAATGTGCATCTAACATCACCATCGCTGTCATCAACTTTGTTACCGAGGCAATAGGTGTAGTCAAATCGGTATTTTTTGCATACAGAACTTCGCCAGTCACTTGATTCACGATCAAGGCTTTTGCCGATGCAAGTGATGGCATACCCATGACGTTGCGTTGTGAGGGGCTAGGGTTGAAATTAGCATTTTCAATTTTATAGCCGCTATTTAAGGCAAACTTACCTCTATTCACTTTGTGGCTTGATTTAGTCATTTGCTGACTATGCGTGACCTTATGTGATTTCACCCCCACATGAAGCCGAGCATTTTTTGAAATTTGCTCTTTTGCCACACTGGTGAGTGCAAACATCAACATCACACCTAATAAAATAATTTTTTTACTTATCATGCTTCTACCCCTACAACGTTTAAGGCATATTATCTAAATAATCTAGATTTGTCATCAAGATAGCGAACTTTCTTAATAAAAGTTTTACATTTTGTCAGTTAGCAAAATCGCCTGAGTTTGTGAGAAAATACACGGCATATATAAACTATCGGCAAAAAAATATGAAAATTCACCCAGATTTACTGTATACCAAACACCATCTGTGGGTTAAACCCATTGAAAATGGCTTATGGCTGACTGGGATTACCGACTATGCTCAAGATTTACTAGGAGACATTGTTTTTGTTGAAACGCCAGCCGTTGGATCAAATATCATTTTCGGAGATGCCTGCGGCTTGGTTGAGTCGGTTAAAACTGGTTCTGATTTACATGCGCCATTAACTGGCGAGGTCGCTGAAATCAATGAAGCGCTAAGCAACACGCCAGAGCTTATCAATGATAAACCTTATGAAGCTTGGATTTTCAAAATCGCCTCAAGTAGCACGCATGAGAACTTAATGAAGGCGGATGAATACCAAAAATTTTTAGACAGCGTCTAAAAACTTCAATATTAAGACCATTAGAATAACTGCTCATCACATGCACTGTGCAACCAGAGAATGCCATTTCATAGCAACCTTATTTTCCTGGAATCGATAAGCGCACAGATGCTAGCATCTCACTGATTTCCGCCCTAATTTTAGTGCTAATTTCTTCATGAATGATTGGTAGCTCATTACCTAAGATGGTTGAGACATTATGAGTCAGCGTTTGCGCCGCTTCTGGCAATTCAGCAGCCAAAGTATTTTTGTAGGCTTGCTTGGTTTGTAAAGATAATTCGCTTAACTCTTGGGTGAGCTCTTGCTTAACCTGTGCTGACATTTCCTGATAAACAGATGGCAGCGCCTCGACCATCTTGGCTTGCAACTGTTTTACCGCCATAGATTGAAGAAACTCGAGCTTAACATCCATATCTGTTTTGATTTCAGCGGTAACGCTTTCAAACACTTCGTGTCCTTCTTGTTGCATGCTGGCTTTAAGGGTTTGCATCGTTTCATTGCTGAATAAGGTCATTTGCTGTTGCAAAGTATCGGTGATTTTTTCCATCGTTGCATTTTGCAGCACATGCAAACGCTGATTAAACGCCTCGGAAGCTGACACCTGAATCGATTGCATCGCATCTTCGGTCGTTGCTTTTATGTGAGATAACGACTCCTCTTGCATGCTACGCAAGGCAGTTGCCAACTCGCTTTCAACCATCTCAGCTCTAGATTGATACATTCTTGGCAGATCCGTGGTCAAATCCGCTTTGGTTTTATCCACAAAGTTGCGAGTCTGCTCAATGATATGCTGTTTAGCTAATTCAGTTTCTTGCATCACATCATTTTTGAGTTGGTCTACAGCCGCTTGATGTAAATTGGCAATTTGCGTGTTGGCATGATTCATTAAGATATATTGATTTGTTTCATTGGCGGATACCATATCCTGCATCAAAGCTTCTTTTAAAGATTCAAACATCGAATGTTCCAAGCGCCCTGCCTCTGCGGCAACTTGTGCAACAATCTGTTGTTGATTTTCGCTCTGTTGAACAGTTATTTGTTGCATAAGATCATCCCGCAACACCTGCTGGATCCCTTGTGATATGGCGTTCTTTGAAACTTCAACTTCTTGCACAATACCGTTTTTGAGCTCTGCATGGGCATTGTAATGTAAGGTTGCAAGCTGAGTATTTAGCTGATTCATCATGACGTTTTGTTTAAACTCAGCTGCCTCTGCCATATCTTTCATCAACACTTGCTTAACGTTCTCTATTGTAGATTTTTCAATCATTTGCGCTTCTGACTTAATTTGCGCGGATATTTGATGCAAGTTTTCAGCTTGTTGCGCAGCTATTTCCTGCAACAACTCTTGACGCAAACTCTGCTTAAGCTCTGCCGATAATGATTGTGTTAGCTCGCGCTTTACCTGAGCACGCACGGCTTCGATCATGGTTGAAATCACCCCTGAAGTTAAACCCTGTGCCGGCTTGGCGCTCGACTCAGCATACACTTCGGTAAGCATCGGAATATCTTCTTGATTCTCTATCATGATCGGCTCTCGGTATGGTTAGTCATTAAAAATGGTTAATAATGTCATTTTATCGCTAATTTTGGCTTACAGCTAAGCGCGTGTTAGTAACTTAATGAGATCATAATCGTTAATTTGATAGCCGCGATCTCGATAAAACTTATACCGCTCACGCGCTTGTTGTTTATCCGCATCATCTCGCCCCACGATTTCCACTAATCGAGTAAAACGACTGAAAAAAGTAGGCGTAACTGCTTGCAAATTAATCAGCACATCATGCTGCAATAAAGTTTGCTGTTGCCAATGAATAATAACAGGCGTTTGTGCCGCCGCGTCATGGGTTACCATGCAATGTGGCAAAAAACTCTCCGCACGATGCACCCACAACGCATCATCAAGCGCAATCGCTTCTGCCTCATTGGCAACATGCACCATGACTTGCCTGCCTTTTTTAATTTGCGTTTGCAGCACCAATATCGTTTGGTCAAGCTTGCGCTCAACATTAAAAATAAAATCAACGCGTGTCAAAGTTAATTCACACGATTCATCAAAAACTGCGTTAACAAAGGAACGGGGCGGCCAGTTGAACCTTTATCCTTTCCAGATTTCCAAGCGGTGCCAGCAATGTCGAGATGTGCCCATGCATAGTTTTTTGTGTAGCGCGACAAGAAACACGCAGCAGTAATACTTCCACCTGCTCGTCCGCCAATATTGGCCATATCAGCAAAATTGCTATCAAGTTGCGATTGGTAGTCATCTAACATCGGCATATGCCATGCGCGATCTAATGCTTCTTCACCCGCTTTTAAGAGTTCTTTTGCCAAGCTGTCCTGATTGCTAAATAGACCACTTAAATGATGTCCCAACGCAATCACACACGCACCAGTTAAGGTTGCAATATCAACTACGGCGGCTGGCTCAAAGCGTTCGGCATAGGTTAATGCATCGCATAAAATCAATCTACCCTCAGCATCGGTATTTAACACCTCAATAGTCTGACCTGACATACTCGTTAAAACGTCACCAGGACGAATCGCGTTACCATCTGGCATATTCTCACAAGCAGGCACGATGCCTACAACATTGATAGGCAAGTCCATTTCAGCAATCGCTTTGAATGTGCCGAAAACGCTGGCAGCACCGCACATATCATATTTCATTTCATCCATTTCAGCGCCTGGCTTGAGTGAAATACCGCCCGTATCAAACGTTATGCCTTTGCCAACCAGCACGACAGGTTTTTGTCCTTTTTTACCTTTAGTGTGTTGCATCACAATGAGTTTAGGAGGCTGCACACTACCTTGCGCGACCCCCAAAAAAGAACCCATACCTAACTTTTCCATGTCTGCTCTATCTAGCACTTGCACCTTCAACCCATGTGACTTAACCATCGCTTTAGCTTGTTCAGCCAAATAAGTTGGATGACACACATTGGGTGGCAAATTGCCCAAATCCTTGGCAAAACGCACACCCGAAGCTAATGCCAAGCCCTGCTTTAAAGCCAATTCAGCGGCTTTAATCTCGCCCGATTCTGCGACATGCACTTCTAGCTTTTCAATATCTCGATGCTCTGATTTATCTTCTTTAGCGGTTTTGCCTTTCATTTGCTCAAATCGATACGTAGCATCACTGGCCACTTCTGCCTGTTGCGCCACTTTAAAAGCTAATGATTGCTTTTTAATGTTCACTTCAGCTAAAAAGCTAGCGGCATTTTTTGCGCCAGTTTTAGCCAATGCTTTGATAGAGGCGGCAACTGCCTTTCTGAAATCAGCCTCACTCACATCAGTCTCTTTGCCTAAACCAACCAACAGCGTGCGTGGGCTGGTAACGCCAGTTAAACTATGTAGCAATAAAGTTGAGCCAGCCTTGCCATCCATATCACCTCGCTTTAATACAGCGGCAATTTGCCCACCAGAAACCTGATCTAGCGCATTGGCGGCTGAGCTCATTTTTTTCGATTCATAGACAGCAACAATCACACAATCGTTACGTTGTTTTTCCGGTTTACCGCTTTTTATGCTAAATTCCATTGAGTCTATCCTTTTGACGAAATCAGATTGAATTATCCTGCGTTTTTGAGCTTAATCCAAATCATTCATCACAATATACATAATTGATAACCTATGATTTTTAAAAAAGCCTTACAAAAAGAGCTATTAAGCACAGCGATTGTCGCTTTTGTTGTGCTATTTGGTATTGTGATGGCGCAACAAATTGCATATTACATCGGTATTGCCTCAAAAGGGAGGCTTGCCAGCGATGCAATCACCACATTGCTTGGCTTTGGCATGCTCAGGCTATTACCGATGATACTCAGTTTATCCTTATTTTTAACCATTCTAATGACGTTAACTCGCTGGCATCGAGATAGTGAAATGGTGGTGTGGTTTACCTCAGGGCTAGGTATCTCTGCATGGATACGTCCCGTGCTTGGCTTTTCAATGCCTGTCATTATCGTCATCGCTATTTTAAGTTTATTAATCACCCCGTGGGCAACAAATAAAAGTTTTGACTTTAAAGATCAGCTTAAAAGTCGCGATGAGCTATCCACCATTAGCCCAGGGGTATTCAAAGAATCCCGCCAAGCAGATCGCGTATTTTTTGTCGAAAGTTTCGATCAACTAGGTAATATGGTCAAAAACATTTTTGTGCAATCAATACAGCATGGCAATCTGGGAGTCATTGTTGCAGCAAAGGGTCACCGAGAAACTCATGCCAACGGGGATAACTTTTTAGTCATGGAAAACGGTCGACGCTATGAAGGTAAACCGAATACCCCTGAATTTTCCAGCACAGAGTTTGATCGCTATGGCATACGTATCGAACCCACAGAAGTAAAACACGAAGTCACCAATACGCAGGCAAAAAACAGTGTGGAGTTATTGCAACAACACAATGCTGAAAATATAGCTGAATTTCAATGGCGGCTATCC
The DNA here is from genome assembly GCA_964620425.1 of uncultured Methylophilaceae bacterium. Taxonomy (GTDB): domain Bacteria; phylum Pseudomonadota; class Gammaproteobacteria; order Burkholderiales; family Methylophilaceae; genus DASXUG01. The sequence continues at coordinate 258,329 of CAZUGV010000002.1, read as the reverse complement.
TTCCCTATTGCCTCTATCTTGCTAGTATTGTTAGCAATCCCTCTAAGCTTTGTTGACCCACGCTCTGGTCGTTCAGCCAACTTTATGATGGCTATTTTAGTGTATATCATCTACAACAATTTATTAAGCATTGCGCAAGCCTGGTTGGCACAGGGTAAGATTAATGCACTCATCGGTTTATGGCCTGTGCATATTTTGTTTCTGCTTCTCACCATTTATTTGTTATACCGTAGATTATTTCAACTGCCACTGATCCCAAGCTTTAACAAACCCAGTTTGAAGTGGGGCGGCAATCATTAAATTACAATGAAAATCCTCAACGAATATTTGACGCGAGAACTCGTCAACAGCATCTTGTTAGTAATGTTTGCATTACTGGCAATGTTTTCATTTTTTGATTTAATTCAACAGCTTGAAAGTGTAGGCAAGGGCAGTTATGGAATCGACAAGATTTTATTTTTTGTCTTACTCAGCGCGCCAGGTCACGTTTATGAGGTAGTTCCTGTCGCGGTGCTAGTGGGATCTATGTATGCATTAGGTTTGCTTGCACGAAGCTCCGAGTTGGTCATCATGCGTACTAGCGGGGTTTCTATGACTGATTTTGCCATATCGTTGCTTAAAACTGGACTCATGTTTACCCTGCTTACCTTAGTTGTAGGGGAATTGATTACCCCCTATACAGAAAAAACTGCGCAACGGCTGCGCATGAAAGCAACGGATTCAGTGGTCGCACAAGATTTTCGCTCTGGTTTGTGGGTTAAAGATGCAAATAACTTTGTGAATGTGGAAGAAGTGATGCCCGACTCCAGCTTAAATAACATCCACATTTACGAGTTCGATCAATCATTTAAATTAAAAAGCATCACAAATGCAAAAGAAGGCATTTTCAATGGACATGACTGGATACTAAGCAGCGTCGTGCAAACACAACTGGGCGCGCAAAATAACACCACGGAATTTTTACCAAAAGCGCAATGGAAATCCGTGATAAAACCTGAACTACTGAATATATTACTGGTCAGCCCTGAAAAAATGTCGTTGTGGAATCTATATTCTTATATTCACCACTTAAGCAGTAACAAACAAAAAACCACGCGGCATGAAATTGCACTTTGGTCCAAATTGGTCTATCCGATGGCTTGCCTAATCATGATAGTGCTCGCCTTACCATTTGGGTTTTTGCGTCAGCGCGAAGATGGTGCAAGTATGAAAATATTTGCTGGCATCATGCTTGGAGTGAGTTATCAAGTATTAAATAGACTATTTGGCCACATAGGCTTGCTTAACGACTGGTCGGCTATATTTAGTGCTGTGACGCCAACACTTTTATTCTTGGCCGCTGGCATTGCGATGTTAATTTGGGTAGAAAAACACTAGATAAAAAAACTAAACACGAAAACTAACTTCAAGGTTAAGGCTAACGAAGTATAGCTTTTGAATTTTATTTGACGATAATCAATCGAGTGCCTGTCAACCTATCATGCAAAAACAGACCCTCTCGATCAAATAGAGCCCACAAAAAAGTCGCCCCAAAAAACAGGCTCGCCAATATATATCTTTTGCAAGCTTGGTTTATTGAAATTGACTGATTAACCTGATTTACAACGCGGATACGCCAAGTTTGCATGGCTAGAGTTTGTCCGCTTTTAACCCAACACCAGACAAAATACGCACCCATCACCATCCACAAATAAGCTTGAAAAAAATAGCGCTTGGGCGAATGAGTGGCATCGCCAAACAACCATATAAAAAGCAATGTTGCCACACCTAAAATGGCCAGTAATAGCATGCTTTCATATAGCATGCTTAAAATACATTTAAAGCAACTGGGTTTTACAAAAGCAGGTTGAATCAAGCGATTAATTTCTAAATTTAGGCACGTAATACATATTAGAACTCTTTGCCATATTCATCAGGGTGCTTATTACGTAACACCTCTCGTTGGTCTGATGGCAAGCTTTGATATTCACGCCATTTCTTGTGCATCTCTTCTTTTTTTTCTGGTGGTAAAGATTGAAATTGTTGATACTTTTTACGTGCATTCTCACGTTCGAAAGGTGTCATCCGACTCCAACTGTTTAATCTATTCTGCACTCTCTCTTGCCCATGCTTATCCATTTTCGGATAATCACGCGCAATATCCAACATTCTTTCGCGCTGCCAAGGACGTAAAGTGTCCCAATCTTCAGCCAACGGAGCTAATACTTTCTGTTGATCTGGCGTCAATTTCGCCCAACTTGGCTCTGCCCCATCGCCAGCAACGGCTAAACCAGTCGCCAAGCTCAACAACACTGCAAGAATTACCTGTTTTGCTCTATCCATGTAGTAAAACCCTGATCTAAATATGCCTCTGGGGGCAACTCCTCACCCAACAAAAATGCATCACCCTGCTCTAAATTTGATGCGCTGGTTAATTGCTGTGTAATTAAAAATGCGAGCAATATTGTGCCCAGCAAAATACTTGCATACATCATCATTCGATGCTGTTGAAAGTACGCTCCAAACATATGCAAAACACCACTGTTAGCTTGTGCCGACATCATGCTACGTTGCGCGACAATCGATACCGCTTGTTGACGTAACGCAGCCAGCGTGCTGGTAACGTTACCATCAAGCTTAGCGACGCCATCATCCAATAACTGAATGATTTGTTTGGCTTTTACTTCTTCCTGTAGATTGTTTGTATTCATGATTTGACCCCTGATTTTTCGAGCCCCTGCCTACTTAATGCGCTGCCAGAGAACCCATGCTTCTCTAAAACTGAAGCCAGTGTGTGAACAGCGCGTGAGCAATGGGTTTTCACGCTGCCTTCAGAGCAACCCATTGCCGCAGCCGTTTCTGCTACATCCATTTCTTCCCAGTAACGCATTACAAAGGCTTCTCGTTGACGTGCTGGTAAATTTTTTAAGGCAACCTCAATTATAGCAATAGTTTGAGCGCGTTCAAGCTGCGCTTCTGGTTCATCTTCGTCACTATGCTGGTCAGACATCAATGTTTCGAGCGGATCACGCTCATCGTCATCTTCATTATTGCCAGTAAAGGATGATAATAAAGTGGTCCACATGTTACGGACTTTTTGACGACGCCAGTGGTCACGCATGGTGTTTTGTAAAATACGCTGAAACAACATCGGAAACTCACTGGCAGGACGATTGCCATACTTTTCAGCAAGCTTTAACATTGCATCTTGTACCACATCTAAAGCGACATGATCATCACGTACAGCATAGACCGTTTGCTTAAAAGCCCGACGCTCAACCTGCGCTAGAAAATCTGATAACTCTTGTGCTGTTGCCATGCTGAATAATATGATCTCAATCTATTCTGTGTAAGCGAACTAACTCTACCTGCCTTAGTATAACAGGTTTATTTTTTGTTCTATGCTATGCTTTAGAAACGATTACTTTATAGACAGTGCATTAAAGAATATTTTTATTCGATAGAAATTCTGGATAGTCTTGTTACCATTCATTCAAACTTTAGATAATAATCAATCATGGCAAAAATACTGTTTATATCAATTGCAGCTTGGCTGATCTTCACCATCATTAAGCATTATAAGCGCAACATTCAAACTCAGCAAAAGTCCCAACAGGCTGATGTAGAAGATATGATAAGTTGCGCCGATTGTGGGGTACACCTTCCTAAATCAGATAGCATCATCGTCAATCAGCAATATTACTGCTGTGAAGCACATAGCAAAAAAGCCAAATGAGTGCGACTAAACCATTAAGCTTGAGCTCTGAAAAAATGGTCGCTTACTGGCGATCTATCAGCATTTTTAGTCTCTATCGCATAATCATTGCAAGCATTTTTATTGCCTCTCATTTTGTTTCAGAAAACAATCATTGGTGGCTCAACACCAATCAAAACCTTTCTTTTAAAATCGCATTTGCCTATCTATTTGTAGCGTTTGGTTTGACTGCCAGCGCTTGGTTTAAGTGGCCACAATTCAACCGCCAAGTGACCTTCCAAGTCATCATCGACATTGGTTTTATTGTTGCGCTAATGTTTGCAGGTGGTGGCATAAAAAGTGGGTTAGGGCTGTTACTCGTTATCGTGGTGACCTCAGCCAGCTTAATTAGTGATGGTCGCTTATCACTGTTTTATGCCTCAGTCGCTACGATTAGCCTACTTTTAGAACAATCTTACGAAGTAATTAGCTGGAATGACCATTATGATGACTACACCCATGTGGTGATGCTGTGCTTAAGCTGCTTTGCCACTGCTTGGCTCGCTCACAGCTTCGCAAAGCGCACGCACCTGAGTGAAAGCCTAGCCGAACAACGTGGCGTAGACTTAGAAAGCATGAGTCAAATCAACGCCCTTATCACCCAAGAAATGAAAGACGGTGTGTTAATTGTAGACAACGAACTAAAACTCCGCCACTACAACCAACAAGCTGAAAGGGTGTTAGGCACTACGTTATCTTCACTGAATAAAAACTCCATTGAAGAGCTTTCGCATGAGCTTTCTTTTATTCTGCAATCTTGGATGCAAAATGAATCAGATAATGAAGCCATTAAATTCAGTTTTTTAGACCTAGAATACCGATTACGCTTCATGTCTATTGGTGTTGATCGCCATCAAGGCGCCATCATATTTATTGAGGACTGGAGTCTCATGCAAGCGCAAGCGCAACAAAACAAGCTTGCCGCACTCGGACAACTCACCGCCAATATGGCCCATGAAATCCGCAACCCATTGGGTGCAATTAGTCATGCCAATCAGCTGTTGCAAGAAGAGAATCTGCCAGAATCCGCCACCAAGCGCTTACTAGAAATTATTAGTATTAACGTACAGCGAATGGACCAGATGGTCAAAGATATTTCAGAACTGAATCGCCGAGACAATATGCATCAAGCACACCTTGATTTGGTGGATTTTGTCAGCGAGTTTCATGACCAATTTTGCGAAGTAGAGAGAATTCCAGCCCAAGGGTTTGCCTTGCATATTGGCGATTCCCCCATTCACATTTTGTTTGACCAGCGGCATTTGCATCAAATTTTATGGAATTTATGCCGCAACGGTTGGCGTCACAGCCAGCAAGCATCAGCTAGTTTGACATTATTTATCTATCCATCGAAAGATAATATGAGTGTGGTTTTGCAAATTCTAGACGATGGTCCAGGCATACCCACTGAAGCAAGATTGCATATTTTTGAACCGTTTTACACCACCGTATCAACAGGTACGGGCTTAGGGCTTTATATTGCACGCGAGCTTTGTGAAGCAAATGGTGCTAATATTCAGTATATTGCACGTGAAAAAGGCGCGTTGTTTTCCATTAAATTTAAAAGAGTGTAGCCAATACAATGACTCAAAAACCCACATGCCTCGTTGTTGATGACGAAAGTGATTTAAGTGAACTGATTGTGTTTACCCTGCAACGTATGGGTGTTCATGCAGAAAGCGCTGATAATTTAGATGATGCAAAATTCATGTTGCGTCAGCGCAATTATGATTTATGTTTAACCGACATGCGACTGCCAGATGGCAATGGTCTAGACCTAGTTAAACATGTTGGGCAAAACCATACTGGCTTGCCAATTGCAGTGATTACCGCTTTCGGTAGCGCTGAAAATGCAGTGTCTGCACTCAAAACTGGGGCTTTTGACTACATCACAAAACCTATTTCACTGCAACAGCTGCGTGCCTTAGTCAACTCAGCACTTAAGTTGTCTGAACAAACCGAAACCTCAACACAACCCACCAATCTGATTGGTGAATCAGATGTAATTATTGAAATTCGCAATACTGTAGAAAAACTAGCCAGCAGCCAAGCGCCGGTGCTAATTCATGGAGAACAAGGTGCTGGTAAAGAGCTCACAGCCAGATTAATCCATGCGACTAGCACCCGCCGTGACAGCCCCTTTGTTAAAGTAAGTTGCGGTAGCATCTCAGAAAAAAATATTGAAAAAGAATTATTTGGTTATGTCACTAACGCTTCGCCGGATGTGAATGTTGGCTTACTTGCCAGCGCCAATGGCGGCACTTTATTTTTAGATGAAATTGCAGATTTACCAATTGCTGTGCAAGTCAAATTACTGCAAGTGATTCAAGATAAAAAAATACGCCCGATCGGTGCTGATAAAGATGAATTGATTGATGTACGCATTATTAGCGCGACACATCGCAATATCCAAACCATGATAGAGCATGGTTTATTTAGGCAAGATTTATATTATCGCATCAACATTGTCGCCATCGACATGCCTGCGCTAAGAGATCGGTCATCAGACATCCCTTTGTTGTCACAACATATTTTGCAACGGCTATGCAAAGTACATGGCAAAAACATCCCCGCCATTGATGAGCAAGCACTTGAAAAGCTTATCAATTACGATTTCTTTGGCAACGTGCGTGAGCTAGAAAACGTACTAGAGCGTGCGCTCACATTATGCGACGGTGCAACAATTAAAATAGAGAATATTCTGTTGCGCAGCAAACCACGTCCAACACCCATGAATGTGGATTCTTCTGGGATGGCCTTGCCTGACTATCTTGAAAATATTGAAAAACAAGCGATTTTAGATGCGTTAGAAAAAACCAAACAAAACAAAACAGCAGCAGCTAAGTTGCTAGGAATTAGCTTCCGAACACTACGCTATCGTTTATCCAAGCTAGGCCTGACAAAAGATAGCGAAGAGCTCGACGAGCAATAAGTTGCGTCGTATTTTTTGAATTCTGAAAGCTATATTTCATGACTGCAATCTAAAGCCGGTCTTGTTTTCTGATTCCCCAAAACCAAGCGATCAAGACACAAGTCCCGCTGAGTAACGCAAATATCCAGGATGCATCGCGCTCTGCCAATGCATGTTTTTGATAGTGTGGCTTAGCAAGTGCGCGCACTGCATCAGCAGGGTTTTGTATTCTCTCTAACTCAAAATTGACTGTTTGTGTTAGTGCTTGCATTACGATTTTATTATATGAAGAGATATGTTCAGTGACCTCATCCAGCATTCCTTCTGGAGCTTGCTGACCAGGTGCTAAAGCGCGCACATAGGGTAATAAGTTTGGATGATTCCCTTGAATAACCGCTTCTTCTCTAGTCCAATAACCGATCACCTCATCTTTTTGGTTTAACTTAGGAATAGGCTGTAATGCATCGCCACCGACCCCCAACATGAGGCCCTTCACCTTACCTCTCAGCTTGGCAAGATCAGTCACCACTGGTGAGATGCGTTGAGGCATTTCATCGCCATCCGTTATCATGACAAGATTGAGATTCCGTTTTTCCGCCTCTTTAATTGCAGCTACTAATCCTTTAGTGACCCAAGAGTCGCCTATCCAGCGCATACGTCTGTCAATGCCAGTAACGACACGTTCAATTGCGGGGAAATGTCTACAGACCTCTAACGGCTCAAATAGCACGACAGATTCATCGCCGGCAAACAAGGCAACTGAGACACGTGAACCGCAAGGCAAACTCGCCATGCTGTCACGCACCGCTAATTTGGCAAGCGTGAGCCGATCTGTATGCGGGCGTGGGTAATCCGCATCCTGCACGTTCATGCTTTCGCTTATATCAATCACAAAGAGCGTATCTTGCACGGTGCTATCTAATTGCATTTGCGGTTCAAACCAAACAGGCAACAGTAGGAATGCCGCTAACAGATAAAAAAATGCGCCATTTTCATAAATGCTTCTAAAAAACAAATGCGTATTTTTCCAAGCAGATTCCCAACGAAAAAACATTATGGCAAACCTCGCCGAGTATTGTCTTTCATGAGGGCTGTGCCATTTTGTTGATATGGCTGCAAACCTATCGTACCATCAGGGGAATTTTCATAACCTTCAGTGCGCTTTTCGGGGCTTAATCTATCCATCAACTCTAAATTGTATCGGGCATCATAAAAATTGGGAGATATGCGGAGCACACTTTTATAGGCCTCTCGTGCCATGAGTACGCGCTCTACCGCGCGCCGATGTGAACCACCATGTTCAATATCCGTCGATGCTATGGCAGCTTCAAAGTGGATATTCGCTAACGCGTATTTAGCACGCATATTCAGTGATAGGTCTTGGGAGGCTTCGGCAATGGCAAATGCTTTAGCGGCTTCAATCGGTTTACGTTGATTCACCAGCAAATAGCCAACACGATACGCTTTGTGATAATCAGTAGCGTTTAAGGGTTGTTTTATTAATGTTTTATTTTCAAATTGACGATTTTCTTTACAGGCCATCCACCAAGCATTGAGAAAATAGGCAGTCGCAAATATGAAAATCACTAATAAAACAAGCAATGCCGAGGGCAGTTTCAATACAGCACTATGCAAAATATTGTTAGGAATGCGTAATCGCAACAGACTCATGGTTTCCACCCCTTAATTTCAATGTGTTTAATCCAAAATAGACTGGCCAAAAGCAACATGGTTAGCCCATAAAAATAAACAGCGTAACCTTGCCGTGGAAGGCGATACTCATAGCGCGTGGGCTTATTTGTCGATTGGCTAACTGCAGCAATTGCACGTTGCAAGCCAGCTTGGCTGGTCACTTCAAACGCTTGGTAAGGCACTTCCAAGGCATCAAAAATTTTATGCATAGCGCTGGTTTGAATTGCTTCCTCTCTTGCTAAGTCTCGGCTGCTAATAAATTCATTCTCTCCTGCAATCACGCTATCTAAATTATTTTTTTCCACCCCCGCATGCACGTAAATCCAAATCAATTTGGCTTGATACTGTTTGAACAACTTCTTTAGAATTTTTCTATCTTCTGGCTCAATCACAGCATCCCCATCTGACACTAGCAGAATCAAACGCGACGCCGTATATGGACGTCCATTAAAGTAATCTAGCCCCAAAGCCAGTGCACGATTTAGCGCAGTAAAGCCAGAGCTATTGCTTTCGGCACTTTTTAAAGCCGCTTTGGCTAGCTCACGGTCGGCAGACAAGGGCGCAACACTGATTGGTGCGGCATTAAACACGACCATCCCAAAGGTATCGCCTGGGCGTTGATCCATGAATTTAAGTAAAACCTGACGTGCTGCTTCAATTTTACTAACTGGTTTCGCCTGCTGACCTTGGTCGTAATTTTCTAAGTTTTCGGACATGCTTCCACTGCGATCAAGCACCACCACAATTTCAGCCCCTTTACCCTCACGTATCGCGACCCCGCCTTCAGTAAAAGGCCCTGCCGCCCCAATCACCAAACAAATGAGCGTGCACACAGCTAACAAACGCAACCCCCAGCGCAACCAATCTGAAAAAATATCTCTAGGCCAATCCTCCAAGCCTGGATACGCAAACTGTTTAACACCATAGGAAATCAACGGTAACAAAGATGGTAATAGCAACCACAACAACTCTGGTTTAGAAAAGTGCAGGGCACTCATCAAGCTATCGCCATTTTGTTAACAAAAATACCCATCGCTTCGCTCCAATCGCCTATACACGGTAAAGCTTATAATTGGTTTTGTGCTTAAGCGCGGCAGATTCTCGTCTAAACAAACGTTCAGACAGTGCAGCATCATGTATCCATTGCAGTGTATTCTGGACTGATATCCGCGAAATTTTTGAATCTTGAGATGATTCAAAAATAAGCATCCAAGATTGCTGAAAAAATTGCGTAATGTCAGACTCTCTACTCAGCAAATAAGGACATTTCTGATAGAGTCTCTCTAGTGTATTTGGATAAAGCGTTTCCCCAGCACTATCTGCAAGTGCAGTATGAATAAGTCTAAGCTCCTGCCAATCAAATTGTTGGGAATTTACCAATGGATAAGCTCGCAACTTACGCTCCAGTAAGGCGATAGGGCCAGGCTTGCGAGGCCACCAAGGTAGCTGATCGCCCAACCATATCCACACGACTCCACAAATTAATGCCGCCAAAAAACACAAAGCAGCCAACAATAAAGGTGTTGCTGTGTCTAATTTGGTGGGTGGAATAAATGGCCGATGCCCTGAATCTGGCAACTGCTGTGGCAATACCGATGACATATAAAACCCCTGCGCAGGAATAATGATATGGATAGGTTTCTTCGCAAGTGTTTTTAATGCAATGGCAGGCGTTTTAAGCATTTGCGTTTGCACTACCGTGGCAAATATTTGCCAGGTCAACTTAATATTGATTTTAGATTCATCCCGCGCATTTACATCTTGAGTAATGCGCACCTCCCGCAAGTCAAGCCAAGAGCTTACTGGCCCATTTAATGGAATACTACCCATATCGAGCGTTTGCCCCTTTTGCAAAGTGATCGACACGTACATATCGATGGTGTCACCTATGGTATAACCGTGATTGCGCATCACCACCTGCATTGGACTAGCCAATACACCCGCAAACGCGATCAAACTTTGCAACCAGATTCCGAAACATATCAAACATATCATGGGTAATTTCATAGGCAATCTCATTGACGAGCTCGCTCCATAAAGTAGCGTGTTAAATGATCTGGGTTAAACGCACCGTTGACCACAAAGGGTTGCTTGCCATAAATGCGACAAGTTGCTCGGACAGATTCAATATGATGCTGACGCACTGCCATCATTTTTCTTTGTAGGCTAGGACGCATCCATACAAACTTAGAAGCACCTGTTTCCATATCTCTCAGCATGGCAATACCGCGATTAGGTAGAACACTCATTTCAGCTGGGTCTTGCAGTATGATGGGAACGACATCATGGTGACTCATTTTTTTCATCATTTGCTTCAATTTACCCTCAGACCATCTAAAATCTGAAATCACAAAGACTAGGCAAGGTCGCTGAGGCAGACCTGCAACCGCCTCCAATAAACCATCCGCATGACGACCACGCGGCTTAATTTTACTTAAATGATGCTGTACCCACAGCCATGCACCACGATTAGCTCTTGCTGGCAAACTGCAAGTTTTATTCAATGCTTCATCCGCTGCATACAAACCAAAAGCATCGCCATTACGATAAGCAGACAGCGCCAGTTTCGACGCAATATCTTGCACCACTTGCATACGATTTACACTACCGCAATAGCCCATGGATGCAGAGGTATCGATTAGCACAATCACTTTTAAAGCTGCGTTTAAATTGAAATCACGCACCCATAAATGCTGAAAAGGATCACGCATACTTGTACGCAGATCTAATCGACGCGGGTCTGGATTATCACGCAACAACACGACTGAGCGCAGTTGATCGCCAATTCCAGCAGCCAAGCCTCGCGTAGCACCAGGGAAATAGCCAGATGGCTTCCATCGTACACGGTAGTGAATAAGTGATTGCTTAATCAATTGAAGTGGATTTAGCTAAAACTAAGGAGCTGGCACATGCTGCAAAATAGCTTGCGTATAAGCTCTTGCTAGCCAAGCGCGTTGCAATTCATATATGGGCGTAAAAAATACCCGATGTGCGACAACTTCATGAAACACCGATGCCACATCTTCTGGTGTTAAATAACTTCTGCCATCTAGCCATGCCGAAACTTTTGCCGCACGCACCAGCATACTACTACCTCTTGGCCCCATCCCTGTGACCATTAACTCATCCATTTCGACTTCAGGAAGCTTTATCCCATAATCTTGAGGACGGTGAGTGGCTCGCCGTAGGTGCTCAACAAAATCCTGAATTGCCTCGCCTGCGCCGACTTGTTGTTGAATTTGCGGTGCTAAATAGGTCAGTTGTGCATAATCAATTCGCCCAGCACCCACCGCCTCAATCAGCTGATCGGTATTATGAAAGCGCGTTTCAAATGTGAGCGCCTTATGCACCGCACTATCATTAGATGGAGCAATTTCAATCTCCATCAAAAAACGATCTCGCGCCGCCCCTGGCAATTCAAACGTTTCCTCTTTTTCAACCGCATTGCGGTCTGCAAATACCTGCAAGTGAGGGAAATAATATTCGCGGTTAAAAGCACTGACACTGCGCTCTGCCATCACGCGCAGCAATAATGAATGTACCTGAGGTCGCGCACGATTAATTTCATTAAAGAAAAAAACCGATAAATTTTCTCCTTGCGCTAATAATGGACCAGGTTCAACTTTGGGCTTGCCTTCAGCATCAATATAGGTGTGGTAAATTAAATCTTGTGGCATTAAATCAATCGTGCCCTCAACCCGCTGATAGCCGCCACCCAAACCGCGCGCCGCAGCGCGTAATAAAGTGGTTTTACCAACGCCAACATTACCCTCTAGCAAGACATGTCCGCGTGAAAAAATAGCAACAATCAGCAACCTAATTGCTGGCTTCAAGCCTAAAACAACACTATTTAGCTCACTTTCTAAAGCGATTGCGTTATCACGCCAAACATCTAAATCTTGTTGAATGTGGAGTGGTTGTATCGTTTGCATAGGTTTTTTATTCTTAACTTTTATTGAGATTAGAGTTCAATTATTCTCTGAAATATTCACCTAGCACTAGGGATAAACTCCTAATGATTACAAGATGTTTAATTAAAAATCTTCGATATTCGAAAAGGAGATTTTTCGAGCAATTATTTTGCCAATATCAAGTGTTGCAACCTCGGCCTGTACCATTGTGTCGTTAAACAAAGGCAACTAGCTCACGCAGAATTTTATCCATTGGTAGGCTGCTAATGAATGATCGAATCAGCTTCAGATAAAAACTAATGAATTACTACACCCCAAGGCAATTGCCCGACTGGAATTTCAGTGATCACTTCATTTTTAACCGTATCAATCACAGACACACTATTACTGCGCCCATTGGCTACGTATAGTTTTTTGTCATCTGGGGTCAATGCCATATTCCATGGGCGCTTACCCACAGGCACTGTTGCAACCACCTTATTGGTTGCAGTTTCAATGACGCTGACATTGCCATCACCGCCATTGGTAATATAAACACGTTGCCCATCATGTGAAACTTTGACACCATTTGAGCGTAAGCCCACTGGAATACGCTCTACTATTTTCCAATCACCAACCGAAACCACCTCCACCAAATTGGCAGCCTCATTCGCGATATAAGCAAGCTTTCCATTGGGCGTAAATCCAATACCACGCGGATGCTTGGTGGCTTTAATTAAATGCACTGATTTGTGTTTAGACACATCAATCACATCAACATCACCACTTTTTTCATTACTTGCTAACAACCAAGTACCGTCACTTGAGAAAACACAATGCTCAGGATTTCTACCCTGTATTTTTGCAGTGTAAATGAGTTTTGATGTGGTTAAATCAACAAACGAAATCGCATTTTCTTCCTCTAAACAAGCGGCTAAAGTATTACCATCGGGTGAAATATCTATGCCCTCTGGCTCATCCCCCACTTTTACAATTTTTTCCTGCTCCCCTTTTGCCAAATCCACAATGGCGACTGCGTTTTTATCGCGCACAACAACGTACAATTTTTTTCCATTCGGGTGAATAGCCACCGCCTGAATTTTGTCACCAAACGCGCCTTTTTTCGGCATCAGATTAACCACTTGGTCTGTTTGCGTATCAATCACTGAAACAGTACCGTCTTTTTCATTCGGCACATAAGCGTAAGTTGCAGCCTGCAACGTGGAAACCCACAAACCGATCACGCCTAAAAAAATACATTTACCTAGCTGATGACTCATCATTTGCATACCTTGTTGTGGTGTGGGAGGCGAAACTCAAAAAAAAGCTGCGCAAATTTCTTTGCTCAGCTTATTGGGCAACGCGCATCAATTTTCTATTACTTTTAATCACGAATAGCATAGTCACAGCATATGGAATTACCCCCTTCTATGATAGGAAATTACTCACAATAACATCTATGAAATTATCCCTAATTTAGCGATCTTGGCTCAATCATAGCTCTCGCAACAATTAGAAATTGATAGAAATTGAAAAAACAATTGTCACGCTATTTTTCAAGAGAGCGTTGAATCAGTGTTTGATTTTACTGAACGCCGATGCGATTTGAGTGACTACATATGGCTAACACTTGTTGCAATGAGTGGCATCAGATATATCATGATTGCTAGCAACTTTATTAAATATAGACATGCTATTGGCGAATTTTGACATTTTTCACATAGATTATTTCGCAAGCACCATCGCCTGAATCTTCACGGCTTCTTGAAGTTGCCCAAATAAAATCATCTGGGGCTTTAACATCTACAAGGTAACCATATAGCGTCACCACTTGGCCTTTTTTAATGGTTTTCAATTGTTGTGCAATATTTTCATCTTCTGGAATCAAATGCATATTGCTTGCGGATGCCTCTAGCTCTTTGCGCGACATTGGAAATTCATTGACATGCCAGTACAAAAAACGATTATTTTGTCTGAATTCAACTTGTTGCAAAAAACTCATATCGGACATTTTGCCCCAGCCCAAAGCCATGTCCATGGGTGAAATATCTGCACGCTCGTCGCCTAAATAGTTTCTTTTGGATAACACGCGACCTTGCACTTCAAAGTAATCACGAATGATCAACTGATATCCATTTTTATAGAGGACATCGCGAGTGTTTATTTCTTTTTGAATTGGCGGTTTTGAAACGATGTAATTATCCGTAAGATTAAACTCTGGCTGGTCTTTGAGTTTTTTGAATCCTTGCAATTTTAAAGACTCACTCAACTCAGTGGTTGATGTTTCATCCGCAGGGTTTGCCAATAGAAAACGCCCCCATGCCAGCGTAAAAAATATGCAAGCAAGTAAACGTTTATGCTTCATCAGCCGATTAACAAACATGAACGGCCAATATCAAGCTTTATTTAAGCTTCCTCAATGGACCAACACAACTGTCTGTGGTTTCTTTTTCACAGACTACATATTGGTTGCCAGAAGGATGAAATGATAAGTAATTGGTATACTCCTGCCCCGTGTTGTCAGCCGTTTCTTCTGAACAATCGACACCGCCGAGGTCTTGCTCAATTTTCAAAGTGACTTTATAAAACCCTTTTTCTGAGGGTTTTTCTGAAATTTTATAACTTGCTTTTGAAGTTTCTTTACCACTCGTGATGTAACTTGATCCATCCGTTGCAAAAATATAGGTTTCATTGCAACTATTTTTAATGTTCGTCCACTCCCAAGTACCAATAAGCGGATTGATGTTTTGGTTTGCGCTTTTATCTTCGGCTGACACTAATTTTGCGTGTGTTGAAAGCCACCCAGAAAAACATAATAACGTGATCATTAATCTAATGTTGTTCATATTAGAATCCCTAAAAATTTTAGTTAAATGCAAAATTTCAGTTAAATCAACTTTCGGTTAAATCTATGGTGCTTTCATCCCGCCCAAAATCAATGTCAATCTATTTTCATTTACTTGTCTAATGTTTTATTTACTTCTCTAGTGTCGCCTTTAGCCCTGTCGCCGCTGCATCATAAAGTTCATTAATTGCTTTATTGGCAGCGGGGTTATCCTCACCTGGTGGGGCTTCCATGGTGTTGGCTTTATTATAAAAGCGCGCTGTTAAAGTAACAGTTGATTCACCTTTAGCTGCACCCGCTTTTACTTGAAATACCGTGCGGTAGTTGCTTACAGCTATCGTACTTTCAGCGCCATCAATCATTTTATAGTCTAGCTTCATTTCTTCATCGTTAACTTCACGTAACTTTTCTAAAAAGGTTTTACCATTTTTAAGTGTTACGAAACGATGCGGTAAAGATGCTCCTGTTTCAGCATCTTTCTTTTCATCAAGTTTTACACTGACAACATCTGGATGCCATTTACCAATCGCACCAAAATCTTTAACAACAGCCCAAACCTTGGCTGGTTCGGCTTTTACAGTAAATTCTTTTACCACTTTTTGACCACTTGGTCCGTGCGCATAAGCAGAAAAAGGCATTAAACAAGCGATGCACAGCAATATCAAACGTTTCATTATTTCTTCCTATTTTGTAAAAATATATTCGTGCCAAAAAGGCGATAGCTATTGCGCTTCAAGCACTTTCTTTAAATTGGCCAAGCCGCTGTCATATACACCTTCTATGGCTTTTACGGCAGTTTCATTATCCTCACCTTTGGGCGCATCCACTTTGTTCGCCTTGTTGTAAAAGCGGCCAGTCCAAGTCACTGTGGAGTCACCTGTAGCTGGGCCAGCCTTTACCACCATATTTGAACGGTAGCCACTGACAGGCAAAACACCCTCCACAATGCGATATTCAATTTTCATTTCTTCATCTGAGTTAATTGTTTGCTTCTCTAAAATCGTTCCGCCACCTTTTAAGGTCAATGTGCGATGCAATAGCTGCTCACCTGACTCATCTGCTTTGGTCTCAGTCGTAGTGCTTTCGACAGCTGGATGCCATTTCTGAATATTGCCGAAATCTTTCACCATGCCCCACACTTTTTCTGGTGTGGCTTTAATAACCACTTCACGAATCACTTTTTGCTGGCTTGGCGCATTTGCGGCGCTAGCAGAAAATGGCAAGAACATCGCTAAACCTAATACTGTAAAAACACACTTCATCTTTCTCTCCTTTTTGAAATTTACTTTTGTACTGTTTCAATATAAGCCTTAAGACCATTTAGCCCATGCTGATAAAATTGCTGAACGGCTGCAATTGCGGTGTTGTTATCTTGGTCTGCTGGGGCTACCAATAAGTTGGCTTTATTATTAAATCGCCCCGTCCAAGTCACTTCCGTTTCATTGCTATGCATCGTTGTACTGACAGTGAGTGCATCAGAGTAGTTACTCACTGCCATATCACCACTGTCCATCACCGTGCCCAACTTCATCTCACCCGCTTGGGTCTCACGCAAGCGCTCAATCAATTTGCCGCCATTTTTAAGTTGCAGTGTACGAAAAACGGCTACATTCCCAGCGCTATCTAATGTGCGATCACCCATTGTGTTGATGACATCAGGATGCCATTGATGCATCCTCTCAAAGTCACCAACGACTGACCATACCATCTCTGGCTTGCCCTTTATCACTATTTTTTCAACCACTTTTTGTGGGTTTGGGCCACAAGCCATCACATTGATTGAAAATAACAGCAAAATGTATATCAACCGTCTCATTTATTTAGTCACCCGCATGCTGGCTATTTTGGATAACCAATAAACTGACCAAAAGCACGGCTATTGAGCCCTGTGGGAATGCGACTCATGGTTTGATTGGTTTTGGCATCAATCACATCAAGAGCATTGTCCATCCAACTGGCAACATAAACACGATGCAGCTTGCTGTCGTAAGCAATGCCTTCTGGCGTGCCACCGACACGCACGGTGGCGATGACCTTTTGTAATTTGCTATCAATGACAGAAACAGTATCTTCGTGAGTATTCGTCACGTAAATACGAGTTCCATCTACATTACTCGTAACACAATATGGGTGCTCACCAACCTTTATGGTGTTGATGACTTGATCTCTATGTGTATCAATCAGAGAGACTGAGTTACTCTCAACATTGACTACATAAAGATCTCGTCCATTGCCACCTAACCCCAGACCAAACGGGTGCTTACCAGCAGGGATGATGTGTGTCACTTTGTTTGTACGCGTATCAATGACGCTGACATTATTACTATCACGATTAGCAACATACAAACTCGCGCCTTCTCGACTCAACACCATACCCGCAGGGGCTTTACCTACCTGTATAACTTGTCGCACATTTGTGTTTTGTGCATCAACAGCAATTACTTGGTCTTGATACCAATCAGCCACGTATAATTTCGAGCCATCTCTACTGACAGCCAAACCTACTGGCGCAATCTGGAACTGGATAACCGCGGACACTTGATTAACAGCCATATCAATCACCGAGACAGTATGTCCCTCTACATTTGAGATATAAACTCGATTATTGATACTATCTATCGCAACGCCCACTGGTGCTTTACCCACGGGGATAGTCTGTTGCACTTGATTTGAGGCTAAATCCACCACAGAAACTGAATCCGCACCTTGATTGGTCACATAAGCAAAAGGTGCAGCCATTGCAAGTTGTGATACCAACCAAGTACTGAGTAAAAGCAAACTCAGTACTTGGGAAGCTGGCATAAATTGGTACATTCAACTACCAGTTTTTACGTGAGGGATCACCACGATAAGTTGTACGGATAAATGAAATAATGCGCCAAATCTCGTCATCGGTTTTAATGATTCCACCAAACGCGGGCATCGGACCCACTACATTCTCACGACCTTTACGTCCAGTACCCAAATGTTTTTGCAGTTCATCGCTACCAAGCGCAATTAAACGAAATAAGGTGTCGTCATCACTGCCATAAACCCATGTCTCATTTGACAAGGGCGGGCACATGCCACCACCACCTGTACCGCCATGACAACCATTACAACTGTTACTCATAAAACGCTTTTGCCCCCATTTCGGCATTTCAGGATCATTCGCGTAGGGGTTTTTAAGCTGACCAATCGGTGTAGCCTTGACACGCTCTAATGGTGTCATCACATCTGCTGGAGGCGGTGGAGCATCTCCCATGGCCTTTTTTTGTTGAGGGATTGCAAAGCCATCAGCACCCACGGCAGGCGCAGCGTCTGTAGGTGCATCTGCGGCAACCGCGCATGTAGCAAAAGCCAATAACCCTGCTAAAGCAAAAATGGTTAAATAACGACAGTTCATATCAAAAAAACCTTTCAAGTGATAACTCAATTAATAATGTATTCAAAAATTGCACGACATTAAACGATGGAGGCTTCAAAAAGCTTACGGATTAACTCCCAAATGACAGTGGGATTTAATCCTAACGCCTAAGTTTTATATTACAGAGCCTGTTGAAGCTGACTGATGGCTTTTTGTGCATCATTTTCTTTGGCTAACGCCATTGCTGTTTTGCCCTCTGCATCTTTCAAGCTGGGGTTTGCACCTGCTTTAAGTAATAGAGAAATAATCATGTCTTGATCGCCAAAAGCTGCAATCATCAATGGGGTTAGCCCACCTGCATTTTTAGCATTTGGGTTGGCTTTATACTGCAACAACGTTTGCGCCATTTGTAAATTCCCTTTTTTCACCGCCAGCATTAACGCGTTGTATTTTGCACCGCCCAGCGCCAAATCCGGGTTGGCATTATTGTCTAACATTGCAACTGCCGCATTGGCCTTGTTATCAAACACAGCCATTGCTAACGCTGACATATTGTCTTTATTCACAATATTAAAATCGGCCTTATATTGCCCAAGCAATCTAAATATTTTAGGGTCATTCAGTTTGACGGCATGCATGGCTGCAGTCCAACCATCATGATCTTTTAGGTTTGGGTTAGCTTTATAGGCCAGCAATCCGTTAATTACGCTCAAGTCCCCAGTTTTAGCTGCAACCATTAAAGGTGTTTGACCATCGGTATCCTGTGTATCTACCTTAGCACCACGCGTTAATAAATATTCAATCCGTGGATTATCACGGGCAATAGTTGCGTTATGCAGCTCTTGCTCTAGTGTTGAACCTTGCTTCAAAGCATCATCGATTCTTGCTGGTAAGGTTGCGACATCAGATTGTGGGGGTACATGCGCTTTTCTTACGATAGGTTTGTAAGCACCATGTGAAGGCAAGTTGCCTGAGACCACACAATCACTACACTCCACTAATGGCACACCATAATCAACAAACACTTGCTTGATTTTGTCTTTCTCTTTTAGCATGGCCGTTTCAATTTTCATTTTCAGTTCTTTAGCATTTCTACGCATACCAATCGCTAGTGGAAACTCCATTGGCGTGGTGTCATCCATCATATTCACTGGAACGATGGTGATTGGCGCATTTTTGATGGTTTTGTACCAACCTGCCATTGGCCCCCAAATCGCCGCTACATCGTATTGACCATCCAACATAAGTTGTACATCCATATGTGGCTGACGCTCAGGCCTTAAATCTGCATCATGGGCAATAGTTCGTACTACCGTGTTGTTGCGATTAATGCCATGCTCCTGCAACACAGTACGAATCGCAGAGTGTTGAAACACGCCCACCTTATAATCATTGAGTAACTTTGCGTCCGATAAATTTTGAATATTGATACCCTTATCACTTCTGTAAGCCAATACAAAAGTACTTTTGTATAACGGCATCGTGGTCATCATGCGCTCATCTTCTGGCGTCATATCCATCAAAATATCGCACTCGTTGTTATCAAACGTTTGACGTGTTAACCCACGGTTTAAATATGGACGATAAAAATAACTCACCGTTTTCCCCATACTTTCAGCAATTATTTGGGCTATTTTGTTAGAAAACCCTTCTCCTTTATCGTTTGAAATAGGCATGTTTCCTGGGTCTGCACACACACGTAATATCGTATCGTTATTTGCCAATGCAGCCTGCCCATGCAACAAACCCAGCACTAACAACGCTAGAGTGGTAGTCATTTTTTTCGAATTTTTCACACTTAACCGTGTTTCATGCAACATATCTAAAACTCCTTCAAGGCTGGAAATCAAACTAAGACAAGACAGAATACTTACAAAAATGTTAAGAAGTATTGAAAAAAACGCATGGTTTTTTCAATCATCCCTAAATTGAAAAAGCAGGTGATGCTATTCGCACCACCTGCCAATGAAAATGCTTATCTACTCAAACAAGGTATTAATCAACACGGAATGTAAACAATGCACCGCCTTGAGGAATCTTGTCGAGACCAGACGCTTTTGCCATTGCAGTTGCACCAATCGCACCGTATTTGTCATCCATGTCTAAGCCAGCTGTTACAGGAAGACCAATCCAGCCACCGATACCTGTCCATACAGACACGTATTGTTTGCCTTTGATTTTGTAAGTAATTGGGTTACCGATAATGCCTGAAGCTAATTTACGGCTCCATAATACTTTGCCATCTTTACGGTCAACTGCGCGGAAGTCACCACCCAATGAACCGTAGAATGCTAAGCCTCCATCAGTCACTAATGCACCACCCCAGTTTGGATATGGATCAGGGATTTCCCAAAGAGTCTTGCCTGAAACCACGTCAAACTTCTTGAACTTACCAGTCACGCCTGGTTTTTCTGGGTACATATAGACGTTAGCGAATACATACACAGTACCTTGTTGTGTGTGAGTACGTTCTTGTGGTTCATCTTCCATACACCAGTTGTTAGTTGGCACGTAGAACACGTTAGGCTCTTTAGGGTCAACTGCTGCTGGTTGTTGGTCTTTACCACCCATTGCAGATGGACAAGCTTGTGTATTTACGTCACGCGCAAATGGTGAGTGTTCTTTGACTTTTACAGGACGACCAGTTTTAAGATCAACCTTTTCAGCCCAGTTAACAGTCACAAACTTGTTAGCACGCAACAAAGTACCGTCTTTGCGATCTAATACATAAGCAAAGCCGTTACGGTCAAAGTTAACCAAAGCATCATGTTTTTTGCCGTCAACTTCTAGGTTATCCACCAAGATGTTTTCGTTCACACCATCGTAGTCCCATTGGTCAAATGGTGTCTTTTGATAAGCCCAAACCATGTTACCCGTGTCAATATCACGCGCCATAATCGTCATAGACCATTTGTTGTCATATGCACCAACATTAGTTTTTGGGTCAACTGTATTACATTTTTCATGCGTCAAGTCTTTGCCCGTGTAACCACAACGGTAAGCTGGAGACCAGTGACCTGGATTGCCTGTACCGGCATACACTAAACGCAATTTTGGATCATAGCTAAACCATGCCCATGGTGAACCGCCTCCGATTTTCCACTCATCGCCTGGGTAAGTTTTACCAACATTAATACCCGCAACGCCATAGTGTGGATTAGCTTTATTGGTGTCTTTTGTCATACCAATATCTTCATCTGAACCGTTGCTATGTTTTTTCCAAACTTCTTTACCAGTTTTTAAATCATAAGCCACCATACGACCACGTGCAGCAAACTCATCCCCCCCAAAACCAGCAATCACTAAACCTTCAGCCACCATGGCAGGGCCTGAATGTGTTTCACCCTTATCTGGGTAGGCATGTTTCGTCACCCAGATTTCTTTACCTGTAGAAGCATCTAACGCAATCAAGAAGCCGTCTAAAGTATGAAATACCACTTTGCCGTCTGCATAGTTCAAACCACGGTTGATCGTATCGCAACATGCGCGTGGCACAGCTGATTCATCACGGTCTGTTTTCTTGGTGTAGTTCCAAATTTGTTTTGGATGATCAGGATCGCTCAAATCAAGCGCTTGAACAATATTTGGCCAACCTGAAACCATGTACATCATGGGCTTACCATTATGCTCAACCACAACTGGCTGACCTTCATGACCACGCAATGTCCCTGATGACTGAGACCAAATCATTTGCAAGTTTTTTGCATTGCTTGTATTGATGTCTTTTAATTGACTGTGACGTTGTAACGCTAAGTTTTGACCTGGCGCAGCCCACATATTGTGATCTTTACTACGCTTAATAATTTCTTCGTTTGCAGACGCTTGCCCCGCCACACCAATTAAGGCTATGGCACTTAAAGCAGCAAACATTGCTTTTAATGTCCAATTTTGTTTCATAGAACCTCCGTTATTATAAAAATCATGTTTAGTTGCACATTGTTACAACTTATTACAATCACAACGTGGTGCCACTATAGACTTTCACTACATGAGATGATTGAGAGTAGCTCCCGCAAAGTGTTGTGATAAATTCCTGCATATTTCGGGAACTATTGGATTAGATACGGCCTGCACTTCATAAGGGAGCTTTACAGCGGCAATCAATTTGTTACGTTGACTTCAGTATTGAGTAAAAATCATACTTAAAACTATTCGGGATATTTTCCTAGAGTTTTCACATGATTTATCCTTTGTAAGATAGCTCACTGAAAGTTTATAGTGATGCTCAGTTAATCTCCAATTAACTAATTTGAGGCTACAAACCCCTTAACCACGCAATTTTATTGC
Source organism: uncultured Methylophilaceae bacterium (assembly GCA_964620425.1). GTDB lineage: Bacteria > Pseudomonadota > Gammaproteobacteria > Burkholderiales > Methylophilaceae > DASXUG01. The sequence goes on along the minus strand of CAZUGV010000002.1, from coordinate 235,625 downwards.
GTGGTTTTTTTATTTGAAATTCAACAGAATTGCGACAGCACCAATAAAGTAAAACTTGGAATTACCAGAACAAACTGAGCTCTTGGCTAACGTGAACGCGATAAAGAGGGTGGAATCCACACCTTTTTAGGTGTGGTATGTTTGAATACTTGCAGATTACCATTAATTCTTGTTGACTTCGGGTAACTTAGCCACCCAATTACTCGTGGCTAATTTTGCGGCGGCAATATCTTCTGCTTTCATAGTTTTTGATAGTGTCTCCCTCACTTGCTGTGCGCCAATGTGATCTTGCTTTGCGGCTAAATCCAGCCACATATAAGCTTCTTTAGCATCCTGCTTAACACCAACGCCATCTTTGTAAAGCAAGCCTAACTCATACTGAGCTTTATGATGGCCTTGTTCTGCCGATTTGCGTATCCAATATTCAGCAAGCTTAATGTCTTTTTTAATCCCATTGCCATCCAAATAATTTTTACCTAGTGCTAGCTGGGCTTTGTAATGGTGCTGTTCAGCCGCTTTTCTGTACCAATCATTGGCAAGCGCTCCATCTGCTTTTACGCCACGACCAACAGTGTAGAGTCTCCCTATCGCAAATTGCGACATGATGTGCCCTTGACTTGCTGCTTTTAAAAACCATTTTGCCGACTCCACATCGCTTTGCTCCACACCTTGTGCTTGAGCGTACATGACACCTAAATTATATTGAGAGTCTTGATTACCTTGCTCGGCCGCCTTTTTATACCAACTGGCCGCTTGCGCATAGTCTTGCTTAACGCCTTGACCTTCATCGTACATCATGCCAAGAATATGTTGTGACTTCATATCCCCTTTGTCAGCCAACGGCTTAAACTCTTTTAATGCTTTTGCGAAATCACGGGCGACAAAAGCTGTTTTTCCTTCTTCAAAGCCAGCCATAGCGTCGAAAGCGGAAATAGCTACGAGCGCAACAAAAATGGTATTTAGAAATCGTTTTTTTAGCATATGTTTTCTCATTTTTCCTGTTGAAATTAAGCGTTAGTCACTTCTTATATGGCATCACCCATCAATCAAGCCATGGCGTATTGCTAATCGCACCATTTCAGTTGGGCTGGAAACGCCCAATTTTTGCTTAATCATTGTGTAATAATTTGCCACAGTTTTTTGACTGATTTTTAGCATCTCAGCCACATCTTCAATTCTTTTGCCATCTGCTAGCAACCTAAATACTTCGAACTCTCTTGAAGATAGTTGATGTAACGGATCGTCATCGCCCATTAACGTTTGCAAGGCAATTTTTTGGGCGATTTCTGCACTTAAAAAGGTTTTGCCGCGCGCCACCTCAGTGACCGCGCGCACTAAATCACTGGCCGCACCATTTTTAGTGACATACCCACGGACACCTGCTTTCAAAGCTTGCGCTGCAAATGAAGCAGCCTCATGCATGGAGAAAATAATAATACGAGCCGTAGGATGACGCTTGATAATACGCCTTGCTGACTCCAGCCCACCCATGCCAGGCATTGATAAATCCATCAGCACCACATCAGGCAAACTCTCTCCATATACCTGATAAGCAACTTCGCCATTGTCCGCTTCAGCGACTACTTGTATGGTGCCATCTTGTTCTAGCAATCTTTTTAAGCCAGACCTGACAACCAAATGGTCATCCGCCATCATCACTCTAATCATCTGACTCACGCCAACACCTCTTTATTTTGAAATGGGATCTTCACCATAATTGATGTCCCATGCGTTAGCTCACTCTTAATAGCAACCTCTCCACCCAACCCTAGCACACGCTCACGCATGCCTGCTAATCCATAGCCTTGGGTTTTAACATTCACCGAAAAACCTCTGCCGTCATCTTCAACATGAATGTGGATTACGTTATTTTCACTCTTGACCTCTAAGCGCAAGCGCTTGGCATTGGAGTGCTTAGAAACATTAGTTAAAGATTCCTGCACGATTCTATATACCGCAATAGCGGTTACTTCATCCACTTTATCAAGGTTTTTGGCAATACTCACAGAGGTCGATACCTCGCGGCTGCGCTGCCGCCATGCGTCTACAAGCTCCCAAAGCGCTGCACCTAAACCCAATTCATCCAAAGCATCTGGACGCAACCGCTGTAAAATATCACGCACAATATCCATCATTTTTTTTGCCACATCGCTAATGGCTTTTGCGCTTTCTTGAACCAGTGTTAAACTTTTTGCCCCCATAATGACGGTAGCATCAACATTTATCGCCGTTAAATACTGCCCAATTTCATCATGAATATCTCTTGCAAGTGCCTTACGTTCAACTTCTTGCAATTGAATCATTTGCTGGGTGAGCTGACGATTATTGTGCATTGTTTTTTCTAGCGTATCCGCCATCAAATTAAATTTTTTTGCAATATCAGATAATTCTGGCAACTCCAAATCAGGCAAGCGTACATCCAGCTTACCCTCTTCAATTGAGGTCAAAGCACCTAAAATATGACTAATTGGATTTAACGCTTTACCTACAGCCCAATACACCAACAGATTCACAAAAACAAAAAACATACCTACCATGCCCAGCATGCCTAATGTGTCGTGCCAAATCTCAGAAATCTCATATCTGGGGTCAGGTGTCACCACCAACTCCCCAACAAAACGACCACTCACATAAACCTTTCTCTTGATCCTTGGCATGCTATTAGAGGTAATATCCATTGCATGAAAAAACCATTGAGGGGGTAAATCAACCAATTGATCATTTTCATTTTGCTTATTACTATCACGCAACCGTCCGTGCAAATCATAAAACTCAATCTTTAGATGCCGTATATTTTCTAAACTTTTCAACCTAAATATTGAGGATGAGCCGTTATCTGGCGTATGTAGCCAACTAAAATCGGAGGTGTAATGTAAAATTTCTGCATCAATCAAATGCAATGCCAATGTCGCTGTTGATGCAACTTCCGCGCGCACATCATCACGAGCGTTCTTCATCATTGCCCAAGCACCAATTAGCATTACTACCAACAATAAGGATGTAATAATTAAATTTAATCTAAGCTGTAAACTCATTCATCAATACTTTCAACATTAGTCAATTCTAAAGACTAAAACCTAAAACCCTATGGGAAAAATTCCTGATGTACAAACCAGCGGAGCTAACTCGAAGATTACGATCAAGCTAAAAAAACATTGCAGACACTTGATTGTGTATTTCCTTTTTTAAATCTCAATCGGGTCTACATCAACCGACCATCGAACCTTACTAGCGAGCGAGTGCTCACGTAACAGATGCACCAAATTTTTAAGTAGCATTTGCATGGCACTGCGTTGTTTTGCTTGAAATAGCAAATGCCCACGTTCCATGCCTTTTAATTTTTCCATGTGCGGTCTCAGTGGGTCATAGATCATCACGTCATTACTCAAATCTCTTCCCCATGCCATTGCATCATTTAAAAACTGTTGTACTAGCGCATATTGGCTGGCTTCTGCACGTATAAGAGCAAGGTAAGCAAATGGAGGGAAAGCGGTAATTTCACGTTCTTGAATTTGTAACTTTGCATACGATGCATAATCTTGTAATTGCAGCGCATTAAAGAGTTGATGGTCAGGAAATGCGGTTTGGATTAACACCTCACCTGATTTATTTGCCCGCCCAGCCCGCCCAGACACTTGCATCAATTGGGCAAAAAGTCGTTCCGAAGCACGAAAATCTGGGCTAAATAATGCACTATCGGTATCAATGACGCCGACCAATGTTAAGTTTGGAAAGTCATGCCCTTTTGCAAGCATTTGCGTGCCAACCAAAATATCAATTTCATTCGCATTCACTGCTGACAAAATCTCGGTCAATGCATCTTTATTGCGGGTTGAATCACGATCCACACGTTGAATACGCGCTTGTGGAAATAAACCCTGCAATGTTTGCTCTAAACGCTGGGTTCCCTGCCCTGTGGGGTGTAAATCTGCATTGCCACAGCTTGGACACTGGCGAACCATTTTTTGCTCATGTCCACAATAATGACAACGTAATCGACCTTGTTTTAGATGTACGACCAAACGACTGCTACAACGGGCGCATGGTGCAATCCAATGACAAGCATTGCATAGCAATACTGGAGAATAGCCGCGACGATTGATAAAAAGTAAACTCTGCTCGCCTTTGCTTAATCTTGCGCGTATTGCTTCGATCAATCTCGGACTAAAGCCATCCGTTAACTGCGTCTTCGTTGTATCAATACAACGAATATCAGGCAATGACGATTGATTGACCGCGCGCTGATTCAAGCTCAATAATTGATATTTTTGAGTTTGTGCATGTTGCCATGTTTCTAGTGCAGGGGTTGCGCTACCTAACACGATAGGCACTTTGGCGCGTTGCGCCCGTACCATGGCAACATCACGCGCGTGATAGCGCATACTGTCTTGCTGTTTATACGAACTATCGTGTTCTTCATCTACGATAACAATTTTTAATTTTGGCAGTGGTGTAAACACAGCTAACCGAGTGCCGATAATAATTCTTGCCTGTCCAGATAGCGCCAACCGCCAATTTTGCAAGCGCTCACTATCTCCAAGATTGCTGTGTAAGCTAACTAATGGTAGATGTGGCAGCCTTTGTCTAAAGCGATTTTCCAATTGTGGTGTGAGGTTAATCTCAGGTACTAATACCAGTGCTTGACCGTCACTTTCCGCCAATATTTGCAGCAAAATCTGCATGTACACTTCTGTCTTGCCGCTACCAGTAATGCCGTGCAACAAAAACGGTTGAAAAGTATCGCGCTGAAGTAATACCGCTTGCACGGCAGCATTCTGCTCTTGATTAAGTTGGGGCAATGTTTGTGTAGCGTGGCGTGTGTTTAATCCAGCCAGTACCTCGCTGCGTGTAACGTAATCCAACTCAAGTAATGTTTGAACAGCCTTGCGCCATGTAGGTGAGATTTCACTCAATTCAGATTCTGTTGCACTTGTTTGCGCCAGTAAAAGCTGCATGACTTTACGCAGCACGATTTTTCTTGCTGGTAGCGATTCAATATTGAATACAGCACCTTGCTCAGTCAAAGCATACAAATACTGCTTACGTGCTTCAGCGGGTTTGATTTGTTTTAAACGCGATGGTAGCGTGTTTAATAGTGCTTGCCCAAACGGGTATTGATAATAGTTTGCGCAAAATTTGATTAAACTAAATGTTTCTTTTGTAAATGCTGGCTCTTGTATAAACACTGAGATAATCTGCTTTAATTTAGATAGCGGATACTCACTCACATTGCTTTTTGCTATCACCACACCGACTAATTGGCGGCGACCGAACGGCACAACCACACGTTGCCCCACTTTAACTTGAAAGCCACCATCAAGGTAATCAAATAGCCGATCCAGCGGCACATCAAGTGCGACTTGTAAGATAACGAAAGGAGGGTTTGCAGCAGCAAGATTCATTAAATTAATGTTTTATTTCACAATGGGTTAAAATGGCGGTTTTAGATATTTTATTAGATTATTCTGCCGTGAAAGTACATCTTACCGAACTATTAGCCAAAGCCGCACAAACTTTAGAGATTGATACGAGCAATCTCAATATTTTGCTAGAGCGCCCAAAAAATACGCAACATGGTGATTTTTCGAGCAATATCGCCATGATGTTAGCCAAGCCCTTGCGTCAAAACCCGCGCGCTTTGGCGGAGCAATTGATTAAAGCATTACCCGCTTCAGATTACATTGAAAAAACCGAAATTGCAGGCGCTGGCTTTATTAACTTTTATTTAAACAACCAAGCCAAGTATTCTATCATTCGCGATATTCAGCGCTTAGGCAATCAATTTGGTCATAACAACAACGGTCAAAATAAAAAAGTACAAGTGGAGTTTGTTTCTGCCAACCCAACAGGGCCTTTGCATGTGGGTCATGGGCGTGGCGCGGCTGTTGGCGATTGTTTATGTCGCTTACTAGATGCTAACGACTGGGATGTCACCCGTGAGTTTTATTACAACGATGCAGGCGCACAAATTGATAATTTAACGCTCTCGGTGCAAGCACGTTTAAATGGCATTAGCCCTGAAAGCGAAGATTTTCCTGAAAATGGGTATCGCGGTGCTTATATTTTAGATATTGCCAATGCATATCTCGCCAAACAAACGGTGACCGCAGACGACAGAGAAGTTACCGCAAGTGGCGATGTGAATGATGCCGAAGCCATACGCAAATTTGCCGTGGCATATTTGCGTAACGAGCAAGATTTAGACTTAAAAGCCTTTCAAATCAAATTTGATGTGTTCTCGCTTGAGAGCGCCTTATATTCTGAAGGCAAAGTTGAAAATACTGTCCAAACGCTAATCCAGAGCGGTCACACCTATGAGCAAGATGATGCTTTATGGTTACGTACTACCGATTTTGGCGATGATAAAGACCGCGTGATGCGCAAAAGCGAAGGCGGATACACTTACTTTGTGCCTGATGTCGCTTACCATTTAGAAAAATGGAATCGTGGCTTTACGCGTGTGATTAATGAGCAAGGCGCAGATCATCACAGCACTATCACCCGTGTTCGTGCAGGTTTGCAAGCCTTAAACATGGGCATACCCCAAGCGTGGCCTGAATATTTGTTGCATCAAATGGTCACCGTGATGCGTAGTGGTGAAGAAGTCAAAATCTCAAAACGTGCGGGTAGTTATGTGACTTTGCGCGATTTGATTGAAGAAGTAGGTTGTGACGCAACACGTTACTTCTTAGCAGCCCGTCGTCCTGATTCTCAGCTTATTTTTGATATTGATTTAGCACGCGCACAAACCAATGACAATCCTGTTTACTATATTCAATATGCCCATGCCCGTATTTGCAGCGTGTTGGCGCAATGGGGCGGGGATATTGCGACATTGCATGGTCTTGACTTGAGTCCGTTGCAATCTGCACATGAAACAGCATTGATGCAAAAGCTAGGTGAGTTCCCAGAGGTGGTAGAAAATGCCGCGACTGAGTTAGCACCTCATAGCATTGCCAACTACCTTAAAGAATTGGCAAGTAGCCTACACAGCTTTTACAATGAGCATAAAGTATTGATTGAAGATGAGGCGCTTAAACTTGCAAGAATTGCGCTAATCCAAGCAACACAACAAACGATTAAAAATGGCTTAATGCTTTTAGGTGTTTCTGCACCAGAAAAAATGTAAGCCACTTTAAGGAAAATCAAATGCGTCGTGAATATAAACCCCCCAATAAGAAAAAATCCAACGGAAAAAGTAGCCCTTTATTTGTTGGGCTATTGGTTGGCCTGCTGATTGGTGTAGTGCTATCTGTTGTACTTACCCTCTATATCAAAGGTAGCCCTTTTTCTGAGATTTCCACCCCCGAAGACTCCATTAAGCCGCTAGCAGACAAAAAAACAGACACCAAGCCCAGTCAAGAAAACAAGCCAGCAAAAGATCAAGCCGAACAGGCTGGAGAGAATGGCAAACCAAGATTTGATTTTTATAAAATCTTGCCCAGCAGTGAAACCGCGATTAGTGAAGATGACATTAAAAAGAACGAACAACAATCTGACCAAGCCAATCAGATAGTGAATTTTTACTTACAAGTGGGTGCTTTTCAGACTGAACAAGACGCAGATAACATGAAGGCGAATCTAGCGTTACTGGGTTTGGAATCTGTGATACAAACAGCCAGTTTACCTGACAAGGGCATATGGCATCGTGTACGCGTTGGTCCATTTACTGAGCTATCACAAACTGAGAGAGCCAAAGAAGTTTTAAAGCAAAATGGTTTAAATGCTGATCTAATCAAAGTTAAAATTGATGCCACTAATCAATAATGATGTCAGCCAAATATTGAATAAATCGTTTATCAAACAGTCGCACCTTTTTTATCGTTATTTATTAAGGAATTTATATGTATAAAAGTTTAGTCATTGCCCTAGCGATGTTTGCTTCCACCCCTGTCTTTGCAGAGCCTGTGCTAGATAAAGATTACAGCCAAACCGCACAAACAATTCCTACAGACAACCCCGCCAAAATCGAAGTGACTGAATTATTTTGGTACGGCTGCCCACATTGCTACCATATGGAGCCAGAACTGGCGACTTGGCTTAAAAAATTACCCGCAGATGTATATTTTAAACGTATCCCAGGCTTACCAAGACCAGACTGGGCGCCCATGGCCAAAGCGTACTATAGTTTAGAAGCTCTTGGTCTCACAGAAAAACTACACACAAAACTATTTGAGGCGATTCATAAAGAAAAAACATTGCGTCCTGATGATGAAGCTGGCGCAATTGACTGGATCACCAAACAAAGTGGTTTAGATCGCAAAAAAGTCGATGAGGCTTTTAAATCATTTTCACTAAACACCAAACTCAATCAAGCCATGCAAGTGTTTCGTGCATCTGGTGCAACAGGTGTACCAGCGCTGATTATTGATGGTAAATATGTCACTTCAAGCTCCATGGCTGGCGGCAATGCCGAAGCGCTTAAAACCGCAGACTTCCTAATCGCCAATGCTAGAAAAGATAAATCACCAAAAAAGTAACTATGGCTAAAGCGCAGGCAAAAGCAAAAGCGATTGTTAAACCAACAAGCAAGCCGCCAACACCGTAATGTTTAAAAACACTAATCAACCCGCAGATGCATCAAAACCTCTGCGGGTTTTTATTTCTGGCGCCTCTAGCGGCATTGGGCTAGCAATGGCTAAAGAATACGCCCAAAATGGCGCAATTCTTGGTTTGGCAGCGCGCAGAGCCGAGCTACTGCAAAACTTTAAAACCAGTTTAGCGAATGCTGGATTTCCTCAAGCATGTGAGAATTATGTGCTAGATGTACGAGACCACCGCGCACTCCAGCAAGCCGCGCAAGACTTTATCGCAAAACATGGCGGTATAGATATTGTCATCGCCAATGCAGGCGTAAGCTGTGGCACGCTAACCGAACATGCTGAAGATATAGCCGCATTTCAAGCGGTGATGGATACCAATGTGATGGGCTTGGTGCACACCTTTCAACCCTTTATTGCGAATATGCAACAAGCAAAACAAGGGCAATTAGTTGGCATTGCTAGCGTTGCTGGCATACGCGGCTTGCCGGGCGCTGGCGCTTACTCTGCCAGCAAAGGGGCGGCGATCAACTACTTAGAAAGCCTGCGGGTAGAAATGCAAAACCATGGCATTGCGGTCACCACTATCGCACCAGGCTATATCCGCACCCCAATGACAGACATTAACGACTACCCCATGCCGTTTTTGATGGAAGTAGATGTAGCGGCCAAGAAGTTTGTGCAAGCGATTGCCAATAAAAAACGCTTTGTGATTATTCCTTGGCAAATGGGCGTGGTGGCGAAATTGATGCGGTTAATTCCACCCTTTTTGTGGGATTTCTTAGCTAAAAGTGCCCCGCATAAATCTCGCAAACTATAGCGCATATTAGCGTAGCAAATTACGAAGAAAGTTTCGACTCGCTCTTAATTTTAGAAGCCACGCATGAGAAATCTTTGGAACATGTGAGTTTGGCGGATTTGAAATATCACGCGTTAAGGTAGCCATTACGACTGATGGCGCCTTATAAAATAAAGAGGACATTAGTATTATGATGGGATTGGTAGTATTGCTATTTATGGCACTGTATTTAGGCAGCTCTTTGTGGGTGATTAGCACGGTGATTAACTGGGCAGTCAAAAACAATCGTAGTCTTTGGTGGGGAGGACTTGCATTATTTGGTATGTACAACCTCGTGTTCTGGGACTGGATACCAACGGTCGTGATGCACAAATATTATTGCAGTACACAGGCGGGCTTTTGGGTGTACAAAACTCCTGAGCAGTGGATGCAGGAGAATCCAGGCGTGATGGAAACCTTAGTATCGAATAAAGGAGCACTCTCTACGCGACAGGGCAACATGGAAAGCTACACGGATACAGATATTTCAAACAATAGATTTAATTGGGTTGTTAAAAGGCATGGCAAATTTTTATTTAATCGTTGGTTGCATGAATATAGTGTTGTTGACACGAAAACCAATGAGGTATTAGCCAAGTATGTTGATTTCTCAACCTCGCAGATTTCTCCACAGGCGGGTTGGAATGGCTGGAAAGCTTGGTTAACAAGTGAGCATTGTGATGGTGGTGGCTTAAATCAAGATGCACTTAGAAATTATCGAAATAATTTTATGGGAGTTGAAAAGTGACTAATTCAAACAATCTATGGATTATCGTCGCACATGGCGGCAAAACATATTTTTTACTTAGAATAAGGTGATAGCAAGGCGTTGAAGCGAAGGCAGTACGTCTAGTACGACAAGCTGAAAACAACGCCGCTAGCGCCTTATTCTCAGCTAAAACAAGGGAGTTCCCCACAAATGGAACCTAAGCAAGCATCCTGAACCAAAAAGGTTCAAGTGGTAATAGCCTAGAGTACATTAGGTACACCCGCAATTGGAGCGCGCACACAGTAACTCGAATGACCAAAACCGGTGCCAAAAACTAGTTCAAGGAATATAAAGCTTAAGCAACACCGCAGGGAACAAAAGAAATCTTACACAAGAATCATGACAGTTTGACGACGAAACAACGAGACTTTAATAGTCCATTTCCAACTAACCAACCCAGTTAAAACAAACGCTTAAAACAATCTATTTTGCTCTACCATCACGTGGTCAATCGACTCTTGCATGCTGACGATTCTACGCTTGAAATCACCAAAGTCAACGCCGCCCGATTTATTATTAAGTAACTCGTGCGCAAAATTGAGTGCCGCCATAATCGCGATTCTCTCTAGACCAATGACTTTACCCGTTTCGCGGATTTCACGCATTTTCTTATCGAGATAATTCACCGAAGCCATTAAACCATCGCGCTCTTCATCCGAACACGAAACCTTAAACTCGCGGCCCATGATATTAACATCCACCCCTCTAACTTCACTCATCATGCCCCCTGTTTCCAAAAGCTTTGCGTAAATCTCTAACCTGTAACATCTTGCGGCAATTGACTAATCAATGTTTCTAATCGATTGCTTGCTTGCGTAATTTGCGCCTTGAGCTGTTTTGCGTCATTCTGAGCCTGAGCAAGTTCTTGTTTAAGGCTTGCATTTTCAGTACCCAGCGCGCGACACAACTCCACCAATTGGCTCAATTTTTCTTCTAAAACTTTTAAGTCCTCATCCATGACAGCACTATAATTGTGAAAAGCGTGTTAAGTCAACTGCTAAGCGCTATTTTTGAAAGTATCACTGTATGTTTCGGTTGAAAAATTTTACTTGGCTGAATCTAGCTCGCGTATAATCCAACCTTGTTGTCAGGTGCCTGAATTGTTTTTCGACGATTTGGGTGAAACTGGGAAACAGGTGCGTTGGTCGTCACACACGATCAATTATTCCTGTGCTGCCCCCGCAACGGTAAGCAAGCGTGGGTTCATCCACATGCCACTGAGTAGTGATACTTGGGAAGGCGATGAACCAAATCTTGCAAGCCCGGAGACCGGCCTGTCACTAAACCTCAAAAGTATCCATTTTGGGGATGTTTGAAAATACCGCGGGGTGACGGTGTATCAGAACGCGTTGCATAGCCATTGCCGCCGTTTCGGTCTCTTATTCCCTTCGTGTTTTCAGTTGACGAATCTCGTGTGCGGGGACGCATGCGTACTCAGGGAAATTGAAATGAAAAAAACTCTTATTGCAAGCGCAATAGCCTTGCTCTATTCACAAGCTGCATTTGCAGAAACTTTAAATGTTCAGACGGATGAAGTGGTGGTTACTGCCAGCCGCATTGCTCAATCTCGTCAAAACACACTAGCTGACGTTACTGTGATTGATAAAGAAGAAATTCAGCGTGCAGGCCAATCCACTTTTGTAGAGTTACTCAGCACACAACCTGGCATCGAAATTAGCTCTAATGGCGGAGCTGGTACCACATCCAGTCTATTTTTGCGAGGTACCAACGCCAACCAAGTCACTGTGTTAGTGGACGGTCTCCGCGTTGGCTCTGCAACTTCAGGAACAACAACATTTGAAAACATACCTCTTGCACAAATAGATCGAATTGAGATTTTACGTGGTCCTGCTACAAGTCTATATGGACAAGATGCTATTGGCGGAGTAATTCAAATTTTTACCAAAAAAGGGGCTGGAAAACCTAACTTTTACGGTTCCGTTGGTTACGGCACATACAACACTCAGAAAGCTGATGCTGGTGTTAGTGGCCGTATAGAAGATACAAACTTTTCATTAAACCTTTCCAGTTTAAATACAAATAGTTTCTCTGCAAAACGTACCAATATTGGAGTGCAAGCAGATAATGACGCTTATCGAAATTTTTCTGCCAGCGGTTCTATCTCTCACAAAATTGCCGAAGGTCACGAAGTTGGCATTCAGTTTTTAAGTAGTGAAGGCCACGCCAATTACGACAGTAGTAATACTTTTAATAATTACGTCGACTTATCACAATTAAGTTTTGGGCTGTTTAGTAAAAATCAATTTACATCAAACTGGTTTTCTACCTTCCGTATCGGCGAAGGTATCGACGATCAAAAAAGTCAGTTTAGTGCCACATCTGGCGGAAAGTTCAGGACTGAGCAAAAACAATTATCTTGGCAAAATGACATTAACTTACCTTTAGGTACTTTGACCTTGCTGTATGACAGGCTTGAGCAAAAAGTGATTACAGATATAGCTTTTGCCCAAACCAACCGTAATACTGATGGTTTTATGGTTGGTTATTTAGCCAACATTGACAAACACTCAATACAAGCTAACTTAAGAAATGACCACAGCTCGTTATTCGGCTCTTACACTACTGGTGGTCTTGGATACGGCTATAAATTAAACCAAGATTGGCGAGTTACTGGCAGTTATTCAACGGCATTTAAAGCGCCTACATTCAACGATCAATACTATATTGACCAGTTTGGCTCTTTTAATAACCCAAACGTAAAGCCTGAAGAATCAAAAAATTATGAAAGCAGCTTGAGGTATTCGAAGAGTCAAACTGAAGCATCCCTCACTTTATACAAAAATAAAATTCATAACTTTATTGTTCTCGACTCCAATTTTTTAGCAACAAATGTTAATGCTGACATCAAAGGCATTACAATTGCAGGAAGCCAAATATGGAACGATTGGTTGTTGAAAGGTAGCGCTGACATACAATCTCCAGAAAATGAAGACAACGGCAAAACTCTCGCTAGGCGCGCAAATAGGCATGCCAGTTTAAATTTAAGTCGCTCTTGGGGTGATTGGCGTTTTGGCTCTGAAGTTGTTGCATCATCAATTCGGTACAATGACGCTGACCACCAATTCCCACTGGCTGGCTACGCAGTCGCAAACCTAACGGCTGACTATAAAATCAATAAAGACTGGTCCCTACAAGGTCGAGTTAACAACATTTTTGATAAAGAGTATACCCTAGCTTCTTCAGCTTCAATTTTTGGCCCCAATGCCCCTGCCTACAATACGCCAGGAAGCAACCTGTTTGTTAGTGTTCGTTACTCTCCAAGTTACTAATGTGTTAACCCTTATCAGGCTTTTTTTCCTGATAAGGGTTACAATATCGACAAGTTTAATAAGGAGTTATTTATGTTTTCACTCAACAATAAAAGTCTTAATAACAAAAGCTTTTTACAAGGCGCGGGTTTAATCGGTTTAATTTTGCTCACCCGCATGAATCACTTTGGTGACCATGTGTATCTTCCAGATGCAACCTTAGCGGCTTTGTTCTTGGGTGGTATGCTTGTTTCACGTAGCGGTTGGTTAGCGCTTGCAATTGGCGTTGCATTTGGTATGGATTTCTATGCGATGGGTTACAAAGGCGTTTCTGATTACTGCATGTCTTTAGGTTATTGGGGCTTAATCCCTACTTATGCTGCGGTTTGGGGTATGGGTCGTTGGTTAGCTAAACGCGAGCAATCTTTTGCGGCATTGCCATATGCTTTAGCTGGCTGGTTGGCGACTAGTATTGCATTTGTATTATCAAACGCCTTTTGGTATAGCTTTTCAGACAAAGTCAATACGCTAACCATCGTTGAATTTACGCAACGTATTGCAAAATACTATACGCCTTACGTGGGTTACACCATGATGTACTTAGGGATTGCTTGGGGGCTGGTTAAATTAATCAATAGCGTTAAAGTACAGTATACAACTAAGCAAGCGTGACAGACCTCAACAAAAGCGACCGCCACAAAGCGCGTATGCAGCGCAAAAAAGCGGTAGTTGATAACAGCATTGCCGCAGCCCACGTTCAGCGTGGGCTGTTTCTTATCCACACGGGGAATGGCAAGGGTAAATCTACTGCGGCCTTTGGTCTGCTTGCACGCGCCCTTGGGCATGGCTTGAAAGCGGTGGTGGTGCAGTTTATCAAAAGTCGTTCTGATACTGGTGAAGAGGCGTTTTTTAAACAATCCCCCAATGTCACATGGCATGTGATGGGCGATGGCTTTACTTGGGAAACGCAAAACGCAGAGCAAGATCAAAAGACTGCGCAAGCGGCTTGGGCGTTGGTCAAACAAGCACTGCAAGACCCTGACATTGATCTGATTATTTTGGATGAGTTTACGTACACCCTGAAATACCAATGGCTGAAGTTGGATGAAGTGATTACTGCGATTCAAAACCGCCCTGAAATGCAACATTTGGTGGTGACGGGCCGCGGTTCGCCAACAGGATTAATTGAAGTGGCGGATACCGTGAGTGAGATTGCATTGGTGAAGCATGCTTTTCATAGTGGCGTGCAAGCCATGCCTGGCATTGAATTTTAATAAATATGCAACCCTTGTTGCCATACTGCGTTAATCCAAAAGTTTTCTCGCTTACATATTACGCATATGCGACGCTCAAAAAGTTATGTCGTGCCTTGTTTGGCTGCGCGCATTGCATTTTTAGTAGCCTATATGAATAAAGTATTCCGCCCCGCCATTCTCGTCTCCGCGCCCGCTTCAGGCCAAGGCAAAACATTGGTCACGGCAGCATTAGCACGCGCATGGCGCAACCAAGGTCTTAATGTGCAAGCCTTTAAATGCGGGCCTGATTTTATTGATAGCATGATTCTGCAAGCAGCAACAGGTCGCCCTGTTTACAACTTAGATTTAGGCATGTGCGGGCTTGAAGATGGCAAGGCGCAGCTTTTTCGTGCAGCGCAAACGGCAGATGTGATTGTGGTGGAAGGTGTGATGGGCTTATACGACGGCACGCCCTCTACTGCCGATATTGCCAAAGCATTTGGCTTACCTGTTGCCTTAACGATTGATGCCAGTGGTATGGCGCAAACCTTTGCCGCTGTAGCACATGGTTTATATGGCTTTGAGCCCTCACTAAAACGCGGAGGTGTGATTGCCAACAAGGTAGGCAGTGCAGGCCACACCACCATGTTAAAAGATTGCTTAAGCGAGCATACCCCATGGATAGGCGCGTTGATTAAGAACGAGCAACTCAGCCTACCAGAGCGCCATCTTGGTTTGCATTTAGCACAAGAGATTAGCGATATTGATGCGCGCATAGCCGCTGCCGCAGAAATGTTGGACAAAGAACTGCCCTTACCGCCCACTATCAGCTTTGATGCGCCCAATACACAAGCTTTAAGCAAACCTCTCGCTGGCAAAACCATCGCCATCGCACGTGACGCTGCCTTTTGTTTTATATACCCTGCCAATATTGATTGCTTAGAAAACTTAGGCGCAAACCTCATTTACTTTTCACCGCTTAACGACCAACATCTGCCAGAGGCCGATGCCTACTGGTTGCCAGGAGGTTACCCTGAACTGCATTTAGAGGCGATTAGCCAAAATAGCGCCATGCGTAGCAGCCTCCAACAAGCGGCAAACGCTGGCAAAGCTATCTTAGCTGAATGTGGCGGCATGATGGCCTTGGGGCAAACTTTAAATGGCAACCTAACTTTTGCTGTGCTTGAAGGCAGCAGCCAAATACAAACTAAGCTGCAAGGCCTAGGCACACAACACTTACAAACCCCAGATGGCAATATAGGCGCGCACACGTTTCATTACGGCAAGTTTGAAACCACTACGGCGGTTTCGCATACGGCGAACAGTCGCTATGGGCAAGGTGAAGCTGTGTATAGACAAAACAAGATCACAGCCAGTTTTTTGCATTTTTACTTCCCCTCTAATCCTGCGCTTGCGGCTAGGTTTTTTGCATCATGAGCACTTTTAGTTACGCAGAGAGCGATAAAGAAGCGATTTATAAAGTTATTGCCGAGCGCCGTGATATGCGGCATTTTTTACCCACGCCCATTGCGCCTGAATTATTAACTAAGCTGCTACATGCTGCACACCACGCGCCCAGTGTAGGGCTCATGCAGCCATGGCGTTTTATCCGCATTAGTGATGTGCATTTACGTAAAAAAATCCACGCCCAAGTGAATGAGGAGCGCATGAAAACCGCGCAAGCAATTGGCGAATACGAAACCACCGCGCGCATGGCCGAGTTTATGCGTTTAAAAGTGGAAGGAATTTTAGATTGTGGGGAGCTACTGGTCGCTACGCTTTGCGATCATCGAGAAAAACATATTTTTGGCAGACGCACTCTGCCTGAAATGGATATGGCCTCCGTCAGCTGTGCCATACAAAATTTATGGCTGGCAGCGCGCGCTGAAGGCATCGGCATGGGCTGGGTTTCGTTATTTGATCCCGTTAAACTAGCAACGTTACTCAATATCCCTAGTGGTGCAAAGCCAATTGCCATTTTATGCTTGGGCTATGTGAATAGTTTTTACAAAGAACCCATGCTGGTAGAAGAGGGCTGGGCGAAAGAAAAACCACTGGCCGATATGCTGATGGAAAACGGCTGGCAGATTGATGGTGATAAATCTTGAATACACTACCACAACGCATTATTTGTTTAACCACAGAAACAGTTGAAGTGCTCTACATGCTGGGCGAGCAAGACCGTATAGTGGGCATTTCTGGCTACACCACCCGCCCAGCCATAGCCCGCAAAGAAAAGCCCAAAGTCGCAGCTTTCACCACCGCAAAAATAAGCAAAATTTTAGAATTAAAACCTGATTTAGTATTAGGTTTTTCTAATTTACAGGCGGATATTGCCGCCGAACTGATTAAAGCTGGCATTGAAGTACACGTGTTTAACCAGCGTTCTGTCGATGATATTTTACGCATGATTCTAACCACAGGGCGTTTGGTGGGTGCTGCTGAAAAAGCAGAAAAAATCGTGCAAAATATTCAACATCAAATAGAAAGCGTGCGTGAAACCGCCAGTTATTTGCCCCGCAAGCCCAAAGTATATTTTGAAGAATGGGATGAACCCATGATGTGCAGCATACGCTGGGCGGCTGAATTGATCGACATTGCAGGCGGTGAAGATTGCTTTCCAGAACTTAGCCAATTTCACAGCGCACGGGACCGCGTTGTGACACCAGCACAAGTATTGGAAAGCATGCCAGACATTATTATCGGCTCATGGTGCGGCAAAAAGTTTCAGCCAGAGCAAGTCATGGCAAGAGGGGGATGGAACAAAATACCCGCCGTTAAAAACGGTATGATATTTGAAATAAAATCGGCGGATATTTTACAGCCCGGCCCCTCGGTATTTACACACGGCTTAAAACAACTGCAAAGCATTATCCAGCACTGGGGCGCTCGTGAAGCGCATAGCAAACATTGGAGCTAATATGAGCATTCATTTAATTTTAGGCGGGGCGCGTTCAGGCAAAAGCGCTTATGCGGAAAGGCTTGCCACGGCAAGCGATTTACCCGTGACCTACATCGCCACCGCACAAGTGTATGACGATGAGTTTGCCAAACGCATTAAACACCACAAAACGCGCCGCCCCAAACATTGGCAGATTGTAGAAGCGCCATTTAATCTAGCCCAAACTTTGTTAACGCATGACGCACCAGAAAATTGCATTATCGTGGACTGCCTAACCCTGTGGCTAGCGCAATGCATTTGCCCAGATTGCGATAAACCCGCTCAAGAGAACCTGTGGCAGACGGAAAAGCAAGCGCTACTGACCACCTTGCCAAGCTTGCAAGCGCATGTGTTTTTAGTGAGCAATGAGGTCGGCATGGGCATCGTCCCACTGGGCGAAATCAATCGCCAATTTCAAGATGCGCAAGGTCGCTTAAATCAAGATATAGCAAATATTGCAGATAAAGTCAGTTTTATCGTAGCAGGTTTACCAATGCAACTAAAACCAACCAGCTAATTAACCCAACTGTAAGCCGACAAAGAGGCTATAGGCATGCGCAGCTGGCATTGGCCTGATGGCTGATAACCCTTAACTTTAATGGATACATGATGAACCAAATTACATTTCAATTAAAAGGTGAATACATCGCACTATGCGATTTACTCAAAACTGAGGGAATTGCTGAGAGTGGCGGCCAAGGCAAGGCAATGGTGGCGGAAGGCATCGTGATGGTGGATGGTGAAGTGGAGTTGCGCAAAACCGCTAAAATCCGCGCGGGCCAAGTGGTGGAGTGTATGGGACACGCCATTAAAGTGGTCGGCGCTTAGCTCTCGCTTAGAGATGACTAGCTTCCTACAACAGATACGCAGACAACTTTTTCCAGTCTAAATGCTGCTCTAAACTATCTGCTAGGCGATTAATTTCAGCCTCTTTAAAGGCTTCGTAATCAAACGCTTCAACAGCGCTCAGACCTGCCCAAGTGAGCCATGCTGCGCATGCTTCCGCGTGGTCAAACAGGCCATGTAAATAAGTGCCAGCTATTTGGTTGTCTGCCGAAATAGCGCCTTCGGGTCTGCCTTCAATCGTTAGTGCTGGGTTTTGTAATGCCTCACCTGTGCTCACACCCATGTGGATTTCATAGCCAGTGGCTTGGGCTTGCGCAAAACAAAGTGTGGCGCGAACTCGTTTAAGTTGCTTTTGATTTTCTAGCGCAGTCTGCATGGCTAGCCAATTGAAACCTTGCGACGTCCCTGCATCACCTTCGATCGCATGTGGGTCATGAATCGCCTCACCTAGCATCTGAAAACCACCGCAAATGCCTATCACTTTGCCACCATATCTTAAATGTTGTGTGAGCGCTCGCTGCCAGCCATAGTCTTTTAAATATTGCAAATCACCACGTACATTTTTGCTGCCAGGCAAAATCATTAAATCAGCAGGCGGTATTGTTTCGCCCATGTTGATAAACTGAAAATCGACATTGGGGTGTAGACGAAGTGCATCAAAATCGGTGTGGTTAGAGATGTGAGGTAGCACGGGCACAATGACCTTTAAGCGCATCGCTGTGCCTGCTTTATCAATATTCGTTCTTGAAATGGCATCCTCTGCCTCAAGATGAAAATTGTGCAAATAGGGCAAGACGCCTAACACGGGCTTGCCAGTTTGATTTTCTAGCCAATCTAGCCCTGATTGCAACAAGGCAATCTCACCACGGAATCGGTTAATGACAAAGCCCACTACACGCGCCCGTTCACTGTCTGAAAGTAGCGCAAGTGTACCAACAATGTGAGCAAACACACCGCCTCTATCAATATCAGCAATTAAAACTACGGGGCAATCGACAACTTCAGCAAAGCCCATATTGGCAATATCGCCTTCGCGCAGGTTAATTTCAGCAGGGCTGCCCGCCCCTTCTACCACCAAATACTCATATTGCGTACTTAAACGCTGGTATGAGCTTAACACCGCCTGCATCGCCGTTTTTTTGTATTCATGGTAGGCACTCGCCTCTTGGTTGCCCAGCACTTTGCCGTGAATAATCACTTGGCAAGCTGTATCAGAGTTCGGCTTAAGTAACACTGGGTTAAAGTCGGTATGCGGATCAATGCCACTCGCTTGCGCTTGCACAGCTTGAGCGCGGCCAATCTCTCCACCATCGGCCGTTACAGCCGAGTTAAGCGCCATGTTTTGGGGCTTAAATGGCGCGACTTTCACACCCCTACGGTACAAAACGCGACATAAACCTGCAACGAGTGTACTTTTACCCGCATCTGACGTAGTGCCCTGAACCATTAATGTTTTCATATTCTGATTATCTCACAACGCCATTTAGTGCGATGATACCAGCTTGATAGATCAGGCCGTATCTATTCAGACATGCTAGAAATTCATCACACTTAACAAATCTGATATGCGGTAGCGCTACTTACTAGGCATGTTTACTTGCGCTGATCTAACGCTTTTACTCAACATCCTTTAATATAAAATCAATCTAAATTAAACTGAGCGTAAGTTCAATC
The DNA here is from genome assembly GCA_964620425.1 of uncultured Methylophilaceae bacterium. Lineage (GTDB taxonomy): Bacteria > Pseudomonadota > Gammaproteobacteria > Burkholderiales > Methylophilaceae > DASXUG01. The sequence continues at coordinate 215,513 of CAZUGV010000002.1, read as the reverse complement.
TATCTTGCGGATGCCGTCATGCCAAAAACAACAAAACATTTTATTAAAGATTTGTGGGCGCTTACTAAACCGTATTGGTTTTCTGAGGAGCGCTGGGTAGCGCGTGGCTTGCTCGCAGCGATAGTGAGCCTTAACTTGGGGCTGGTCTATGTAAACGTGCTAATCAATCAATGGAATAACGATTTTTACAACACGCTGCAAAATATGGATAAAGAAGGCTTTTTCCATCAAATTCTTAAATTTTGTGTCTTAGCGGTGGTATTTATTTTGTTTGCGGTTTACCAGCTTTATCTCAAACAAATGTTGCAGATTAAGTGGCGTCGCTGGCTCACATCAAACTATATTGAGGATTGGACTAATCACCGTACTTATTACTACTTGCAACTGACTGGCAACGACACAGATAACCCAGATCAACGGATTGCGGAAGATCTGAATCGTTTTTGCGAAAATACTGTACGCCTTTCGTTGGGCTTACTCTCGTCTGTGGTCACCCTGGTCACTTTTATCACCATTTTATGGGGGCTTTCAGGTTCGATTGATATTCCCTTTAATGGTAGCAAGGTGACTATTCCAGGCTATATGGTCTGGGTAGCGTTAATCTATGCGGTTGGAGGCACATACCTTAGCCATATAATCGGGCGCGCTTTAATCAGCCTTAACTTCAATCAACAAAAGTATGAAGCTAACTTTCGTTTCTCGCTCATTCGATTTCGAGAAAATGCAGAATCTATCGCTTTATATCATGGCGAGCGAGATGAAAAAGTCAGCCTAAATCACTCATTTCAATTTATTCGCGATAACTGGTGGGCTTTAATGCGTCGCACTAAAGCGCTCACCTGGTTTCAATCTGGGTATGGTCAAATCGCCAATATCTTCCCCTATGTAGTGGCGGCACCACGCTACTTTGCGGGTTCAATCAAACTAGGTGGGTTAATGCAGATAGGCTCGGCTTTTGGACAAGTACAAGATGCATCATCTTGGTTTGTCAGTGCCTACGGTGACTTGGCAGAATGGCGCGCAACCGTTGATCGGCTCACCACTTTCCGTTTAGCGATGGAACAAGTACAAAACAAAATGAAGCATGCGCATCAAATCAATATCATGCCGTCTGCTTCTGCTAACTATGCTTTAAATAAAATAAGTCTTAGCCTACCCAATGGCAATCAACTTCTTCATGAGATTGATTTGGAGTTTAAAACATCTGAGCATGTGCTGATTACTGGGGCTTCTGGATGCGGAAAAAGCACTTTATTCCGTACCCTTGCTGGGATCTGGCCATTTGCATCAGGTACGGTCATGCGTCCAGAGCAAGCAAGTGTGCTGTTTCTACCACAAAAACCCTATCTCACCTTGGGCTCTTTGCGTCAACAACTTAGCTACCCAGCGTCTGCAAGTTCATTTACTGACCAACAATTAGTGGTTACTTTACGTGCCTGTGGCTTAGATAAGTTTACGGAGCGCTTACATGAGACAGAACATTGGTCACACGTGCTTTCTGGCGGCGAACAGCAACGTATTGCCATTTGTCGCGCTTTACTGCAAAAACCAGATTGGTTATTTTTAGATGAATCTACTTCTGCTGTGGATGAAGCAACAGAAGCTATGCTTTACCACACCTTACAACAACAATTACCCAACACCACCATTATTAGCATTGGACATCGCACTAGCCTAGAAAAACTGCATCATAAAATCATCAATTTATCTGCATTGGCATCACAACATCAGGCAGTGGGCGGCAATGTTTAAATACACCAATAAAACTTGCTATAATCGTTTTCAATTACCGAATTCATTCAAACTCATTCCACTCTGGTGACTTATGACCCCCTATCAAGACATTGACGCAGCCCAACTAGCTGAAATTATGGCAAGCAATCAAGCAATTACATTATTAGACGTGCGAAATGATGATGAGGTAGCTAGAGGCATTATTCAGGGGGCAATCCATATCCCATTAAGCTTATTGCCTAATGAGGTTACTCAGTTGGATGCTGATAAACCCATGAGTATTTATTGCCACAGCGGCATTCGCTCTGGTCATGCTGCAGCATTTCTTGCCAATGTAGGCTTTGAAAAGCTTTACAACTTACGTGGTGGCATTCTGGCTTGGGCGCGTGAAGGCTACAATTTTGTCGCAAAATCGTAATTAAAACGGCGATGTTCAATATGCAATTTGATCAAGAACTAGATGCTCGCGGCTTGAAATGTCCGCTACCAATTTTACGCTGCAAGAAAGGTATTGCCGCATTAGCTCCGTTACAAGTGCTTAAAATTGTGGCAACCGATGCGGGTGCTGTTAAAGATTTTCAAGCTTTTTGCAAACAAACAGGGCATGAAATGCTTTCGTTTGAAGAAGTGAATAGCGTCGACCCAACAGAATATGTGTTTTTTATTCGCAAGCGGGCAGAATAAGCGCCATGGGTTTATTTAGGGATTCACGGAATAAGTGGTTGAGCGAGATGAAGAGCGAGGCGCACGGAACGCAGAAACCGAGATAGTATGTATGATACAGCGAGGTTACGAGTACCGCGCAACGAAGCAATTCGCTCGCGCAGAGACTTATTCCGTGAATCCTTAAGGGGATTGATTACCTTGCTGTTCACTCAAATTGTGTAACAGCTCCCAAACCTCCCACTCACAACCGCCACAGCCTGAAAGTGCGCCAGTTTTTCTTGAAATGGCGTCCTGATCCAAACCCTGAAGAAAAAGCCGCTTAATTTCACCACGCTTGGTGCCGCTGCAATTACACATCACTTCATTGTCTAAATCAGAATCGCTCATTTTAACTAGTGAGATGTTTTTATTTTAACTTACTCAATTGCGCTTGCAGTTTTTCTAGGTTTGCAGAAAACTCAGCCACACGCGCTTTCTCTTGCTCAACAACAGCCGCTGGGGCACGCGCAACAAAACTCTCATTGCTGAGTTTGCCGTTGGCTTTTGCGATTTCGCCTGTTAGACGGGCGATTTCTTTGCCTAGACGTTCTTTTTCCGCAGCCACATCAATCTCAACTTTAAGCATCAATTTAAAGTCGCCAGCCAACATCACAGGTGCATCGGCTTCTGGCAACTCCGCTACAATCGCCACGTCTTCAAGCTTGGCAAGCGCTTTTAAATAAGGCGCATATATGGCGAGTTGCTCAGTATCACCAGCGGCAATCAACGGCACACGGCTGGCGGGCGAAATACCCATTTCACCACGCAAGCTACGACATCCGTCCACCGCAGTTTTGAGTAGTGCAACCCAAGCTTCGGCGGTTTCATCTATCTTCTTAGGCTCGGCTTTTGGATACGCTTCGAGCATGATGCTCGCACCTGTGCGCTCAGTCATCGGGCCTATCGTTTGCCAGATTTCTTCGGTAATAAACGGAATAATCGGGTGCGCTAAACGTAATATGGTCTCAAGCACACGCAACAAAGTGCGGCGCGTTGCGCGTTGCTCGGCGGCGTCGCCATTTTGAATTTGCACTTTGGCGATTTCCAAATACCAATCGCAGTATTGATCCCACACAAATTCGTAAATGGCTTTCGCGGCAAGGTCAAAGCGGTAGTCTTCAAATGCTTTTTCAACATCCGCTTCCACACGTTGCAATAAGCTAACTATCCAGCGGTCGGCTTGGCTGAATTTGCGCCCGCCAGCTTCACAGTTTTCTATACCAAAGCCATTATCTTGGCCTTCTGTGTTCATCAACACAAAGCGCGTGGCGTTCCATAGCTTGTTACAGAAATTTCGATAGCCTTCGCAACGTTGCAAATCAAATTTAATATCGCGCCCAGGCGAAGCCAAGCTGGCAAAGGTAAAGCGCAAAGCATCCGTACCATAAGCCGAGATGCCCTCGGGGAACTCTTTACGCGTGCGCTTTTCGATTTTTGGCGCATCATCTGGTTTCATCAAACCCGTGGTGCGTTTTTTGATTAAATCGTCCAGCCCGATGCCATCAATCAAATCAATCGGATCCAGCACATTGCCCTTAGATTTCGACATTTTCTGCCCCTCGGCATCGCGGATCAAACCATGAACGTACACATGCTTAAACGGAATTTTGCCTGTGATGTGCTTGGTCATCATGACCATACGCGCTACCCAGAAGAAAATAATATCAAAGCCTGTCACCAGCACAGAAGAAGGCAAGAACTGTTGAAGTGCTTGGTTTTGTGCATCTATCGCCTCGTCACCTGTCCAGTCGAGGGTAGAGAACGGCCATAAGGCAGATGAATACCAAGTATCTAAAACGTCATTATCGCGTCTCAGATTACCTGTATAGCCTTTTTCTGCCGCCTGTGCTTTAGCTTCTGCTTCATCATGGGCAACATAGTAACGACCATCATCTCCATACCAAGCGGGGATTTGATGCCCCCACCACAATTGACGCGAGATACACCAATCTTGAATATTATTCAGCCATTGGTTGTAAGTGTTCACCCAGTTTTCTGGGTAAAACTTGATTTCACCATTGGCAACCACTTCCAGCGCTTTTTCAGTAATGCTTTTGCCGTCGGCAGCGGGTTTGCTCATCGCCACAAACCATTGGTCGGTGAGCATAGGCTCAATCACTACACCAGTACGGTCGCCGCGTGGGACTTTCAATTTATGTTTTTCGGTTTTGACTAAATAGCTTTGGTCTTCGAGGTCAGCAACGATTTGCTTACGAGCTTCGAAACGGTCTAGACCTAAGTATTTTTTGGGTAATATTTCGCTAAAGTTTCTGCTAATTGAGTCACCATCTTTAGCTGTTAAGTAATTGAAAGATGAACTATTTCTCATTAATACATCTTGATTAGCTTTGTCGTAACCTAATCCTATTTTCCCATCTAGGGTGATCACACTAAACATCGGCAACTCATGGCGCTGCCCAACTGCATAGTCATTAAAGTCATGCGCAGGCGTTACTTTCACCACGCCAGTGCCAAATTCTTTATCCACATAATCGTCGGCAATAATCGGGATTTCGCGGTTGCACAGAGGCAGCTTAACGTTTTTACCAATCAAGTGCGCATAGCGTTCATCTTCAGGGTGCACCATCACCGCCACGTCACCCAGCATGGTTTCTGGACGTGTGGTCGCTACGGTTAAATGGCCTGAGGCATCAGCAAGTGGATAGTTGATGTGCCACATTGAGCCATCTTCTTCCTCTTGCACCACTTCTAAATCTGATACGGCTGTGCCTAACTTCACATCCCAATTCACCAAGCGTTTGCCACGGTAAATCAGGCCTTCGTTGTAGAGGCGCACAAAGCTTTCGGTGACTACTTTGTTGAGGCCTGCATCCATGGTAAAGCGCTCGCGGCTCCAATCGGGTGATGTACCTAAACGGCGCATTTGTTTGGTAATCGTGCCGCCTGAGTATTCTTTCCATTCCCACACTTTTTCTAGGAATTTTTCGCGGCCTAAATCATGACGTGATACGCCTTGTGCATCCAATTGGCGCTCCACCACAATTTGCGTGGCAATACCCGCATGGTCAGTACCTGGTTGCCACAGCGTGTTATCGCCGCGCATACGGTGGTAGCGGGTCAGCGTATCCATCAGGGTTTGGTTAAAGCCGTGGCCCATATGCAGTGTGCCAGTAACGTTGGGCGGGGGCAGCAAAATACAGAAGTTTTCTTTAACTTCTGGGTTAAGGCCTGCGGCGTAATAGCCTTTATTCTCCCAAAATGCGTACCATTTGTTTTCTATGGTTTTCGGGTCAAAGGCTTTGGATAAATCGTTTTGCGGTGCTTGCATAGGTTTCTGCGTAGTTGGTTTAATATCGCGTGATTTTACCACAGGTAGCAAGATAGACTTTAACCTCAGAACGAGTAAACTGTTGATTGATTTAATACGCAACAAGGTGGATTATGGATGCAATGTGGCTTTGGGCTATTTTAGGGTTGGTGTTGCTGGGTGCAGAAATGGCATCAGCGACTTTTTATCTGTTTTGGTTTGGGCTTGCCGCGTTATTGGTCGCTTTGATCGTATGGTTAGTGCCGACCATCAGTGTGACTGCTCAAGTATTTATATTCGCTTTATCGTCACTGATTTTAATTCTCACTTGGCATCAGTTTTTCAAAAAAGAGGATGGCGATTTACGTGTAGGACAATCCAAAGGTGATGAAATTGGTCGCGTCGGCACGATTAGCGAAGCAGTTACTCCCAAACAAAACGGCAAAATTCAATTTCCACAAGGCGTGATGGGTAGCCGCGAATGGGCGGCGATTGCGGATGAGAACCTTGAAATTGGCGCGGATGCCGTCATCGTTGCGATTGAAGGCAATGCACTTAGAGTTAAACGTCACACTAATTAAGGAAACACGGAATAAGTCGTTGAGCGTGATGAAGTGCGAGGCGCACGGAACGCAGAAACCGAGATAGTATGCGGTATACAGCGAGGTTGCGAGTACCGCGCAACGAAGCAATTCGCACGCGTAGACACTTATTCCGTGTTTCCTTAAAATCACATTTAAAAAGAGGGTACCCTATGTTTGAATTTTCAATATTTTTAGTCGCGGTGATTGCGGTTTTAGCCGTCAAAGGTATACGCATTGTGCCGCAAGGTGAGGAGTGGGTGGTGGAGCGCCTTGGTAAATTTGCTGGCGTACTCACCCCAGGTTTGCATGTGATTAACCCAATTTTTAGCAAAGTAAGCTACAAAGTGACGACCAAAGACATTATTTTGGAAATCCCCGAGCAAGAAGTGATTACCCGTGACAATGCGGTGATTCTCGCCAACGCAGTCGCGTTTATGAAGGTGACGAATATCGAGCGCGCCGTGTATGGCATTGATAACTTTAGCGAAGCGATGCGCAATATGGTGCAAACCAGCTTGCGTTCGATTATCGGCGGCATGGATTTAAACCACGCCCTCACCTCACGTGACCGCATCAAAGCCGAGCTTAAAACTGCGGTGGCAGATGAAGCGGCAGATTGGGGTTTGACGGTAAAATCGGTTGAGATTCAAGACATTAAGCCATCCGCCAATATGCAACACGCGATGGAACAACAAGCCAGTGCCGAGCGTGAGCGTGTAGCGGTTGTGACCCGTGCAGAAGGCGAAAAACAATCGCTTATTTTAAATGCAGAGGCGCGTTTAGAAGCCGCCCGTAAAGATGCGGAAGCGCAAGAAGTGGCGGCAAAAGCATCCGCAGAATCAATTCGTTTAATTGCAGATGCTGTCAAAGAAAACAACAGTTCCGCCACGTTTTTATTGGGCGATCGCTATATTCAAGCCATGCACAAAATGTCGGAATCGCAGAACAGCAAATTGGTGGTATTGCCTGGGGATGTAGTGAGCGCGGTGAAGAACTTAATCGGCGCGGGAAAATAATTAAACTAAACGTTAGATAGAACAGACTGCACAAGCTGGGTCACGACTCAGCTTGATACTACGCCACTCCATACTGAGTGAATCAAGCAACAGCAATCGCCCCTGCAAGCTCGTGCCGATGCCCATTAACAACTTCATCGCTTCAGCCGCTTGCGCAGTGCCTATCATGCCAACGAGCGGCGAAAACACGCCATTTTCGGCGCAACGCATTTCAGTTTCTGAGCCATCATCGGGGAACAAACAGTGATAACACGGGCTGGTTTCACTGCGGAAATCAAACACCGTAATTTGCCCATCAAACCCAATCGCTGCGCCCGAAACCAACGGTTTTTTGAGCTGGAAACAAATGCGGTTTAAAGTGTAACGCGTGGCAAAATTATCCGAACAATCAATCACCACATCGGCTTGTTTGGCTAGCTCGGTAAATGATTCCACAGTCGATTTTTGCTGCACGGTATTCACGGTAATATCTGGGTTAATCGCATGGATAGCCCGCTGTGCAGATAAAGCCTTATTGACCCCAACCGAAGCCGTAGTGTGAATAATTTGCCGCTGTAAATTGGTTAAATCCACCGTATCAAAATCGCAAATCGTCAACGTACCCACGCCACCAGCTGCTAAATATAGGGCGACAGGCGAACCTAAGCCACCTGCGCCAACAATCAGCGCGTGGTTTTGCGTGAGCTTTTCTTGCCCTTCATATGCAATTTGCGGGAGTAGGATATGACGGCTATAGCGTAGGAGTTGGTTGTCGTTCATTAAGGTAACTTCTGTGCGCTGACCATGCGATTAAATAAGATGCTTGAAGATAGCCAAACCACCACATCATCAAAATCTGTTGTAATTTCGTGACTGACAAAATTGTTATCATATTTGCTCGAGATAACAGCGGTATTTTCAATCTCATCATCTGATGATTTAGGCACTTGAATAGCACCATTTTTGCCTGAGCTGTAAATCACGGCTGGGACGCCATTTGCCAGTAGGTTGCCACCGATTGCTTTATCTTTAACAGCAAGAGGGGTGGTGCTACTTGGCTTGGTAGACAGTGTTATTGTTGTTGTGAATGCTTGGTCTACACGATACCGGTAGTACTGATTCCATGGGTCAACTCTAGGCACACCTAAGTCGACCCATGGAATATTCCCTTGAATACTTCCACCACTACAAGGTGAGTTCATCTTGCCATCATCATTAGTATCAGGGCAAGGAAGGTTGCCGTTTGCAACCGCGTACCCATATAAGGCTTCTTTAATTTGCTCTAAATCGGCTCTTGCAGTTTTGTAATCGCTTAAATCTCTTTGTACTGATAAGGGGATTAAAGTCGCGCTTAAAAATAAACCGAATATAATTAAGACAATAGCCATTTCGACCAAGCTAAAACCTTGGTCATCATTTGAATGCGTTTGTAGTTTGTTTTTTACGGTACGCATTTAATCACATCTTGGGTTGGGTTTTTTGGGTCAAAATTTTGACTACCTTCATAAATGGTGCCAGAGTTATAGAATGATAGTTTGTTTTGCCCATCTAAATAATCACCCAGTGCGTTTTTTTTGCCGCCAAAAATTATCACTCTGCTACACGATAGATTGCTAGTTGGGGTTGTATCAACAAATCTAACACTTGCTGAATTGCCTGGATAATCCTTCACATAAAACATACTAATCCAATTTCGGCAAAAATAATCGGTTGTAGGACATTGCAATCTATCAGTTCCATTATTACCTTTCAGGTACGTTTTTGTTACTGAAGCCAAATTTGATGTGATTAATTTTCCCTGAGAGTCCTGAGGGTCGGGAATTAATTTCCCTGTAATATCATCTATAATGTTAAAAGAAGTGGTATTGAGGAGTTTAGTAATTTCATCTTTAAAATCTTTTCTGAAAATAATTCGATTAAAAATATCATCTACCGTTATAAATGCAAATCGGTCGTTGTAGTTAGCGTTGTTTGCCATTACAAAGGTTTTGTTTTGGGTGCTGGCCGCTATACCACTATTTTGACTGCCTTCATAGTAATTGACCGCACTTTCCCCATTCGATGAAATTGCCTTACTTATGTTTGGCGTGTCGAGGTAATTTTTAACATCATAATTGCCCCCACATTGCGGGTAAACCACCTGCCCAGATGAGCGATTTTGTCCTGATAAAACTGGACCTGGGGCAATGACTAATGCGGCAAGATTAGTGGCAATTTTATTTCCATTTTCATCAATGACATCAATTTGACCTTGGGTGTCCCAATTCAAAACTGCAGTGTCAGGATTATGCTTAAATCGCCCAGATACCGCGTACCAAAGACACTCACCCCAGCCATCTTTAATGGGTTGCGAATCTAAGCCGTACCAAGGTAACTTACCTATGAGATTAAAATCAGTAGCCCCTATATTTAAGGCCTGATAACCCTCTTTCTTTGACTCATTGGCATTACCCATGTCGGGGTTGGGTAATGTGGTCGCCAAATTAGCTTCCAAATTACTTACGCCAAATGCATAGCCTATTAAAGCAATTTTCGCCTCTGCAAGCGCCGCCTGCGTTTGCTTTTCTCTATCTAAAGCAATACTTTTGGTGTCCAACCCACCAACAAAGTAAGTCATTGCCGAGAGCATTAACACCAGCATAAAAATAATCAAGGCAGCGCCTTGCTGGGTTGCTATTTTTTTGCGGGTGTTAATTGTTTGCTGGTTTAGCAATTTCTTGTCGTTTATTTGAGCTAATTTCATAAACCTGACCTGCTTTTAAGACAACGTGTTTGCCATTTTTCAAGCCAATATCCACTTCGTTTTTATCATTTGCGAGCTTGCCTACACTTAAATCATCACGTTTTGTATTTTCCAGTATCGCCTCATGATTAACCCAAACTGTTCCTTTTTTACCATCGCTACGTTTTACAAAACCTTCCACCGCGATAGGCGCGGGAGTTGCATCATTGACATCATCCAAACCTTGCGTTGGGATTATTTCTGTCTGCACTTGTTTTTGGTTTTCTTTTTCGGTGACATCTTTGGTGATACTGCGCAAGTATTCTAGATTCGCACGTTCAGCTGGGCTGGTGAATAGCTTGCCAAAAGTCTCTTGCGCTGAGGCGCTTGAAACAAACAATAAACAAAATATCGCCAAGATACGCATTATCGACTCGCCTCCATAGCTTGCGGCTCGTGCATTGTTAACCAATCAAGCTCACAGTTTGCGCGCATGTTGGGCGTAAAGGTATTGCTGATTACTGGATTTAGACGTGTCATTTCGCACTCCCTCACAATAAAAGGGGTGTTTTGCTGCTGGCTAAGTTGATGTATCAAGGTCAGTAAATCGCCTTCGTGCAGCATGCTCAACTCTAACTTCATCATTGACCGATATAGCTTGATATTGCCCGCATTGGAAATAAAGCTGGGCTGATATTCTTCTTGCACACCAATGCTATAGTTAATGTTAAATAGTTTTGCTTGTGCGTGAATTTGACGTAGCGCATCTATCCATTCAATACGGTGCTCTTCACCCACAAAGCCTTTTTCCAGCAAGGCTTGATATTGGGGCAGATATTGACTAATGGTCTCTTTTTCTTGTCCTGATGCTAAGTAGCGCTGTCTCGCTTGGTTAAGTTGATTGGTTTGCATGGCTAATGCTTGTTCGGCAGTGTCTTTTTGCTGCTGCGTAAAAAAAATGACTGCAGACATGGCAATTAGCACCAAGACTAAAACCACCGAAGGAACGCGTAACTTTTTCCAATCTTGCGCAGTGAGCTTCATCATAGACTCGCTTTGGGCTTTAGCAACACGCGTAATTTAAACGTTGCAACATTCGCTTGTGCACTCATTTGGTCGATTGTGCTGCCTTGTAAATTGGCGTACGAACTTACATTAACAGGCGCTTGTGTCAGCACGGCCTGTGCAATTTCTGGGTTAGATTTTATATCATCCACAAGATGATTCACGGTCATTAGTGCAGCACGATAATCACCCGTAAAATCTTTTATCTCACCACTTACAAAGGCTATTTCGGATAAAGTGTTAGCGTCTAAGCTGAAATTGGCATCTGCTTCGGTGACATCTGTTACGTTCACCCCATAGGCAGTTTTATCATCATCTTTTAGCGCACCATCATTGGCTTGCACCCAGCGTACACGGTTAATTTGAATGGTTGGCGTTTTTTCTAACGCTCGACTAAGCACTTGCATAAGCCGAATTGGGGTTTGTGGATAGCTGGTAATCGTTTTATGTAACTCAACCGATGCCTTTAAATCTTGGCTTGCAATTGGCGAAGGCGTAAATGATTTTGCTGCTTGTTGATAATTTTTCTCTTGTAATGTTGTTTCAATCTGCGCAGCTTGCAGTGCTATATTTTTTGCATAACTTTGCTGAAAGTTATAACCAGCAAACATTAATCCAAACAACAACACGCCCAAACTCGCAAACATTAAGCTATCGCGGATAGCATTCACTTTAAAATGACTGAGCAACCCAATTGGGGCTAAATTATCTGGCACACATCCAGTCGCTAACAGATGCATGCGTAACAATTCGGGGTTTTTCTGTAGCTGCTGATCAGATAAACCAAAGCTGGCCGTTAATTGGGTAAGATCCACCAACTCCGTCTTTTGTCCATGCTCTTGCTCAATCGCGCGCGCAATAGGTATATCAGCCTGCTCAGTTGTTGCTAGCATCATATTCAGCGGCGTTTCTTTGCTCACAAAACGCTGACTGACTAAGTAAAGCCGAGTTTTTTCAGTTTCAACCACATAAAAATAAGCGAGCCGTTCAGTCATCGCGTCTGGGATAGGGGCTAAACGGCTGATGCGCATACTGCCATTAAAAAGATAAGTTTGGCGTAACCCTGAGTTTAAACGCTCACTCAGCAATACGTGTTCATGCTTTATTTTTAAGCGCTTTAATAAAGCTTGGCTGACCATTGATTGCAAATAGACACCAACCAAAGGCGCTTCGATGGTTTGAATGCAAGCAACCCAGCCTTGCAGAAACTCTGCATTATTTAAAGACAGGAACAGAAAGCGATCATCTTTACGCTTATCTTTTTCACGGGCAATAAAGTGCGCACCTCGATAGGTAATACCGCGATAAATTTGACCTAATTTTCTGGTCAACAACTCATGACGAGCATTGCCCACCGTGTGTGGCAAACTCTCTACGCGATAATCTTCTTCAACCGAGTCAGCAAGCAAATAAATTTTGGTGTGAGGATGTTGACGCAAAAACTCCGTAAATGCCGAGCGCCCTTGCTCATCATGTTGATAAGTTTGAAACTGGCGTAACTTACCCCATTGCCATACGCCAGCGCTTAGCTGGGTATTGGTTGCTGATAAGATAATTTTTTTAAATAACGCCATTTATAATTTAAGTTTACCAAACGAATCGTACACAGGACCCAGTACCGAAAACATGATGAACGCCAATATTGCCCCTAAAATTACGGTTAGCGCAGGCTCGATTAATTTAAGCATTTTTTCTGTGGATTCATTCACATCTCTATCATAAAAATAACTTATTTTTAACAGTGACTTATCCAATGTGCCTGTGGATTCTCCCACTTTGATCATACGGACAACTAACGGTGGAAACAAACCAGCATTGTGAAAACTATCCGCCATCGAGCCACCTGCGTTGATTTGAAACTGTGCGCGCCTAAGCGCATCAGCAACCACTTGATTGCCAACGATATTTTCGCATTTTTTCATCGCATCTAAAATGGGGATACCCGTTTGATACATCAAAGCAAAATAGCGTGCAAACCGCGCTAAAATGATTTTTTTCATAATAGCACCAGTCACAGGAAAATTTAATTTTGCATAATCCAAGCGATAGCGCGCGAGCGGGCTATTTTTAACCAGCGCCAATAATCCCAGCACGGCAATAATTGGTAAGCCAATAATTAACCACCAATAATTCACAAAAGCATTGGAGATAAAAATGAGTATTTTAGTTTGCAAGGGCAAATCTTGTCCCATATTATGCAAAAATGAAACCATTTGCGGCACTAGATAAATCATTAAAAACACAATGGCACTCACGACCACCACTAATACAAATAATGGGTAAGCGACTAAACGCTTAGTTTGTGAGATTAACTCATCTTGCCATTTAAAGGTTTCAGCCAAGTTATCAAATACCTCTGGCAATCGACCCGTTTGTTCGCCCGCTTGCACCAAGCTAACAAACACTTCGCCGAACACTTTGGGGTATTCCGCCAGCGCGGCAGAAAACATTTTTCCGCCCTCTACATCTGCCACTAAACCACCGATGACTTTCTGAAAATGCAAGTTTGGATTGCTATCGCGCAGATCAATCAATCCATCTAACAGTGGCACACCAGAACTTGTGAGTTGTTCTAGCTGAAAACAAAACATCATTAAATCACGCAGGCTAATTTTTGATGCGCTAAATAACTGGTTATTTTTTTTAGCTGCGCGGAAAGTGATTAAGCTGAGGCCAATACGCTCTAATCTAAGTTCTAAATCAACTTCGTTAATGGCATCCATCTGACCTTGGGCAGGACGACCCACTTGATCTACAGCTTTGTAATTAAAGGTCGGCACGATTCAGCAACTACTTGATGCGGCTGGTTAAATCAATTACGCGCATGACTTCTGCCAAACTGGTAACGCCTTCTAGAATACGGCGCACACCATCATCCGCAAGTGTAACAAAGCCTTTTTCGCGGGCGACATTGCGTAGTTCGTCCATATGCGCACGGCGTGCAACTAGGCTATCAATATCTTGGTCTATGCGTAACAGTTCCATAATCGCTTTACGGCCTTGATAGCCTGTATAGAAGCACCGCTGACAACCTTTGTGGCGATAAATGGTGGCATCTTGGCTCGGTTTTAAGTTGAGCAATTTGCGCTCTTCGTCATTGGGCGTGTGTGGTTCTTTACAATGCGGGCAGAGCAAGCGCACCAAGCGCTGTGCAACCACGCCGATAATATTTCCCGCCATGATGTCGGGCAAAATGCCAATATCAAGCAAGCGGGGAAATGCGCCTAACGCGGAGTTGGTGTGCAGGGTCGTGAACACTTGATGCCCTGTCATCGCGGCACGAAAAGCCATGGTAGCGGTGTCAGAATCTCGAATTTCGCCGACCAAAATAATGTCGGGGTCTTGTCGCATGATGGAGCGAATACCGTTGGCGAAATCTACTTTGTTGACTTCTGCCACCGAGGTTTGGCGCATCATGGCAACAGGGTATTCCACAGGGTCTTCTAACGTCATAATATTGACAGCCTCGGTATTTTGATGCGTCAGCAGTGAGTATAGTGTGGTGGTTTTACCGCTACCCGTCGGTCCCGTCACCACCATAATGCCCTCAGGGCGTTGCATCATCAATTTGAGTTCTGTGAGCGTTTCATCGCGCAAACCGATGCGCTCCAACGGCATAATCGCTTTTTCGCGATCTAGCACCCGTAACACAATGTTTTCACCATGAATCGTTGGGTGACTGGCTACCCGAAAATCAATGGGGCGACCACATAGGTTAATTTGCAAACGACCATCCTGCGGCGTTCGCGTTTCGGCAATATCCATACCGCTAATCACTTTTAAACGCACGACAATACCAGGCCAGTAAGTTTTGTGTAAGCTGCGAATTTGGTGCAATACACCGTCGATACGATACCGCACTCGCAAAAACGCCTGCTCTGGCTCAAAGTGAATATCGGAAGCGTTGCGTTTAACGGCATCCATCAACAGCGAACCCACTAGCCTTACGATAGGCTGAGTGTATTGCTCCCCATCCACCTGCAAACTTTGATAATCAATTTCGCCCGTTTCAATTTCGCGCAAAATGCCATCAACAGATAACTCGTAGCCATAAAACTGGTCGATATATTCCTCTAGTTGCGCCTCTGCCGCTAGCACAGGTTTTACGTGTATTTTCCCACCTAACATAGCGCGCAGCTGATCAAGCGCCACTACATTAAACATGTCCGTCATGGCAACCACTAAAGTATTACTAGGGGCTTCGTAGGCAATGGGTAGAATTCGATAACGTCGCGCAAAATCCTCAGGGATTAGCTTAAGCGCATCACCATCAGCAATCACTGAGTTAAGGTCTATACTTTCTTGACCCATGGTGTGCGCAACTAAATCGCGCACCATGGCTTCTGTTACAAAACCCAAACGCACCAACTGCTTGCCAATTGGCATGTTATTTTGCTCTTGCTCCATGAGCGCAATGTGCAGTTGATCTTGACTAATCAACCCTTGTTGCACCATCAACTCACCAAGTCTTACTTTTTGTTCAGCCATATTTTTTGCGTGATTATTGGGTTAATTGAGAAATACGGGATTCAAGCTTCATGCGATCTATATTGGTTGCGCCGCCTGCTGTTACTAACTCTAATGCGCGCTTGTAATACGGTAGCGCGAGGTTAGGTTTACTCATGCGATCTAGGCTAACGGCCAAATTAAACACATGCTGTGCATTATTTGACTCGAAATGATACGCCTGAAAATAAGCTTGTTGCGCGGAGGCCCACTGATTTTGCGATGCATACAAATCACCAAGTGAGGCATTCAAGCTAGCCGAGTCTGGGTGCTGCGCAATTAAGTTCTTAAGTCTCGTTTCCGCAGATACTGGGTCATCTTCTTGCTGCAAGGCCACCATTCCCGCTTGCGCCAGCTGATTTCTAGGCTCAACCTCAAGCACTTTTCTATACCAGCCTAAGGCGTCGTCATCACGACCCTGACGTGCCGCAATGGTCGCCATACCTAGTAGTGCGTCAGTATTACGTACATCCCCTTTTAGCACTTCTCGATAGGCCTGTTGTGCTTGGACATCATCCCCTTTGTTATAAGCATGATACGCTTCTATCAATTTTGGATTGATGCTAGCCGTTGGTTGATTTTGGATGACTTTAACCTTGCGACTAGCTGAACCATCCAGCTTGTCATCATCGCTTAAGGCTATTGGCTCACCAAATACCAACGGTTTTGAGTTGCTCGCAGCCAAGGCTAGCATACGCTCGTTATTTTCAGTTAAGGGCTTTGCTGCAATGGGATTTTGTTTTTTTTGTTTGGCTGCAGGTGGCACAGCTTCAAGCGCTGGGGTATGTTCTGATTGCAATAGAGCACCCACTTTACTTTCTGCCATCGACGATTCAATCTTGGTTTGCATTTGCTCTGGTGATGCGCTACCCGATGTCTCTGCAGTGGCAGACTGACTGTTCAAATTTGCGCTAACTTGATTAGTATTTTTAGCCTCCGCAACTTGCGACAGGGGTTGAACCACGGATGGTCTCGCAACAATAAGCTCGGGGGCTGAGAGAGATTGCCAATACCAGTAAAAATAGCCTATCGCAGCAATCAATAAGATAAGCGTTGCGAATGCAAACAAAGCCAGATTATTTGCGGGTTTTGAATGTGGCTTTGTTTTAGCTGAAAAAACAGTAGAAGCGGCTTTCTGACTATCGCTTGGTAAGGTGCTTAGCTTTGGTTTCGCATTTGCATCTTGTAAAGTAGCATCACTGGTAATAACAGGCTCAAGGGACAGTTCAAACTTATCTCCCGCATTTTTACTTTCTGCCGCTTGCTCCAAAGCTTTAATTAGCAGGCTCATCGAACTTCTGCTGTAACTGTGTTGAAGGCAAATACTGTTTAAATGACTGTAGCTCATCACTTTCTAAGCTTGCATTTGGGATAACCGTAGGGCGCAAGAAAATGACCAGCTCAGTCTTTTTGACCGTGTTATTTTTAGCCTTAAATGCATTACCCACCACAGGCACATCTAACAAACCTGGTACGCCATTGGTGATGTTTGAAATATCATCTTGCATTAAACCACCCAAAATTACTGTGTTGCCGCTATTGACCTGCAGCATAGACTCCATTTCACGCACTTGTATTTGCGGGATCGTGCTAGAAATACCAGCTCTTGCGGGGCTAGTAGGTGTTGCACCGACTGCTGCTAAGTTCGGGTTGGGGTCTTGTACATCTCCCGACTTACGGGCAATCGTTGGTCGTACATTCAATGTCACAGCACCATTTTCATTCACTTGCGGCGTCACACTCATCCAAACCCCAACTGGAATGGTATGCGGTGTGGTTGTAAAGCTTTGCAATGCCGCAGTCGTTGCGGTACCGCCTGCAATCGACGATTCAATAGTAAAATAAACTAAATTATCCACTACTTTTAAAATAGCAGTTTGACTATTCAGCACCATCATCTTTGGGCTAGAGAGCACTTTTGCATTGCCAAAGGTTTGCAACAAACGCACCGAAGCCGCAATATTGCCTATTGCCGTGTTGTTTTTGCTATAACCAATAGCCACGGGGCTAGTGGCTGCAATCGGCAACGCCGCACCAACACCAGTTAAGGTTTGCCTAAAAGTAAATCCATCTAGCGCCCCAGTATTGGAAAGCTTGCTCCAATCAATGCCTGCTTGATATTGATCGTTTAATGTAATCTCCACAATCGAAGCCTCTATCAAGACCTGACGTTTAGCACTTGACTGTACTTTATCAATAAATTCTTGCACTTTTTCTTGTTGACGCTGCGTTGCGCGTACACTCAACACACCAGTTTCTTTATTGGCAATGACTGCGGCGGCATATAATGTCGCATACTCTTTCTGATTAACCTCCAGCTCTTTGGCGGTATTCGCTGCCCCCTCCCCCTGCAATGTTTCGTTACCCGCCCCACTCACACCCGCAGCGGCACGATTGCCTGACCTGGCATTTCTGTTACCCGTGCCACCCGCAGAACCATCCGTTGGGTATGGTGCAGACGCAGATCCATTGCCCTGTGCAACGACTTGCGTACGCCCTGAGTAATAACTTTGCAAAGTCGTGTCATGCTGATAACGTTTAACCAGAACTTCTTTATCGCTTTCTTTTAAGATGTCCTTAATATTCTGAATCAAGGTATCCCAAAAAAAGTTTTCTGAAATGCTGGCCACCGACGTTGAAGAGGTATTAGAACCAACAGCAGAGCCTGTGCCTGTTGCACCCGTTGCTGCAGTAGCGCCTGGAGATGACGCAATTTGATTATTTACGCTAATGCCGCCACGAGTCGTTCTCTGCATGTTTACGTAGTTAATTTGATATGTCTTAAGCACCGGCAAATCTGGTGCAATCGTTAGCACATTTTTTTCGACTTTATAGGTCATGTCCACTTGCTTTGAGATTCTCTCCAAAATTGCGGGTAAGGTTTGATCGACCGCATTCATCGTCACAGAACCTTTAATATCAGGATGAATATCAATATTCAGCTTGCTCTCACGTGCCAAGGCAAACAAAATCTCTTTAACAGATACATCATTGACAACAACACTATAGGTAGGCTCTTTAATTTTAGCTGTTGGTGGTGGCAAATACACATTGTTTTTGACAGGAGCAGGGATATCGGAAGCAGGGGGCGTGAGTTTATTATCTTTAGCCATCGCTGGCTTACCATCAATATGCCCAGTAGATGGGGTGATTTTTGTTTGATGCGCGCACCCTGAAATGGCGGCACTGAATAGCAATGAGATGAGAATTAACCGACTATTTTTCATATTTTTTGGCAATACTTTTATGCATCCTTGAGGGTTAGCCACTACTTGTTTATCGCATAATATGCATTATATTGCAACAACCCTTATGGGAATTTACTAGTCTCTTTTAAAATGCCACCAATAGTTCTTATCTGCGGCTGATTTAGTTTAATATCTTCTGGCAATTTATCGATCGCGGCGACTGCCTCACGTTGACTAGAAAAGCCACCGTATAGAATAGTAATAAATGGTCTTTTATTCACCTGAGTACGATACGCATAAATATTTTCCAAATTTAAACGGGTCGCCAAATATTTCAAATGTTTCACTAACTGCGCCTCGTTAGATGACCCCATTAACTGAATACTAACGGTATTTTCTGGCTGCTGGTTAATCCAAGACTGCGTTACATCTAGGCGCTGTTGAATAATATCGCTATCTGCTCCAGATGGACTAGAGGCTTTATCTGAGCCAGTAGCAGGCAGTGTGAGGTGCTGATCTGTGCGGTCATTCTCTTTTGTATCCATACCCCCTGGTATTACCTTTGGTGAGGTTGATTGTTTAGTTTCAAGCATGCGCTCATCAATAGATTTTGTAGTCGCCTGACGCTCCATTTTTACTTCGCTAGCGGATGACACAGATTTTAACGCGGCAACTGCTGGCTCTGCTGTTAAGGGTTTTGCTGAAGATGTATTTGAATCGGAGTTCGACTTTAATGTTGGAGTATCAGCCAATATAGGTACCACAGGCTGAACATTAGAAACCTCAGCCTTACTAGTTAGTTTCGCCGGCTGGGCGGACTTCATTAGCACGGGTTTGGTCGAGGCAGAGTAAACCAAGCTTTGCCAAACACCATGATAGGTAGCCAAATCTACAACAACCGCTATCAGAAAAAAAGCCAGCAAACCAATACCAACGTTTCGCTTAGTTTGACGCTTGACTTGTTCAGCACCAAATTCGCTATCACGAATTGCCGCTTTCATTTGTTTAACATCAACCGAATATAAGTTTTGTGAATAGGTCGCCAACATCGCTTTATCAGCCAACACATTCACTCGACGCACCAAGCCTTGTGATGACTGCGCTAGCAGTTTAATCGCAGCCTCTGTAAAAATTGGCGGTCCAAAATAGCCCGCCGAGCGTAACCGAAACATTACATAATCACGAATCGCATTTTGATCAATAGGCTCTAGGTTAAAACTATGTGTAATACGCTCACGTAGCTGTCTAATTTGCGTGGCGTTTAAGTTGACGTCTAACTCAGGCTGCCCAAACAAAACAATTTGTAAGAGCTTGTCTTGCTTCGTTTCTAAATTTGTTAGCAGTCGAATTTCTTCTAATGTTGCTATCGGCATGCCTTGCGCTTCTTCCACAAAAATCACCACCTGCTTGCCCTCAGCATGGCGATCTAACAGGTATTTTTGCAGCAATTGCATGGCTTGCAAACGATCTACATCTTTATGCAACGCTAGCTGCAACTCAAATGCGATTGCAAACACCACATCTTCTGGCGCAATACTGGGGTTTGCCAAATAGACACACTCTACTCTTTCGGGCAACCGTGCTTGCAACATACGGCTTAACATGGTTTTACCACTACCCACTTCACCGACCACTTTAATAATGCCTTCGCCATTCTTAATGGCATAAGTGAGCGCATCTAAAATTGCACCACGATTAGCGCCCGCAAAAAAGAAATCGGTATTGGGGGTGATTTTAAAAGGCGCTTGTTTTAGGCCAAAATGATCGTAGTACACGGTTAGACTTTCTTGCTTATGAATTGATTGATGATTCTGTGCATATATTTAGTGATAAAAAATATGCGCAATCAAGACTTCAAGTCATTGTGCATTTGAATGCGACTGTAAAGTGTGGTGCGATTAATACCAAGCATTTTTGCAGCTTGAGTTAAGTTGCCGTGCGTGATTTTCATTGCCGCATCGACATATGCTTTTTCCCAAGTTTTAAGCACCGTGTCTAGGTTAACATTGCTTTGTGTTTGCAGATGATACTGTGCGTGGTTTTCGAGCGATTGCTGATCAGCATTGATGGTCAAGGATTGCGCATCGCTAAAGCCAACCATATCTAGCTCTGCCGCAAGCTGAGTCTCGTTCACCGTTTGCCCTGCGTACTTTGCAATAAGCCGAATAATAATGTTACGCAGCTCCCTCACATTCCCAGGAAAATGATAGGCCAACCATTGCGCTTGCGCCTTAGCATCCAATGTAAATGGCTTTTGCTCTGTCTCACGCGCGTAAAATACTTTGAAATGTTCAAGTAACAATAACCGATCATCGTCCAAGTCTCTCAGGGCTGGCACGCGCACCGCAAATACAGATAGTCGATGGTATAAATCCGCACGAAAGCGTCCGCTTCTTACTTCCTCGCGCAAATCACGATTAGTCGCCGCAATCACTCTTGCTTTGCTGCGTCTAGATTGAGTCTCGCCAATGCGTTGGTATTCGCCGTTTTCCAAAACTCTCAGTAATTTTGATTGCAACTCTAATGGCAACTCGCCAATTTCATCTAAAAATAATGCGCCTTCACCTGCATCTTCGAAATAGCCAGCACTCACTGCTGCCGCACCCGTAAATGCTCCCTTGGCGTGCCCGAATAAAATTGACTCAGCCAACGCAGGAGAAATTGCAGCACAGTTGATAGAAAGATAAGGTTGTGTGGATCGCTTGCTCAATCGGTGTAAAGAGCTAGCAACCAATTCTTTCCCACTGCCCGACTCGCCCTCAATCAGAACAGGGAATGGTGCATCGGCAAACTGACCAATTTGCGTACGCAACGTTTGCATCGGCACACTATTCCCAAGCAATCCATATTTGTCTTGAGGCGAGCTTTCCTCTCCAAGCTCCGCAGCTTGTAATCTAAGTGCATTATGAAGTAGCGCTTGTAAATGTTTAACATCACAAGGCTTGGGAACAAAATCCACAGCACCTAATGCCATCGCATGTTTAACGTTGATTTCTTCGTTTTGCCCAGAAAGCACGATGATTTTCATGGTTGGTGATTGCGCTAGCAACTCCCCAATCACTTTGAAGCCCTCATCAGGCTTATGCGGAAATGGCGGCAAACCAAGGTCAACAAGTGCTAATGAAGGCGGGATTTCAAGCTGCCTCAATAGGCTTTTAGCTTGCGCGTGAGAATCTACGACACTCACTTCAAAATCTTTACTTAACACAAAATGCAAAGTGTCTGTAATGAGTGGGTCATCATCTATAATAATTAAAAGCGGACGATCTAACCCCATGAGCATCGCCTCCAACAGAGCATTCCAGTCCGTATATAGATTGCCAAGTTATTCTGTCTTATATGCATACTGCTACTATAGCGACAATGAGTTTCTGTATCAATCAAGGATTATAAATAAACACCTATGATAGCCTTCTTCAAAAATGAGGTTCACTGATTGTGAATCATGGGTTTTAAAATATTGAAAATAAAACACTTATAAACTGTTATTTATTGCCCAATTTATACTCAACCTACTCCACCGTCACACTTTTGGCGAGGTTTCTAGGCTTATCAACATCAGTGCCTTTTAATAGTGCTACATGATAAGCAAGCAACTGCACAGGTATTGTATGGAGAATTGGAGAAAGCATGCCTACATGACGTGGCGTTCTGATCACGTGCACCCCTTCTGATTCTACAAAATGGCTATCTGCATCTGCAAATACAAATAACTCCCCACCACGTGCACGGACTTCTTGCATATTAGATTTAACTTTTTCTAACAGGGAGTTATTAGGTGCAATCACAACGACTGGCATATCTTCATCTACCAATGCCAATGGCCCATGCTTTAGCTCACCCGCTGGATAGGCCTCTGCATGAATATATGAAATTTCTTTTAGTTTTAATGCACCTTCTAATGCAATTGGATAATGTATCCCGCGTCCTAAAAATAGCGCATGCTGCTTATTTGCAAAGGCTTTTGACCACTCTCTTATCTGCGGCTCAAGATTAAGTGCATGTTGAATGCTTCCTGCCAAACTTCTCAGCTCTGCTAAATATTTATTTTCTGTTTCAACCGATAAATATCCGCGCATTTTTGCTAAAGTTGCTGCAAGCGTGAATAGCCCGACTAATTGCGTAGTGAATGCCTTGGTTGATGCTACACCAATTTCTGCACCTGCTCGTGTATAGAATATGAGTTTTGATGCGCGAGGAATTGCGCTTTCTTGCACATTACAGATTGCTAGGGACAAATCTTGACCAAGTGAGTTTGCATGCTTAAGCGCCTCCATGGTATCCAAGGTTTCCCCTGATTGTGAAATGGTAACAATCAATTGCTTAGGGTTTGGAACAGAATACCGATACCGATATTCGCTGGCAATTTCTACCGAGGTTGGGATTTTTGCAATGCGCTCTAGCCAATATTTAGCTGTTAAGCCAGCATAGTAACTTGTGCCTGCCGCCAAGATTAGAATGCTATCAATTGCACTCAATACTTCATCAGCATCGACACCAAACAATTCTGCAGAAAATTTACCGTCATCAATCACGGCTTCAATCGTATCTGTGATAGCACGTGGCTGTTCGTGTATTTCTTTTTGCATAAAATGGTCATACGGGCCTAGTTCCATGCTAGATAACGACACATCACTGAAATGAACTTTGCGATCAACTTTTTTATGATCTCGCCCAAACACTTCTACGCTGTTACGTGTGATTTTTACACTGTCACCATCTTCTAAGTAAATGACCTTTCTTGTGGCGGACAGCACGGCCGATACATCTGAAGCAATAAAATTTTCACCTTCACCCAACCCAATGAGCAAAGGGCAGCCTTGTCTTGCACAAATCATTTCATTGGGTGAGTGCACTGCGATGACACTAATTGCAAAAGCGCCTGTCAACTCCAACACCGCGCTTTGCGTCGCTACTAATAACGACATTCCTTGTTTGTAATAATAATGAATCAAATGTGCAATGACTTCAGTATCCGTTTGCGATTCAAACTGATAACCTAGTGCAGTGAGTTTGCTACGTTGCTCGTCATGATTTTCAATGATTCCATTATGAACTACCGCAATTTCTTCGCATGAAACATGAGGATGAGCATTTGATTCGGTTACGCCCCCGTGTGTCGCCCAACGTGTATGTCCAATCCCCAGCTGACCTGTAAGACTTTGCTCATTGGCTTTGTTCTGCATTTCAGCCACTCTACCAACGGCTCTAACACGTTCAATACGATTATTCAGAACCGCAATCCCAGCTGAGTCATAGCCTCGATATTCAAGGCGACTCAGCCCCTCAATCAACATCGGCACGACATCTCGAGAGGCAATGGCGCCTACAATTCCACACATACTATTCCTTCTTAACGTTTGTTATAATTTTGTCAGGCTTGAACATCAACAGCATATCTAAGATATTTGTTTTTACTGGGATTTATGTTTTACTGGTCGCTTCCAGCCTTGTATTGTAATTTGCTTTGCTCTCGCAATAGTCAATTCACCAGCAGGGGCGTTTTTGCTTATTACAGACCCTGCACCAATCGTTGCACCTTCCCCCACAGTGACTGGCGCTATCAATTTAGTATCTGAACCAATAAATACATTATCTTCTATAGTGGTTCGAAACTTATTGACGCCATCGTAGTTACAAGTAATGGTACCAGCGCCAATGTTCACATTTTTCCCGACGGATGTATCACCCACATAGCTAAGATGATTGATTTTACTACCTTGATCTACTTGCGCATTTTTTAACTCCACAAAATTACCTATATGAGCTTCGCTAGCGAGTTTTGTACCTGGTCTTAGCCGTGCGTATGGGCCTATGCGATTATCCTCTCCAATTTCAGCATCATCTATATGGGTGAATGGTGCAATTCTTGTCCCTGAGCCGATAATTGCATCTTTGATTAAACAGTAAGCGCCTATGCTAACGCTATTCTCAATCACAACCTTTCCTTCGAATATGCAACCAACATCAATTGTTACATCTTTTCCAACGATCAACTCACCTCTCACATCAAGTCGATCAGGATCAAGCAAAGTCACTCCTATACTCAACAGTTTATTTGAGTTTCTTTTTTGAAACTCTCGTTCCAATCTAGCCAAATCAGATTTAGAATTTACGCCTTCGACAGATGCCTCATCAATGACAGTATTCGCTGCTACACAAATCCCTTCCGCTACAGCCATACCAACGATGTCTGTTAAATAATATTCTTTTTGTGCATTCTGATTGCTTAATCCAGCAATCCAAGTTTTTAACTTGGCATTATCCGCTTTCATGATGCCTGTATTCACTTCTTGAATCTTTTTTTGCTCCTCTTTCGCATCTTTGTGCTCGATAATTAATTGAACATTCCCCATGTCATTCCGCGCAATTCGACCATAGCCTGTTGGGTCAGGCTTCATGACTGTAAGCAATGCCAATGCTGAATCCTTTTGAATTAGCGCCTTACATGCATCCACACTGACGAGAGGAACATCACCAAGCATTATTAAAGTGGTTCCATTCGGAGTTAATTCAGAAATTGCTTGTTTGACTGCATGACCAGTACCAAGCTGCTCTTTTTGTTCAACCCATGTTAGTGACTCATGCTTAAATGAAGCTCTAACACTATCACCACCAAAGCCATATACAACAATTACTTTGACAGGATTTAGTTGCTTGGCGCAATCAATTACATGCTGAAGCAACGGCTTACCTGCTAACTCATGCAAAACTTTTGGTTTTGCGGAGTACATTCTTGTACCCTTACCTGCGGCTAGAATGACGATATTTAGATTATTGGTCATGATTTAATTTTGTTATGTGCTTGACGCATTGTATGTGAAAACCTCTCAACAAACAAAAAAGGCAGCCTAAGCTGCCTTTTTTAAAATCTACAATTCTAGTGGGTTGTTGTTTTACGCAACTTACTAATTGCCTGTAATTGCGCAATAGATTCTGCCAACTCGGCCTGTGCTAAAGCATAATTAACTTCACTTGCATTACTCTTCAAAGTTTCTTCTGCTAAACGCTTGGTTTCTAAAGCCTTCGCTTCATCTAGATCATGACCTCTAATTGCAGTATCTGCCAAAACCGTTACCATCCCTGGCTGCACTTCTAAAATCCCACCTGATACAAAAATCAGCTGTTCTTCTTGTCCTGCAACTTGAATACGTAAAGCACCTGGTTTAATTGTCGTCAACATGGGAGTATGGCGTGGATATATACCAACTTCTCCCATTAGTGCTGGCGCAACAATAAACTCAGCATGACCCGAAAAAATAGATTCTTCAGCACTTACCACTTCAATTTTAATTGTTGATGCCATTTATATACCTGCTTGCTTTCTATCTGAGTTAGTTGAAAATAACTAATTACAGTGTTTTAGCTTTTTCAACAGCTTCTTCAATAGCACCTACCATGTAAAATGCTTGTTCAGGCAAGTGGTCATAATCACCATTCACAATCCCTTTAAAGCCTTTAATCGTATCCTTCAATGGAACGTATTTACCTGGAGCACCAGTAAATACTTCAGCAACGTGGAATGGTTGTGACAAGAAACGTTGGATTTTACGTGCACGAGCGACCGCCAACTTATCTTCAGGTGCTAATTCATCCATACCCAAAATTGCAATAATGTCACGTAACTCTTTATAACGTTGCAAGGTAGATTGTACTGAACGTGCTACTGAGTAGTGCTCTTCACCAACCACTAATGGATCCAACTGGCGTGAAGTTGAATCTAATGGATCAACCGCTGGGTAGATACCGAGAGAAGCAATATCACGAGACAACACAACTGTTGAGTCCAAATGTTGGAATGTTGTTGCTGGTGATGGGTCAGTCAAGTCATCCGCAGGTACGTATACCGCTTGAATTGATGTAATAGAACCGACTTTAGTAGATGTGATACGCTCTTGTAAACGACCCATTTCATCAGCAAGTGTTGGTTGATAACCTACCGCTGAAGGCATACGACCCAATAACGCAGAAACTTCAGTACCAGCCAATGTATAGCGGTAGATGTTATCTACGAAGAACAGGATGTCACGACCTTCATCACGGAATTTTTCAGCCATTGTCAAACCTGACAACGCAACACGTAAACGGTTGCCTGGTGGTTCGTTCATTTGACCAAACACCATGGCTACTTTTGATTCCGCCATGTTGTCTAGTTTAATAACACCAGCCTCTGCCATTTCGTGGTAGAAGTCGTTACCTTCACGAGTACGCTCACCTACACCGGCAAATACTGATAAACCTGAGTGCTCTTTTGCAATGTTGTTAATCAACTCCAACATGTTAACTGTTTTACCAACACCAGCACCACCGAATAGACCTACTTTACCACCTTTAGCAAATGGACAAACTAAGTCAATCACCTTAATACCTGTTTCCAATAAATCAACAGAAGGTGAAAGCTGCTCAAATGTAGGGGCTTTTTGATGGATTTCACGGCGTTCATCAGTTGCAATTGGGCCAGCTTCATCAATTGGGCGACCCAAGACATCCATAATACGACCTAGCGTGGCGGTACCTACTGGTACTGAAATACCTGCGCCTGTTGCTTTTACTGACATGCCGCGACGTAAACCGTCGCTTGAACCCATCGCAATGGTACGTACAATGCCGTCACCTAATTGTTGTTGTACTTCGAAAGTCAAACCCGCTTCTACAGTCTCGTTTGCTTCATCTAAAACCAAGGCTTCAAATACTTTCGGCATTTGATCTCTTGGAAATTCAACGTCAACCACCGCACCAATACATTGGACTACTTTACCTTGACTCATTTTGAGATTCCCCATCTATACTTAAATTCGTTAAGCATTACGTTAGCATTTACTTGCTACATGCTATCTGTCTAAACTAACCTGAAACCGCTGCCGCGCCACCGACAATTTCCGAAATTTCTTTCGTAATCGCTGCTTGTCGCGCCTTGTTGTACACCAACTTCAAATCGCCAATCACTGTTTTAGCATTATCAGAAGCTGCCTTCATTGCTACCATCCGCGCACTTTGCTCAGAAGCAATGTTTTCAGCTACGGCTTGATATACCAATGATTCAATATAACGAACCATTAAATCATCAATCACCACCTTAGCCTCGGGCTCATAGATATAATCCCATTGACCTTTTGGAGCACCTATATTCTCGCCTGAAAGTGGTAGTAACTGCTCAACCAAAGACTCTTGCTTCATGGTATTGATAAATCTGTTATATGAAATATAGAGCTGATCTATTTCACCAGCCATATACGCATCCAACATGACTTTAACAGGGCCAATTAAGCTCTCCATACTTGGCTTATCACCAACTGATATGAATTGGGATTTAACATCTGCGCCTATACGGGTCATGAAACCTAAACCCTTGTTACCAATAGCACAAACTTTCACAGATTTATTCTCTGCTTCCCAAGCTTGCATTTGATTCACTGTTACACGCAAAACGTTGGTATTCAAACCACCACATAAACCTTTATCAGATGTAACAACAATTACACCAATACTTTTAACTACATCGCGCTTAATTAGAAATGCGTGTTTATATTCTGGTTGAGCATGTGACATATGCGCAGCAACAGCACGAATCTTTTCAGCATATGGTCTCGCCGCACGCATTCTATCTTGCGCTTTACGCATTTTAGAAGCAGCTACCATTTCCATGGCTTTGGTGATCTTGCGTGTATTTTCAACACTCTTGATCTTTGTTCGAATTTCCTTACTACTAGGCATTATTTAAACTCCAGCTTAGTAAGCGCTATTTTTCTTAAAGTCTTCAATCGCAGCTGATAAAGCCTTGTCATCATCTTTAGAAAGATCTAGCGTAGTTTCAATTCTGTCTACCAAATCCTTGTAATTTGATTTGATGAACGCATGTAATGCTGATTCAAATGCTAGCGCCTTGTTGACTGGCACATCATCTAAATAACCCTTGTTTGCAGCTTGTAATGTAATCGCCATTTCAGATACTGAAAGTGGTAAGTACTGAGGTTGCTTCATCAACTCAGTAACCATACGACCACGCTCTAGTTGCTTACGTGTAGTTTCATCCAAATCAGATGCAAATTGTGCAAAGGCAGCCAATTCACGATATTGAGCTAATGCTAGACGCACACCGCCACCCAACTTTTTAACCACTTTAGTTTGCGCCGCACCACCTACACGTGACACAGAAATACCAGCGTTAATCGCAGGGCGGACACCCGCGTTAAACAAGTCAGACTCCAAGAAGATTTGACCATCAGTAATTGAAATCACGTTTGTTGGAACGAATGCAGATACGTCACCAGCTTGCGTTTCAATAATTGGCAATGCTGTTAATGAACCTGTTTTACCTTTAACTTCACCGTTGGTGAATTTTTCCACGTAATCTTCATTCACGCGCGCAGCACGCTCCAGCAAACGTGAGTGGAGATAGAACACATCACCTGGATAAGCTTCACGGCCTGGTGGACGACGTAATAGCAATGAAATTTGACGATATGCAATCGCTTGCTTGGTTAAGTCATCGTAAACAATCAATGCGTCTTGACCGCGATCACGGAAATACTCACCCATCGTACAGCCAGCATATGGAGCGATAAATTGTAATGCAGCTGAATCTGAAGCAGTTGCAGCAACAACAATGGTGTACTCCATTGCACCGTATTGCTCAAGCTTACGTACCACGTTAGCAACGGTAGAAGCTTTTTGACCAACAGCAACGTAGATACAGGTCATATTCTGACCTTTTTGATTGATAATCGCATCTACTGCTACCGCTGTTTTACCTGTTTGGCGGTCACCAATAATTAACTCACGTTGACCACGGCCTACTGGCACCATTGAGTCAATTGCTTTAATACCAGTTTGTACTGGCTGAGACACAGATTGACGAGCAATAACACCAGGCGCTACTTTTTCAATTTTATCTGTTAATTTGGTGTTAACTGGACCTTTACCATCAATTGGGCGGCCTAACGCATCGACCACGCGACCAATTAACTCTGGCCCAACTGGCACTTCCAGAATGCGACCTGTACATTTACAAGTGTCGCCTTCTGTAATGTGCTCATAGTCACCCAAGACAACGGCACCAACAGAGTCGCGCTCGAGGTTTAATGCTAGACCGAAAGTATTGCCTGGAAACTCAATCATCTCACCAGCCATCACGTTTGATAGCCCATGAATACGAACAATGCCGTCCGTTACCGATACCACAGTACCTTGTGTACGTGCTTCAGCGGTCGTTGAAAAATTTTCCAGTCTGCTTTTAATCAGTTCACTGATTTCTGATGTTGATAACTGCATTTTGTCTGTCTCCTGACCTTGTTAGGCCTAACCTTTAAGTGTATAAGCGAGCTCTTGTAACTGGCCACGGACGGATGCGTCTATGACTGTATCGCCAACAACTATTTTGATACCACCAATTAGTTCTGGGTCTATCTCTACTTGCGCTTCAATTTTCTTGCCAAACCTTGACTCAAGTTGCTTGACCAGCATTTGAACCTGTTCATCTGAAGGCTTCTCTGCTGCGGTAAGCAATGCTTCCAATCTCGCCTCGTCTTGTGCTTTTAGCGTTTCAAATGCTTCAGCAACATCTGACATGATAGTTAACCGATTATTTTCAACCATCAGCCTTACCAAGTTGATTGCTTCTGCATTTAATTTGCCTTCACAAATTGAGAGCATCACCTTTTCCAACTCAGCCGAACTAAGCTTGGGATCATCAATCAAGGCAGAAATTTCCACATTAGTGGTAACTGCTGCCAACAAGCTCAATTGCTCTGACCACTCAGCTAACGCATTTTTTTCCTTAGCTAAGCGAAAAATCGCTGTCGCATAGGGCCTTGCTATTGTTATCGCTTCAGCCATGTTAGTCCTATAGCTCGCTTGCAATGGTTGCTAAAATCTCTGCATGTGCTGTAGCGTTAATTTCTTTACGTAAAATCTTCTCAGCACCTGCAATAGCCAAAGCTGAAACCTGCTGACGCAAGCCTTCTTTAGCACGATTAACTTCTTGCTCAATTTCCGCTTTCGCACCTAAAACGATGCGATCGCCTTCAGCTTTAGCATTGCTTTTAGCTTCTTCTACGATTTCAGTTGCACGCTTTTCGGCCGAAGCCAAAATTTCAGCTGCACGCTTTTTAGCTTCAGCCAAAGCTTCAGCGGCACGTTTGGATGATTGCTCCAACTCTGTACGACCGCGCTCGCCTGCAGCTAAACCATCCGCAATTTCTTTTTGACGTGTCTCAATTGCAACTAGCAAAGGCGGCCACACAAATTTCATTGTGAACACAATCAGCACGAAGAATGCAATCGCTTGTGCTACTAGTGTAAATCCAATATCCATTTTTGCTCCCGTGCTCTCTTAAGCCAATAAATTAATTAATTGCTTAGTGAGCCACTACGCTTAACAATGGGTTTGCAAAAGCAAACATCATTGCCAAACCAACACCGATAATGAATGAAGCGTCAATCAAACCCAAAAGCAAGAATACTTTACCTTGCAATGCAGGGATCATTTCTGGTTGACGTGCTGCACCTTCTAAGAAGCTAGCACACATAATACCAATACCGATACAAGCACCTGCTGCACCAAGACCAATAATCAAGCCAATACCAATACCTGTGTATGCTTGAATCATCGCTAAAAATTGTACGCTTTCCATTACTTTTCCTTTCACTATTGAGGGGTACCACTTAACTTAACTACTATTACTACAAAACTACAAAAACAAAACCAACATTAAACCTTAATGACTCTCATGTGCCATTGCCAGATAAACCACTGTCAACATCATGAAAATAAATGCCTGTAAAACAACGATCAAAATATGAAATATTGACCATCCCGCACCCAATATGGCGCCCGCTATCGTTCCCGTCAGACCCGTTGCAGCCCACAATCCAAGCAACAAGAATATCACTTCACCAGCATACATATTGCCGAACAAACGCAATGAATGTGAAAGCGGCTTAGATACATACTCGATCAAATTGAATAGAAAATTCGCTGGCCAAATTAACGGATTAGTACCAAAAGGCGAGCAAAATAGCTCATGAATCCAACCACCCAAACCTTTTGCTTTAATAGCAAAGAATATCATTAAAAACCATACGGTTAATGCAAGCGCAAATGTTGTATTGACATCTGAAGTTGGCACACTGCGCCACTTTTCCAAACCTAGCGGTTCATATACAAAATGTGCCATTACATCAATCGGCAAGAAGTCCATTGCATTCATTAACAGTACCCACACAAAAACCGTTAACGCAGCTGGCGCGATAAACGAATGGCGATTACCATGAAATATATTTTTCACTTGATCATCAACGAAGCCAAATAGCAACTCCACAAAAGCTTGTGCTTTTGAAGGCACACCTGCAGTTGCGCCACGCACCACAGACCAAATAAGCAACATCGCGACCACACCAAGCAACACCGACATTACCAACGTATCTACGTGCAAAGTCCAAAAACTTCCCGATCCGATTGACTGTGTATTAAATGACAAGTGATGGGCTATATAACCCGATGGTGTCAATGCATGCTCTGTAGACATAAATCAAACCCTAAAATATAACTAAATTTTTATTTTCTCGTTCAAGCTTAAAATTGCCGCCCCTGACATTATTGCAGAAGCAGCCAAGCCCACTATTAACGCCAAAGGAACCAAATGGCTCGCATAAACTTTAAAGACCACAAGCAGCAAGACGGCAATCACTAAAATTTTTGCGCCCTCTGCCTTTAGCAAACCCAAAAGAATTGCAGTTGGATTTTTTTTATTCTCATTACTCTTTGCAATAAGCGAGCCTACAAACGCCCCAGCTATCACAGAACCTCCGCCAGCAACAGCAGACAATGCGCCATGTATGCCTGAGAAGCACGCACAAATAAGTGCCATAACGACTGTCACCAAAATTTGCCACTTCGCCATTTGCTTAAATACATCTGCTGTTCTTATGTTTTGCATTTTTATAATTCTTATTTTTAAAATACAATCATCAAGTGCTTATGTGGCACTTAGCCTACAAAGACCGCGATTGTCTTGTTTTATTTGTCTTTAGTCAAGCCCGCAATGTGAGTTTTATGAAAATTTAATGGGATTTCTGTGACTTCATTTTTGCAACAATCTCATCTAGCTGATCCAAACTGCCATATCTTATCTTCAGCGTACCCGCGCCTTTTGTACCAACGACAATCTGCACATCCGCACCTAAGCTTTCTGATAACTCTTGTTGCAGCAAAACAACATCCTGATCTTTGAACTTGTCCTTTATTTTTTCAAACTCTCCAAGCTCTAGTCGTTTAGCTAGCTTTTCTGTCTCTCGCACAGAAAGCTGTTTTTGTGTTATTTCTTCTGCCGCCATGACCTGCTGAGAAGCTGTTAATCCCAATAACGCGCGAGCATGCCCCATATCCAATTTGTTTTGTATCAACATTTCTTGAACTAGGGGCGATAAGTTTTGCAATCTAAGTAGATTAGTAACAGCACTTCTTGAGCGCCCAACTGCTTGCGCCGCCAACTCATGCGTCATATCAAACTCATCTATAAGTCGCTTGATACCATTTGCCTCTTCAATCGGGTTTAAATTTTCGCGTTGAATATTCTCTATAAGCGCCATTACCAGTGCTGCTTCATCAGGAATAACCCTTACCAACACTGGCACTTCTTTTAAACCAGCCAACTGTGACGCACGCCACCTGCGTTCGCCTGCAATTATCTCAAAACGATCACTTTCAATTTCACGCACCAATATTGGCTGCATAATGCCTTGCGATTTAATTGACTCCGCCAAACTCGCCAAAGACTCCTGATCCATATGCGTGCGCGGCTGATATTTACCTGGCTGTAGCTGTTGCACATTGACTGTTCGCAACATATCTGAAGTCTCATCCACAGCATTATCGTTGCCAGACAACAGGGCATCCAAGCCTCGTCCTAAACCTTTTAGTTTTACCATTTTCAACCTATTTTCTTATTCGACTTCTTAAGTCATTTACAACGATTTATTAATGTGATTATTTGTTTTTCTTTTTACTTATTTTGATAATTTCATTTGCAAGTTCTAAGTATGCCTGAGCGCCCTTGGATGACTTATCGTATTCAAGGACGGGCATTCCATAACTTGGCGCTTCTGCCAACCTGATATTTCTTGGTATTACCGTCTGATAAACTTTATCGCCGAAATGACTTTTCAATTGTGCGGAAACTTGCTGTGCCAGCATATTTCGATTATCAAACATTGTGCGCAGCAACCCCTCTATCTCTAGCTTTGGGTTTAAGTGGGTGCGCACTTTTTTGATGGTGTTTACCAAGTCAGACAAACCCTCAAGCGCATAATACTCACATTGCATTGGTATCATGACTGCGTTTGCAGCCGTCAGCGCATTAACAGTAACCAGATTTAGGGCGGGTGGACAATCCATCAAAATATAATCATATTTAATTTTTAGCTCAGTAATCGCATGCTTTAGACGAGTTTCACGACCAATCTCATTTACCAACTCAACTTCCGCCCCTGCCAAATCCCGATTTGACGGTGCAACATCGTATGAATTTTTATTCGTTGTTTGTAATATATCGCGTATCGTTTTTTCACCGATTAACACATGATAAATCGTATGTTTGATTGCTGATTTATCGATGCCACTGCCTGTCGTTGCGTTTCCTTGAGGGTCAAGGTCAATCAACAAAACCTGCTTACCAGCAGCAGCTAGACTTGCTGCCAAATTAACGCAGGTAGTGGTTTTGCCTACTCCGCCTTTTTGATTCGTTATTGCTAAAATTTGCATTGATTAAACCAATTCTATGTAACTTTTAAATTATTTTTCAGTATGACTAAATGCCGTTTTGCATCCAATCCATGCACCTTGAGCTCGTGCACAACTGCGGGCTCCAGACCTATTTTTGCCTTTAACGCTGCCAGCTCATCCGCTGGGTAAATGCCTTTCATTGCATGCCACTCACCTTGCTCCGAAATCAAATGGCGTGTAAGACCTACGAATAAACTCAAATCAGAGAATGCTCTAGAAATAATGATTTCAAATTTGCTGACAGGTTTAAATTGCTCTACCCTACCTGAAACAACCTGCAAATTATTAAGCTGTAATTCCGCCTTAGCTTGACGCATAAATGTTGCTTTTTTTTGCACAGAATCTACTGTCGTCACATTCAAATTCGGCAAACAAATTGCCAATACCACTCCTGGCAATCCTGCACCGCTTCCGACATCCAGCAAACTATTTACCCTTATATATGGCAAAACAGCCAAACTATCCAACAAGTGCAAAGTCACCATCTCATCAACTTCTCGCACCGCCGTTAAGTTGTGTACCTTGTTCCACTTTTGCAACAACGCCAAATAGCGGATTAACTTATTCTGGGCTTCATCTGATACTGGCAAATTTGCAGCATGCACGCCAGCACTCAATTTATCCAACTGACTCATGCGACTTTTTCAGCGGATTTACCACGACCTTTTTTCTTGAGGTAAACCAAAAGCAAAGAAATTGCTGCCGGGGTGATGCCTGAAATTCGACTTGCCTGACCAATAGTTTCTGGCTTTTGTGCATTTAATTTTTGCTGCGCCTCTATTGGTAATCCATGTATTTCTCGATAATCTAAATCGGCAGGCAGCTTAGTTTCTTCCTGCCCACGACCTTTCGCAACATCTTCGATTTGACGGTCAATATAACCCTGATATTTTGCAGCTATTTCGATTTGCTCTTGCACAGCAATATCCAACACGCCGACACTATCACCCAAGCTCAACAACTGTTCATAACTAACCTCTGGTCGACGCAAAAGCTCAAACAAGCTGTACTCATGCTCTAACGATTTGCCAAAAACCTCCTGCATACGCTCACTCGATAACTGGCTTGGCTGCACATAAGTTTTTTTCAAGCGCTCCTGTTCTATTGCTATCGCCTCCTGCTTACGACTAAAAGCTGCCCAGCGCGCATCATCAACCAAGCCCAATTTCCGGCCAATTTCCGTCAGACGCATATCCGCATTATCCTCTCGCAACTGCAAGCGATATTCCGCACGTGAGGTAAACATTCGATAAGGCTCGGTAACGCCTGTGGTTATCAAGTCATCTACCAACACACCAAGGTATGCTTCATTACGTGCTGGACACCAACCGTCTTTTTCTTGCGCATAAAGCGCTGCATTTGCACCAGCTAACAAGCCTTGTGCAGCAGCCTCTTCATAACCTGTAGTACCGTTTATTTGCCCCGCAAAAAACAACCCACTAACCGCTTTGGTTTCCAATGAGCTTTTCAATCCTCGAGGATCGTAATAATCATACTCAATGGCGTAACCAGGCCGCAAAATATGAGCATTTTCCAACCCTTTTATAGAACGAACCAAACCCAACTGAATATCAAACGGCAAACTTGTTGAGATTCCATTAGGGTAAATTTCATTGGTGTTCAAACCTTCTGGCTCTAGAAATATCTGATGCGACTCTTTATCTGCAAATCGATGAATTTTATCTTCCACACTTGGGCAATAACGAGGCCCCACCCCCTCAATCACGCCTGTATACATAGGCGAGCGATCCAAGCCACTACGTATAATTTCATGCGTACGATCATTGGTATGGGTAATCCAACATGACACCTGCGCAGGATGCTGATCCACATTACCCAAAAATGAAAAAACCGGAACTGGTTTATCTCCAGGCTGCTCCGTCATCACACCATAATTGATAGTGCGACCATCAATACGAGGCGGCGTTCCCGTTTTTAAACGTCCCGCTGGCAGCCCTATCTCGCGCAATCGCGATGCAAGGGAAATCGCCGGTGGATCACCCGCACGCCCCGCACTGTAGTTTTGCAAGCCCACATGCACCAACCCGCCCAAAAACGTGCCTGCAGTCAACACCACTGCCCTGGCATTAAACTGCAGGCCAATTTGCGTGAGAACCCCAACAACCTTATCGCCCTGCAAAACAATATCATCCACAGCTTGCTGAAATAACCACAAACTTGACTGATTTTCCAGTCGGCGACGAATGGCAGCTTTATATAAAACCCTATCTGCCTGCGCTCTAGTAGCACGAACGGCTGGCCCTTTGCTTGAGTTCAATATCCGAAACTGTATACCTCCCTCATCGGCTGCGGCGGCCATTGCACCGCCCAACGCATCCACCTCTCTCACCAAATGCCCCTTACCTATCCCGCCAATACTAGGATTACATGACATCTGACCCAACGTCTCGATATTATGCGTCAGCAGCAAAGTTTTCTGCCCCATACGCGCAGACGCCAAGGCCGCCTCAGTGCCAGCATGCCCACCACCCACAACAATCACATCAAATCTATCTGGATATTGCATATTCTTAAATGAAAAATACTCTAATAATCAAAGGTTGAATTCTATAGCATAACAGCCAATGTCGTCATACATATCTCAACAAACCCCACACAAATCACTCACTGAATTAAAAAAATTCAAATCCCAATATGTTTCACGTGAAACATCAGGCACAAATCAAAACTATTGACGAACGCAATTAGTTACGCATATAGTGATAAGAGCAACCGCCCCAGACAATCAAGACTTAACAAGCAGCACACTGTCACACCACCTGCCTAGGTCTGCTCCACTTGCGGTGGTAGCTTCAAACCATTTAATTTCACAAGCTTAACAAACAGGGAGTATGTAATGGCTGACCTTCAAGAACATAAAACAACTGTTGCCAAGTATAGCAAAAATGTAAACGCCGCCGCTTTAGACGCAATGGCGAAAAACTATGCATTAGTTTTATCTAACAAAGACTCACAATTTGTTTCTTGTGGGGACGATAGCGAGCGAACTACAGTTCGTGAAAACTTTTTAAAGAAAAAGCTTGGCTTGAGCAAACCAGATACGGAGCTAGATGCCGCCATTGAAAGCATTTGCCAAACCATGAAGGACGATAGATTTAAGTCTAGATTAGCTTTTTATTACCTACTTGCTGAGAAATTTGACAAGCTCTCAACATTCTCTTAAAAAATTCACAACAAAAAAGCGGTGCGCATAGCTCACCGCTTTTTTATTTCCCTATACAAAACTTACTAAATATCTCACCCAGCAAATCATCCGGCGTAAATTCACCAGTTATTGAGCCCAAATAATCCTGAGCTAACCGCAACTCCTCAGCAACCAACTCAGCTGATTTAATTTGAATTTCAGCTTGGTCCAAATGTTTCGCAACACACATCAAAGCATCAAGGTGCCTCGCTCGAGCCATAAAAACACATTCCGCACCAACATCATATCCAACAAACCTCAACAACTGCTCACGCAAAAGATCAAGACCCTCTCCTGTTTTTGCAGAAATATAAACGTGAGTTTCGCCATCACTTTCTATCATTTTTGATGTTTCACGTGAAACGTCAATTTTATTATGCACCCAAATTTTATGAATATCTTGCGGTAGGCGCTCTAAAATCAATTTTTCCGCATCGGCAACACCTAAGGCTTGGTCAATCAAAATTAATGCCATATGAGCGGTTTCTGTGGCTCGCCATGTTCGCGCAATGCCAAATTTTTCAACCTCGTCGTCGGTTTCGCGTAGGCCCGCCGTGTCGATTACATGAATGGGCACTCCGTGAATTTGAATTGCTGTCTTAATTGTATCTCGCGTGGTGCCTGCAACAGGTGTAACAATTGCAACGTCTTCACCGGCTAGAGCATTCAGTAAACTTGATTTGCCTACATTGGGCTGCCCAACTAAAACTACATTTATGCCATCTCGCAGCAAAGTGCCTTGTTTTGCCTGCTTAAAAATTAATTTCAACGTTTCAGATATATATACAAGCCTTTCTGAAACTCGGCCTTGCGTGATGAAATCAATATCCTCTTCAGGAAAGTCTAAACAAGCTTCCACATACAACCTGAGTTCTATTAATTTTTTTTGCAGGGCTTGAATTTGTTGCGAAAACTCGCCAGACAATGAGCGCACAGCACTTCTGGCTGCCTCTGCTGTTGAGGCGTTGATTAAGTCTGCAACGGCTTCTGCTTGAGCCAAGTCTAACTTTTCATTGAGATAAGCTCGGCGTGTAAACTCCCCAGGTGAAGCATGACGTGCGCCAGCAGCTAAACACCGAGCCAACAAAAGCTGCATTAGCGCGGTACCACCATGCGCTTGTAACTCTAAGACATCCTCACCAGTATAGGAATGCGGGCTTTCATAATAAATAGCGATACCGCGATCAATCACGCTATCATCTTGATCTTTAAAAGCAGTATAAACTGCATTTCTAGGGGTTAAACTAAACCCCAATATTGATTGTGCAATCTCTTTGCACAATAATCCAGAAATACGCACAACCCCGATACCACCAGCTCCTGCTGCAGTTGCTATTGCAGCTATGGTATCGGTATCATATTGCTTATCGACTCGCATTGCCTTTCTTTTTAGCTAAATTCTCACGATGGATCACATCGTTAATTCGCCATTGTTGAGCAATAGATAAAATATTATTAACCAGCCAATATAAAACCAACCCTGCTGGGAAGAAGAAGAAGAATACACTGAAAATGATGGGCATGATCTGCATCACTTGCGCTTGTACAGGATCAGTTGGCGTTGGGTTAAGCTTTGTTTGCACAATCATACTTGCACCCATTAATAGGGGCAAAAGTCCTATGGGCATGTTAATAAATGGCAAGGTGCCAAATAGAGTATCTGGTGCAGATAAATCTTGGATCCATCCAAAAAATGGCGCATGTCGCATTTCCACACTACCCTGCAACATCCAGTACAGGGATATAAACACAGGCACTTGCACGAGGATAGGTAAACACCCACCCAGCGGATTAATTTTTTCTGTTTTATACAACTCCATCATTGCTTGTTGCATTTTTTGTTTGTCATCGCCAAATTTATCCTTCATTGATTGAAGTCTGGGCGCCAACTCACGCATTTGCGCCATTGAGCGATAACTTGCTGCGGAAAGTGGATAAAACAACATCTTTATAAAAACAGTTAATAATATAATTGCCACACCCCAGTTGTTCACAACACCGTGTATTGCTGATAACACCCAAAATAAAGGGGTCGCAATTACTTTTAACCAACCATAATCAACGGTTAAATCTAATCCAGGGGCAACAGTTTTTAAAATACTTTGTGTTTGTGGTCCAGCGTATAGTTGACTTGATAACTTAAAATCCGAGCCTGACGCAATTTCTCCCAAAGGTGCAATTGCACCCATAGAGTATATTTTATCGCTGACTTTAGCCGTGTAAAACTTGCGTGGCTGCCCTTGCTTCTGAATCCAAGCACTCACAAAGTAATGTTGCACCAAACCAATCCAACCATCAGTCACGGATTTACTTAAATCTTCCTTTGCCATGTCATCAAAATTTAATTTTTTGTATTTATCAGTTTCAGTGTAATAAGCTCCACCAGTGAAAGTTGGCATCATCGCAGAACCATGGCTGGACTCACTATCATGCAAAATCTGATAATAAACTGATGGGCTAACAGTAGTGTTACTACCATTATGTATTTGATAATTAACGTCAATTACATAACTACCGCGATGAAAAACGTAAATTTTGTCGACCTGAATTCCACTAGAAGTAGTCGTTGATAACTTTACTTGAAGCTCATTTTGACTTGCATCAAGCTTATAATTGTCACTATCACTAGTAAAATTGACCTTGTGCGTAGGTAAGTCCGCCCCCTTTAAACCAGTTTGTGCGACATAGGTCATTGTCTTATCGGAGTCATCCATCAACAAAAAGTTTTCATCCGTATTACCAGATGCCTTTTGCTGCAGTAGTTCCAAACGCCTTAAATCGCCGCCTGTTGAATCGATTTCAGCTTTGAAGAAATCCGTTTCAACATGTATTCGCTTAGCTTTATCGAGCTTAAAGGTGTCAGTGGCAATATTAGCTTCAGGAAGCTTGATATTACTATTTAGTTGAGCTTGAGGGACATCAGCACTGTTTAGTGTTGTCTGTGACGGTTGTTGCGGGTTGTATTGTCTCTGCCAAGAATCCCACAGCATTAATGTAGAAAATGAAAAAATTACAAATAAAATCAGTCTTTTAGTATCCATAAATCTCTTGTAGGTATAAACTTTATTTCAATTAATGTAGCGGATCATGTCCGCCTGCATGCCATGGGTGGCATCTCAAAAGCCGACGAACTGACAAGTAAAAACCTCTAAATACACCATACTTTTTAAACGCATCAATTGAGTACTGGGAACATGATGGCGTGAAACGACAATGTTGACCAAGCAAAGGACTCAACAATATCTGATAGGCTTGAATTATCCGAGTGATAAAGTTTACCACTTTATAGCCTATTTTCCTTAACTACGCTGACAAACTCGGGCCGAGACAACCTATTCAACTTGTGGATAATTGTGCAAAACTCTTGTTCAATGACAGCATAATCGCTAGCGCAAAAAACTCTCTGCACCCTAATCACCAAATCCAAATTACGTAAATCGGCCTGCCGCATCCTAAATAACTGCCTAATAAGTCTGCGCATATAGTTTCTATGCACAGAGAGCTTCGCTATTTTTTTACCTACAACCATCCCCAATCTCGGGTGAGTCAATTCGTTAAATTGATAATGTATTGCAAAATGTGTTGTTGCAATACGTTTGCGGAAATTAAAAACGGATGAAAAATCATCCGTTTTAATTAATCTTAACGCTCTCGGGAATTTATAAGTATTCAAAGGTCATTTTAACCTTCGTTTAGACGAGCACTTATACAGCTAAACGAGCACGGCCTTTAGCACGACGCGCTGCAATTACAGCACGACCACCGCGTGTTTTCATGCGCACTAAAAAACCATGCGTACGTGCACGACGAACTTTAGAAGGTTGATAAGTACGTTTCATGTGAATCTCCAGTAACTATTTATTTGTAACATTTTATCGCGAGCTACAAATCAAACAAAGGGCGTAATTAAACCTTATTAAGTAAGGCAATGTCAATATTTATTTGATGTGGCACATATAAAAAGTTTTAATCTGCCTTGTGGATAAGTTGATTTAAAAGAGCTAAAATTGATCTGCGTGTTTCTGATGATGTAAGTTGATGTAGTCATCTTCATATAATTTGTTAAGCAAATTAATAATTCATATTAAAAATCTGGTTTTTCTAACTAATAATTTATTGAGCTGAGGTATCAGGCAACTGATGGATAATTTTTGGTCTATTTGTCTAGTGCGCTTTGAAGAGGAGCTATCATCGCAACAGTTCAACACTTGGATAAAACCACTCAAATTCATTGCAAATGAATCTGCGCCTAAAATTCTTGCGCCTAATCGCTTTGTTCAGCAATGGGTTAAAGACCGTTTTTTATCTAAAATTCAAGCAATTGCTGAAGAATCGTTTTCCACCACTGTGGAAATTGAGCTGGGTCTTTTTGATGCGCATGATAAAAACACGGAACCTCCTAAAGACAATTTATCCAACACACCAGCCAATAAAGACAATTCAAAAAACACCATCATTAACGTAAATGATGTAGTCAATAAGGCTGTAAAAAAACAAAAAACTAGTACAGAGTTAACAGGGTTAAATGCTAGCTTTAATTTTGATAATTTTGTCACGGGTAGAGCCAACCAATTAGCCCGAGCTGCTGCAATACAAGTCGCGGAAAGTCCTGGCGAAGCATACAACCCCTTGTTTATTTATGGGGGTGTTGGGTTAGGCAAGACTCACTTGCTTCAGGCGATTGGGAATCATCTAAAGTCTCAGCGTCCTGATGCAAAAGTACGCTACTTACATGCTGAGCGTTATGTCTCTGATGTTGTTAAAGCGTATGAACATAAATCTTTTGATGACTTTAAACGTCACTATCACTCATTAGATTTACTTTTAATTGATGATATTCAGTTTTTCGGCAAAAAAACGAGAACGCAAGAAGAGTTTTTTTACGCATTTAACTCTCTGATCGAAGCTAAAAAGCAAATTATTATCACCTGTGATACGTATCCTAAAGAAATTGTGGATATGGATGAGCGGCTACGAACCAGATTTAGTTGGGGATTAACAGTTGCTATCGAGCCGCCAGAGCTAGAAATGCGAGTAGCAATTTTGCTAAAAAAAGCAGAAGAGGCTAAATTCAACCTTCCTGAGGATGTTGCATTTTTTATTGGCAAACAGATTAGATCTAGTGTTCGCGAACTAGAAGGTGCGCTGAACCGTATTATTGCGATGGCTAACTTCACTGGCAATGCCGTTGATATTCATCTTGCGAAAGATGCATTAAAAGATTTACTCGCAGTTCGTGGGCGTCAAGTAACGATAGAGAATATCCAAAAAACTGTGGCTGATTATTACAAAATTAAAGTTGCAGAAATGTACAGTAAGAAACGGTCTCGTAACTTTGCTAGACCTCGCCAAATTGCCATGGCTTTAACACGCGAACTGACTAATCATAGTTTTCCAGAAATAGGTGAAGCATTTGGTAGTCGTCATCACACAACAATCATGCATGCATGTGATGAAGTTGAGCAGCTAAGATTAAACGATCCAAGTATTGCTAGAGATATTGGATTTTTGATTCAAGTTATTCGCGATTAACAGTAAGTTTTGTTGTTGATAACTTATGAATGAAAAGTAGGTTTAGCTACATTTTGATAAAAAGAGTAAAATAGCCAACAATTTATCCACAGTAGAATCTCGTGTTTTACTAGTATAAAAATATGCAGTATGTTTATGATTTTATTTATTATTAACTTTAATCAACAGATTTTCTAAACATTATTAACTATTATTATTTATATATATTATTTAGGTTCTTAAAAACATGAACATCAAAATAAATCGTGACACCTTATTGAAACCACTCACCTCAGTAAGCGGAATTGTAGAACGACGTCATACATTACCTATACTCTCAAATCTTTTGTTAGAAGCAAACGAAGAAAAGATAGTATTAACTGCCACTGATCTAGAGATGCAAATCTCTCTATCTATCATCACATCAGTAGGTGGAGATTTATCAACAACAATATCAGCGAAAAAACTGTTAGATATTTGCCGTGCATTACCTGAAAACACCGATATAAATTTAACAACTACTGATAGCCGTATTGCTGTGAAAGCTTGTAAAAGTAAATTTAATTTACAAACACTTCCAGCTGCTGATTATCCAAAAATGAGTAAAGTAGCGGATGAAAACAAAACATTAGTAACAATTGCACAAAACACACTCAAACAGTTGTTAAAACAAGTTGAATTTGCAATGGCGCAACAAGATATTCGCTATTACTTAAATGGACTGTTATTTGAAGTAAATGCAAACCGTTTAAATGTGGTGGGAACAGATGGCCACCGTTTAAGCTTCACATCAACAGAGCTAACGCAAAGTTATGAAAAAAATGAATTAATTCTGCCACGTAAAACCGTCATTGAATTGATTAAATTATTGGAAGAAAATGAAGAAGAAGTTTTTATTGAAATTGCTAGTGGTCAAGTTAATTTTAACTTTGGAAACATACGCTTAATATCAAAAGTGATTGATGGAAAGTTTCCTGATTACACACGTGTGATTCCCACTGGTCATCAAAATCACTTTACAGTTAACAGACAATCTATTTTGTTAGCGATGCAAAGAGCATCAATTTTATCTAATGAAAAATATCGTGGCATCCGCTTGGT
Organism: uncultured Methylophilaceae bacterium; assembly: GCA_964620425.1. GTDB lineage: Bacteria > Pseudomonadota > Gammaproteobacteria > Burkholderiales > Methylophilaceae > DASXUG01. The sequence continues at coordinate 171,148 of CAZUGV010000002.1, read as the reverse complement.
ACTCAATCAAAACAATTTACGCTTAATCAGCACAAATACCGAGCAAGAAGAAGCAGAAGAAGAGTTGGAAATTGTTTATGGTGGTGATCCAATCGACATCGGCTTTAACGTAACCTACATGATAGATGTATTAAATAACGTTAATACAGAAAACATAATGTTTTCATTTGCAGATGCAAATAGTAGCTGCCTAGTAACTGTACCAGGAGACGATCATTACAAATACGTCGTTATGCCGATGCGCATTTAATACCAAGTAAAATAACGTTGTTTCACGTGAAACTTAAAATTTAAAGAAGAAATAATGTCTGAAGATAACACCGCAAAAAATAATCAAGAATACAACTCTGACAGTATCAAGATTTTAGAGGGTTTGGATGCAGTACGTAAGCGCCCAGGTATGTACATTGGGGATACCTCCGATGGCTCTGGCTTGCACCATATGGTGTTTGAGGTGCTGGATAACGCGATTGATGAAGCTTTAGCTGGCCATTGTGACGATATTAAAATCACCATACATTCAGATAACTCAATCAGTATTTCTGATAATGGTCGCGGTATACCAACAGACATTAAAGAAGATGATAAGCACGAACCCAAACGCTCTGCCGCTGAAATTGTGATGACAGAATTACACGCAGGCGGAAAGTTTGACCAAAACTCATACAAAGTTTCTGGCGGCTTGCATGGTGTGGGTGTTTCTGTGGTGAATGCGCTCTCTGATTGGTTACGCTTGAAAATTTATCGTAATGGTAAAGTGCATCAAATGGAGTTCCATCGTGGCGTTGCGCAAGCGCCGTTGGCAGTAACAGGCACTACTGAAAAACGTGGTACAGAAGTTCACTTTCTAGCATCAACCGAAACATTTGGTTTGGTGGAATTTCACTTTGAACTATTAGCTAAACGTATTCGTGAGTTATCGTTTTTAAATAACGGTGTGAAAATTGAGTTAATTGATCAACTCAATGGTAAATCAGAAAACTTTGCCTACTCTGGTGGTGTTAAAGGGTTCGTGGAATATATGAACCGCGCAAAAACTGTATTACACCCAAAAACATTCTATGCGATGGGTGAAAAAGATGGCATGACGGTTGAAGTAGCCATGCAGTGGAATGATAGCTACACAGAAACTGTCCAATGTTTCACCAACAACATCCCTCAGCGTGATGGCGGAACGCATTTAACTGGTTTGCGTACAGCTATGACGCGTACGCTCAACCAATATATTGAGCAATCTGAAATTGCCAAAAAAGCCAAGGTTGAAACAACTGGTGACGATATGCGTGAAGGTATTACCTGCGTGCTATCTGTCAAAGTACCAGACCCAAAATTTTCATCTCAAACCAAAGACAAGCTGGTTTCAAGCGAAGTACAACCTGTGGTATCTGAAGTGGTTGCAGCTAAGTTGGCCGAGTTTTTACAAGAAAACCCTAACGATGCAAAAATTATCTGCGGCAAAATTGTAGAGGCAGCACGTGCGCGTGAAGCAGCTAGAAAAGCCCGTGATATTACCCGCCGCAAAGGTGTGATGGATACCATGGGCTTGCCAGGTAAGTTGGCAGACTGCCAAGAAAAAGACCCAGCGCTATGCGAAATCTACCTAGTCGAGGGTGACTCAGCGGGCGGCTCGGCCAAACAAGGGCGCGACCGTAAAAACCAAGCCATCTTGCCGCTCAAAGGTAAAATCTTAAACGTCGAAAAAGCACGTTTTGACAAGCTATTAAGCTCACAAGAAATCGCAACGCTTATTACAGCCCTTGGTACCAGTATTGGCAAAGCAGATTTTTCAGCAGAAAAATTACGCTACCACCGTATTATCATCATGACCGATGCGGACGTCGATGGTGCGCACATCCGTACCCTCCTCCTTACATTCTTCTACCGTCAAATGACGGAGTTGGTGGAGCGCGGCCATATCTATATCGCCCAACCACCACTCTACAAAGTGAAACAAGGCCGCGATGAGCGCTACCTAAAAGACGAGCACGAGTTGGATGAATACCTTCTGCAATCAGCGCTAAAGGGTGCTGAGCTACTCACAAAGCAAGGTGGCGACATTATCAAAGATGATGCCCTCACCGCCATCGCCAAACAAATGGTACTCACAGAAGCTGTTATCCGCAGAATTGCCGCGTTGTACGATGAAAGCGTTCTCCGTGCCATGCAAGATTTGGGCGAAATCAGCATTGCAACAGAAGCAGAAGCGCAAGCAGCTGCCAGCAAACTGCGCCCGATACTTGGCCCAATCGGCTCACAAGTCATAGTTGGGTTCGACCAAGAAACAGGCACATATCGTTTAGAAGTGAACAAATACGTACACGGCAACTTACAAAGCTGTGTTATCGATGCCGAGTTTTTAGGCAGTGGAGATTACCGCCAAATCAGTCGCGCCTCTGCCATGGTAAACAATCTACTAGCAGAAGGCGCCATGATTAAACGTGGCGAAAAAGAGCTAAAAGTAAGCACTTTCAAACAAGCCCTAGATTGGCTGTTAGATGAAGCAAAACACGGCTTAAATATCCAGCGCTACAAAGGTTTGGGCGAAATGAACCCAGAACAACTTTGGGAAACCACCATGGATCCCAAAGTACGCCGTTTACTCAAAGTGCAAATTGATGATGCCATTGCAGCAGATGAAATTTTCACCACCCTAATGGGTGACGACGTAGAACCCAGACGCGCGTTTATCGAAAGTAACGCATTAACGGCGGGTAATTTGGATGTTTAGTTTTTAAGCGTTTGCTGCAATCATCAACGCTTCTCGAATTGTTGCAGCAAATTCTTCTGGGACAAATTTTGCCACGTATCCATCAGCACCAACCCGTTTGACATGGTCTTCGTTAGTGGTGCCAGATAAAGATGAGTGAATGACCACTGGAATCGCTCTGAACCTTGGATCTTGTTTAATATTTCTCGTTAAGGTGAAGCCGTCCATTTCGGGCATTTCCAAGTCTGTGAGCACTAGCGCAACTTTGTCTTGTACAGTCAATCCTTCAGCTTCTGCCGCTGTTGCAATATCTCTTAGTTTATCCCAAGCTTCTTTGCCAGTTTTCGTCATAATGTAGGGCAGACCCATGGTCTCTAGGCCTTGCTCAATCAGTGAGCGAGCTACCACAGAGTCGTCTGCTGCTAAAATATGAACACCTGGTTTTAATTTAATGTTTTGACCACCTACAGTTTCTTCTGTAATTTCTTTAGCATCATGTGGGTTCATTTGACGCAGAATTGTCTCAACGTCTAACACTAAGGCGAGGCGAGTATTATTCACATTACCGTCTAGCCTAGCAATGCTCGTCACTAGTCCACCTGCCACGGTTGCTTCAGCTGAGAGCACTTGGCTCCATTCAAGCCTAGCGATGTCTTCCACAGATTCAATCGCAAAAGCTTGAGTGGTGCGCGCATATTCAGTGACAAGCATGATGCTTAATTTTCCACTAGGCACACAGCCTAAAATGGCTGGCAAATCAATCACAGGGATAATTTGACCACGTAAATTAACAACACCCAACATGTGTGGCTGCGCACTTGCTACAGCGGTAATCTCAGGCATAGCCATAATTTCACGTACTTTAAACACATTCATGCCGAATAGTTCATTACGGTCGCGATTCGGATTTACGCCTAATCGAAACAGTAACAATTCAAACATGTTGCTACCTGCTAGGTTAGTACGTTGGTCAATGTCTAATTGTTCTGCTTGCATGTTTGCTTTCCTCGTAGGGTGAAGTTCAAATTCATTTGCTATGGATGTCATATTATTATCGGCATGCGTGCAATTTAATTGAGGGAGAAAAGCCAGATTTATTGTTTAATTCATAGATTGCTGAATTGGGATTGAGGAACTGTAGTGATGCGCATTTTTCAGCGCCAGTGATTTTCGTAAACCTGAACAGCTTAACGAGCAGTTAAGGCAAAAATATCGCTAACAATTCATTTAAAAAACGCTGCCCTTGCAAGCTTGGCTTAATCATTGTATCGGAAAGCTCTAACAAACCTTTACTTCGTGCAAGATGCAATTTATTGTTGAGTGTTTGTATGGAGAGGCCAGTGCGAGACTCAAACAAGGTTTTGTCAATTCCCCGATTTAGCCTGAGTGCATTCATCATAAACTCAAACCCCAGTTCATCGCTGGGTATAAGCCACTCATTGTCTATTGATTTGCCTATGGGTGCATTTTCCATATAGCGTTTTGGGTGTTTGTGTCGACTTTGGCGAATGATTTTGTCATGAAAACTGAGCTTAGAGTGGGCTCCTGCGCCTATGCCTAAATAGTCTCCAAATGTCCAATAGTTGAGGTTGTGTTGGCAGCGCTTATTACTTTTTGCAAAAGCTGAGGTTTCGTAGTTTTCATAACCATTTTCCGCCAAGATTTTTTCTATTTGCTCTTGCATCGTGGCGCTGGTGTCGTCGTCTGGCAAACTTGGCGGTGTACGATGGAATTGCGTATTTGGTTCTAAGGTGAGATGGTAAAACGACAAATGAGCGGGGTCGAGCTTGCAAGCAGTAAGCGCATCCTCTAGCGCATCTTCAAGGCTCTGCTCTGGTAGCGCGTACATCACGTCTAAATTGACGAGATCAAATGTACGCATGGCAACTTCAACTGCTGTGAGTGCTTGCTCACGGTTATGAATTCGCCCCAACGCTTTCAAATGGTTTTCGTTAAAACTTTGTATGCCCAAAGAAACGCGAGTCACACCCGCTTGTTTGTAACCTAAGAAGTTTGCGGTATCAACTGTGCCAGGGTTAGCTTCAAGGGTAATTTCCGCACCATATTCTAAGGGGGTTAGCATGCGGACATGGCTTAAAATTTTGTCGATGGCTTCGGCTGAAAACAGGCTGGGGGTGCCTCCACCAAAAAACACACTTTTCACTTTTCTTCCCCATATTAAGGGCGTGGCTTGTTCTAAGTCTGCAATGAGTGCATCCACGTAAGCTGCTTCAGGAATATCAGTTTTTGATTCATGTGAATTAAAATCACAGTAAGGGCATTTACGCACACACCAAGGAATGTGAATATATAGCGATAAGGGCGGAGGAGTTTTAAGTCCAAAAGCACTTTCAGCAATAATGGCAGGCTCTACTGACTGGTTGCTAATTGGGTAAATTGGAATCATTTTGCTTGGAGTTAAATTGGAGTTAAAGCGTGCTAAATCTCACCTAAAAAGCCGCCACTTTGATGTGTCCATAACTTGGCATATAAACCACCTTTTTCTAACAGCATTTGGTGCGACCCTTCTTCTACGATTGCGCCTTGATCTAGCACAATTAGCCTATCCATTGCCGCAATAGTAGATAAGCGATGCGCGATGGCCACAACGGTTTTACCTTGCATCAAGGTATTTAAGCTGCCTTGAATAGCAGCTTCTACTTCTGAATCAAGTGCACTGGTTGCTTCATCTAACAGCAAAATTGGCGCGTCTTTGAGCATGACGCGAGCAATAGCGATGCGTTGACGCTGCCCGCCCGAGAGCTTAACGCCACGTTCGCCCACGTGAGCATCGTAACCAGTGCGGCCTTTGGGGTCGCACAGGGTTTGGATAAAGGCATGGGCTTCTGCCTGTTTAGCCGCGGTTATCATGGCTTGTTCTGTAGCTTCTGGCTTGCCGTACAAAATATTTTCACTGACCGAACGATGCAATAGTGAAGTATCTTGCGTCACCATGCCAATATGCGCACGCAAACTATTTTGCTGTACCTGCGCAATATTGTGTCCGTCGATTAAGATTTGTCCTGATTCAATATCGTAAAAGCGTAGTAACAAATTCACAATGGTGGATTTACCTGCACCTGAGCGACCTACCAAGCCCACTTTCTCACCCGCTTTGATGTGTAAATTGAGCTTATCCAACACTTTGCGCGTGCCTCCATAAGCAAAATCTACGTCTTTAAAGATTATTTCGCCGCGCTCAATGGTGAGAGGTTTTGCATTTTCTGCATCATTCACTTTATGTGATAAAGACAGCGTGTTGATACCATCTTGCACCGTACCCATTTGCTCAAATAACGATGTGGTTTCCCACATAATCCAATGCGAAATCCCGTTTAAGCGCAAGCACATGGCGGTAACCGCAGCAACGCCGCCCACACCAATTTGACCTTTGGTCCAAAAAATTAAGGCGAAACTGGTCGCAAATAAGGTGAGTAATACATTCAAACTATGATTGATAATGTGAATGCCCGTCACCAAGCGCATCTGCTTATTGACGGTGCCTAAAAACTCTTGCATTGAAGATTTTGCATATCCAGCCTCGCGCCCCGCGTGTGAAAACAGCTTCACCGTGCTGATATTGGTGTAGGCATCGGTAATGCGTCCATTCATAATGGAACGCGCATCGGCTTGCTCTTGCGAGACTTTACCCAACCTCGGTACAAAGTAATACAAAACACTCATGTAAAGCGTGAGCCAGCCCAAGAACGGCCAAATCATCCAAGTGTTGAAGCTGCCAACAATGGCAATCAGCGTCATAAAATAGATGGTCACAAACACCATAATATCCGCCAAGATAAACCACATATCACGCACAGCCAAAGCCGTTTGCATGACCTTTGAAGCCACGCGCCCTGCAAATTCGTCTTGATAAAAGCTCATGCTTTGGCTCAGCATCAAGCGATGGAAATTCCAGCGCAAACGCATGGGGAAAATCCCTGCAAGCGTTTGGTGTTTAATCATGGTTTGTGTAGCCACTAACATCGGACTGATTAATAAAATCGCACCCAACAAGAGCAGATTGTCTTGATGGTGAGCCCAAAGTAATTGCGGCTGCGTTTGGTTAAGCCAATCAACTATCCGCCCCATCATTGCAAATAAAATGGCTTCAAAACCACCAATGATGGCGGTTAGCACCGTCATGGCGAGCAAGTAGCCACGCATGCCTTTAGTCGCAGACCATACAAATGCTAAAAGCTTGCTGGGTGGGATGCCGATTTCTTGCGCTGGAAATGCATCAATACGCGTTTCAAACCATTTAAACATTATGTTTGACTCAAATACTGATTTTTAAGTTTGATATAGTGATTTGCAGAATACATAAAATGTGAGATTTCATCGGGTGTGAGTGGGCGGATTCTGCGTGCTGGGCTACCCACGTAAAGGTAGCCACTTTCTAACACTTTGCCTTCTGGCACAAGGCTACCTGCCGCCACCATGACATGTTTTTGCACGACAACTTTATCCATAATAATACTGCCCATGCCTATTAAGCACTCGTCCTCGATGGAGCAACCGTGCAGAATCACGCTATGCCCGATGGTGACGTTATTGCCAATGACTAATGGCGCGCCTTGAGGATCCGCGCTGGATTTATGACTCACATGCAACATACTTAAATCTTGAATATTTGTACCATGCCCAATGCGGATAGTATTCACATCACCGCGTATCACAGTGTGTGGCCATATTGAACAGTGATCGCCAATCGTGACTTGCCCAATCACAACAGCGCTAGCATGTAGAAATACTTGGTTGCCGATTTGTGGTACATCATCTTGAAATTTTTGAATGCTTCCCGCGATAAGGCTTGTCATCACATACCCCTTTATAATCGTACATAGTATAATAAAAAGATGTCAGAAATTAACTCAGTTGGCATTGTTGCCGCAAAAACCGCGCATTTTAGCGAGCCGTTACCATTAAAGTGCGGCGAGATTTTGCCACAGTTTCATTTGGCGTATGAAACTTATGGCGAACTAAATGCAGATAAATCTAACGCTGTTCTAATTTGCCATGCGCTTTCGGGTAATCACCACGTGGCTGGTAAATACTCTGCCGAAGATAAATACGCAGGTTGGTGGGATAATTTTGTTGGTCCAGGCAAACCCTTAGACACCAATAAATTTTTTGTCATTGGTGTTAATAATCTGGCTGGCTGTCATGGCAGTAGTGGGCCATCAAGCATCAATCCCATGACAGATCGCCCTTATAGTGCAACCTTTCCAGTGGTTACGGTCGAGGACTGGGTCAATTCACAAGCGCGCTTGCTGGACTATTTGGGTATACAAAAACTTGCCGCTGTTATTGGTGGCAGCTTGGGTGGCATGCAAGCATTGCATTGGACAATCGCTTTTCCTGAACGTGTACGCCACGCCTTGGTGATTGCGTCTGCTCCCAATCTAACTGCGCAAAATATGGCTTTTAACGAAGTAGCGCGCCAAGCCATTATCACTGACCCTGAGTTTCATGGGGGAGACTATTACAACCACGGTGTAGTGCCGCGCCGGGGCTTACGCATTGCGCGTATGCTTGGTCACATCACTTATTTGTCTGATGATGCCATGGGCGAAAAGTTTGGTCGTAAATTACGTCACGGCGAAATCAAATACAGCTTTGATGTTGAGTTTGAGATGGAATCCTATTTGCGCTATCAGGGCGATAAATTTGCAAATGAATTTGATGCCAACACCTATCTGCGCATGACCCGCGCGTTGGATTACTACGACCCAGCACAAGCATTTGGCGGTAATTTATCGACCGCGCTAGCAAATGTGAAAGCCAAGTTTTTGGTCGTTTCATTCACTAGTGATTGGCGTTTTTCACCCGCACGTTCGCGTGAAATTGTGAAAGCGCTGTTAGACAACGAACTTTCTGTGCGTTACGCAGAAGTGACTGCGGCACATGGTCACGATGCTTTTTTAATGCCCGATAAGCACTATCACGATATTCTGCGCGCCTATTTAAAGAAGGTGAAAGTATGACCAGTTTAGAGCAAAATATTGTTGAAAATGCAAATGTTCGTGCTGATTTTGCGTTAATTACAAAATGGGTGAAGGATAAAGCCAAAGTCTTAGATTTGGGGTGTGGTGACGGTGGTTTACTTACGCACTTGCATAAAACACTTGATATACGTGGGTATGGCATCGAAAAGGATGATGAAAACTGGCTGGCTGCCATGCAAAATGGGGTTGACGTCATACAAATGGACTTAGAGTCAGGGCTTTCTGGATTTGAAAACGCACAGTTTGATACTGTGATTCTCTCGCAAACCTTACAAGCCGTGCAAAATACGGAAGGCATCGTGCAAGAAATGCTACGCGTTGGGCATGAAGCGATTGTCACTTTCCCCAATTTTGGCTATTGGCGTCACCGCATTCAGCTGGTTGCAGGGCAAATGCCTGTGTCTAAAAATTTACCCTATCAGTGGTATGACACCCCAAACGTGCATCTTTGTACCATCAAAGATTTTGACGAATTTTGCGTCACACACAATATTAAGGTTATCGAACGCTTAGTATTGACGGATGGCGAGAAAATTAACGTGTTGCCAAACTTTCTCGGCAGTTTGGCAATGTATCGCCTACGCAAAAACACTTAAAGCAGCAATATAAGCTAAACCAAACCCAGTATCAGCTTAGCCTACAAAGTATTGCAAATCACACCTAGCTGTCGAGCTGATAAAGCATGTCTTAATTGCTTAACTCCCTCCCAAAGCCTTATATAAACTTACTTGATTTTGAAATTCCTGTTGCTGGATCTGCAAGGCCTGTACTTGTGCATCAAGCGCACTGCGTTGGACGTCCAACAGTTCAAGATAAGTGAGCAAGCCTTGATTCAGTTTTCGTTGCACCAGTTGCAAACGGCTGGTTTCGTATGCTGTTAAACGTTGTCTTGCTGCGCTTTCTTCGACGATGGCGGTGCGTGTACTGAGAATGTCCATCACCTCTTTAAACGCGGTTTGTATGGTTTTTTCGTAATTGACAACCTCGATACGTTGGCGAGCTTCAGCTAGACTTAAGTTGGCTTTGTTGCGGCCAGCGTCAAAAATAGGGAGGACCAATTGTGGGCTAAATGCCCAATAGTTGCTACCTGTATTTTTGAAGAGTTTATCGAAATTTTCGTTGACCAAGCCGACATTTGTGGTGAGTTGCAGGCGGGGGTAAAATGCCGCTCTCGCTGCACCGATATTGGCGTTGGCGGATTTGAGTTGATGCTCGGCGGCACGAATATCGGCGCGACGGGTAAGCAGGTTGGAAGGTAAGCCCGGTGTGATGTCGGCAAGTTTGAGTGCTGGCAACGCTTTAACCGGCAATGGGGTGCGGTGCGAGGGTTCACCAAGTAACAGATACAAAGCATTTTGTGTGCTGGCGAGTTGACGCTCCCATTGGGCGAGTTGTGCTTCGGCTTGCTCAACCTGAATCTGCGCGGCTTTAACATCCAGTACTTGATCTAGCCCGACTTCAAAGCGATGCTGCGTGCGTTGCAAAAATTGCTTGCGGGCATCAAGAATTTTTTCTGCCAGTTTCAGTTGTCCATGAACTGCCAAAAAATTCACATACTGCGTGGCAATTTCGGTAACCAGAGTAGCTTGCACTGCCTGGCGATTTTCAACCGCCGCAAGGTATTGTTCTAGCGCCGCTTGCGACAAGCTTTTGACGCGACCAAAAACGTCAATTTCATAGTCTGAAACGCCGACGCCAACGCGGAACAATTCGGCTTGAAAGCTTTGATCTGCACTGAATACGGTTTTACTGCGCTCGTAATTGAGATTGGTTTGCACCGTGGGCAGACGGTCGGCTTTTTGTATGCCATACATGGCTTTAGCTTCGTCCATACGCAAGACAGCGGTTTTGAGGTCTCTGTTATGGTCTAGTCCCAGCTCAATGAGTTGCTTTAAGTCAGCATCCACGAAGAAGCTTTGCCAAGTGAGCTGCGGTACTTCGGTGGTCATGTCACTCGCTGGCTGGCCTGGGTACGCATCAGGTACTGGTGAAGCTGGCCTAAGGTACTTGGGCACTATCGAGCAAGCGTCCAGCGCAAAGGTGAATGCTAGGATGATTGAAATATGATTAAGCTTCATGAGATACCCTTTGTTGTGAGGCTGACTGCTGCATCCAGCGACCCACCACAATAAAAAATAGCGGTACAAAAAAGATCGCAAGCAGCGTGGCGGCAATGATGCCACCCAGCACGCCGGTGCCAATTGCGACTTGGGCGCCTGAAGCCGCGCCGGTTGAAAAAGCGAGCGGAATCACACCAACGCCAAACGCCAGTGAGGTCATGATAATCGGACGCAAACGCTCTTTGGCCGCCAACAACGCGGCTTCAATCAAGGGCATGCCTTGCAGCACATGTGTGCGAGCAAACTCAACAATCAAAATAGCGTTTTTGGCCGATAAGCCGATGGTAGCAATCAAGCCGACTTTAAAATAAATATCGTTGGGTAACTCGCGCAAGGTCACACCGAGCAAGGCTCCGAAAACTCCCAATGGCACCACCATGATAACTGCAAATGGAATCGCCCAACTTTCATACAAGGCAGCCAATACCAAAAACACCATGAGTATCGACAGGCTAAACAGTTTGGTGGCTTGGCTGCCAGACTGTTGCTCTTCGAGCGATTGCCCTGCCCAATCAAAACCGATACCTTTGCCCAAGCCTTGTACCAGTTTTTCCATGGTTTGCATGGCTTCTCCACTGCTAAATCCAAAGGCTGCATTGCCATTGATATTAAACGAAGGCAAGCCGTTAAACCGAGTGCGTTGTGGCGACCCCATGCCCCAGTCCAGTGTTATAAGGGAAGACAATGGTACTAAACTCCCATCTGCAGCCTTAAGGCGAATCTTGTGCATGTCTTCCAGCGTTTGGCGCTGCATGCCATCAGCTTGCACAATCACCCGGCGCACCTGATTGCCATAGACAAAGTCGCCCAGATAATTGGAGCCGAGCAGCGTTGCCAAAGATTCGTTGATTTCATCCATGGAAACACCGAGTGCATTCGCCTTGCTACGATTCATCTGCATATTCACCACGGGCGTATCGTACAAACCCGCGAATAAGACATTGAATAGCTCAGGTTGCTTGGCAGCTTCGGCAATCAACTGCTCACGCGCTTTTGTCAGCGCTTCTGTGCCAAGGCCAGCGCGATCAACCAGCCTTAAATCAAAACCGTCTACATTGCCAAGCTCGGGCAACGGCGGCGCATTCATGGCAAAAACGTTTAAATTGGGACGTCCAAAATATTGTTGGTTGATGCGGTCAACGATCGCCTGCACCTGTTGGCTGGGTTGGGGACGCTCTGCCCAATCTTTAAGTGAAACAAACAACATGCCACTATTGGTGCTGGTGCCATAAAAACTAAAACCGCTGACTTCAAACACCACATCTGCTGGTTCGTGCGCTTTAATAGAGCGACTAATGTCGCCAAGCACAACCGCGGTTTCTGCCAGCGTCGCGCCTTGTGGCAAGCTCACCATCACCATGAAATTGCCCTGATCTTCATCGGGTATAAACGCGCTCGGATAGGCCGCATAGCCGCCGCCGACAACGGCCACAATCAAGCCATACACCACCATCCAACGCAAGGGCTTGTTTAGCATGCCGCTTGTCTTTTGGGTATAGCGCTCGGTGAGGTGCTTAAAGCTACGGTTAAACCAGACAAAAAAACGTGCTTTCGGGCTGGACTCATGACGCAACAGCGTGACACATAACGCAGGGGTGAGCGATAGTGCCAAAAAAGCCGAAAAGCTAATCGACACCGACAGTGCAAGTGCAAACTGGCGGTAAATATTGCCCACCGCACCGCTAAAAAATGCCATGGGTATAAACACCGAAACCAGCACCGCCGTAATGCCAATCACAGCACCACTAATCTGCGTCATGGCTTTGACCGTCGCATCGTAAGCGGACAAGCCTTCTTCCACGATTAGGCGCTCGACGTTTTCAACCACCACGATTGCATCATCAACCAGAATCCCAATCGCCAGCACCACGCCAAACATGGTCAGCACGTTAATCGAGTAGCCCAACACATACATCACGGCAAAGGTTCCCATCAAAGCAATGGGCACAACAATGGTCGGAATCAGCGTGGCTCGCAAGTTTTGCATAAACAGGTACATCACCACAAATACCAGTACCACAGCTTCTAGCAGCGTATGCATGACTTTTTGAATAGAAATCGAGACAAAGGCAGAAGAGTCATACGACAGCTGATAGAAAACATCAGGAGGAAGATAAGGCTGCATTTGCGCCATCGACTGCTTGACGCGCCCTATCGTTTCGAGGGCATTCGAGCCAGGTGCTAGCTTGATGGCCATCCCCGCCGCATTTTTGCCGTTGACGCGGGTACGATAGGTGTAGTCACTGCCACCCATTTCTACTCTGGCGACATCCTTGACGCGTAAAGTGGAGCCATCGGCTTGGGTACGTATAGGCACATTGGCAAAGTCTTCTACGGTTTTGAGGGTCGCCTCAGCTTCAATCGACACACTCAGGGGGGCGCTGTCAGGCACGCCACTGGCGCCGACCTGACCCAGCATCAGCCGCGTATTGTAGCTACGCAGGGCCTGCGCAAGCTCAGTGATACCCACATTCAGCCCCGCCATTTTTTGCGGGTCTGGCCAAATTCGCATGGCGTACTCTGGACTAAATGAGAGTACCTTACCAACCCCTTGCACCCGTTTGAGCGTTGGAATAATGGAGGCTGAAGCGAATTCGCCGAGGTCAATTTCACTGTAGTGGTTATTTTCCGAAGTGATTGAAACAATCAACTGAAAGCTGTCTGCCGATTTTTCGACCGAGATGCCACTGCGACGCACAATCTCTGGCAATCTCACCTCCACACTCTTGAGACGGTTATGTACATCAACGGCGGCAAGGTCTGGATTAGTGCCCTGTTTGAACGTGACATTAATGGAAGCCATGCCGAGGTTGCTGGTCGCAGAGACATACATCAGCCCCGGTATACCATTCATTTCACGCTCAATAATCGAGGTCACGGTTTCTTCCACCACCTTGGCGGAGGCACCAGGGTAGGTGGCGGAAATTGTGACGACAGGCGGTGCAATATCCGGATATTGAGCAATGGGTAATTCTTTGATTGCAATCAGGCCAGCCAACACAATGAAAATGGCAATCACCCAAGCAAAAATGGGGCGGTCAATAAAAAAACTGCTCATGGCCTTCCTTTCTAGGGATACACGCAGTCCAATTAATGCACCACGGTTTGCGTGATGTTGCCTGACTGACTCAGCACTTTCGGGGTGACTTTGAGTCCTGCCGTTTGTGTCGCTGCGTTGCTGACCACTACACGTTCACCCGCTTGCAAGCCGTGCTCAATCACCCATTGCTTGTCAAACATACGGCCTGCTTGTACTTCACGCGATTCGAGTTCATTTTTGGCGTTGACGACCCAGACTTTGCTCGAAAACTGGTCTCGCATCAAGGCCTCGCGTGGAATCAGTATTGCATTTGGATGTGTGGCCTGACGAAGTTTGATTCTGACATATGCCCCCGGCATCAATTCCTGCTGCGGATTCTCGAAAATGGCACGCATGACGACAGCGTCTGTGGTCGGGTTTACGGAAACATCTGAGAATGACAGTTTTCCGGCTTTTGTATATTCCGAGCCATCCGGCAGCAATAGGGCGATTTTGAACTGCCCATCGTTGACTTTTAACTGCCCATCACGCAACGCTTTGCGTAGCGCAAACACCTCAGAAGACGACTGGGAAAAATTGACGTATACCGGATTCACCTGCTCAACCGTGGCCATGTGCGTGGCCTCATCTTTACCCACCAGTGCCCCTTCGGTCACCAGCGCACGGCGTGCCACGCCATCAATCGGCGCACTTACATTGGCATAGCCTAAATCGAGTTTAGCGCGTTTGAATTGCGCCTGCACTACAGCCACTTCGGCTTTAGCTAACTGCGCTTCGGCTTGGGCTGCCCGGTAGTCACGCTGACTCACCGACTGATCATCAATTAAGGCATGGTAACGCTGCAACTTATCGTTGGCATTCACCAAATTCGCCTCCGCTCTTGACAGCGTTGCCTCAGCCTCAAGCTTGCTCACCTGTAATTGCTCTGGATTGATCTGAAATAAAGGCGTACCCGCTTTGACGACTTGACCTTCTTGATACAAACGCTTGGCGACAATGCCAGACACACGCGCACGCACCTCGGCAATACGAAATGCCTCCACCCGACCAGGCAGTTCAACTTCATCGGGAATATCTATCGTTTGTACTGTGACAACTTCTACAGTAGGCGCTGCACCGGCGGCATGAGGGGCTTGTTGAGACTGACTGCACGCACAAAGCTGCAACAACACCAGCGCAGAAAACAGCAGCCTAGCGTGAGAATAGCGAGACATGCACAGACCTTTGAAATGTATAGATGGTAAAATTCTATCATCCGATTTTAAATTAATCAATCATGACTGATTATTTGATTTTTGTAAGATGTATATGTGTATGATATATCATTGGCAGCGTTAAGCAGGAGTAGGCAAGCGATATGGCAAGAAAAACCAAAGAGGATTCGCAATACACCCGCGACCAGATTCTGAATGCGGCAGAACAAGTGTTCTTCTATAAAGGTTTCACGCTGGCAACCATGACAGATATTGCGCAGGCCGCGCAGTTGTCGCGAGGCGCTGTCTATGGACATTACAAAGGCAAACTTGAAGTGGCCATCACTATGGCGGAAAGAGTGATTCATCAAGTCACCCCAATTCAGGTAGATACAGGCTTAACTGCACTTGAAAATCTAAAGCGATACTGTTTGCATGAGATTCGCAGCTATATTGAACCAAGCTCAATCCAACGCGTATTGTTTTTTTTGTATGTCGGGATTGATGACTCCCCAGAATTGCTAAATTTACGTTTTTTCTGGGAAAAAAAACGCATTGAACATATTGATCAACTGCTTCAACAAGCCATCAGGCAAGGTGAAATCTCTTCAGACGGCGATGCGCATCTGATCAATCTTTACTGCCAAACTATTATTGAGGGCGTATTTAGCTTGGTATATTTTAGCAATCTCACCACCGCCGAGCGCTGGCAACGAGCTGAACAACTTTGTGAATATGGTTTGCAACGTTTATCCATGCCTAACTAATCTCGAAAAAAGAGGAATCTTGATTGGAAAGGGATGGTGCATTCTGGGCTTGCGAGACTCAACCTTGAGCTTATTAAAGCAAACCTGATAGCCTCAGCTTGCGATATAAGGTATTTCGGCTAATACCAAGCTGGCGGGCTACCGCTGAAATATTGCCTTGGTGTTGTTGCATCGCACGTTCAATCGCATTGTCTTCCATTGTTTTTAATGGCAAGGGTTGGGTGGGTGACTTAAGCGCAGAGGTATCTACGCCATCAACAGATACACTCGTTAAAGAAAGCTCATCTAAAAAATCTTGCGTGAAATGCGTAACATCGATAGGCGCGCCATCTGCTAATGCTAGAGCAGTTCTCAACACATTATGTAGTTGCCGTATATTGCCTGGCCATGGATGGATTTCGAGAATCTGCATGGCATTTGGGGTAATTTCCGCATAAGCAACATGTTCAATCTGCAAGATAAATTGAATTAATGCTTTTAAATCCGTGCGTTCTCGCAATGCTGGCAAGTTGACGCTCAAGCCATTGATACGGTAATAAAGATCACTTCTAAATTCCGAACTGGCGACTTTGTCTTTGAGTTTTTGATTGGTTGCACTTACCAAATCAAAATCCACAGGCTGAGACTTGGTGCTACCTAGCGGGGTAACGCTCCGTTCCTGTAATACACGCAACAACCGCGCTTGCAATGATAGCGGCATATCGCCAATTTCATCCAGAAACAATGTGCCGCCATTGGCTTGCTCAATTTTACCAACACTGCCTTTTCGCTTCGCACCAGTGAAAGCGCCCTCTTCATAGCCAAACAGTTCTGCCTCGATCAAACCTTCTGGCAGTGCAGCACAATTGACTGCCACCCATGGACCATGTCTACGATTGCTTGCCTCATGTATCGCTCTAGCGAATAGCTCTTTGCCTGCACCCGTTTCACCTTGAATTAAAATAGGGATTTGACGATTTAACACCTGCTTTACTTGTTGAATGGCGAGTGAAATCTGGGGATCATGACTCGTTAGCATTTCTAAGCTGGCTGCGCTGGCTCTCTTACCAATCTGGGAAAGTTCAGTTTTGGCAGGTTGGGTGGCAATGTCCATGCGTGCAAAAACGCGAGCACCGTTGGATAAGCGTAGGGGAAAAACAACGTTTGAACTTGAAGAGACCTGTTTTATTAGGCTGGATAGCAAAGTGTCAAATAATTGATCAAATTTGATGGTATTTGTTGATAACGCTTCTCGGTCTATGGACATATTCAATTGAAACTGGCCGCTACGGTTCATGGCGATCAGTTCGCCATTGTCTGAAAACATCGCAATCCCCTCCCATAGCGTGCCGATAAATTCAGGGCGGGCATGAAAATGCAATATAAAATCTGCCCGATGCGATGCATAAAACAGACGATTTTCAATCATCTGCGAGGCCATTTTAACCAAGGCTAAGGTGTGTTGCTGTGGCGTACTTAAGTTGTTAGAAACATCTAGCGTGCCCAGCAATGCATTGTCAGCACCGAAAATGGGTACTGCCGAACAGCTTAGTCTATGATGATAGCGCATAAAATGTTCTGCCCCTTGTACAGAAACACCAGACTGCTCCATGAGTGCTGTGCCAATTGCATTCGTTCCTCTATCAGCCTCGCTCCAGGATGCGCCGGGCAAAAGTGATGCACGTTGCGTATGACTCATCGCCTCTGAATGCCCCATGCTGCTTAAAATAATTCCCTCCCGATCACTCAGTACCACCATGCTTTGGGTATGTGCGATTTGCTCACATAAGGTGATCATTTCAGGTTCTGCGTGAGTAATAAGCTGGCTATTTTGTTCGATCCGAATTGCTAACTCTTGTCGGGTCAATAAGTCGTTATTGGGCGTTTCTACATCAACACCATTGATAAGACAGCGTTGCCATGATCGCGCTATGGTGTCTGCAACAGCACCTTTTTCCACAACGCCATGCGTTAGAAATTGTTGCCTCACAAGCACAATGTTTTGAGAGTTGTTTTCCATGACCATCACCCTAATTTAACTGAACACTTGACGATGAACAGTTGTTCAACTTCGTGACAGTGCTGAACAACTGATGCAGATTGATATGACGCGCTATTAAACCAGTTTAAAAATATAACTTATTGATAATTATCAATAAAGCAAATAAAAGATTTGATATAGCCACATTGGCATAGCCGTTGCAATCAGTCAGTCTGTTATATGTAAATTTATAACATGTTTTATCTAGCTTTTATAAAAAATCATTGGTTTAGCTATATTTAGAGATTGGAGAAAAAAGTGAAACATAATTTTAAACGCGCATTTGGGGCAGGGATCATCAGTTTGCTTTCAGTATCAGCGTTTGCAAGTGATGAACTTGCAACGTTAATGAAAGACGATAATCAATGGGCAGCACAGCGTAAAGATGATGCAAATACTGGTTATAGCTCGCTCGCGCAAATTAACAAAGGCAATGTTAAAAATTTAAAAATGGCATGGTCTTTTGCAACTGGCGTAAATCGTGGTCATGAAGGTGCGCCTTTGGTGGTGAATGATATTATGTATATTCATACCGCCTTCCCAAACAATGTATATGCATTAGATTTAAACGATAATCAAAAAATCATTTGGTCTTACTTTCCTAAACAAGATCAAGCTGTACAGGCGGTACTTTGCTGCGATAACGTATCAAAAGGCTTGGGATATGGTGATGGCAAAATATTCTTGCAGCAAAATGACGGTGCATTAGTTGCGCTAGACGCCAAAACAGGAGATAAAATTTGGAATGTACAAGTCACTGATCCTAAAAAAGGTTCTGCAAATACAAACTCTCCCCACATTTTTAAAGATAAAGTAATCACTGGCTGCTCTGGTGGTGAGTTTGGTGTGCGTTGTTACATTACTGCCTACAACATTAAAGATGGGGCGTTAGTTTGGCGTGCATACAGTACAGGTCCAGATGATGAAATGTTGATTGGCAAAGACTTCAACAAAGATAACCCACATTACAGCGCGCTTTCCGTTTATGAGGATGTAAATGGAGGTAACAAGCTCGGTGGATCATTTAAAGCATTAAGCAAAGAAAAATTGAAGTATCCAGAAGCCAACTTAGGTGTCAGAACTTGGTTGAAACCACAGGCGAATAAAGATGGATGGCAAAATGGTGGTGGTCCGACATGGGGTTGGTATTCATATGACCGCGAATCAAATTTAATGTACTACGGTACAGGCAACCCAGGCACTTGGAATCCAGATGTACGCCCTGGTGATAACAAATGGTCTATGTCGATTTTTGCGCGTGATTTGGATACAGGCATGGCAAGATGGGCTTACCAAATGACTCCGCATGACGAGTGGGATTATGACGGCATGAACGAAATCGTGCTTTGGGATAACAACGGACAAAAATTAGCCAGCCATTTTGACCGTAACGGTTACGGCTACACTTTTGATCGCACTAACGGCACATTGTTAGTCGCTAAGAAAATGCACAACTTTGTTAACTGGTCGACTTCGGTTGATTTGAAATCAGGTATTCCTAACAAAGACCCTAATTACTCAACGCACCAAGATTACAACGCAAAAGGGGTTTGTCCTTCTGCTTTAGGTGTAAAAGATGAACAACCTTCAGCCTTTTCACCTAGAACAAAAATGTTCTATGTACCGTTGAACCACGTATGTATGACCTATGAACCAGTTGAATCTAAATATGTTGCTGGTCAACCATGGGTAGGCGCAACGCTGACCATGTTTGCTGGGCCTGACGGTGTAATGGGCGGCTTTATGGCTTGGGATGGCATTAAAGGTAAATCTGCTTGGTACAACAAAGAGAAGTTCTCTGCATGGGGTGGTGCTTTAGCCACTGGATCTGATTTAGTGTTCTACGGCACACTTGATCGCTGGTTTAAAGCGCTGGATGCAAAAACAGGTAAAGAGCTTTGGAGATTCCAAGTAGGTTCAGGCATTGTAGGTAATGCGATTACTTGGGGTCACAAAGGTAAACAATATGTAGGCGTTTTATCTGGCATTGGTGGTTGGGCAGGCGTTGCGATGAACTTGGGTTTAACCAACGAAACTGACGGACTAGGTGCTGCGGGGGGTTACAAAGAGCTGACCAAATACAATGCGGCGCCTGGCGGCGGTGCGATGAACGTATTTAGTTTATGACTGAGGAGAGCGCCATGACAGAAAAATCGTTGAAAAATTGGACACTCACATCAATGTTAGTGTTTGCAATAATGACCAACTTAGATAATTCGGAAGCCGCGGAATCAGCTGAGGCATTAGCAAAAGCGAACAACTGTTTGCTATGTCATAGTATTGATAAAAAAGTGTTAGGCCCAGCGTATAAAGAAGTTGCGAATAAATACAAAGGAGATAAAACTGCGGAAGCGCGCCTAATCGCTAAAGTAAAAGCAGGTGGTTCTGGTGTTTGGGGTGAAGCTGCCATGCCACCAAACAGTCCGCAAGTCAAAGACGAGGATATTAAAACAATCGTCAAGTGGGTTTTATCACTGTAATTATTTTCTCCAAATAGTTGTGATATTTTTGAGCCAACCCTAAAAAGTTGGCTCATTTTTTGAGTGACGATGATGGTAAGTTAACTCAACAAGACCCGATATAAACCAACCACTCCAAACGTTACAATTAACACACCACTCAATTTTCTAACCCATTGTTGTTGCAGATATTGCTTGAGTTTAATTGCGGTCATACCCATCGCCAATAAGGTGGGCAAAGTACCCAAACCAAAGCACAACATAATAATTGAGCCTTGCATTGCGCTGCCTGAAGCAAGTGCTGCGATTAATATGCTATATACCAAACCACAAGGCAACCAACCCCACACCATGCCCAAGCAAAACGCTTGAGATTTGGTTATAACGGGGATAAAGCGTTTGCCGATTGGCTGGATGCGCTTCCAAACACTCGCACCCAACACTTCAACGCGCGTCAACATCGCTGAAAAGCCTGCTAAATATAAGCCCAAAAAAATTAACATTAAACTAGCGGCAGCATATAAAGTTTTTTCGATAGGTAAAACATGAGAAAGAAAGAAACTGCTCGCCCCTATCGCACCCGCAAGCGCGCCAGCTAAGGCATAGCTAACAATGCGCCCTGCATTATAGGCAAAAATAAAGTGCAGCTTTGGCTTAGTTTGCGGCAAACTCATACTCACCGCACCCACAATACCGCCACACATTCCGACGCAATGTCCCCCACCCAGCAGGCCCACTAAAAACACACTGATTAAACTGAATTCAAGCATTGTGATATTGTGGCATGTAAATCAAGATTTGAGATAATACACGCATGAATACAACCAATAAATTACAGCAAACCATTTTTAGTAAGCGTATGCTCACTTGCGTATTTTTTGGCTTTAGTTCTGGTTTGCCACTTTATTTGCTCTTGCAGCTATTGCCAGCATGGCTTCGGTCTGAGGGTTTAAACTTAAAAACGATCGCTGCTTTTGCCTTTATGCAGTTGCCCTATACATGGAAATTTTTGTGGGCGCCTTTGATGGATCGCTACTGTTTATATGCCCCTTTAGGTCGCCGAAAAAGCTGGATATTGATTACGCAAGTAGGACTATTATTGAGTATTGCCGCATTTGGTTTTTATGACCCAAAGCTCAACATCAGCAACATTGCTATCATTGCTACGTTAGTTGCAATATTTTCAGCCAGCCAAGATATTGTGATTGATGCGTATAGACGTGAAATTTTAAGCGATGAAGAGCTGGGTTTAGGTAATAGCATCCACGTTAACGCTTATCGCATTGCGGGTTTAGTGCCAGGCTCTTTAGCGCTCATTTTGGCAGATCATCTGCCATGGTCATCGGTATTCTGGATAGTGTCTTCGTTTATGTTGTTGGGCATTGTAATGACGCTATTTGCAAATGAGTCTATTACGAATAACGCACCAAAATCCCTCTACGCTTCGGTAGTCGAGCCATTTAAAGAGTTTATACAACGTAGCGGCTGGCAACATGCCTTGTGGGTACTGATATTTATTCTGTTCTACAAATTAGGCGATAGCATGGCAACCGCGCTAGCCACACCGTTTTACTTAGATATGGGTTACAGCAAAACCGACATCGGTTTGATTGCCAAAGGCAGTGGCTTGTTCATGCAAATTGCAGGGGCTTTTGTAGGCGGCTTATGGATGCTAAAACTAGGCATTAACCGTGGTTTATGGATATTTGGCATCGCCCAAGCGCTATCCATTTTAGGTTTTGCTTGGCTAGCACACACTGGCCCATTCGCACAGATTGAAGCTGCTCAACTCAGCATGCTGGGCGTTGTGATAGGGTTAGAAGCTTTTGGCGTGGGCCTTGGCACAGTCGCTTACGTTGCCTACATGGCACGCGAAACCAACCCAGCTTACACAGCCACGCAATTAGCCTTGTTCACCAGCTTATCTGCCGTACCGCGTTCTGTATTTAACGCCTTAACAGGTGGTATGGTAGAAACGCTGGGCTGGGAAAACTTCTTCTATGTGTGTGTGTTATTGGCAATTCCAGGCATGCTTTTATTGTTTAAAGTTGCCCCTTGGAAAGCATCACAAAGCACATAAAACCGTTGTAAGTTTTAGTGACGTGACACGACTAACTCCTAGTCCCCATCACTAGGAGAACATGATGTAGAAACTGAAGAAGTTTGGCGGAGTTTACGTTTCCCTCGGCTTTTTTTGCGGTGGCTGTTTGGGCATCCCTTAATAAGATAGAAAACAGATCCTAAGATAGTGTGTTACTAGATTGAGCTGTACTGATAATCCACAATCAGCGGCGCATGGTCACTAAACTTCTCTGCCTTGTAAATACTTGTTGCCACGGCTTTGGCAGCAAACTCGTGGGTCGCGATTTGGTAGTCTATGCGCCAACCCACGTTTTTTTCGTAAGCCGCACCGCGGTTGCTCCACCATGTATAGCAATCATCGGTGGTGTTGGGGTGTAGTTTGCGGTAAACATCTACCCAGCCAACATTGCTAAATAGCTCAGTCAGCCAAGCACGCTCTTCAGGCAAAAACCCTGAGTTTTTCTTATTGCCTTTGTAGTTTTTAAGGTCGGCTTCTTGGTGGGCAATGTTCCAATCGCCACAAATAACCACATCGCGCCCTGAGTTTTTAAGGGCTTGCAGATGCGGCATAAAGCGCTTCATCACGCTGAATTTAAAGGTTTGACGTTCCTCGCCGCTGGAGCCGCTGGGGAGATAAAGCGATACCACACTCAAATTTCCAAATTGCAGCTCTAAATAACGTCCTTCGCTGTCGATATCGCCTATGCCTAAACCTTCAATCACCGCATCGGGCTTGGCTTTGCTGTAAATGCCCACACCGCTATAACCCTTTTTCTCAGCATAATGAAAATAGCCGTAGTAGCCTTGTGGCGCAAGCATTTCAGCTGTCATATCAGCGGCTTGCGCTTTGAGTTCTTGTAGACAAATAATGTCAACATTTTGGCTTTGCATCCAAGGAAAAAACCCTTTATTCGCCGCAGAGCGAATACCATTCATATTTAACGATATAATTCGTAACAATTTATTTTCCTTAATGATTTTTTATGACGATTTCTAAGCAAGATTTTACGCAACAATTCATCGCTTTTGCGATTAAAAAAGAAGTATTACGTTTTGGCGAATTTACTACCAAAGCAGGCAGGCAAAGCCCGTATTTTTTTAACGCGGGTTTATTTAATGATGGCGAGAGTTTGATGATGCTTGGCGAATTTTATGCTGCCAGCATTTTAAAATCAGGCATACAGTTTGATATGTTGTTTGGGCCAGCTTACAAGGGCATCACGCTTGCCGCGAGTATTGCTATTGCCTTGGCGCGCCAAGGGCATAACGTGCCATACGCTTATAATCGCAAAGAAGCTAAAGACCACGGCGAAGGAGGCGTTATAGTAGGAGCGGCGCTGAAAGGTCGGGTGTTGATTGTAGATGACGTGATTTCAGCAGGTACTTCGGTGCGCGAATCTGTGCAAATGATTCAACAAGCTGGCGCAACGCCCTGCGGTGTGGCGATTGCGATTGATCGACAAGAGCGTGGGTTAGGTGCCTTATCAGCCGTGCAAGAGGTGGAAAAAGACAACGGCATCCCCGTGTGTGCCATCGCAAATTTAACATCGCTGATTGAGTATTTGCATCAACAGCAGAATTTAACCATTGATGTCGAAGCAATAGAGCGTTATCGCCGTGAGTATGGTGTTAGTTAGACAACTGGAGTCATGATGAAAAGTGTGTGCGTAAATTTGGGGCTAGTGTTTTTATTGTTGAATATGCATTTTGGTTTAGCCTATGCTGAAGGCACGAGTAAAAAAATCATCAAGTGGGTGGATGAAAAAGGCGTAACGCATTACGGAGACGCGCAACCAACTGAATACAATAACAAAAACACCATCCTTAATTCTAAGGGTATGGTAATACAAAACCACGATGCTAAAGCACAGACGCCTGTAAATACACCAGCAGAGCAGGAGCAAAAACGTAAAGATAAAGCGTTGCTTGCTTCTTACACCACGCAAGAAGAGATTGATTTAGCGCTAGAGCGTCATTTGCAGATGGATGAAATTACCACGCAAGGCTTACAGGTGAGAAAAGCCTCTGCCCAAAAGCAACTAGCGGCGAACAAAAAACTGGCAGATGGTTTTGTTGCGAGAAAAAAAGAAGTTCCTGCCGACCTGACGCAAGACATTAAAAACAATGAAGCTGAAATTGCGCATATCGACACGCAAATTCAGCAACAAAAAGAAAATTCAGAAGCGTCTAAAAAACGGTTTGCGGCTGACAAGCAGCGCTTTATTGAGCTGAAATCAACTGCTGAAAAATAAAGCGCTATCCATTATTGCCAGCTTAGCTGGTAAGTTTCTTTTTAAGAATCTCATTCACTTGCGCTGGGTTGGCTTTACCTTTTGAGGCTTTCATGGCTTGGCCGACCAAAGCGTTAAACGCTTTTTCTTTACCTGCTTTAAACTCTTCAACCATTGCTTGGTTTGCAGCAAGCACTTCATCGATGATTGCCTCAATTGCGCCTGTGTCAGAAACTTGTTTCAGGCCTTTGGCTTCGATAATAGCATCGACTTCGCCTTCACCAGCCCACATCGCCTCAAATACTTGTTTGGCAGCGTTGTTAGAGATGGTGTTGTCGCTAATGCGCTTGAGCAATTGAGCGAGTTGAGACGCGCTTAGCGGTGACTCAGCAATGGTTTTGTCTTCTGCATTTAACTTGGCAGAAACCGCACCCATCACCCAGTTGGCGGCTTGTTTTGCCTCTGCACCAGCACCGACCACAGCGACAAAATAATCAGCCAATGCTTTAGATGATGTTAACGCGCTAGCATCGTAGCTTGAAAGTTGGTACTCACTGACAAAGCGCGCCTGTAAAGCTTGTGGCAACTCAGGCATATTGGCTTTAACACGCGCTTTATCATCTGCGGTCACAGCCAAAGGCAATAAATCAGGGTCGGGGAAGTAGCGATAATCGTTGGCTTCTTCTTTGCTGCGCATCGCGCGTGTTTGCACTGTGTCTGGGTTAAATAAAACCGTGGCTTGCTGTATCGTGCCGCCATCTTCCAGCGTATCAATTTGCCATTGGGTTTCGTACTCAATCGCTTGCTGCATAAATTTAAACGAGTTCAGGTTTTTAATCTCGCGGCGTGTGCCTAGTTTATCTGTACCTTTGGGGCGCACCGATACGTTCACATCGCAACGGAAACTGCCTTCTTGCATATTGCCATCGCAAATGCCTATCCACTGCACTAGCTCATGCAATTTTTTAGCATAAGCCACCGCTTCTGCCGCACTACGCATATCAGGCTCGGTGACGATTTCTAACAATGGCGTACCTGCACGATTTAAGTCTATGCCTGACATACCCTCAACAGCACCGTGTACTGATTTACCAGCATCTTCTTCCAAATGTGCGCGGGTGATGTTAATGACTTTTTCGTACGCTTCTTTATTTTTGCTGGCAGGTACTTGTATGGTCAATTTACCTTTGCCGACAACGGGCAATTCATACTGGCTGATTTGATAGCCTTTGGGTAAATCAGGGTAAAAATAGTTTTTACGCGCAAATACGCTACGCGGTGCGATTTCGGCATCTATAGCTAAACCAAATTTAATCGCACATTCCACGGCTTCTTTATTTAATACAGGCAACACACCTGGCAAGGCAATGCTCACTTCGCATGCTTGCGTATTAGGCGCTGCGCCATAAGTGGTAGAAGCACCACTAAATTGCTTGGTTTTGGTTTGAAGCTGGGTGTGTGTTTCCAGCCCGATGACAACTTCCCATTCCATTATAAAATTCCTTCTGGTGCTTTTTGGTGCCAATCAGTGACTTGTTGATAAGCATGGCCTACGTCTAACATGCGCGCTTCGTCAAAATAGTTGCCGATAATTTGCAAACCTACAGGCAAGCCGTTACTGAACCCCGCAGGGATGCTCATGCCCGGCAGGCCTGCCAAGTTGACGGCGATGGTGTAAATGTCTTGCAAATACATCGATACAGGGTCATCGGCTTTTTCACCGATTTTAAAGGCGGTAGATGGTGCGGCAGGGCCCATGATAATGTCGCATTTTTTGAATGCTTCGGTAAAATCTTGTGCGATTAAGCGGCGTATTTGCTGAGCTTTTAAGTAGTAAGCGTCGTAATAGCCTGCGCTCAATACATATGTGCCAATTAAAATACGGCGTTTCACTTCTGCGCCAAAACCTTGGGCGCGGCTCTTGCAATACATATCCATTAAATCAGTGTATTCATCGGCACGGTGACCGTAACGTACACCGTCATAACGAGATAAGTTTGAGCTGGCTTCGGCAGGCGCAATCACATAATAAACAGGGATAGAAAGCTTGGTGTTAGGCAAGCTGATTTCTACCATTTCTGCGCCTAGTTTTTTGTATTCTTCAATCGCTGCGTTGACCACTGCGCCCACGCCTGCATCCAAGCCTTCTGCAAAATATTCTTTAGGCAGGCCTACTTTTAAACCCGCCAAAGGCTTGCTAGGGTTGAGCTTATCCAGACCGCGTGTGTAATCTTCTTTTTCGCGTTGCAAGCTGGTGGAGTCACGCTCATCAAAGCCTGTCATCACGTTCATCATCAGCGCCATGTCTTCACAGGATTTTGCCATTGGGCCTGCTTGGTCTAGGCTGGATGCAAACGCAATCATGCCGTAGCGTGAAACTAAGCCGTATGTTGGTTTTAAGCCAGATAGCCCGCACAAAGACGCTGGTTGACGAATGGAGCCGCCAGTATCGGTACCGGTAGCCGCCGCACATAAACGTGCCGCCACCGCAGCAGCAGCGCCGCCTGAGCTACCACCTGGCACACGTGAAATATCCCATGGGTTTTGCACTTTGCCAAAGTAGCTGGTCTCGTTAGATGAGCCCATGGCAAACTCGTCCATATTGGTTTTACCCAAATTGACCGCACCAGCGGCATTAAAACGCTCAATCACATCTGCATCGTAGGGGCCAATAAAATTTCCCAACATTTTAGAACCGCAGCTGGTGCGCCAACCTTTGGCAACAAAAATATCTTTTTGTGCAATCGGGATACCAGTCAATGCCGTGGCATTGCCATTTGCCAACAAATTATCTGCCGCTTGCGCTTGCGCCAGCGTTTTATCTTTATCTAAGGCAATATAGGCATTGATGCTGGGGTTGAGTGCGTCTATGCGTTTCAAAAACTCTTGCGTAAGTTCTACGCTAGAAATCTGTTTAGCTTGGAGCGCTGTGCCAAGCTGTTTTAGGCTGTTGTTAATCATGCTGAGTATTCTTTAAGATTTAGGCTGGTTTTACTATATCTGTTTTAAATCTGGATCTGTTTCAAATCTGGTTTAATCCAATATTATTCGATCACTTTTGGCACAAGGTATAAACCATCGGCCACGGCTTGCTCTGTAGCGCCATTGCCGAGTTTGGGTGCATTTTGTTGAAACGCATCACGCTGATTGGCCTTAGTCACCACATCTTCACGCAGGCGCTGTGTCACATCTTGCGAGTGTGACATGGGCACAATGCCAGCGGTATCAACTGCTTGCATTTGCTCAATCAGACCGAGGATGCCTGAGAGCTTTTGTAGGGTGGAGTCGACCTCTGCATCGCTTACTTCAATGCGCGCAAGGTGAGCGATTCGTTTTATATCTTCAGAACTTAAAGACATTTTGCATTCAAACCTTAAAATTTATATCAATATCAGGTATTATAACTTGATTTTACGCACTTCTTCAGCCGCGGTTAAATCTTACAAGTATAAAAGCGGCAGTTAGCTCAGGATACAACACAACATGTTCGGAATTTTAAATAGTTATTTTTCAAATGATCTCGCCATTGACCTTGGCACAGCCAACACCCTAATTTACGTTCGTGACAAAGGTATTGTGTTAGATGAGCCTTCAGTCGTTGCCATTCGCCAAGAAGGCGGGCCAGCTGGCAAAAAGACATTACTCGCTGTTGGCCTAGAAGCTAAGCGTATGCTAGGCCGTGCGCCAGCCAATATTACCGCGATTCGCCCAATGAAAGACGGCGTGATTGCAGACTTTACAATCACTGAGCAAATGCTCAAATACTTTATCCGTAAAATTCATGAATCACGTTTATTCTCACCCAACCCTCGCATCATCATTTGTGTGCCTGTAGGTTCAACTCAAGTTGAACGCCGTGCGATTCGTGAATCAGCGATTGGTGCTGGTGCGCGTCAGGTGTATTTGATTGAAGAGCCAATGGCAGCAGCGATTGGTGCCAATATGCCTGTAGCGGAAGCCACAGGCTCAATGGTGGTGGATGTGGGCGGCGGTACGACAGAAGTGGGCGTAATCTCACTGGGCGGTATTGTTTACGCAAAATCAGAGCGTGTGGGTGGCGATAAGTTCGACCAAGCGATTATTGATTACATCCGCCGCAACTACGGCATGCAAATTTCTGAGCCAACGGCTGAATTGATTAAAAAGAAAATCGGCTCGGCTTTCCCAGGTTCTGAAGTGTTGGAAATGGAAGTGACAGGTCGCAATTTGGCAGAAGGCTTGCCACGTAAATTCACTATTTCTAGCAACGAAATTTTAGAAGCGCTTACTGAGCCACTCAACGCGATTGTAGGTGCTGTGAAATCTGCACTCGAACAAACGCCACCAGAACTGGGCGCGGACATTGCCGAAAAAGGCATGGTGCTAACAGGCGGTGGCGCGTTGTTACGTAACTTGGATCGCTTAATTGTTGAAGAAACTGGCTTGCCAGTGGTAGTGGCAGAAGATCCGCTCACTTGCGTGGCTCGTGGTAGTGGTCGCGCACTTGAGGAAATGGACAAGCTTGGCAGTATCTTTGCACAAGAATAATCTTGACTCAAAGTAGGTATGCTTATAAACAAGCCGTTTATTACGGCTTGTTTTTTTATAACAGACAATAAATAACCTTTAAATAAAGCACACAAATAACTCAGCCAAGCATATGAATATGGATCATCACAATTCAACTGAGTTTTTTATCCGTGGCACTAGCCCGATAGTAAGATTGGTTTTTTTTGCAACGACCTCTTTAATATTAATGGCAGCAGATTCTCGCTTTCATTATATGACTGAGATTCGTCAAGGTTTTGTCGCCTTATTGCAACCGCTTCAAGCCATTGCTAGTGCACCTTCGTTGGTATACCGTGATTTGTCTGAATATCTTGTCGCGCACTCTGCACTGGTGAAAGAAAACAATACGCTCAAGCAGCAAGCAATATATCAGCGTGTTCAACTTCAACAGCTAAAATCGTTAGAGACCGAAAATGCACATTTGCGTGATTTACTTAACATCACCAAAACCTTTTCACAACCAGCACAATTAGCTGAGATTGTGCACATGGGACGCGACCCATTTACCCATAAAGTGGTTGTTAACTTAGGGGCAAGACAACACATTGCCCCTGGGCAAGCTGTAGTGGATGCCTATGGTGTGATTGGTCAAGTGACAAGGGTTTACCCATTTACCAGCGAGGTGACCTTGGTGACAGATAAAAACTTAGCGATTCCTATCCAAATCGAACGGAATGGTTTGCGTGCCATTGCCTTTGGGCACGGGCGTGATACCACTATTGATTTACCTTATCTGCCAGCAAACGTTGATATTAAACATGGTGATAAGTTAGTCACATCAGGAATCGATGGAATTTATCCAACGGGGCTGGTGGTAGGTGAGGTGGTGAAAGTTGAGAGTAACCCCAACTCCCCATTTGCGCATATCATTAGCAAACCTACGGCAGGGATAGAAAACCATCGGCAAGTTTTAGTGTTGGGCATTCAGTCTGGGGTGGCTTCAGATTATGTTCCAACAATGCCTTCCGTTAAACCTAGTGCAAATGCTGTTAAAGCAACGTCCAATGTAGAGAAAAAACGTCATGCAGCGCATTAATCTCAAGCTGGTTTACATTTCATTACTTGCTGCATTAATTTTACAGATGATGCCTTGGTCAGGGTTAAGCTTATTAATTCGACCAGATTTTGTCTTGCTCACGGTTATTTTTTGGGTATTGCGCGTGCCCAAGGTTTGTAATATTGGAACGGCTTGGTTTGTGGGTTTAGTGATTGATTTAATTGGCGGTGATGTGTTTGGCCTGAATGCTATGGCGTATGCGATTACTGCTTTTTTTGCAGTGATTTATCAACGGCGCTTAATTTTATTCACCATTTGGCAACAAACCACTTATGTATTTTTGCTTTTGGTGCTAAATCAAACGACATTGTTTCTATTGAAATTAATGTCTGGTGGCGAATTTCCTGGATGGATTTACTTCGCACCTTGTGCCACTGGCGTTATCATTTGGCTGTTCATTGCTTTTACCAGCTACGGCTTGCACGCTCATCCCAGTAAAAACTGATGCCATTTCATGAACTTGCGATCGGAGCTTAAAAACCCTCAATTAGAGCATCGCTATTTCCGCGTGAGGCTGGGGGTGGCCGTTGCTTTAATCTTGATTTGTTTTGGGGCGCTGATTAGCCGTTTTGTTTTTTTGCAAACCGTAAAATATGATTATTTTCAAACGCTTGCAGAGAGCAATCGCATCTCGTTAGTGCCAATTGTCCCCAATCGTGGTCTAATCTTGGATAGAAACGGTGAAATTTTAGCGCATAACTTTTTTGTCTACACGCTAGAAATCACCCCCTCAAAAGTAGACAACGTCGATCAAGTTATCGCTGAAATTAGCAAAATTGTTGAGGTTAGTAGTTCAGACCGTAAACGCTTTAATAAGCTACGAGCGCAAAGCCATAACTTTGAAAGTGTGCCTATCCGTACCCACTTAAACGAGATAGAAGCAGCTCGGTTTGCGGTCAATCACTATCGTTTCCCTGGGGTGGAAATAAAGTCTCGCCTGTTTAGACATTACCCATTAGGCACGTTAGGTGCACATATGTTGGGCTATATTGGGCGCATCAACGATAAAGATCTCGACGCTTTGGCGAAGTCAGAAGACATTTCAAATTACAAAGGTTCAGACCATATTGGAAAAAGTGGAGTTGAGCAATATTACGAGAAAGAGCTTCATGGGATAACGGGTTTCCAGCAAGTGGAAATTGATGCGGATGGACATGCAGTGCGCGTGCTTTCAAGTACTGCGCCTATTCCAGGCAATAATTTAACGCTAACAGTGGATAGCAAACTGCAAAGAATCGCTGAAGATGCATTTGGTGAGCATCGCGGTGCTTTGGTTGCGATTAACCCTAAAAATGGTGAGGTGTTGGCTTATGTAAGTCAACCTACTTTTGACCCCAACTTATTTGTTGATGGCATCGATTCTGATAATTGGAAAATGCTGAATGACTCTATTGATAAACCGTTAATTAATCGCCCGATTCGAGGCATCTACCCACCAGGATCAACATTTAAACCGTTTGTTGCAATGGCTGGCTTAGAAGCTGGTAAGCGTCACCCTCCTTATACCATTAGCGACCCAGGGTACTACTTGCTCCCTGGCAGCCCCCACCGCTATCGTGATTGGAAGCCATCAGGTCATGGTAGCGTAGATATTCAAAAAGCCATTACGGTTTCATGTGATACTTTTTTCTACGGCTTGGCTTTAGATTTAGGGATAGATAAATTGACTTCATTTGTCCGCCATTTTGGATTTGGTAAAAAAACAGGCATAGACTTGATTGGTGAAATCGGAGGTTTATTGCCTACACCAGAATGGAAGTGGCGACGTTGGAAGCAAAAATGGTTTCCTGGAGAAACCGTAATTGTGGGAATTGGGCAAGGCTACACCTTGGTTACGCCAATGCAACTGGCACATGCCACCTCAGTGCTAGCCAATAATGGGATAGCGATTAAACCGCATTTGGTACAAAGTATTAAAAAAAATAATAGCGAAACAATCACACCTACTCAGATTACTCAAGTCGATACGGTTCCGCTCGAAGTGAATCATATTGAAATTGTTCGCGCTGGTATGATGGGCGTCACCCAGCCTGGAGGAACCGCAGCAAGCGTGGGTGCTGGCAGCACCTATAATATTGCAGCAAAAACTGGTACTGCCCAAGTGGTAGGCATCAAGCAAAATGAGAAATACAATGCAAAAAATATTGACGAGCGGCATCGAGACCATGCGCTGTTCATTGCTTATGCGCCCGCAGAAAATCCTACCATTGCATTGGCAATCATCGTGGAAAATGGCGGTCACGGCGGCTCAGTCGCGGGTCCGATTGCACGTAAAGTGATGGATTATTATCTCCTTGGGAAAATGCCAGCGCCTAAACTGCCAGCGGAGTCCAATTTACCTACTGAACCCACAGTAACACCAGTAGCCACGGAGCCAGTAGTAGAGGAAATATTGCATGATTAAAAACTTGCTTCAGCAGCTCACAAAACATTTAGATGCATTTTTAATCGGCTGTTTATTTTTCACCTGCGTAGTGGGGTTGTTTGTGCTCTACAGCGCTTCAGGTCAAAGTGTGGCGCGTGTTGGTTCGCAATGCATCAATATTGCAGCTGCGTTTGGTGTGATGTGGGTTGCGGCGAATATTCCACCCCAGCACCTTGAACGTATTGCCTTACCTTTATATGTCGTCGGCTTGCTTATGCTGATTGGTGTGATGCTGTTTGGTCAAATCAGTCATGGTGCGCGGCGCTGGTTAAATTTGGGTGTTGCGCGCGTGCAACCATCTGAACTAATGAAGATTGCAGTCCCCATGTTGCTTGCTTGGTATTTTGCTAAACGTGAGGCTGGACTCAAGCTTGCCGATTATGGCGTTGGCGCTTTGTTATTAGCAGTCCCTGTTGGCTTGATTATGAAGCAGCCCGACCTAGGTACAGCCTTGCTTATTTGCGCTTCAGGGTTTTATGTGTTGTTCTTTGCGGGCTTAAGCTGGAAAATCTTAATCGGTTCCGTGGTTTCGGTCTCTGCGATGGCGCCCATATTGTGGTCAATGTTGCATGAATATCAACGCAAGCGGATTCAGATTTTGTTTGATCCATACCAAGATCCGCTTGGCGCAGGGTATCACACCATACAGGCGAGCATAGCCTTAGGTTCTGGTGGCGTGGCTGGAAAAGGATGGTTAAATGGCACACAGGCACAGCTAGATTTCTTGCCCGAGCGCACGACAGACTTTATTTTTGCGGTATTCGGTGAGGAGTTTGGATTGGTTGGCAATTTATTGCTGTTGACAATGTTTACGTTGCTGATTATTCGCGGTTTAATCATAGCAGAACGTGCGCAGAACACATTCTGCCGTTTACTAGCCGCCAGTATTACACTTACGTTTTTTACTTATGTTTTTGTAAACATTGGGATGGTGAGTGGTATATTGCCTGTCGTTGGAGTTCCGTTGCCGATGATAAGTTATGGTGGTACATCTTTAGTGACCATATTGCTTGGTTTCGGCATCTTAATGAGCATTGATACGCACAAAAAATTGGTGGCTACATAATGAATAAAATAACATTAATTCCTACATTAAAAGCGACACTTACCATTTCCATACTCTCCACGTTGTTAGTCGCGTGCGGAGCAAGCACACCTGTTAAACAAGCGCCAGCAAAACCAGGGTCAACGATTAACAGTGCCCCTAATGTCGAACCGATTCCTGAAGGTCAGGCAGAAACACCAAAAAATGAGCAAGCTAAATCACCTAGCCCTGCTATTACAACTCCTGCTAAACCAGGCGGCTATTATCTAGATGATGGCCCTGAGGATAACCCACCAGCAAACCTTGATAGCGTTCCAGATGCAACGCCAAAGTCAGAGCCTTTATTGAAACGTGCAAATAAGCCATATTATGCGCTCAATAAAAGTTATCAGCCGATGACTGAATATGTACCATACAAAAAACGTGGTTTGGCATCATGGTATGGCAAGCGCTTCCATGGTCAAAAAACATCAACAGGTGAAGTCTATGATATGTATGCAATGACAGCAGCACACACGATCTTGCCGATTCCGAGCTATGCGCGGGTGACAAATGTCGAGAATAAAAAATCTGTCGTCGTGCGGGTGAATGACAGAGGGCCATTTCATAACGACAGAATCGTTGACCTATCTTATGCCGCCGCCCACAAATTGGGTTTGTTGACAAAAGGTAGTGGTATGGTTGAGGTTGAAGCAATAGATACACGCGCTCAGTCCAAAACACTCATCAAACCAACACCAGAAACCAACACCGCCAAAGAAAATATGGTGGATGCTACTGATACAAAAATTGCACCACTTTTGATAGATGGTGCTTCTGCACCACAAGGTGAGGCCAAAGGCTTTTATGTTCAAGCGGGTGCATTTTCAGCAAAAACCAATGGGGATGAGCTTGTTGAAAAACTAGCGAAGGAAAACTTGGCAGAAAGACAGCTTATTAATAACTGGTATAATGGCAGCACTTACCGTGTGCGTTTGGGGCCTTTTGAAAACAAAAAAGAGGCCGAACAATTAGTTGTCAAGATTAAATCATCATTAAAACTGAATACCTTCATTATCAATCAGCCTTAAAGGCAGCCTTATATTTTATGCTTAAGCAACTACCTTCTTTGACGAAACCGTCACTTCGCCCACTTAAATTTTCTATTGCTATCATTTTGCTTGGCATGCTCACTACGCTTCCAACACGAGCAGAAATACCACCAGCACCAACCTTGGCTGTTAAAGCCTATGTGCTTAAAGACTTTAATAGTGGTAGTGTCGTTACGCAAAAGCAAGCAGAGAGCAAAGTTGAGCCAGCTTCACTCACAAAAATTATGACCGCTTACTTGTCGTTCAAAGCGCTTAAGAATGGTCACTTAACACTTACGCAATCACTTCCAGTGAGCACAAAAGCATGGAAAACCGAGGGTTCTAAAATGTTTATAGAACCCAATAAACCTGTCACTGTAGATGAATTATTGCATGGCATGATTATTGTTTCTGGCAATGACGCTTCGATTGCGTTGGCAGAAGGCATCGCCTCTACCGAAGAAGCATTTGCCGATATGATGAACAAGCAAGCAGCCGAGCTGGGCATGAAAAACACACATTTTATGAATGCAACAGGTTTGCCAGACCCCCAGCATTACACCACTGCTTATGATTTATCCTTGCTGGCAACAGCGCTTATTCGTGATTTCCCAGATCAATACAAGCGTCTGTATAACGTTAAAGAATACAGTTATAACAAAATTACCCAACCAAATCGCAATCGTTTGCTGTGGCTTGACCCTTATGTAGATGGCATGAAAACAGGGCATACCGAAACCGCTGGATATTGCTTAATCTCATCAGCAAAACGTGGTGAAACGCGCATGATTTCGGTCATACTGGGTGCACCAACCGATAGTGCCCGCGCGACAGAAAGTCAGAAGCTTTTGAATTATGGATACCAGTTTTTTGAATCCCATTTGGTATATAAAGCCGGCAGTACGGTTAGTGCAGTCAAAGTGTGGAAAGGCGCTGAAAGCAACTTGAATGCGAGTGTTGCTAACGATTTGTACGTGGTTTTACCAAAAGGCGCATATGCAAATGTTAAAGCTACCGTCACCACTAAACAGCCGTTAATTGCCCCTATTAACCAAGGCCAGGAAGTCGGTAGCATTAAATTTACGCTGAATGATAAGGTGATAGACGAGCGCAAGCTCATTGCACCTAAAGCGATCCCAGCAGCAGGCATTTTTGGTCGCATGTGGGATAGTGTTAAATTGATGATGCAATAGGAGTTTACATGGCTGAAGAAATCACATCACCTAGAAAAGCGCACCATCCTACTGCGGCAGAAGATGAAATTACCGAAACGCTGGTCGAGTTTCCATGTGATTTCCCAATTAAAGTGGTGGCTGAAGTTCAGTCTGACTTGACGGAGGTCATCGTTGGAGTAATTAATTCAGTATTACCTGATTTTGACATTACAAACATTGGAACCCGTGCAAGCTCTACTGGTCGTTATCTGAGCCTTACCTGCGTGGTTCACGTAACATCAAAACCTCAACTCGACGCCGTTTACATCGCATTAAGCAAGCATCCTATTGTTAAATTCGTTCTGTAAACAGGGTCGTGTACATCAATTTTAGTCATGCATGATTTAATAATTCGTGACCTTGGTATAACTAATTACCAACAAACATGGCATGCCATGCAAGCGTTCACGGCACAGCGCACCCCTGATACGCCTGACGAATTGTGGCTGACTGAGCATGAAGCGGTTTACACCTTAGGTTTGAATCGCAAAGAAGTCAGAATGCCTGCGCGAGGTGATATTCCCGTTGTTTTAGTAGATAGAGGCGGCAAAATCACCTATCATGGTCGTGGGCAGCTCATTATCTATTTACTGATTGATTTAAAAAGAAAAAATCTAACGATTCGTCAAGTGGTTAGCGCGATGGAGAATAGTATAATCGCTCTGTTAGCTCAGTATAATATTCATGCTGAGGCGCGTGCCACAGCCCCCGGAGTTTACGTTGGCGACAAAAAAATCGGGTCATTAGGTTTAAGGCTTAAAAATCAATGTAGCTACCACGGTTTAAGTCTAAATGTGGCAATGGATTTATCCCCATTTTCAGCGATAGACCCCTGTGGCTATGAAGGTCAACAAGTGACACAAATGCGTGACCTTGGCATAGAATTAAGTCTTAACGAGGCGGGCAAAAAACTGCTCACATATTTAACCCATTTTTTGCAATATGAGAAAGTAACGCATGAATCAGGCGCCTAAAAAAGTGGCTGGCGTAAAAGAAACGGGAGCAGCCAAAACTGCCCGCATTCCCATTAAAATCGTCCCGCAACCAGCGATGCGTAAGCCAGAATGGATCCGCATGAAAATGCCTGATTCCGCCCGCTTTCAAGAAATTAAGCAGATTCTACGGGATAATAATCTGCATACGGTTTGTGAAGAAGCCTCCTGCCCTAATATTGGAGAATGTTTTAGCGGCGGCACGGCGACGTTTATGATTTTAGGCGACATTTGTACGCGCCGTTGCCCGTTTTGTGATGTCGCACATGGTAAACCTCTGCCGCCAGATGCCAATGAACCAGAAAATCTAGCCCGTACAATTGCCCAAATGCGCTTGAAATATGTGGTGATTACCAGCGTAGATCGTGATGATTTACGTGATGGCGGCGCGCAACATTTTGTGGATTGCATCAAGGCAGTTCGCGCGCAATCGCCAGAAATTAAAATCGAAGTACTTGTGCCTGATTTTAGAGGGCGTATTGAAGTCGCGCTCGAGATTCTAAAATCTGCCCCGCCAGATGTGATGAATCACAATTTAGAAACGGTGCCGCGCCTTTACAAACAAGCAAGGCCTGGCGCGGATTATCAAAACTCTTTAACCCTGCTCAAGCAATTTGCGGAACTGTATCCGAATGTGCCAGCTAAATCAGGCTTAATGCTGGGTTTAGGTGAAACTGACGAAGAAATTTTAGAGGTGATGCGCGATTTACGTGCCCACAACGTCACCATGTTAACGCTTGGGCAATATTTGCAACCCAGCGCACACCATTTGCCCGTGATGCGCTTTGTCACACCTGAGCGGTTTGCGCAATTTGAGCAAGAGGCGTTAGCGATGGGATTTACGCATGCAGTCTGCGGGCCAATGGTACGCAGTTCTTACCATGCTGATACACAAGCACAATCTGCAGGTGTGTCAACAAACATAAGTAAATGAGACTGTATATAAGTTAATGAGAGTTATGTATTTGTCTGAATCCAGAAAAACAGGATTTTAGACCGATTATTGAGTCATTTCCCCGAGATGGTAATTACCAACGCTCAAAAAAACCATAGTTTTTTAAAACTACTGATAAATCTATACTTTAGTTAGGTTTCACTGTAGTTACCTTTGTAGTATCCATATAAAACCCAATAAATTGGACTTTACTATCTTTTTCTTATCAGCTAGGCTAACATAAACCGAAATTTACACTTAAAAAGAGTACTTGTTCAGAGCAAAAATAAATGGGTGTATTAAACCAAAACATGCTCGTTACTACAGTGACTGCGCTAGCCATTTACTTAGCTGGCTTATTAAGTATTGTGCTTGGGGTTGGTACGGAGGGTGTGTCAATGATATGGCTACCTTCTGGCGTTGGGTTACTTGCTGTTTTTTTAAAAAAAATCCCAGCGTTAA
The DNA here is from genome assembly GCA_964620425.1 of uncultured Methylophilaceae bacterium. Classification (GTDB taxonomy): domain Bacteria; phylum Pseudomonadota; class Gammaproteobacteria; order Burkholderiales; family Methylophilaceae; genus DASXUG01. The sequence goes on along the minus strand of CAZUGV010000002.1, from coordinate 132,777 downwards.
TTGGGGTTTTGATTGGCCTAATACTTATTGAGTTAATTGGCTTTATTGTTCCCAGCTTTTCTAACTTAGATTTTTATACAGAATCCATCCCCATAGCTATAGCACTTGGCATTTTTGGCACAATCGAGGTTACTTTTAACCATTACTGGGTATCCCATCTACTACCTAGGTTCAACTTCAATAGTATCAAAGACATCTCAATCTATATTGGCATTACTGCTTTAGGTTGTCTTATTGCTGCAGTTTTGAGCGTACCAATGCTTACATACGCAAACATGGTCGCTTCTGAAACGATTACCCCAACAATTATCACCTTTTGGCTAGGTAATTGGTGCGGAGCACTCTTAATCACACCGATGGGCTTGGTCTTATCCCATGTTGAGCGCCAGAAACATAAAACCTTTGGTTATGGATTCCCCATCATTGCTATTGGCTTAAGTTTGACACTGATGGCCAGTTTTATGTCTTATAAAGTTGACTATAAAGCTCGTATTCAACTTTTTGAGCGTCAAGCAATGGATATTTTTAAAGAAATTAATCAATCAGTTGAATTGAGCATTCGAGATGTAAATGCAGTAAGTGCGCTCTATTACAGAATTGATATCTCGCGAGATGAGTTTGCTAACTTTACTAAACCCATTTTAAGTAAAAACCCAATTATCAATAAAATTAGCTGGAGCCCTCGAGTTCAGTTGAGTGAAAAAAATAAGTTTGAAAAATCTATCAGTGCCCGTTTCAAAACTGATTTCAAAATATTTGATATTGATGAGAATTTAAATCCAATTCAGGCTCAGGTACATAATGATTATTATCCAGTTATTTATACGTCGAGCTTGCAAGATATTCCATTAAACCTCGGTTTTAATCTTGGTTCAAACCAAGATAGGTTAACCGCACTCCATCTTGCAATGACCAACGGGATACCGATTGCCACCAAACCCATCAAAGTCATCTCTGGAAATTTTAGCGATATAGGCGTTGTGATTTATTTCCCTATCTACAATGGCTCAGTGGAAGAAAATCCAGCGTTAAAAAATGAAACTAACATCAAGGGTTTTATCGGGGCGGTATATAACGCCAAGTCATTTTTTGAAAAGATCACCAGTCTAGTTAATAATCAACTAACGGTGCATATTTTAGATGTTACTGACCCTAATCAACCAATACATATTGCTTCTTCTGCTAACGAAGAAAACTGGGATCAGGACATCAAAAAGAACAAGCACTTTGAAATATCACAGACGATTAAAGTAGCAGGTAGGGATTGGAGATTCATCGCGACACCAATTGATAGCAACCCACTTATATTACTTACTCGCATTTCTTTCGTTGTATTTGGAGTCGGGTTGCTATTTACGGCTCTTATTGCTAGTTATATGTTATCCAGGCGTAAAAATGAGGAGTTATTGTTAGAAAACGAACAAAGACTATCGCTGCAAAATAGTAGTTTAGCGGAGTTAACTGCTCGATATGCGAGTGGGGGGCAAGTCTTGGATATTAAAACTATTACAGAAATCGCTGCACGTACACTGCACGCCTCACAAGCAAGTGTTTGGTTGTTTAATAGTGACTACTCTAAGCTCGAATTACAAGATTTGTACTATGCTGATACGAACAACCACCGCACAGGGAGTGTTCTATCGCAGGCAGATTTTCCCGTTTATTTTGCGAATGTGTTATCTAAGAAAATTATTGATGCAAATGACGCTAAAAATGATCTAAGAACTAGTGACCTTCGCGAGAAATATTTATCTGTTTACGACATTGGCGCCTTGCTAGACACACCGATTATTGCAGATAAACGTCTACTTGGAGTGTTATGTATTGAACAAAAAGGCAAGGTAAGAGTATGGTCAACCGACGAAAAAACCTATGCAGAGTCATTACGTAATGTAATTGCTTTATCATTAGAGAGCAGTGCCAAGCTGGAGGCACAGCAAGCTTTGGAGCAAGCCAACGCAGAACTAGAAGCGAAGGTAAATAGCCGTACGTTAGCATTAGCCAAAGCCAATCAAGAACTACAAATTGAAGTGCTTAATCATCAACGAGCAGAAGAGCAGTTAAGAATTTTTAGACTATTTGCAGATGCCGCTCCGCAAGGGCTGGGCATTGCAAAATTCGATCACTCGGCTTTGTATTTTAATCCAACGCTACAAAAATTATTACAACGCGGCGATACGCCAAAACAGATCGTTGAAGATTTTATGGTCTATTTTTCAGAAGAATCACAAAATATTTTAAACACCGTAGCAATCCCAACGACTCACAAAATAGGTGAGTGGTCTGGGGAGTTAGACCTCACCTTAAAAAATGGAGACTTATACCCAGTCTTTCTCAATTTATTCTCACTTAAAAATGAGCAGAATATTCCAACATATCTCGCAGGGATTTTTTATGATCTAGTGGCACAAAAGGAAGTAGAACACCAACTACTCGCAGCGAAAAACAGTGCAGAAGCAGCTGACCGGGCAAAATCAATGTTCATCGCCTCAATGTCACATGAATTACGCACCCCTCTAAACTCTATTATTGGTTTTTCTGGTGTATTGCTTCAAGGTTTATCAGGCAGTCTCAATGAGCGCCAAACCGATCAACTGATGCGTGTCATGCGTTCAGCCAAGCATCTCCTTAGCTTGATTACGGATGTCATTGATATTTCTAAGATTGAAGCAGGTTACACCAATGTGCATATTGCGGAGTTTGAATTAAACGCGGTGCTGGACGAAGCAACACAATCAGTTCAAAATCAGCGTGTTGAGAAGCAACTTGGGCTAATATTAAACATTGGTAGCCAGATTGTTTTAACAAGCGATAGGAAAAGAACCTATCAGGTCATACTCAACTTGCTTAGTAACGCTGTGAAATACAGCGAGCAGGGCATCATCACTGTCAATGTGCATCAAGAAAAGATCAAAGAAGTAGATAGCGTAGTCATCGCAATTAGCGATACAGGCATCGGGATACCAGAAGAGGCGCAAGCCAGACTATTTAAGCCTTTTGAACGCGTTGATAGTCATCTGCGTATTAAAACGCCCGGCACGGGCTTGGGGTTATATCTAACGAAAAAAATTACAGAAGATTTTTTACATGGGGAAATTCAAGTGCAAAGTTCGCTTAATGTGGGTAGCACGTTCACTATTACACTTCCACTCGTCAATCCACAACTGACCAATACGGAAACTCATTATGTCGCACAGTAAAGTCTTAATAATTGAAGATAATGAAAATAATATGGAGTTAATTTCGTTTATTTTGGAATTGGCGGGCTATGAGACACTGAAAGCGTTTAATGGAAAAGATGGCATTTTTTCTGCCACTCATGCAAATCCTGATTTTGTTTTACTCGATATTCAACTGCCTGATATGGATGGCTCAGAGGTATTAATCGCTATTCGGGAAAATCAAAGTACAGCAGAATTGCCAATCATTGCAGTCACTTCGTATGCCATGTCTGGAGATCGTGAAGTTTTAATCGCCAAAGGCTGTACTGGGTATATCGAAAAACCTATCAATCCTGAAACCATTATTTCTGACATCAAACAAATCTTAGAAAGCCAACCATGCAGATCTTAATTGTGGAGGATGATCCAGACTCACGCATTCTGCTTGAGTCAATACTCACATCTAGAGATTATGAGGTATTGGTTGCCAATGACGGGTTAGCAGCTTGGAATCTTGTACAAAACCACCAGCCAGACCTCATCATTTCTGATATTTTGATGCCTAACATTGATGGCTTTGAGTTGTGCCGGAAAATTAAAACGGATGATAGATTTAAAAGCATTCCCATTATCATCTATTCTGCAACCTATATTGAATCTAGGGATCAACAACTCGCGCTGGCATCTGGTGCTAGTAAGTTTATTATCAAGCCTATCGACCCAAAAGAGATGTTACAACAAGTTGCTGAAACGCTTTCTAACCATGCTTTTGACAGTGCGTTATTAGATGAAAATATTGATGATTTAGATGCCAAGCACGCACGAATTTTGCAAGATAAGTTACAAAAGAAACTAAGTATACTTTCGCTTAAAAATAATGAGCTTGAACAAGAAAAAGAAATGCTTGAGCTGTCGCTTGATGTATCTGGCATGGCGGCTTTTCGGTGGAATGCACAATATGATGAGTTCTACGGTTATCCGCATCTCAACAAATTACTGTTTGGTCAAGCGGGCACTTTCAAGGGTGGCTATTTGTCACTACTAGAGTTCACACACACAGAAGATAGATCGATTCTCATCGGTGCCTTTGATCGCTTAAAGGAAACAAACGAGCATGTATCTGTGCGATTCCGCTATTTACGCCCTCACCAAGGGCAAGTGATGCTGGAGCTCAACGCAAAGCGATATAACGACAGCCCCATGACCGTGCTGGGCACGTTAATGGATGTCAATGCCAATCAACTCGCGAACATGACTTCGCTAATTAAACAGCGGGAAGTAGACTACGCTAAAGCGCATGATACTTTAACAGGTCTTCCCAATCGTTTGGCATTTGTGGGGCAGCTAGAGGAACTCATTCAAGAACTAAGGGGTGGTGGCTCTGGCTTTGGCATCATGTTGTTAGACTTGGACAACTTTAAGCTAGTCAATGATAGCCTTGGCCATCTACATGGTGATAAGTTTATTCAACTCATGGGGCAAAATATACAAAATCACTTACTAAGTACCCACAAACTATTTCGTATAGGGGGAGACGAATTCGCGGTTGTAATACCAAACCTAGATAACCCAGACTTTATTGCTTCATACGCGCAAAAATTGTTGATATCGATTGCTCAACCCATACAAATAGTAGAACAAAAATTTAACGTAACCGCCAGCATAGGCATTGCGGTTTACCCATTACATGGCGATAACGCTAATGCCCTCATATCTGCTGCTGACAATGCCATTTATGAAGCAAAAAATCTATTTGGAAATCACGTCATGGTATTTTCCAAAGACATGTCTAGACTTTCTGATGACCGCGTTGGCATTAAACAAGGGTTATTGCCTGCTTTAGAGAAAAACCAATTTGAGCTACATTACCAACCTAAGGTAGATTTAAAAAACAATCAAATTGTAGGTGCAGAGGCCTTGATTCGTTGGAATCATCCAATTTTTGGATTAATAGCGCCAGATCGATTTATTGGCATCGCTGAGCAAACAGGCAGTATCGTGCCGATTGGTCGCTGGGTGATTAGGAAATCGCTCTCAGAACCATTATTTCACAAACTGGCGAAAGAGAAAAAATTTAGCCTATCAGTTAATTTATCCATACGCCAATTTGCTGATGAAGGCTTGGTTACCTTTTTAAAAGACACGTTGGCACAAACCAACTTTCCACCCGAGTGCTTGGAGTTAGAAATTACAGAAAGTACGGTACAAGTGTTGGGCGAAAGCATTAATAAATTGAAAGAAATAAAAAAACTAGGCATTCAAATTGCGATTGATGATTTTGGTACGGGTTACTCATCATTTAGCTCACTCAAATATTTGATGGTAGATCGTCTAAAAGTGGATAAGATTTTCGTAAAAGAAATAGTAAACAACAAAAAGGATTATGCCATTTTAGGTTGCATTATCAAGTTAGCCAATGCGCTAGGCATTAACACTACGATTGAAGGGGTGGAAACCAAACAACAGTTAGATTTGGTAAAAAAATTGGAATGTGATGAGTATCAGGGTTACTATTTTAGCAAACCTGTCCCCATCTCAAACTTTACTGCGATGATTGCCGCAACAAATACTCCCGTTACAAATTAAAGGTTTAGCCAGCTGCAAAGCTGTGATTTTAGAATCACTCCATGAGTGAGTGTTGTAAGCTTTTGTGCAATGGACTTGTTGCCCAATGTATTATGAGGCTTGCTTTAATAATGCCTGAACGCCAGCCACATCCAGCCTTTCAGCGTTACCTCCGCTTGTTGAGCTTTTAGTCAGCACACGAATATCATCATACTCAAAAACACTCAACTTAATCAGTCCATTTGGCCCTTCTAACGTAAACACAGGCACGCGCAAGCGATCACTATTTTTACGGTCACGCTTCATGTCATTATTGGTGCGAAAAGATTTTTCGTTGGTGACGTAATCAATTTGGTGGTTGAGCAAAAATATCTCTACTTCTTTTGCACTATCTGCAAACAGGTGAATGTGCGTTTCAGCATGTTTACCAGCGGTACCATTTAACACTGAACCAGTAAGGTGTGGATTGAATCGCGCCAACAGCTCCATAGCCATTAAGGCATTTTGTCGAAGTTGATGCAACATTTCGGGTTGATCGTCTGAATACAATTCATGGTAAACACGAATCTCTTCTTCAATCTCAGTATTCGTTGGAAGCGAGCTATTCTCTAGCACTCCGAGTTGCCGACCTGCCTTTTTTTTAGCATAAGCAAAATCCGCAATACCGTCTTCTACTATCATACGGGCGGCTGTTTGCGCGATGAGTTGCCGAGATTGATTATAATTATCTTTTGCCATAATCCACCTCATAAGACAGTTTAAAATAATGAATTTTAATTGTTACAAAAGAATGATGAAGTATCCTTTGTAAATAAAATTACAATACAACAATAGCCGCAGAAAAAATACCTGCTAAAAAAGTTGATCTGGAGTTGTCGGTAGCGGCGAAGCAGTTTCCGCTGGAGGTTGCGACTGGCCACTTAAATCAGATCCATCCCCTTGATCAGTCCCAAAGCCATCTATAGGCGCTGCACCTCTAGGTTGAAACTCATCATAAAAGTACTCATATATCCCGCTTTCATCCTCTGCCGCGTGTGTTCCGCTACCGAGATGAACTTTCACTGACACAATGCCATCAGGAATAACTAAAGGGTTATCTGGCATGCCTTTTAGCGCAACCGCCATATAGTCAATCCAAATCGGCAAAGCGGCATGACCACCCGTTTCATTTTTCCCTAGCGATTGCGGCTTATCGTAACCCATCCACACAATAGCGACTTGCTTCGGGTTATACCCAGCAAACCACGTGTCGACTTGGCTGTTGGTTGTGCCCGTTTTACCGGCCAAATCTGAACGTCCCAATTGGCGCGCTCTAGCCGCGGTACCAATTCTGGCGACATCCTGCATCATTGATGTCATGATAAATGCGTTACGCGCATCCAACACCCGCTCAGCATTTTTAGTCGCAACCGTTGGTTGCGCCTCCTCAATCACAGTGCCATTGCGATCCACAATTTTTTTAATCAAATAGGGTTGGATTTTATATCCTCCATTCGCAAACACAGAGTATGCACCTGCCATCTGCCAAGAACTAACAGATCCAGCACCCAAGGCCATGGTTAAGTAGGGAGGGTGATCTTTAGGGGAAAAACCAAAACGTGTTATGTAGTCTTGCGCATATTTTGTACCTATAGCATTGAGTAGGCGAATGGAAACCATGTTTTTTGACTTGGTTAACGCAGTTCTTAATCGAATTGGTCCATCATACTTATCATCAAAGTTATGAGGTGCCCACGTAGTACCATCCCCTGTCGTGCTAGCTGGAAAGCTAATCGGTGAGTCATCAATGACACTCGCGGCTGTAAAACCCTTTTCTAATGCAGCTGAATAAATAAATGGTTTAAAGCTAGAGCCAGGTTGACGCCAAGCCTGTGTCACATGGTTAAATTTATTGCGATTAAAATCAAACCCACCCACTAACGCACGAACAGCACCAGTATCAGAATCTACCGCAATCAATGAAGATTCTGCTTGTGGTAGTTGCACAATTTTCCAAGTATTTCCCAATGGCATTACACGAATCACTGAGCCTGCTTTGATTCTTTGCTTTTCTGGGGTTTTTTCAGACAAAGCAGACAGAACAAACTTAAGCCCTTCACCAGAAATTTGTATATCTTTACCAAATTTAGTACGTGCAGAGACCAGCTTCATATTTGCTTGCGTCACAATCGCAGGGGTCAACCCACCGTAAACCTCAAACTCATCTAGCGCTTTATCCATCCAATCGGGGGCTGGGTCGCCAGAAGTGTTGCTGATATATTTTTCTGGGCCATGGTAGCCATGACGCCCATCGTATTCCAGCAAACCTTTCACTACCGCTGCATTTGCAGCCTCTTGATTTGCTTTAAGAATGGTCGTGTATACCTTGATTCCACTTGTGTAAATAGCATCTTGATAGCGCTCATACATAGTCTGGCGCACAATTTCCGCCACATACTCGGCTTTCAAATCTGTTGACTGGCGCGCTACTTTAAAGCGCAAAGGTTGTTTTAAGGCATCTGTATAAGTAGCCTCATCAATAAAACCGAAACGAAACATATCGTGTAACACTTCATGCTGACGTGTTTTTGCGCGTTTAATATTGGAAAATGGATTGTAGTTACTTGGTGCTTTTGGTAACCCTGCAAGTAAAGCAGATTCAGCCAAATTTAAATCTTTTAGCGGTTTGCCATAATAAACCTGAGAAGCGGCAGCAAAACCATAAGCGCGCTGACCAAGAAAAATCTGATTCAAATACAACTCTAAAATTTTATCTTTACTGAGTGTGTGTTCAATTTTAACAGCCAAGCAAAACTCATAAATTTTGGTTTTCAGATTACGCTCACCATGCGAGAAAAAATTCTTTGCAACCTGCGTGGTAATTGTACTTGCCCCCTCATGTGCACGACCTGTGATGTTATTAAAAGCGGCGCGAGCGATGCCATAAAAATCAACCCCACCATGCTCATAAAAACGATGATCTTCAATCGCGACAATTGCGTTTTTCATATTCATAGGAACATCTTGAATTTGAATAAAGGCACGTCTTTCCTCGCCAAACTCACCAATCAATTTGCCATCTTCGGTATATACTCTCATGGGTACTTTGGGTTTATAGTCTGTAAGCGATTCTAAAGAAGGAAGCGCTGGATAGATAAGTGTTGCTGCCAACCCAACCATAGCAACAGCGACCAAAAAGAATACCAATGTGGCTAAAATTAAAATTTGCCACCATTTTTTTATGAACATAGACGTGATTAAATCTTTATGAAAACCAAGCGTAAATGTACCATATGTGTCATAGGCATTGAATTAAAAAAAAATTACCTTTACTCGTTTCAACCTTATTGCTAGCATCGGTTGGGTAAATGTGTGCAATATTAGCAACTTAAACAAGTATCGAAAGGGAATTTCAGTTTGAAGTTCGATTTTTTCACAAAGCGCACGCCACCATTAATCGGTGTAGACATTAGTTCTACCTCCGTCAAAATGGTCGAGTTGGCAAAAGTTGGTAACGGCTATCGCCTTGAAGCATATGCCATTACGCCAGTGGCCAAAGACGCGATTGTTGACGGCAATATCTCTGGCCTTGAGCAGGTGTCTGAAGCAATATCTCGCGCTTGGAAAACATTGGCCACACGTGAAAAACGCGCTGCTATTGCTTTACCATCTTCTGCGGTGATTACAAAAAAAGTCATCATGGCAGCTGGGCTTCGTGAAGAGGATATGGAGTTTCAAGTTGAATCAGAAGCGAATCAATACATTCCATTTTCATTAGATGAGGTCAATATTGACTTCCAAGAAATCGGCGCAGCACCTAATAGCCCAAGTGAGGTTGAGGTCTTAATAGCCGCAGCACGTAAAGAAAAAATTGAAGATCGTGTCGCTAGTGCCGAAGGGGCTGGTCTAAAAGTCATTGTGGTTGATATAGAAAGCCATGCTACAGAAGCTGCATATGGCTTAATTGCCAGCCAATTGCCGAATAAAGGTGTTGAGCAAACCGTCATGATTGCAGATATTGGCGCCACAATGATGCATGTTAATGTGATGCACAACAACAAATCAGTGTATACCCGTGAGCAAGCGTTTGGTGGTGGGCAATTAACCCAAGAAATTCAACGTCGATTTGGGCTATCAACCGAAGAGGCAGAATCTGCAAAACGCAAGGGTGGCTTGCCTGACAGCTACGATGCAGAAGTGTTACAGCCTTTTGTTCAGTCCTTAAGCACCGAAATTACGCGGGCATTACAATTCTTTACAACATCTACTCAGTACAATCGCGTGGATCATATTATTTTGGCAGGTGGTTGCGCCTCAATTACCAATTTAGAAGTGGCTGTGCAAGAAAAAACACAAGTCAACACAATTGTCGCCAACCCTTTTCAACAAATGCAACTCAACTCTAAAATTAAGCAACAACAAGTGATTGCAGATGCCCCGGCCTTACTAAATGCGTGTGGTCTAGCATTGCGGGGGTTTGACTAAATGGTCAGAATAAATCTTTTACCTCATCGTCAAATTAAACGCGAAGAGCGCAAACGCGAATTTAATATGATGCTGGCGGGCATCGCTGTGTTAGGGTTTGCGCTTGTGTTTTTGGGTCACACATTCATTAGCGGTCAAATCGAAACACAAACTGAACGCAATACGCGTATGGAAAAAGCTATCGCAGATTTAGACGGTCAGATCGCTGAAATAAAAGACTTAAAAAGCAAAATTAATGACTTGCTAGATCGTAAGCAAGTCGTAGAAAACTTACAAACTAATCGTGCGCAAGCGGTGGTATTGCTTGACGAATTAAGTCGCAAGTTGCCAGAAGGTATTTTCCTCAGAGGTCTCAAAGAACAAGGTAATCTGATAACGATAGAAGGCGTTGCAGACACAAATGCACGTGTTGCAACCATGGTGCGTAACTACTCAGGCTCTGAATTTCTGCAAAACCCTACTTTAGTTGAAATTAAAGCCGATACAGTTAATAACATTAAACGTAATATTTTTACTTTAAGCGTGCAACAAAAAATCCCAGCAACTCCGTCAGACGAACATGCCGCTAACAATGCTAAAGGTCTATAAAGCATGACATTAGATGACTTTAAAAATATCGATTTTAAAAATGCAGCCAATTTACCTTTGCCTGTCAAAGGTGTTCTTTTGGGCGCACTTTTATTGATCGTGTTATTCATTGGTTACTGGTTTATTTGGAGCACCGAACTAGAAGAGTTAGATCAAGCGAAAAATAAAGAAACTGAGTTGCGTACGGTGTTTTTAGACAAGAAAAAACAGGCTGTTAATTTAGATGCTTACAAACAGCAAATGATTGATGTAGAAAAGACATTTGGTACATTACTCAAACAACTACCAGATAAATCTCAAATGGATGGCTTGCTAACCGACATCAACCAAGCAGGTCTTTCACGCGGGTTAGAGTTTTTATTATTTAAACCTGGACAAGAAATTGTGGGTGACTTTTACGCTGAGATGCCAATCTCCATCAAAGTTTTGGGTAATTATCATGAAATGGGCGCTTTTGCTTCAGAAATATCAAAGCTTTCCAGAATTGTGACGTTAAATGATATGGTAATCACAGAAAATGCCAAAGATCCAAATAATAAGGAAGTTAAAGATGGGCGCTTGGTGATGGAGGCTATTGCTAAAACCTATCGTTATTTAGACGCAAGTGAAATAGCAAGTAAGAAAAAAGTTGATGCTAAAGTTGTGAGCCATTAAGAGCGGATTATGTTGATAACCAGATTACAATCAAACTTTAAACGTGTGCTTGACAACATTTGCTATGTGTTTTTGGCTACGAGTGTATGTTTGCTGAGCGCTTGCGATAGCGGGCAAGGCGATGACCTCGATAAATTTATACGTGAAGCTGGCAATGACATGCGCGTTAAAATCCCGCCTATTCCAGAGGTTAGAGCTTACTTACCTGTCGATTACAATCCAGATGGCACACTAGCGGATCCGTTTAAGCAAAGAAAAGCAAGCTCTAGAGGTGGTTCTGCTGAGCCAGATTTAAACCGCCCAAGAGACCCTTTGGAAGCTTTTCCATTACAAAGCCTCCAATATGTTGGGTTGCTTTCAAATGCAAAACAAAAGTATGGATTAGTGAAAACGCCTGAAAACCTTACTCAACAAGTAAAAGTTGGTAGCTATATGGGACAGAACTTTGGCAAAGTTACTGAAATTACTGAGAGCGAAATTAGACTTAAAGAAACCGTGCAAGATGATGCTACTGGGGATTGGGTTGAACATGCGACAAGCATCAATTTGCAAGAATAAGTGTGGAGTATTAAAAATGCGTACCTCGAAAATCAATAACTTTATCAATATACTGTTGCTAATTTTGTTTAGTGCAGTCGCCTTAAATACTTTTGCGGAAGACCAATCTGGCTTCTCAAATAGAATTGAAAAAGTGGACTTTGTCAGCATGTCGGGCGGTAGAGTCGCTGTTCGCATTCACACCACCCAACCTTTATCTGTATTACCTGCTGGTTTCACGCTAAACAATCCACCACGTATTGCGCTTGATTTTCCTGGTGTTGGTAACGGTCTTGCGAAAAACAATTTAACTGCCAATCAAGGGGATTTAAAATCAATCAGCTTGGTACAAGCCAAAGACCGTTCTCGCATGGTGCTCAATTTAGCTAAAGAAGTGTCTTACTCAAGCTCCATCAGTGGGAATGATGTTACCGTGTTGTTGCAGGGCAACGGCGCTTCATCGCTAACGGATACTGCAGTAGAACGTTTTGCCGAAAGCAAGCTAGGTGATGATAAACACGACATTACTAATGTAGACTTTATGCGTGGTAAAAATGGTGAAGGACGCATCATCATTGACCTCTCTGATGCAACTACTGGCATTAATTTACAACAAAAAGGCAAAACCATTGTTGTTGACTTTATCAATGCAGATTTACCCGAAAAGCTGCAACGCCGTTTGAACGTCATCAACTTCAACACACCAGTGCTTTATGTTGACACCATGAAGCAAGGCAAGAATACTCGCATGGTGATCGAACCCAAAGGCTTATGGGAGCAATCTGCCTACCAAGCAGACAAGCGCTTTATTGTAGATGTGCGTCCAGTAATTGAAGACCCAAATAAATTGGTACAAGGTAGCAAACCTGGATACGCAGGCGAAAAACTGTCTTTAAATTTCCAAAATATCGACATACGCTCTGTGTTGCAAGTAATTGCTGACTTTACTAGCTTAAATATTGTGACAAGTGATTCAGTCACTGGCAATATCACCTTGCGCCTTAAAGATGTTCCTTGGGATCAAGCCCTCGACATTATTCTAAAAAGCAAAAACTTAGCGCAACGTAAGGTTGGCAATGTGGTGGTCGTTGCACCTTCAGATGAAGTCGTTGCAAAAGAAAAGGTGGCGCTAGAAGCCAGCCAGCAAATTGAAGAGCTGGAACCTATTCGTACAGAAATTTTCACTTTGAAATACATGAAAGCTGAAGATCTCAAGACTTTACTCACGGATGATAAACAAAAAATCTTGTCTAAACGCGGTAGTGCAGCGATTGACGTTAGAACCAACACGGTCTTTGTACAAGATAACGCCAAACGCATTCAAGATATTCAACGCATCATCAACACGATCGACATCGCAGTTAAGCAAGTGATGATTGAGTCACGCTTAGTGATTGCAGATGAAAAATTTGGCAAAAGCCTAGGCGCCCGTTTCGGTATACAAAAACAAGGGCAAGGCAATGGCAACTTAAGCGTCAGCGGCTCACTAGGTAACACTGTAACAAGTCGGTCGACAACATTTGATGCAGCTGGGCGTCCAACTGTGACTGAAACACTTAGCGGCCTAACTGGCTCATCCAACCTAGCATCTGCTGCAACAGCGGCAGTTGGCACTAGCCCTAATGCCGCGCAAGATCTCATGTCTAACCTGCCTGTAACGGGTGCATTTGGCAGCATTGCAGCCAGCTTGTTTAGATTACCTGCAGGCTTCTTGCTAAACCTAGAACTATCCGCTTTAGAGTCTGATAATCGTGGTAAAGTGGTTTCAAGCCCACGCGTAACTACCGCTAATCAACAAAAAGCGACGATTGAACAAGGTACAGAAATACCATACATCACACCGGCTTCTGGTGCTAACAACGTCCCAGCAATCGCATTTAAAAAGGCTGTTTTAAGCTTGGAAGTTACACCGCAGATCACCCCTGATAACAAAATCATTATGGATTTAAGTGTTAAAAAAGATCGCGTTGGTCAAGTCTTTAACAACGTACCCTCTATCGACACGCAAAACGTTAAAACTCAAGTGTTAGTGGCCAATGGCGAAACCGCAGTATTGGGCGGTATATTTGAACAAACACAATTAAATCAAGTAAATAAAGTCCCGTTTTTTGGTGATATTCCATTTGTTGGTAACGCATTTAAGCGCACAATCAAACAAAATGATAAAACGGAATTGCTAATTTTTATTACGCCCAAAGTGCTTGATGAGAATTTATCAATTCACTGATTTTTAGATGAATCGTTAAGAAAGCTGGCCGCTCAACATTTGAAACGGCACTATCGATCGTTTTAACAGCAGCCAAATCTGACAAGCGTGCAAGTTTGTCATAAAATGCCAAGCACATATGTACTTGGCATTTTTTTATGCAATCTAATATCTTTTTTGTTGGGCTAATGGGTGCTGGCAAAACTACCGTTGGGCGTTTGCTGGCTAAAGCCTTAGATAAAACGTTCTATGACACTGATCATGAAATTGAACATCGTACTGGCGTTCGCATTCCCGTCATATTTGAGTTAGAAGGTGAGGCTGGCTTTCGCAAACGCGAAGCGCAGATGATAGAAGAGCTTAGCCAACAGCAAAATATCGTATTAGCCACTGGCGGTGGTGCCGTATTGTTTGAAGAAAATAGAGCATTTCTAAAAGCGAATGGAACGGTTATTTACCTACGTGCTAACGTACACGAATTATGGCTGCGCACACGTCACGATAGAAATCGCCCGTTATTGCAAAAGGGCGATGCCCGCAAAAAGCTGGAAACACTATTTTCTGCCCGTGACCCATTATATCGAGAAGTCGCCCACCATATTGTGGACACAGGCGGGCAGCCTGTCGCGCAAATCGTGCATCAAATTCAAACCTTATTGAACCCGCAAACTCAACCCACACAAACAGAGTAAATTAACCACTGTCATGCAAACATTAAAAGTTGAATTAGGTGCCCGCGCCTACCCCATCCATATAGGTCAATCATTATTAGGCAATGTCGATTTAATTTTGCCGCACCTTAAACGCAAAAGTGTTGCTATCGTCAGCAACACCACCGTTGCGCCTTTATATATGCAAAAACTCGCACAGCCTTTGCGTGATGCTGGTGTCAGTGTGATTGAAATTATTTTGCCCGATGGCGAAGCCTACAAAAATGGCGAATCACTCAATCTCATTTACGATGCCCTACTCAAAAATCGTTGCGAACGTAGCACTACCCTCATCGCGCTTGGTGGTGGTGTAATTGGCGATTTAACTGGCTACGCAGCCGCTACTTATTTACGCGGTGTACCATTTATTCAAATCCCCACCACCCTGTTATCACAAGTTGATTCATCCGTCGGCGGCAAAACGGGCATTAACCACCCGCTTGGTAAAAACATGATTGGCGCGTTTTACCAGCCGCAATTAGTTTTGGCCGATATTGACACACTCAACACCCTACCCGCACGTGAGTTATCTGCTGGCCTTGCAGAAGTCATCAAATATGGCTTGATTCGTGATGCTGACTTTTTCAACTGGCTTGAAACCAATATGCCAAAACTGGTTGCGCTAGATTCTGCCGCCATCAGCTACGCCATTTATCGCTCATGCCAAAACAAAGCAGAAGTTGTCGCCGCCGATGAACACGAAAGTGGCGAACGCGCATTATTAAACTTAGGTCACACCTTTGGTCACGCCATCGAAAATGCGATGGGTTACGGCGTATGGCTACATGGCGAAGCCGTAGCCGCTGGCACCATGCTCGCCGCTGATTTGTCACGTCGTTTGGGCTGGCTTAACGATGCGGAGATTGCAAGAATGCAAGCCATCCACCGGGCCGCCAATCTACCTACGCAAGCACCCGCACTTGGTGTAGAACGCTACCTAGACTTAATGAGCTTGGATAAAAAAGTGCAAGATGGCAAAATCCGCCTTATATTGCAACAAGGCATTGGAAAATCAGTCGTCACCAGCGATTACGATGCCAACCTGCTCAAACAAACACTCTCAATAGGCTCATAATGAACCCACTTGCGCCCTACTCTGCCAATCCAGATGAATCACAAGGTCGGCACCACCCCGAACCAGCACCGCAAGGGCGCAATCAATTTCAGCGCGACCGCGACCGCATTATCCACTCCAGCGCATTTCGCCGTTTAGAATATAAAACCCAGGTATTCGTAAACCACGAAGGCGATTTATTTCGCAACCGCCTTACGCACAGCCTAGAAGTCGCCCAAATTGGTCGCGCCATCGCCCGCAATCTGCAAATACACGAAGACTTGGTTGAAGCCATTGCCCTCGCGCACGACCTCGGACATACCCCATTTGGACACGCAGGGCAGGATGCACTAAATGCTTGTATGAAAGCGCATGGTGGCTTTGAGCATAACTTGCAATCGTTACGCGTGGTCGATTTTTTAGAACAACGCTACGCCGAGTTTGACGGGCTCAACCTCACTTTTGAGCTGCGTGAAGGCATACTCAAACACTGTTCCGTTAAAAACGCCAAAACACTAGGCGATGTGGGCGAGCGCTTTATCAAAAAACAACAACCGTCGCTAGAAGCCCAAGTCACCAATCTGGCCGATGAAATCGCCTACAACAACCACGACGTTGATGACGGCCTACGCTCAGGCTTAATCACGCTTGATCAACTTGAAGAAGTCGAAATATTCGCACAACACCTCAACCAAGTGCGTGCGCTTTATCCAAAGTTACAAAAAGATAAAACCAACCACCGCCGTCTAGTGCATGAAACCATCCGCCGCATGATCAACGCCCAAGTGGTCGATTTATGCCAACAAAGCAGCCAAAATATTGCAAAGGCTAACCCAGCTAACATACAAGCCATTCGCCAACTCCCCATGTTGATTGCCTTTAGCGAAACCATGGCAAAACAACAAGCCCAACTCAAACGCTTTTTGCGCGCAAACCTATATAAGCACTACCGCGTCAACCGCATGAGCGCAAAAGCGCACCGCATTATTACCGAACTATTTACTATATTTATGCAAGATACAGGCTTATTGCCTCAAGAGTATCAACAAATGGCACAACAAGACCAAGCCCGCGCGGTGGCAGATTACATCGCGGGTATGACAGACCGCTATGCCATAAAAGAATACCAACGATTATTCACGATTGAGGAGCGTGGTTTGTAACTGAATCAATCTCTAGCAATCATGCCTAGCGATCATCTTGTTAGGGTGATAATAAGCGTAGCGCAAAGGCCTTATGAGTTAAGTCAGCTTATAATTGAGGCAGCCAAATCAGCAAATCTGCACGCAAAAGTTTAAAATGTTGCAAAAAAACAACACAACATAAAACATATTGTAGAAAACCTTCACATTAGTTGTCTTTCTCTAAACAATTTTGCATACTTGCATAACCTTCTAATGAGATAGTTACAATTTGTTAACAATCTCAACCAATAGAAGTAAAGTGAAAGTTTTGTAAGGTGTATGTTTTTAGCAATTTGCAAAACTCAATTATAAAACGCAATAGGAGATTTACATGAACAAGCAATTAAACTTAGCAGTCGCTGCTGCAGTTTTAGCATTCAGCGCTTCAGCAAACGCAGGTATCACAATCCCAGCTGGTGATTGGACTGTAGACATCGGCGGTAACATGAACGCTTACTACACAAACGTTGACACAGAAAATACTACAGCAAATGGTGCAGCAAACGCTGGTGTTACTCGTAATCCAACCGATAGCAACACTATCGGTACTGGTTTATTACCATCAGCTTTTGGCGTTGGTGCTAAATCACGTCAAAACGACATGGATGTTGCATTTCAATTTACATTCTTTACAGGTTCTTCTACTGGCACAAATGCTGCTGCCGCGAACAACACATTAAATATTCGTCAAGCATTCTTGACATTTGGTGATGCTTCATGGGGCACTATCAAATTAGGTCGTGATTTAGGCGTATTCGGTTCAGACGCTATCTTGTCAGACATGACATTATTAGGCGTTGGTGTTGGTGGCGCAGCTGGTGGCTCATCAACATTAGGTCGTATCGGTTCTGGCTACATCTACGCTGACTGGGTTGGTCAAGCGCAATATGCATCACCAAACTGGAATGGCTTTCAATTCACCGTAGCACTTCGTGAACCATTGAAGGCTGATGGTTTAGCTACAACACCTACAGAATCTACAGAGAACATGGGTTTTGACGGTAAAGCAACTTATGACTTCGCTGTAAGCGATGTGACTGGTCGCGTATGGTTAGGCGGTATTTCTCAAAAACACGAATCACCGACATTTAACTACACAAGTAAAGGTGTAGAAGTTGGTGCTAAGGGCTCAGCTTATGGCTTTAGCTTGCTTGGTTACTACTATGACGGCGATGGTTTAGATTCACAAAGAGCTACAACAACTGCATTCACAACAGCAGGCTTGCCATTTGCAAATGGTGGTGTTAAGTCTGATGACAACGGTGGCTATGTTCAATTGACATACGCAATCCCAGGTATCGGTACTAAATTAGGTGCATCATGGGGTACTAGCAACTCTAAAACAACAACATATGATTTAGAGAACAAATCTTGGATCATCGGTGCTTATCATCCTTTAACGAAAAGCTTGAACTTGGTGGCTGAATATACAAGCCGCGAACAAGAAAACAGTTTAGCAACAACAAATGCACTGAAAAAACAAGAGCAAGACACAATTTCTCTAGGCGCGATCATGTTCTTCTAAGATTTAAATGTGAGATTTAAATCTCATTATTTAACTTTTAGTTAGTACAGCGTTAAGCTTAAAACGGCATCTTCGGATGCCGTTTTTTATTGTTTTAATACAAGCTGCATTTCTTAATAATTGTAGAAGCAGAAAAGTGGATTTAAGTAAGCACAGCAGGTTTGGTTAAAGATAGGATCAATAGAAAGAACGCAGTGTCCAATCGCTAAGGAATTGGATTTAAAAAGATTGCAAAAAAATACATAATATTTACAATGTACATATGACCTCAATAAAATTTGAATGGGATGAGCTTAAAGCCGCTTCCAACGTGAATAAGCACGGAGTTTCTTTTGAGGAAGCGCGTACAGCTTTTTATGATGAGTCCGCAAAATTGATAACTGATCCTGACCATTCTGAAAACGAAGACCGCTTTATTTTGTTAGGACTTAGTAGTTCGCTTCGTGTCATTATCGTATGTCATTGTTATCGCAATGAAGGTCATGTCATTCGAATCATCTCAGCACGAAAAGCAACAGCAACCGAAACAAAAGCCTATTATTAAAGGAGAACATCATGCGTGAAGAATACGATTTTTCAAAGGCAAAAAAGAATCCATATGCTTCTCAACTCAAGAAGCCGATTACTATTCGTTTGGATGAAGATTCTGTGACTTACTTTAAAACTATTTCTGAAGAAGTTGGCATACCATACCAAAGCCTAATTAACTTGTACTTGAGAGATTGTGCGGCATCACATCGCAAGCTCGATTTAAACTGGAAGTAATGGATGAAGGCGGCTTGGCTAGCATTCGACCAATTAGCGCTAATCTGGCAAGTAAATTAGCCAAGCTGTTTAATGTAAGCCCTGCTGTTTTTATTGCTTGATTTAGAAAAACGCTAGGTTGGCAAAGCATGAAAACAATCTATTACCCTGATGAAGATATTTTAGAATTAAAACTTAGCGACAAAGCAATCACACGTGAATCTTCGCAAGATTGGAATGTCAACGTGAGCTATGCGGAAGATGATAGCATAGTGGAGATTGTTAGTTTAGATGCAGTAAAAGCGGGGTTAATCCCTTTCCATAGTGAAACATTAAAGGCAGCATAAATGAAATTATTAATCGTATTAGCCACATTACTCTCTGGTTGCGCACAACTCACCAATTCGGGCGGCTATGTTAGCCCCGTAAAGGTGATAGATGCGCAACAAAAAATTTATTCTAACTTGTGCAGTGGCACGGTGGAAGATTGGGGGAATTGTGGCGACCGTGCGAATAAGACTTGCCCGAATGGTTATGCCATTATTAAAAAAACGCAAGACCCAGTGGGTGCAAAGCGTGAGTTAATATTTCAATGTAAATAAACTGAGGGCTATATGATAAAACTACTATTTACATTCGTTTGCTTTGCTACTTTATCTGCTTGCGCTCAGTTAGGAGATCGTAAATCAGAGGCTGTGGTTGCTATCAGCAGCAGTGATTTATCTTACTCTACCCAGTGTAATGGCGCTTTTGATGAATGGGCTAGTTGTAGCAAACGTGCAGATAAAACCTGTGCTAACGGTTGGTCTACAATCGACCGAGTCGAGCGCCCCAATAACCAACGTACTTTGATGTTTCAATGTTATCGGTAATGTTTAATTGTTATCGATAGTTAAAATAACCCGATGATTACAGCTAAACTTGGCCGCAACGATTTATGTAGTTGCGGCAGTGGTAACAAGTATAAGCAGTGTTGTATGAACGCTCGTGTAGCACAACATACTGTTTCTGCTAAAAGCCCCATCACAGTAAACCCTAACGCGCAGGCTATTCAAGCGGCTTGGAATTTGTTTCGTCAAGGTTTGGTGGCAGATGCTGAGGCAATTGCGCACGAGCTTTTACCTAATCAAGCTGATTCAACCCAAGTGTTACACCTGATTGGCACCATCTGCTTGCATCAAGGTCGCACTAAAGAGGCCGTACAGTATTTAACACGAGGCATTGAAGCGCATAGCAAGAATAAAAAGCTTAACCCAGCTCCCCTAAACCCTGATTTACTGAATAATTTAGGTTTGGCTTATCATGAGCAAGGAGCGATTAAATTAGCCAGTGAGCAGTATCAGCGTGCAACTAAGCTAGCGCCCAATTATGCGGATGCTTACTACAATTTACATGCAGCATCGCTTGATATTGAACAGCCTCAGGAAGCAATCTCTTACTTAAAAAAAGCGCTGTCGATTAACCCACGTGATATGGATGCTGCTTTTATGCTGGCGGTGTTACTCACCTACGCTGACCAAAAAGAAGAAGCACTTTCTTATTTCTCGCAAGTTGAAAAGGCTGGAGAGTTGTACCAAGCACGTATTGATGCTTGGCGTTATTTGCAGTCGGCTAACGCAACCTTGCCACCCATCATGGGCAGCGCTATTCAAACCTTCCAGTATGCGATGAATGTAGCTAAAGTCGATGGATTTGTGCTGGAGTTTGGTGTTCGCTTTGGTAATTCCATTCACATGTTGGCAGATTTAGCTAAACAAGCGGTGCATGGCTTTGATAGCTTTGAAGGCTTACCTGATGAATGGCATCATGAACCCAAAGGCAGCTACACCACCAAGGGAGTGATTCCGCAAGTACCTAGCAACGTGAATTTACACGCGGGTTGGTTTGATGCAACTTTACCCAGATTTTTAGCCGATCATGAAGGTGTTGTGCGTTTTATCAACATTGATTGTGATATTTACAGCTCAACCAATACTGTATTAACCTTGCTCGCGCCCCGCATTGTTGCAGGCACGGTGATTGTATTTGACGAATACATCGGCAATAGACATTGGCGTGAAGATGAGTTTAAGGCTTTTCAAGAGGCAGTAAGCAAGTACGGTTGGCAATATGAATATATTTGCCTGAGTTTTTTCACTAAACAAGTAGCCGTTAAAATTACGGCTACTTGAATATTTTTTGCGCTCACAGGTAAACCTGCAGGGCATTTTTATCAGCAAGTCTCAATCTGCTACTCTTCTATCCCTAACTCTTGAATCTTACGTGTTAAGGTATTGCGACCCAAACCAAGTTGCGTTGCTGCTTCTATTCGTCTGCCGCCCGTGTGTTGAAGGGCCTTGGTAATTAGAATTTTTTCAAATTCTTTGGTGCGGGTATCCAGCACGTTTTGTTCGCCACGGTTCAGTGCATCGACCACATCTGCTGCTAATGCTTGTTGCCAAGAGCCTGCGCTTGTGGGTTTTGAGCTGTCTTCTTTAAGCTCTGGTGGTAAATCTGCCACGTCAATATTTTGCCCTGGCGCCATGACAGTCAGCCAATGGCAGACGTTTTCAAGCTGACGCACGTTACCGCTCCAGCTTATATTACTCAAAAATCGCAACGCTGCGGCTGAAGGATTTTTAGCCTCTACACCAAGCGTTTGGGCGCTATGTTGTAAAAAGTGCTTCACCAATAACGGGACATCTTCTCTGCGCTCACGCAACGCAGGTAACCGTAAGCGAATCACATTTAATCGGTGGAATAAATCTTCACGGAACAAACCTTGGCGCACACGTTCTTCTAAATCTTGGTGAGTGGCGGCAATGATACGCACGTTTACTTTGACAGGTTGATGCCCACCTACCCTGTAAAACTGACCATCACACAACACGCGAAGTAGGCGTGTTTGCAAATCAGAAGGCATATCGCCAATTTCGTCCAAAAATAATGTGCCGCCATCAGCCTGTTCAAAGCGACCTCGCCTTGCTGCTTGCGCGCCTGTAAACGCCCCACGTTCGTGTCCAAATAGCTCAGATTCGAGTAAGTCTTTAGGTATTGCTGCTGTGTTGATTGCGATAAATGATTTATCTGCACGCGGACTGTGTTTGTGTAATGCGCTCGCTACAAGCTCTTTGCCTGTGCCTGATTCACCATTGATAAGCACTGTTGCATGTGAACGACTTAAACGGCCTATGGCTCTAAACACTTCTTGCATGGCAGGTGCTTGACCAATAATCTCAGGCGTTTCTTCTAGCACTACTGCCTCTGAAGTTTGTCGGGTGGATTCATCCACCGCGCGTCGTATTACTTCAATGGCTTGGTCTACATCAAATGGCTTAGCTAAATACTCAAATGCACCTCCTTGAAAAGCGGCCACAGCACTTTCTAAATCAGAGTAGGCCGTCATAATAATCACTGGTACATCTGGCAATTGCTTTTTGATTTCCTGTAGGAAATCTAAGCCCGACCCACCGGGCATGCGTATATCACTCACCACCACTTGCGGTGTTTCTTTGTGAAGTGCTGCCATCGCTTCTGGTACAGATGAAAATGTTTTAAATTCCATATCTGTACGTGCGAGTGCTTTTTCAAACACCCAGCGAATCGATTTGTCGTCGTCAATAATCCAAATTGGTTTCATAGCATTCCCGTCTTATTCGTGTTGTCTATATTGCTGTTGTATCGCTTTATTGCTTAACTACATAGCCTTTAATGGCAGTTGCCTCTATTGGCAACAATATCGTGAAACAGGTTTTCCCAGGTTCACTTTCACATTCAATCATACCGTGATGCTGTGTCACAAAAGTTTGTGCCAACGTTAAGCCCAAGCCTGAACCGCCCTCACGACCAGACACTAGCGGATAAAAAATTCGCTCCCGAATATCAGCGGGGATGCCTGGACCATTATCAATTATTTGAAGTTTTATGGCGACACGATAGCGTTTTTTTGCCAATGTTACTTGACGTTCCGCGCGTGTGCGTAGCGTGATTGTGCTGTTTTCTTGTCCGTTTGCTTGCATAGCTTGCGCTGCATTGCGTGCAATGTTCAACACTGCCTGTATCAACTTTTCTCTATCTCCGATCAAATCAGGCAAACTAGTATCGTAATCGCGTATCACTGTAATACCCTTGGGTGACTCTGCGAGCAATAAACTACGCACACGCTCTAGTACTTCATGAATATTAGTGGGCTCATATTTCGGAATTCGATGCGGAACGAGTAATCTATCCATCAACAGTTGCAGTCGATCAGCCTCTTTAATAATCACTTGCGTATACTCGCGCAGACTAAAATTCGGTAGTTCGTGTTCTAACAGTTGTGCTGCGCCGCGCAAGCCGCCCAGTGGGTTTCGTATCTCGTGTGCCAAATTACGCAGTAGTTCGGCATTTGCTTGCTGCTGAATTAACATACGTTCTTCACGCGCAATCCTTAACTGTTGATCCATCTGTTGAAACTCAAGCAGTAAACTGACAGGGGCGAATTCAATTGGCGTCACCGCACAAGTGACCGCTAATGAATGCTGGCGCATCGTAGTTATGATAAATTCGTGCTCACGAAATGGGCTATGACCGTTAATTGCACTTGCTACAGCGGAGATTAATATTTCGCACTTAGGAAAAACTTGGGATAAATTTAAACCAGTAATTTGTTTTGCGCTCATAGCAAACAAAACCTCAAAGCCTGGATTTGCATAAGTGATGATGTGCTTCTCATTGAGTAACATGACTGCGGTTGCCAAGTGCTCAAGACCTGCAAATTGGGGGGGGATAATATGTGCCATATTTGGACTTAAGCAAGTGTTACGCCAGCCAAGGTCAATTCAGAAAAAATAAAGCTAACGCATCATAACCAAAGCCAATAAACGCAGGAGTTAGTATATATAACCAAAACGATTGCTGATTAACGCGGGTTAGGTAACACTACAAATAAAAGCTATCTATCTGAAATTACTCAGTTCTTTTTGCAGCAAGCCGATATTTTTTTGGTGAGAATCCAAATCAGCAAGCAAGTTTTGCGTTTTGGCATTTTCTAGTGCTTTTTGCTCAGACTCTAGCTCCGATAGTAAAATCTGTTTGCGTTTGTCATCACGGATTGTTTGAGTTTGGCGATCCACCTTGGGGAAATCAGCAGGTGTCGCCGACTTACTGTTAAAGCTAACATTTTTCAAGCCTGATGATGCGCGCTGTGTAACCGCTGCTGTCTGATTAGACTCATCTCGCAATACTAATTTGCAACTACTATAGCCTGATTTAGTTTTAGCGTCCGCAAATGCTACCTGACCAGTTTCATCAGAACATTTGTAGATATCGGCATATGCAATGTGACTTGCAACCAATAAACTCGACCCGATAATGATTATCTTTGTATTCATCAGTTTAGTTTAGTTGAGTTTAGCCATTCAAGCAATGCTATCGTTTTGTTTGGCAATGCAGTTTTGCCAATTATGGTCAAAAACGCAAATTGAAAATATGGGCAATAAAAAAGGCGGGTTCCCCCGCCTTTTTCACTAAATCAATGCCTAAGCAATTGTTTAGCAGCTGTAGTACAAGC
Organism: uncultured Methylophilaceae bacterium; assembly: GCA_964620425.1. Taxonomy (GTDB): domain Bacteria; phylum Pseudomonadota; class Gammaproteobacteria; order Burkholderiales; family Methylophilaceae; genus DASXUG01. The sequence continues at coordinate 107,855 of CAZUGV010000002.1, read as the reverse complement.
CAAACTCTACTGGATGTGGTGTTTGACGTAACTTGGTCACTTCTTCCATTTTCAATGCAATGTAAGCGTCGATCCAATCTTCAGAGAATACACCGCCACGAGTTAAGAACTCACGGTCTTTGTCCAAGTATTCCAACGCTTGCTCTAATGAAGAGCATACGGTTGGGATCAATGCATCTTCCTCTGGTGGTAAATGGTACAAGTCTTTTGTTGCTGGCTCACCTGGGTGAATCTTGTTTTGTACGCCATCTAAACCAGCCATTAACAAGGCTGAGAAAGCCAAGTATGGATTAGCAATTGGGTCTGGGAAGCGCGCTTCAACACGGCGAGCTTTGTCAGAATGCACGAATGGAATACGGATAGAAGCAGAGCGGTTTTTAGCTGAGTAAGCTAATTTAACTGGCGCTTCATAGTGTGGCACCAAACGTTTGTATGAGTTAGTACCTGGATTGGTAATCGCATTCAAAGCACGAGCGTGCTTGATAATGCCGCCGATGTAATACAATGCGAAATCGCTCAAACCAGCATAGCCGTTACCTGCAAATAGGTTTTTGCCATCTTTCCATACTGATTGATGCACGTGCATACCAGAACCGTTATCGCCAAACATTGGTTTTGGCATAAATGTGGCTGTTTTACCGTAAGCGTGCGCAGTATTCAACACTACGTATTTCAAGATTTGAGTCCAGTCAGCACGTTGTACTAAGGTGCTAAATTGCGTACCGATTTCACATTGACCAGCCGTTGCAACTTCATGGTGGTGCACTTCAACAGGCACGCCCATCGCTTCTAGTGTCATACACATGGCTGAACGAACGTCTTGCAATGAATCAACTGGAGGCACTGGGAAGTAACCGCCTTTAACTGCTGGACGGTGACCTGTATTACCACCTTCAAATTTTTCAGATGAAGACCAAGCAGCCTCTTCTGAGTTGATTTTTACTGAGCTACCGCTCATATCAACTGACCAGTTAACTGAATCAAAAATAAAGAATTCTGGCTCAGGGCCAAAGTAGGCTGTATCGCCGATACCGCTTGATTTTAAGTAAGCTTCAGCACGTTTTGCCAAGCTACGTGGGTCACGGTCGTAACCTTTACCGTCTGTAGGGTCAACCACGTCACAAGTCAAAATCAATGTTGGCTCATCCATAAATGGGTCAATATTTGCAGTTTCTGGATCAGGCATCAATTGCATGTCAGAAGCTTGAATACCTTTCCAGCCAGCGATTGAAGAACCATCAAAAGCGTGACCTTCAGTGAACTTATCTTCATTAAAAGCTGAAACAGGCACAGTTACGTGTTGTTCCTTACCACGTGTGTCTGTGAAACGAAAATCGACAAATTTAATGTCGTTTTCTTTGACCATCTTCATTACGTCGGCTACTGCCATTTGATTCTCCCTTGGGTGCACTAATAAGAACTAAGTTAAAAACTTGAAACTCAACTTTGAACATAATAAGCTAGCATGAAACATGCCACTAAAATGTCCATGCTAATCGCTGGAATATCATTTTTACATAGAATGTTACAAAAGAAAATACAAAGATATCGCACAACTATGGTGCATTGATAAATTCAAAAATTCCAAAATGGTGCACGGCTTGATCCGTCTTTTAATCTCATTATAGTTTGCAATTCTTATGATGAATAATTAGCGTTAAAAATATAAAATATGCTAAAGAAATAGCTAATTTGTTGTATCGTCGAGTCAGTTGTCTCTTTTGGGTGGTCGTTGATGACACTGTATAAATTTATCACAAAAATAATTATTGAAATTAGAGAGGGCAATCATGGACACAATCGGCCATATTTTACGCCGCGCAAAACAACGTGCGCTAGATAACAACCTACCTTATGCAGGCGCACTGACTCCTCAAGAGGCGTATGAGCTCATACAGCTCACACAAGCCGCAAAACTGGTTGATGTGCGAAGTCGTGCAGAGGTGGACTTAGTTGGCAGAATCCCTCAAGCAACGCATATAGAGTGGGCATTTTATCCAGGGATGGTGGCGAACCCTGATTTTGCAAATCAAATTAAAATGCAGTTAGATCAAGAATCTGTCATTATTTTTATGTGTAGAACAGGTGGACGTTCGCACAATGCAGCCACTTTGGCAGCTCAGCTAGGCTTTACAGAAGCCTACAATATGCTGGAGGGGTTTGAGGGGGAGTCCACCCCTGACACCAAGCAGCGTTGCACCATTAACGGCTGGAAAAAAGCAGATTTACCTTGGACGAATGCCTAATGACAAAGCGTTTTGCGGTCATTGGCAACCCTGTTGAGCATAGTAAATCACCACAAATTCACCGTGCATTTGCGCACCAATTTGGGATTTCGCTGGAATATGAGAAAAAACTTGTTGATATTGCCGACGGCGGTTTTGAGCAAACAGTAAAAAGCTTAATCGCAGAGGGCTATTCTGGTGCAAATGTCACGGTGCCTTTTAAATTTAAGGCGTTTGAACTTTGCGCTGGCAATCTAAGTCAGTTTGCTGAAAGCGCGGGCGCAGTCAACACACTCATTTTCTCGGATGGGAAAATTTCAGGCGACAATACGGATGGCGTTGGGCTAGTTCGCGATATAGAGCACAACCTTAAGGTGTCGCTCAAGCAAAAAAATGTACTGCTAATGGGGGCTGGTGGTGCGGCTTATGGCGTGGTGTTACCTCTGCTAGCCGCAGGCGCAAAACTCACCGTCGCCAATCGCACCCATGACAAAGCTGTGAAACTAGCTGAAGCCTTCTCTACTAATATATTTTCTCAGGTCACCGCCGTTGAATACGCCAAGTTAGAGGCGTTTGATGTGGTGATCAACGCAACCTCTACAGGCTTGAGCGACGATTTACCAGAGGGTATTAGCATCAATAATTTTGCAGATAACTCACTAGCCTATGACATGATGTATGGTCGTCAAACCAAGTTCAAAACATTGGTTGAATCTAGCAACAAAAACATTAGATTTGCAGATGGCTTGGGCATGTTAGTAGAACAAGCCGCCGAAGCTTTTTATATCTGGCATGGCGTGCGCCCAGACACCGCAACAGTGATTCAACAATTACGCGCATGAGCATTAGTCAAATGATACGTAGGGCTTTGCTCTGGCTCATGATTGTAATTGTGCTTTATCAAATCTGGATTTTTGCGCATATTTGCTGGTGGGTAAATCACAATCCGTCTACCAGTGCGTTTATGGAGGATCGCTTAACAGCGCTGCAACATGATCACCCAGATGCTGAGCTAAAGCACCAATGGGTCGGCTACTCCAAAATTTCAAACAATCTCAAACGCGCATTAATTGCATCGGAAGACGCTAAGTTTGTTGACCATGAGGGGTTTGATTGGGATGGCATTCAAAAAGCTTGGGATAAAAACCTGAAAAAAGGCAAAATTGTGGCGGGTGGTTCAACCATTAGTCAGCAACTCGCTAAGAACTTATTTTTATCCACAAAACGTACCCCGTGGCGTAAGCTTGAGGAAGCTGTTATTACCCTAATGCTCGAAAATATGATGTCAAAGCGTCGCATTTTTGAGATTTATTTAAACGTGATTGAATGGGGTAATGGCGTATTTGGTGCAGAGGCTGCGGCACGACATTACTATAAAATTAGTGCTAGTCAGCTTAATGCAGCCCAAGCTGCAAAGCTCGCTGCAATGGTACCCAATCCTAGGTTTTATGATGCACATCTTAACGCTAAAGGGTTATCGCGAAAAACCAGCATTATTGTAAAAAGAATGCCATCTTCAGAGATACCCTAGTTTTCATCACCTGTTCTCGCGTTTACTTTTTTTAGACTTTAGTATGATTAACGCATCAAAGTTAATCATCACTTAAAACGCTAACTGACTAGACAACGCCGAGGATATTATGAACGTAATCGACAACTTTTTTCAATCTGTTAACAACTTGCCCATGATGCCAAAAGTGGTGCAAGACGTGATACAAATGCTGAACAATGAAGAGGTGGATTTGAAAGATGTGGTTGAAAAAATCAACCTCGATCAGGTCATTTCAGCTAAAGTTTTACGATTATCAAACTCATCCTACTATGGGTTAAGTCGTAAGGTTAACAATTTAAATGATGCAGTTTCTCTGATTGGCGTGAGTAGTTTGCGCACACTGGTGGTTGCATCTGGAGTGACTGGTGCTTTTAAAACCATTCCCAATTTCGACATGAATCGCTTTTGGCGTCACAGTTTAATAACCGCTAGCGTTGCACGCGAGATTTGCAAAGTACAAAAAAAACCTACCGAAACAGCTTATGTTGCTGCATTGATGCATAGCATTGGTCAACTTTTGATTCATATTGTCTTCCCAACTGGGGGTAAAGATATTGAAGAAATGTGTCGTGGACAAAGTGTGCTGGAACGAAAATCAGTTGAAAATGCAACGCTCGGCATAGATCACTGCCAAGTGGGTGAAGAATTAGCCAAACGCTGGAATTTTCCAGAAGAGATTCAACGTGTGATTCGCTATTATGCTGATCCTTTAAATCCTAAAGCTTGTGAGCTAGCACCAGTTGTGTACATGGCGGCTCATATTGCATTTGGCCTAGAACTAAAGCAAGACACTAAACATATTACTGAAACGATGAACCCTGATGTCGTAAAAGCATTAAACTTTGATAGTTCGGAATGGATAGATCGTATCGAGTCTTACAAAGGCTTTATTGCAGAAGCTGAGAGTTTTATCTAAACGTCAGGGTATGTCGCGTTTAGCAAGCTAAAACAACGATCTGTTGTAACCCTGTTGTTTTAGCTTGTTATTCGGTCTTATGTTGATTCAGCATCAGTTTCAAATATTTACCCGTATAGCTTTTTTCGCTTTCTGCAACGTCTTCTGGTGTACCTTCCGCGATGACCATGCCACCGCCATCACCACCTTCAGGTCCCATATCGACAATCCAATCTGCGGTTTTAATCACATCTAAATTGTGTTCGATAATGACAATGGTATTACCTGCATCGCGCAAACGATGAATCACGTCAAGCAACAACTGTATGTCTGCAAAGTGCAAGCCTGTAGTCGGTTCATCCAAAATGTATAAAGTGCGGCCAGTGTCGCGTTTACTTAGCTCAAGCGCCAGTTTGACGCGTTGCGCTTCACCGCCAGAAAGCGTGGTCGCAGATTGGCCTAGTGTAATGTAGCCTAAACCTACGTCCAACAAGGTTTGTAACTTTCTCGAAACAACAGGAACAGCCTTGAAAAACTCATAGGCTTGCTCAACCGTCATCTCCAAAACTTCACGGATATTTTTGCCCTTGAATTGAATTTCTAGGGTTTCACGGTTATAGCGATGACCCTTACATACATCGCACGGCACATAGACATCTGGCAGAAAGTGCATTTCCACGCGCAACACGCCATCCCCTTGACAGGCTTCACAACGGCCGCCTTTCACGTTGAACGAGTAACGCCCTGGCCCATAGCCGCGCGCACGGCTTTCTGGTACGCCTGCAAACAAATCACGAATTGGCGTAAATAAGCCTGTATAGGTTGCTGGGTTAGAACGTGGAGTACGTCCAATTGGGCTTTGGTCAACATCCACCACTTTATCAAAAAACTCTAATCCTTCAATGCCATCGTAAGGCGCTGGCTCGGTTGAACTGCCATACAAATGTTGGGCAACAATGCGGTAAAGCGTGTCATTGATGAGCGTGGATTTACCAGAGCCAGAAACACCCGTTACGCAAGTGAGCAAACCTACAGGCAACTCCAACTTCACATCTTTGAGGTTATTGCCAGTTGCATGAAACATCGAAAGCCAACGCTTAGGGTCAGGCGCGGTGCGCTTTTTGGCATATTGAATTTGTTTTTTGCCACTAAGATATTGCCCCGTCACCGATTTTTCATTCGCTTGGATTTCAGCAGGCGTACCTTCTGCAATAATTTGCCCGCCATGCTCACCCGCACCAGGGCCAATATCAATCACATAATCCGCAGCTAAAATTGCATCTTGGTCATGCTCAACCACAATCACGCTATTGCCGATGTCACGCAAGCGTTTTAGCGTATCGAGCAAACGGTCATTATCTCGCTGATGCAAACCAATAGAAGGCTCGTCTAACACATACATCACACCCGTTAAGCCAGAACCGATTTGCGAAGCTAAACGGATACGCTGCGCCTCACCGCCCGACAAGGTTTCAGCCGAACGTGATAGCGACAAATACTCCAAACCCACATTGGTTAAAAATTTAAGTCGATTGCTAATTTCTTTGACGATTTTGTCTGCAATCGCTAATTTCTGCCCACTCAATTCAATGGTTTCAAAGAATGTGAGTGTTTGCTTCAATGGTGATTCGCAAACCTCATGAATATTCCGCCCACCCACTTTCACATGGCGCGCTTCTTTGCGTAAACGTGTGCCGCTACAATCTGGGCAGGCTTGAGAGTTGAGGTATTTCGCCAGCTCTTCACGCACCGTAGAGGAATCGGTTTCGTGATAGCGGCGTTGCAGATTATTCAATATACCTTCAAACGGGTGACTTTTCTCAAAAAACGTACCGCGCTCATTTAGGTATTTAAAGGCAATCGCCTCTTTGCCGCTGCCATTCAGTAAGATTTTTTGATGTTCAATACTTAAATCTTCAAAAGCTGTTTCTAAATCAAACTCGAAGTGTTTTGCCAAACTGGCGAGCATTTGAAAATAGAATTGGTTGCGTCTATCCCAACCTTTAATGGCGCCAGCTGACAGAGATAAATGCGGAAAAGCAACGACGCGCTTTGGATCAAAAAAGCTAATTTGCCCCAAACCATCGCACTTAGGACAAGCGCCCATTGGGTTGTTAAATGAGAATAGGCGCGGCTCTAATTCCGCCAGTGAGTAATCACAAACAGGGCATGAAAACTTAGCAGAAAATAAATATTCTTTTGCGGTATCCATTTCCACCGCAATCGCTTTGCCTTCGGCTAAACGCAATGCCGTTTCAAATGATTCAGCAATACGCTGCTTCATGTCTTCACGCACTTTGATGCGGTCAATCACCACATCAACAGAATGCTTGGTGGTTTTGGTGAGTTTGGGCGCTGCATCTAGCTCATAAATCTCGCCATCCACCCTAACGCGCACAAAACCTTGCGCTTTAAGCTCATCAAACAAGTCCAGTTGCTCGCCCTTGCGCTCACGCACAACAGGTGCCAATATCATCAACTTGGTTTCTTCAGGCAGTGCTAATACGCTATCCACCATTTGCGAAACAGTTTGCGCTTCTAATTTAATGCCATGCTCAGGACACTCGGGGTCGCCCGCACGTGCGTATAACAAACGCAGGTAATCATGAATCTCGGTAACAGTACCCACGGTAGAACGCGGATTGTGCGATGTGGATTTTTGTTCAATGGAAATAGCAGGTGACAAACCCTCAATCAAATCGACATCTGGCTTATCCATCCGCGCTAAAAATTGGCGTGCATAAGCTGAAAGTGATTCAACATATCTGCGCTGACCCTCTGCATACAAGGTATCAAACGCAAGTGAGGACTTACCAGAGCCTGATAAGCCAGTGATGACGACCATCTTGTTTCGTGGAATATCCAGCGAAATATTTTTAAGGTTGTGCGTGCGCGCACCGCGAATACGAATAAATTCCATGCTGACTGACTGACGTTAAAAGTGCCAACCTGCTAATATACGCATTTTACCGCTTTAAGTTAAACAATTTTCATGTCTACTGAACGTATGTCACCATTTGAAATGCGCGCAAGTGCCAGTTTGGCCTCCATTTATGGTCTGCGCATGCTTGGTATGTTTTTGATTCTGCCGATTTTTGCGATTTATGCTGAAACGCTCCCCAATCACCCCAGCCATCTAATGATAGGTCTGGCGTTAGGCGCTTATGGGTTAACACAAGCCATTTTCCAGCTGCCCTTCGGCATGGCTTCAGATAAATATGGTCGCAAAGGCGTCATCTATTTCGGGTTGGTCATTTTTGCTATTGGTAGCTTTATTGCCGCGATGGCAAATAGTATTGAGTTGGTGATTATTGGGCGCGCCATACAAGGCGCTGGAGCAGTTTCTGCCGCGGTCACCGCATTGGTGGCTGATTTAACGCGCGAAGAACATCGTACCAAAGCCATGGCGATGATAGGCGGCACCATCGGCATTACCTTTGCGCTATCGCTCATCGCAGGCCCAGCGCTCAATCAATGGATAGGCGTGCCAGGTATTTTTGCAATGACGGGCATCTTAACTTTATTAGCCATTTTAGTTGTACGCTTCGTTGTGCCAGACCCAGTCGTTAGTCGCTTTCACTCTGATGCTGAGGCGACGACAGGAAAACTGAAAGAAGTACTCAGCAACATCCAACTCCTGCGTTTAAATTTTGGCATTTTCGCTTTACATGCCGCCCAAATGGCGATGTTTATTGTCGTGCCATTCGCCATTAAAGAAACTAGCAATATGGGCGTCAATGAGCATTGGAAAATCTATTTACCTGTACTTGTTTTATCATTTGTACTCATGGTGCCAGCCATTATTTATGGCGAAAAACGCGCAAAACTTAAACGCGTTTTTGTAGGCGCAATCACCACCATGTTTTTGGCGCAACTTCTGTTTGCATTCTCAATTCACGAATTTTGGGGCATTGTAGGTTCACTTTTCGCCTACTTTATTGCATTTAACATCCTAGAGGCATCCCTACCCTCGATCATCAGCAAAATGGCGCCTGCTGCGGCAAAAGGTACGGCGATGGGTGTTTATAATACCTCTCAATCGCTGGGTGTTTTTGTAGGTGGGGCTTTGGGCGGTTATTTATCTCACTATCATGGGTTTGCTTCAGTATTTGTATTTTGTAGTGTGCTGATGGGCTTATGGCTTGTTTTCGCATTAAGCATGAAGACACCACCCGCAGTTAAAAGTAAAATGTATCACATCAAAGAAATATCAACGGTAGAGGGACAACAGCTCTCCGCTTCACTCGCTGCGGTAACTGGGGTTAAAGAAGTTGTCGTATTGCCAGAAGAAGGCACTGTGATATTAAAAGTGGATTTGCAACAAGGTTTTGACGAAGAAGCAGTATCAAAACTATTAAACAGCGACTAATGCGCTAGGGAGAACAAAATGGCAAGTGTAAATAAAGTAATTTTAATGGGCAATTTAGGGCGCGACCCCGAGGTACGTTACATGCCAAATGGCGAAGCAGTGGCTAACTTTAGCATTGCCACCACTGAAAACTGGAAAGATAAATCAGGTCAGAAACAAGAAAAAACAGAATGGCACAATATTGTGATGTACCGCAAGCTCGCAGAAATCGCTGGCGAATATCTCAAGAAAGGTCGCCCAGTGTATATTGAAGGTCGCTTACAAACCCGCAAATGGGAAAAAGACGGCGTTACCCGTTACAGCACAGAAATCATCGCCGACCAAATGCAAATGTTAGGCGGCAAAGATGGCGGCAGTAGCAATGCCAGTTACGATGGTGGTGATGACATGAACCAAGATAGCGGCTACTCAGCTGAACCAGCGAGAACAAGCCAACCACCTCGTCAGCCAGCACCTGCACCAAAACCAGCAAGTTCTGGGTTTGATGATTTTGAGGATGATATTCCCTTTTGACGGACACCTGCGACATAAGTGTAAAGTAATTACAGAAACCTCTTGTTTTTAAGAGGTTTTTTTCTTTAAACTTCAACTTCTAATGTAAAGTTTATCTGGTATTTAGAGCGCAACATAACCAAAGTAGTGGCGCATTCACGTGAGTTGTTCGCCACTTGCTGGGTGTCCATCTATATCAACCGCCCAAGCGTGACACGCTCATTCCCGCCTAAATCTTTAATGGTTTCAATATGCTGAAAACCTGCTTGCTGAAGCAAGGTTGCCACAGCATTGGCTTGGTTATAACCATGCTCAAACATCAGCCAACCTTGTGGGTTTAAATGTTGCGGGGCGTGGGCAATAATGTGGCGAATATCATTTAAGCCATCTTGCCCAGACACCAACGCCGAGCGCGGCTCAAAGCGCACATCGCCTTGACTAAGGTGAATATCGTCCGCCTCGATATACGGCGGGTTGCTGACAATTACATCAAAAGTTTTACCAGCCAACGCATCAAACCAATGGCTGAGAACAAACTGCACATCGGGTATTTGTAGTTTCACTGCATTTTCTTGGGCGACTGTTAAAGCACCTGCGGAAGCATCTACAGCGGTGACTTGCGTTTGTGGGCGGTTAATGGCAATCGCTAACGCTATCGCGCCAGTGCCAGTGCCAAGGTCGAGTATTGAATATGGCAAGTTGGGCGGAATTTTCGCAAGCGCCGCTTCAACCAGCGTTTCCGTATCAGCGCGGGGAATCAACGTGTCGGGCGTCACTTTAAGGCTTAAGCCAAAAAACTCACGTTCGCCTAAAATATAAGCGATTGGCTCACCCTTTAAACGCCTTGCCAACAATGCCTCAAATGCCGCATCAGTGCTGGCTGGCAGTTCATCGTCTTGATGCGCAATTAACCAAGCGCGGTTCACTTTAAGCAAACTCATCAATAATAAATTCGCCTCATAAGCGGCGGATTCTGGCTCAGGCAAGTGGGCTTTTAGTTCCTTGCTTGCGTGTGAAAGGGCGGTTTGAATGGTGTTAGTCATTAAGCTGGTGCTAAGCGCATTATTGTTAATCAGGTTTTTTACAAAACTCAGAAAAACTACTCTCAGTCAGCGCAAAGCCTTTTTGCTGCGCCAGCTCCCACGGGCGCTCGCATTGTGCGGTTTGTGCACACCACATATATCCCGCTGAAGCTATGCAGCCATGCGCATCGCGGTCATTGCCGACGATATTGGGTTGCGTAGTTGGCACATTAGCGCATGAAACGATTGCGAGAATTAGTAATAGAAAAATTGATAATTTAAAGTTAGTCATAATCATTGAGTTTGTGGGCAACTTGTTGCTCACGTTAGCGGGGAGGCATATTACGTAAATTAATCCGCTCTATACTTGCTTTTTGCATGAGACTTTTGATATTCGCAACGGTATAACATGTAATTCAATTTGTGAATTTTTTTCATGGCTTCAGTTCCAACGCTTAGAATATTGTCAAAGCTTTCACTAATATCCCAAACTACTTCAAAGTAGCCTAAATCAATTGAGCCGTATTGTGAGTGTTCTTCCAGTAACACAAAATTACGAATCAATTTATACGTATTACTTCTACATCCCTTCAAAATACTTGATGTCTTTGTTTCTTCAGGCAATCCAGCGTTGTCCTGAAATTTAAAACTCTCTAATTTCGTTAATTCAGAAAAATTTTCCCAAAATTCATCGGGCATATTTTTAATATTTCTGGGCGCTAGAATTGACGATTGAAAATAGATTTGATTTTGGTAAAAACCAAGACTATATCGATGATTTTGTATATTTGAATGGGCGTGAACTACAACTCCGCATGATGTTGAGCTCCAAGTTATTGAAGCCCAGGTATCTTTACTTTTAATTCCAGAAATATATTTTTCAATAATCTCAGCAAGAGACGAAGCGATTTCTTGAGATATAGAGAAGTTATGCTTATCATTGAAATATTGATTATTTTCTATGCAGTTCAAATACTCCGATAATGTTTTATTCCACTGAAGACTAATATCTTTTCTGCTCATGAAGCGAACTCCTTACGGGAAAAATTTAATTATCTTCACCCAACGTCGCCAACAAATCCGCCTGATGTTCTGTCGCTAGCGCGTTAATCAGCTCGTCCATATCGCCTTCGGTAATCGCGTCAATTTTGTACAAGGTTAAATTGATGCGGTGGTCGGTAATACGGCCTTGTGGGTAGTTGTAGGTGCGGATGCGCTCGCTGCGGTCGCCCGAACCAATGAGGTTGCGACGCTCGCTGGCGATTTTGCTGTTTTGTTCGTCCACTTGTTTGGCTTTAATGCGCGCGGCTAGCACCATCATGGCTTGTGCTTTGTTGCTGTGCTGGCTGCGGCCGTCTTGGCATTCCACCACAATGCCGGTTGGGGCGTGGGTGATGCGCACGGCGGAATCGGTTTTGTTAATGTGTTGACCGCCCGCGCCTGAGGCACGGAAGGTATCGATACGAATATCGGCTGGGTTGATTTCTACATCACTCACTTCATCAACCTCTGGCAGAATCGCTACCGTACATGCCGAAGTGTGGATACGGCCTTGGGTTTCGGTATCTGGCACACGTTGTACGCGATGGCCGCCAGATTCAAATTTCATTTTTGAGTAGGCGCCAAAGCCTTCAATTTTGGCGATAATTTCTTTGTAGCCGCCCACCTCGCCTTCATTGGCAGAAAGCACTTCAATCTTCCAGCGTTGGCGCTCGGCAAAGCGGCTGTACATGCGGAATAAATCGCCCGCAAACAAACCTGATTCGTCGCCGCCTGTACCCGCACGGATTTCTAAGATGATATTTTTTTCATCGTTAGGGTCTTTAGGCAGCAATAGTTTTTGTAGCTCTAGCTCGGTTTCTTCGAGTTTCTTTTTACCGCTCTCAATTTCTTCTTGCGCAAATTCTTTCATGTCAGGGTCGCTGAGCATGGCGTGCGCTTCTTTTACATCGCGCTCGGTTTTGGTGTAGATGTGATATTGCTCAACAATCGGCGTAATTTCCGCATGCTCGCGCGATATTTTGCGGTAGTTATCCATATTGCTGGTGATGTCTTCAGAAGCCATTAAACGGTTGATCTCGTCTAGGCGGTCGCTCAAATTAGCTAGTTTTTGGAGGATGGATGGTTTCATATTATTTTGCTGCTGGATCTTATCTTTATAGTTGGTAGAGTTGTTTTAAAAGTTCTTCAAGTTGCTCACGCGCTTCGCCGTGCGTGTTGTTGAGTGCGTGGCTAGGGCCGTGCAACATTTTGTTGGTGAGCGCGTTGCTCATGGCTTCTAACACGGCTTGCGGGTCTTCACCTTTGGCGAGCAGTTTGCTGGCTTTTTCGAGTTCGGATTTGCGATAATGTTCCGCTTGGTCGCGTAGCGCGCGAATGGTGGTCACAGCATCGCGGTTTTGTAGCCACTGCATAAAGTGGTCAACGCGCACGTTGATAATGCTTTCCGCCTCTTTTGCGGCTTCTTGGCGATTATCTAAACCCGTTTGTACGACTTGAGATAAATCATCCACGGTGTATAAAAACACGTCATCCAATTGCGCGACTTCTGGCTCTACATCTCGTGGCACAGCTAAATCGACCATAAATATGGGGCGGCGTTTACGCGCTTTAATGGCGCGTTCCACCATGCCCAAGCCGACAATTGGCAACTGGCTAGCGGTGCTGGTGATCACAATATCAAATTCAGACAGGCGATCTGGTAAATCTGAAAGCAAAATGGCGCTGCCGCCGAGCTTTTCTGCCAACTGCTGACCGCGCTCTAAAGTACGGTTAGCTACCGTGATGGCGGCGGGCTTTTGTGCAAGGTAGTGGTCTGCACATAGCTCTATCATCTCGCCAGCGCCAATAAATAGCACTTTTTGCTGATTCAATTGCCCAAAAATACGTTGCGCTAAACGCACTGACGCCGCCGCCATGGAAACTGAGTTGGCGCCAATATCTGTGGTAGTGCGTACTTCCTTCGCAACCGCAAAAGTACGCTGAAACAGTTTGTGTAATAGCGTACCAAGCGTGCCAGCGGTTTCTGCAATTTTAACGGCTTGCTTCATTTGCCCTAAAATTTGTGGCTCGCCTAGCACCATGCTGTCTAGGCCAGAAGCCACGCGGAAAGCATGTTTAACAGCTTCCTGACTTGGTAAGGTGTAAATGTAGTTTTGAATGTGGTTTTGCTCTAGCTTGTGATATTGTGCCAGCCAATCCAGCGCGCTTTGCGGGTTTTGCGTGTTGCAGTAAATTTCGGTACGGTTGCACGTCGATAAAATAGCGGCTTCGTTAATGCCAAAGTTGCGCATATCGTGCAGGGCGTGCGCAAGCGTTTCGTTTTGAAACGCTACGTGTTCGCGGATAGAAATGGGTGCGGTGGTGTGATTTACACCGACTGTGAATAAATGCATTTCGCAATTTTCCAGCATAGTGACACGATTAGCAACAATTTCAATTGATTAGGCTATATTTACCCGACTAAAAACGGGTAAAATAGCTTTTTTTACTTTTTAACTCACTTTTGAACTGAAAATATTATGGCTAAAACATTTCGTATTGCTCCAAGTATTCTTTCTGCAAACTTTGCCAAATTAGGCCAAGAAATTACTGATGTGATTACCTCAGGTACTGACATTGTGCACTTTGACGTGATGGATAATCACTACGTACCAAACTTAACCATTGGCCCTTTGGTGTGTGAAGCGATTCGTGACATTTCAAAAAATGTAGGCGCTTTGATTGACGTGCATTTGATGGTAAAACCTGTTGACCGCATTATCCCTGACTTTGCTAAAGCGGGCGCTAATATCATTACTTTTCACCCGGAAGCGTCTGAACACATTGACCGTAGCTTGGCTTTGATTCGCGACAATGGCTGTAAATCTGGCTTGGTGTTTAACCCAGCCACGCCATTGCACTACTTAGACCACGTGTTAGATAAAGTGGATATGGTGTTGTTGATGTCTGTAAACCCAGGTTTCGGCGGTCAAAAATTCATCCCTGAAACACTCAACAAATTGCGTTTAGCACGTGCAAAAATCGACGCATACATGGAAAAAACTGGCCGTGAAATTTGGTTGGAAGTTGATGGTGGCGTTAACGCGGCTAACATTGCTGAAATTGCAAAAGCGGGTGCAGATACTTTTGTAGCTGGTTCAGCCGTATTTGGTGCGGGTAAAGACACCGACCCAAACCGTTACAACACTATCGTAGCTGCATTGCGTGAGCAATTAGCGACTGTTGCTTAATCACACAATTTAGTGCGTTTAAAGATAAAAGCCGTCGCGATTGATCTCGACGGCACGTTGCTGAACACTGCGCCAGATCTGGCAGAAGCGGTCAATCGCATGCTGGTGGAATTAGGTCGCCCGCGGATTACTGAGCAAGAAGTGATGAGCTATGTTGGGCGCGGTGCGGCTAAACTTATCAAAGGCTTGCTAACAGGTGACCAAGATGGCGAGCCTGAGCCACAAGCATTTGCAGAAGCGAGCGCAATATTCTTCAGACATTATGATGAAGTGTTGGATGTAAAAACCAGCTTTTATGCAGGTGCGCTTGAGGGGGTTGCAGCATTAAAACAGGCGGGCTTTAAGTTGGCATGCATTACTAATAAACCTGCGAGATTTACCGTGCCGCTGCTTAAATCAAAAGCCGTATTTGATGCGTTTGATTTAGTGCTATCAGGCGATAGTTTGGCTGAGAAAAAACCGCACCCCATGCCTTTATTGCATGCGTGCCAGCAGTTTGGTGTGAAGCCAAATGAGTTGCTGATGATTGGGGATTCAGTTTCAGACGTACAGGCAGCAAGAGCGGCTGGATGTCCTGTTTTTGTCGTGCCTTACGGATACAATCGCGGTGTGCCAGCAGAGCAGTTGAATGGTGATCGCGTGGTAGCAAGCATACTAGAAGCAAGCCAGTTGGTTGAAATTATTCAATAAGAGAAAATAATAGGTGTACCAAAACATGAAGTATTTAAGTTTGACAAGTTGGCGATGGTGGCTCTGAAAGACCACGAAATGCGCAGATTTATTCTGCCAATTGCAAACTTTTAAATTTAAGGAAACCCATGTTACACACTATTGAATTGTCAGAATTTAACGCCCTTGCGGCGCAAGGCTATAATCGAATCCCATTGGTTGTTGAAACCTTTGCCGATTTAGACACCCCACTTTCGCTCTACCTCAAACTGGCGAATCAGCCATTTTCATATTTGCTTGAATCTGTGCAAGGTGGCGAGCGTTTTGGTCGCTACTCCATCATCGGCTTGCCAGCAAAAGTGCGCATCGTGGTGCGTGGCAATACGATAGAAGTGTTGCAAGGCGACACTGTGCTGGAATCGCACACCGATATTAACCCGCTAGATTTTGTTAAAGCCTACAAAGCGCGTTTTAAAACTCCGCCATATCAGGGCTTGCCGCGTTTTACAGGTGGGTTGGCTGGTTATTTTGGTTACGAGACGATTCAATATATTGAGCCGCGTTTGGCTAAAAGCCAGCATGCAAAAACTGATGCGCTAGGAGTGCCTGACATTCTGCTGATGGTGTCAGAAGAGTTAGCGGTAGTCGATAATCTTTCAGGCAAGCTGTATTTTATTGTGTACGCAGACCCCACCCAGAGTGATGCTTATAATAACGGCATAACGCGTCTACAAGCCTTAATTAAGCAATTGCGGACTTCTGCTAACATCCCCGAAGCGAGCGCATATGCAGCTGCTGAAGCAAAATCTGAGTTTGGCGAAGATAGCTTTAAACAAGCCGTTGCCAAAGCACAAAACTACATTTTAGAGGGCGACATTATGCAAGTGGTGCTGGCGCAGCGCATGTCGCAACCATTTACCGCCCCACCGTTGAGTTTGTATCGTGCTTTGCGTAGCTTAAACCCATCTCCCTATATGTTTTACTACGATATGGGCGACCACCACGTAGTCGGCGCGTCGCCAGAAATTTTAGTACGTTTAGAGGGTGATACCGTCACCGCTCGCCCAATCGCAGGCACACGCCCACGCGGAAAAGATCGTGAGCAAGACCTAGCCTTGGCTAGCGAGTTATTGGCAGACCCGAAAGAGCTTGCCGAACACGTGCAATTGATGGATTTAGGTCGCAATGATGTAGGTCGTGTTGCGGTCACAGGCTCAGTAAAAGTGACTGATAAAATGGTCATCGAGCGCTATTCGCACGTGATGCACATTGTTTCCAACGTTGAGGGTAAACTAAAACCCAATATGGATGCAATTGACGTGATTAAGGCAACCTTCCCAGCGGGGACTGTTTCTGGTGCGCCAAAAGTGCGTGCGATGGAAATTATCAACGAGTTAGAGCCTTCTAAACGCGGCATTTATGCTGGTGCTGTGGGCTATTTGAGTTTCAATGGCGATATGGACGTGGCAATTGCCATCCGCACAGGCGTGATTAAAAACAAAACGCTTTACGTGCAAGCGGGTGCGGGTATCGTTGCTGATTCAGTACCGCAAAGCGAATGGGATGAAACGCAAAATAAAGCGCGCGCGGTGATTCGTGCTGCGGAGATGGTGTTGGCTGGGCTGGATACTGGAATCAATACAGAAGGTGGGGAGTAAGCGATGTTACTAATGATTGATAATTACGATTCGTTTACCTATAACCTTGTGCAGTATTTTGGTGAACTTGGTCAAGATGTACACGTCCACCGAAATGATGAAATCACGCTAGCGCAAATTCATGCTATGAAACCAGAAAAAATTGTGATTTCACCTGGGCCATGTACGCCCAATGAGGCCGGCATTTCCGTGCCGTTGATTCATGAGTTTGCAGGCAAAATTCCCTTACTGGGTGTGTGCTTGGGGCATCAAAGTATCGGTCAGGCCTTTGGCGGTAAAATCATCAAAGCTAAAACGTTGATGCACGGTAAAACCTCACAAATTCACCACAAAAATACCGGCGTGTTTAAGGATTTGCCTAATCCATACACCGCAACACGTTATCATTCATTGGTGATTGAACGTGAAACAATACCCGATTGTTTAGAAATCACCGCTTGGACAGATGACGGTGAAATTATGGGCGTGCGTCATAAAACTTTGGCAATAGAGGGTGTTCAGTTTCACCCTGAATCCATCCTCACTGAGTATGGCCACGAGTTGCTAGATAACTTTTTGAAAAGCTACTAAATGCTATTTAAGGACGCGCTTAATCAAGTTCTCAACCGCCAAGATTTGTCGCATGGGCAAATGTTGGCAGTAATGCAACAAGTGATGGCTGGCGAACTTACGCCTGTGCAGATTTCTGCCCTTTTGATTGCACTACGTATGAAAGGTGAAACCGTGGATGAAATTGCCGCGGCCGCTACTGTGATGCGCGAGCTTTCCACCAAAGTACAAGTGCAAGATACGCAACATTTGGTAGACACTTGCGGTACGGGTGGCGATGGTATTCAGACCTTTAACGTATCTACTGTTTCTGCATTTGTCGCGGCGGCAGCAGGCGCAAAGGTGGCCAAGCATGGAGGGCGCTCAGTGTCCTCAACTTGCGGAAGTGCAGATGTGCTTGAGGTGTTGGGCGTGAATGTCAATCGAACGCCAACGCAAGTAGCCGCAAGTGTGGATGAGATTGGCATCGGCTTTATGTTCGCGCCGAATCATCACAGTGCCATGAAGCACGCTGCCCCCGTGCGTCGTGAGTTAGGTGTACGGACGATTTTTAATTTGCTTGGTCCGCTGACTAACCCAGCCAATGCAAAATGCCAAGTGATGGGCGTGTTTGATCGAGCATTAACGGCAAAGCTCGCACAAGTGTTGCAAAAACTGGGCTCGGAACATGTGCTCGTGGTGCATGGTGCGGATGGGATGGATGAAATTTCATTCACGGGTGATACTTATGTTGCTGAACTGAAAAATGGTCAAGTGATGGAGTACACCGTTAACCCCAGCCAGTTTGGTTTGGGTGTTTACCAACTTAAAGATATTCAAATCCAGAATGCTGATGAATCCAAAGCCATGATTTTGGATGTACTTAGCGGTAAATCGCAATGCAAAAACCCAGCTGCGCGTGACATTGTGTTACTGAATGCGGGGGCTGCGATTTATGTATCAGGCGTTGCAAGTAGTTTGGCCGATGGCATTGCAAAAGCGGCTGAAGTGATTGATAACGGTCAGGCACTGGCTAAGTTAGAAGCCCTAAAAGCGGCAACGCAATGAAAAAAATTAATGTAAATTTAATCTGGCTCTATTTGCTTTGTTTCGTTTTGAGCGCATGTTTTAAGGCTGAACCTACAGCCTCACATGCAAGCGGAAGCCAATCTGCGATTGATGTCAAACAGCCCTCACAAACCCTAGATTTACAATCGTTAAGCGGCAACTTAAAAACCTCAACATTGCCCAATGTTGCCAAGTTATATGCTGATCAAGCCAATAAAGTAGAAGTTGAAGACACTGGCCGTGTGGTGAAGTTGTTACCCGATGATACCAACGGTTCAAAGCACCAAAAATTTTTGGTGAAAGTGGCTAGCGGGCAAACGCTCTTGTTCGCGCACAATATTGATTTAGCAAAACGCATTGACGACATTGCAGTGGGCGACACCATTACCTTTCGGGGCGAGTATGTTTACAACCCCAAAGGTGGCATTGTGCACTGGACACATCATGATCCAAGCGGACATCATCCTGCTGGCTGGATTAAACTTAACGGGAAAATTTACGAGTAAATTATGTCAGACATTTTAAATAAAATTTTAGCCACCAAACGTGAAGAAGTGGCCAAAGCGCTGGCGGCTAAGTCGCTTGATGATTTACGTGTAGAAGCCTACAAACAGCCAGATGCGCGTGATTTTGTGGGTAATTTAGTCAAAAAAGATGATGCAAATAAACCCGCAGTGATTGCTGAAATTAAAAAAGCTAGCCCATCAAAAGGCGTGATTCGTGCCGATTTTAAGCCTGCTGAAATTGCCAAAAGCTATGAAAAAGCAGGTGCAGCTTGTTTGTCTGTATTGACGGATGAGCAATATTTTCAGGGTTCAGCGCAATATCTGAAACAAGCGCGAGCAGCTTGCAAACTGCCCGTGTTGCGCAAAGATTTTATGATAGACCCCTACCAAGTTTATGAAGCGCGTGCGATGGGCGCAGATTGTATTTTGCTGATAGTGGCGGCTTTAGAGTTAGCACAAATGCGCGAGCTTGAAGAAACCTCACATGATTTAGGCATGGCGGTGTTGGTGGAAGTGCATAATGCAGAAGAGTTGGAGCTAGCCTTGCAGCTAGAAACGCCACTCATCGGCATAAACAATCGCAATTTGCGTACTTTCGATGTAACGCTACAAACCACTTTAGACTTACTGGAAAAAATGCCAGAAGACCGCTTTGTCATCACCGAATCTGGGATTTTCACCCCAGAAGATGTCGCCTTAATGCGCAGCCATCACGTCAATGGCTTTTTGGTGGGTGAGGCGTTTATGCGGCAGCAAGACCCTGGCGCAGAGTTGGCTCGCGTATTTTCATAAACGCGTCGAATCGCGTTGTTGTCGGGGCTGGTCGTACAACTTGTACTGTCTGCGCCCCCCGCCTAGCGCTTCTTAGCGTTTAGGAAAATATAGTAAAAGAGGGAGTTTATGACCAATCAATTTCTAGCCATTCGTCCACGCCGCATGCGTAAAGATGAGTTCTCACGTCGATTGATGCGTGAAAATGTCCTTACGACCAACGATTTAATCTACCCAGTATTTGTGCTTGAGGGTGAAAATAAAACAGAAGAAGTTAAATCCATGCCGGGCGTGCAGCGTCAAAGCATTGATGTGTTGCTAAAATCGGCAGAGGAGTGCGTAAAACTAGGCATTCCTGCGCTTGCATTATTCCCTGTTGTACCGCAGGAATTCAAAAGTCTGGACGCTGCAGAGGCATACAACCCGAATGGCTTAGTACCGCGTACTATCAAAGCACTGAAAGCCGCGTTCCCTGATTTAGGCGTTATCACTGACGTTGCGCTTGACCCTTACACCACGCATGGCCAAGATGGTTTAATTGATGACACGGGCTATGTGTTGAATGATGAAACTGTTGAAGTCTTAGTTAAACAAGCGCTATGCCATGCGCAAGCAGGTGCAGATATTGTCGCACCTAGCGATATGATGGATGGCCGCATCGGCGCCATACGAGATGCATTGGAAGAGCACGGTTTTATCTACACCCGCATTCTGGCTTATTCCGCCAAATACGCCTCAGCTTTTTACGGACCATTTAGAGATGCGGTAGGTTCGTCGGCTAATTTAGGCAAAGGCAACAAATACAACTACCAAATGGACCCAGCCAACTCAGACGAAGCGGTTAAAGAAGTCGCGCTCGATATTGAAGAGGGCGCAGATATGGTAATGGTGAAGCCAGGGATGCCGTATTTAGACATTGTGCGCCGCGTTAAAGATGAATTTGGTGTGCCAACCTATGCCTATCATGTGAGTGGTGAGTACGCCATGCTCAAAGCTGCCGCACAAAATGGCTGGCTGGATGAAAAAGCTTGCGTGCTAGAAGCAATGTTAGGCTTTAAACGCGCAGGCGCTGATGGTGTGTTGACTTATTATGCAATGGATGTGGCAAGGTGGTTGAAGACTTAGCAGTTGCTAGCCAACAGATTTATATGGGCGGGAATAGTTTATCTTGCCTGACTTTTAACTCACTCAACTATTGCTAGCTCCATATCAACTAGCGTGACTAATTTTTGCATCAAAACTAACGCAAATAATCCTTAAGTTTTACTCTTAATTTCCAACTTCCCCCCCAATTTCCCGCAAATTAGTCCAAACGGACTATAGGATTTAAGCCATTTTAGTCCATATGGACTATTTCGCTAAAGCGCACCAGTCCGTAAGATGCAATCCATGGTGAACAACACGAAACAGCAACAAATCACCTTCTAGCAATTACATTAATTAGCACACTTTATTTAAGGAAAACAACATGAACTCAGTTAAAACTTTAGCATTAGTCGCAGCATTATTTGCATCACAATCAGCCTTTGCTAACACGGTACCGTTGGTGATTGATTTTTCAAACGGCAATGCTGGTGGCTTTACAGGCGGTAGCATCTACACACAATCCATTGGTGGTGTAGCAGCGAAGCCACAAGGTAACTTCGGAGACTACTACGTTGTAGCAACTAACAGCTCTGCCACGATCAACTTAGCGGCTAACACTTATAACGACATCTCATTTATTTGGGGCACGGTAGATTGGTACAACACTGTTGAAGTTACCTTGAGTAACGGCACTACCCAAACGTTTGAAGGCAATGCATATGAATACAAGTACGGAACAAAAGATGAAGTGTTTGCATTTAACTCAGGCAGCTTATTTATTCACAGTGTGAAGTTAATCAATGGCAAGAATCCAGCATTTGAAATTGATAACTTTACTGCAAGCGCAGTACCAGAGCCAGAAGCTTATGCCATGATGTTGGCTGGTCTCGGTTTAATCGGCTTTGCTGCTCGTCGTAAATTGGCAGTTTAAATCAACATTCAAGATTTTATGAAAAAGTAAAATCAGACATCTTATAAAGTTGTAGTGCTTGGGCACACCAGTTTGGTGTGCCTTTTTTTATTTTTAAAAATGATCAATTGAAAAACAAAGGCCCCAGTAAATTGGGGGCCTTAAAGTTACGTATTTATTCTCACCAAACACTAAGTTAAATTAACCAGCAAAGTTAGCGCTTGCAAACTCCCAGTTAGCTAATGATGCTAAAAACACTTCTACGAACTTAGCGCGTGCGTTGCGGTAATCGATGTAGTAAGCGTGTTCCCATACGTCGATGGTTAATAGCGCGGTATCGCCTGTGGTGAGCGGTGTACCCGCTGCGCCCATGTTGACAATATCAACACTGCCGTCAGCCATTTTCACTAACCATGTCCAGCCAGAACCAAAGTTACCAACAGCTGAAGCTTGGAATGCTTTTTTAAACTCATCAAAGCTGCCCCATTTTGCGTTAATGGCATCTGCTAACGCGCCAGTTGGTGCGCCGCCGCCGTTTGGTTTCATGCTGTTCCAGAAGAAAGTGTGGTTCCAGATTTGGGCTGAGTTGTTGTAGATGCCAGCCGCTGATTTTTTAACAATTTCTTCTAAACTTGCGTTTTCAAATTCTGTACCTTTGATGAGGTTGTTGAGGTTGGTGACGTAAGTTTGGTGATGTTTTCCGTAGTGAAACTCAAGTGTTTCTTCTGAGATGTGCGGTACTAATGCATTTTTTGCATAAGGTAGAGCTGGTAATGTATGTTCCATGTTAATCCTTTAAGGTAAATAAATTTGAAATGAAGGGGTAGTATTACAACATTGGGTACTGCAAATCTGTTCACTGACATTGGCTTCATTGTGCCACATAATGCTGCGTAAAAAAACCATATTGGGCGTAAGCGTTTTGTATTAGTGGAAGCCGATTGCTTGTAGGCTACTTCTTCTTCGCACGCGGGTGAGCGCTGTCATAGACTTTAGCGAGGTGTTGAAAATCTAGGTGCGTATAGACTTGCGTGGTACTGATGTTGGCGTGACCTAGCATTTCTTGCACTGCTCGTAAATCGCCACTTGATTGTAAAACATGGCTTGCAAAGCTATGCCGCAACATATGTGGATGTACGTTAGCACTTACCCCTTGTTTCATAGCACATTGTTTGATGCGATATTGAATGGCGCGACCCGTTATGCGCTTGCCTTGTTGGGTGGTGAATATGGCTTGTGCCTCGGCATTGTTAATGAATGCGCGAGCATTAAGCCAGTTCTGTATGGCAGTAATGGCATGGCTGCCTAATGGTACGATGCGAGTTTTGTTACCTTTGCCTGTTACGGTAACTGTACCGCTGGA
Source organism: uncultured Methylophilaceae bacterium (assembly GCA_964620425.1). Classification (GTDB taxonomy): domain Bacteria; phylum Pseudomonadota; class Gammaproteobacteria; order Burkholderiales; family Methylophilaceae; genus DASXUG01. Next base: position 84,509 of record CAZUGV010000002.1, on the reverse strand, counting down.
TAAATCAAGCGCGTTTAAATCCAGACCGACCAGTTCAGATAATCGTAAGCCCGAAGAATAAAAAAGCTCCAAAATAGCGCGGTCACGCAGTGTTAGCGCATCCTGGCCCTCAAGACCAACCAATTTGACTGTTTGGTCGACAGATAACGCTTGCGGTAAGGTTTTGGCTGATTTAGGGGCTTTCATGCCTGCGCATGGGTTGTTGCTGTAACCGTGTCGCAGACCTAAATACTCAAAATATCCGCGCCACGCGGAAAGCATACGGGCGATGCTTTTGCCACCTAAATTTTGTGCATGTAACGCGGCAATATAACGTCTGATATGGCTTGCAGTTATTTCTGACAGCGGTTTTTCTTCAGCTAACTCCAGCAAATGGCGAATATCTCGCGCATAGTTTTCTTTGGTAAGCGGGCTTAGGCCACGCTCAAAACTTAGGTAATCGAGATATTCGCTGAGGTAGCTCAAAGCTCAATATATTGTTGCAAGCAGGCGCTAATGAGCTCGCCCATGCGGGTTAAATACATGGTGCCCATTTCTGGGTAAAAGCGCTTTTCATCATCAGAGGCTAAAGCAAGCAGACCAAAGACTTTGTTTTTATTGCGCAAAGCAATCAGCGCAAATGATTTAGGGATGGCATTTTCACCAAACCAAGTGACAAAATCCAAGCCTGGTGGTTGACCGCAGTAAGGTTCGGCAAGGCTTTCTGCCCATAAGTTGAGTTCAACATCTACCGCGTTAAAGACTTTGTGGTGGTTGTTAGCTGTGTTTGAGGGTTGAACCCATAGCCGAATGCCCGTGTACGGCACTTGAAAATCTTGGCGCATGGCATGGGAAATGGTTTGCAACAATGACTCGAAATCCGAAGCGCTCAGCAACTGCGTGGTGAATTGATGCACATTTTCACTGATGGCATCATTTTCTTTAGCATATTGAATGAGTTCCGCCATTTTTGTTTCTAATGCGCGAATTTTATCGCGCTGCACTAATTGTTGGCGTTCTGCCAATGAAACCGTGCCGCCGCCATGAAGGCTTGGGATATACATGGTGGCGAGTAAATCTGAATGCGTTTTAAAAAAATTTGTGTGCTCGCTTAAGTATTTAACAACTTCTTGCTCGGAAGTTGGATTGACGATGTCCATATTGTTCCTTTAATTTTTTCTTGCTTGTATTGTTTGTCTATTGCTTACTCAAGCTCAATTTCACCATCAAACACAATTTGTGCAGGGCCTGTCATCCAGACTGGTTGGTTTTCCCCCGCCCAAGCTATATTCAGTTTTCCGCCCAACATTTCTACATTGACGGGAGATTGTAAATGTCCAAGCCTAATGCCAGAGACTGCCGCCGCGCAAGCGCCGCTGCCACAAGCGAGCGTTTCGCCACTGCCACGTTCAAATACGCGTAGCCGAATATGATGATTGTCCACAATCTGCATAAAACCTGCGTTCACCCGTTTGGGAAACGATGCATGAGATTCAATCAGCGGGCCCTGTGTGGCAACTGGCGCTGTATCAACATTTTCAACCACTTGCACGGCATGAGGATTGCCCATAGATACGGCTGAAACGCTCACTATTTCGGCTCCAACATTTAGTTGGTATTTTAGTTGCTCAGCCTCAGCCAGTAATGGAATTTCATTTGGGGTAAACCTTGGTGCACCCATGTTGACAGTGACTTGCCCATCATTTTGCATTTTAAGGGTAATGACACCACCAGCGGTTTGTACGTGAATTTCAGTTTTATCTGTGAGTTTTTTTTCATGCACAAAGCGCACAAAGCAACGTGCGCCATTGCCGCATTGCTCCACTTCGCCACCATCGGCATTAAAAATACGATAGCGAAAATCTATATTTTCAAGCGTAGGGCGCTCCACCATCAGTAGCTGGTCGCAACCAACGCCAAAATGACGATTGGCGATATGTTTGATCTGTTCGCTGGTGAGCGAAATTGATTGGCTATAGCTATCAATCACGACAAAGTCATTGCCTATGCCATGCATTTTTGTGAATTTGAGTTTCATGTGTGTACTTTTTTGTTGCTGTTTTCTAGTGTTTCTATTTTAGCCTTAACTATTGTATTCGAATGTGGATTGCACGGCGATACTAAATCAATGGCATTTTGGTATCAGCGCTTACTTTGCTTCGTCAATTGATGCTTTTTGTTGCTTCGGCTGCTTATGACGGTTATATGACCACAAGTATTGTGTAGGGTATTTGCCTATCAATTTCTCAATGGCCTCATTAACGCCACGTGGGCTAACTTCGCCTTCAAATGGTTCTATGTGCACGATAAACCCGCGTCCCCAAGGTAGACGCTCACCAAAAGCTAGCAAGATAGTCGCGTCTGTTGCTTCTTTAAGTTTGTTGACCAACGTCATGGTGTAAGCGGGGCGATCGAAAAAATCCACCCACTCACCCTCACCTGCGCCAGGCACTTGGTCTGGCAATATGCCGATAGCGCCACCTTGTTTTAGTGTGCGTAACAAAGTGCGAACGCCCTTCATATTAGTCGGTGCAAGCGTGATGTTGTTGCGCATACGTCCTGCTTCCACTATCGGCGCTAGCCAGCTTTTGCGATGAGGGCGATACAAAATGCTAATGGGGTTTTGGCTGGCAAAATGTAAAGCGGTAATTTCATAACACCCCAAATGGGGGGTAAGAAAGATAATGCCTTTTTGATTGGCTAAAGCGTCATCCACATGTGACCAGCCCGCTGTGCCAGTGACCCATTTTTCAACATCAGCTTGCGGTTTAAACCAAATGGCCAAGGTTTCAGCAACACCTTTCCCTATTTCTATTGCGCTTTTTCGAGCAATTTTGATTGTATCTTCAGCATTGTTGCTGATGTTGGCGTGCATTAAATTACTCTGAATTTTGCCCGCAAGTCCTCGATTGCACGCAAAAATAATCCAGCCTACGGTCGCCCCCAAGCCATGAATAACTACTAAGGGCAAGCGCGCATATAACTGCAATAGCATTTTTAGCATGAATTACTTTTGGAATAGTGACAATTTTGCTATTCTAGCAATCTTTTGTGTTTACGATTGATTATCCATGAGCGAATATTTATTTACTTCCGAGTCCGTGTCCGAAGGGCATCCAGATAAATTAGCAGACCAAGTATCCGATAGTATTTTAGATGCGATTCTTGCCCAAGACCCAACGGCACGTGTGGCTGCTGAAACTTTAGCGAACACTGGTTTGGTTGTGTTGGCTGGTGAAATCACCACAACAGCGAATGTTGATTACATTAAAGTAGCGCGCGAAACGATCAAGCGCATTGGCTACGACAATACTGACTACGGCATTGATTACAAAGGTTGTGCGGTTTTAGTGGCTTACGATAAACAAAGCCCAGATATTGCGCAGGGTGTGGATGGCGCACATGATGACCCGCTAGACCAAGGCGCGGGTGACCAAGGCTTGATGTTTGGTTACGCATGTGACGAAACACCGCAATTGATGCCATTGCCAATTTGGCTATCGCACCGCTTGATGGAGCGTCAATCTCAAATGCGTAAAGATGGTCGTTTAGCGTGGCTGCGTCCAGATGCAAAATCACAAGTGACCGTGAAGTATGTTAACGGCAAGCCAGATTCAATCGATACTGTGGTTGTTTCAACGCAACATGCGCCAGAAATGGAGTTAAAAGATATTCGTGAAGCAGTGATTGAAGAAGTGATTAAGCCAATGTTGCCTAAAGAGCTAATCAAAGGCGATATTAAGTATTTGGTTAACCCAACAGGTCGCTTTGTCATTGGCGGCCCACAAGGCGATTGCGGTTTAACTGGCCGTAAAATTATTGTGGATACTTACGGTGGCGCAGCCCCACATGGTGGCGGTGCTTTCTCAGGTAAAGACCCTTCCAAAGTAGACCGTTCAGCGGCTTATGCTGGCCGTTATGTCGCTAAAAACATCGTTGCAGCTGGCTTGGCTTCACGTTGTTTGGTGCAAGTGTCATATGCAATTGGCGTGGCAAAGCCCACGTCAGTGATGGTGGAAACTTATGGAACAGGTAAAGTGTCAAACGAAGTACTGACACAGTTGGTGCTTGACCATTTTGATTTACGTCCGAAAGGTATCGTCAAAATGTTAGATTTGTTGCGCCCAATCTACAGTAAAACTGCGGCGTATGGTCACTTTGGTCGTGATGAGCCAGAGTTCTCATGGGAAGCTACAGATAAAGCAATTGCTTTAAAAGGCGCAATTTAAGCGTTTTGTTTGTCGTTTTAGTATTACACGGGTTACGTTAAAGTAATGATTCAGATTGACGTTATCCGAATGTATGCAAAAACAAATTACAATAGAGCAAGTTCGAATGGGCATGTTTATCCAAGAGCTAAATGGTTCTTGGATAGATCACCCGTTTTGGAAAAAGGCGTTTTTACTAAACGCCCCCGAAGACTTGCAGAAGTTGAAATCTAGTCCTATCAAATCGTTAGTGATTGATATAAGTAAAGGCCTAGATGTTGAAATTGAATCAGAAAATTTAGAACTCCCATCTACAGAAGTGGTTGCATCTGAACCTACGCTATCTGAGGAAGATGGTTCAGAAGCACCAGCCCCCGAAGAACAAAATCAACCTGATTTGGTGGAAAATCCCGCCCCAATAGTAAGGCTCAGTGCTGCTGAAGAACGAGCTCAAGCAAAACGTATATTAAGTTCTGCCAAACATGCAGTCAGTTCCATGTTTCAAGAAGTGCGTATGGGAAAAGCACTTAGTGCTGAAGCAGCCATGCCGCTAGTAGAAGAGATTTCATCTTCAGTTTCTCGAAATGAGAGTGCATTAATCAGCTTGGTGCGCCTGAAATCCAAAGACGATTACACTTATATGCACTCGGTTGCAGTATGCGCGCTCATGATTGCGTTAGCTAGAGAGTTGAAGCTGTCAGAATCTGAAGTTAAACAGGCTGGATTGGCTGGGTTGTTGCATGATATTGGCAAGGCGGCAGTTTCCCTAGATATATTGAACAAACCAGGGGCACTGACAAATGACGAGTTTGCGTTGATTAAGAAGCACCCTGCTCTCGGGCATGCCATGTTATTACAGGCCAATTTTAAAGATCAAGTCGCTTTAGATGTTTGTTTGCATCATCATGAAAAAGTAGATGGTTCTGGTTATCCGCATGGCCTAAAGGATCCGCAGATTAGCATCTTTGCAAAAATGGGCGCAGTATGTGATGTGTATGATGCTGTGACATCGAATCGCCCCTATAAAAAAGGCTGGGAGCCAGGCGTGTCTTTACAACGCATGGCAAATTGGAAGGGTCATTTTGATGAGGTGATATTTAAAGCATTTGTCAGAAGTGTGGGAATTTACCCTGTCGGCTCGGCTGTAATGTTGAAGTCTGGACGTTTGGCTGTTGTCATTGATCAAAGCCCTGCTAGCTTGTTAACGCCTGTCGTCAAAGTGTTTTTCTCTACTAGGACCAAGTTGAGGGTTCCAATCGAAATTTTGGATTTATCTAACCCAAAAGTGAATGACAAAATTATGGGGCATGAAGACCCCGTATTATGGGGAATTAACAATTTTAGTGAATTATGGGCAGCTGATTGAAGTGGTGATGGTTATTTATAAAATAAACTTTTAGCTCAGTTTATAGTCTTGTAATTAATAGAACTTTTTTTTAAAGCGTAGTACAATTCACCGCATTCTGAGGAACGCTGCAAGAGCTGGTTTTTAACTGCCAGCATCCTAGGCTCAGAACCGTATTAAAACGGCGTTCATTTTCATTAACCGTGTCAGACATGGAAAATGAGTGAACAAATGCCGTATCTCCGCACTTTTCACTGCTTTCCTTGCTGTCACCCATTTAAAGGAAATTTAAATGAATACTGTGACCGACCTTAAAGATTATGTAATTGCCGATATTAGCCTAGCAGCTTTTGGGCGCAAAGAAATTGCGATTGCTGAAACTGAAATGCCAGGTTTAATGGCAATTCGCGAGGAGTTTGCTAAATCGCAACCACTCAAAGGGGCGCGCATTACTGGCTCACTGCACATGACGATTCAAACCGCTGTGCTGATTGAAACTTTGAAAGACTTAGGCGCAGACGTGCGTTGGGCGTCTTGCAATATTTTCTCAACCCAAGACCACGCTGCTGCTGCAATTGCCGCAGGCGGTACGCCAGTATTTGCAGTTAAAGGCGAAACCTTGGCTGAGTACTGGGATTACACTCACCGTATTTTTGAATGGGCAGATGGTGGCTATACCAATATGATTTTGGATGACGGTGGCGATGCAACTTTATTGTTGCATTTGGGCACTCGTGCTGAAAAAGATTTGTCTGTCGTAGCTAACCCAAGCTCAGAAGAAGAGACTTGTTTATTTAACTCAATCAAAGAGAAGCTAAAAGTTGACCCAACTTGGTACTCAACACGTTTAGCGCAAATCAAAGGCGTGACTGAAGAAACCACGACTGGTGTGCACCGTTTATACCAAATGCACAAAGAAGGTAAATTGGCCTTCCCAGCGATTAACGTGAATGACTCTGTGACTAAATCTAAATTCGACAACTTATATGGTTGCCGTGAATCTTTAGTGGATGCAATTAAACGCGCAACTGATGTGATGATTGCAGGTAAAGTGGCTGTGGTGATTGGTTATGGCGATGTGGGTAAAGGGTCTGCACAAGCTTTACGTGCGCTGTCAGCCCAAGTGTGGGTGACTGAGATTGACCCAATTTGTGCATTGCAAGCGGCAATGGAAGGCTACCGTGTGGTGACCATGGATTACGCTTGTGAACATGGCGACATTTTCGTCACCACCACAGGTAACTACCACGTGATCACCCACGACCACATGGTCAAAATGAAAGACCAAGCGATTGTGTCTAACATTGGCCATTTTGATAACGAAATTGATGTCGCTTCATTGGAAAAGTACCAATGGGACGAAATCAAACCTCAAGTGGATCATGTGATTTTCCCAGACGGTAAAAAAATCATCTTGTTGGCAAAAGGCCGTTTAGTGAACTTGGGCTGCGGTACTGGTCACCCAAGCTATGTAATGAGTTCTAGCTTTGCCAACCAAACCATTGCGCAAATCGAGTTGTTTACGCGCACGGCGGATTATCCAGTGGGCGTTTACACCTTGCCTAAACACTTAGATGAAAAAGTGGCGCGTTTGCAATTGAAAAAACTCAATGCCGTATTAACTGAGTTGACCGATGAGCAAGCCGCTTACATAGGCGTATCAAAACAAGGCCCTTACAAGCCTGAGCATTACCGTTACTAAGCAAATTAAGGGGCTATTTGATAGCCCCTTAATTTAAGTATTGAAAGGTTATCTCATGAAATGGCTGATTAGCTGGATGCTTCATGCAGTGGCATTGATGATCGTTGCTTACAATGTGCCAGCCATTTCTGTGGCAAGTTTTTCGTGGGCACTTATTGCAGCGGCTGTCATTGGTCTGGCGAATGTACTGATTAAGCCGATTCTGGTGTTGTTAACTTTACCCGTGACAATCATCACCCTAGGTTTGTTTATTTTTGTGATTAATGGCTTGTTGTTTTATGCGGCTGGTCATTTTTTGCAAGGCTTTCATGTTAATACAATTATGGCAGGCATTATCGGCGCATTTTTATACAGTTTAATTTCATGGGTGCTTTCTGCGGTAGTGTTTGCATTTGATTCTAAATAATAAATTTAAAGAATAAGTTGATGAGTTCAGAGATTAGTTTCGAATTTTTCCCACCTAAAACGGTGGATGGTATTGCCAAGTTGCGTGAAACCCGCAAACAATTGGCGTTGCTTAACCCAAAGTTTTTTTCGGTGACATTTGGTGCGGGTGGTTCAACGCGTGATCGCACTTTAGATACTGTTGTTGAAATCCAAAGTGAAGGTTTTGATGCAGCGCCTCACATTTCAGGCATTTCCTCGAGTAAAGGGGAAATTACGCAGTTGCTCGAAGCCTACAAATCTAAAGGCATTAGCCGTTTAGTTGTGTTGCGGGGTGATTTGCCATCGGGTGAAGTGAGTGTAGGTGATTTTCGTTATGCGAGCGAATTGGTAGCTTTTATTCGCCAAACAACGGGGGATTGGTTTCAAATTGAAGTAGCCGCCTATCCTGAATTTCATCCTGAGTCTTCATCACCAAAGGCAGATATTCAACACTTTAAGGCAAAAGTAGATGCGGGTGCCAATGCTGCCATTACCCAGTATTTTTATAATGCAGATGCTTATTTCCGCTTTATGGATCAATGTAATGCGCTCGGCATTAGTGTACCTATCGTGCCTGGAGTGATGCCGATTTACAACATTACCCAGCTCTCAAGGTTTTCAAACGTTTGTGGTGCTGAGATTCCACGCTGGTTGCGTTTGCGCTTAGAAGAATATGGGGATGATATTGAGTCTCTGCGTGCATTAGGGCAAGATGTCGTCACAGGTTTATGTGAGCAATTACTTGCGGGTGGCGCGTCAGGCTTGCATTTTTACACGCTTAATCAGTCAGGCATTATTACTAATATTGCAAAAAATCTAGCGATTGCAAAATAGTGTTTTGGTGATTTAACCGTGAAAAAGAGAGAATGGCGCTAGTCTTGAGTGACTAGCGCTTTTTTTATTGAGCTAGATGGTAAGTTTTAATGCAAAGTTGGCGTATTTTTACCAAACACCGCATCTTCCACAAACAAATAGTCATTAGCTTTGCCTTGATTCCACAACGCCATCAGTACAATCCAGCGCGTTTCTTCAATGCGTACCTCTGGTTGAGGTAAAGCCATTGCGCGGTCGATAATTAACTCACGTTGAGCCGCGTTGAGTATTTTTGCTTGTTCTAAAAACATCACAAAACTAATACTTTCCGCATTGATTTTTTTGGTTTCAGCTTCTGCATAAACTCTAAACCCAGCACCATGGGTCGGGCTTAAATTACTGGCCTGCTCTGTCATTTCTTCCAGCGCAGTAAACCAATCAAATGCACCAATGATGTCATTCGTATCAAATCCAGCCGCAGAAAGCTCTTTTTCAAGCGTACTGTGGTCGGGACGAATATCTACTTCAAAGTAATTTTCAAACAGGTATACCAAGACTTCAAACATAACATTCCCCTAACGAAATCCTGATTAAATTGAATTGTTGAGCATAAAACGCTAACTCAACGGTGATACTGCTCAATTGTTTTTTCAGACCATGCGCTGGAATCGACCACCCGAAAGCGAGGATACTTTGCTTTCCAACTCCAGTACTAACAGCATGGCGGAAAGATGCTCGCTCGTCAAGCCACTGCGTTCAACTAGCGTTTCCATGGTAATGGGGTCGTATCCCATTAAATCAAGTAGGGAGTTGCTTTCAGGCGCTTCAGGCGTTATATTTTCTACATTGAGGTAAGATGAGGAATAGTTAAGTTCATTCAAAATATCTTGAATGCTATCAACTAACTTTGCCCCTTGTTTGATTAAATCGTGACAACCTTTTGCGAGTGGGGAGTGTATAGAGCCAGGAATGGCAAATACTTCTCGCCCTTGTTCGGTGGCGAGTCTAGCGGTGATAAGCGAACCACTTTGCGTATTAGCTTCAACCACCAAGCAACCTTGACTCAAGCCGCTGATAATGCGATTCCGCCTAGGGAAATTTTGCGCGCGTGATGGTGTGCCTAATCCGTATTCTGAAATAATTAAACCATGCTCAACAATTTGGTGAGCGAGATCTCGATGACGTGCGGGGTAAACAATATCTAGGCCAGTCCCAACCACTGCAATAGTTGAGCCTTTGGCTTTCAGCGCGCCGCGATGCGCAGCACCATCAATGCCAAGCGCCAAGCCACTAACAATACAATATTGGTGTTGTGCTAGCGCTTGTGAAAAGTCTTCTGCATTTTTTTCACCTTGCGGGCTGGCGTTACGGCTACCCACAACGGCAATGCACGGTTGCTTTAGGCAATCTAAATTACCTTTAGCATAAAGCATCGCTGGCGGGTCTGGGATTTCGAGTAATGTGGCGGGGTAGGCGCTATCCGCCAGTGTTATTAGATGATTGTTTTCTTGATTTAACCATTCTAGCGTTGCTTGAATATCGTCAGTGCGCGGGCCAGATTTAATTTCAAGTGCAATCGATTCTGAAACGACATCTTTTAGCTGGTTAAAGTTGGTGCTGTAGATTTGATCTGGGCTACCAAACGCTTGTAAAAGTTTACAAAATGTTTGAGAGCCCAAACCGTGGATTTGACTTAAGGAAATCCATAAAGCGTACTCGTGAAATAAATCAGCATGAGTCGCCATAAAGCCCTTAGTTTGATTCTGGGGTTTCTACGATGTCTGTATCGTTAATCGCTTCTGAAGCCTGCATCACCAGACCGTAAGAAATCTTGTTAAAGGTTCTAAATACCATCAATAAACCAACACGCTCATTTGGCAATTTAAGAAGTTTAGGGTTTTTGGAAGGGTCTTTGCTGGGATCCGCTTTTTCGACCTTAGGTTCTTTATCTGGCGATTGCAGCTCTTTTAATGTAAATTTTTCTTCACTTTTCTTCTCGTCAGGATTTTTGCTAATGTAACGCCCCAAGCTGTTGATGCTAAGCACATGACCAGGCTCGATGCCATTTTCTTTACCTAAGTTAATCGTCACAATCGAGTTACGGCCAGTTTCCGCCAAGCCGCCATAAATTGAAATTATTCTACCAACGACATGGGTGTCTGGTGCGTGTGGCACGAAAGATTGTTGGATTGACTCAGGGGCTTCAACGAGTTTATCTTTCACAAACACTTCCTCTTTGGCGGCAATAATCGTTGCTGTTGCAGGCTCACCATACTTGGTGATATTAATGTCACCTAAGTAGTTTGCTTCTATGCCTAATATGCTCTTTGTGTCTGGGTCTACTAGCGTCTTGCCAGGGCGGTATAGCTGCCAATGGATGTTTGAGGTAGGTTTTATAGAGTCAATATAAACTTTTGTACCAGCGCTATAAATGACACGGTTGTCTGGTCCACCAATAATCATCGGCGCGTCCTTTAAGCCTTCCTTTTCAATAATCAATGGACGCGTCAAGAACGGGGTAATAATGTGTGGAGAGATGGTTGGGATTGCTTTATTTTCAAGCGGCTCATCAATAATCCCAGGCTCTAATTTAACATTTTTAATCGATTGCTTGAGTAATCTTAGTTGTGGCGAGCCGCTAGTCATGTCGAGTACAATAACGTCACCAGGATATATCCAGTGAGGGTTTTTAATTTGGTCACGGTTCATTTGCCAAACTTTTGGCCACTCCCAAGGCGACTTTAAGAACTTGCCAGCAATATCCCATAAGGTATCGCCTTTGACGACGATATAGCGGTCTGGATGGTCTTTTTGTAGTTCAATCGTGTTGGGCGCTGCAAATGCGGTCAGGCAACAAAACATTAGCAGCGTTATAATAGTTCGTAACATATAGAGAGGACCTCGGTCGTTTATGCGTGGTTATACACGACAATTTCCGTTAAATTTTGCATTCAATTCTTTCAACAATCAAGCTTTTATGTTTTTTAATCATTTTATATGGCAATCTTAGGCATACTTAATTATCCAGATCCTCGGTTATATACCGTCGCTAAACCTGTTCCGGAGGTGAATGAGGAAATCAGAAGGTTGATTGACGATATGGCCGAAACTATGTATGACGCACCAGGGATCGGTTTAGCTGCTACCCAAGTCGATGTGCATCTGCAAATCATTGTGATCGATACCAGCAAAGAAAAAAATCAATTTCAGGTTTTTATTAACCCGAAAATTACCAAGGCTGAGGGCTCTCAAGATTACGAAGAGGGTTGTTTGTCGGTGCCAGGGGTTTATGAAATGGTTACTCGGGCGGAAAGTGTGGTGGTTGAAGCGCTCAATAGAGAGGGTAAGCCTTTTAAGATTGAGGCGGATGGTTTGTTAGCGGTATGTATTCAGCACGAGATGGATCATTTGCTAGGCAAGGTTTTTGTACAATATTTGTCCCCGCTAAAGCAAAATCGCATTAAAACAAAAATGATTAAACGAAATAAAGGGCGCTAGTGTTGATGAGAGTAATATACGCTGGTACGCCAGAGTTTGCTGTGCCTGCGTTAGCGGCTATTATTGAGGCGGGTTTTGAAGTTGTGTTGGTGCTCACTCAGCCAGATCGTCCGGCAGGGCGCGGCATGAAATTGCGCGCCAGCCCAGTTAAGGAGTTGGCACTTCAACATAAGCTGCCAGTGTTTCAACCTGAAACATTAAAGCCACAAGAGGTGCAAAATGCAATCGCTAGAGTGCAGGCGGATGTGATGGTGGTTGCCGCCTATGGACTCATTATCCCGACCGCTGTGCTGAATATGCCTAAACTTGGCTGTTATAATATTCATGCATCCCTTTTGCCGCGTTGGCGGGGTGCGGCACCGATTCATCGTGCTTTGCAAACTGGTGATGAATCAACAGGTGTGACCATTATGGAAGTCGTGCCTGCGTTAGATGCTGGTGCTATGATTGCCAAAGCAACGGTACCAATTACCAATCGAGATACCACACAGACTTTGCATGACCAACTTGCCAATGATGGTGCAAGGCTTATGGTGGAAGCATTGCTTAATCTTAAGGACAATGGCAGGTTGCCCGCTGAGGAGCAAGATGAGTCGTTGGTCAACTACGCGCATAAAATTCAAAAGGCAGAAGCACCTATTGATTGGTCTAAATCGGCTAGTGAAATCTCACGTCAGATTCGTGCGTTTAATCCATTCCCTGTGGCAACCGCCAACTTTCGCGGTGAGGTCTGCAAAATATGGTTTGCTGTTGAACAAGTAGGTCAAGGCCTAGAAGGCGAAGTGGTAGGATTGGAAAGTGGAATACAGGTTGCGTGTGGTAAAGGTCTGATTTGTATAGAAACGATTCAGATGCCCGGAGGAAAGCAGTTGTCAGCGCAAGACTTTATACGGGGGCATGCAATAAAGTTGGGTGAAAAATTCACTTAGTTTTTTGCGCGGTTCGATTGAATTTTTTGTAATCAACACCATCATATAGGTGATTAGTGTTGATTCAAAACTGTTAGAAGGAAATTGTAATGTTGGGAAACTGGTTAAAAACAACGATTTTAATGGCGGGTATTGTTGCCCTGTTTGGTGCTGTAGGTGCAATGCTTGGTGGTGCTGGTGGCATGATGATTGCGCTATTAATGGCGGCGGGGATGAATGTATACGCTTACTGGTTTTCCGATCAAGCTGTACTTAAAATGTACAATGCGCAAGAAATTACGCCCGACAATGCCCAGTTTCGCAACTATTACAACATGGTGAGTGAGTTAGCGAAAAATGCTGAGTTGCCAATGCCAAAAGTGTATGTGATTGACGAGGATCAACCTAACGCATTTGCGACTGGTCGCAACCCAGAGCACGCAGCCGTGGCGGCGACCACAGGTATCATGCGCATCTTAAGTGAGCGCGAACTTCGTGGAGTAATGGCTCACGAGCTAGCACACGTGAAACACAGGGACACTTTAATTTCTACTATTTCAGCTACTTTGGCGGGGGCGATTTCGTCCATTGGTAGTTTTGGCATGCTGTTTTCTGGCGGCAATGACCGAGAACGTGGTGTGCATCCTGTGGTGGCAATGTTAGTGATGATTTTAGCGCCGATGGCAGCAATGCTGATTCAAATGGCGATTTCACGTGCGCGCGAATTTGAGGCAGATAAAGGTGGTGCAGAAATTAGCCGTGACCCCAAAGCCCTTGCTGCTGCATTAGAAAAAATACACAATTATGCGCATCAAATTCCTATGGATGCAGCGGAGCAACATCCTGAAACTGCTCAAATGATGATTATCAATCCGTTATCTGGCGCAGGATTGCAAGGCTTGTTTAGTACACACCCGCAAACTGAAGAGCGAATTGCGAAGTTGATGGCAATGACGATTTAACCTGCATTTTTCCCAAACAAATGGGAATTAGCAAGATTTCTCATACACGGTTAAAATAGGGCTTGTTTACATGAAAGCCTGTTTTGCATATTTCACAAAATCTTGCCGCAAAAGCGGTATCGGAAGTATTTGCTGGCCGTAATTTAACCATTACGCTTGAGCAAATTTTCAAGCAGTATCCTGAAATTACGCCTCAGCAACGCGGATTGACACAAGATCTAAGCTACAGTTGCCTACGCCATTATGGTGAACTAAAAGCGCTCATTAACCCTTTGCTACAAAAGCCTTTAAAAGACCCTTGGCTCAATCATTTGTTGCTGATTTGTATTTATCAGTTACGCTATGAAACCGCACAATCATTTACGGTGGTAGATCAAGCTGTAAAAGCCGCTTCTAAAACCAATTTGCCTTGGGCAAAAGGTCTCGTGAATGCTGTGCTTCGTAATTTTTTGCGTCAGCAAAGTAGCTTGATAGAACAAGCGCAGCTTGATGATGTAGCCAGATACTCTTACCCACAATGGTGGGTTAACAAGATTAAAAATCAATATCCGCAACAATGGCAAAATATATTGCAGGCGGGTAACGAGCATCCGCCAATGGTGCTGCGCATTAATGTTAGAAAAACCACGCAGCAAGCATATCAGCAGCTATTGAGTGACGCAGGACATGTTGCAACTATGTTAGGTGATGTTGCTTTATTGCTTGAAAAGCCAGTGCCTGTAGAACAGTTGCCGCGGTTTTCTGAAGGTTGGGTGTCCGTGCAAGATTACGGTGCGCAATTGGCAGCAACGCTTTTAGATGTACAGGATAATATGCGCGTGCTAGATGCTTGCTGTGCGCCTGGGGGAAAAACGGGGCATTTGCTAGAAACCGCTGATATCAACATGTCCGCGTTAGATCATGATGAAATGCGCTTAAAACGCGTTGCTGAGAATCTATCAAGATTAAATTTAAACGCTGATTTAAAGCTAGGTGATGCCAGTAAATCAGATTGGTGGGATGGTCAGATGTTTGACCGAATACTGGCCGACGTGCCGTGTACTGCTTCTGGCGTGGTAAGGCGACATGTTGATATTAAATGGTTGAGGCGCGAGGCTGATGTTGCGTCATTTACGCAACAACAGGCACTAATTTTATCTAGTTTGTGGCAGATGTTGGTAAAGGGTGGTAAATTACTTTATGTGACTTGCTCGATTTTTCATGAGGAAAATCAAGCGCAAATCGATAACTTTTTAAAAAACAACCTAGATGCTGAACGTGTTACATTCAATTTAGCATCAAAAACAGCGTCAGAACTACAGATTCATTTGCAACAAGCAAGTACCCAAAAAAACAATATGGAAGATAGGCAGCTACTCCCTTGCAAACAACATGATGGCTTCTTTTACGCATTACTACAAAAACGATAGTTGGCTTCGGGCTTTTACTATGTTTGGCCTGATTGCGGTCTTCATGGTCTATTCAAAAAGTTTGTTAGCAGTGACCACCGCCCCCACCGTTAGTGCCTTGGCAATCAAGCAAGCGGAGTTGCTACTTAAGGACGAAGCATATAAATTACAAGCAGATTTTGATGTGGTGTTTAGTCCTGAGGTCGACGATGCCATTATCAAGGGCGTGCCACTGACATTCTTGATTGAGTTTCAACTTGTATCGCCACGCTATTATTGGTTTGATGATGAGATTGTCACGCCTTCAATGAAAGTTGTTTTGAGCTATCACGCACTCTCTCGCCAGTTTTTGGTGAATCGTGAAAGTCATCAAGTAACATTTTCTACTTTATCTGAAGCCAAAAGTGAGTTGGCTAGGCTCCGTGAATGGGTTGTGTTAGAAAAGGCGCTACTTAAAAAAGGCGAAACCTACAATGCTACCTTGCGTATTCGCTTAGACAAGTCTCAACTTCCGAAGCTGTTCCAATTAGAGGCTATCAATTCAGGAAGCTGGGAGATGATTTCAGAACCTTATCGTTGGACGCCTGTGTTTAACTTTTAATGAGATATATTGTTTTTCTTAGCGCTCTGCTCGGTGCATTTTTACTGTATTTGTTATCAAATGCCAGTGCGAATACTGCAGCAGCAGGTAGCAATTACTCCACACTCCTCACATTAAATATCATTTTAGCCACGGCACTTGTGCTGTTGATTTGTTTTCAGTTGTGGCGATTTTATAAGCAAATTCGTGATCGCTCTCTCGGCAGTCGTTTAAGTTTTCGCTTGCTATCCTCGTTCGCCTTAATGGCGATTATCCCGGGGCTTATTGTTTACACTGTATCCGTGAACTTTTTAACCCGCTCTATCGAATCATGGTTTAACGTTAAGGTAGAGGCTGCGCTAGAAGGCGGTTTGCGTTTAGGGCAAAGTGCGCTAGATACTATGCTAGCTGACCTTGGGCAAAAAAGTGAAAACATGGCTTTGAATTTGGCGTTCCAACCCAAAAATACTCAGCTTAATGTACTCAATGATTTACGTGAGAAAAGTGGAGTTCAAGATGCGGTGCTCTTGACGCTACAAGGCAATATTCTTGCTTTTTCCAGCAGTGATGCAACCACGTTTTTGCCAGATATGCCAACCTTGGATCAACTGCGCCAAGCGAGATTGCATGCGCGAGGCTCAATTGAGCCTATTCCCAACAAGGGGCTTTATTTGCGTGTCCTTACGCCTATCAATATGACTGATCTGGCGGGTGAAACGCGTATTTTGCAACTGTTACAGCCGGTACCTAGTGCGCTGGCGACCACGGCGGAGTCTGTGCAGTCAGTTTATCAGGACTATCAAGAACTTTCTCTCAGCAGAGAATCGCTCAAAGATGTATTCGCTTTAACGCTAACTTTGGTAATGATACTGGCTTTGCTTACCGCCATTTCTTTTGCATTTGTATTGAGTAGTCGAATATCAGCTCCTTTAGGCGTCTTGGCCGAAGGGACTCGGGCAATTGCGCGAGGTGAGTACGATACTGTCTTGCCTGTACACGGTAAAGATGAGTTGGGCGTACTGGTGCAATCTTTCAATAGTATGACGCGACAGCTAGGAGATGCAACGGAGGCCTCTACACGCAATCGTCAGCGAGTCGAAGCGGCGCGTGGCTATTTGGAGACTATCTTGGCAAATCTCTCTTCAGGGGTGCTTACCTTGAATGATAAAGCAGAACTGCGCACCAATAACTTTGCGGCTTCGCATATTTTAGATGTGACTTTAGGGCATTTTGTAGATTTCCCATTTACACGCTTGAGTGAAGAGTTTCCGCTGTTAAAAGATTTTGTGAGCACAGTTTTAAACCATTTTAATGCACTGGAGTCTGGTGAGTGGCAGGAGCAGTTAGATATTGTAGTTGCTCAAGGTAAGCGCACACTTTTGTTAAGAGGCACGCGTTTGCCATATAGTGCGGATAGTGGTTATTTGGTTGTGTTTGACGATATCACCGCGATGGTACAAGCGCAACGTGACGCGGCATGGGGTGAGGTGGCTAGGCGCTTGGCGCATGAAATTAAAAATCCTCTCACACCTATTCAGTTATCGGCAGAGCGCTTGGAGCATAAGCTGATTGCAAAGTTAAGCGGTGACGATGCAGAAATGTTACGTCGTGCCACGGCGACTATTGTCAACCAAGTGGATGCCATGAAAACCATGGTGAATGAGTTTAGTGAGTATGCAAGAGCGCCTGCTGTAAGTTTTAGCGACGTGGATCTGAACCACCTTGTTTTAGAAGTATTAGACCTTTATGAATTAGAGTCTATTTCGATTGATTTAAACTTAGCCCCAAAGCTATCATTAATCCTTGGCGATGCTAATATGCTCAGACAAGTATTGCATAACTTATTGCAAAACTCCCAAGATGCGCTAGACGGTCAAGCAGGTGCGAAAATTTTGGTGAGCACCAGCCAACAAGCAGGCAATATCCTGTTAACAGTAGAAGATAATGGCACTGGGTTCCCCTTAGAGCTGTTAACTCGTGTGTTTGAACCTTATATGACCACTAAAAAACATGGCACAGGGTTGGGTCTTGCTATCGTTAAAAAAATCATTGAAGAGCACGATGGTAGTATCAGTGTTGAAAATATAGTGCAAGGTGGGGCATTGGTAAGTTTGGTTTTTCCGATCAAGGGCAATCCGGATAAAAATCTAAAAATCTAAATATTGATTTGGATTGGGACGTTTATTGAGTTTTAAAATGCTTCTTTTGTAGAGGTGCTTGAGCGCACATTCACTAGCAAGTTTGTGTGTGCCAATCTCGGAAAATATAATCGTTAAGAGGAGTGAGTAGTGCATGACGGCAAGACAGCTACTGGTAGTAGATGATGAAATTGGTATTCGTGAGTTATTGCGTGATATTTTGCAAGACGAAGGCTATTACGTTCGCTTGGCTGAGAACGCAGCGCAAGCGCGCGAATCCAGAATGCAAGCCCCTCCTGATTTAGTGCTACTAGATATTTGGATGCCTGATTGTGATGGCATTACGTTGCTCAAGGAATGGGGTAGTACAGGCATGCTGACTATGCCTGTGGTCATGATGTCTGGGCATGGTACGATTGATACAGCAGTAGAAGCTACGCGCATTGGTGCTTTTGATTTTCTTGAAAAACCAATTGCATTGCAAAAGTTGCTTAAAACTGTTTCAGCCGCTTTAAAACACGGTGAACAATTGCCAAAGTCTGATATGAATTTATTTAGCTTAGGCAAAAGCTCGGTCATTTCAGACCTAAGGCAGCGGCTTGAACAACTTGCACACTCTAAATCCTGCCTACTACTGATTGGTGAGGCAGGTAGCGGTGCCGAGTTATGTGCTAAGTTCCTCCATCAACGAAATACGCCATGGCTAGAGCTCACCGATTTCGAGTGTTTGGAGCAAGCACCAGTCGATATATTGCAGAGCACAGCTGGCGGTCTGATATTTATTTCTGAAATAGCGCAGTTAAACAAAACGCAACAAAAAGGGTTGCAGATACTAATCTCTCAAGCCAATAAGCATGATGTCCGCATTGTGTGTGCCACTTCCGTGGATTTGCCAGAATTGGTGGACGCTAAACAGTTTGACCAACATCTGTTTCAAATGCTATCTGCTAGTACATTAACCATTCCCAGATTGGTTGATCATCGTGAGGATGTGCCAGATTTGGTTCGAGCGATAAGTGTAATGTTGGTTGAGTCACATGCGATAGCGTATCGCGAGTTTGAAGTGGGCGCACTCAATGCTTTACGAAACGCAGACTGGCCTGGCAATCTCACACAGCTAGACAACGTAGTCCGCAACTTAATGCAAACTAGCTTGGGCGATAAAATCACATTAGAAGACACGATGCGTGTGTTAACACAATTTTCAACACTACAATCAGCAAGTCGGTCGGTTAGCACACAGCAAAATATGGCGTTTGATTTAGACCAGCCGCTTAGGGATGCGCGAGACGCATTTGAGCGCATTTATTTTGAACACCACATTGCAAAGTTTGGCAAGAATATGAGTAAAGTTGCTGTGGCTGCTGGTCTCGAGCGCACACATCTTTATCGCAAACTAAAGCAATTGGAGATTAAGGTAAAGTAATGCGCATTGGCTTTCATGTGCGCGTTTTATTCACGCTTAAGCTTACTAATATTCGTCAAAACGTATAGGTGTATTTTTGCCGATTCAATTTATCTGGTGATGCGTTAGCTCACTCCCAAAAGTTTTTTCTTCAATTGCCGAGATGAATAGCATGAAACCTCTACATATTGTGCTAATCGGTATATTGGTGATGATAGCGATTATTTGGCAACAAAAGCACCAAGCACGGCATAGCGATTTTATGCATCAACAAGTGATGCTATCTCAGGTTCACTTTTCTGATGAGCCAGAGCAAACTGATACCGATAAACCTAGCTTCACCTTTAAAAACTATTCAGTGAAGCCTCTCGCTAACTTTGTGATACGCGCAAGGATACTTTCAGCCACCCGATACTCATTAGATACATCCGCTGAGTTATCTCCACTTGATTTAGCGCTTGGTTGGAAGCGTATGGCTGATCCAGCCGTATATAAAACCCTCAATATTTCGCAAGGAGGCCGTTGGTATCGTTATGCTTGGAAAGATGCACCGCCTATCCCACTTCAGGAAATTATCGAATCTTCCGCAAATATGCATCTTATTCCTGCAGATGAGTCGGTTGCTAGAGTGCTAAACCAAGCCACGAATCACAGGTTTATTAAGATTAAGGGCATGTTAGTTGAAATAAAAAATAGCAATGGCTGGTCGTGGCGTAGCTCGCTCACCCGCAAAGATTCAGGTGGGGGTGCCTGCGAGCTTATATTTGTAGAAGCCGCTGAGATTGAATGATTTTTTTAACTTGGTCCCAATCGACACTGAGTCGCTTAACGCACGCTTTTGTCATAAATCTCTGATAAAATGCATCTATGTTGCATAAGCTCCTAGTTAGTCTATCCCTAATATTTATGTTTGCGTTTGCGCAAACAGGGGCTGTTTTGCATGAAATTTCGCATTACGCAGAAATTACGACACCCCTTAAGCAACAAGACAAAACGCCTCATTCACCGATTTGTGATAAGTGTATTAGCTATGGAGAGCTTGATCACGCATTAGATTCTAGCTTTGCTACGCCATCAGTCGTTGTTGCTGTTCAGGCATTATTTGTATCGCAATTTTACACATACGCGCAACCTTTGCGCCGTGCATATGCTGCTCGTGCACCACCCTCTCAACTCGTTTAAATCTAATTTAGCGCCTGATTATCAGGCTATTTTTACTTTATGAGTTTTGAGGATTCATCATGGCTACTATTCGTCATTTACGCGGTTTTTCGCACAAAAAGTTATTATTGGCTTTATCAGTTGCGTTCATTCAACCATCAGTTTTTGCAGCTGATTCTAAAGAAAACATTACCACAAACGCGATTGCCGTCACGGGCAATCCCCTTGGTGTTGGTTCAGATGAAATGGTAACGCCTGTCTCTGTGTTAAATGGGCACGATTTATCCATTCAGCGCGAGAGCACGCTGGGCGAGTTATTGAAATCTATTCCAGGCGTTAGCTCTACATATTTTGGTCCAGCCGCCTCTCGCCCAGTGATTCGGGGGTTGGATGGTGATCGCATTCGCATGTTACAAAACGGTGTGGGTATTTTAGATGCCTCTGCGCTCAGCCAAGATCACGCGGTTGCACTTGACCCAATCGTAGTCGAGCAAATTGATGTGGTGCGAGGACCAGCAGCCTTGCTGTACGGTGGTAGCGCTTTAGGTGGGGTCGTGAACGCAATTGATCATCGTATCCCGAAAGAGTCACTAAATGGCGCAACAGGCAGATATGAAGCGCGTTTTGGTGGTGCTGATAATCAAAAAAATGGTGCAGCGGTAGTCGATGTCGGTAATGGTTTGTTTGCGATTCACGCGGATGTGTATGGTAGAAAATCTGATGATTTAAGCATTCCAGATTACGCAAAAATCCCCAGTCAGCGAGCAGCAACCGATACTAAAGGTCGTTTAGTCAATAGCAACTCTGAATCCAGTGGAGGTGCGCTTGGCGCTTCTATCACACTAGACAACGGATATGCGGGGTTGTCTTACTCAAACTTTAAAAACAACTATGGATCGGTGAAAGAAGACACCGTTCGCATTGACCAAAAAAGTGACCGTTTGGACTTTGCAACCGAATTCAAAAATCTAGGCAATATTGTTAATCGCGTTAAGTTCCGCACGGCCTACACTGATTATCAACATCAAGAAATTGAGAGTGGCACCGTCGGCACGACTTTCAAAAATAATGGGATAGAAGGTAGCTTGGAAGCGGGTCACGCTAACATTGGCAGAATGTCTGGCGTTATTGGCTATCAATATCAGTTTTCTACTTTTCAAGCGTTGGGTGATGAAGCGTTTATCCCAAAAGTGGATACCAATCGTAATGGCGTCTATCTCTACGAAGAACTTCCATTTGACTTGAACAAACCTAAAGACTTCAAAGTAACTTTTGGCGGTCGCGTTGACAATGTTGAGCAAGCCTCTAAAGGTGGCGGAAAATTTGGTGATGCGATCACTCGTAATTTTACGCCCACCAGTTTTGCAACTGGTGCGCTTTATAACTTTACTGATCAATGGTCATTCGCCACAAATCTATCTCACAATGAAAGAGCGCCATTCTACGGAGAGCTTTTTGCCAATGGTGCGCACCTGGCTACAGGGCAATATGAAATAGGCGATACAACACTCAAAGTGGAAAAATCCAACGGTATCGACGCTAATTTGCGTTGGAAGTCTGGTGCTAACTCAGCAAGCATTGGCGCTTACTACACACGCTTTAATAACTACCTCGGGTTTTTCAACACAGGCAGATTGGTTGATGAGGATGGCAATATAGGTGGTGATTTAAATGAAGTACAAATGATTAGCGTACCCGCATCATTCAAGGGTATAGAAAGTGAAGCTAAATTTAGAATATACGACCAAATTGGTGCGCTTGATTTACGATTGCGTGGGGACTATGTTCACGCTACTGACTTAAAGACGGGGCAACCATTGCCACGCATTTCACCAGTACGCATTGGGTTCGGTCTAGATTATCAACTGAATAAATTAAACGCTAGGTTAGACGTATTGCATGGTTTTAAACAAGACCGTGTCGCCCAAAATGAAACAACAACGGATGACTACACACAAGTCAACCTCACGGGGACGTACAAACTCAGTTCAGAGTACCACTTTGAATTATTTGCTAAAGCCAACAATCTACTCAACGAAACGATACGAGAGCATACTTCAGTACTGAAAGACATTGCACCGCTTGCGGGCAGATCTTTATTAGTCGGCTTGCATGGCGAGTTTTAATCGATATTGCTATTAAATCCATCGGTTTAGGTTTGATTGAGATCTTACGCTCATTCAAATCTAAGCCTCACTGTACAATATGCGATGCTCTACAAAAGCCAGCCACCTTGAGTTATGATATGCACCTCAACAATTCACGCTTTAGAGGTTATGATGGCACGCACCGTAAATTGCATTAAATTAGGCCGCGAGGCGGATGGCATGGACTTTCCACCTTACCCAGGTGAGTTGGGTAAACGCATCTTTGCAAATGTTTCAAAAGAGGCTTGGGCTGGCTGGCTTAAGCAACAAACCATGTTGGTGAATGAAAACCGTTTAAGCTTGGCAGATCCCGCAGCACGTAAATATCTGACTGAGCAAACAGAAGCCTACTTTTTTGGCGCTGGGGCAGACATGGCAAGCGGTTACGTTCCGCCAAAACCATAACTCGCAAAGTTCTTTTCTATTTAAATCTACTGTAATATCAAGATCGGCAAACTATCACTTTGGCATCCATTAAATTAAATCAAGACTACTTTATCAACCGCGAGCTTGGCATTCTCGCTTTTAACAGGCGCGTGCTAGCGCAAGCAGAAGACGAGCGCGTTCCTCTGCTTGAGCGCTTAAAGTTCTTATGTATATTTAGTAGCAATATGGATGAGTTTTTTGAAGTGCGTGTCGCTGGTGTTAAAGAACAGATTAAATTTAGTGACACCCATGCGGGACCTGATGGCTTAAGCCCGCAGCAAGTGTTTAAAAAACTCACAGCCGAGGCGCACGAACTCGTTGATAGGCAATACAAAATACTCAATGATGTCGTGCTCCCCAAGCTAGATGCGCAAGGCATTCGCTTTATTCGCAGAACCACTTGGAATGAAGCGCAACGCGAATGGATTAAAGCCTACTTTTTTCGCGAACTTATGCCTATTCTTACCCCAATTGGCTTAGATCCAGCACACCCATTCCCTCGCGTATTAAACAAGAGCTTAAATTTTGCTGTTGAGTTAGAAGGCAAAGATGCCTTCGGTCGCAATTCTGGTGTTGCTATCGTACAAGCACCACGCGCTTTACCGCGAGTTATTCGCTTACCCAACCATATTGCAGGCTGTGAGTATGGCTTTATATTTTTATCCTCCGTATTGCACGCGCACGTGGGCGAGCTATTTGCAGGGATGCAAATTAAAGGGTGTTACCAGTTCCGTGTCACTCGCGACAGCGACTTGACCCTGGATGATGAAGACACCCGCGATTTACGCAGTGCCTTGCAGGGTGAGTTGTCTCACCGTCAATTTGGTGATGCTGTGCGCTTAGAGGTTGCCGATAGCTGTCCATCTGAAATGTCTTCATTTTTGTTAGATCAATTTGGTTTATCTAAAGATGATTTATACCAAGTAAATGGCTTAGTGAATTTAGTGCGTCTCATGCAAGTGCCTGATTGGGTTGATAAACCCACGCTGAAATTTAATCGTTATATTGCAGGGTCACCTAAAGAATTAGCAAAACAGCCTGATATTTTCAGCGCGATACG
This sequence comes from uncultured Methylophilaceae bacterium, assembly GCA_964620425.1. Taxonomy (GTDB): domain Bacteria; phylum Pseudomonadota; class Gammaproteobacteria; order Burkholderiales; family Methylophilaceae; genus DASXUG01. Next base: position 60,363 of record CAZUGV010000002.1, on the reverse strand, counting down.
CAAACAAGATATTCTCTTACACCACCCGTTTCAATCATTTAACCCAGTGATAGAGTTTATAAAACAAGCGGCTGAAGATCCTAGCGTATTAGCGATTAAGCAAACTTTTTATCGTACCAGTGCTGATTCAACCTTGATGACCTCTCTTATTGAAGCTGCTAAACGTGGTAAAGAAGTCACAGTTGTGGTTGAGTTACTCGCTCGCTTTGATGAGGAAGCTAACATCAACTGGGCTGCCAAGCTAGAAAGCGCAGGCGCGCATGTTGTATACGGCGTAGTGGGGCATAAAACACATGCCAAAATGGCTATGGTGGTGCGCCGTGAGGAAGATAAACTTAGGCGCTATGTACACTTATCAACTGGCAACTATCATCAACGAACTGCACGGCTTTATACTGATTTTGGCTTGCTCACGTGTAACGATGAGCTTTGTGCAGACGTGAATGATGTGTTTGCCCAATTAACAGGGCTTGGCAACGCAAGCAAACTCAAGCACATTTGGCAATCTCCGTTCACTTTGCACGCAAATTTAATCACAGCAATTCATCAGGAAACTGCCCATGCAAAAGCGGGTAAAAAAGCCTATATCATTGCCAAGATGAATGCTTTGTTAGATGCAGACATTATTCGCGCTTTATATGAGGCATCCGCAGCTGGCGTGGAGATTGATTTAATCGTGCGGGGTGTGTGCGCACTGAAGCCCGGCATCCCCAAAATTTCCGAGAATATTCGTGTGCTATCTATCGTTGGTCGTTTTTTAGAGCACAGCCGTATTTTCTACTTCTACAACGACCAAAAAGAAGATTTGTTTCTGGCGAGCGCGGATTGGATGTACCGTAACTTTTTCCGCCGTATTGAGGTATGTTTCCCCATTTTGGATGAAAAAGTCAAAAAGCGGGTGATGCGTGAAGGTTTAGAACCTTACCTGAAAGACAATACCAATGCTTGGCAAATGCTGCCTGATAGCCGTTATATGCTAGCGCCAGCTAAACAGGGTACTGCATTTAGCGCTCAACAATTCTTAATGACTGAATTTGGTCAAGATTTGCCAGTTGCAAAATAGTCATCGAAAAAAAAGCGTACATGGTACTACAAGAAAGTGAACTCGCCAGCTTAAATCAGCGCTGATATTTATGCCAGAACGTGCGCTAAGTCAGTGTTAGCTGAATGCCAATCTCTTTCCAATAGAGAATTTCATTATCTAATTCTGTTTTGGTCAGCGGGTTGTCTTGAAGCCAGCCCGCTTCAATATTTAAGTCCACACCTTTTGCACTCCAATAAAAATCAAGTTTCGGGTGATTGTCATCTAAACGATTGCGATGAAACAAAATGGATAGTCGCAGAATGAGTATGAGCAATGTACGGTCATCGGTGATTAACGGCAAACTCAGCTTGGCTAATGAACGGCGCTGCGCTCTTACTAACGCGCCAAGTGTTTGCTGTTCCATTTTTGAGAAGCCTGGCATATCGGCATTTTCAATAATGTAAGCTGAGTGCTTATGGTAGCCGCTATGCGCGATCGAAATACCAATTTCATGTAGTTTGGTCGCCCAAATTAGGTATTGTTTTGCTGCCCCTGCTGACATTTCCAGCATGTTATCTACTTGCGAAAGAAGCTCTAACGCTAACTTCTGTACCCGCTTCACTTGGTCACGGTCTACGTGATAGCGTCGCATAAAGCTGGTAACAGTGCTAACGCGTGTATCCTGATGATGCATGCGCCCCAAGAGTTCATAAAGCACTCCCTCGCGCAAAGCACTGGTCGCAGTGGTCATGCGCTCAATGCCTAATGCCTCAAATGAAGCCAGCATAATTGACAAACCGCCAGGCATTACCGCTGCACGGTCAGCGCTCAACCCTGGCAACTGAATCTTTTTAATTTCTTTTGCTTTAATCAACCTAGCCCGCAATTCATGCAAGCCTTCCCGAGTAATTTCACCATTGGTAATTTGACTTAAGCGCATCACCTCACCCAGCGCACGCGCAGTGCCAGATGAGCCTACCGCTTCTTGCCAGTTACTTGCTTTGAAATTTTTACGTATGCCTTCAACCTCACTGCCTGCTGCCAGCATGGCATTTGCAAAGTTAGCCTCACTTAATTTGCCATCAGAAAAAAATCGCAGTGTATAGCTCACACAGCCCATATAAAGGCTTTCCATCTCATCAGGCTCAAGACCTTGACCGATGATAAACTCAGTAGATCCGCCACCAATATCAATCACTAGACGTTTATGTTCTGCTGGCGGCAAACTATGGCTTACCCCTACAAAAATCATACGTGCTTCTTCACGACCCGCAATGACCTCGATTGGAAAACCCAATGCAGCTTGCGCTTCTTCCAATAATTGAGGTGCATTTTTAGCAACGCGAAAAGTATTTGTGGCGACAGCACGAACCGCTTGTGGAGGCAATCCACGTAAGCGCTCACCAAAGCGCTTTAGGCATTCAATTGCACGTCTTTGTGCCTGTTCATCTAAGTATTTGTCCGCACCTAACCCCGCACCAAGGCGTACTACTTCTCGCAGAGAGTCATGAAAAATGAGATGGTCATCTACAACACGCGCAAGTTGCATCCTAAAGCTATTCGAGCCAAGATCAACAGCGGCAATTTCGGAAAACGGGGGGGATTTAGCAGTCAAGGTAAAGCCTAGATAAAATACTTAAACATATTATAACGCTAACCTGATAACGCTAGCCGCAAAACAAATGAAAAAAGGCGAACAAAAACTGCTCGCCTTAAATGCGTTTCAGAAAATGAATTGACACAATTACCTGCCTATACAATCACCTAGTATTCTTAAAGCGATGGCGAGGCAAAAAAGGCGCTTATTCGCGAGTCTCGCGCTCGATCTCTTCAAGGCTCACATGGCGAACATCTTTACCTTTCACCATGTATACCACGTACTCTGATATATTTTTTGCGTGGTCGCCAATACGCTCAACGGCTTTCGCCAAAAACAATACTTCAAGCGACATAGAAATAGTGCGAGGGTCTTCTAGCATAAAAGTAATTAACTGACGTGTGCAAGAGCGGAAAAGTTCATCTACTTGCTCGTCTTGACGCGCAACATCTACCGTTCCTGTAACGTCTAGTCTCGCAAATCCATCCAATGACGTGCGTAGCATTTCCCGCACCTGGCTAACCATCAATTTAATTTCGCTAAATCTTGGTGTATACAAGCTACCAGATTCGTGGATTTTTTGCGCAACGCGTGCGATTTTCGTCGCCTCATCTCCAATGCGCTCTAAATCAGTGATCGTTTTAACAACCATCATGATCATGCGTAAATCACCAGCCGCTGGCTGGCGACGCGCAATAATATGGCTACAATCCTCATCAATCTTAACTTCCAGCGCATTGACTCTGTGGTCGTTCGAAATGACACTCTGCGCTAGACTAATATTGGCGTGCACCAAGGAATCTAAAGCATTAACAATCTGCTGCTCAACTAAACCGCCCATTTGCAGAACTTTGGCACGAATGTCCTCTAGCTCAGCATCGTACTGCTTGGACGTATGTTCAGTTTGCATAAACTTCCTTTGTTACCTGTGTAAATTGCACGTTTTCAATGTAAACGCGCCACCAAATTGCATCGTAATCCTAAATTATGACAATTAAATGAATTGAATCTGGTGAATAAAGCCTCTAAAAACTATTTTGAATAAGTTTTTACGCCTTCTGGAGTTGCAAGTAACAGAACGTCTGCGGCACGCGCAGCAAACAAACCGTTAGTAACCACACCTACGATTTGATTAATTTTAGCTTCTGTTTCTACTGGGTTGCTAATGGTTAAGCCATGCACATCCAAAATCACATTGCCGTTATCGGTTGTAAAGTCACGTAAAACTGGTTGTCCACCAAGTTTGACTAATTCGCGAGCAACGTAGCTGCGTGCCATCGGCAACACTTCTACTGGCAATGGAAACTTACCTAAAACTGGGACATATTTACTTTGATCGCAAATACAGATAAATGATTTTGCGCAAGCGGCTACGATTTTTTCGCGTGTTAACGCACCGCCGCCGCCTTTTAACATGTGTAGATGTTCTGTAATTTCATCTGCGCCATCCACATAAATATCCATGCCATTTACTGAATTTAAATCAAACACTTCAATGCCATGATTGCGTAAACGTTGCGCTGTGGCTTCGGAACTCGCTACAGCGCCATCAATTTTACTTTTTACTTTGGCAAGTTCATCAATGAAGAAGTTGGCTGTAGAGCCAGTACCCACGCCAATAATGCCACCTTTTACGTATTCAATTGCTGCTTGTGCAGTTTGTAATTTAAGTTGATCTTGTGGACTCATTCTACTTTTACCCTTATGTTTTCTTTATAATCACGAAATATATAATCATAACACTGCAAATCGCAGATTTTGCAATTCCCATGAAAAACGATACCAAAGAAAATTACTTAGACAAAATCAATCAAGCCCAAGTTTACGATGTGGCCATTAAATCTCCGTTAGATTTCCAGCCCAATCTATCAAGGCGCATTGATAATCGCGTGCTACTCAAGCGTGAAGATATGCAACCTGTATTTTCATTCAAACTGCGTGGTGCTTATAACAAAATGGCGAGCTTATCGCCAGAAGCGCTAGCGCGTGGCGTGATTACGGCCTCTGCTGGCAACCACGCGCAAGGTGTTGCGCTCAGTGCGCAAAAGCTAAATTGTCGCGCGGTGATTGTGATGCCAACCACTACACCTCTGATTAAAGTCAACGCGGTCAAAAACCGTGGTGGTGAGGTGGTGTTGTTTGGTGATTCTTATTCTGACGCCTATGTTCACGCACTTGAACTTGAAAAAACGCAAGGCCTGACTTTTGTTCACCCCTATGACGACCCTTATGTAATCGCAGGGCAAGGCACTATCGCCAAGGAAATTCTTGATGCGCACCCAGAACCCATCGAGGCCATTTTTTGCTGTGTAGGCGGTGGCGGTTTGATTGCAGGTATCGCCGCGTATGTAAAAGCGCTGCGCCCTGAAATTAAAATCATCGGCGTTGAAGCTACCGATGCCGAAGCGATGACGGAGTCGCTCAAAAAAGGTGAGCGCGTCATGCTTGAGCAAGTAGGCTTATTTGCGGATGGCGCAGCGGTGAAACAAGTGGGTGAGCATACATTCAAACTTTGCCAAGAATATGTAGATGAAATGATTGTGGTAAACAATGATGCCATTTGTGCTGCGATTAAAGATGTATTTGAAGATACTCGTAGTATTTTAGAACCAGCTGGTGCGCTAGCCACCGCAGGGCTAAAAGAGTACGCAAAGCGCCACAACCTACATGGCAAAACATTGATTGGCATTGCCTCTGGCGCCAATATGAATTTTGACCGCCTACGCTTTGTGGCAGAACGTGCTGAAATCGGCGAAAAGCGCGAAGCCATATTGGCAGTAAGGATTCCTGAACAACCAGGTTCATTTAAAGCGTTTTGTCGCTTGCTCGGCAACCGCAGTATCACAGAATTTAATTACCGTTACTCTGACCCCAAACAAGCACATATCTTTGTAGGCATTGCCGTGCAAAACCCGTCTGAAGCTAAATCCTTGGTGGATGCGCTTCAGCAACAAGGTTTGCCAGCAACGGATTTAACCGATAACGAAGTTGCTAAGTTACATTTACGCCATTTAGTCGGCGGGCATGCGCCTCAGGCCGAGCATGAGTGTGTGTATCGTTTTGAATTCCCCGAAAAACCGGGTGCATTGATGAACTTTTTAGATACCATGGGGCACGATTGGAATATCAGCTTGTTTCACTACCGCAACCATGGCGCAGATTTTGGGCGGGTACTGGTCGGCATACAAGTGCCACCTGATGAAAAGCCAGCATTTGAAGCGTTTTTAACCAAGTTGAATTATCCATATTGGGATGAAACCAACAATCCAGCGTATCAACTGTTTTTAGGGTAAACCACTTATGGTGGCTGTTTTTAAACATAGCAGCCACCACGCAAAAACATAAGTGCATGTTTATATTTATTTAATTTTTAAGCATGAAATTTGCGTGTGTTGAGTGTTGCGATAAGCAAGTTACACAAATGAACCTATGCCAGATTTTATTTGACTAAGCATGACAAACACCCACTTTTAACTATTTTAATTAAACCAAACAAATTCTTAAAAAAGAGAGAGAAGCGCTATGAATGTATCACGTCAACTGTCGGCACTGCTTGCCACACTTATCATCAGCACAAGCTACAACGCGCTCGCCGAAAACAAAGGCACGGCCTATGTTTCTAATCAGGACGGCGGCGTAACTGTGATTGATTTGGATACTTTAGAAACCACTGGCACTATCGACATTCAAGCCAAAAGCCCACGCGGCATTGGCGTTACGGCAGATGGCAAATGGCTTGTTACTGCCAATAAAGATGATAGCAATATTTCCATTATCGACACCGCAACCAAGCAAGTAATCAAACAGGTTTCAGTTGGCAAAAACCCTGAGTTTGTGCGCATTTACGGCAATTATGCGTTTATCTCTACCGAACCTAGCTCTAAAGGTGGTCCACCACCCAAACCTGGACAAGAGGTAAAAGAGGATGACGATGATGACAAAATACCCGCACGCATCGCTGTAGTAGATTTGAAAAAAGGCAAAAAAATCCGCGAGATTGTCGGTGGCCCAGAAACTGAAGGCATTGAATTTTCAAAAGATGGTAAAAAAATTATCATCACTAACGAGGCAGACAACACCATTACCGTTCACAATTTTGCGACTGGCAAATTACTCAAAACGGTTGCAACGCATGAGTATGGCGATAGACCACGTGGCATCAAAACCTCGCCAGATGGCAAGTATTATGTGGCTACGCTAGAGTTTGCCAACAAAATGCTGGTGTTGGACAAAAACTTTAAGGTGATACGTGCAGTGGATACTGGCAACGCGCCTTATGGCGTTGCCTTCAATAAGGCGGGGGATAAAGTTTACGTTGCGGCAGCTAAAGATAAAATCCTGCAAGTGTTTGATACTAAAACTTTTGAAAAGTTAGCGGATATTCCAACTGCTAACCGTTGCTGGCACTTCACTTTCACTCCTGAAGAAAGCCAAATTTTAATGGCTTGCGGAAAATCAGATGCGGTGATTGTGATTGACGTTGCAAAACAAGAGAAAATTAAAGAAATTGGCGATAAAGAAATGCCTTGGGGTGTAGTGACTTTTCCTAAATCTATGGGTAGCCTAGATTCGAAATAAGGCTGCAACGCCTTAAAAAATATCAGGCAGAAACAAAAAAAAGCTAGGCAACCACCAGTTGCCTAGCTTTTTTATTAGCCTTTGCCTTCTATCACCATTGCACCATACTCTTCTGGGCTAATCGTACCGCCGTGAGCCTCTGCCAAACCCTTATCTTTAGGCGCTAACACAGGTTGCAAGGGCGCTATACGTTTCCACTGCGCCACAGGCGTTGGACAATTCGCTTGCGGCACATATTTACTGGTTTCTTTTCGCGTGTATTGGTGGATATATCTTGGGCAGTTAATAAAAATCTCCGTAATCGCCACGCGCACAATCAGCTCCGCCTCGTGATATTCACTCAACAACGGGTCATCTTTACTCACTGTCGCCGTGCCATGCACACGCACACGATGCGGCGTTTCAAAATCAATAAACAATAGTCCAACCTTGTTATTTTCTTTGATATTACCCATCGACAAAAACATACCGTTGCCATCATAACTAGGGAAAGCCAAAGTTTTACTATCCACAACTTTTACAAAACCAGCATTACCGCCCTTGTATGAACAAGTGGGGTAGCCTCGATGGTCAATGGTAGTTAAAAAGAACATATCTCGGCTAGCAATAAACCCTTGATGCTCAGGCGCCATTTCAGGCGCGACGATGATAGATTCAACCGCATCAGCCAATGCCAAGGTTTCAAATTCCGCCTGCAATGCACGGCTGTGTTGCCCATAGAAATCACTCATCCCACTCTCCTCATTGATTTATTAAGAATAAACACTACTCAAAAATGCCAGTTGGTTTTTGGTCGATACTAACTCGATTTTTTTCATTCCAATACTGCTCAATGCCCGCCTTGCCTTTGGTTTCTGCCCAATCAACCAATTGATTACGCTGACCTTGATATTCAAACAAAGGCACCGCCATCCCGCACGAGGTTTGCACCAAATCCACATCCATCACAAAAATCTGACGCGTTCCCGCCAATAAATCAAAACGATATGCATAATCATGCCAATCAGCATCCCGTTCATAAACGGCTCGCGCTTTTCCGTAGAGCCTGATAATTAAAGGCTTACCTTGAAAAGCACAAAACATAATCGTCATGCGTGGATTTTCCAGCAAATGTGCAGCGGTTTCATTCCCGCTACCCGTTACATTTAGCCAAGCCACTTGATTTTCACCTAGAATTCGAAATGAATCTAACCCTTTGGGTGACAAATTTACCCGCCCATCCGCCGCCGCTGTTGCCACAAAAAACATTTGCTGTTGCGCAATAAAATGGACATGCGATTGGGTGATTTCGCTAAACTGCTGCCCCATTTACTTCAAAAGCTCCATTATCAACTCCCAATCTCTCGGGTCAACAGGCGTAATCGACAAACGATTACCACGTTGCAAAATACGTAAATTCGCCAACTCTGGCGTTTCGCGCATTTCTTTTAAGCTCAGCAAGCGGGTTTTACGCACCAGTTTTACATCCACATTAAACCAGCGCGGCGTTTCAGGCGTGGCTTTCGGGTCAAAATATTTATGCCCTTCAATAAACTGCAAACGGTCAGGGTAGGCCAGGGCATTCACCTCACAAATACCCACCACCCCGGGCTGATCGCAATTGGAATGGTAAAACAACACACCATCGCCAATTTTCATCTGGTCGCGCATAAAATTACGCGCTTGATAATTACGCACCCCATACCAATCCACCGTTTGATTAGGGAACCCCGCTAAATCATCAATTGAAACATCCCCAGGTTCAGACTTCATCAACCAATAACGCATATTTTTTCCTAAACACCCTTCCTTTATCTTCGTTTTTCTTATCATACCCCGAGTTGCAATCATTGTATTGACCGAGAGTTCATTAATCCCTTTGATAGATGGTGAAATCAGATAAATAAAAAGCCAGCATAAAACTGGCTTTTTATTTGGTGTGGCGAAACTACTTACACCTTCTGATAAACCTCGCTACCCTTCTTCACAAACTCAATCACTTTTTCTTGCATGCATTTTTGCAAAGCTGCTTGTTCGTGCACACCTAGCTTATCTGCATAGTCAGGCATGTCTTGGGTGATTTTCATGGAGCAGAAGTGTGAGCCGCACATGCTGCAATAGTATGCTTGAAGGGGTTTAAGTAGTGCTACTTGAGATGCTCTGATAAAAAATCTATCAAAGTTCTAAGCTTAAGTGGCATATATTTTCGGCTGGTATACACCGCATATAACTGCATTTCAAATATCGGGAGCATCTGTTGCACGACCATCAGTTTTTTTGCGGCTATATCTTCGCTAATTAACCACTCTGGTAGCATTGCTAAGCCCATGCCACTCAGCGCTGCATGTCTGATTAAATTATTGTCATTGGTTTTTAAAATAGTTTCCAGATGCATGTTCGGCACTCCCAGTAAGGTGCTATCCAAGGTGCGCCTAATATAGTTAGGCATAATAAATTTTGCATGTATGGGCTGCTGATTTTTTTCCAAATTTAAAGTCTGCAAGTAAGCGGGGCTAGCGACCAAATAAAAAGGGATGCTACACAAAGGCTTAGCAATTAAACCAGCAGCAGGCTCTGGGGTTACGCGCAGAGCCAAATCAAAGCCCTCTAAGGCTATATCAACAATTTGATTCTCTAAGTGCAAATCAAAATGTACGTTTGGATATTGCTGTTGATACTGATTGAGTAAGTTTACAAAGTGCGCATTTGCAAACCATACTGGCGCACTAATCTTAAGCTCACCTCGTGGAGTGATGCTTGATAGCGCAACGGCTTCAGAGGCGGTGTTTAAAATATCTAATGCGGTATGCGTTTGCTCGTAATAGAGTTGCCCCGCCTCGGTTACGCTCACGTGGCGACTAGTTCGATTGAGCAATCTAGTGCCTAAGTGCTTTTCAAGCTTTGCAAGATGTTTACTCACCATAGGTGCTGACATATCAAGCCGCTCGGCCGCCTTAGAAAAGCTGCCAGTCTCCACAATTTCTTGAAACACCCTAAGGCTGATTAAATCCAGCATCACTTCCTTTAAAGAAACATATCAATAATTAAATGACTATCGATTAACTAAAATGGAAACAATATACTTTGTTTCAGCTTTAATCAACTCAATGAGAAAAGGAGAAATCAAATGAGCTCAAACACCAGCAGTCTACAACCCGCAGGTAAAGCTTTAACCATAGGCCTATGGGCTGCGCAAATAGTGGGTGGAGTATTTTTTTGTTTTGCAGGCTTTACTAAACTCACTACACCTATGCCAGAATTAAGCGCCATGATGCCGTGGACAGGCGATTATTCAGAATATTTTGTGCGCTTTATTGCCTTGGTGGATTTAGCAGGCGGCTTAGGTTTGATATTACCCTCACTTACGCGCATTAAACCCAATTTGACGGTACTAGCTGCATTAGGTTGTATTGTGCTACAACTATTAGCCATGGCTTTACATGTCTCACGTGGTGAGTATATGGTGCTACCGTTGAATTTATTTTTATTAAGCATCAGTGCATTTGTTTGGTGGGGTCGTGGTCGCCGCTTACCAATTAATGCCCGCTTATAAAGGCCAATAGCCAGCCCCTATGCAAACACTACCTACCTATTTTATTTCTCATGGTGGCGGCCCTTGGCCGTACATCCCAGAAATGCGCGCCAGCATGCGGCAGTTAGAAGCGTCTTTGCTTGCCATCACCCAAGCACTCACTACCACACCCAAGGCTGTGCTCATGATTTCTGGGCACTGGGAAGCCGACCAATTTACCATTATGTCGAGTGAAAACCCGCCTATGGTGTATGACTATGGGGGCTTTCCAGAATACACCTACCAAATACAATATCCAGCATCTGGCGCGCCATGGTTAGTTACCAGGCTAAAAACATTAATAGAATCGGCTGGCCTGCCTGTTGCTACAGATGACCAACGTGGTTTTGATCATGGTGCTTTTGCTCCTTTGGCTATCATGTATCCAGAAGCAAATGTCCCCATAGTACAACTCTCATTACAACGTCACTTTGACCCTGAACAACATATCGCCCTAGGCCGTGCGCTAGCCCCTTTGCGTAATGAAAATATCTTAATCATCGGCAGTGGCTTTAGTTACCACAACCTCAGAAGAATGGGTGCTGCAGCCAAAGAGCCCTCTGCACAATTTGATGCATGGCTACAGCACAGTTTGGTAGATAGCACACCCCAGCAGCGTATCGCTCACTTAATCGCTTGGCAAAATGCGCCCGCTGCCCGCATAGCTCATCCACGTGAAGACCACCTATTACCCTTAATGGTAGCAGTTGGTGCAGCAGAGCATGAAAAAGCAGTTTGCTGTTACCATGAAACCAATTTTTTCGGCGGAGTAGTTGCCTCTAGCTTTAAGTTTGGTTAAAACACCGATACCAATAATCATATAGTGATTTGTTTGTTTTAATAAAAGTTGGTCTGGAGCCAATAATAAAAAAGCCAGCATTAGCTGGCTTTTTTATTTAACGACAGTTCCTTAGACTTTTTGGTAAACCTCACTACCCTTCTTCACAAACTCAATCGCTTTTTCTTGCATGCCTTTTTGCAAGGCTTCTTTTTCATCTACACCTAATTTATCAGCGTAGTCACGCACGTCTTGCGTGATTTTCATTGAGCAGAAGTGTGGGCCGCACATTGAGCAGAAGTGGGCTTGTTTTGCACCTTCTTGTGGCAAGGTTTCGTCGTGGAATTCCTTGGCTTTCTCTGGGTCTAGGCCGAGGTTGAATTGGTCTTCCCAACGGAATTCGAAACGTGCTTTAGAGAGTGCGTTATCACGGATTTGCGCACCTGGATGACCTTTGGCCAAGTCAGCCGCATGGGCAGCAATTTTGTAGGTGATGATGCCGACGCGCACGTCTTCTTTGTCTGGTAAACCTAAGTGTTCTTTAGGTGTTACGTAACAAAGCATGGCACAGCCGTACCAACCAATCATCGCCGCACCAATGCCGCTAGTGATGTGGTCATAACCTGGGGCGATGTCAGTCGTCAAAGGCCCTAATGTGTAGAACGGAGCTTCACCGCAGTGCTCAAGTTGCAAGTCCATATTCTCTTTGATGAGGTGCATGGGCACGTGGCCTGGGCCTTCAATCATGCATTGTACGTCATGCTTCCAAGCGATTTGTGTTAGCTCGCCTAGCGTTTTGAGCTCTGCAAATTGTGCTTCGTCGTTCGCATCGTAGATAGAACCTGGGCGTAAGCCGTCACCGAGTGAGAAGCTTACATCGTAGGCTTTCATGATTTCGCAGATGTCTTCAAAGTGTTCGTATAAGAATGATTCTTTATGATGCGCCAAGCACCATTTCGCCATAATCGAGCCACCGCGTGACACGATACCTGTCATGCGTTTTGCGGTCATTGGGATGTAAGCCAAACGCACACCAGCGTGGATGGTGAAATAATCCACACCTTGTTCTGCCTGTTCAATTAAGGTGTCGCGGAAGATTTCCCACGTTAAATCTTCGGCTTTACCGTTTACTTTTTCAAGCGCTTGGTAAATTGGCACAGTGCCGATTGGCACTGGGCTGTTACGAATAATCCACTCGCGGGTTTCGTGGATGTTTTTACCAGTAGATAAATCCATCACGGTATCGCCACCCCAACGTGTGCCCCACACCATTTTTTCTACTTCTTCTGAAATAGATGAGCCGAGTGCTGAGTTACCGATGTTGGCGTTAATTTTGACCAAGAAATTACGGCCAATAATCATCGGCTCGATTTCTGGGTGGTTGATGTTAGCAGGGATAATCGCTCGGCCACGCGCCACTTCGTCGCGCACGAATTCTGGCGTAATGACTTTTGGGATATTTGCACCAAAATTTTGACCTGGGTGCTGCGTTTGCAACAACTCGCTCATGTTCTCGCGGCGTTGATTTTCGCGGATGGCAATAAACTCCATCTCAGGTGTGATGATGCCTTTACGCGCATAGTGCATTTGGCTTACATTCATGCCTGCTTTGGCGCGCAGTGGCTTGCGGTGCAAGTTAAAACGCATTTCTGCTAACTCTGGGTCAACCAAGCGTTGATGACCAAACTCTGAAGTCGGACCATCGAGTTGCTCGACATCGCCACGCTCCATAATCCATTGCGCACGTAATGCTGGCAAACCGTTACGGATGTCGATGCTCACAGCTGGGTCAGTGTATGGGCCTGATGTGTCGTACACTACAACTGGTGGGTTTTTTTCAGCGCCGAAGGCTGATGGCGTATCGCTTAATGAGATTTCGCGGAAAGGTACGCGAATGTCTGGGCGGCTGCCTTCAACGTAAATTTTACGTGATTTTGCAAAAGGTGTAGTCGCGCCTTCATCCACCGAGGCGGTTTCGTTTAAGAATTTGGTTAAGTTTTTATCAGTTGCGTTCACAGCGTGCTCCAATATGAAAAGTGGTCATAGGGGCATGGGCTGCGAAGCTCGGTGAATTTTTTGAGAATCGCATTGCATGCTTTCCTACGGCGGCATAACCCGCATCAGGTTCAAAGGGTGTTTCTCACTGAAACTAAAAAAGAATCAGACCCCTAGCAATATATCGAATTTACGCGAAATCAGTTAGCTAGGCAAGTTTTAGTTGGGCTTTTGGCATAGATACTAAGCCAGACAATTCAATCGACGACGAAAGTTAAAATTAAATTTTGTCATGCGGCAATATGCTGCGCAATTTCCAAATTGTCATCAAGGCGATTTAACCTATATAATCAGTGAACTCATCGGGGGAGTAAATTTGTGATCTTACTTGGTATATATTATTTAGTTGCCATCACCATTCTAATTCTGCACTTTACTGGTCATTTAGAGCGCTGGGGCGCTGAGTGGCTGGTGTTGGTTTTGGCTGTGACTGTTTTTCCAGCAGTTTTATATCTGTAAAATTTTTTGCCGTATTGCAATGATGCGGTGAGTTTTGTCTGATGACAATCTAGGGAATGGAATCAATTTTTTGGATTGGTTGATCTCGTCCGATGTTTCACTATTTCATTGCAGGTCTTTCTAGGCGGCTCTTTAACGCTTTAGTTTCTATTTTTTCTCTTAATCTGAACGTGAGTCTTTTGAGTGATTCCCCGCAACGTTCACTTGACATTGTTAAGTGAACGTTGTTAATCTAACGCTTAAGCTTGATTGGATGAAAGAAAAAAATGTTTCGTTGCCTAATTTCTGTAGTTTATATGATGGTGACTTTGCTATCACTAACGGTTATTGCTGCAGGCAATGCAACACCAGAGGGTCTTTGGTTGGCGCGTGATGAAGATGGTGAGGCTACTGGTTATATCATGATTACTGAAGATCATGGGGTTTTTACAGGGGTTATTAAACGTGGGGCACACCCTGAGACGCAGGAACGTATTTGCTCAAAGTGTACTGGAGAGCGAAAAGATAAAGCGTTGGTAGGTATGGTGATGATGAAAAACGTTAAAGCTCAAGATGGTGTGTTTTTGGGTGATGAGATATTAGACCCGCTCTCGGGAAATACCTATCGTGTCAAATTGAAAATGCTTGAACATAATAAAATGGAAGTGCGCGGTTATATCGGCATTAGTTTGTTGGGCAGAACGCAAATTTGGGAGCGTGTGGAAAATGGACAATAGTTATCTCTGGCTTAAGCTGATACATATTGCAGGAGTAGTCCTTTTTTTGGGAAATATTATTGTTACTGGGTGGTGGAAAGTGGCGGCGGATTTCACGCGTAACCCGCAAATTATCGCGTTTGCACAAAAGCAAGTCACATTAACTGATTATGTCTTTACCTTTGGAGGCGTAATTATCTTATTAGCAGCGGGGATGGCAAATATTGGGATACACCACATCAGCATCAGCACATATTGGGTCAAAAATGCGTTTAATTTGTTTACCTTGTCAGGTCTAATTTGGTTGATTGTGCTAATTCCCATTCAGTTTAAACAGGCGAAAATGGCGAAAATATTTGCGGAGACTGGCGATATCCCTATGCAATATTGGCGGCTATGCACTCGCTGGTATGTGTTCGGTGTCATTGCAACAATATTGCCCTTGATCAATTTATATTGGATGGTATTTAAGCCTTATGCCGCCTAAACCAAAAACTGACGCTGAACGCCAACAATTACGCACGCTGATTTTAGATGCAGCACGCGAGTTATTTGCCATTCGCGGATTAGATGCGGTCACCATGCGTGAAATAGCCAAAAAAATTGGTTATTCATCCACGGCGATTTATTTGCATTTTAAAGACAAAGATTCTCTAATACGTGAGTTGTGTGACACCGATTTTTTAGCCCTAGCCAGTAATCTGAATCGTATTCTTGAGATCAAGCATCCTGTAGAGCGAATGATGGCTTTGGGGCAGGGTTATGCCCAATTTGCGCTAACGCATCCGAACCATTATCGGATTATGTTTATGTCGCAACGACCAAACTGCAACCCAGATGAGAGCGCTATCCCTCGAGGCAATGCGGAACATGATGCTTACGCGCAACTAAAGCTGGTTGTGCAGGATGTGTACGACCAAGGGATGTTTATTGATGGGTTAACAGATACAAATTTGATCGCACAGACTATTTGGGCAGGCATACATGGAGTTTGTTCATTACAAATCTCTTTGGCAAACGATGCGTGGATCGAATGGAGTGATATTTCAGCACGCATTAATTTGATGCAACAAATAATTTTACGCGGATTGATTAAGGCGTGAGAGTGATGGATAAACGTGAAGATGGTGGCGAAATGAAGGTAAATTGTGGGTACAACACAACGGCTTGGCGGGGTGTGGTTTTAGTATTATCTGTCTTAATAACTGCTTGTGAAAAACCACAAGAAAAAGCAGCACCGCCTAGACCTGCTTTAGTGATGAAGGTGGGTGCGAGTAATGCAAACTTCAGCACAGCAATCGTGGGTGAAATTCGCCCTCGCTATCAATCCGCACAGGGGTTTCGTGTGGCAGGAAAAATTATCGAGCGGCGCGTAGAAGTTGGCCATATCGTACATAAAGGGGATGTGTTGGCGCGTCTAGACGCTACTGATACAGCACTCAATACGCAAGTTGCGTTTGCTGATGTGAAAGCTGCTGAGGCCGATTATGCATTAGTCAATGCTGAATTAGCGCGGCAACGTCAGTTGTTCGCACAAAAATTTATATCGGCATCGGCCTTAGACGCCCGTGAAGCCAGCGTGAAAACAGCATATGCACGTTTGCAACAAGCCCAATCGCGAGCAGCAGTTTCTAGCAACCAAATAAAATATACGCATTTGATAGCAGATAGAGATGGCGTGGTTACGGATATTCACGCGGAACCAGGGCAAGTGGTATCTGCGGGTGAGGTGGTTGCCACTATCGCAGATTTGAAACAGCTAGAAGCCAATGTAGCGGTTGCTGAATCTACCATCAAAGGGTTAAAAGTTGGCGCGCCAGCCGAAGTGCGCATGTGGACGGATAGTGCAAAATCGTATCAGGGAAAAATTCGTGAAATCGCCCCCAGTGCAGATGCGGGTTCACGCACATTTTTAGTAAAAGTTTCAATTGTAAACATGGATGATGCTGTCAAGCTTGGCATGACTGCGGGGGTAGCATTTGCCAATACGGAGGAAAATGTAGCCGTGTTACCAACTTCTGCCATTACTCAGTTCTCAGGTAAACCCGCTGTTTGGGTGGTGAATACGCAAACTCGGCAAGTACACCCGCGTAACGTTGTAATTGGCAGTTATCGAGAAGATGGCGTACCTGTGAAAAGTGGCTTAACAGCAGGTGAGCAAGTGGTGGTAGCTGGCGTGCATATTTTGGTGGATGGGCAGGTGGTGCGTCCTCTTGAAGCAGGTGTTGCCAAGTGAAAAATTTCAACCTTTCTGACTGGGCGCTCAAGCATCAAACACTAGTGCTGTACTTTATGTTAGTACTCACTTTGGCTGGGTTTGTTTCTTATACTCACCTTGGGCAATCTGAGGATCCTCCGTTCACGTTTAAAGTAATGGTTATTCATACGACTTGGCCAGGTGCAAGTGCGCATGAGGTCGAGTTGCAAATTACGGATAAACTAGAAAAAAAGCTGCAAGAAACTCCGTATTTAGATCATTTGCGTAGCTTTTCTCGGCCAGGTGAATCGCTTATTTTTGTGCTCGCCAAAGATTCAACACCTACCGCCGAAGTGCCCAATATTTGGTATCAAGTACGCAAAAAAATTGGGGATATACGTCATACCTTACCTGAGGGTGTGGAAAGCTTGACCTTTAACGATGAGTTTGGTGATGTGTACGGCAATCTTTATGCGTTAACTGGTGATGGCATTAATAGCGCTGAATTAAAGCGTCAGGCCGAGGTGATACGCGCCGAACTGCTTAAAGAGCCAGATGTTGCAAAGGTAGATTTTTTTGGTGAACAAAAACAACGTATTTATATTGAGCTGAGTAATGCCAAGCTTGCGACTTTAGGGGCAGACATCGAAACGGTGATTGATGCGATCAGAAAGCAAAATAATGTGGTCACTGCTGGCGCCTATGAAGGCACGCACGAGCATATTCGAATCGCCATCACAGGCCGTTACGATCATTTGCAACGTGTGCGAGAAATGCGTTTTCGCGCGCATGATAAAGAGTTAATGCTAGGAGACGTTGCCAAGGTTTACTATGGATACGAAGATCCACCGACCGAGCGAATTCGCTACCAAGGAAAGGAAACCTTGCTAATAGGGGTGAGCATGGCGCAAGGCGGCGATATTATTCAACTGGGTCATCATTTAAATGCAGCGTTGCAGAAAATCAGACAAGCATTGCCCATTGGGTTAGCACTCAATAGCGTCACCGAACAACCCAAAATAGTGACTCGTTCAGTGAGTGAGTTTGTACATTCACTTGCCGAGGCATTGGTGATAGTGCTCGGTGTTAGTTTGTTATCACTGGGGTGGCGCACAGGTATTGTTGTGGCGATAACCATTCCGCTGGTGCTTGCGGTTACCTTTTTTATGATGAAACTATTTGATGTTGGGTTGCACAAAATTTCATTGGGTGCGCTGATCCTAGCATTAGGTTTGTTGGTTGATGATGCAATTATCGCTGTTGAAATGATGTCATCCAAAATGGAACAGGGGTGGGATAGAGTCAAAGCGGCTTCGTTTGCATTTTCCTCTACAGCCATGCCTATGCTTTCAGGCACTTTGGTAACAGTCGCTGGTTTTCTGCCGATTGCAACAGCACAATCTTCAACGGGAGAATACACCCGCTCGATTTTTCAGGTTTCAGCCATTGCGTTGATTATTTCATGGTTTGCTGCGGTTATTTTTGTGCCTTACTTGGGTTATCACCTACTACCGAGCCATGCTAAAGCTTCCCACAATCATTTGGATAAAGCACGCGATATTTACCATACCCCGTTTTACCGAATGTTTAGAAAGATAGTCACCGCATGTGTACGCTATCGTTGGGTTGTCATTGCGCTAACGTTAGCGATGTTTGTATTATCAATTGTCGGTTTCGGTAAAGTGCAACAACAGTTTTTCCCAGACTCTACAAGGCTAGAGCTTGTGGTTGATTTGCGCATGGCAGAAGGTGCATCTTACGGTGCGACAGATGCTGAAGTCAAAAAACTAGAGCAATGGTTGGCCAAGCAGTCCGGGGTGGAAAATTATGTCAGTTATGTAGGGTCTGGTAGTCCGCGCTTTTACCTGCCGTTAGATCAGCAGTTAAATCAACGTAGTTTTGGGCAAGTAGTGGTGTTAAGCGAAAGTGTAGCAGCAAGAGAGGCCTTGCGAAGCAAGCTGCTGCAATTGTTTGAAAATGATTTTCCAGTGTTGCGTGCCTCCGTATTACGTTTAGAAAATGGCCCGCCTGTCGGCTTCCCCGTGCAGTTCCGTGTTTCAGGCAATCAGGTGGATGAGGTATTAAAAGTATCGCATCAAGTAGCGGATATCATGCGGGCAAATGCAAACTTGATCAATGTGCAGCTTGATTGGGAAGAGCCAAGTAAAGTCATGTCAGTGGAGATTGATCAATCAAAAGCCCGATTATTAGGGGTTAGCTCTACCGATGTAGCAAACATTATTAATGCGGGTGTAAAAGGTTTGCGCGTGTCGGAGTTTAGAGAGGGCAACGAGCGGATTGATTTAATGATTCGTGGAAATGAAGTAGAGCGTAAGCAATTATCACACTTGCCAGATTTAATGATACCTACGAAGACTGGTGTGAGTGTACCGTTATCGCAATTGGCGACCATACATTCCACCTTTGAACAGGGTGTGATTTGGCGACGCGATCGCGTGCCAACCGTTACTGTCAGGGCGAATTTACAAGGTGGGGTGCAAGCACCTGTGGTATCCGCACAAGTAGAGGCGAAGCTGCAAAAAATAAAAGATAATTTGCCATTAGGCATGCGATTAGAAACAGGCGGTGCGGTTGAAGAATCAGCAAAGGGTGGCACATCCGTGGCTGCAGGCGTTCCGCTGTTATTGTTCACGATTATTACTGTTTTAATGATTCAATTGCAAAGTTTCTCTCGCATGTTTTTAGTATTGCTCACTGCGCCATTAGGCTTGATTGGCATCACACTGTTTTTGCTGATTTTTGATAAACCGTTTGGATTTGTGGCGATGTTGGGCGCGATTGCTTTATCGGGCATGATTATGCGTAACTCGGTTATTTTAGTGGATCAAATTGAGCAAGATAAACAAGATGGCATAGCCGAGTGGGATGCGATTATCGAATCAACCATCCGCCGCTTTAGACCGATTGTATTGACAGCCGCTGCCGCCATTTTAGCGATGATTCCGCTAACACGCAGTGCGTTTTTTGGGCCAATGGCGGTTGCAATTATGGGTGGTTTAACCGTGGCCACATTATTAACCGTGTTGTTTTTGCCTGCACTTTATGCGGCTTGGTTTAAAGTTAAACCACCCGTGACAAGTGCAATAGGATCATGATGAAGTAAAATCTACAAACGAAGTACAAATTAACGAAGTAAAACTTTCAGTGCCGCCATAATTGACAGTAATTCTTTTTGAGGAAAATGCGATGATGAACCAAGCAGAAGTAAATACAGAACAAGCACGTTTTAATATGATTGAGCAGCAAATCAGAACGTGGGAAGTACTCGATGCCACGGTACTGGATTTACTCAAACAAATCCCACGTGAAAACTTTGTGCAGGCGCAATATGCTGGCTTGGCATTTGCCGATATGGAAATCCCCATTGGCGAAGGTGAGTTAATGCTTGCCCCCAAAATGGAGGCGCGCATTTTACAAGCCTTAAATTTGAAAAAAACAGATAAGGTGCTAGAGATTGGTACAGGTAGCGGATACTTAACAGCCTTGCTTGCAAGCTTAGCTGGCCATGTGACCAGTGTGGAAATTAAACCCTCATTGAGTGCGATAGCAAAAATCCGCTTAGATGCCCATCACATCAGCAATGTGAATTGTGTAGTTGGCGATGCCAGCGCTGGTTGGGCGCAGTCTGCTCAATATGATGTCATCGTGTTTACAGGCTCGTTACCAACGACACCTACTGCTGTAGCGCAGCAACTGAATGTGGGCGGACGCTTATTTGCCGTGGTGGGGGATGCCCCAGTGATGCAAGCCACGTTGACTGAGCGTGTCTCTGAGCTTGGTTTTAAACAAGAGGTTTTATTTGAGACTTGCTTGCCTATAATCGCAAACGCACCACAACCCGAAAGGTTTGCATTTTAATGCGGTTAGTTTTTGTCAAACTTGGTTTAGCAGCTTGCTTGTTGCAACCCGCTTTTGCATCTGCGGAAAATCCACAAAACTTGATGGATATTTATCAGCAAGCATTGGCACACGACCCTGTCTTAGCCTCAGCCAAAAGTGCCAATTTGGCAGCACAGGAGCAGCTGGAACAAGGCAAAGCACTGTTCCGCCCCTCTGTTGCGTTGAGTGCCAACGCTAATCACTCTGAAACTGATATTCGATTCAACGGAATCACCATATTTGGTAATGGTGGGCGGCAATCTTTTCAAGGCTACGGTGCGGGTGTTAGTGTGACGCAACCTATCTATCGCAAACAAAACAATGCGCAATTTGAGCAATCTAAAAGCGTGGTTTCCCAAGCTGATCAACAGCTACTACTGACTAAGCAAAATCTAATCGTTCGTTGTACGCAGGCATATTTCGATTTGCTTCTCGCGCAGGATAAACTGGATTTAATCGCTGCGCAAAAAGCCGCTATCACGCAACAGTTGGCTCAAGCCAAAGCTAATTTTGATGTGGGCAGCTCAACGATTACGGATGTCAATGAGGCTCAAGCCAAGTTTGACTTGATTGTGGCACAAGAAATCGCTACAAATAACGAGGTGGAAGTAAAACGACTGACGATTCAATCAATTACTGGGGTATCGCCACAAAAACTTGCGGCAGTAGCAGTAAATTTAAAACCTTCTATGCCCGCACCAACCGATATGGAGTCTTGGGTCGCGGTTGCTCAACAAAACGCTATTCCTGTCATTATGCAGCAACAGGCAGTGGACATCGCATCACAAGAAGTTGAGCGTCAAAATGCTGTATACCTGCCCACTTTAGATGCAGTAGGTTCATATGTCAGTAATTATGCGAATGGAGGGGA
Organism: uncultured Methylophilaceae bacterium; assembly: GCA_964620425.1. GTDB lineage: Bacteria > Pseudomonadota > Gammaproteobacteria > Burkholderiales > Methylophilaceae > DASXUG01. The sequence goes on along the minus strand of CAZUGV010000002.1, from coordinate 38,659 downwards.
AAACGGTTTTGGGGCGGATTTGCAAAATGCCACCATCGGGTTACAGCTAAAAATGCAACTTTATCAAGGCGGTGCGATGTCTTCCAAAGTGCGTGAAGCCGTTGCTAGAAAGCAAAAAGCACAAGATGATTTAGAGGTAGCCAACCGACAGGTAGCGTTAGATACACGCCAAGCATATCTCAACCTAAGTAGCAGTGTAGCGCAGGTGAGCGCAGGTGAGCAGGCACTTACCTCCAGCAAAAGTCAGTTAGATTCTACTAGCTTGGGTTATCAAGTGGGCGTAAGAACGAGTGTCGATGTGCTAAATTCGCAGCAACAGTATTACAGTGCCAAGCGTGATTTGCTGCAAGCTAGATATGCCTATCTTGTTAGCCAGCTTAAGTTGAAGTTTGCCGTGGGTCAGTTAAATGAGCAAGATTTGCTAATGCTTAACCAAGTGTTAACCAGCAATTAGGGCAGATATTGCGAGACTAAACGTGTGGTTTTCTCAGTTGCACCAGAAGCGCTTTGGCTGAACTGATAAGCAAGTTCAGCCATTTTATGTTGCAGTGCTGTATCCCTTACTATCGTGCGAACAGCAATGTGTAAATCGCCCACCTCCACTCTAGTTGCAGCGCCATGTCGAATGGCTTGTTCGGCAGCCCATTTAAAGTTATAAGTGTGTTGACCTAAAATCACAGGTTTGTGCATGACGCACGCTTCAATCAGATTTTGCCCGCCAAACGGTAATAAACTGCCGCCAATCACGGCTACATCGCACGCGGCATAGTAGGTGAACATTTCCCCCATGCTATCACCAAGCACAACGGACACCTCGTTGGCTAAAGGTGCATTTAATGTTGAGCGTTTAGCATAGTTGAGATTGTGAGAGCTTAGCAAACTGGCCACTTCGTTAAAACGTTGTGGATGCCTCGGTACTATCATCGTCAATAGGTTGGGGATGTTGAGTTGTTTAATCGCGCTAATAATCACCGCCTCTTCGCCTTCCCTCGTGCTTGCGGCTAATAGCACTGGACGCTTTTCACCCAATATCATGCGTAGATTTTTACCTTTGACTTCAGCATCAGCAGGAGGAGTGACGTCAAACTTTAGGTTGCCAAGCACCACCACACGATCAGCGCCAAGTGCAGTAAATCTGTCTGCATCTGCGTCTGTTTGTGCGGCAATATAGGTTAAATTTTGCAAACCTTGACGCATCAGCGGGGTGATTTTTGCATAGGCATTGGCTGATTTTTCTGATAACCGAGCATTCACCAAAAACAGGGGGATTTGTTTGGCTTGGCAGGCGGCAATCAAGTTAAACCACAGCTCGGTTTCCATGAGCATGCCCATTTGCGGTTTAAAGTGTTTTAAAAACCGAAACACAGCATCTGGCACATCATATGGCAGATATGCTCGCATTACTTTATCACCAAATAGCTTTTCACTCGCAGCACGTCCAGTGGGTGTGGTGTGGGTAACTAATATTTGAGATTGCGGATAACGTTTCTGAAGTGATTGGATTAATGGCGCAGCAGCATGTGTTTCGCCTACCGACACACAATGCAACCAGATAATCGGTTTTTCAGACTTTTTTTGCTGGTAAAACCCAAATCGCTCTGCCCAGTGTTGGCGATATTCTGGCTGACGAATGCCACGCCACCACAATTTAAGTGGTGTGAATGGCAAAATAAGGTAGAGCAACACTGAGTATAAAAATCTGGACATTGCGCAATTTTCGCATAGATAAAAAAATAATTTTAAAAATAATTTTTCTACATTTAATACTTGCTTTTTGGCAAACCTTATTCTGGTGCGGGTTTGTTTTGGTGAGTGGCAATTATTAAAAAATTACACCATCTGTTTCTATGAAATATTGAAAATAATTCACTTGACCCACCACTACAAAATGATTAAATTACTAAAAAAAGCACTATATGTTGTGCTTTACCTCTTGTTTCCGGGCTTAACTTTATGCTTAACTTTGGTGCGCAAACAAGAGAATAAAATTGATTGCTGAATAAAAACACCGACTTAGCATTTTTAGCGAATATGAGTCAAAAATAATGGGAGAGTATCAATGCTAAAAGCAGTAGAAAACGCGGCAACTGCCAATGAGAAAGATCAATATGAAATCCCTGTTCAGTCTGTATCATTGGACATATGGGATAAAAAATATCGCCTAAAATCCAAACAAGGTGAGCATGTTGATAAAGACATGGATGATTCATACAGCCGTGTAGCGCGTGCTTTGGCGGATGTAGAAACCACAGAAGAAAAACGTCAAGAATGGCATCAAAAATTCTTGTGGGCGTTGCGTAAAGGCGCAATCCCAGCAGGTCGCATTACCTCAAACGCAGGCGCGCTTGAACATAAACCAGCAACATCTACCATTAACTGTACCGTGTCTGGCGTGGTTGAAGACAGCATGGATAACATTCTGCACAAAGTGCACGAAGCGGGCTTAACGCTCAAAGCAGGTTGCGGTATTGGTTACGAATTTTCAACACTACGTCCAAAAGGCGCGTTTGTAGCGGGAGCGGGTGCTTACACCAGTGGCCCACTTTCGTTTATGGATATTTACGACAAAATGTGTTTCACCGTTTCTAGCGCGGGTGGTCGTCGTGGTGCGCAAATGGCGACGTTTGATATTAGCCACCCAGACGTGACTGATTTTATCAAAGCTAAACGTGAAAATGGTCGTTTGCGTCAGTTCAACCTCTCATGCTTAATTACCAAAGAGTTTATGGAGGCGGTTAAGGCAGATAGTGAGTGGAAACTAGCATTCCCTGTGACAGAGAAAGAAGCGATTGTTGATGGCTTAAATACCAACGATGACAGCCAAGTGGTTTGGCGCGAATGGCCAATCAAAGGCAAATACCTCGCAAAAACAGAAGGTAAAGACGCAGGCAAAGTGGCTTGCCGCGTGTATAAAACCATTAAAGCACGCCGTTTGTGGGATGTGATTATGTCCAGCACCTACGATTTTGCTGAACCAGGTTTTATATTGATTGACCGCGTGAATGAAATGAACAACAACTGGTTCTGCGAAAATATCCGCGCAACCAACCCATGTGGTGAGCAACCACTTCCACCATATGGTGCATGTTTGTTGGGTTCTGTAAACCTCACTAAATTTGTGAAAAAACCGTTCACGGATGAAGCCTACTTCGATTGGGCTGAATACCGCGATGTCGTCGCGATTTTCACCCGCATGTTAGACAACGTGGTTGAAATCAACGGCTTGCCATTGCCACAACAACGCGAAGAAATCGCACGTAAACGCCGTCACGGCATGGGTTATTTGGGTTTAGGCTCTAGCCTCACCATGATGAAAATGAAATACGGTGAAGAAGATTCAATCAAGTTCACCGAAGAAGTCACCCGCGTGATGGCAGAAGTGGGCTGGGAAATTGGCGTGCAATTAGCGGAAGAAAAAGGCGCAGCGCCGATTATGGATGAAAAATTTGAAGTGACCGCTGACATGCTCGCCAAACGCCCAGAAATGGCGGCTGATGGCATTAAGGTAGGGCAAAAAGTATTGGGTAAAGTGTTGCTCGGCAAATACAGCCGCTATATGCAACAGTTCCCCGAGGGTTTGCGCAACCAAATCGCCACCAAGGGTGTACGTTTTACGCACCATAGTTCAATTGCTCCAACAGGTACGATTTCACTCAGCCTAGCCAACAACGCCAGCAACGGTATTGAGCCAAGTTTTGCGCACCACTATGCGCGTAACGTGATTCGTGAAGGCAAAAAATCAAAAGAGAAAGTCGATGTGTTCTCTTATGAATTGCTGGCTTACCGCGAATTGGTTAACCCAAAAGCCATGCCATTTAGCGATAAAGAAGACGAGAAATTGCCAGATTACTTCTTAGATTCATCCACTATCATGGCAAAAGCGCACGTGGATATTCAAGCGGCATCGCAAAAATGGATTGATAGCTCTATCTCAAAAACCATTAACGTACCGACAGACTATGATTTTGAAGATTTCAAAAACATCTACCTCTACGCGTACGATAAAGGCTTAAAAGGTTGCACCACATTCCGCTTTAACCCAGAGGCTTTCCAAGGCGTGTTGGTGACTGAGAAAGACTTAGAAAACACCACCTATAAATTCACGCTAGAAGATGGTACCGAGCTTGAACTCAAGGGCAATGATGAGATTGAGTATGATGGTGAGATACACAGTGCGGCTAACCTTTACGATGCGCTAAAAGAAGGCTACTACGGAAAATTCTAATCATTAAAACGGCTGCGCTCGCGATTGCGTTGTTAAAAATCAGTTTTAAATCCTCATGTACTACTTGTACATTCCGGTTCAAAACTGATTTTCGCCTAGCACTCGCATCGCTCGCTACGTTTTACTGATTGTATTTTAGATTAAATTTTTAGATTGTCATTCCGTGCCTGACACGGAATCCAGTGACTTAAAAAATACTAGAGTCCGACTTTCGTAGGAATGACAGCAAAAGGAGAACACCATGGCAATTAAAATAGACAAAAAAATCACAGGCTACGCCTTAGTGTCTGAAGAAGACAAAGCCAAAGCAGCAGAAGCCGAAAAAGCATCCGCCGCTGCTAAACAAAACGTCGTGCAACTAGGCGAGCCACTTAGCCGCCCAGAAGTGCTGGTGGGCAATACATACAAAATCAAAACCCCCGTGACCGAGCACGCGCTTTACATCACCATTAACGACGTGATTATGCATGAAGGCACAGAGCAAGAGCACCGCCGCCCCTTTGAGATTTTCATCAACTCAAAAAATATGGACCACTTTCAATGGATCGTCGGCCTCACCCGCGTGATGTCGGCGGTGTTTCGTAAGGGCGGCGATATCACCTTCTTGGTAGAAGAGCTTCGCAGCGTATTTGACCCAAGTGGCGGCTACTTTAAAAAAGGCGGCAAATATATCCCCAGCTTGGTGGCAGAAATCGGTGAAGTATTAGAGCAGCACTTACAAACCATTGGCATGCTTAAAAAGCCAGAGCTAGATCAACACCAAGAAAAGTTGGTCGCTGAGAAAAAATCAGAATACCTCGCTAAACACGCCAAAACAGGCGAAGAAATGAACGAAGAAGGCTTCCCCAAAGGCGCATCACTCTGCAAAAAGTGTAACACCAAAGCCAGTATTATTATGGATGGATGTTTGACTTGCTTGAATTGTGGTGAGAGTAAGTGCGGGTAATTATTTATGTTTGGATACATTGATAAAAGCAAGGGATTACTATTTTCAAGTTATGACTTGCAAAGTGTTCTCGATAATCAAGTTAAATCACTTCGAAATGAAGTTGAAGGTTTAGAACAAAACCGTTTGTTGAACACATCTCAAGCAGATTTAATCAAGTATTTAATTGATAAGTACATGGTAACACCAGTCAACTTAAAAAAAGATGTCTGGTATGCTGAAGAGTCTGAGATTAAGGTTGATGTAAGATATGACCAAATGCGTTGGATAGATGACAAAAGTAGGCCAGTTTTAGTCCCAGGGCAAAGAATCCAAGTTAAGATACCATTCGATGGTGAAGACAATTTATTTTACTGTGCAAGCAACTCCCGCTCATCTAACCCTCCTAGAGCCATCGTAAAAAATGGTGAATTAGTATTTACCTTTGAAATGCCAAACGATTCTCCAAGAGATTTGCAACCTGAAATAAGCAAATCTATTGCCAATGTAGAGCAACACTTGTCTTGGCAAGTAGGCATAATAAATCAACATAACTCATCGTTAAGCCAGATTGCTGAACAAGTTATATCGAGCAGACGCGAACGATTGCTCGCAAACAGTAGCCGCCTTAGTTCATTAGGGATACCTATTAAAACACGTGATGACGCACCCAAGACCTATATCTCACCTGAAATTAGAAAGAAAGTAACCCCTTCATTGCCTAAGGCTTCATCTATGCCTTTTGAACCAGAGCCTGCATTAGACATGGACTTATATGAACATATTTTAACCGTAATACACAACATGGCTTTGGTAATGGAAAGAAGCCCTAGCTCATTTGTAAAAATGGATGAAGAGGCGTTACGCCAACACTTTTTGGTTCAGTTAAATGGCCAGTTTGAAGGGAAAGCTACTGGTGAAACTTTCAACATGGAAGGCAAAACAGACATCTTATTAAGAGAAGGTGAAAAAAATGTCTTTATTGCTGAATGCAAATTTTGGAAAGGGTCAAAGAAATTCTCTGAGGCAATAGATCAATTACTGGGATATACGTCATGGCGTGATAGTAAAACTGCAATGTTAGTATTTAATCGTGGAACAGATATGACAACTGTACTTTCCGCTATTAAAGCTACAGTAGAGGCGCACCCAAACTATAAACGTGAATTAAAATGGGCTCACGAAAGTGGTTTTAGATATGTATTTCACAATAAAGAAGATTCCAACAAAGAGTTTATACTAACGGTATTAGTTTTTAACGTTCCAGAATAAGCATAGCAAGGTTAGCCAAGTAGATACCGTCTCTCGCGTCAAGCCAAATTTACAATCAATGGGGTTAGACTCGATTGATTTGTCACCCACGCGTAGAGCTCGTAGAGCGCAATAGTTTTTGTAGGGTGGGCAGATTCTGCCCACCCTACACACTAAAAAACAGCGTTTACAGTTGTTTTACGCCAGCTCTGATAGCCGTTCTGCGTAAACTTTTTTAAGCAAGGGTGCTAAGCTGGGTATTTGCAGCGCTTGTTGTAGGAGTTGTTTGGGTTCTTGTGTGGCGAGGGTTAAGTCTAACTTTTGTAAGATGAGCGCGGTGTGCACGCTAATGGAGTTGGTGGCGCGTTCAATGAGGGTAATGTTGTCACCTGCTTTTATATAGCCTTCTGTGAGCACGCGTTGGTAAAAGCCGCTGCGCCCGCTTTTTAAAAAGGGTTCTAATATATTGGGGCGGCCAATTTTGTGGCCAAATTTAAAGCAGGGTATTCTGGGCATGGTAATTTGCACAGTGGCTTCGCCTATTTTTAATATGTCGCCAATGTGCAGGGTGTCTTCTTGCATGCCCGTGGTGGTGAGGTTTTCACCAAAGGTGCCGTGGGGTAAGTTGTTTAGTTGTTGGTCAGCTTGCCAGTAGGCATAGTGTTCTAGCGGGTAGCTGTAAATGGCTTGGTGCTCGCCGCCGTGCACTGTTTTATCGGCTTGGCCATCGCCATTGAAACCTAGTTTGGTGAGCCAAACAGAGCCTTGCACAGGCTGTTTGTAGATGCCTGTTAGTACAGGGTTGTCTTTTATCATCACGATTTTGGGTAGTGCTATGTTGAGCGAGACCACTTGCATGTTCATGCATCCAATTTTAAAAAGTAGCCCACAGTATGTGCGCTTTGGTGCATTTTTTTAATACGCTATTTTACTTAGCCTTTAAGGCGCAGGCCTGAAAGCTTTGCGGCTCACATGTGCTACTAGAGAATCTAGGTGGCTGCTTACCCGCTGCTTGTCGTGAGATACAAAAACATGTGGGCAGGTCTGCCCACGCGGATATTTTTCAACGTGGGCAACAATTTGTACACACTACTCACTATACGTAGAGCTTAGTCCATATGTGGGATTTTACCCAACATGTGCAGCCTGATTGCTTTAAGGTTTTTAGCACCAGCTTCATTGGGCGCTTCTTTAGCAATCAATGTCGCGCCTTCAAAGTTATCTGACTTATTGTAAGCACTATCTGGTAGCACTTCTTGGTATGGGCGTTTTGATAAGTGTTGATGGTTATTGTGTTTGCTCTCTTGTGCTTGTGATAAGCCTGATACCATCAATACTACTGAAGAAACTACTACTGCTAATTTTAAGCTTTTCATTTTCTCTCTCCTTGTTTCGTTTATTTTCTATTTACTGCACTGGCAATTACATGAAAGGGCGTTTGCTTAACATGTGGCCATTTAAGCTAGCGCCTGACTGTACTGCGCGTCCTGTGACTAATGTCGCGCCTTCCCATTGGTCTGCATTTTGATATGCACTTTCTGGTAACACTTGTTGATATGGACGTTTAGCCATAAAGTTTTGATTGTGCATTTTCTCTTTGTATTGGTCTGCTTGTGCTAAACCAGATGTCATCAACACTACTGAAGAAACCACCATTGCTAATTTTAAACTGTTCATTTTCTCTCTCCTTGTTTGGTTATTGATATTCTGAGACATTTAATTGCTTTCTCCATGAAACGCATTATGCAGGGTTTGAATCAACAAATAATCTACCAAAACAGGTAGAACGGTATATACCAATCAGCATATTATGGCAATAATTTCAACAAAGATTAAAGCAGCAAAAATTTTAATATTTTATTTATATTCAATTGGTTAAATAATGGTAACAAGTTTGCGCTTATTTCTTAATTGCTTATTGTAGCGTGACTTTAATATTGTGATATGTGTGCTGGGTTTGTAGGCTTAAATTATGCTGAGTAAGCGGTGTAAGTAAATTGATGATTGGAGAGTAATGATATGAAAAGGCTACAAAACGCTAGAGTATTTAGTCTAGTTGATTTTGTATTGGTGTTTCTCGGTTTTCCAGCGGCCTCTCTAGCTGCCGATCAGCAATCGGGTAGCCCTTTGAATGTGAGTGGCTATGTTGAGGCTTATTATATTCATGATTTTAATCAACCAGATAATGAGCGGCGCCCGGTATTTATTTACAGTCATAATCACACCAATCGCCCGAGTGTTAATTTGGCTTTTGTTAAAGCAAGTTTTAATCAGCCTAGTTTTCGTGCGAACTTGGCCTTGGGTTCTGGTACTTACATGCGCGCAAATTATGCTGCAGAACCGCAAGCCTTGCAGAAGCTTTATGAAGCGAACGCTGGTTTTAGATTGTCAGAGCATGCTAATTTTTGGTTAGATTTAGGCGTTATGCCCTCGCATCTTGGCTTTGAAAGTGCGGTTGGGGCAGAAAATTGGACGATGACTAGAAGCCTAGTGGCGGAAAGTTCACCCTATTATGAAACAGGGGTAAGGCTTTCATATACGACGGATGATGGTAAGTGGTATGTGAGCGGATTGGTGCTAAATGGATGGCAACGCATTAGGTCCGTTGATGGTAATAGCACGCCTTCGCTGGGGCATCAGCTGACCTATAAACCGAATGATAGAGTGACTTTGAATAGCAGTTCGTTTATTGGCAATGACAAACCAGACCAAGCGCGAAAAATGCGTTATTTTCATAATTTTTATGGGCAGTTTAAGCTCGATGACGCATGGAGTTTGATTGCTGGTTTAGATATTGGGGCTGAACAGAAGGCGCGAAATAGTGATGATTATAATGTATGGTTTTCGCCGATTGTGATTGCTAGATATACCTATAATGAACGTTTAAGTTTTTCCGCCAGAGCTGAGTATTACAGCGATAAAGGTGGAGTAATTATCGACACAGAAACCCCAAATGGATTTAGAACATCGGGATATTCTATGAATGTTGATTACAAGCTTTATCCAAACGTTACATTGCGGAATGAGGTGAGAGGCTTCGTAAGTAAAGATGCAATTTTTGATGATGGGGAACGTCTTAGAAGAAGCAATTTGATGATTGGTAGCGCTATTACCGTTGCTTTTTAAAGGTAGCATAGCTCAAACGGCTAAGATTTTCCGCTTGTATCAACGTTATTTGGCGGTCACAACCTTTGGGGTTGCGTGATAGGGCACTGCTGGTTCTAGCCGTAACCTACAACTCGGTATTGCTTGGTATCAAGCCGTTGCCAGCGCCCCATTCTAAATGCGTCGATAAGGGTTCTCGCGCGATGACCGACCATGCAATCAAAACCGCCATCGTGATCTAAAAAATCTGTCAGGCCAGTAAAGTTGGCCAGCTCTGCGCGTGTGACATGCTGATAACCCATATTCCAATCGCCAAAACTGCGCTCTTCAATAGGCTCTTCGATTAACTTCATGACGTGATGATGTCGCGAATCTTTAGAAATCAGTGCAAACAAATCTTCGACTACCGATTGTTCGCCTTCTAACACTTGAAAGAAACAGTTGTCCATATACAACAGCAACCCCGTGACATTGCGCTTTAGGTTGTTGGTGCGAGCCTTTTGTAACAGACCAATCAGTTCCTCGTGGGACATTTCATGGCTTGCTATGCTAGTGTAAGACAACAGGGTAAGTGGCTTAATGTCATCCATGGTGATCTCCATGATGTACTAACAAAACCTTATGATTCAATACAATGCAATAAGTTCAATGCTGGGAAGTTTAGCCTATCGCGATGCGCTCATTGCCGCCTAAATCTTTAATGGTTTCCTCGTATCGTGGGCGCCATTGGCGCGTGAGAAGGGGCAAGGTGCTTTAATTTATAGGTTAGGGTTTATGTTTAACAACATACCCACAAATTAATATGTACCGAATATAGAACTATTTGCATGGTTTTGTATCAGTTAACTATGCAATTCAGTTTATTTTTATAGGGCAAATCATGGCAATAGAGCAACCAGTAAAGCAAGAGGCAGTGACCCTGGCGCAGTTAGTGGCAAAGACTTGTTTTTGCAAATTGCGCGAGCATTGCGAAGATAAAAGCAGTGCAGAGTGTATGCGCCACAGAAATATTTATGCGGAGTTTATGTTACAAAAGCATGCTGGTTAATTTTATTAAATTTGGGGAAATCATATGCAAAATGATGAACAAATCATTCAGTTAATTGAATCAACCAATGCGAATTTAAAACAAATTAACGCGAATATGCTGAAGGTATTTTGGATTGTGGCAATTTTTGCTTTGTTATATTTTGGTTTGATGATGTATTTGTTATTTTTAAGGTAGCGGTTCATTTATGTGTCACTTAGGGCACAACATACCTTATCGCCCACGCTAATTTCTCCGCCTTTAATAATTCTAGCGGTGATGCCACCGTGTCCGCGCATGGCGTTGTAGCCGCCTTTGCCTAGCAGTGTTTCCATTTTTGAACAGGGGTCGCAGAGGCCTGTTACTTCTAAGGTGATTTCGCCAATGGTGAGTTGCATGGGTTGGTCTTTAAACAGGCTTTTGGTGGCAAGTAGGTTGATGCCTGAAACCACTAGGTTTCTTCTTAAAGTGGCGGCATCTACAGGTTTGCTAATTAACGCAGAAACGACATGCAGATGTTCCGCTTGTATCAGCGTTACTTGGCGGTCGCTACCTTTTGGGTTGCGTGAGGGCGCAGTGCTGGATCTGTCGCCTTTTAAGCCTGATTGCGTGATGGCTTCAACTTGTTGCACGCTGACACACGCTATGCCGCGGGCTGGGCGCAGGTAAATGGCTTCTAACTTGCCAGCTTGCGCAAACTGTTGGGTTAAGTGGCGAATGGTGGTGTTTGACATGGCGGTAACAGATGAGCTTTGATTAATTCAAGCACAACATGATACCGAAAATGTCTAGCCGGTTGTAGATAAAAGGCATGCGCCATGGAGTAGCTTTAAATCAGCTATCACTGCAATGTGGGTAATCAACCGCAAAGGTTGTTCCCGTAAAAAAATATATAAGCTTAAGCAGGTGATTCAAACCAGAGAGTTGCTTGCTGGTTTGAAATTTACGCGCATTGGTAGGAAATGCAGACCTTAAGCTAATGACACAATCGCTTCAATTTCAACCAAAGCATCACGTGGCAATTTGGCTACTTGCACGGTAGAACGTGCAGGGGTATGGCTGCCAAACGCTTCCGCGTAAACGCTATTCATGGCGACAAAATCATCTAAATTTTTAAGAAAAACGGTTGTTTTAACTACTTTTGATAAGTCGGCGCCACTCGCCTCTATCACTGCCTTGAGGTTGGCGAATACCTGTGTGGTTTGCGCAATAATGTCGCCGTCGTTAAACGTGCCGTCAGGGCGCAGAGGAATTTGACCTGAGGTATATAGCATGTCCCCCACTACCATAGCTTGGCAATATGGGCCGATAGCGGCAGGTGCGTTGGGTGTTTGGATTACTTTCATTTAAAGCCCTTTAAAAATTAAACTGGATTTGGCGTGTGGTTCGAATATGTAAATTGTACGCGTTTTACATTGCAAAATAACTCATAAGCAATCGTGTCTGCAGCCTTGGCTACAGCGCCTGCTGGTATTTGATCTCCCCAAAGCTCCACTTGGCTGCCAACACTGGCTTGTGGAATCTCAGTGAGATCAACAAATAGCATATCCATAGAAACACACCCAATGACGGTTGTAATTTTACCATCGACAGCCACTGGTGCGCGAACACTAGTGTTGCTGGCGGAGCGAGGGTAACCATCAGCATAGCCGCATGCGACCACTCCGACTACGGTGTCTCGATCAGCTGTAAATTGATTTCCATAGCCAATGGATTCTCCGCGATTGATTTTTCGGGTTGAAATAATCTTTGAGGTGAGTTGCATCACGGGGCGAAGTGTCGGTGTTGTTGTGTCGTTTGGTGCGCTGATTGGGCTGGTGCCGTAAAGCATGATGCCAGGACGTGACCAGTGCGTTTTTGTGTGCGGCCAGCCAAGAATTGCTGCGGAATTGGCTAGACTAAAATGATTAATGATGTGGTTTGCAGGTAGCGCCTGTAAGACGCTTTGGAACACCGCAATTTGCTTATTGGTACTGTCTGAGCGCAGATTGTCTGCGTTTGCAAAGTGACTCATCCCCGTAATGCTAGCAACATTCGGGTGTTGGGATAGCGACATGACTGCTTTGGCATATTGGTGGGGTGCTAAGCCAACGCGGTGCATGCCTGTATCCATTTTTAGCCAAATATGTAGCGGGCGTTTTAGCTTGGCATTTTTTAATAGTGCAATTTGCCATTCATCGTGAATCACGAGCCATAAATTTTGTTCAACGATCAATGGCAACTCATCTGCTACAAAGAAACCTTCGAGTAACAATATAGGCGCGTCAATACCTGCTTGCCTTAAATTTAGTGCTTCTTCAATGCATGCTACTGCAAAGCCGTCAGCTTCATTGGCAATTGCATGCGCGCATTGTGCTGCGCCATGTCCATAGGCATTGGCTTTGACTACGGCAAGTGCCTTACCGCCATGTAGCGACTTTGCTAGTCGATAGTTGTGTTGAAAGGCATCCAAGCGGATGTGTGCGGTGGCAGGTCTAGTCATGATGCGTGTGCTTTTGTATTTGAGTTTGAATTTTTTGAGGTTATTTTACTTGCATGGTTAGGTGCTTGCTGGTTTGTATGCAGCCGATAGCGGTTTAAATTCAGGTCGTCTGCTCGAATCTCAGGTTTTTGGTCTCCCATTAAGTCTGCCAGTAGCTTTGCTGATCCGCATGCCATCGTCCAACCTAAGGTGCCATGCCCAGTGTTTAACCAGAGGTTTTCGTGTTGTGGTAAATCGGAAGCGCGACCGATAATTGGCGTCCCATCAGGCGTCATCGGGCGTAAACCAGTCCAAAATGTGGCGTTGGGTAAATCGCCAGCGTTGGGGAACAAGCTTTTTGTCACCATTTCTAAAGTTTCGCGTCGTCTGGGGTTTAGCGCCAAACTGTACCCCATCAGCTCCGCCATTCCGCCCACTCGAATCCGTTGGTCAAAACGGGTGATGGCGATTTTATAGGTCTCGTCCATCACCGTTGAAATCGGGGAAGCCTGAGGGTCGATGATGGGGATGGTGAGTGAATAACCTTTAACAGGGTAAACAGGTATATTAACGCTTAAACATTGCATAAACGCACGAGAGTAACTGCCTAATGCAACAACGTATTGATCCGCCGCAATCAGCTCGGTTTTGCCATGCTGATTAATAAACACCCCCGCTACCTTGCCTTGTTTTAGGCAAAAGCTTTGTATGGTCACATCTTGGCGGAATTTAACACCAAGGCTCGTTGCCGCCTGCGCCAAGTTGGTGGTGAACATTTGGCAATCGCCAGTTTCATCATGTGGTAAACGTAGGCCGCCCATTAACTGTGCTTTGACTAACGCCAGTGCAGGTTCAGCGCGCGCACAACCGTCTCGATCTAAAAGTTCAAAGGGCACGTTACAGTGGCTCAGCACCTCGATGTCTTTTTGCGCTTCGTCTAATTGTTTTTGCGTACGAAAAACTTGCAAAGTGCCCTGCGTGCGCGCTTCATACTGAATCCCTGCTTCATCGCGTAATTGGTCTAAGCAGTCACGGCTGTATTCAGCAAGACGCACCATGCGCTCTTTATTGAGGTTGTAACTAGCAGTATTACAATTTTTGAGTAATTGAAACATCCACTGCAACTGCCACAAACTACCGTCTGGGCGAATAGACAAAGGAGCGTGCTTAGTTAACATCCACTTTAAACCTTTTAAAGGGACGCCTGGCGCCGCCCAAGGCGCGGAATAGCCTGGAGAAATTTGCCCTGCATTGGCAAAGCTTGTTTCCATTGCAGGTGCTGGCTGACGGTCAATGACTGTCACTTCGTAGCCTTTTTTCGCCAAATAATAGGCGCTAGTTACGCCAATCACCCCAGACCCAAGTACTAAAACACGCATGAAACTCTCCCAGTTCTGAGAAAACCAAAATACGCGACTAGTTTAGATGAAAGCTGCATGGTATATTTTCTAAATAATAAAGAATACTAGGTAAATAAATCTATAATACAGATAATATTTGGAGATTAACTCTAAAAATATAAGAATAGAAGCTGTAAACACCATTTTTTCATATGCAGTAGTTAAGCGTGGAGTTCATCATGCGTATCCGTACCCATGCCGTGCGTGAATTAGATCGTATCGATCTTAAAATATTATCAATCTTGCAAGAGGATGCACGCATGCCCGTGACTGAGTTGGCTGAACGTGTTGGCCTGTCTGTTACGCCTTGCGGAGAGCGCATCAAGCGTCTTGAAAAGGAGGGCGTTATTTTGGGCTACCATGCACGGTTAGACCCACAAGCGTTGGCGCTTTCGTTGCTTGTATTTGTTGAACTCAAGCTTTCTAGCAAATCGGGTGCTATTTTTAGCAAATTCAAACAAGAAATACTCAAACTGCCGAGTGTGCTGGAGTGTCATTTGGTTTCTGGGGATTTTGATTATTTGATTAAGGCAAGAATCGCGCAAATGTCAGATTACCGTACGTTGCTGGGTGATATTCTGCTAACGTTGCCAGGCGCTCAAGAATCACGTAGTTATATTGTGATGGAGGAAGTGAAAGAAGGCTTTGCATTGCCATTAGTCGCGTTAAATACAACCGTGACTTGAGGCTTTTAACGCTGTATTCACAACTGTGGTGATTTGTGGAATAGTTTCTTTTAGATTGAGCGAGTCAGTCTATATTTTCAACATCAATTGGAATAGATTAGTTTGAATTTTAACCTTAAAAAATTGTTATCCAGTGTGGCTTTTAAAACTCTAGCAAGCGTGATTGCTGCTTACTTTTTGTTTGCTTACTTTGCTGTAAATCCCCTTGCAAAGAGACTATTGCCTTGGTATGCAGAAAATAAGCTAGCCAGTAGAATCATTGTTGATCAAGTGGAATTTGACCCCCTACGTTTAATTTTGCGCGTGCATAATTTACGGTTAACCCAACCTAATGGCTCACTCTTGGCTGGCTTTGATCGTCTTTCTGTCGATCTCGAAAGCTCGGGTGTATTTGATTATGCATGGAAGATAAAAGATATCAGCGTTACTAAGCCTCAGGTGTTGTTTGAGGTGGCCTCCGATGGCAAACTCAATTGGGCAGATCTAATCGCCAAATTGAACGAAGATAAGCAAGAAGACTCAGGCATGGCGCGTGTATTGATTGCGCATATATTGATTGAGGGAGGGAATCTTCAATACATCGAGCGTAACCGACCCACGCCATATCAGTTTGCATTAAACCCGCTTGATTTCTCCTTGGATGGGTTGTCTACGCTTCCCAAAGATCGAGGTGATTATTTTATTTCGGCAACACTTCCAGATCACAGCGGAACGCTTAAGTGGAAGGGTGGTTTAGGGCTTAATCCAGTTGTCTCAAATGGCTCGGTCAAGGTTGATGGTATCAATATTGATAAGCTGTTGCAGGTGCTTGGTAAGCATTCACTTCCTTTGAATGTTAGTGCGGGTGAGATGGCAGCAGGTTTTAGTTATAGCTTCGCATTAAAACCAGTGATGGTTGCTCAATCAGAACTGAATCAAAATAAGAACAACAGCGCTAATCCTGCGGCAGAAGCTGCTCAGGTGGAATCTTACCCACAAGCAACGCTTGAAAATCTGGTGATTAACTTGCGAAATGTTGCTGGATCACTCAATCAAAATACGCAGGCGCAAGCCGCTAAAGATCATCAAGCGAATATACAAGTAAGCACAAATTCAGTAAGCGTTAAGTTGCCCAAGCTTGATTTTTCTATGCAAAATAAGGCGCAGGTACGATTTAAAGGTTTAGACCTTTTCGCTGAAAAGTTAGCGCTAACTTATGATAAGAATCCTATATTAAAGCTTGATGGAGCTAACATTCAAGATGTGGCTTTTGACTTAAGTGAACGGCAATTACATGTGGCAGGTATTCAGTTAACACAAGGCGAGGTGAACACACACCGCGATGTGAATGGCGTAACTAACTGGCAGAAAATAGCTGCGGCTTTCAAATCACCAGCACAGAGTGAACCGCAAGCAAGTCAGGACGACAGTCCATTTCAATTTAATATTGCTAATATCCAGCTCCAGCATTGGAGAGCCTCGCTAGTTGATCAATCGTTTAAATCACCGCTGCAAGCAAGTGTTGATGATGTGAATATTGGCTTTCGTTTAGATAACGCGTTGGGTGTGTCGGTCCAGCAGCTGCAAGCAGAGGTGCATGCTTTGAACATCAAGTCTAGTTTGTTTGCACAGCCGGTAGCGAGTGTGACCAAAATCAGCTTGCAGGAAGGTAGCGTTAGCCTAAACGAGCATTTGGTGAAAATTTCTACATTGGCTGTTTCTGGTTTGGATACTCAAATATTACATGAGCTGAATAAGCCTTTGAACTGGCAATCTGCACTTGAGATGCAGCCACAAAATCAACCTAATACGCAGAAACAAGCTCTTTCAAATGAAGGGCTTAAAGCAAGCAATCATCCCCATTGGAAGTTTGATCTGGCGCATCTTAGCCTAGATAAAAGTAGCATTCACATAGAGGATAGGTTGGCGCAAGCGCCAATGGTTTTAGATGTGCAAAATGGCACTTTTGATTTACGCAATGTATCGTTAGATTTGACGAAATCCCTGCCCGTGACACTCAAGTTGCCAATCAAGCAAGGGGGGCAGCTTGACATCGCTGGCAAGCTAACACCCGCGCCATTTAAGAGTGATTTGCAAGTGAAATTACAAGCGCTCTCACTCAAGCCATTCTCCCCGTATTTAAATCAACCAACTTCGCTAAAGCTTGATGATGGTGTGGTAGACATCACTGGCAAAGTGATGCTGAAAACGGATCATGCCTTTGATGCGCAGTTTTTAGGTGGATTTAGCGTAGATCATTTATTACTGACTGATGAGGCAGATAAAACGCCATTCCTTTCTTGGCAAAAAGTGTCGAGCCACTCGTTGCAGTTCGGGTTAGCTAAATCCCATCTTCATATGGATGATTTGAGCTTTGAGCAACCCAATGGGAAGTTCATTGTGTTTGAAGATAAGTCGCTCAATATTAAAAAAATCCTGAGAAGTCAAAGCGCCGATAATATTGCAGTGACAAATGACCAAGTAGGGCTTAAATCCACGACTAATGCCCCACAAAGCACAGTTGAGTTTAAAGTAGATGTCGACCGAGTTAGCATAAGCAATGCACAATTAGAGTTTGCCGATTTATCGCTAAAACCGCAATTTGGCACGCATATTAATTCGCTTTCTGGCGTCATTAATGGCCTGTCTAATCAGCCCAATGCCACCGCACAAGTGGAGTTGGATGGGAAGGTGGATGATTATGGTTCAGCCAAAATTCGTGGCGCATTGCAACCCTTTCATGCCACCGATTTTACGGATTTAAAGTTGGCTTTTCATAATATTGAAATGAATCGCTTAACGCCTTATTCAGGTAAGTTTGCTGGTCGGAAAGTCGATTCAGGCAAACTCACGGTGGATTTAGAATACAAAATCAAACAACGCCAGCTGACAGGCGAAAATAAGTTTGTCATCAACCAAATTAAGCTGGGCGAACGTGTGGATAGCCAAGATGCGCCCAATTTACCCTTGGATTTAGCGATTGCTTTGCTTGAGGATAGTGATGGTGTTATTGATTTGGATTTGCCTATTTCAGGCAATTTGGATGATCCGCAATTTAGCTACGGTAAAATCATTTGGAAAGCAGTTGTCAATGTCATCAGTAAAATCGCCACCGCGCCATTCCGGGCGCTGGGCAAGCTGTTTGGTGCTAATTCAGATAAGTTAGAAGCCATTTTATTTGAACCAGGTAAAGCGACGCTTGCACCAGAGGAGCAAGAAAAATTACAGGCGCTCGCAGGTGGCATGGAAAAACGTCCGACCCTCAAACTTAGCGTATCGCCCACGGTAGACGTGGCTGCCGATACTGCCGCCTTGCAAGAGTTAGCAACGCGTCAAGATATTGCCAATGAAATAGGCTTGAAAATAAAAGAGGGTGAACAAATAGGGCCAGTTGACCTTAACAACACCAAGGTGCAGTCTGCCATTGAAAACCTGTTAAAAGAGCGAAGTGGCGAAGGGCGCGGCTTGAAAGCCATTGAAAAACTCAAAGAGGCGCTTAAGAAAAACAAACCAGAAGATGCGCCCAAATACGCAGCCATGTTAGAACAATTAAAACTCACTGCAAAAATCACCGATGCAGATTTAACCGCACTAGGCAAAGCTAGGGTAGAAAATCTACAAAAATATTTGCTTGAACATGCAAAACTAGATGCCTCACGTGTGCAGGTTGCAGAGGCAAGCAAAGTGAGTGGCAATGAAAAAATGGTTGCTGTAAAAATACAATTGGCGACCAATACTAAATAGCGCGCGACATCTGTCGCCTTTAACTAGAGGGTCTATTCTGCTATAGTGTTTTGGTGCTCTATGTGGCGAATGTTTGCGGATAGTGCGCAAGCTAGCTTATACAAACTTAAACTGTCCCTATTTTTCGATGTCCAACCAAACTGCATTTTTAAATGATAGAAACTGACAGACTAATCGCCCCCGTTACCGAAAGCCCGCAAGAAGAAGCGGTGGAGCGTGCTTTACGCCCCAAGGTCTTAGATGAGTATGTCGGGCAAGAAAAAGCACGTGGGCAACTAGAAATTTTTATTGGTGCGGCGCGTGGGCGAAGTGAGGCGCTAGATCATGTGTTGCTGTTTGGCCCGCCAGGGTTAGGCAAAACCACCCTCGCTCATATTATTGCCCGTGAAATGGGCGTGAATATGCGCCAAACGTCAGGCCCAGTGCTAGAACGCGCAGGTGATTTGGCGGCATTGCTGACGAATCTTGAACCGAATGATGTACTGTTTATTGACGAAATCCACCGCCTAAGCCCTGTGGTAGAAGAAATTCTCTACCCCGCGATGGAAGATTATCACTTAGATATTATGATTGGCGAAGGCCCCGCCGCGCGCAGTGTGCGCCTAGATTTGCCACCTTTTACACTCGTTGGCGCAACCACACGTGCGGGGATGCTGACGAACCCCTTGCGAGATCGCTTTGGGATTGTTGCGCGTTTAGAGTTTTATACTAATGAGGAATTATCGCGTATCGTGCATCGCTCTGCGGATTTGTTAAATGTGCAAATTACTGCAACAGGCGCACATGAAGTCGCCAAGCGTTCGCGCGGTACTCCGCGTATTGCCAATCGTTTGCTACGCCGTGTGCGTGACTATGCGCAGGTGAAAAGTGATGGTGTGGTGTCATCCGAAATTGCTGATGCCGCGTTACAAATGCTAGATGTCGATAAGCTGGGTTTTGATGTGATGGATAGAAAACTCCTGCAAGCGGTGTTGGAAAAATTTAACGGTGGCCCTGTCGGTTTAGATAACTTAGCTGCCGCGATTGGCGAAGAACGCGATACGATTGAAGATGTGTTAGAACCCTATTTGATTCAACAAGGTTACCTCATGCGCACCCCGCGTGGGCGAGTGGCGACAGGGTTGGCGTATCAACATTTTGGCTTAAAAGTGCCCGCCAGTTTAAATGCAAGCTCGCTATTTGATGACTAAATGAAGCCCGTTTTTACATTGCCCATACGTGTCTATTATGAAGATACCGACGCTGGTGGCGTGGTATATCACAGCCAATATTTGAACTTTATGGAACGTGCACGAACAGAGGCGTTACGTAGCTTAGGTTTTGCGCAATCTCTGCTTAGAGATAAAATGGGCGTGTTGTTTGTGGTGCGCGCATTGCAAATTCAATATCAAAAGCCCGCAGTTTTTGATGATGAGCTAAATATTGTGACTGAGTTGTCCAATATTGGGCGCTGCATGTTGACGTTTGGGCAAACCATTCGACGGGGCAGTGAACAGCTCACCAAAGCAACGGTTGAGGTAGTGTGCGTGGACGCTGTTAAGTTTAAACCCATGAGCATTCCAGCTGAAATTCGAAATAGTATGCAGTTGGATAATCGCTAAATTAAAGATGATTTTTTAGAAGTATTTAAGTTGGAGAAATAATGCCTGAAGCTATCGTTACCAATGCAGCGGATATGTCACTGATTACCCTAATCACAGGGGCGAGTGTTCCCGTGCAAATCGTGATGCTGATTTTATTGCTAGTGTCAGTTTTTTCTTGGTGGTACATCTTTATTAAAGTTGCCGCATTGAGTAGCGCTGAAAAAGAAGCGTTATCTTTCGAAGAAAACTTTTGGTCAGGTGGTGATTTAACCAAGTTATACGAATCAGTCACCAACGGAAAAAGCAAACCACAAGGCATGTCGAGCATTTTTGAGGCAGGCTTTAAAGAGTTTGCGCGCCTAAAAAGGCAAGATGGTTTAGAAGTAAGTGATATTACAGAAGGCTCCCGCCGTGCCATGCGTGCAGCCTACAACCGCGAGATGGATGACCTAGACGCACATTTGCCATTTTTAGCATCCGTTGGTTCTGTTAGCCCATACATTGGTTTGTTCGGCACGGTGTGGGGCATTATGAATGCCTTCCGTGGTTTGTCTAATATGGCGCAAGCCACATTGGCACACGTTGCTCCGGGTATTGCGGAAGCGCTCATCGCAACGGCCATTGGCTTATTTGCGGCGATTCCCGCGGTGATTGCTTATAACCGATTTGCTTCTAGCGTTGATCGCCTTGCTGTGCGCTATGAAAGCTTTATGGAAGAGTTTACCAATATTCTGCAACGTAAGAGCTAAGTATGTCGAGATTACGTAAACGCAGAATGATGAATCAAATCAACGTCGTGCCTTATATCGACGTTACCTTGGTGTTGCTGGTTATTTTTATGGTAACCGCGCCTATGGCGAATCCTGGTTTGGTTGAGTTACCCAAAGTTGGTCAAGCACTCAAGCAACCTGGCGCGCCTATGGTGGTGACTGTGAAAAAAGACGGCGCTACTGAATTAGATGGTAAGTCAGTCGAACGCGATCAGTTATTGTTTGATATTAAAAGCGCTCTCCAGAAAACCCCTGAACGCTCGGTTGTAATTGCTGCGGATGAAAAAGTGCAATACGGCAAAGTCATCGAAGTGATGGATATGCTGAAAAAAGCACAAGTGGAAAAGGTGGGGTTGTATTTTAAGCCTGCGCCTAATTAATGGTTTATATGATTAAACTTATTAAGTTTAAACATCAATGACACCCAAACACAAATGATCCGAAGTTACGAAAATCCTTACGCATGGCGCGCTGGCGCAATGTCACTTTTTGTACATGCCATACTTTTGACGCTATTGCTGGTCTCATTTAATTGGAAAGCCACGCAACCCATCAGTGTTGCGCAAGTTGAGTTGTGGGATAGCCTACCAGCAACTAAGCCAGTTGCAAAAGTGAAGCCTGTCGTTGTTAAGCCGCAACCTCCAGAACCACCCAAGCCAATAGTTGAAGAAAAGCCCGAACCCAAGCCTGAGCCAGAACCAACGCCTAAGGCGGATATTCAGTTAAAAAAAGAAGTTGAGAAACCCAAACAACTACCACCAAAACCAGAAAAGCCTGTTGAAAAGGTGAAAGACGAGCCAAAACCTAAGGTCGACGATAAAAAACTGAAGGAAGACGCATTAAAAAAACTGCAACAAGAGTTATTGGCAGAAGATGCCAAGCCCGCGTTACGTGAAAGCAAAAAGCAAGAAGGTAAACCAGATGCTGCTGTCAGTGCTGCGGCTGCACAAGCAACTGCGAATGAGTTAAATGCCGCGATTGCAGGTATTCGTAACAAGATCCTACAGCACGTTAATAATCAGCCTTGTGGGTCAGATGATATTGAGTTGATATACAAAATAGTGGTTTTACCCACAGGTGAAGTAGCAAGCACTAATCTAATAAAGTCCAGCAAAATTAGTGCTTGTGATGATGCGGTTGAACGCGCGATTCATTTGTCTGAACTTTTGCCTATGCCAAAAAATCCAAGCATTATTAGCCAGCTAAGGGATATCAATATGCAGTTTAGACCCAACGGTAAAAACTAGGTTACAAAAAAACACAATTATTTTGGTAGAATGGCATTAAGCTTGCAATATTTATAGTGTTTGAAGACAGGCAAATTGGTTGGCTTTGTGTATTTCTTGGGGAACTTTTGAATCACTTTTACGACATAATCTAAGTAATTTAAGGTCCAAAAAAACATGACGAAATCTATGCGTTACTTTATATTTTTACTCTTTGCATTGCCATTTGTATGTAAGGCCGAGCTCACAATCGATGTTGTAGGTGGTGCAGCACAGCAAATCCCAATCGCGGTAGTGCCATTTGCTCAACCAACTGGTCAGTCAGATATTATTGCGAGCGTTGTTGGGGCTGATTTGCGTCGAAGCGGGTTGTTTCGAGTGCTGGAAACAAGAGGTGTTAGCAACCAACCCCACGAAGCGTCTGAAGTTAACTACCCTGAATGGTCATCTATTCAAGCGCAAGCATTAACCATCGGTAAGGTTGAGAGTGTTGCGGGTAATCGCCTGAAGGTTAGCTTTCGCTTGTTAGATGTGTATAAGCAGAACCAATTGACTGGGCTTGAATTCAATATTTTACCAAGTCAACAACGCGCTACAGCGCACCGTATCGCTGATATGATTTATCAGAAACTCACTGGCGAAACAGGTGTATTTTCAACTCGGGTCGCTTACATTAACAAAGCAAGTGGGCGATACTCATTGTTAGTTGCAGATGCGGATGGATATAACCCGCAAGCGGTTGTGTCCTCCAAAGAGCCTTTGATTTCACCAGCCTGGTCACCAGACGGATCAAAGTTGGCTTATGTTTCATTTGAAAAGAAAAAGCCAGTGATTTTTATCCAGTCTTTGTTGACGGGACAAAGATATGTGCTGGCCAACTTTAAAGGGAATAATAGTGCTCCATCGTGGTCGCCCGATGGTAAGCGTTTAGCGATTGTGTTGACATACAGTGCTAACTCGCAAGTATATTTAATTAATGCAGATGGCACTGGTTTGCAGCAATTAACCAAAAGTAGTGCTATTGATACTGAGCCAGTGTGGTCGCCTGATGGTAATACGATTTACTTCACCTCAAATCGTGGAGGTTCCCCACAAATTTACCGAGTCGGTGTCTCTGGGGGGGAGCCTAAGCGGGTCACTTTCGATGGAACGTACAATGTAAGCCCGAGGATTTCTCCAGATGGCAAGCTTCTTGCCTTCATTAAACAGGGCTCAGGTGGTTTTAAAGTGGCTGTGCAAGACTTAACTAATGGGCAAGTGCAAGTGTTAAGTGACACCTCACAAGATGAGTCACCAAGCTTTTCGCCGAATGGACGCATGATTATTTACGCTACAAGTATCGGCGGGAAAGGTGGGTTAGCTGCTGTGTCTAGTGATGGCCGTATCAAGCAGCGTTTAAGTGATTCTGGTGGGGATGTGCGAGAACCTGCGTGGGGTTCTGCACTGAATTAAAGATTTTGCTGGCGCAAGCTAGCATTTTAATATCAATGAGTTAATTGATGATTTTTTTGTAATGTAATTTTAGGAGAGTAATGATGAGTAAAAGTTTATTGATGAGTGTCATGTTAGCGGCAATGTTAGCCGCATGTTCTAGCAAAGCGGTGAAAGAAGCTCCTGTGGTTGATAAAACACCAGCTGCCCCAAAAATGACTGAAACCGCCAAACCTGCACCAGTTGATACTTCAGCAACAACTTCTGGAGCAACAACCAATGATATGTCCGTGAATCCGCTAAAAGACCCGAACAATATTTTGTCTAAACGTAGCGTTTTCTTTGATTATGACAAAGATGAAGTAAAAGCGGAATACCAACCATTGGTTGAAGCGCACGCTAAATACTTAGTGGCAAACCCAAGCGCTAAAGTGTTTCTTCAAGGTAACACTGATGAACGTGGTACGCGTGAATATAACGTGTCATTAGGTCAACGCCGTGCTGTAGCGGTTAAAAAAATGTTGAGCTTGTTAGGTGTTCAAGATAAACAAATTGAAACAGTGAGTTTTGGTGAAGAAAAAGCGACACTAGGCTGTAAAGACGAAGCATGTTTCCAACAAAATCGTCACGCAGACTTCGCTTACGAAAACGAGTAATTTCTATGTGTAAATTGATTCTGAGTATTCTGTTATTGTGCGGCTTATCTCAAGTTGCATCAGCCGCTTTGTTTGGTGATGATGAAGCTCGTAAGCAGATTCAAGACCTGCAGCAAAAGTCAGTTGCTCAGAATCAAGCAACGCTAGCGACCCTCGATGCAATTCAAAAAAACCAGCAAACCTTGGAGCAACGTATTTCTAAAATAGAAACGACGCTAAAAAGCCAAGGCTTGCTGGATTTGCTCAGTCAAGTTGATCGGCTTAACCAAGAGTTGAGCAAAGTAAAAGGGCAGTTAGAAGTTGTCACCCATGATATTGAGGTGACACAGCAACGCCAAAAAGATTTATATACAGATGTTGATGGTCGTGTACGCAAATTGGAGTCAGGTGCTCCCGTTGCTAATTCGCCTGCAACGACAAACACCGCGGCTAATAATGTTGCCACGGCTAATACACCTGCGCCAACTGCTGCCACGCCAATCGCAGAAAGCGCATCCGAACAAAAAGATTTTGATGCCGCGCAAGCACTCACCAAAGCGGGCAAGCACAAAGATGCCTTTGATGCTTATGATAAATTTTTACAAACTTATCCAAACAGTAAAAATGCGCCTGAAGCGATGTATTTATTGGGGTACTCTCAGTTTTCTTTGAAAAACTATAAAGCAGCAATTGCCACGCAGCAAAAACTTATCAAACAGTTTCCAGACAGCTCTAAACAAGCAGATGCCTATTTTAATATCGCTAATGCGCAAATTCAGTTAGCTGACGTAGATGCCGCTAAAAAATCCCTGCGTGATTTGTTGGCAAAATATCCCGATAGCGAAGTAGCACCAAATGCCAAGAAGAGATTGTCTGTTCTGGAATCCATTAAAAAATAATGCAGATGCCGCTAATGAGCGCCTAAAATTTCATTTTGCGGGCGCTTAACAGGTACTCACTGAGTTTATGTCTCTAAAAATCCACGAAATTTTCCACTCCCTGCAAGGGGAGTCTTCACGTGTGGGCTTACCCACAGTCTTTGTGCGCCTCACAGGTTGCCCAATGCGTTGCGTGTATTGCGACACTGCTTACGCATTCAATGGCGGTAGCAATATGGAAATTGTGGATATTTTAAATAAAGTGAAAGAGTATGGCGCAAAGTATGTCACTGTCACAGGCGGTGAGCCGCTTGCGCAAAAAGAGTGCTGGCCGCTACTCACTCAGCTTTGTGATGCGGGTTATGATGTATCGCTTGAAACTGGCGGTGCAATTTCCACCAACAATATTGATGAACGAGTTGCTGTAATATTGGATATAAAAACTCCCGCTTCTGGCGAGCTGAAAAAAAATGTTTGGGATAATCTCAACAACCTAAAAGCTAAAGATGAAGTGAAGTTTGTGCTGTGTAATCGTGAAGATTACGAATGGGCAAAATCAATCATGCAAGAGCACGCTATTCACCAAAAGTGCAGCGTATTATTTTCCCCCGTGTATGCCGACGTAAACCCTACCGAACTGGCAGAGTGGATATTGAAAGATAAATTGCCTGTTCGGATGCAAGTGCAATTACATAAAATATTGTGGGGTGAGGTAGCAGGCAAATGAGTCAGATTAAACGTGCAGTAGTGTTACTTTCTGGTGGCTTAGATTCAGCCACAGTATTGGCGATTGCAAAATCACAAGGGTTTGAATGTTATTGTCTAAGCTTGGATTATCATCAGCGTCACTCATCAGAGCTTGAAGCCGCAAAACGTGTCGCAACAGCACATGGCGCAACTGAGCATAAAACTGTTCAGCTAGATTTATCCCTGTTTGGCGGCTCCGCATTGACCGATAATGCTATCGCTGTCCCTGAAAAAGAAAGTACGGGCATCCCCGTTACTTACGTGCCAGCGCGCAACACCATTATGCTCTCGTTAAGTTTGGCTTGGGCAGAAGTGCTGCAAGCGCAAGATATTTTTATCGGCGTAAACGCTTTGGATTACTCAGGCTATCCAGACTGTCGTGGTGAATATGTGAAAGCGTTTCAAGCCATGGCAAACCTCGCCACCAAAAGTGCGGTTGAAGGTAAAACCATCACTGTGCATGCGCCGTTGATTGATATGACCAAAGCCGAAATTGTGAAGCAAGGTACAATTCTTGGCGTAGATTACGGCATGACGGTGTCATGCTATCAAGCTAACGCGCAAGGCCAAGCTTGTGGGCTTTGCGACTCATGCAGATTGCGTAAACAAGGCTTTGAGGTTGCGGGTCTGCCCGATCCAACCGCTTATCAAGCACACGTAAAATAATGTGCCAAATGACATCTCAAAAATAAATTTGCGAATAAATGCAAATTTGCACATATTTGCCTTGCCAAACCATTCAAAAATAACGTAAAATCCGCCCCTTTCTGTAAAAACGATTAGAGAACAAAATTATGGTAATCATTCGACTAGCCCGTGGTGGCGCGAAGAAAACCCCTTTCTACAGCGTAGTGGTTGCAGATTCACGCAATCGTCGCGATGGCCGCTTTATTGAACGCGTAGGTTTTTATAACCCGCTTGCTAAAGCTGGCGTAGAAGGTTTGCGTTTAGATAGCGAACGTATTCAACACTGGCAAAAAAATGGCGCGCAAATGTCTGATTGCGTTGCTCGCTTGGTTAAATTCCACGCTAAAGGTCCAGAAGCTGCTGAAGCTGCACGTGCAAAAGATGCAGCGAAAGCCGCTGCCAAAGTTGCCGCTGCTGAAGCAAAATTAGCCGATGAAGCTAAAGCTGCTGCTGACGCATTAGCTGCAAAAGAGGCTGAAGAAGCTGCAGCTGCTAAAGCCGCCGCTGATGCCGCAGCCGCAGAAGCTGCATCAGCTCCAGTTGCTGAAGAAGCACCAGCTGCTGACGCACCTGACGCTGCTTAATCAGTCTAGCGGTGTGTGCCGCTAGTGAGTAAGCAGATTCAAACTGTGGAAGAAATGGTAGTGATGGGGCGCATAGTCGCCCCTTATGGCATTTTAGGCTGGCTGAAAGTTGCCCCAGAAACTGAAACCTTAGATAGTCTATTTGACTATGAGGATTGGTGGATAGGGCGGCAAGATGGTATGCGTAATATGCCGTGGAAAAAATTTGAAGTGGAAGTCGTGAAAGTTCATGGCGATGCTTTAGTGGTGAAACTATTTGGCATCGACGATAGAGATGCGGCGATGGCACTTAAAAGCAAGCACATTGCCGTTCCACGCGATCAACTGCCAGAGCCAGATGAAGACGAATACTACTGGGCTGATTTAATCGGCTTAAGTGTTAAAAATCAACAAGGCGTTGATTTTGGCTTGGTGACCGAGTTGTTTGAAACTGGTGCAAATGATGTGCTTGTGGCCAAAGGCGAACGTGAGCGTTTGATTCCGTTTATCGACCAAGTCATTATTGAAGTCGATATGCAAGCTAAAACTATTTTAGTGGATTGGGATGCGGAGTTTTGAACGAAGATTCAAAACAAGATAATCCAAAGCAATGTGGCGATAAGCAATATGATGTAGTCACGTTGTTTCCACAAATGTTCGATGCAATTAGCCAATTTGGCATTACATCTAGAGCGTTTGAGAAAAAGATTGTTGAATTGTCGTTATGGAATCCGCGGGATTTCACTACCGACAATCACCGCACTGTAGATGATAGACCTTACGGTGGCGGTCCTGGTATGGTGATGCTGGCGGAGCCGCTAGAGCAAGCGATTGGTGCAGCAAAAGCAAGGCAACAAGCAGCGGGGGTTGTGAATCCCAAAGTGATTCATCTATCACCAAGCGGCAAGCCACTCACACATGAAATTGTGATGAGTTTGGCGAATGAACAAGGATTTGTGTTGCTCGCCAGCCGATACGAAGGTGTGGATGAGCGAGTGCTAAGTCGTTTAGTCGATGAGGAATACTCGATAGGCGATTATGTATTATCAGGCGGTGAGTTACCCGCCATGGTGTTGATGGATGCTGTGATTCGGCAGTTGCCAGGGGTGTTGGGTGATGCAGACTCCGCGATTGAAGATTCTTTCGTAAACGGTCTGCTAGATTGCCCGCATTACACACGGCCAGAAGAATACGCAGGAATGCGCGTGCCAGAGGTATTGTTATCTGGCAACCATGCAAAGATTAAGCAGTGGCGACTCAAAATGTCATTGCAAAGAACTCGGGATAAACGTCCCGATTTATTGGTCGAAAGACCGTTGTCAAAAGAGGAATCTCGGCTGCTAAAAGAGCTCGAAACTGAGCGCGACAAGCAGGAACAAGATTCGCAAAACTAGAAGGAGCAACAAAGTGGCAAATATTATTGCAATGTTAGAACAGGAAGAGATTGCGCGTTTAGGCAAAACAATTCCTAGTTTCGCCCCAGGTGATACCGTAGTTGTGGGTGTGAACGTGGTTGAAGGTAACCGTAAACGTGTACAGGCTTATGAAGGCGTTGTAATCGCGATTCGTAACCGTGGTTTAAACTCATCATTCATCGTGCGTAAAATTTCATCTGGTGAAGGCGTTGAGCGTACGTTCCAAACTTATTCACCTTTGATTGCAAGTATCGAAGTGAAACGTCGTGGTGATGTACGTCGTAGCAAGTTGTACTACTTGCGTGAGCGTTCAGGTAAATCTGCACGTATTAAAGAAAAATTGCAAGCGCGTGAAAAAGAAATCATGGCGCCAGAAGCTGCTGCTGAATAAACAGCGCTTAAGCAATATTAAAAGCCCCGCTAACCTTAGGTTTCGGGGCTTTTTTATTTGAGTTACTATGTACTCTAATTATTAATTTGATGAGTCCGCATGAGTCAAACTTACGATGCCGTTATTTCCGCCCCTTTCGGCTCAGTGGCGGTTATTACGCAAGATGATTATTTAATCTCTGTTCAATTGTTGCCCGTTCAAGTGCCTGCTAAGTCCACCTCGCACTCGTTTACAAATTCGGTGCTCATGCAAATTGAGCAATATTTTGAACAACCCGACACTAAATTGGATATACCTTATGCGGTCAATGGCACGCCCTTTCAAAAGCGCGTTTGGCAAGCGATTAGTGAAATCCCATGCGGGCAAACCCTCACCTATACTGAATTAGCGCAAAAAGTAGGTTCAGGAGCTCGTGCCGTTGCTAACGTCTGTGGGGCTAGCCAAGTGCCGCTGGTGATTCCCTGTCACCGTGTAGTAGCTAAAAATGGCTTGGGTGGTTATATGCAGGGGGTGGAAGGCGGATTGGCGATTAAACAATGGTTGCTTGCGCATGAGGCAAAGGCATAACTTGAGCGCAGCCCCTCAAACCAGCGAGAATCAAGCGATACTCGATGACTTTATCGACCGTATTTGGTTAGAAGAAGGCCTTTCACGCAACACTTTAGATAGCTATCGCCAAGATTTAAACCAATTTGCCACATGGCTAGAAAAAACCGCCGATAAAGATTTATTTCATGTGGAACAAGCTGATATTCAGCGCTACTTAGCCTTTAAATTCCCCACCAGCAAGCCGCGTAGCATTAGCCGACTGATTGCCAGTTTGCGGCGCTTGTATCGTTTTGCCCTGCGCGAAAACAAAATCAGCATAGACCCTAGCTTACAAATTGAATCGCCCAAGTTGCCGCGCTCGCTCCCCAAAAGCCTCAGCGAGCAAGATGTAGAGGCACTGCTAAATGCGCCGAATGTAGATGATGCCATTGGTTTGCGCGACCGTGCCATGCTAGAGCTACTCTACGCCAGTGGTCTGCGTGTTACAGAGTTGGTCAGCGTAAAAGTGACAGAAGTCAGCCTCAGTGAAGGCGTGGTGCGCATTACAGGCAAGGGCAGCAAAACGCGTCTAGTGCCGATGGGTGAAGAAGCTACGGATTGGATTACGCGCTATTTGAATGAAGGTCGTCCGCATATATTAGAAAAGCGGTTGAGCGACAGCCTGTTTGTCACTAACCGAGGGGATTGTATGACGCGCCAAGCTTTTTGGTATCTCATTAAGCGCTACGCCCTGCTAGCAGGTATCGATAAGCCTATGTCGCCTCATGTGTTGCGACATGCGTTTGCCACGCATTTATTGAATCATGGGGCGGATTTGCGCGTGGTGCAGATGTTATTGGGGCATGCGGATATTTCAACGACGCAGATTTATACGCATGTGGCGAGGGAACGGTTGAAGTTGTTGCATAGTATGCATCATCCAAGGGGCTAAAAACATAAATAACACATGCTCTGGAAGGCTCGTGATTATTGGGCTGCAGGGCAGAACTTGTTGTGTCTTTTCATGATAAATTTAGTTTTTGTCACCCTGAACTTGTTTCAGGGTCTAGATGCTGAAATAAGTTCAGCATGACATAAGTATTTGTGTCATTCCATACAAGCTTAGCGCTATACGGAATCCAGTGGCACTTTTATCCAAGCCACTTTCTCCTTCGGATTTAGCGCGGCGACTGGGTCGTTGCGCGCAACTCGCCATGACAAGCCTTGCAAACCTTGGCTTGTTGAGGAGCTCAAGCAATCGCGCAACGTCTGCCATCTGCCTCTCAAGCCGAAGGCGCGGCAAAGGGGAATATTTCTCGCACTGCTTGACGTGGCAAAGAGGTTGCTATTAAGCTTAAAGCAACGGAAACATAAAAAATCTATTTTGAAAGTTATTAATTGATTTATTTCTATAACAAATATCTTAAAACTAAAGAAGTTGAAAAGGTTATTAAAAAAATTGAAGTTTTTTCAATGATATTTTTCTTTTACGCCATGTTTTATCCCAAGCCGTACGACTTGGTATTAGGTATTTTGGTTTTTACACCAATCGTGGCATTAGTTTTTGGCTGTATTTCCTCTGAAACTCTAAATATTAAATCTTCAAGATTTAAACCAAATCCAATGTATGGTATTTTTCTTTTTAACTCAATGCCACTAATTCTATGGATATGGACAAGATACACTGATTCATATGTCCCGCTCTTACCATCATGTATTTTATTAGTATTTCTTTTGAATTTATTAATTTATTTTTCGGGAGTGCTAAGTGATAAAGAGTCATATTGGGCAATACCAATCATCTCATGTATTTATGTGTTTGGAGTCGTAAATGAAGCAAACGAATATTTCGATAATTCAATTCCTGTCAGTTCAATAGTGAGGGTTAAGGCTAAGTATATAGGTGGAAAAAGTCCACCTGAGATTGTTGTCCTAGACCAGAACAGGAAAGAAATAAGATTTTCCAAAGGTAGAGATTTTTATCATCAAGTTGATATAGGAGCAGAGATATGTCAGCGCCAGTATTCAGGGTTTTTAGGGGCTAGTTATTCAACTTTGCATTTATGTAACTAGATTTTATTTCTTTCAATCACCACTCCCAACGCCTTAACCCCCGGCAATATCCCTGGCTTCGCCACCTTAATCTTTACCCAAGGCGCGCAAAACTCATTCAACACAATTTGGCAAATATGCTCCGCCAAAGCCTCTACCAATTTAAAGCTATTTTCTTTTAGCGTTTGGCGTATGCGAGCGACGACTTCGCCGTAATCGATTGTGTCGTCTATCTCGTCGGTTTGGCAGCTGCGGCTGTGCGGCATAGCGATTTCTAAATCGAGAATAATGGTTTGCTCAACCATGCGTTCCCACTCGGGTACGCCGAGTTTGGTTTGTACTTTGACTTCGCTTAAAAAAATAATGTCCATGTGATTGCGGCACCTAGATGGTTTAGAATGTTTCTTTTGGCAATTTTAGAGCATAAGTGATGAATGAGTTAGGTTTTATTCCTGTGGTGGCGATTCCCGTTGTGTGGATTTTGATGGGGTATTTGTTGGGTTCGATCTCGTTTGGCATTTTGGTGTCCAAGTTATATGGTCTGCCCGACCCGCGCTCTGTCGGCTCTGGCAACCCAGGGGCGACTAATGTGTTGCGTAGCGGTAAAAAATCTGCGGCGCTACTTACTTTGCTGGGGGATGCGTTTAAAGGCTGGTTTGCAGTGTTCTTGGCCTTGCAAAGCGGCATGCTAATGTGGGTGGTGAGCGGCGTGGGGATGGCGGTTTTTATCGGGCATTTGTTCCCGTTATTTCATCGGTTTAAAGGTGGTAAAGGCGTGGCGACTGCGCTGGGTGTGATGATGGCGGTTTCTGTGCAACTGGGCTTTGCGGCAATAGTCACTTGGGCGCTGGTGTTTGCGTTGACTAGAATTTCCTCGCTATCTGCATTGGTTGCCGCCTTGCTTGCGCCCGTGTTTGCTTATTATTTATTGCCCTATAAAGACTATGTGCTGATGACGTTTGTGCTGTCAGTTTTGCTGATATGGCGGCACAAAACCAATATTCAAAAGTTGCTGGCAGGCACTGAGTCTGGCTTTGGCAAGAAAAAATAAATCACTCAACGATACATCAGTTAAGGCGCTTGTAGTTCTGCTAAA
The DNA here is from genome assembly GCA_964620425.1 of uncultured Methylophilaceae bacterium. Taxonomy (GTDB): domain Bacteria; phylum Pseudomonadota; class Gammaproteobacteria; order Burkholderiales; family Methylophilaceae; genus DASXUG01. The sequence goes on along the minus strand of CAZUGV010000002.1, from coordinate 5,854 downwards.
TCCCAACGCGGGCGAACGGTAAAGCTGTGGTTGGTTTCTTGTGCATTGTGCATGCGCATGGCGCCTGCAAAAGCAATCATCGCGCCGTTATCTGTACAAAACTCTAAGCGAGGGTAATGCACTTTACACAGTTTGCGCTTGGTGGCGGCGTTGAGTTTTTCACGCAGGCGTTTGTTAGCACCTACTCCACCTGAAACGATTAAGTTATCTAGCCCCGTCTCGCGCAATGCGGACATGCACTTGATGCTTAAAATATCGGTGACGGCTTCTTGAAACTCATAGGCAATGTCCGCTTTCGTTTGCGTATCAATTTCGCCTTGCGCATTTTTATTATTGTTGGCTAAGGTCAAGACAGCGGTTTTTAAGCCGCTAAAACTAAAGTTTAAATCTCCGCTATGCAGCAATGGGCGCGGCAAATTAAAGCGTTCAGGTTGACCTTGCGCTGCAATCTTGGCAACCGCTGGCCCGCCAGGGTAACCCAAGCCTAATAGCTTTGCGGTTTTATCAAAGGCTTCACCTGCGGCATCGTCTAAGGTATCCCCCAGCAATTCATAATCCCCAATCCCCGTAACGCGCATCAGTTGCGTATGCCCACCTGAAACAAGCAACGCAACAAAGGGAAACTCGGGCGGGTTTTCTTCTAGCAGCGGTGCTAGCAAGTGACCTTCTAAATGATGCACGCCGATAGTGGGTACATTTAAAGTGAAGGCTAGCGATTCTGCAATGCTAGTACCCACTAACAGCGCGCCTGATAAGCCAGGGCCTTGTGTGTAGGCAATGCCGTCAATGTCTTTTAATGTGAGTTTTGCTTGATCCAGCACCATTTGCGTCAACGGCAAGGCACGACGGATATGGTCGCGTGATGCAAGTTCTGGCACAACTCCGCCATATTCTGCGTGCATATCAATTTGGGAGTGGAGCGCATGGGAGAGCAGGCCGTGCTCTGTATCGTAAAGTGCGACACCTGTTTCATCGCAAGACGATTCAATACCTAAAACAATCATTGTGTTGCTAAACCTTTGTTATCGTTTGAAGTGTTATAATTTACAGCGATTTTAATTTAGTGGTTGATAAATTCAAATCAAGCCGATAGAATAGCAGGCTTTTCGTAATTTGTTACGATTTTAACGTTATTCTTTGGGCGCAAGACCGCCTAAATGAACGAATTAAAGTATATCTTTTAAAGTAAAGAGGGCCTGAATGTCTAGTGTACGTGTAAAAGAGAATGAGCCGTTTGACGTTGCATTGCGTCGTTTCAAACGCATTATTGAAAAAACTGGTTTGTTGACAGATTTGCGCGCGCGCGAATTCTACGAAAAACCAACATGGGAGCGTAAGCGTAAAGCTGCTGCTGCTGTGAAACGTCATTACCGTCGTATTCGTAGCCAAACATTGCCAGCTAAACTTTACTAAGTCTTTAGGCTTAGGAGTTTAAATTGACATTAAAAGCGCGTATCTCAGAAGAGATGAAAAATGCAATGCGCGCTAAAGATAGCGCGCGTTTGGGCGCTATTCGCCTTTTGCAGGCTGCCATTAAGCAGCGCGAAGTGGATGAGCGCATTGAGTTAAGCGACGATCAAGTGATTGAAGCGATTGAGAAAATGCTCAAACAACGTCGTGATTCAATCGCTGCATATGAATCTGCCAATCGCCAAGATCTCGCGGATGTTGAGAAAGCTGAAGTGGCTGTGTTGCAAGAATTTTTGCCACAAGCATTTACTGAAGATGAAGTAAACGCGATTATTGAGCAAGTGGTTGTTGATACGGGCGCTGCTGGTATTAAAGATATGAGCAAAGTCATGGCGGCGGTAAAACCATTGGTGGTTGGGCGTGCTGATATGGCGAAAATATCAGGGTTAATTAAAACTAGATTGGGTTAAGTTTTTATTCCTGTTGGTTCGAGATTCTGTTGCGTTTTTGAATTGTTAAAAAAGGAGCTATTAGGCTCCTTTTTTTATTTTTGGCGATATACTTAACGCTGTGATTCCTGATTCATTTATTCAAGAGCTTATTAACCGCGTTGATATTGTCGATGTGATTGATAAAAGTGTGCCACTCAAAAAAGCGGGTGCGAATTACTCTGCCTGCTGCCCCTTCCATAACGAAAAATCCCCCTCTTTCACGGTGAGTCCAACCAAGCAGTTTTACCATTGCTTTGGCTGCGGCGCGCATGGTACGGCTATTAGCTTTTTGATGGAATATCAGGGCTTGAGCTTTGTTGAGGCGGTGCATGAGCTTGCCAAAATAGCAGGCATGATTGTACCTCGAGAAGAAACGCCCGCAACCGAAGCGCAACGCGAGCAGCAAAAAGCCATGCCAGGGATGCAAGAAGCATTGCAAGAAGCGCTGAATTATTATCGTGTCGAGTTAAAAAAGTCTGAGCGTGCAATTGATTATTTAAAAGGTCGTGGATTAAGCGGGCAAATCGCTGCGCGCTTTCAAATCGGCTATGCGCCAGCAGGTTGGCAAAATTTGGCGACGGTTTTTCCGAAATATGAATCAGAGATGCTGGAAACGATTGGCTTGGTGGTGGAAAATGAGCAAGCTCGTCGTTACGACCGCTTTCGCGATCGCATTATGTTCCCCATTCACGATCAAAAGGGTCAAGTGATTGGTTTTGGCGGGCGCGTGATTAACCCAGAAGATACGCCAAAATATTACAACTCGCCCGAAACTCCGTTATTTCAAAAAGGTCATGAGCTATATGGTTTGTTTTTAGCGCGTCGCGCGATTCGCGATGCAGGGCGTGCGCTGGTGGTGGAAGGTTATATGGACGTGGTGGCGTTGGCGCAATACGGCATTGAATATGCGGTTGCTGCGCTGGGCACTGCAACAACTTCAGTTCACATCACAAAGCTGATGCGTCAAACCGATGAGATAGTATTTAGTTTTGATGGGGATAATGCTGGTCGAAATGCAGCTTGGCGCGCAGCAATGAATGCGTTGCCTGTGCTAAAAGATGGCGTAAAGCTGAGTTTTTTGTTTTTACCGAGCGAGCATGATCCAGATAGTTACGTGCGTGAGTTCGGCAAGGATGCGTTTGAAAGTGCTATGACGAGCGCAGTGCCGCTTTCTCGTTACATCGTGGAGCACTTGAGTGAAGACAATCCCCTGCAATCACAAGAAGATCGCGTGCGATTTTTGAATGAGGCTGAGCCCATATTGCAGCAAATTCAAGCACCGCGTTTGAGTCTGTTGCTGGCTAAGCGTATCGCTGAATTGTCGGGCGTTTCAATGGATGAAATGAAGGGCATGATTAAAATGCCCACGCCACAACGACAACAAAAAGCGATGCCCAAGCAAAATAGGACGACCATGTCTTTACAGCGAAGATTTGTGTTGATGATTTTGATGCGCCCCGATTTGGCGAATATTGAAGATATCACTTGGGTGCAACAAAGTAACGATGAAGATGCGTTGGTGAAAGCCTCGCTTGAGGCAGCGATTGCCTATCCGCAATCCAAGCCAGCCGCCATTCTGCATCAACTACAAGGCAAAGTGGATGATAGGCTGATGCGTGAAGTAGAGCGCGAGCTGCATGTGTTGGACGAAGGTTTAGATTTTGCTCTGGAGTTTGAAGGTGCGCGAAAGCAAATTAAAGAACTGTATCAGCAAAGAGAACATAGCAACTTATTGTATAAAATCAAAGAAAAACCATTGAGTGAACTAACTGACGAAGAAAAGGCCTTATTACGCTTAGTGCGGACGAAATAGCGGAGTTGGTACTTTTAGTTTGCGGGGTAACGCGCTAGAAAGATAGGCATTTTTAAGTTAATTCATTTTCAGATGGGTGGATTTCGAGTATAATACGCGGTTTTCCGTAATTCTTTGGCGCACTTTTTTGCGCTGAAGCTTGGGGCATTTGGGGTTTAAGTATGGCGAAAGATAAAGATTTGCAAAACGAACAACTCAGCGATAAAGACATTCAAGCGGCAGATGGCCGTACCAGATTAAAGTTACTCATAGTCTTAGGTAAAGAGCGCGGTTATCTAACCTACGCCGAAATTAACGACCACTTGCCCGATGACGTTCAGGATTCTGAGCAAATTGATGGCATTATCGGCATGATTAACGATATGGGTATTCAGGTGTATGAAGAAGCGCCTGATGCTGAAGTGTTACTCATGTCAGATGCACCGCCAGCCGTGACTGACGAAGATGCAGTTGAAGAGGCTGAGCAAGCACTTTCAACCGTAGATAGTGAATTCGGTCGCACAACAGACCCTGTGCGTATGTATATGCGTGAAATGGGTACGGTTGATTTGCTTACCCGTGAAGGCGAAATTGAAATCGCCAAGCGTATCGAAGATGGCCTCAAACACATGGTGCAAGCCATTGCCGCTTGCCCGACAACGATTGCCGATTTGTTGGCGATGGTGGATAAAGTTGAAAATGATGAGCTGAGTGTTGATGATTTGGTAGATGGTTTAATTGACTCAGATGTCGGCATTGATGAAACCATGGCAATGGAAGAGGCTACTGAAGAAGAGTCTTCAGATGATGAAGATGAGGATGACGAAGATGCAGATGGCGCAAAAGCCGCTGCTATTTCAGCAGAAGCTTTAGCAAAACTAAAAGAAGAAGTGCTCACTCGCTTTGCGAGCGTCCGCGTAGCAAACAAACGCATGACCGAGATTTTGGTGGAAAAAGGTTCGCAAGATGCCGAATACCAAGCATTACTCAGTTCTATTTTGGAAGAGTTGACCGCATTCCGTTTCTCAGCAAAACAAGTGGAAGCTTTGTGTGGTCAAGTGCGTGACATGGTTGAAGAAGTGCGCAGCCATGAGCGTAAAGTCATGGAGTTCTGTGTTGATAAATCAGGCATGCCTCGCGCTCACTTCATTAAAGTATTCCCTGGCAATGAAACCAACTTGGATTGGTTAGCTGGTGAGCTTGTTACTGGTAAGCCTTATGTTGAAAAAATGGAGCGTTTCAAACACTCTATCGTAGATCAACAGCAACGCTTATTGGATTTGCAAGCACGTGTCGGCATCCCAATCAAAGAACTCAAAGACATCAACAAGCAAATGACCACGGGTGAAGCACGTGCCCGCCGCGCAAAACGTGAAATGATTGAAGCTAACTTGCGTCTAGTGATCTCAATTGCAAAAAAATACACCAACCGTGGCCTACAATTCTTAGACTTGATTCAAGAAGGCAACATCGGCTTGATGAAAGCGGTAGATAAATTTGAATATCGCCGTGGTTACAAGTTCTCAACTTATGCCACATGGTGGATTCGTCAAGCGATTACACGCTCAATCGCTGACCAAGCACGCACGATTCGTATCCCTGTGCATATGATTGAAACTATCAACAAGATGAACCGCATTAGCCGTCAAATTCTGCAAGAAACTGGATTAGAGCCAGACCCAGCGCTGTTAGCAGAAAAAATGGAAATGCCAGAAGACAAGATTCGCAAAATCCTAAAAATCAGCAAAGAGCCGATTTCAATGGAAACGCCAATCGGTGACGATGACGATTCACATTTGGGTGACTTTATTGAAGACAACGCAACTTTAGCGCCAGTAGACGCAGCGGTGTACGCCAGCTTGCGCGATGCCACCAAAGAAGTGTTGGAGTCGCTCACCGCGCGTGAAGCTAAAGTATTACGCATGCGCTTCGGTATTGAAATGAATACCGACCATACGCTAGAAGAAGTTGGCAAACAATTCGATGTAACACGCGAGCGTATTCGCCAAATCGAAGCGAAAGCCTTGCGTAAATTACGCCACCCAACACGTTCGGAGCGCTTACGTAGCTTCTTGGAGACAGGTCAGGATTAGTCAACATAAGTTTCGGCCCCTTAGCTCATGCTTGGTTAGAGCAGCGGACTCATAATCCGTTGGTGCTG
>CAZUGV010000001.1:490959-531470 GCA_964620425.1 uncultured Methylophilaceae bacterium | reverse complement strand
TGAGTTTCGTCATCACGCTGCCCAAGGTTTCAATACCCAAGCTCAGTGGTGTCACGTCAAGCAACAATACATCTTTCACATCGCCTTTTAATACGCCACCTTGAATCGCCGCACCAACCGCAACGGCTTCGTCAGGGTTCACGTCTTTACGAGGCTCTTTGCCGAAGAACTCTTTCACCTTTTCTTGCACTTTTGGCATACGGGTTTGACCGCCCACCAAAATCACGTCAGAAATATCGCTGATTGAAACGCCAGCATCTTTCAATGCTGTGCGGCATGGTGCCATAGTGCGTTCAATCAAATCTTCAACCAAGCTCTCTAACTTAGTACGTGTGATTTTCACTACCAAGTGTTTAGGGCCTGTTGCATCGGCTGTGATGTAAGGCAAGTTCACTTCAGTTTGTGCGCTTGATGAAAGCTCAATTTTTGCTTTTTCAGCAGCTTCTTTTAGGCGTTGTTTTGCCAATAAGTCATTGCGTAAATCTAAACCGCCATTGTCTTTTTTGAACTCGTCCGCCAAGAAGTCAATTAAGCGGTTGTCAAAGTCCTCACCACCCAAGAATGTATCACCGTTGGTAGAAAGCACTTCAAATTGGTGTTCGCCATCAATGGCAGAAATTTCAATGATAGAAACGTCGAATGTACCACCACCTAAGTCATACACTGCAATTTTACGGTCGCCTTCTTGTTTATCCATACCGAAAGCAAGCGCAGCTGCAGTTGGCTCGTTGATGATACGTTTAACTTCTAAACCTGCGATACGGCCTGCGTCTTTAGTCGCTTGGCGTTGGCTGTCGTTAAAGTACGCTGGCACGGTAATCACTGCTTCAGTCACTTCTTCGCCTAAGTAGTCTTCCGCTGTTTTCTTCATTTTGCGTAAAACTTCAGCAGAGATTTGTGGTGGTGCCATTTTGGTGCCGCGTACTTCTACCCATGCATCGCCGTTATCAGCTTTTGCGATAGTGTAAGGCATTAAGCCTATATCTTTTTGTACTTCTTTTTCTTCAAAACGACGACCAATCAAACGCTTAACTGCGTAAAGTGTGTTTTTAGGGTTGGTCACCGCTTGGCGTTTAGCTGGCGCGCCAGCTAAGATTTCGCCATCATCTTGGTAAGCGATGATGGAAGGCGTAGTGCGCGCGCCTTCAGCGTTTTCAATCACACGTGGCTTGCCACCTTCCATCACGGCTACGCATGAGTTGGTGGTGCCTAAGTCAATACCGATAATTTTTCCCATTTTATTTGTTCCTTTTTTAAATCTTTAAAATTCTAAAAAATCGTTTGTTAACTAACTGCTTGAAATTTAAGTGGGGCGTATATTTTAAATTTCAAGAGTTAAGTGTTAATAACCTTATGCTTTTGGTTTAATCACCATCACAAGCGCAGGGCGCAATACGCGCTCATTTAAGGTGTAGCCTTTTTGCAATACGCTTAATACGGTATTTGGCTCACCTTCTGCTTCAATCGCGCTAATCGCTTGATGCTTGTTAGGATCAAATTTTTCACCCACTGGGTTAATCTCAGCAATATTAAATTTTTCAAACACGCCAAGTAATTGCTTTGATGTTAACTCAACACCATTTTTGTAGCTTTCAACGGTCGCATTTTCAACTAATAATGCTGCATCTAAGCTATCTTTAACCGCTAATAATTCGCCTGAGAATTTTTCTAATGCAAATTTGCGCGCCTTATCAATATCATCTTGCGCACGGCGGCGAATGTTTTCACCTTCTGCTTTAACATAAAGCACAGCCGCTTTTTGCTCTTCCAACTGCGCTTCTAGTGCGGCAATGCGCTCTTCTGGGCTGGTTTCTACAGCCGTTGGTTCTGTTTCAACTGTGGTTTCAGGGGTTTGGTCTTCTTGTTGCATGGTAGTCCTTTGTAATTAACTGTACTTTTTACTGCAATGGACTCTAAGTGGGGATGCTTAACGGTATTTCAAGCATCTACAATAAATTTTTTAGCAGATTTTTTTGATAGAAGAAGCGGAGATTTAAATGAGGTCAGACAAACTACTCAAAACCTCATCCACGCTAGGCACAGTGCCTTTACCACCAAGGTTAATAGCACGGCTTTGATTGCCAGCATATGCCCCATTGAGCGCGGGGAATGTGTCTGTATAAATGGCAATGGTCGGGATATTTAACGCCACGGCTAAATGCATTAGCCCAGTATCCACACCAATTGCCGCTGTTGCTTTGGCAGTGATATGGGCGAGGGTGTTTAAATTCGATTTTGGCAAGATAACCGCATGCGGTACTTCGCTGGCGATTGCTTGTGCACGCGCAAGCTCTGTGGCATTGGCCCAAGGTAATACGATTGCAAGCCCTTGTTTGTGTAATTGCTGACTAAGATTGACCCAATGGTTATTCGGCCATAACTTTGAATCTCGACTCGTTGCATGAAAAGCCATTACAAACTTTTCTGGCAATTGCATCTCTAGCGCATTTTGCGGCAATGACAATCCGTAGTCTGGTGCAGAGATTGGATTGTCATAAGCAAAAACTTGCGCCGCTAAAGCGCGGTTTTGTTCCAAAGCGTGTTGCTGGCGTGTCACCATATAAGTGCGATGATAAAATAAAGCGGCTAAAGGCTCGCGCGCGCAACGGTGGTTTTGCCCGTGACGCGTGCCATTTGCCAAATTTGCAAGCATGGCGCTTTTGATTAAACTTTGTGAATCTAAAATCACATCATAATGCTGTTTTTTGAGTTGTTTGCTAAATACAGCAATCTCCTGCCAAGTTGCCCTTGCAAATAAATGCTTACGCCAACGACGAATCGCCACAGGGATTACGCTACGAATACTTGGGTGTAGCTTCACTATATCCGCAAAACCTTCTTCCACAACCCAATCAATATTCGCCGTGGGAAAGTGAGTGAGAATATCTGCAATAATAGGCAAGCAATGAATAATGTCGCCCATTGACGAGGTTTTGATGATGAGGATGTTCAATTTTGATTTTTGTATAACATTAAACAGCTGATTTATTTAGTTTTGTGTGGATTTTATATGTCTTTGATAGATATTTACATGCTCTTTTGCAACTTCATGCCAGCTTCTCTCAAATATTGTTGTTGGCACTGTTTTAGATAATTGCTTATCAAGCGCTTGGCTCCATTCAGTTATTGGTAGTGTGGTTGCGAGAACACTTCCAGAATGCTCATCAACACTTTGTGCGGCACCGCAAACATCTGAGATTACGACTGGTACACCCATCGCTAATGACTCGCTAATGACCATGCCGTATGGCTCGGAAGTTGCGGGGTGTAACAGCACATCGAAATGACCATAGTCTTCTTTTGTGCGCCAGCCCATGAGCTTATACCCACGCTTCCAAGTTTTGAATATGTACTTTATTTCATCTGGGTCTGGACCAATGACATGAAATTCTAGCTTGGGTCTGGTAATTTGCAGTTCTTTTACCACTTCAGCAGCCAGCAACAATCCTTTTCGCTTCCACTCTCTTCCTATAAATGCAATCACCCCGCCATCTTTTGGTACCGTGTTTTGATAAACCTGATTAGATTTTTCCACTCCAGGTATGATGGGGTTGGTAAGTTTATGCGCGAATGCTGGGTAATAATGCGCGAGTTTTTTTGAAATAAAGTTAGAAACAGGAATGATATATTGCGCTGTTTCTAGCTCTCTTTTTTCAAGGTAGAGTTGCATCCAGACTCGTAATGAAATAAGCCTCCACCAAGGTTTTTCAAAAATAGAAGTAAATGGCGAGCCGTGAACGGTTGTAATATGGTGCTGATATAGTCTCTCGTTGCTGTGGATGATTCTTTCAGTTGCTGGATTTTGTTCTAGCCATTTTGCAACGCGCTTGCTGAATATAAATGAGGATAACCAACGTGGCTTTGGCTGCACTTTTCCAAGTTCAACCACCTGAATATCAGGAGTTAATGCAGCGTAATTTTTTTCGCAAAGCACAGTGACCTTGAAGCCAAGTTTGGAAATTTCGTTGGCTAACTCCCAAACATAACGCTCCATGCCCCCAACTAATCCGTACCTACGCACCACATATACTATTTGCATTCAATTGTACTCACAAATAATTGACTAATGTTTGTCAAGATTTTGCTTAATTAAGCGCTCTTGTTCTGATAAAAGCATTAGTTTCAGATATTTGTAATATGAAGTTTCTGCATTAACAATCGCCAATATAAACCCTAATTTACCATCAAGAAAGCCAGCCTGAATAATATAGGTGCGGAAAAATGCCCATAATCCATGGCTAATCGCTTTCATCAATGACCCTTGTTTGCCTTGGTTACGTAGGTCTCGTGCGCTGCCTGCCGAATATCTGTTTAGTTTCTCAATAACCGCATCTAGATTCCGATAGCTATAATGAACCATGTGATTTTCAAGGTGACCGATCTCTTCTTGTGTTGCTAAGTGAGCGTGAATTTCGTGGTCAGTAAATTCTGCATAGCCTTTTTTGAAAAGGCGTTTTGTTTTGTCTGGCCACCAACCTGAGTGGTTCATAAATCGAGTGACAAATAAAGACTTCCGCGGCACATCAAACACTTTAAACCTATTGTCGGATATAGCATTTTGAATTTCCATCGCAAGTGCAGAAGTAATTCGTTCATCTGCATCCAGAGAGTAAACCCACTCGTGACTAGCTGCTGCTATTCCACGATTTTGCTGATTCCCATACCCTTGCCAATCAGTTTCAAGGACTTTCGCCCCAAGAGATTTTGCAATTTCTACAGTGCCATCTGTGCTGCCAGAATCCAGCACAATCACCTCATCTGCAAAAGCGCAACTGTTTAAACAATCCTTAATGTTGGTCGCTTCATTTTTTGTCGCGATAATAATAGACAGCATATGATGTCGTTACTTCCAAATGAACGAGTTTTGCTCTCTGATACCATACAGACTCATTCCCGTCTTTTTGATCTCAGCGCTCATCCATTTTTTTTCTTTAGAAATTCTGATAAGTTTCTTCATTTTTCTTTGAAACCAGTTTTGTTTCAATAAGCGGTAGTTATATCGATACGGAAGCCCCTGTTTTTTTGAGAGACCGCGTTCTTGCTTCATTGCATTTTGCGTAATTGATCCATAGTGATGAAGCCACGCAGCACCACAAATGGCTGTTGGGATGTTTGCTTTATCCAGCTCGTGAAAAAACATGGTATCTTCATAGCCAAGCAATTTTGGAATTGGTTGAAAATAACCCACTTCCATCCAAACGCTTTTGTGTATGAGCAGACACACGGCATGTCTAGCACCTAATCTGATAAATTCATGCATTTTTTGGGAGGCATCCATCGAAAATGCTTCAAAATCATAGTTAAGCTCGCCCTCAATCAAGGCAGGCGACACCACTTTTAAATTGTATTTTTCGGCAGTGCTTATTAGGTTTTCAACCCATCCCTTAGAAACAATGACATCATTGTTCATAATAATCGTCCACTCGGTTTGTAGAGCAAGCGCACCCTGGTTCCACGCGACACCACACCCTAAATTCTGTTCGTTAAGTATTAAGCCGCCAAGCGGCAGGGTAGCTAAATAACTTCTAGTGTCATCTGTTGAGCCATTATCAACCACAACTAAATTTTTTAAGTTGTAACCATGCTTTACCATGCTATCTATACATTGTTTGGTATATTCAACTTGGTTGTAACAGGCAAAAGTAATCGAGTAGTTTGTTTTATTAAGATTGTTCATCATTATTGTTTAAGCATACAAATAGAGAGCCTGCGAGAATTGTTGTCATCATTCCGTAAAATGCTGTCGTATATTTAAGATTACAAATTTCTGTACTCATCCCATTAAAAAATGCGCAAATCATTAAACTTAATACAAATAAGGCTAGTGATAGTTGATAGTATTTAATTTATTCAATTTTTAATAAGACTCGCTAGGAGTACTTTTTAATTTTGTTGGTGTATGAGTCAATAACTCTAACAGGGAATCAAAAATTTGGCTTGAAGGTATGTTGTTAACTGTGTTAACGCTTTGGATTGCTATTGCACGAGTTCTTTTGGTTAATCTTAGACCCATCGGAGAGTCGCCGCCAAATAAAGCAACGCAAGGTGTATCTGCGGCAGTTGCAACGTGCAATAAACCTCCATCACATCCTACAAAAGCAATGCTGGCTTTAATGACCTCAAAAGTTTCAATCAATGATAACTTTCCGACTAAAGAATAAACCTCTAAGTTTTTGTAATTTATGGCCATAATTGATTCAGCAACAGTCGAGCCGTTTGATGAGCCCACAAGACAGATACAATAATTATGACCATTTGTATCAAGCAAGTGGAAAAACTCTTGCCATTCGTTGTATATCCTCAATGGGTCAATTCCCCCAATTGAAATGGAAATATATTTTGTATTTGGGATTATTTTTTTAATCTTTAAATGATTGTCCATCTTGGAGTACAAAAAAGATCTTGCATTGTCCTTAATATATTCCTCGCTATAGTTGAGTCCGAATATGTTATTTATGGCGTAATAGCTAAAATAAGTTTGATTTCTGTCAGGGCCATAAAAAAAATCAAATAGTGATGCATAAGGCAAATTTCTTAGATATTTTGTTTTTAGTTTTATAGAGGCTAGACCCATTTCCTGCAGCAATACAACATCATAATTTTCAGTTTTTAGCCTATTTTGATCTGAGTAAACATTTTTAAAGATAGGGTCATCCTCAAAGAGGCTTTCTAGTTGAGGTAAGGTAAAAAGGTCAATATCAAAACCTTTATTCTCAAGTAACACTCTCCCAGACATCTCCATAATTGCATCACCAAAATTTCTTTTTCCAATAAAAACCCAGAGGATTTTTTGTCCAGTTGTGACATGCTCTAGTTTAAGCTTGAATTGATTATTGAAGCGGAGTCTTAGGTATTTGTGTAGGTATTTTTTTAATATAACAAACTTATTTTCACGTGCTGAATATAAATCAGACGTGTTCGGGCATTTGGACGATGGAACTGATGTAACCTGCGAAAGTACCGAATTAATCCAATCATTTTTAGCTATGCATTTTATTAACGCTTTGGGCTTAAACAAGATATATTTCCTCGCGAATTGTATTTATGGCTGAACGAGTTAAGCGCTTCATACTTTAGTTAAGTTAAGTTTTCACCTTTAAGTGGTTTAAACTCAGGCAGCGCTGGTTAATGCTTGATGGCGGTTGATTTTGAAACTTGCCCACTACCAGCACCTGTGTAGTATAAAACATTTTAAGTATTTTATTGCCCCTTACAATTTGCTTGGTTTTTGCGTTTTGGTAATATTTATTGATGCAATAGCAGTAAATAATACAAATGCCCAGCCCTCCCAATTATTATGCAGTGAGCTGTCAGTGAGTGCGTTGGTAGCGAAAATGATTACGGCTGTACAAATTGAAGAGGAAAGCCATCGGTTTCCAATATGGCGTGTATTTTTAATGGTGATATAGATAAGGGCGATGAGCAAACTAAACCCTATGAGACCATATTGCGCTAACTGCGTGAGGTATTCATTGTGTGTGTGACGGTGCCCTAATGGAGCTAAAGGGTCGTCACTAGACACTAGCTGCTGTCTAAATGAACCGCTCCCGTTGCCAATAACAGGGGATTGTTTGAAGAGCTGCCAGCTTACTTGCCAATAGTGAAGTCGCTGTCCACCTGAGGTGGTAATATTGTTATTGTTTTTAAATGCGGATGCCTCGTGTGTAGCAGCGTTTACGCGCGTGTTGATTGATGGCAGTTTTACATAAGCAATGCCAGCAGCTAAGGAAAGTGCGGTTAAAAATAATACGATATGTTTTTTGGTGGGCAGAGATTGTAGCGCGACCACAACTAACACTACTATTAAACTAATGAGTGCCATTCTTCCATATATGAAAAAGAGCAAATCAATCATACATAAAAGGCATAAAGAAATTAAGATCCAGCGATATTTGGGTGAGTAAATGCTCCCCAGTAAGGCAGCTGAGAATAGTACGCATATATTAAAACCATGAATGATTTGCATCCGCCAGTAAACGAGATTGGGAACACCGTTAATAGATGTCGAATAGGCTGGATTACGCATAGAGGTTAAGTTGAGGTTAAAAAATTGAGCAATACCGAAGCCATCTAGCAGGGTTGGTAGCATTAAAGTGGCAGCGCCGAGGCAGTAGCTGATCAATAGTTGTTTTTGATGTTCTTCCGAGTCAAACAGATATATGAAAACGGGAATTGCTAATAGCTTGCGGTAATGCATGAAGTCATACTTAGCCAGTTCACTGCTGCTACTTGTGAATATGGTTTCAGTACTGATTAACGTAAAAAGAGATAGTGCGATGATTACGGCAGGTGTTTTGAGTGTAATTTTCCATCGACTGTTTTGCCATGGTGGTTGTTGCGTTTCTATAGTTTCAAAAAACAACGTAATTGCAAAAAAAAACATCATCAGATAAAGGCCAATATTGAAACAAGCGTTTGACCATGCAATGCCGTAAACGCAAAAAAGCGCCATCAATCTACTAATTTGCATGCATTGGTAGCTAAATTTTGTATTGCCAAGATTTTTGATCATTTTGGGTTTTATCCGAGATTTTATTTGACTGACTTTATAATGTTTTTCTGCAAGCTTTACTCGCAAAAGTTTTTCTAAGCTCTTTTAAAAGTCAATTTGGTAAGCATTAAAGCGTGATTGGCTTTCTAATGAATCCTCGCTATTAGCTATAGCCACGATAAACTCATCGCAAATAGGCAACGCAGATAGAATACTCTCGACAAAGGGGTATCCAAGTATGGTTCCGTTACGAATAAATGTGAAGCCGCTTACTTTCAATGATTAAACTCAGTCGTGATTAAGTACATCATTATACCAATCATATTCATGGTCTGCTTGCTAAGGCGTTAGCTTAGGTATTTAGTCTTGTTTGTCTAGGCTAGCTAACAATTAGTTACATATCAATATACGTGTTTAATTGACGATATTGCTCACATTGAAGGATAATCAGTCTATTGTAGTTAATTGATAGAAATAGCCAATGAAACCAATTCTAAACGTAGTAACTGATCGTATACGTGAGCGTAGTGTTCCGACACGTACTGCTTATTTAAAACGCATTGACCAAATGGTGAATCGCCCGCGTGGTGCTGACCGTATGGGTTGTGCCAACGTGGCGCATGCTTTTGCAGCGATGCCTGCGAATGATAAATTGCGCATCGTGGCTGAGAAAGCACTCAATATTGGCATTGTAACTGCGTACAACGAGATGTTGTCAGCGCACCAGCCTTATGTGGATTTTCCTGATGTTATCCGTGCAGAGGCGCATAAATATGGGGCGACTGTGCAGGTAGCGGGTGGCGTGCCTGCGATGTGTGATGGTATTACACAAGGTGAGCCTGGTATGGAGTTGAGCTTGTTCTCACGCGATACGATTGCGATGAGTACGGCTGTAGCGCTTTCGCATGATGTGTTTGATGCGGCTTTGTTATTGGGTGTGTGCGATAAAATCGTTCCTGGTTTATTGATTGGTGCGTTGCAGTTTGGTCATTTGCCTTGCATTTTTGTACCAGCAGGCCCGATGAGTACTGGTTTGGATAACACTGAAAAATCTAAAGTCCGCGAAAAATACGCAGAGGGCTTGGTTGGTCGTAAAGAGTTGTTGGAATCTGAATCTGCTGCTTACCATGGTGCTGGTACCTGTACGTTCTACGGCACAGCCAATAGTAATCAGATGTTGTTAGAAGCCATGGGCTTGCATATTCCAGGGGCGGCATTTGTACATCCGCATGACCCGTTGCGTGCGTGTTTAACCCGCGAATCTGTTCGTGCTGTATTAGAAAATACCGTCAACCAACGCTTTACGCCGATTGGCCATATGGTAGATGAGAAAGTGATAGTGAATGCGATTGTGGCACTATTGGCAACAGGTGGCAGTACCAACCACTGTATCCACTGGGTAGCGGTGGCACGTGCGGCTGGTATTATTATTGATTGGACAGATTTCTCTGATTTATCTGATGCAACGCCATTATTGGCTCGCGTTTATCCAAACGGTAAAGCAGACGTTAACCAATTCCAAGACGCGGGTGGCCCAGCATTTGTGATTCGTGAGTTGATTGAAGGTGGCTTTATGCACGAAGACGTGCAAAGTGTAGTCATTGGTGGGTTGCGTGATTTCTGCAAAAAACCAAGTACAGACGGTGCAAACTTAACTTGGACAGATTTGCCAGCAGAAAGCCCAGACGAAACAATCTTGCGCTCATCTTCTAAACCATTTAGCGCATCTGGCGGTTTGAAATTGCTCACAGGTAACTTGGGTCGTTCTGTGATTAAGAGCTCTGCTGTGCCAGAAGATAGACAAATTATTGAAGCGCCAGCCATTATATTTAATGGTCAAGAAGAATTGCTTGCAGCATTTAAACGAGGTGAGTTAGAAAAAGATTTTGTCGCAGTAGTACGCTTCCAAGGCCCACAAGCCAATGGTATGCCAGAGTTGCATAAACTGACTCCACCATTATCTGTATTGCAAGGCAAAGGTTTTAAAGTGGCGATTGTGACAGATGGTCGTATGAGTGGCGCTTCAGGCAAAGTGCCAGCAGCCATTCATGTCAGCCCAGAGGCATTGGCAGGTGGTCCATTAGGTAAAGTGCGCGATGGCGACATTATTCGTTTGAATGCAGTTGTAGGTACATTGAACGTGCTAGTCGATGAAGAAGCATGGGCAAAACGCGAAAATGCGAAGATGTCTGAATCACAAGCCGAGAATAATGCACACGGGATGGGGCGCGAGTTGTTTGGCGGTATGCGTAGGAATGTGCGGAGTGCTGAGCAAGGCGCCATTACTTGGCTTTAAATTCTGCTTAAGCATTGGGCGATTACAGCGTTATGCTCGCTTGTCGTACTACTCGTACTGCCTGCACTCGCAAGCCTTGTACTCACCCAATGCTAAATCAGAATTGTTGTAAACTTTGCTAATCAAACGATAGCAGCGTTACACTCACTTGCCGTACTGTTTGTAATGTCTGCGTTCGCGTCGTACGGTCTTCCTTCGCGTGCCTTGCACTCGATTGATTATCAAAGTTTAGATTGTTTGAAATGTCGCGTTTCTGTGCGATATTCAACAATCCTAAATCAGAATTGCTCGTTTAGAACATAATTGATTATTTAAAAAATTAGAAAGAAGCTATGAATACATTAGATTTAGCGAATCACGGCCCAGTGATTCCAGTAATTGTGATTAACAAATTAGAAGATGCTGTGCCGATGGCAGAGGCATTGTTAGAAGGTGGCATTAAGGTTTTAGAAGTCACCTTGCGTACTTCATGTGCTTTAGCAGGGATGGAGGCGATTGCTAAGGCCGTGCCAGATGCGATTTTGGGCGCTGGGACTGTGCGTAATGTGAAAGATGCTCAAGCGGTGAAAGATGTCGGTTGCCAATTTGCAGTTAGCCCAGGCTATACCAGTGAGTTGGGTTTAGCCGCGCGTAACATGGGCTTGCCTTTGTTGCCTGGCGTTTCTACTGGCTCAGAAATCATGATGGCAAACGCAGATGATTACTACTTCCTCAAGTTGTTTCCAGCGGTGGCGGTGGGTGGCATTAACTTGTTAAAAGGATTTGCTGGTCCATTTGGCGATGTTAAATTCTGCCCAACAGGCGGTGTAACGGTTGAATCTGCGCCTCAATTTTTAGCCTTACCAAACGTGGTGGTGTGTGGCGGCACATGGTTAACGCCAGCGGATGCAGTCGCACGTGGCGATTGGGCGCATATTACTAAATTGGCAAAAGAAGCTAGCGCGATTCAAGCGGCTTAATTTGCGAGTCATTGAGTAGTAACCAAATTCCCGCTTATGCGGGAATTTTTTTAGGATTCACGGAATAAGTGTCTGCGCGAGCGAATTGCTTCGTTGCGCGGTACTCGCAACCTCGCTGTATACCGCATACTATCTCGGTTTCTGCGTTCCGTGCGCCTTGCACTTCATCTCGCTCAACGGCTTATTCCGTGAATCCTTTATTCATATAGTCATATTTAAGGTCTTTATGCGTTCTTTTTCAGAATACTCTACGGTGGTGTTTGATTGTGATGGAGTCATTCTTAACTCTAATCAACTCAAAATTCAGGCGTATTTTGATACGGCAATCCGATTTGGCGCTCATGAAGCGCAGGCACAAGCCTTGGTCGATCATCACGTCTCGTTGGGTGGAATTTCACGTTATCCAAAATTTCAATATTTTTTAAAAGAGATTTTGAATCAGCCTGTTACAGAAGAAGCAACGCAATGTTTGCTCGATACCTTTGGTGCTGAAGTTGAGCGCTTGTTAGCCAATTGTGAAATCGCCAAAGGGTTACAAAGCTTACGTGAGGCAAATCCAAACCAGCGCTGGATGGTGCTTTCTGGCGGCGATCAAGCTGAGTTACGTAAAATATTTGAGTTACGTGGACTTACTCATCTATTTAACGCAGGTATTTTTGGTAGTCCAGATAATAAAGATGTTGTGTTAGCGCGCGAGTTAGCTAATGGCAATATTACCCAGCCAGCGTTATTTTTGGGGGATAGTCGATATGACCATCAAGCATCAACACGGGCAGGGTTGGATTTTGTGTTTTTAAGTGATTGGACGGATGTTGAAGACTGGCAAAGTTATTGCCAGCAACATGAAGTAGAAGTGAAAAAGAATATCGCAGCGCTTGCAATCTAAAGGGTGACGCATTTATTTGCTGGCTTTTAATTCAGTCAAATCCACAAAATTACGTGCGACTTGTTTCAGGCTATCTCGTATGCCTAATCGCGTGTAAATGTCATGTTGCACCTGAAAGCCCGCAATACCAGCAAAGTATATCAATCGTTGCGCGACGTAATGCGTCGGTGGTTGCTTCAGCTTATCCAAAAACGAATTGTCGCTGGATTGGTGTCTAGTTTTTAGTATGCCTAATAATGCGCCTGTCAGTTTTGCGTGTTCGTGCGTAAAGCGCTTTGGCTCATCACTCAATAAAAAATCAATTTCAGGCATGAGTGCCCAAGCAGCATTCCATAAAGCGATGTCACCATTCGTCCATTGGTATGGACCGCTACCGCTGTCATCCACGTATTTTGACGGGTGTTCTGGGCTGTATATGTAGCCTTCTGGGAATGTAATCATGATGTTGAAAGTATCTAAAATAAGGAGGATAGAGCGTTAAATTTTTAGCCGTTTAATCACTTCTATTGGCGCAATATTCTTCAAACATGCCAGATGTTCGTTAGGCGCTTTGAGTGGGCATTCGCGTTTAAAACATGGGCTACAAGTTAAGCCTTGGTAAAACACTTCTGCTGCATTGCTCATGGGTGGCGTATGGTGCGGGTCTGATGAACCGTAAATTGCCACCAGTGGCTTGCCCAGCGCGGCTGCTACATGCATCAAACCTGAATCATTGCTTACCACGGCATCGCATCTTGCCATTAAATCTATGGCTTCCCCCAGTTTTGTTCTGCCACCAAAATCAATACATTGATTGTTTGTGAGTTCGTTGATACGTGAAGTCACGGGCAAATCTTTTTCTGAGCCAAAAAGCCATACTTGCCAACCCTTATCGAGAGCCTCATTCGCCACTTGAGCATAATGTTCGGCAGGCCATCGTTTCGCTGCGCCATATTCTGCGCCAGGGCATAGGCCAAGTATCTTATTTTTGAGCGTTTCTATGCCAAGCTTATCGAGCGCGGCTTCGCCATTATGTTGATTGGCTATCAATGCAGGCGCAGGGATTTGCTCTGGCAACGGGTCTTTCGGGGATAAACCCAGTGCTACAAAGCGATCTACCGTGCGGGGGAGTAGTTTTTTATCTAGCGGGCGAATGTCATTGAGCAAGCCATAACGTATTTCACCCAAAAAACTGGTGCGACGCTTTATACCAGCAGCAAATGGCAAAATGGCGGATTTGAACGAGTTGGTGAGGATAATCGCTTGCGTATAACCTGCACTTTTTAAGCAGCGACCAATTTTTACCCGCTGCCAAAAAGCCAGTTGTTTGTGTTGAAAGGGCAGGGCAATGGCTTGGTTGACTTCTGGCATGCGCGTTAATAATGGCAATGTCCAAGCAGGTGCGGCAACATCAATGGTGCAATTGGGGCGTACGAGTTTGAGTTGTTTAAATAAACTCTGTGCAAGCACCATATCGCCTACCCAAGAGGGGCCTAATACTAAAATTTTGTCTTCTGACATATTGCTCTTACTGCGCCAGTTTTTTAATGATATTGCTGGTACTGCGACCCTCGACCACGTCGATCAGTGCGACTTTTCCACCCCATGATTTAACCTCTGCGCCACCGACGACTTGGTCTTCGCTGTAGTCACTCCCTTTCACAATCACGTCTGGTTTAATGGCGTGAATGAGGTTAAGTGGTGTGTCTTCATCAAACAGTATCACTGCATCAATGGATTCAAGCGCTGCAAGCACGCGGGCGCGATCTTGCTCGTGGATTACGGGTCTTGTCGGGCCTTTTAGCGCGCTTACGGAGCGATCTGTATTCAGACCTAGTACTAACTTATTTCCTGTTTTTTTAGCGGCTTCCAGATAAGTGACATGACCTGCATGGAGTAAATCAAAACAGCCATTGGTAAATACGATTTTTTGCTTATTACTACGCCAATACTGCACTCGCTCTAATAGTTGCGGCAAATTACATACTTTATCCGCTTGTTTTGCTGAGTTTTGGGTGGTTAGCTCGTTGAGTAATTCTTCACGCGTAATTGGCACTGTGCCAACCTTGCCCACCACGATGCCTGCAGCGATGTTGGCGAGTTGTAAGGCCTGCTGATGGTGTAGACCGTGGATTAAGCCAGCAGCCAATGTTGCAATCACCGTATCGCCAGCGCCCGACACATCAAACACTTGTTTTGCAGTGGCAGGTATATGCAATGTTGCGTTATCGTCGGTGACGGTAATGCCTTCTTCGCCACGCGTGACGGCTAAAAACTGTAAACCCAATGATTTTCTTAGTAGATTGGCCGCGCTTAAAATGGCAGCGTTATCGTGAATATCGACTGAGCAAGCTTCTGCCGCCTCTTTTTTGTTGGGTGTAAGCGCGGTTGCCCCATGGTATTTGCTGTAATCTCGACCTTTTGGGTCAACCAACACAGGGATACTTAAAGTGCGTGCCTGTTTAATGGTTTCTAAACATAACGGATGGTTGAGTACGCCTTTTGCATAGTCAGACAAAATCACAATCGCTGGTTTTGCAGCTAATTGTGTCGCGATTAGCGCTTGCAGTTGCGCGGTTTCGTTGGCACTAAAAGCCGCGTTGCTCTCTTGATCCAAGCGCATCATTTGTTGATGACCACCTAAAATACGTGTTTTGGTAATGGTGGGGCGCTCGGATGATTTAAATACTCCAGCGGTATCAATCCCAATGCTGTTAATGATTTCGAGTAGTGCGTTACCTTCTGTATCTTGTCCGACACATCCAGCAATACGTGTGGGTATGCCTAATAAAGCTAAGTTAGCCGCGACATTGGCCGCGCCACCAGCACGGTCATTTTGTTTTTTTAGTAGCACCACGGGCACGGGGGCTTCTGGCGAAATGCGTTGAACATCGCCAATTAGGTAGCGATCTAGCATTAAATCGCCAATTACAAGCGCCCATTGCGTACTTTGGCCAAATTGGTTGCGTACAACCTCTAAAAACTGGGGTTGCATATCTGAAAATGAGGCTACCATGGTTTAATCAAACTCCAGCATTTCACATAAACTATGACCAATCAAGATATGTGCTTCTTGAATACGAGGCGTATCACTTGAGGGCATGGTGAGGTTGTAGGTGCAAATTTCTGCCAGTTTGCCACCTGAGCCACCCACGAGTGCAACTGTAGTCGCCCCGACCTCAATCGCTGCCTCAATACCTTTTACCACGTTTTCACTATTGCCAGATGTCGAAATCCCAATGACTACGTCTAATGGGCTACACAAGGCTTCCACTTGGCGTGAGAAGATAAAGTCATAGCCATAATCATTCCCCACAGAGGTGAGGATTGAAGTATCTGTTGTTAGCGCAATGGCAGGTAAACCGCGACGTTCTTTTTTAAAGCGACCGACAATTTCCGCCGCGATATGTTGGCTATCTGCCGCACTACCGCCGTTGCCCATGAGTAGGATTTTTCCGCCACGGGCAATACACGCGCGTAAAGCGTCTGCCACTTCAGAAATTGCAGGAATGAGCGCTTCTAGTTGGGTAATCACTGCTTGGTGTTCAGCGATTGCAGCGCGTAGATATTGAATGTTGTCCATTAAATTTTCTTTGTATGTTTATGCGTATGGGTCTGCTTGCATGAGGTAGTTTTGCACGTAGTCACGTACGCCATCTTCCAGGCTATAAAAGGCTTGGGTATAGCCAGCCGCTTTTAGTTTTGCCATATTAGCTTCGGTGAAATATTGATACTTACCATGTAAATCTTGCGGCATATCAATGTAAGTGATTGATGGAGCTTTACCCATGCTTGTCATGACGGCAGTGGCTAAATCTTTAAATGCGCGTGCTTGACCAGTGCCGATATTATAAATGCCAGAAGCTGTGGCATGTTGCATAAAGTGTACGATGACCGCAGCAGCATCTTTTACATACACAAAGTCGCGTAGTTGCATGCCGTCTTCATACCCCGCTACATGGCTCTTAAATAACTTCATGTTCCCAGTTTCAGAAAACTGATTAAACGTATGAAAGGCAACGCTTGCCATACGTTGTTTGTGATACTCATTGGGGCCGTAAACATTAAAAAATTTAAAGCCAGCCCAGCGTGGTGGGGCTGATTTTTGTTTGGCTTGAGCTAATGCCCATTGGTCAAAAAACTGTTTTGAGTAGCCATAACCGTTGAGGGGGCGTAACTGGTTGATTTGGCTTTCGTTGTCATCATAGCCTGCTTCACCGTCGCCATAAGTGGCGGCCGAACTGGCATAAAAGTAGGGCACTTTTTGCTCAGTACACCAGTTCCACAGTTTTTGGCTGTAACGAATGTTATCTTGCACCAGCTTGTTAAAATCACGCTCGGTAGTCGCACTTATCGCACCCATATGAATGATGGCTTCAACATTTTTTGCCGTGGCGAGAAAGTCAAATAACTCGTCTTTATCCAAGTAGTTGATATATTGGCGTTTAACCAGATTTTGCCATTGTTCTGGGTGGGTAATTCGGTCAACAATCAGCATATCATCGCGCTTTAATAGGGTGTTGATATGCCATGCGATCATGCTGCCTATCATGCCCGCGCCGCCTGTGATAATAATCATTATGGGGTTCTCAAGTTAATAGCTAAACTCAATTGTAAGTTTTTGAGGATATTTTAAGTCAATATTCTATTGATTCGCACCGAGTGCTTTTGCACGAAGCGCTGTCATTTCGGCCTGTTTCTTAGCGGCTTCAGCATCCCAATCTTCGCTGACCCAGCCTTGCAAGTTTTCTAACGCAATTTCGCACATGGCGTGTATCCACGATTCACGTTCATTCAGCGCAGGGATATATTCATATTCACCACCGCCATTACTTTGGAAAATATGTTTGCCTTCCATGGCAATTTCTTCAAGCGTTTCTAGACAATCACTTGAAAATCCTGGGCATATTACATCAATGCGTTTGGTTTGTTCTTTGCCTAATGTTTCTAATGTATCCGCCAAGTAAGGTTTTAGCCATTCCTGTTTACCAAAGCGTGATTGAAAAGCGACTAAATATTGCTCCTTATTTAACTCTAAAGCCTCTGCCAGTAAACGCCCCGTTTTATGGCATTCGCAATGATAGGGGTCACCTTTCAGCAAATGGAACTTAGGCACGCCATGAAAACTCATCACCAATTTTTCAGGTTTGCCGTTAATCGCCCAATGTTCACGAACGCTTTGCGCTAATGCTTTGATGTAAGATGGGTGATCGTGATAGTTGCGAATGGTGCGAATCGCAGGCACATTGCGCATTTTGAGTAAGATGCGCCAAACCGCATCTAGTGCAGAGGCCGTGCTACTTGCTGCATATTGTGGGTATAACGGAAACACCAAAATTTTGTTGCATTGTTGCGCGGTTAGCTTTTCAATCGCTGAAGCCATTGATGGGTTGCCGTAACTCATGCCTAGCTCAACCGCATAGGGCGATTTAATGCGTTGGCTTAAAAAGCCTTGCAACAACTTAGCTTGCTTTTGCGCGTGTACAAGCAAGGGAGAGCCTTCTTTCGTCCACACCATAGCATATTTTTCAGCCGACTTTTTTGGGCGTGTATTTAAAATAATACCGTTTAAAATAAACCACCAGATCGCACGGGGTATTTCAACCACACGCGTATCACTTAAAAATTGTTTAAGGTAAGGACGCAAGGCCTTTGCTGTAGGCGCGTCAGGCGTGCCTAGGTTGGCGAGTAAAATGCCCACTTTAGGTTGGTAATGGTGGTCAAATTTTGTGTTTGTTTTCATTTTTTTGCTTTTTCAAGCTTTGGGGTTTTTAGTTTAGCATTTTTAGATTAGTGGAAATATTCTCTGTTTCATAGTTCATCCAATCTTGCACCGGTGAGCGATTGAAAGATAAAACTACTCAGTATGGCCTTGTTTTGTGCGTTGAGTTCATTAAATTGTAGAGAAAATTTATACACTTTCTCCACATCTTTTTCATGCGGCTCGATGACTTTGCAAAGTAAGCTGGAATGCGTGAAAGTAGCATTATCGCCAGCAATATCCAGTCGAAATGAACATTCAATTATATCATTGGCGTTACCTGCTAATTGTTTTGCTTCAATCATTGCGCCCCCCATGCTGAGGTCTAACATGCGACCTGTAAATAACTTATCTATTAGTTTTGGGTCTGTTTTATTACGCATAGAGGCAATAATGTTGGTGCTAATACGCTGATTTTTTCGTAGCAAGCTGGCAAAAATTTCACGTGGAAACTTTAGGTGCATATGTGGGTATGGTCTAGACATTACAGCTTCAACAATCGTATTAAAGCGGTAGACATATTTTCCACTAAATAAACTGGCGGAGAAGCCAGCATTTTCTTTTACGAGTAATATTTTTTCATCCACCATTGGCAAGGTGCAGATTATGCTGGCTTTATCTAAGCCACCCAAGTATTTTACAAAATACTTAGGATTCCCTGAGTCATCCGAAACTGGACTAATTTGTATGGTCTCGCCAATTTTAATCGGCTCTCGAAAGTGATCAATGACGATTGCATTCGAACCCGTTGATGACTGGTCTTTATTATTGGACATAGTGTGTTTAGATAAGCGTTAATAAGAGGAAAGTGCGTTAGATAGAAGTTTGGCGGTGATATCTACAATAGGGATTACACGTTCGTAAGCCATGCGTGTGGGGCCAATTACGCCTAATGTACCAACGACTTGACCATCAGCTTCGTATGGGGCAGTCACCATACTACACTCATCTAGCGGTAGGTAGCCTGATTCGCCACCGATAAAAATCTGTATGCCTTCGGCACGTTGGCTATTATCAAGCAGTTGCATGAGTGATGTGCGGCGTTCAAAAATCTCAAATAACTTGCGTAAAGAAGTGACATTGGTTGATAAATCATCCACTTGCAATAAATTACGTTCGCCAGAAATCACCACATCTTCGTTATCATTTTCCATGACTTTACTGCTGGCTTCCATCGCGGCGGACATCAGTCGTGTCATGTCCGATTGCATTTTTTGCAACTCTTCGTGCAATTTGCTTTTGACCTGCTCAAACGTACTGCCAGAATAATGCGTATTGAAGTAGTTGGTGGCTTGTGTGAGTTCTGCCGCTGTGTAGGGTTTTTCAGCCAAAATAATACGGTTTTGCACGTTGCCATCGGTCGTAACAATAATCACTAAAATGCGTTTGTCTGAAATCGGCAAAAACTCCAAGTGTTTAAACGCGATGTTTTTGCGTTTAGGTGTCATGACAACGCCTGCAAACTGCGTTAAGTTTGATAACATGCCCGCGGCTGAGGAGATGAGTTCCTGAGGGTTGGGGGATGATAACTCAAACTGTAAGCGTTGAATTTCTTGGCTTTGCAAGGGTTGAACTGTTAGCAAGGTATCTACAAAAAAACGATAGCCGCGTTGCGTAGGAATGCGCCCAGCCGAGGTGTGTGGGCTAGCGATAAAGCCTAACTCCTCTAAGTCGGACATCACGTTGCGGATGGTGGCAGGGCTTAAATCTAAACCAGATGATTTTGAAAGGGTACGCGAACCGACGGGTTGCCCATCGCTAATGTATTGTTCCACTAATGTTTTAAGTAATATTTGCGCGCGCTTATCTAGCATAGTTTTTCTAGCATCATGATGTATGGCATTTCAATGAATCCCATGTATATAAATTATCAGTGAGCGTGACGGATAGTGCAATCAAATTTTTTAATATCCGCATGAGGCTAGTCGATTTCGTAGCACAATCCTAATGCTTAACCCGCTGAATTATGATTAAATGCAAGCCATGAAAAATGCATTTAAAACCATTGCGCTCATAGGCAAATATAAAAACCCAGAAATGCGGAATCAGATTCTCGCAATGAAGCATTATTTGCTGGATAGACAGTTGACTGTTTTTGTCGAGGAATCAACTGCATTGGACTGCGCCATAGAATCTTGTTCCACATTGCATATAGATGCAATTGGTGCGAATGCCGATCTCGCAATTGTATTGGGTGGCGATGGCACTATGCTCTCAGTAGCCCGTGCTTTGGGCGATAGCAGCATACCCCTAGTTGGCATTAACCGTGGACGCGTTGGCTTTTTAACAGACATTAGTTCAGACCATATGTTAGATGCGATGGCGAGTATATTGTCTGGCAAGTTTTTTATTGAACAACGCCCCATGTTGATGGCGAGCATTATGCGAGCGGGCAAGGTGGTGAATCAAGGTGTCGCGTTGAATGATGTGGTTATCAACAAAAATGGCATGTCGCGCTTAATTGAGTTGGAAGTGCATATTGATGGTGATTTTGTGCATAGACAACGTTCGGATGGTTTAATTATTTCAACCCCAACAGGTACCACCGCGTATTCCTTATCAGCTGGCGGTCCGATTTTACATCCGTCAGTGGATGCGCTGGCGATAGTGCCTATTTGCCCTCACACGTTGAGCAATCGTCCAATTGCTGTCAATGGCACCAGTAAAGTTGAGGTGATTTTGATAGAAGCAGAAAGTGCAGGCGTGCATTTTGACGGACAAATCCTAGTTGATCTGGCGGTAGGCGATCGTGTGATTATTCAGCGCGCAGAAAAAGCACTGGCCTTGCTACACCCAGAGGGACATAGCCATTATGGGATGCTCCGAGAAAAGCTAAACTGGGGATAGGATATATGGATAGAGGAAAATTTTCTGCTAGTCTTGGGGTTCCAGTATTCTTGCTCCCAAACGGCAAGCATCAGCTTTCTAAAGAAGAGTTCTCTAATAAACCACATATTCGGTGGAATGCATTCATTGACATTATTTCTCGTGACCCAGAGAGCTATCCTACTGGTCTGGTTAGAAATGCAAGTCTATTATTTTTATATGACTCTCAAGTGCAATACGGATGTCATTATCAATACTTTACAAGTTTCAGCGGAAAATATGCAGATGAAACAGTAATTGCGCTAATTGAATTTGGAGATTTGAGGCGTGCCAATTGGTTATCAAAAGCGATACAAACACATCAATCAAACCCTGACAGTGATCTTGAAAGATTTGACTTTTTGTTTCATAAATATAAGCCAGAGTTGATACAAATTCTTGAATCACATCTTGATAAAGATGAAGCCTTATATATCGAATGGGTTTAAACAGGTTAATAATAATGTTTATTTATTCACTAAATGAAGCAAGCTAAAATGTACTCGTCATGTCAAACTATAGATTTTTATGTTACAAACCCTCTCCATCCGTGATTTTGTGATTGTTGATAAACTCGATTTGGAGTTTTCACAAGGATTTACTGTGCTTACGGGCGAAACAGGCGCGGGTAAATCTATCTTGATTGATGCTTTATCGCTTGCATTGGGCGCGCGAGGCGAGGGCGGTATAACACGTGCAGGATGCGAAAAAGCTGAAATCAGCGCCCAGTTTGATATTGCAGCCTTGCCTGCGCTACAAACATGGCTCAATGACAACGAATTGCCGAATGAAGATCAGCAACTACTCGTGCGACGCGTGATTTATGCAGATGGTCGCTCACGTGCATTTATCAACGGCTTGGCTTCTACCATTCAACAGTTGCGTGATGCAGGCGAGTTTTTGGTGGATATTTATAGCCAACACGCCCATCACTCACTACTCAAGCCAGCCTATCAGCGCCAAGTGTTAGATGCCTATGCAGGTCAGCAAACATTGGTTGATAACGTTGCCAGCGCTTACAAAACTTGGTACGCACTTCAGCAAAAGCTGGAGGCTTATGAGAAAAATGCGGCAGCCTATGCGGATGAGCTAGCAGAGCTACGTGACCAAGTGCGTGAGTTGACACAAGTCGCGCCATCCATAGAAGAGTGGGATAGCTTGCAAGCCGAACATACACGTTTATCACATGGTGCTTCATTACTCACGGGTGCTGAAGAGTGTCGCCAGCTATTAAGTGAGAGCGATTTAGCGGCTTTGCAACAACTCAGCCAAATGCAAAGCAAGCTACAGCATATGGTCGAATACGATGCCAGTCTGATAGAAGCGGCAGACACGCTTGATTCAGCCATTATACAGCTAGAAGAAACCGACCGTTTTTTAAATCGTTATTTACAACGTACAGAGCTAGACCCAGAGCGATTTAACGAGGTAGAACAGCGCATACAAAGCATTCACAGTATTTCCCGCAAACACCGTGTACGCCCAGAAGAATTAGCTGAGTTATTGCAACGTTGGCAAACACGGATGGCAGAGCTTGAAAGCTTCTCAACTGATGGTGAATTAGCAAAACAAGCCTCAATTGCAAAAGCCAGCTATACAGATCTTGCGCAACAGCTAAGTAAGGCAAGACAACAAGCTGCATTGCGCTTGGGCGATAAAATTACACTGGAAATGCAACGTCTGTCTTTATCAGGTGGTAAGTTTGAGGTGGCCTTGGCGCCGCAAGAAGCCGCAGCAACAGGGCTGGAAAGTATTGAGTTTTTAGTGGCTGGTCATGCTGGAGTCACTCCACGGTCACTAGCAAAAGTTGCATCAGGTGGCGAGTTGTCGCGTATTAGCTTGGCAATCCGTGTCACCACTGCAAGCCAAGGTGAAATCCCCACCATGATATTTGATGAAGTGGATGTGGGTATCGGTGGCGGCGTGGCAGAAATTGTTGGTCAGCTATTGAAACAACTGGGCGAAAATCGCCAGGCTTTAGTTATTACCCATTTGCCTCAGGTTGCCGCACAAGGGCTAAATCACTTTAAAGTGAGTAAATCCCAGCAAGATGGACAAACCATTAGCCGCATTGATGCTTTAAGTGCGAGTGAACGGGTGCAAGAAATTGCGCGCATGTTGGGCGGTGTGGAAATTACTGAAGCCACTTTAAATCACGCCAGAGAAATGTTGGGTTGAGGGTTTTAAGCGGTTAAGGGCTAACAAACACTTGAATGCCCAGAGCGCGAATACGCTCCGCTAAAGTTTCCAGCCACGCTAAAGGTAATTGACTTAATCTGGGCGCTTCTGCCTGCATAGAAGGACGCACAACGCCATACAAATGCACGCCTTGAATGCTTGGGGCTACTTGTTGCAAGCAATCTAGATAGGCTTGAATATCTGCTTCTGAAGGCGCGATGCCATCCATCGCAAAAAAGCAGCTTTGTACAAAGGTTGGGCAAACTTCCGCGCATTTTATCAGCCGTTTTAGGTGGGTTTGCGGCGATAGCGTTACATCGTTGGTACGACTAATCCCTTCTTGCGAGCCAGCATCCAATTTAAACCATACTTCTCCATTGCATTGCGCTAGCATACGCAGGCTTTCTAAAACCGCAGGCTTGTCAATCAAGCTGCCATTGGTAATCAAGCGTACTTTGATTTTGCCAAGTAAATCTGTGGCGATTAAGGCATTTCTGACGATTTCAATTGCAGCGGGAAACTCTTTCGCGCTTGTTGGTTCCCCATTGCCCGAAAAAGCAATGTCTTGTAATTGACGGTCACCTTCAGCCACATGGCGCAACATAAAATCACCATGCAATACTTGGTTTAAAAAATTGGTGAGTTCGTGTTGTAATAAATCCAAATCAATAGGGGGCGGCGTGCCACGTGTTAGGTTGGGCACTTGGCAATAAACACAGCGCCAGTTACAAGCGTTATTGGTATTGAGATTAATCCCAATTGAGACGCCGCCAGCACGACGAGAAACCACTGGGTACACATAAGTTAAGCCGCTGACATCGCGGTTATGGTCTGATACTACAAGATATTTTTCTGAAGTCATGCCGATGGTTTAATTGATCTTAAAGGTTGATTGCTAGAGAAAATAAATTGAAAATCGAAACTACCCTTTAAGCATAAGCCGACACTAGAAGTGGCTGTGCGGTCAATTTATGGCATTTAAACCAAATTTTAGGTTTGATTATTTTTGCTTGTGAGGGCAAGGGTTTTTGGCGCAATCAGCGTAAATGTAGAGTGAATGCTCTCTAATTTTAAAGCCACGGTCACTCGCTGCTTTGTGTTGCAGCTTTTCAATTTCTTCATCACAAAATTCTTCAACTTGCCCACATTGCATGCACACAATATGATCATGATGACCGCCTTGATTAAGCTCAAATACGGCTTTTCCGCTTTCAAAGTGATGGCGCACAAGTAAACCTGCTTGCTCAAACTGTGTTAATACACGGTAAACGGTGGCTAGGCCAACATCTTCTCCAGTGGTGAGTAATATTTTGTAAACATCCTCGGCCGATAAATGGCGTTCTTGACTGTTCTCAAACAGACTTAATACTTTAAGGCGAGGCAAGGTAGCCTTTAATCCTGCATTTTTTAACTCTTCGGGGTCACGCATGCTCATAAGAACTCACTATTTGGAAACGTCTGCATCATGGTATATTAGCGCTATTTTCAAACAAAGTCATGGCGATGAACAATAAAAGAGTATTTTTTGCGGTTTTTGTATTTTCTGCATTTTTTATAGCTGGGTGTGGCTCTACCATTCCTTCACTCAGGCCTTATCATGTTGAGGTTCAGCAAGGCAATGTCGTGGATGAGAAGATGCTGGCGCAATTACATCCTGGCATGACTAAATCTCAAGTCCGTTTTGTTTTGGGTACGCCGCTTATTCAAGACGATTTCCATCAAAACCGTTGGGATTACTTTTATCAAATTCGCAAAGATGGGAAAATTGTCGATAGACGTAGTGTAGTACTTGATTTTGAGGGTGACGCGTTAAAAGGTATTCGTGGTGATGTTGTACCTGCAAACTCGACTAGTGCCATAGACAGGGCTTCTTCAGCGCGCTTGTCTGCTGAGTCTAGGGGAGCAAAGCCTGCGGAAGAAAAAGGCTTTTGGGATTCTCTCAAGTTTTGGGAGAGTAATGACCAGTCTGCCATAAAAGTTGAGCCAAAAAAACCTACGGAGATGAGTAAGCCAGAGGAGAGCAAAAAAAGCTTTTGGGATCGCTTAAAGTTTTGGGAAGGCGATGAAAAAACAGCGCCCAAATCAGATAAGTCTTCAGATGCAACATTTATGTTGGTGAACAAAACGGTGATGGCGCATCAATTACTCAGGGTTGGTGTTACGGCTAGCGAAGTTGCCGAAGTCTCACAACAAAAGGAAGAGGTCACTGCGGCAGTAAATGCTTGGGCAGATGCATGGCGTAAAAAAGACGTTAAACGCTACTTGGCGGCATATGCCGAGCAATTTGTACCCGAAGGTTTTTCAAGTAAAAAAGCTTGGGCTACGCAACGTAAACAACGGATATTGCAAGCTGGCACTATTAAGCTGGATTTGGAAAATATGAATGTCGAGTTGGCCGATCAATTGGCAATAGTGACATTCAACCAAAATTATACAAAAGCGAATTTTACTGATCATGTGACTAAAACTTTACAGTTAATTTATGCTGACAATCGATGGCTCATCTTGAAAGAGTCGATTAGTGATGCTGGTGCAAGTGTGGTTACAAAAGTAGATGTTGAAAACTCAACTTCGAAGCTAGCTGAGCATTCTGAGGGATCTGTATCAAAACCGTCAGTCGCTTCTGCACCTGAGCCAAATGTTCAAGTAGAAGCCAAAAGTGAAGTAGTTAAGCCTGATAGTGCGAAACCTGAGAGTAATGCGGCTAACAACAACGAGCCGAATATTTTCGAGCGCATGTTGGAAAAAATTGGGTTTTAGTGATTTTAAAATTATTCGTATTAACTGATTGAAGAAAATATAAATGTTAAAAGTAGTTATTGTAGGTTGTTCTGGCCGTATGGGTCATGCCTTATTAGAAGGTGTTTTTGCTGATAGGGAGCTGGTATTACATGCCGCGTTAGACCGTGAAGATAGTCCGCACATTGGGCGAGATGCGGGTGAGCAGTTTGGCAAAGTGAGTGGGGTGAAAATTAGCCATGATGTTGATGCCGCGCTAAGCGGTGCAGATGTATTGGTAGACTTTACCCGTCCTGAACCAAGTCTGGCTTATCTTCATGCCTGTCAAAAACACGGCGTAGCGATGGTGATTGGTACAACAGGGTTTTCTGCAGAAGGCAAGCTCATGATTCAACACGCTAGCGAAAAGATTGGTATTGTATTTGCTCCCAATATGAGCGTGGGCGTGACTTTGCTGATTAACCTCGTGCAGGCAGCCGCCAAAGTATTGAACGAAGGTTACGATATTGAGGTAATTGAAGCCCATCATCGCCACAAAGTAGATGCACCATCAGGCACGGCTTTGCGCTTAGGGGAGGCAGCGGCTCAAACGTTAGGGCGTAATTTAGAAACGTGTGCCATCTATGGGCGCGAAGGCGTGACAGGTGAACGTCAATCCAACACTATTGGCTTCGCGACTGTACGTGGCGGCGATGTGGTAGGTGATCATACTGTGCTGTTCGCGGGAATTGGTGAGCGTGTTGAATTGACGCACAAAGCCAGTAGCCGCGCCACTTTTGCTTTAGGTGCACTGCGCGCAGCTAAGTTTTTGGCAACTAAATCTACAGGCTTGTTTGATATGCGGGATGTGCTCGATTTAAGCTAAGGCAATCTAAACAATAATGGTACTTTTAATCATTTTTATTATATTAGCCGCCGCCTCGCCTATAATTTTTCTGTTGGTTTTTTCAGAAATTATGGCTGCCAAAGAAGGAAGTAAAATCAACGATAGCTCACGTAAAATGTCAAAAAATCTTGGTTGGATTTTTTTTGGGATATTTTGCTTACTTTTAATTTACTCAGTCCTAACTGACGACACAGGCAATATGCATTTTCGCGAAATATTTAAATTTATCAGTTTTTTCTTTGATTTTTTAAAGTAACTATTTACTCAATACTCATGCCTTGTAATTTCAGTCAGGATGCTCATAGTTTGAATTTTTGCGCAGATTCGTTTTAACCTTTACCTAGCATTGCTCGAATTTGCGCCATTTTTTCTTTTGCCATTTCTTTGCTAGCGGCAGGGTCTTGATTCACAGCACCGAAGTGTTTTACATCGTCAGCAGGTAACTCTTCAATAAATCGGCTAGGTTCGCAGGCTTCTGTTTCGCCTGCGCGTTTACGTTTGCGGCACCATGAAATATTGAGTGATTTCTGCGCACGGGTGATACCTACGTACATCAGGCGACGCTCTTCTTCAACCTTGCCTGTGTCTATGCTTTCTCGGTGCGGTAATATGCCTTCTTCGCAGCCGATTAAGAAAACGTGACCGAACTCCAAGCCCTTGGCGGCGTGCAGGGTGGAAAGTTTAACCGCGTCTGGTTCACCATCTTCTTTACCTTCAAGCATACTCATGAGCGAAACCATTTGCGTGAGTTGCAGCAGATTACGTCCATCATCTTCACCAGCCGTG
The DNA here is from genome assembly GCA_964620425.1 of uncultured Methylophilaceae bacterium. Taxonomy (GTDB): domain Bacteria; phylum Pseudomonadota; class Gammaproteobacteria; order Burkholderiales; family Methylophilaceae; genus DASXUG01. Next base: position 503,644 of record CAZUGV010000001.1, on the reverse strand, counting down.
CCATCGCCTTTTTTGGTGAGCCACGCAATAAAATCAAGCACGTTTTTCCATTTGCTTTCTGCAGGTTTAGGGTCTTCGGTGTCGTATAAATAGGCTTCGTATTGAATGGCGCTCATCATGGTTTGCAATAATTCACCAGCAGGGTCTTTCGTGGCACGCTCTTGTAGCTTGCCGATAAATTGGCAAAATGTGAGTAGGTCTTCAAGCTGACGTGCGCCAAGTTCTCTTTGAAACTCACCTTCATAAGCGGCTGCAAAAAGCGACATATTATGGATGCGGGCATAATCACCCAAACGTTCTAATGTAGTGCTGCCGATGCCTTTTTTGGGTGTGGTGGCGGCGCGAATAAACGCAGGGTCATCATCTTCATTAGCAATCAGGCGCAAATAGCTGACGATGTCTTTAATTTCTGCTTTATCAAAATACGATTGGCCACCCGAGATGGTATAGGGGATTTTATGATTGCGTAAATGCTGTTCTAATATGCGTGCTTGGTGGTTGCCGCGATACAAAATAGCGTAATCACGATGTTCTGTGCGGTGTTCAAATTTGTGCGCCATAAGTTTCATGACGACAGACTCTGCTTCATGTTCTTCATCCCGCGCGGCGGAAATTTGTATCGGGTCGCCAGTGCCTAACTCGCTCCAGAGTTGCTTTTCAAACAATTTAGGGTTGTTGGCAATCACTTGGTTGGCAGCCCGCAAAATACGCACGGTCGAGCGATAGTTTTGTTCTAGCTTAATCACTTTTAAGCGGGTGAAATCGAGCGTCAGTTGACGTAAGTTTTCAACATCTGCACCGCGCCAGCCGTAAATCGCTTGGTCATCATCACCCACCGCGGTGAAGTTACCCGCAATGCCTGTGAGCTGTTTTACTAGCTTGTATTGGCAAGCGTTGGTGTCTTGGTATTCGTCTATAAGTAAATATTTTAGTTTGCGCTGCCATTTATCTAAAGCCTCTCGATGCTGATCGAACAACTCAACAGGCAGCTTAATCAAATCATCAAAATCGACGGCTTGATAGGCTCTCAGCGTTTGTTGATACAGCAAGTACACTTTTGCAGCTGCGTGGGTCAGCTCCTCATCCGCCTGCTTCACAGCTTGATCTGGCGTGATTAACGCATTTTTCCAGCTGGAAATTTGCCATTGTGTTTTGCGTAACAGTTGCTTATCTGTAGTGGCTAAAATATCTGCCAAAATTTTAAAGCTATCGGCAGAATCTAAAATAGAAAACTGCTTTTTGTAACCCATTAACTCAGCTTCTTGGCGCAAGATTTGCATGCCCAATGAGTGAAACGTCGCGATGGTCAGACCTTTGGCGGATTTACCCTCCACCAAATGCCCAACGCGCTCTTGCATCTCACGTGCGGCTTTGTTAGTGAAGGTGATCGCGGCAATTTCTTTGGGTAAATACCCGCACTTTTCAATTAAATAGGCGATTTTTTGCGTAATGACCCGGGTTTTGCCACTTCCTGCGCCTGCAAGTACAAGTAAAGGGCCATCCAGATATTTGACGGCTTCGCGCTGAGGCGCGTTTAGGGTGTTGAGCATGCGGAACTAACGACGAAAAAACTAGTGTTGAATTCTAACGGTTAAGGCTATTACTTGCCATCAATTCATGGCATATTTCGCTTTATGATAAATCAAATAAAAAATGCCCAGCATGCATGCTTATTGGCGGAAAGTTATATCCGCTTAACTTGTAAGCCTCTGATTGAAGGGCTGGGCAACGATATTTCTCAACAAACTTGTGCGGATTTGTTATGGAACGCACCGGTTGCCATTGTCTCGCATGGTATTGAGCCTGACCCTGTTTTTAATTATGGGAATGCACTTGCGCTAACATTGTTTGAATACAGTTGGGATGAATTTACCTGTTTACCTTCAAGATTTTCCGCAGAATTAGACCAGCGAGAAGCACGCGCCGAGTTACTCGCGCAGGTTTCAAAACACGGGTTCTTTGATGATTATCATGGGGTGCGTGTGAGTAAGCAAGGTCACAGGTTTAAGATTTTAGAGGCGACTATTTGGAATGTAGTAGACATGCATGGTGTAAAGCACGGACAGGCTGCTATCATTCGAGATTACTTGCGTCTCATTGATGTTGAATAAATCATATAAAATGCCTTAGTTAATTTTGCTCCCTTACTTTTTTGCGCTAGTCAAATGACCACTCACACCATACTTAACTATAAAAAACAAATTATTGCGCCTTTTCTCAGCTCATCCATGATTTTAGTGGTCGCACTGCTTTCGCTAATTTATGTGACTTTCCATTTAATCAAAATTAACGCATTAGATGAAAAAATAGATCATATGCAATCCGATATGGTTTTGCTTGAAAGTTTGTTAGATAAAACAGATGCTTGGCGCCGAGGCTATGTTTTCTCAAATAACCAAGCGTTTATCCAGCGTTTTGAGCAAGGAAAGACAGATGTAAATCTTATGCTCTTGCAAATTGAACAGCAGGTCACTGATTACACCCAGCAAGCTGATGGCACTGATGCGTTGGTGTTAAAACTCAACTCGACTTTTCGCCAACTGAAGCAGTTCACTCTTGAAGATTTACAGCGTTTGGATGCTACTTTTCACGCATATACTTTAACGAAGCAAGAGTCCACCTCGAATATGCAGTTATCGAAGGCTATTGAAGATAAATTTGATTTCGCAAAAACGGCATTAACCCAAAATAAATTAAGTATTCACCAAGAGTTTGAGCACACAATCAAAAAAGCAATGTGGGTGTTCATTACTTTGCTGGTAGTAATTGTAGGGATTTTATTTTCTGGGTATAGGCGCACCATTCATTTGTTTGAGCTGGCAGTGACTTCTAAAAATGCAGCCGATGAGTTTAGTCACGATGCTTATCATGATGCACTCATTTATGTGGCGCAGCAGATTAAACCAGTGTTAAGAGAATCTGACTTTTTAGCAAGATTGGGTGGAGATGAGTTTGCCATAGTAGTGCAACATGAATCAGAACTATCTGATTTAGAAGGCTTAACGCGCCGCATTATTGCTTGTTTTGATGCGCAATTTCTAGCGAACGCAAACTTGTGCAAACTGGGTGTGAGTATCGGGGTGAGTAGTTATCCCGCCAATGTGGATAGTATTGAATCGCTAATCAGCCAAGCAGATAGTGCGATGTATCAAGCAAAACGGACTGGCAAAAATCGCGCGGTGTTTAGTTAGTAAAATCTAAATTTTTAGCAAAACTCAGAGGCTTTACTTAAATATCTGAGATTGAAGTTCTCCATTAAGCAAATACAATCATATTTTTACCATTGTGTTTTGCTTTGTACATTGCGCGATCCGCAGCCGCAATTATATCTTCAACTACTTCACCGTCATTTGGGTAGACGCTTGCCCCAATACTTGCCCCAAGTTTACATATTTTGCCATTTATTTCAAATGTTGGCGCTAAACTAGAAATAATGCGCTGACCAAACGCATAGACTGCATCTTTATGGACATTTTGTTGAATCACAATTGCAAACTCATCTCCGCCTAGTCTCGCTAGAAAGTCGTGTGCCCTCAATTCTGGTTTTATTTTTTTTGCGAAATATTGTAACGCGGCATCTCCTACATCATGTCCATATAGGTCTTTAATACGTTTAAATCCATCTAAATCAATAAAAAGTAAAGCCAATGATTGTTTGTTTCGCTTGGCCAACGACATCACACTTTTGAAGTGGTTTTCAAAATATCTGCGATTCGGTAGTTTTGTTAATGCATCATGATAAGCTTCGTGACCCCAAGAATCTGCGTCCCGTTGGGATTTCACCGCAGACTCAAACAGTTCAAATGTATGGCGATACCCTCTAAAGAGAATGAATACAATCCCAATGATTAAGGTAATGGCCGTACCCACTGCTATCTGAATAGTCCTGTGAATGTTTTTTTGTATATCCATGCTTTGTTGGCTGAGTGTTTTATCAATGCTGTCCAGTTCTTTAGAGATGAGTGCTGAACTATTCAGCGCCACTTTTTGAGAGTTTAGGTGTGGCGAATATGCACCATAATTCATTTCGATTTGAATTTCAGAATTAATGCTATTCAAATTTTGCTCAATAAGCTTTTTGAGTTTATGTATTTTATTTGCGAGGATTAACGATTCTAATGCTTGACGCTCAAGCATATTAAGTGAGGTATGAATATCCTTTAACCCTGTATTAAAGTTATGAATAAATACCATGTTTCCGGTCAATAAATATCCGCGTTGAGCAGATTGTGTGTTTAGAACCACACTTTTTAATTTAACAATTTGATATCTCGAATCAAATATCTTGATAGCGGCTCTGCTGGTTTGAAAAAAATGGAATTCATTGAATAAAAAACCAATAATGCCCACACTTAAAATAAACGAAGAGATTAAAAGTGGTTTAATTACTTTTAATTGATAGTTCATTATTGAGAAAAGTGACCTTTTTGCATTTGTTTTTAATTGCCTTAATGATTACGTTATTACGACAATTGTTGAAGAATATTGAATTCTCGTGACTAGCTTTTATTGATAAAGGTCAAACTTTGGCAGATTAACGCTAGATTTGGTTTGGGTTGTCAGTGGGTTCTTCGTTGCTTTGCGGTGTGCTGGTGGGGGCGTTTGCAATCATATACTGTCTACTTTCTGGCGTTTCCAAACTAATACGCCCAATTGCGCCAGAACGATAATCTACCAAAAATGCCATGGCAGTTTTTTCCATATCCCATTCGCCGCCTTTTAGTCGGTAGGCGCGACGTTTGGCAATTGCTTCTAATAAATCAACTCCATCCATTTCGCTCACATCTATTTTGTAGCGCGTATTGAGTAATGCGGGGTATTGTTTGATGAGGATGTTGGCTAAAAAAATCGCCACATCTTCATCAATCACCGCATTTCGCCCAATGGCGTGGCTGGCAGCAAGCATATAACCATCAGATTCATAGGCGATTTTTGGCCACATCATGCCTGGAGTATCGGTGATGCTCATCAGCGGGCTTAAATCAAAACGTTGCTGCGATTTAGTGACGGCTGGTTCATCGCCCACTTTGGCAATGCGACGGTTGAGCAGGGCGTTCATCAAGGTAGATTTGCCCACGTTGGGGATGCCCATAATCATCATGCGTAGTGGTTTAATGGTTGAATCACGATGGGGAGCGAGCGCTTTACACAGATTGGGGATTTTATTCGCATCGCCTGGTTTTTTGCACGAAAGCGCAACCGCTTTCACATTCGGTTGTTTGTTAAAGTGGTTTAACCAAGCTTGCGTCGCGGCGGGGTCGGCTAAATCGGCTTTATTTAAGATTTTGAGGTTGGGGCGTTGTCTAAATAGCCTTAATTCTTCAATCATCGGGTTATGGCTGGCTTCGGGAATACGCGCATCCAATACCTCGATGACTACATCAATAAACTCCATCGTTTCTGCCGCTTTTTTGCGCGCAGAGGTCATGTGTCCTGGATACCACTGAATAGCCATGTAAGTTCTAACGTTAAATCAATCGCTTATTTTAACATTGGTTGGTCTTTTTCGCCTGTAAGTAATGGCAAACCTAGCTCTTTTAGTTTGATAAACGCAGAATCTAGCCTAATTAGGTTAAAATCCGAGCATGAGTATTATTCCAGAAATCAAACCGAATCAATCCATCGAGCTGCTGAAAGAGTTACATATCCTCACGCGGGATGGCAAGCTTAACCAGGATACTCGCCGTAAGCTCAAGCAGGTTTATCACCTCTATCAGTTTATTGAGCCGCTACTTGAGGAGCTGATGCAGAAGGGGAGACACCCCGTGTTGGTTGATCATGGGGCAGGTAAGTCTTACCTCGGTTTTATTTTGTATGATTTGTTTATGAAGCAACAAACAGGTGGCAAAGTTATCGGGATAGAAACTCGGGCAGATTTGGTGCAAAAATCGCAGATATTAGCCCAAAAGCTTGGCTTTGAGCGCATGCAGTTTGAACATTTAAGCGTAGAGGAATCGACTACCTCAGAAGCGCTTCCAGCAGAGGTGGAGATTGTGACCGCGCTACATGCCTGCAATACCGCTACAGATGACGCGATACAGTTTGGTTTGCAGAAAAAAGCGCAGTTTATGGTCTTGGTTCCTTGCTGTCAGGCAGAGGTGGCAGACGTCATGCGCAAGAATAAAAACGCATCCTTTTCTAAAACTCCATTATCCGAAATTTGGCGTCATCCAATACATACGCGTGAGTTCGGTAGTCACATCACGAATGTCTTGCGTTGTCTGCAGCTTGAGGCGCATGGCTATCAAGTCACAGTCACTGAGTTGGTGGGCTGGGAGCATTCAATGAAAAATGAGTTAATTATTGCGCGATACAAAAATGCCCCTAATCGTGAAGCGAAAAATAGATTAACGCATATTTTACAAGAGCTTAACTTGCAAGATTTAAGTGTGAGGTTTAATGTCAACGCGTAAGACCAGAGAAAAATTAAAATAATTTGTCTTAAAAACTAAATATTTTGGTTAAAAAGCCGTAATAAAAATTGAAGATAATCACAATTGTTTATTTAGGGGATTAGCCATGAAGCTGTTTGAAAATTTTAATTATTTTGAATTTCTTAACTCCACAAGTCGCCAGCGCAGTAAAACGAGTCAACAATCCATTGCCGATGATTCAAATGTCGACGAATATGGTATTGGGGCTGCCATGCCAGCAGATGTCGTCGGTTTCGCTTTTGCGAAAGATAATCGTGCAGGTATTCACTTAGAATAAGCGCTATCAAACAAATATCTTTATTATCTATTGCTAAGGTGGTAAGGAAATTTTACTTGGTTTTTGTCTCTCCATTAGTCCATTCGGACTAATGCTATAAAATTTTATATTTGTTACTATACAAGTGAAGCTAACTATGTGTGAAGCTCGCTCAGTACTTGTTTTGTTTACTTTCAACATTAAAAAAACAAATTGATTTCAAAAAAACCGATTTGCTTCAGTCTGAACTATTTGTAAGTTCCTTTTATTAGATGGTTTTTAATTGGTTTATTTGGTCGTTAGAGTTTGCGCCTGAGTGAGATTGTCTTCGCGATGCTCAAGTTCAGCATTGCGATGACCGTAAATAAAACTTACTTAGATTACCAGTTTATATCACTGGCAGTGGAGTTCAAATGAATTTGGTAATAGGGACTATTTGAAATGAATCAGCCAAAGAAAGTTACTACAATTTTAAGTGATGTAAACGCAATCAGCGCATTAGGTACTCATGATTTAATTTCTATACCGCTACAAAAAATTGTAGCTAAGTTTCTAATCGTTTCAATGCTTGCATTGGATATTCCTGTTATTCCCCTCGCTCACGCGGACGCTGCAGCAGAGGCCTGGGTTACTGTGCCAACAGAGCCCGATCCAATGATGCAAAATTTAACGATTCCAGCTGATGCCGCTACCAAAGGTATGTGGTCAGCGGTGCAGTCTTGGCCTCTTAATGGTTTGCATACAGCATTGCTGCCTGATGGCAGAGTGCTTACTTATGGAACAAACCCTGAGGGTACCGCTTTGACAGCAAGGTTTTGGGATATTTGGGACGCTAGCTTGGGGTTTGGCGCTGCGAGTCATAAAACTTACTACAGTGCACAGAAGATGGATAGCTTTTGTTCAACCTCTGCATTTTTAAGTGATGGCAGTCTGTTAATGACAGGCGGAAATAGCGCAAAATCGAGCACTCTTTATACACCTTCAACAAACACAGTCGTTACTCCATCTTACATGTTGGCTTTAGACCGCTGGTATGCCACCATGATTAATTTACCTGATGGTCGACTCATTATGATGGGTGGGATGGCGCCGTTTCAGGAGTCGATGCAAGATACCCCAGACTTGGCTATTGCTCAAGGTTATGTTTCAATGACACCAGAAGTTCTCGAAAGCAATGGATGGCGTTCCCTTTTTGGTGCGAGTAGTCGATTAGCCTTTGGTCCTGATTATGTACGGACCTCCTATCCAAAGGCATTTGTTGCACCCAATGGCAAAGTCTTTGGTATTTCTGCTGAACAAATGTGGTTTTTGGATCCTGCTGGAAACGGAGCCATCACAAGTAAGGGGGTGTTTAAAGGCCCCCCTAGCACTACAAATCCCGTGAATGTTGGTACGACCAATAATGCTGTAATGTATGCCCCGGGTAAAATTGTTGTTTTGGGTGGGAATGGTGGCATACAGGGGGATCCTTATCCAGCAAGTAATAAAGTTACATCAATAGACATTAATGCGGATGATCCTGTTTTAACTGAGCAGCAGCCCATGCACTATCCGCGTCGATTCCCTAGCTCGATAGTTTTAGCGAATGGGGAGGTCGTGGTCACTGGAGGTTCAACTTTTTCAGATAATAACGGGCCGAATGCAGTATACGCTGCTGAGTTATGGAACCCAAGTACTGGGTTGTGGCGTGATGGTGCGAATGCTGCTATTTATCGCGGGTATCATTCCGCCTCAACATTGCTTCCAAATGGTACGATTTTATCCACGGGCGGGGGAACCCCTGGCCCCGTTACTAATTTAAATGCTGAAGTATATTATCCACCTTATTTGTTTAAGGCTGTCAATGGCGCTTCTGTGCTCGCTTCAAGGCCAGTGATACAGGCTATTAGCGCTTTGTCATATGGCAATGGTGATAATTTGCAATTAGACATGACTTCTTCTAATTCTGTCTCTGCGTTGGTGTTAATTGGCGCAAGTCGAGGCACGCATGGTTTTAACTCAGGTCAGCGTCGCATACCGCTAACTTTCACTCAGCAAGACATTAGATTGTCTGCAACTATCCCAGATGCGAATACTGTTCCGCCTGGCTATTACCAAGTAGTCGCATTAGACGCAAATGGCGCACCTTCGCTTGGTTTAATGGTTGGCATAGGTCAAAATATTGCCCCACCTCCAGTCACTACTGCACCATACACCCCACCTGATGTTAGTGGCGTCATTAGTGCACCCGTTATTTCTTCAGGAGGTATGGTTAACTACAATTTGCCTTCATTGGCAAACACCACCTATAGTTGGAATTTTGGGGATGGCTCTTCAGCAACGGCCTACACTGATTCTGCGAATATAACCCACTCCTTTAGTGCTTCTGGTCTATACGTGGTGATGTTGAGTGCAAAAGATGCCAATGGCATTGTAACAACAAGAAGTTTTGTGCAGGCTGTTGCTACAAGTAAGACAATATTATCGCCTACGCATTCTACCTCTATATTGACTGAGGATCGTGGTAGCAATCCGTCTAGGATTTGGGTTGTGAATCCAGATAATGACTCGGTTGGTGTGATCGATAGTTTAAGTAACTCGTCTATTGCCGAGATCAGTGTTGGAAAATCCCCTCGTAGTGTTGCTATCGCTCCTGATAATCGTATTTGGGTAGCCAACAAAGCCGACGCCACAATCTCTGTGATTAATCCAAGTACGCTTGCTGTTGTTCAAACGATTACTTTACCAAGAGCTTCACAGCCTCATGGTCTAGTTTTCGCTCCTGACGGAAGTGCAGCATACGTTGTGCTAGAGGCGAATGGCTTTTTACTTAAGCTAAACCCAAATACTGGCGTGCAACAAGGAAGCATTGCACTAGGTAGCAACCCGCGACATTTATCTGTAAGTGCTGACAGTAGTAAGGTGTTGGTATCCCGCTTTATTACTCCGCCTCTACCAGGTGAGTCGACTGCTGTTGTTGATACTTCAGTCGCTGGCGGGGAAGTATTGGTAATCAACCCAGCAACCATGGCGATTAGCAATACAATTGTACTTAAACACAGTGATAAAACTGACACATCAACACAAGGTGCAGGTATTCCAAACTACTTGGCTACTCCAGTGATTTCACCAGATGGTACGACAGCATGGGTGCCATCAAAACAAGATAATATCAAGCTAGGTATGGCGCGGAGTGGTCAAGATTTGAACTTCCAAAATACTGTGCGTGCTATTAGTTCCCGTATAAATCTGACTACGCTTGCTGAAGATTATTCAAAACGAATTGATCATGACAATTCAAGCCTAGGTAGTGCTGCTGTTTATCACCCAAGCGGTGTGTATTTATTTGTTGCATTGGAAACAAGTCGTCAAGTGGCTGTGGTTGATGCTATTGGTGGTAGGGAGTTATTTAGAATCAGTGTAGGTATTGCTCCACAGGGCGTTACATTGTCTCCAGATGGCAACACACTTTATGTTCAAAATTTCATGGATCGCAATGTAAGTGTCGTTGACCTGACACCTTTAACAAGTCAGGGTGTTTTGAGATCAAACTTGCTAGCTAATGTCAGCTCTATTGTTACAGAGAAGCTCCCTGCTAATGTTTTTGCAGGTAAGCAGCTCTTTTATGACGCAGCTGATACTCGTCTTGCACGAGATAGCTATATGAGTTGCGCTAGTTGTCATAATGATGCGGGCCATGATGGTCGTGTGTGGGATATGACTGGATTTGGTGAGGGATTAAGGAACACCATTGCTTTAGCAGGGCGTGCAGGTATGGGGCATGGTTTTGCGCACTGGTCTGCTAATTTTGACGAGATTCAAGATTTTGAAAAACAAATCCGTGTGCTTGCGGGTGGTACAGGTCTGATGAGCGACTCAGAGTTTAACTCTGGTACTCGAAATCAACCATTGGGAGATAAAAAAGCGGGTGTGAGTGTTGATTTAGATAACCTTGCTGCTTATTTGACGTCCCTTGATGAGTTTGCTGGTACCCCAAATCGAAATAGTGACGGAAGTCTAACAGAGTCTGCTACTGCAGGAAAGCTGGTTTTCGCAAACGCATGTGCTAGCTGTCATGGGGGAGCTAAACTAACGGATAGTAAAGACGCAACAACGCTTCAAAGTATTGGGACTATTAATGCACTTAGTGGGAAGCGCTTAGGTGCTACTCTCACGGGGTTAGATGTCCCTACTTTAAGAGACGCTTGGGCTACGGCGCCTTATCTTCATAATGGTAGTGCTTCGACCATTGATGCAGCAGTGCGGGCACATACAAATCTTGCGTTAAGTAACACAGATATTATTAATGTAGTTGAATATGTGCGCCAAATTGGCAGTGAGGAGCTTGGGTTTGGTAACATCTTAAGCTTGACTTCACCCCTTGCAAATGCAACTTATACTACGGCAGATAATATTTCAATGACTGCGAACGCAACAGATACGGTTGGGAACATCACTAAAGTTGAGTTTTATGACGGAGTTACCTTAATTGCTACAGATAACGAAGCACCCTATAACTACTCGCTAAGAATCAACAAACTAGGAAGCCACATCATTAGTGCCAAATCATATAGTAGCACTGGTAGTGTAATGACTAGCGAGGCGGCAACAATAACGATTACACCAACAGCTAGCCCGCCTGCCAATTCCATTTTGTGTGGTGGCGAGTTTGGGACATGCGTTATCCCAGCGGGTGTCACGGCAACTGTTTGGTATGGGGCAAATGCAAATGAGAGTGGATTCCAAGGGCGATGGTTTTATATAGCTGGAGTGCAGGGTAGCATAGGTTGTTCTAACAGCGTTTTCGGATATGACCCCGCTAGTGGGCAGAATAAATCTTGTCGTTATCTTTCTGATGCTGTTGTTGGATCCGATATTGCGCCAATCGTGAGCATAGTTCAGCCAACGACAAATGCAAGTTATTCGGTTGGAGATAGTATCGAATTGACAGCGACAGCTTCAGTTTCCAGTGGCTCTATTGCTAAAGTAGAGTTCTATGAAGGATCCACATTAATCAGCACTTTGACAGCTTCACCCTACACCTATATTTGGATGAATGCGCCTGCTGGTAATCATAGATTGACGGCTAAAGCAACTGATTCTGCTGGCTCAGTGACTGATAGTAATGCAGTTGTTGTAAAAGTTACAACGCCAGGTGTTAGTGCAGTGCCTCCTCCCAATTCTGTTTATTGTGCTGGTGAGAGCACTCGTTGTATTTTGCCAGTAGGCGTTACTGCAACGGTTTGGTTTGGAGTAAACACGAGCTGGAACATCAGAGAGTCTGTAGCGGGAGGTCTAGAATGTAGTAATTCTGAGTTTGGGGGTGACCCAGCTCCTGGGCAGTCTAAAACATGTAGATATTTACCCTCTGGTGCAGTTACAAACGCTCCTCCTGCGGTTAGTTTGACTGCCCCGCTCGCCAACAGCATCCACCCGACAGGCAGCAGCATTGAACTCACGGTGAACGCAACGGACACAGACGGCAGCATCAGCCAAGTTGACTACTACGACGGCACGACACTCATTGGCAGCAGCAACACAGCACCGTATAGCTATAGTTGGACCAACGCCAGCGTTGGCAGCCACAGTCTCACGGCCCGCGCCACAGACAACACAGGCGCCAGCACCAGCAGCAGCGCAATCAACATTACTGTTACTGGAAATACAGGAGGTAACTTAGCGCCATCGATTTCAATTGATACACCGATAAATAATCAGAGTTTCACTGAAGGCACTGCAATTCCTCTAACGGTAACTGCTGCTGACACAGACGGCATCATCAGCCAAGTTGACTACTACGATGGTACGACACTCATTGGCAGCAGCAACACAGCACCGTATAGCTACAACTGGACCAACGCCAGCGTTGGCAGCCACAGCCTCACGGCCCGCGCCACAGACAATGCAGGCGCTGTGACAGCCAGTGCAGTAGTGACAGTATTGATTCAGTCAGCGACCACTCCGACCACGGCACCCCCATCGAATGCAATTACATGTTCAGGGGAAGGTGGCACAT
>CAZUGV010000001.1:0-490859 GCA_964620425.1 uncultured Methylophilaceae bacterium | reverse complement strand
GTTCAGCAAATCTGGCGTGGTGAATAGCTTGGGATGTAATAATGGTGTCTTTGGAGATCCTGCCCCTGGTGTTTACAAAACATGTAGTTTCTTAGCAAATTAACTTATGTCAGGGTGTCGTTAGTCGACACCCTATTTGCTAGAATTTTTTTGCAGACGATAGAGATTAATTGATCAAGATTCTTTATTTTGTCGGCTCCAAACTGCAATGAGTGTTTTGAGCTTATTTCTTGCCTTTATCTTTTCATCTGACATGGCATCTAAGAAAAATGACAGACGTTTGGATTTAGCCACGGTGTAAAAAGTTATCGCAGAGACGGGAATAAATACAGACAAAAAACATAGTAATTTGATGCTTATGGGTTGTTCTGTCAGGTCAATTAAGTTCATTCCAAGCAAGCCACTTGTCATTGTTCCTACCAAGCCAAATATGGTCACAACAGTTAGCCTCACCACAGTATTCGCTTGTTGACGCAACTCTTCATTTTCTAAGTATTGCTGCATGTCCATTATTCGCCTTCTTGTTTTTTCAAAAAGTTTTTCGGTATTATTGTGTTGATGCATCATATGAAATAGGTCGCGAGCAACAGCCTGGTCTGATACTTCTTGGAACCAATAGCGATGTGTAAATCTCAAAAATACCTCCATTGTGTGTTGGATGCTTGATCTAAAATCTTTAATAGACTCAGTATTGTTAATATCCAAATAACTGATTGCTTGTACTAGGCGGTCTGAAACCATCAGAAGCGCTGCTTTTTGAAAATGGGAAATTAAGAACAATAAGAAAAATTGATTTTTGAATTGGCTCAGTGTTCCCATGTTCTCATCCGTAAAAAACGGATGTCTCTGGCTTCCAATCACCACTAGTCCTTGTTCAGAACACATGAATCGTGTGTTATTCCAATCATCTTGCTGGGCGCTATCCCAATAGCGGTCATAACAGTGATTTTCTTCAAAATTTCTCAGATATTCAGAGGGGTAAGGCAGGGTTGATGAATCCCAGTGCGGTGCTAGTAAGCCTAGCCTAATTAAATCACCCCGGCTTAATTGTTTAACATCGTTAAATGATAAGTAACTCATTACAGGCATACGTTGATATTCAATTTCACGATATCGAATCAACCCTTGATCATCTGAATGATGTTGTACCAATGGTTTAATCAGGAATGCCCAATGGGATGCTACATTAGGAACGTGATTATGTTTTACGAAGTTTAGATAATGCGCTTTATTCTCATAATCTGATTCTGAAAGTACAACATCATTTTTGTCTAACCATGCTACTTTTTGTGCACAATTGCCTGCTTGACCATGTTTATCCCAATAACTTGGGTAGGTACGACCAAATCGGAATAAAAGCTCCATAGCGTTCGCTAATTCAATTTTGTTGCCGACAATTTCTACACACAAGACTGCAATATCAATGTCGTAAAAGAAATATAACTCAGTGTGTGCAACAGATAAAATTATCGGCGTGGCATTATTGTTGATGGAGATGCGGACTTTAGTGACATCATGGCGAAAAAAGATGTGGATAGGGGAAGCTTCGTGTTCCCCAGCAACACCTCCATGTTTTCCTTCGCCATATAAGAAACGTTGAGCAAACGGCAAAAATGTTACAAATTCTTGATAACGCGCTTCACTTAAATGTTTGTTATCTGAATCAAACTCATCAGACATTTCACGCCACGGCGATCCAGTTGCGTGGTTACGCATGGTTTCCCAATATTTTTGGATCTGATGGGTGTTTTCGGTGGGAATGAGTTGAACAGGCCAGATTAAAGTTTGCCTAAACTGTTCTGCCTGGATTGATTGTGCGCTATGATTCTCTGTCATATAGACCCTTTATAGTCTTACTTTCAACTTAACTATAATAGTCCTTGTAATCATGATTTACTTTGGGAATAAGGCTGCAAATTGCTTTTAACTTTCTGATTTAAAAAAACCAGCTAAATTTATTTGTTAAATATTAAATCTCTGAGGTGTCTGTGCGCTCTCATAAAATAATCTTGCTATTTATTTACATTTCGTTTGCTAGCGCCTTGCTGATAGCCCCGCAGATTGCAAGTGCTGCACTTGAGGTTCGTCAGTTTTCCCCGCAAGGCGAGGTGAGAAACGTTACTCAAGTCACTGCAGTGTTTAATGAGGATGTGGTGAAGTTGGGCGATACTGATGCTGAATCGCCTTTTGATGTGAGTTGCACTGTGAGTGGGTCTGGTCGTTGGATAGATGCTAAAACATGGCGGTATCAATTATCTGGTAAGTTGGGATCAGGAGACGCTTGCCACTTCAAGATTAAGCCCAATCTAGCAGCGCAAAGTGGGGCAACTTTCAGCGCATACTCTAAATCTGTTAAAGACGGATTCATGTTCTACATGGCGGCTCCTTGGCTTAGTAATATTCTGCCAGAAGAGGAAGATCGTGTTGAAGAGGACCAGCATTTTATTGTTGATCTTCCATTTGAAGTAAAAACACAAAGTGTAGAAGCGCATGCTTGGTGTCAGGTGGATGGCGTGGGTGAGCATATTCCTGTTCGGGTTTTACTGCCTGCAGATACACTTAATTTAGTGAAAAATCTAAGGCGTCGCTACACGCACCCGTTGGCGGTTCATTGCCAGCGTCCTTTGCCTGCTGGGGTAAAGATGAAGCTGGTGTGGGGGCGAGGCATTGAAAGTACATCAGGTGCGAAAACTTCTAGCTCAGAAGAAAAAATCTACACAGTAAGACCTGCGTTTCGCGCTGAGTTGACTTGTACACGTGAAAACCCTAGTGCGCCATGTTCACCTTTATCAGACTTGAGGTTGCGGTTTACTGACCAAGTCAGCATTGAGTTTGCACAGAAAATTAAGTTGGTAAGCAATATTGCTGCAATCAACCCAAGAGACGTTAGCCCTGCCCGTAAAAAGGAGTTGGTCGCCCAAAACGTAAAAGCGTTTTATCGCGATCATGTCTTGGTGGATAAAGATTATTTGGATGAGGTTGTTTTTAAAGGCCCCTTTAACTCCAACACCACGTTTAAGATTATTCTGCCTGAAAAGTTTGCGGATTTAAGCGGCAGAACATTAGCTAATGCGAACAGATTTCCGTTGAAAACCAAAGTGGGTAGTTTGCCACCGCTTGCCAAATTTGCAGCTGATTTTGGCGTGTTAGAGCTTAAAGAAGGTGGTGTATTACCAGTGACACTGCGCAATGTGGAGAGCAAACTCGCCATGCGTATGCTACGCAAAAATGATGCTGAAGGCATGTTTTCAGTCATGCAAGACCTGGCACAATTTGAGAGTCAAACCAAGACCATTAAACGTAATCCACAAAAATTGAAACAACGCAGTTTGGATGGTTATTCAGATGATGAAGGAGGATACGATGCGGCAAATGACGATAATGAAACAGTCGATTATTTATACCCACGCGAGCTTTCATTTTTAGAAAATTACAAAGGCGCACAACCTAGCAGTGCGCTACCTAAATTATCCAGTTCAAAAGCGTTTGAGGTATTGGGTATTCCGTTAGCAAAACCAGGCTTTTATGTGGTGGAAATTCAAAGTAAATTACTTGGTAAAGCCTTGTTGAGTGAGGCTAAACCTATGTATGTGCGTAGTCAGGCACTCGTCACGGATATGTCGGTGCATCTTAAAAAAGGTCGCGATAATAGTGTGGTGTGGGTCACTTCGCTGTCTACGGGAAAACCTGTAAAAGCGGCACAAGTCGCTTTGTATGATTGTAATGGCCGCCAGATTTGGCAAGATGAAACTGATGCTAATGGTTTGGCTACATATCAAGATAAATTACCAGAATTACATGATTGCAAACATTTTTATAGCTATTACGCAACTGCTAAACGGGGTGATGATTTTTCTTTTGTGCGTTCTGATTGGGATAAAGGCATAGAGCCTTGGCGTTTTAACGTCAACACTTGGGCGCCTGAGCAAAACATTAAAATGCAAACCGTGTTAGATCGCACGATGTTGCGCGCAGGTGAAACGGTTTCGATGAAGCACTTTGCACGCGAGTTGCATTACCAAGGTTATCGCTACCCAAAAAATTTGCCAGATAAAGCCAGTTTAGAGCTTGTTGATGGAGATTTTACCGTTGATTTGCCTTTAGCTTGGGATGCGCGTGGTGTAGCAACCAGTCAGTGGAAAATCCCTAAAGATGCAAAAATGGGGACTTACGGCATCAAAATAGAGGGGGCGGATGACTATACTGCGCAGTTTAGAGTGTCTGAATTTCGTTTACCTGCTTATAAAGGCACGGTGCAAACGACTAAGGCGCGGTATGCGGGCATTTCGAAATTATCAGTGAACCTTTCTCTAGCCTACTTAAATGGCGGTTCGGCAAGCGGTCAAGCGGTGCAAGTGTCTGCCATGCGTAGTAGCACGAGCTACCAATTTGCCAATTATGATGAGTTTAATTTTAATAACGAACGTGAAGATTCATCACAAAAATTAGTATTAGATAAAAAGGCGATTAAGCTAGATGCACAAGGCATGGCGCACCTTGATTTGCCTGTCTTTGACGCGCATGAAAAGCTCGACCAACCTGTTAATATTCAAACGGAAATGACTTTTACTGACCCGAATGGCGAAATTCAGACGATTGCAGGTAATACAGAAATTTGGCCTGCAAAAATAGCGATAGGCTTGCAAGTGAAAGATTGGGCAGGGTTAAAAGGTGCGCATAAACTGCAAGCCGTTGCACTTGATTTAAACGGCAAGCCAGTCGCAGGTGTGAATGTCAAAATTAGTGGGGTTAGAAAATGGGATTATGTACATCGCAAGCGCATTATTGGTGGTTTTTACAGTTATGAAACTGAAGAAAATAAACAAGATTTAGGGAAAGTGTGTGAAGGTAAAACCGATGCACTAGGGTTTTTTCAATGCCAAGTGGATGTGAAAGAAGCGGGCCATATCAGTTTGCAAGCGCAAGCCGCAGACGATACTGGCGCACTTGCCAAAACCAGCACCAGTTTTTGGGTGAGTGACGATGCGGACTTTTGGTTTGCACAAGGTGACGAAGACCGCATTGAAGTCATCCCTGAAAAGCGTGAATATCAACCAGGAGAAAAAGCGCGCTTTCAAATTCATAGCCCATTTTATCAAGCAACTGCGCTTATTTCTGTTGAGCGCGAAGGTGTGTTAAAAACGATTGTCCAGCCATTGTATCGACGCAATGCCGTGGTGGAGATTTCGATTGAAAAAAATTGGGGCCCCAATGTGTTTTTGTCGGCTTTGGTGGTGCGTGGACGTATTACCACCGTGCCTTGGTATTCATTTTTTGAGTGGGGTTGGCACAGCCCGATTGACTGGGCAAAAGCTAAGTGGCAAGCCGTGCCGCAAGCGACGGCATTAGTAGATTTAGCCAAGCCTGCGTATAAATTTGGTTTGACACGCATCGCCGTGGGGATTGCGGGCAATCGATTGAGTGTGGCTGTTGATGCCGATAAAAAAATGTATCAGCCACGTGAAATGGCAACCGTGAAAGTGAAAGTCTTGTTACCTAGCGGCAAGCCTGCACCTGCTGGCTCTGAAGTTGCTGTTGCTGTGGTAGACCGCGCTTTGCTTGAGCTATCACCCAATCACACATGGAATTTACTCGATAATATGCAAGAAGAGCGTGCATATTTGATGGAGACTGCAACTGCGCAAATGCAAGTAGTGGGTAAACGCCATTTTGGTAAAAAATCACTGCCCGCAGGCGGCGGTGGAGGCAAGTTATCAACGCGTGAATTGTTTGATACTTTGCTGTACTGGAACCCACGCGTAAAACTGAATGCACAAGGCGTGGCAACCGTGAAGTTCCCAGTGAATGATTCGCTCAGCGCGTTCAAAATTGTGGCGATTGCAGATGCGGACACAGGCTTATTCGGCACAGGTTCGGCTGAAATTCAATCGCGACAAGATTTACAGATCACCTCTGGTATTCCGCCGCTGGTGCGAGAAACCGACCAATACCGTGCGATGCTGACGTTGCGCAATACGACTGAGACACCAATGCAGGTGCAGTTGACAGGTACGGCAGGTGCGGTAAATCTGCCCGCACAAACCATTGCATTGGCGGCTGGTGAGGCGAAGGATGCCGCATGGCTACTACAAGCACCTAACGCCGAAGGAAAAATCACATGGCAAATTAATGCGCTTGATACGCAAAGCAAAAAACGTGATGCCCTGCGCTTTACGCAACAAGTATTGCCGCGTGTGCCTGCTACTATTCAACAGTCCAGCTTAATGCAACTAGATGGTACTTACAGCACCAAGACCGCATTGCCACAAGGTGCAATATTGGGCAAAGGCGGTTTAGAGGTTCGCCTGACGGCAAGTATTGCGCAACAAACTGCGGGGATTCAACGTTATTTTGAAGAATATCCTTATAGTTGTTTGGAGCAGAAAACCTCCATTGCAACAGGTTTGAATGACAAACAGCGTTGGGATGAGATTGTGAATAACCTCGCGAGTTATCAAGATAGCCAAGGGTATCTTGCTTACTTCCCTGGTATGGTACATGGCAGTGATGCGCTGACCAATTATGTGTTAACCATGGCATACGAAAATAAGGTGGCCTTGCCGCAAGAAGTGGAGCGCAATATGCGTAAAGCCTTGATAGACTTTGTTGAGGGGCGCAGTAAACCCGCTGGTTGGTATTGGGGCGCCAATGAGCATCTCATAGAGCGGAGATTAAGCGCGCTGGCTGCATTGGCTTATACGGGTAATGTGAACGGTAATATGCTGTCTGCCTTTGAGTTTAAGCCGATACAAATGCCAACCAATACACTGATTGATTGGTACGCCATTTTCAAGCGCGTGCCAGATGCGGAAAGTCGCGATGAGCGTATGAGTGCTATCTCGACAGAGCTGCACAATCGCTTGCAAAACGTGGGAGGGCGCTTAGTGTTTGACCAAGAGGAAAACGATGTGTGGTGGTGGGCCATGATTGATGGCGAGTTAAATGCAACGCGGCTCACCACTCTGTTGATGGACGACCCTGCTTGGAAAGACGATATGGTCGGCATGATGCGTGGTGCGCTGATGCGCCAAAACAAAGGGCGTTGGCATACGACATTGGCGAATGCTTGGGGCCGTTTAGCACTGGCAAAATTTGGACAACAGTTTGAGCGTGAAGCCGTTACAGGTAAAACTACCGCACAATTAAATGCGCAACAACAAAGCAAGCAGTGGGGCGCCGAGGTTACGACTGCCAAGGTGGCAAGCCCAGATTTTGCAGATGCCAGCTTGTTTTTTGCGTGGCCGCAAAATCAAGCAAACTCTGAGTTTAGCCTTAAACACGAAGGTACAGGCAAGCCTTGGGTCAATCTTATGGTGAGTGCGGCGATTCCTGAGCAAGCCAAAGCAGCAGGTTGTCATTTAAAACGCACCGTGACCGCCATTGAGCAAAAAGTGGCGGGGCAGTGGAGTCGTGGTGATTTAATGCGTATTCGAATCGACATTGATAGCGACCAAGCATTGAGTTGGGTGGCGCTATCAGACCCGATTCCCGCTGGTGCGAGCATTTTGGGTAATACGGCCCGAGATTCAAAAATCGCCCAAGTCGGTGAAAATAAATATGATGGCAAAAATGGTATTCAACCATCATATACAGAGCGCGGCTTAGGCTTCTTCCGTGCTTATTATGAGTTTATGCCCACAGGGCACGTTTGGTACGAATATACGGTACGTTTAAATAATCCAGGACAGTTTAATTTGCCACCCACTCGTGTGGAGGCGATGTATGCGCCTGAAGTGTTTGCGCAAGTGCCTAATGCGCAGCTGAGCGTTCAAATGAATGCCGCTAAATAAAGGTGGGCATACCGCTATGCTGTTTTCTAGACTGGTGTTTTGTTTTTTCGCATGGCTCATCTGCATCGATGCATGGGCGCTTCCAAATTATGAGGAAGTGAAGCAGCAATATAAACCATCTGACAGCTGGTTATTATCGCGGGATGGTCAGGTGGTGCAGCAACTTAGGGTCAATCACCAAGTGCGGCGTCTGCAATGGGTGCCGCTTGAGGCGATGTCTCCGACCATGCTACAAGCGTTGATATATTCTGAAGATAAACGCTTTTATGAGCATAGCGGGGTTGATTGGCAAGCCATTGCCGCGGCAAGCTGGCGCAATTTGTGGAACACCAAAACCCGTGGTGCTAGTACTATCACCATGCAGTTGGCGGGGTTGCTGGAGCAAGATGTGTTACACCAAGGCGATTCTACAAAAACTACGTCACGCGTGCGGCGTAGCCTTTCAGAAAAAATCATACAATCGAAAGATGCGCTGTTGTTAGATCACCAATGGCAAAAGGCTGAGATTTTAGAAGCGTATCTCAATCTAGTACCTTTTCGTGGCGAATTACAAGGCATCAATGCCATGAGTTTTGGTTTGTTTAATAAAGCACCAGCCGCCTTAGATGCAAGAGAAGCTAGTATTGCCGCTGTGCTATTACGCTCTCCTAATGCCAAGCCAGCGATGGTTGCCACGCGTGCTTGTTACTTACTCAAGCAAATGCATCAAGATAAATTTTGTGCGGATTTAGAAGGTTATGCGGCGCTCAAACTGGTTGCGCCATTTGAAATTGAAGCCACTAATTTAGCGCCACATCTTGCGCGAAAACTCATTCGCCATGCAGGTGAGCAAGTACGCTCAACTTTAGATTTACCTTTGCAAACATTTGCTACACAACAATTACGCGCTAACTTAATGCAGCTTAACTATCAAAACGTGCATGATGGCGCAGTGTTGGTGTTAGATAATCAAACGGGTGAGGTGTTGGCTTGGGTTGGGTCTAGTGGCAATTTGTCAATGAGTCCAGAGGTCGATGCCGTCATCGCTCCACGGCAAGCAGGCTCCACACTGAAACCATTTTTATATGCCACAGCATTACAAAGCCGCTTGTTAACAGCGGCTTCTATACTTGATGATTCACCTGTACGCGTTAATACCAGCACTGGCTATTATATTCCGCAAAATTATGACAAGCATTTTTTGGGGGAGGTGAGCGTGCGTACAGCGTTGGGTAACTCGCTCAATGTGCCTGCGGTGCGCACTTCGTTGCGTATTTCTCCCGATGATTTTTTCAGCACACTCAATCGGCTTAACTTCACCACACTCACCGAACCAGTCGATTTTTACGGATACAGCTTAGCGTTGGGCGCGGCAGATGTGCGTTTGCTAGACCTCACCAATGCATATCGGGCGTTGTCGAATCAAGGGCGGTTTAGTCATGTTCGCCTACTTGCAAATGCTGATAAGTCATCGCCAATCAGCACAGTCATCTCTCCGCAAGCAGCCTATATTGTGGCGGATATGCTGGCTGATAATAACGCACGTGTGCATACTTTTGGTATGGATTCTGCCTTGCATACACGCTACTGGAGCGCTGTAAAAACAGGCACAAGTAAAGATATGCGTGATAACTGGTGCGTTGGTTTTTCACGGCGCTATACGGTGGGAGTGTGGGTTGGTAATGGCGATGGTATGCCCATGCACGATGTATCGGGCGTGACAGGCGCAGCCCCTGTATGGCGGGCAGTGATGGATTATTTGCACCAGCATGCAGATGGACGATTGCTGCAAACGCAAAGTCAGCCTATGCCTGCCAATATCGTGCGTCAAACTATTAACTTTCAACCTGCCATTGAACCGAGTCGAGAGGAGTTATTTATTGCTGGAACAGAGCAAGCAACCATCATCGCTAATCAAAATGCTACTGACAGTATTGGTGTTCAGTCGGTGAATTTTGCGCAAATTGCCTATCCTGGTGAGGGGGCGATTATCGCGTTGGACCCAGAAATTCCAGTCAATGAACAGCGCGTTGTGTTTAAAACTACAAGTAAATTTTCAGTTGGCTGGCATTGGCAGCTAGATGGAAAAACCATCGGCTCGAGCCAGCCCGTCACTACATGGTTTCCTATCCTAGGGCGGCATGAATTGGCTTTGTTAAGTGCTGATAAAAAGGTGGTAGATTCTGTGCATTTTGAAGTGCGCGGGGCGTATCTTAAAAACATCAAACGATAGATTCAACATTCAATAGCGCCAATCAAATTGTGAAATCTGCGGCTATGTTAAAATGCAGGTAAGTTTACATTTAGCCGCATATGACCATATCTAACAACATTCCCAATAGTCAAACACCCTTAAAGCAAATCAATACATTGTTAGCCCAATGTATGTTGGTGGATCGCCATGCTTTGCGTCGTAAGTTGCGAGATTCGGCTGAGTTGCAAAAGCTAGGTGACGAAAAATCACTCGCCAAAGCGCAACGTTTGCAAGCCGAAGTGGCGCAAAAAATGCAAGCATCTCAAAACAAATTCGCTGCGCGTTTAGCCGCCTTGCCTAAGCCAGAATATCCCTTAGAGTTGCCAGTAAGTGGTAAAAAAGATGAAATTTTAGCTGCCATAAAACAACACCAAGTTGTGATTGTGTGTGGCGAAACGGGGTCAGGTAAGACCACGCAATTACCCAAAATTTGTTTGGAACTAGGGCGTGGTGTTTCGGGTTTAATTGGTCACACACAACCACGCCGTATCGCCGCGCGTTCTGTCGCAAGCCGCATTGCACAAGAGTTGAAATCTCCTTTGGGTGAGGTGGTGGGCTACAAGGTACGCTTTAACGATAAGCTCTCAGAATCTAGCTACGTCAAATTGATGACTGATGGTATTTTGCTAGCAGAAACGCAGGGCGATAAGTTTCTTAATGCTTACGACACCATTATTATTGATGAGGCGCATGAGCGCAGTTTAAATATTGATTTTCTGCTTGGCTACCTCAAGCAGTTATTGCCAAAGCGTCCTGATTTAAAGGTGATTGTGACCTCTGCAACGATTGATGCAGAGCGCTTTTCCACCCACTTTAATGGTGCGCCCGTGATTGAGGTGTCTGGCCGCACATACCCTGTGGAAATCCGATACAGACCCCTAGGTAAAGCAGGTTACATGGCGAAAGAAGTTGCCGTGGATAGCGATGATGACGAAGACCTAGAGTTTTTAGGTCAAGACGTGATGGGCGTAAAACGCAAACCACGCATTGAATCGCGCTGGTTAGAAGAAGATGACGCAGAAGAAGCGCTTGAAGAAGCGATTTTAGATACCGCTGATGATTTATTGCGCTTGGGAGATGGCGATATTCTTGTGTTTTTACCTGGCGAACGCGAAATTCGCGACACCGCCGAACATCTGCGTAAATACCAAGGGCGTTCACCCAAACTCAAGCACGTAGAAATTTTGCCGCTATTCGCTCGCTTGAGTATTGAAGATCAGCAAAAAATATTCCGCACCTCAGGTGGTCGCCGTATCGTATTGGCGACTAACGTGGCAGAAACTTCGCTCACAGTGCCAGGCATTAAATACGTGATTGATAGTGGATTGGCGCGTGTTAATCGCTATAGCAGTCGCGCCAAGGTTGAGCAATTGCAGATTGAGAAAATCTCTCAAGCCGCAGCTAAACAACGTGCAGGACGTTGTGGTCGGGTGTCAAACGGCATTTGCGTGCGGCTTTATGATGAGCAAGAGTTTAATGGGCGTGCGGCTTTTACTGACCCTGAAATTCTGCGCTCCTCTCTTGCTGCTGTGATTTTGCGCATGGCGGCGTTGCGGTTGGGAGATGTCAATGATTTTCCGTTTATTGAAGCGCCCAGTTCGCGCCTTATTTCAGATGGTTATTTATTGCTGCAAGAGTTGGGTGCGGTGGATGCCAATCGCCAAATTACGGATTTAGGTAATCAGCTTGCGCGCTTGCCGCTTGACCCACGTGTCGGGCGGATGATTTTGGCGGCAAAAAAAGAAAACTGTCTACGTGAAATTTTGATTATTGCCAGTGCATTAGCGATACAAGACCCACGTGAACGCCCGATGGATAAACGCGAAGCAGCCGATCAAGCACATGCAAAATTTGCAGATGAGCAATCTGATTTTATGGGCTTTTTGAAACTTTGGGCGTTTTATGAAGAGGCGGTTAGCAGCAAAAAGTCTAATAAAGAACTCCTCAATAAATGTCACCAAAACTTTTTATCCTTTTTACGTTTAAAAGAGTGGCGAGAGCTGTATTTTCAACTGCTTGAAATTGCAGAGGAAATGGAGTTTAAGCTCAATGATAAAGAAGCTACGTATGACCAAGTGCATCGCGCTTTACTTTCAGGTTTGCTAGGTAACATAGGCTTTAAAGATGGCGAGAGCGACTCATATCAAGGCGCACGTGGTATACGGTTTAGCATTGCACCAGGTTCAGGGCTGAAAAAGAATCGACCCAAATGGGTGATGGCGGCAGAGTTGATGGAAACCAGCAAACTATATGCGCGATGCGTTGCCAAAATTGACCCAGATTGGATTGAGCCATTAGCCCGAAATTTAACGCAAAGTCATTACACTGACCCGCGTTGGGATAGAAAACCAGCGCAAGTAGTGGCATGGGAGCGTGTGAGTTTGTATGGTTTGACTATCATTCCCAAGCGTCGTGTGCACTACGGCCCAATCAACCCACAAGAGTCGCGTGAGATTTTTATTCGCGAGGCTTTAGCCAATATGGAGTTTGACACCAGAGCTCAATTTTTTGAAGCTAATCGCCGCATGATTGCAGAAATTGAAGAGTTGGAACATAAGGCACGTCGCCAAGATGTGCTGGTGGATGAGCATGCCTTATTTACTTTTTATGATGGCGTGATTCCACCGATTAGTGGTCAATGCAGCATTGTTAATGGTGCTGGGTTCGAAAAGTGGCGTGAAGATGCTGAGAAAATCCAGCCAAGGTTGTTGTTCCTTACGCGTGAAGCGTTGATGCGTCATGGCGCTTCATCAGTGACTGAGGCGCAGTTTCCTGAAACCTTTGAGATGGATGGTGTGCAATTGCCACTCAAATATCGTTTTGAGCCTAATCATCCATTAGATGGTGTGACTGCTACCGTCCCATTAGCCTTGTTGAATCAACTCAATGCGAGACGCGCAGAATGGCTAGTGCCTGGCATGTTGCGCGAAAAGCTCACCACCATGATTAAGGCCTTACCTAAAACCTATCGACGCGTTTGTGTGCCAGTGCCTGAGTTTGTCACTGGTTTTTTAGAACAAGTAAAAGTAGGAGAGGGGCATCTGCAAGAGGTGCTGGCGCAATACATACATAAAGCCACTACCTTGAAAATTAGCGTGGATGATTGGCCTGCTGATGCGATACCCAGCCACTTGCATATGAACTTTCGTATCATTGACGAGAAAGGTCGCGAGTTAGGCATGGGGCGCGATTGGAACGCGCTGAAACAGCAACTTGGTCAAGCCGCCCAACTCACTTTTAGAAGTAACTCGCCCGGTATCGAAAAAACAGGGCTGAAACAATGGGATTTTGGCGACTTGCCAGTTACCCTCACATTTAGCAAAGAGGGGCGTCAAATGACTGGCTACCCCGCGCTTGAGGATAATATAGAAAGCGTCTCGCTTAAGTTGTTTGATACCGAAGCCGCTGCCGTAGAAGCGCACAGAAAAGGCGTATGTCGCTTGATGCGATTTGAGCTTAAAGAGCAAATGAAACAACTAGAAAAAGGTTTACCTGGCTTTACGCAATATGCCTTGTTGTTGCGCAATATCATCAGTAATGAAGACCTTAAACAAGATATGCTCGCCACAATCGCTGATCGAGCCTTTATTGGTGAAGATGACTTGCCACGCACCAACCAAGCATTTATGACGCTTAAACAGCGCGCCAGAACACGCTTGCCAGCGGTGACTGAGGCTTTAGCACGATACGCACAAGCCATTGCCACAGAATATCAACTGCTCGTGACCAAGCAAAGTCAGATGCCTGCTACTGTGAATCGTTTAAAACGCGATGTGGAACAGCAAATCCCATCGTTATTGCACAAGCATTGCTTTAGCCAAACGCCATGGGAGCAGTTGCAGCATTTTCCGCGCTATATCAAAGCGTTGCGCTTGCGTATTGAAAAGCATCCTGCGAACCCAGACCGTGATGGCAAAAATGCAGCCAGTGTTGCCACGCTCTGGCAAAATTGGGAAGCCGCTGTGGATAAACAGCGCAAAGCAGATAAGCTCAAATCAGAAATATTCGAGTTCCGCTGGCTCATAGAAGAGTTGCGCGTGTCATTGTTTGCGCAAGAGCTTAAAACACCTTTCCCAATATCAATCAAACGCTTAGAGAAAATATGGGGCGATTTAAACGCGTGATGGCTGTTAGACAATGACACAACCCACATTCGCAACACCAGCTTGGGAGTCGAAATACCTAGCGGCCTATTCCGCAGATATTCGCAAACAGGTGCGGGAGCTTGCAGCACAAGATAAGTTAGCACAAATTTTGCTCGCTAAATATCCTAAGGCGCATGAATTCACCTCGGACAAGGCGCTATATGATTTCGCGCTCGGTATCAAAAACGAGTTTATGAGAAATGCAGAACCACTCACCAAAGCGTTGTTTGATAATAAAATTCAAATCATCAAACACGCGCTAGGTTTGCATACCACTATCTCTCGCGTGCAAGGAGGCAAGCTCAAGTCAAAGCGCGAAATTAGAATTGCCAGCCTATTTAAAGCGGTTCCTGTAGAGTTTTTAACCATGATAATGGTGCATGAGTTAGCCCATTTTAAAGAAAGCGACCATAACAAGGCTTTTTTCAAGCTATGCACCAGCATGGAACCACATTATCATCAGTACGAGTTAGATTTAAGAGTATATTTAGTACATCTTGCGTTGCATAAAACGCCTTTGTGGTAACGCTTAGCGTTGCTCGATTTAAAAGGGTAAACGTCATGAAATCATCGTCTGAATTGCAAGTAGAAGATTGGTTGCTCAAACTGGCCATAAATCAGCCTTTTGAAATAACGACAAGCGCACAATCGGTAGTGAAAAGCATTCTGACCTATGCGGGTACCTTAGATATGTATTGCCCAGCTTGCGCAAAAATGTCTACTTTCAAAGGCGATATTTCTACAGAAACTGAAAATATTGCGCAAAGCGAAAAATTTGCCGCCAATGGCTTTAATGTCAGCTCGTCATTTTGGCTACATACTATTTTTTCTAAGCAGTTAAGTTGTACGCGGGCAGAACATGCGGCGACTTTTTATTTTCATATTGATAACGGTAAGTTATTTAAAGTTGGTCAATACCCCTCGCTTGCCAATATTACATTTGGGGATGCCCTTAAATATTTACCCGTATTAGGCGAAGATAAAATAAAAGAGCTTAATCAGGCGATTAGTTTAGCGACTAATGGAGCTGGTTTAGGTGCTTTGGTTTACTTAAAGCGCGTGTTGAATTTTTTGCTTGATATGACAGCCGCAGATGCGATGGAAGAACAAACAAGTAATCAAGCTGTGGATACTGCTTCAAAAGTAATCCGTCTGGCTAGCTTTCTACCCAATGCTATTAGCCAAGAAACCCAGATATTTTCTATTTTAGATCAAGACATGAGCGCTTTATCTGATTTACAGTGCATTAAAGTTGCCAATATTTTAACTTCAATGATTGTGCTCTTGGTTGACGAAAAGTTAGCTCAAGTATCTAGAGATGCCAATCATCACGCATTAGAAGAAGCCAAAAAATAAAAGGTAAAAAAGACTAAAATTTCGAAGCTTCATCATAACAAATGCTATATTTTAGGCTGAAGCCAGAATGAATAGTTGACTACTTTGCTTGCGCCAACCATCAATTGTCATCATATTATGACATAGTATTATTGGCTCGGAATCGGTTGTGCAGGCTTTCTAGACTCTTTAGTTTCAACATCCTTTGGGTTATCCCAAGTACCTACAATTTCATATTCGTCTTGCGCGAGTTTATTGAGAGGGTCTCTTAGCAGTTTTTGTGCAATGTACGCCGCAGCACCTACTGCTGGTCCGCCAGCAAAGGCAGCAAGTGAAAGGCTGTCGCTAATATGGGGCGTCACTTTGACAAAAAGGTGTTGTGTGGTTTTTTGTAGATCGGTCTCGCCGTGTATTTCTACCTGTGCTGTTGGGCCTTCTAGTTTAAAGTTGTCGCTTTTCATTACGCCGCGATTGATGCTCACAGTTGCGCTGACTTTATCGAAAGCGAAGCCGCTGTTGAAAACATCTTTAAAGTCTAACGTTAGGCGTCTAGGTAAATTTTGTAGACTGAGTATGCTAAATAGCCGACCTACGCCTGGTTGAACTTTGAGAAATTGCCCATCTTTTGTTTCCATCTGAAAATTTCCAGATAGTTTGGCTAAATCAAATTCATGTGGACTACCCGACCACTTCAGTTGGCCAGTAATTTGACCATCGCCACCTTTAATTGTATCGGGTGAACCTAATCTAGCCACAGTTTTCCCTAGGTCATTGATCTCCCATTGAAAAGTCATCAAGGTGTTAGGGTTGCGTTTCCAGTTGAACCATTCACCCGTTGCTGTGAGTGTGTTGTCTGGGCTAATTAGTTTTAATTTCTGTATGCTCCAATTGTCATTTTGCTCTTTAGCTTGAAGTTCTAAACGCCCTAATTTTTTTTGGTTAATCTCAAAGTGGTCAGCAGTAATATCAAGTTCAGGATAGCTTTTGGCCACGGTTTTTGTTGAGCTTTCAGCGTCGCTTGGATCGCTAGGTTTGGGCAGTGGCATGGTCAAGCTTTTTAATTGTGCAATGACTTTACCGTTGTTTGCATGTTGCCATTGGATATTGCCTGTTACTTCTCGGCTTTGCAGGGTGAGATCCCAATCATTATTGTTGTTGGCTTTTGCGTTTACTTTCGCCATGTTGATGCGTCGATTTAACGCATCAAGAGTATTGGCGGTTAGATCAATTTTATTCACCACTACCCCCGTTCCGCTTGCACCGCTGACAGATGGTTTTGAGATTACCTCAAGCCAATCATCGTAATCTACAGTATCTAAATTGCCGCGAAGGGTTAGTCCAGCTTGTGTTGGTAGTTCAGGGATAGCATTGAATGTGATTTCGCCTCGATCAATCACACTTTGTTTGTTTTGATGCAAAGTAAGATACTTCGCGCTGACCATATTGCCGAGGTTCACTCTAGTGATTTCTTGCTCAGCATTCGCTCTTTTTCTAGTGATGACAAGTGATTTTGCTTCACTGGCTGATTTTTTAAGCGGGTAAGGTAGGGTGCTTGCCATACCGACTAAATCGGAGCGAATAATCATGTCCGATTGTTTATCTAGTATCGAGACAGTGCAGTACCAATCGCTCGTACCAGTGAGGTATTGGGTATATAGGTCTGGAAAAGCTTGTTTTAGTCCCGCATCTGCAAGATGCCCTCGAGCGGAAATTTTGATGCTATGGTCTGGGTTAGTCGTCACTGAAAAAATGGCAGGACCCGCATAAACCCAAGTGTTAATGTTTTGAGCATTGAGCGCTGTTTCGGTAAAGTCAATTTTACCATTGAGTTTGCTGAGCTCGGGAATGCTTTCAGACGCCATGCTGCCATTACTCACAAGGTAGCTGCCTTTGATTTCTGTATCATCCGTATGCTCAAGCGGCATGTGCATTTCAAGGGTGAGTTTGCCATTGCCAGTCGTCTTTAAGTCATCCGTAAAGCCACGCATAATTTTATTGAGCGGACTGGTGTTGATAAACTTAATGCCTTCGCTGACAAGCCCTTGCGCTTCTCCTGTGAGGTTAAGTATGGGGTCGGGGTTTGTTAAGTCTGGAATAATCGCTTTGGTTTTGGTGATTTTGTTACCAAGCATGTGTCCTGCCTTGGCATTTAGCTCCATGCTTTTTCCCTCAAAAAGCATGTCTAAATCCATGTTCTCAATTTTTGGCCACGCTACACCATAGTCAAGTGTTGTATTCTTAACGCCAGCAGTGACGCGAAATAATCCATTTTTGTTGTTCGCAAATGGAAAATCATCAAGGTTGCCATTAATCGAAACATTAATGTTTTCTAACCTGCCCGATTGAATCGCATTGGTTAACCAGTGTACGGTGTTATCCCCCATCACTTTGGGGTAATAATTGTAGATTTTTTTGGCGTCGGCTTGACCAAACTTGGCGTTTAATTCAAGAAAGCCCCCCTTGTTACCATTGTTTAAATAGCGAGCATGGAGCGTACCTGCCAAATGAGGGTTCGCGATTGCGAAGTTGTTAATACGAATTTCACTGGGGTTACCCCGTACATTTTTCCAGCTAATTTGCGCACTCAACTGATCAATCGGAATAATTTGGCGCATCACTGTTTGTATATCAAGGGTGGTATTTTGTGTGCGAATGCTCATTGAGCCGCTTGCCTGATCAGCCTTGATACTGCCTGATATATGATTAACTCCTGGGATGTTTTGATACGCCGTTGCACCAATATCTGAAAATTGACTTTGCAGGCTATATTCTTGCGGAACAGCTTGATTTCCATGCCATGTTGCTTCAATGTTGCTGAGTTTACCAACGGGCGAAACTGCGGATAGCTTTTCTGTATATACTTGAGCAGTTGGGAAGTAGTTAGCGAAAGTGCGTAAATCAGCCAAATTCATTTCATCGAGTTGGACAAAGCCGCTTTGCCAAGTGCTACCCTTAATCAATTGATTTCGTAGAGAAAAATTACCATTTTTTAGATTGAGACCATCGCTCGTAGTCATTTTGATATGGTTTGCCAGTATTTCTTGACCATCATCATACTGAATCCATTTTAATCGACCTGCGAGCGCATTCAGTGTGGCCTCTGGACCTCTTTGGGAAAACTGGGTTTTTACATTACTCAAAATGACATCGCTAGTTATGCTGCTGATTTTTCCTTTAGCAAAAGCTAGCCACACTTGCGCTGCACCAAAGCCTTGACTAATGTTGATCGGATAGTCTACCCAAGGCCGCCAAGCACCAACATCCGTGCCTTCTAATTTGGTGTAGATAGTGCCATGCCAACGTTCAATTTCAGCCACATCGTTTCCAAAAAAATTGCCACGTATATCAATAGGATAAGAAGCGCCAGCAGAAGGGATACCTGTAACACCAAAATAATGGTGGCTGCGTAATATTTCCCAAGCTGGATTTGATATTTTAATATTGAGTTGGTTAAAGCTTAGTGGAGGCGCCTCACGTAAATCATCCTGCCACAACATCTTTGCATTCACTATGTTAATCGCTGATTGACGTAAGACCCAGTTGGCAAACTCTGGATTTGATTCCCCTGCCATTGGAATGCCTGCAACATACACTATCCCGTTTTTTTCGCGGCGTACGGTTAACGTGGGCTCATGAATAACCAGTGAGCTTAAATGCGGCTCCATCAGCGGGATGCTCAGCCAAGATAGTTTGGTTTCAACATGTCCTAGTGTTAATGCGGGTCGGTTTTCCGTGTCATAAATATCAACACCACGTAATGATAATTGCAGATTGATTCCACTCCAGCTAGCAGCCATTTGCGCTATGGTGACTTTTTGATGCAAGGCCTCACTTAATTGTTGCGCTATTTTGTCTTTGTAATCTTCTATATGAGGCATGACTAGATAGCGCAAGCTCAGTATGATGATGGAAACAATAATGAGTAGCACCGACACTGTGGTAAACAATGAGCGGTACAGCCAAAGAAAAGATTTTTTAATCATAAATGTTATGCATATCGCTTATCAGAAATTTAGTATTTCACTGAGCGGAAACGCGTTCAACGATATTCTGTAAAGAAAAGTAAATGCTTATTTCGCATTGCATTAAAATGACGCACCTAACGCATAAACGATATTTTACTCGGTTATGCGTAACCTATTGGCAATTTGTTTGAGAGGCAAGTTTGATTCAGTTTAAAAATGTAAATCTAGCGCGTGGCGTTAAGGTGCTTGTTGAAGGTGCTTCGTTTCAATTGCACCCGGGTCATAAGGTGGGTTTAACTGGTGCAAATGGGGCAGGGAAGTCGAGCTTGTTCGCCATGTTGCGAGGTGAGCTGGCGATTGAAAGCGGCGATTTAGAAATGCCCCCCAATTGGGTGATCGCGCATGTGGCGCAAGATACCCCTGCTTTGCCTGATGCCGCACTGTCGTTTGTGCTGGATGGTGACCAAGAGCTACGCGCCATTGAAGCTGCGCTGGTTGAGGCTGAGACAAAGCATGAGGGCGAAAAAATTGGCGAGCTACATGCGCGTTTGGGTGAAATAGAAGGTTACTCTGCTAAGGCTAGAGCCGCTGAGCTACTGAGTGGTTTGGGCTTTAGTAACGCTGATTTAACTAGACCAGTCTCTGATTTTTCTGGTGGTTGGCGTGTGCGTTTAAATTTAGCACGCGCTTTGATGTGTCGTTCTGATTTGTTGTTGCTGGATGAGCCGACTAACCACTTGGATTTAGATGCCGTGATGTGGCTAGAAACATGGCTACAAGAGTACCGCGGAACTCTGTTATTGATTTCACATGACCGTGATTTTTTAGATGCGATTGTTAATCATATTGCGCATATCGAGCAACAAAAACTCATTTTGTATAAAGGTGGTTATTCCGATTTTGAGCGCCAGCGTGCAGAACGTTTGGCGCAACAGCAATCCATGTACGAACGTCAGCAGCGCAACGTGGCGCACTTGCAGAGTTACATTGAGCGTTTCCGCGCAAAAGCCACTAAAGCGCGCCAAGCGCAGAGCCGTATTAAAGCACTTGAGCGCATGGAGATGATTTCAGCGGCGCATATTGATTCCCCATTTGATTTTAGCTTTAGAGCGCCCATTTCTGCACCAGATCCGCTTCTGGTGTTGGATGATGCCAGTGTGGGCTATGCCGAAAAAATAATCTTAAATAAAGTGAAGTTGACGATTCGGCCAGGTGAACGTATTGGCTTGTTAGGTCGTAATGGTGCAGGTAAATCCACCTTGATTAAATTACTTGCCAACGAATTGAGCATGTTGAATGGCAAACGAGTAGAAGGCAAAGATTTAAAAATCGGCTACTTTGCGCAACATCAGTTAGAACAATTGCGTCCAGAAGAATCGCCTTTGCAACATATGCTCAAGCTAGACCCATTAACTCGCGAGCAAGAGCATCGTAATTACTTGGGCGGTTTTGATTTTGCGGGCGAAATGGCAACTACTCCATGTGCCAGCTTTTCAGGTGGGGAAAAATCACGCTTGGCGCTGGCGTTACTTATCTGGCAACGCCCAAATTTATTGCTGCTGGATGAGCCTACCAACCATTTAGATTTGGAAATGCGCCATGCGCTTACCGTGGCTTTGCAAGATTATCAAGGCGGCGTGATTTTAGTCTCGCATGACAGAGCCTTGTTGCGCGCCACTTCTGAAAAGTTTGTGCTGGTGGCCGATGGTAAAGCTGAAGTTTTTGAGGGTGATATTGATGATTACAAAACGTGGCTAGATCAACAACGCCTGCAAGAAAAAGCGCAAGCACAAAGCGCAGCGCCAGAATCCACCAATAAAATTGAGCGTGCGCAAAGTAAAGCAGACCGTCAAACAAGGCTTGCGGAGCGCCGCCCTTTATTGAAGGAGTCTGAGCAGTTAGAATCACAATTAGCGAAATGGAACGCAGAAAAAGCGCAATACGATAGCCGACTTGCAAGCCCAGATATTTACGAGCAAGCAAATAAAGAGGAACTGCAAGAATTATTAAAAGCGCAAGCCGCCATTAACCAAAAAATTGAGCAGGCTGAAGAGCGCTGGCTTGCGTTGCAAGATCAGCTTGAGGCTTTGCCGCAACTGTAATTTATTGAAGAATTAAACTAGGGATTAACGGAATAAGTCGTTGAGCGAGATGAAGTGCGAGGCGCACGGAACGCAGCAACCGAGATAGTATGCGTTATACAGCGAGGTTGCGAGTACCGCGCAACGAAGCAATTCGCTCGCGCAGACACTTATTCCGTGAATCCCTAGAAAAATTTAATAGAAAATTTAAGGATTTTTGTGGAAACTACCTACGCACAACGGGTTCAGTTGCTTTATGCACTGTGTTTGTCTGAAACCAACCCCAATATCAGCACTGATTTACAGTCATATGATGTAAACGATGCCACCAATTACCTAGCGTGTTATTTAACCTTTAAGGCGATTCAACAAGCCGAGCGTTCACCTGTTGATGAGCGTATTGAAAACTTTGATATGCTCAGTGTGTATCAAGCGTTTGCTTTGCTGGTACATGCTTATTTAAATATGCCATTAGCCCGCACCGAGGCTAGCCGTGTGGATGATAATGACCTCGAAAAAACTTCCGTCATCATTGCAAAATCAATTTTCTCAGAGCTGAGTGCTGAGGAGCTGGCGGATATTGTTGAATCTGGCATACGCAAATTCAACTTAATTGGCAATGCAGATGCCGAGCATTGGGAAAATTATCGAGAGGATTTAGATAAATCGGTGATTGCTTTCATTATTGCAGGTACTGATGAAAGCTCCCCCTTTGATACGGATGACTTAATCCCTGTATTTGGCGCAATGCTGAGCATGTTATGCGAGGCTTTTGCTAATAGCTGACTGTTGGTTGGTTAATTCACTGCTTGTAAATAGGGCGGAATGTACCAAGATTGCAGTTCTTTCCCTAACAACACCAAGGTACAGTGCATGCGGTCTACCCCATTGGCACTGACTTCAAATTCAAATGTACGCAAAAATTGCGCTTGCCCACGGCTATTGCGCCCCACCCTGAGGCGTGTGCAAGAAACAGTTTCATCCAATAACTGCAAATTAGTGCGTTGCACAAGGTCATGACCTTTCGCTACTGCGGCATCCCTTGCGGCAAGTGAATCTAGCCAAAACCAAGCGATGATGCATACGGCGACAAGTAAAATAAGTTCCAAGGTTTTTCCTAATTTGTGTTTGTTGAAAGCAACTAAAGTTTTAGAGCGTTACCTTGCTCTTCTTCAGCAGCTTTATCTTCATGTAATGATAGCTCACCCAGCTTGCTTTTGCCTTCATCTGTTGCCCCGCTATTTTTTCCATGTAGCTTAAATTTCAAGCGCAGCTCATTGTAAGAATCTGCATTTCGTAACGCATCTTCTTGGGTTATGAGGCCAGATTCGCATAAATCAAATAGCGCTTGGTCAAAAGTTTGCATCCCAAGCTCTACTGATTTCGCCATCGCCTCTTTAATCATGCCTGTTTCACCTTTGAGAATCAAATCGGCAACAAGCGGGGAGTTAAGCAAAATTTCAATCGCGGCACAGCGTCCGCCACCTTTTTTAGACACCAAACGCTGGGATACAAATGCGCGCAAGTTGAGCGATAAATCCATATGCAGTTGTGCATGACGCTCTTCTGGAAAAAAGTTAATAATGCGATCTAAGGCTTGATTAGCGCTATTGGCGTGTAGCGTTGCCATACATAAGTGACCCGTTTCAGCAAAGGCCATCGCAAACTCCATGGTTTCGCGGTCACGAATCTCGCCGATTAAAATGACATCAGGCGCTTGGCGTAGTGTGTTTTTAAGCGCCGCTGACCAGCCATTAGTATCTCGCCCAACTTCGCGGTGGGTAATTAAACAGTTTTTACTTGGGTGTACATACTCTACAGGGTCTTCAATCGTAATAATGTGACCGTATGAATTTTGGTTGCGGTAATCAATCAACGCCGCCAGTGTGGTGGATTTACCCGAGCCTGTACCACCCACTAAAATCATCAAGCCGCGTTTTGACATCACAACTTCTTTGAGTTGTTGTGGCAAGCCCATCTCATCAAAATTGGGGATTTTTGTCGTAATGGTGCGTAATACCATACCCACATTTTCTTGTTGCACAAATACATTCACGCGAAAACGACCAATCTCTTTAGGCCAAATGGCAAAGTTACATTCTTTATCTTGCGCAAACTCATTGCGTTGCTTCTCGTTCATCAGTGCTTCTGCAAAGGCTTTGGTATGCGCACCTGATAATTTTTGTTGGCTGACGGGTGTCATCTTTCCATCAATTTTCATTGCAGGCGGAAAGTCAGCTGAGATAAAAAGATCAGATGCTTTTTTATCAAGCATGGCACGCAACAAGTTGTGCATATAACTCAAGGCTTGTTCATTCGTCATGTGTGTCAGTCTTTCACAAAAAAATAATTAATTTCCTAAATTTAATTTTTTACTAAAGTTTTCAAATTGCCTGCCGTTAGTAGTCTTGAAGATAAGCAGAACTGTATATATTAGTTGGACACTTATCACAAAAATTAACGACGCTTTTGATCTAATCCAGAGATGCGAATCAGTTTAATGAGTATTTTTGAAAAGTGTATAGATTAATTTTGCAACGTGACGAAATTGAGTAAAGGGTAATTTGCGTGAATATCGACACCAATAAATCAGAGATTAATCAATCAACGATTGACCGCTCAAGGAACACTCAGTCTAGAGAGCAAGAGGCTATTGACGTCTACAGCAAATGGTTAGAAAAGAAAGGTATAAGTGCGGATAGTCTAGCCCGCCGTCTTAACTATATTAATGCCTTAACGCCTTATTTAAAACATAGGGAGTGTAGTGGTAGCGTATTTCGTGATGCAGTTGATATGGTGTTATGCCAAAACCCAGCGGATGATTGGCCTTATGTGTTGGCTGTTGTGCGGGAATATTTTAATTTTTGGTTAAAGGATTTTAAGGCAATTGCCTATCTCAATCAGGAAGCCAATGTCGATATTGAAGCCTTGCTCAATAAACCACTCGAAGGTGATTTAAATACCTTGTGGGCTAAAATAGATGATGAAAAGTTCACGATGGTAGAGCTTTGGCCTATTAAGGCTTATAGCATGGCTCTGCGTCAGGAAGGTGGTGAGAAATCACTGGTAGATACTCGAGTTAAGTTGGTAAAGCTGTTGCTGCTAAGGCTACGTGAGTATTCTGAAATGAATAACGTGCATTACAGAATGGCTGTTGATTCTCTATTGCCTTTGTTTAAGGCAAGACAAACACGCGTGTTGTATTTGGCGATTGTGCGTGAGTTTTATTACTTTTGGATTGGTGATCCTGATGCGGTTAGCTACATTCAGATTGATAAATTAGATATTGCAGTTTAATTGATGTGCTTTTGCACCAAAAATGAGCGGTGCAATATTTATGGCACTAAAATTGTGCTATTTTTAGATTATTAATTTTTGAGAGTCTTTTAAAATCATCAAGTTGTTGTTTTGGTGTGTTTCTTGCTCTTATAATCCCCACAAAAAAATATATATCTATTCGTGGGGGAGTATTCATGGAGTCAATTCAATCAGCTGGTGATGTTTTATTTGTGCTACTTGGTGCCATTATGGTGCTGGCAATGCATGCAGGTTTCGCATTTTTAGAAGTAGGTACTGTCAGACGTAAAAATCAAGTAAACGCTTTGGTTAAAATTATGGTGGATTTTTCAGTGTCTACCATTGCTTATTTTTTCGTTGGCTATAGCATCGCATATGGTATAAATTTCTTCAGTAGCGCAGATTTACTCGCTGCAAAAAGTGGCTACGAGTTAGTCAAATTTTTCTTCTTGCTTACGTTTGCTGCAGCTATTCCAGCGATTGTTTCTGGTGGAATAGCGGAACGTGCAAAATTTCACCCGCAGCTAGCTGCAACTTTTTTATTGGTAGGTTTTGTATATCCTTTTTTTGAGGGTATTGCGTGGAACAATCATTACGGATTTCAAGATTGGCTAAATGCCAGTTTCGGCGCAAAGTTTCATGATTTTGCTGGCTCTGTGGTCGTGCATGCCGTGGGCGGTTGGATTGCATTAGCTGCAGTAATTTTACTAGGTGCTCGACATGGGCGGTATAGCAAAGATGGGCGCTTGCATGCGTATCCACCCTCAAATATACCGTTTTTGGCTCTGGGCGCATGGATACTCACCGTTGGTTGGTTTGGATTTAATGTGATGTCTGCACAAACATTGTCTGCGGTGACTGGTTTGGTTGCACTCAACTCACTGATGGCGTTAGTCGGTGGCACATTGGCTGCACTTGTGATGGGTAAAAATGACCCAGGTTTTGTACACAACGGACCATTAGCTGGTTTGGTTGCCGTATGTGCTGGATCAG
Source organism: uncultured Methylophilaceae bacterium (assembly GCA_964620425.1). Taxonomy (GTDB): domain Bacteria; phylum Pseudomonadota; class Gammaproteobacteria; order Burkholderiales; family Methylophilaceae; genus DASXUG01. The sequence continues at coordinate 465,020 of CAZUGV010000001.1, read as the reverse complement.
ATATTATGCACCCACTCGGTGCTTTAATGACTGGTGTTGTTGCAGGTGCATTATTTGTGTGGGCATTTACCTTAACCCAAAACCGCTGGAAAATTGATGATGTGTTAGGGGTATGGCCTTTGCATGGATTATGTGGTGCTTGGGGTGGAATCGCAGCTGGTATATTTGGCGCAAAAGCGTTGGGAGGCATGGGCGGTGTTATGCTTGCGTCACAAGTGATCGGTACACTACTTGGCGTTGGTATTGCTTTGGCTGGCGGCTTTTTAGTCTATGGATTATTAAAACTATTAGTGGGAATTCGACTCAGTCAAGAAGAAGAGTACGAAGGTGCTGACTTGGCTATTCATAAAATTTCCGCTACCGCATCTAGCTCAGACGAGTAGCACTTTCAGTAAGGCTAAGTGCAAGGCAAGGTTGAGTTTGAGCTACGCTTGAGTGTGATGAGTCAAGCGCCATTGGCGCTTGAGCCTCCATGATGGTTGTTGCTCTGAGTTTTCTAGTTCAATCAGGCACATTCGCCCCATAAAACTTAGCCTTAAGTTTTTTGAGTTGATCCCTAAAATCTGCGGCTTTTTCAAATTCTAAATTTTTAGCGCTGTCGTGCATGGCTTTTTCTAGGCGTTTAATTTCTTTGAGTATTTGTTTTTCACTGAGCGCTTCATATTCAGCTTGATCTTGAGCGGCTTTACGTTCGCGTTTGCCATCTTCTATATCGTACACGCCGTCAATAATATCTTTAATGCGCTTAGTCACGCCTTTGGGGGTAATACCATGCGCTTCATTAAAAGCCATTTGCACGCCACGGCGACGCTCTGTTTCATCCATCGCGAGTTTCATGCTGCGTGTGATGCGGTTGGCGTAGAAAATCACTTTACCGTTTAGATTACGCGCAGCACGGCCTGCTGTTTGGATGAGCGAGCGTTCTGAGCGCAAAAAGCCTTCTTTATCTGCATCTAAAACAGCGACAAGAGAAACCTCAGGAATATCTAAACCTTCACGCAACAAGTTAATGCCGACAAGCACATCAAACTCACCTAAGCGTAAATCACGAATAATTTCTACGCGCTCAACGGTATCAATGTCTGAGTGTAAATAGCGGACTTTGACACCATGTTCTGAAAGATAATCGGTGAGATCTTCCGCCATGCGTTTAGTGAGCGTTGTGGCTAATACGCGTTCACCTATGGCCACTCGCAACTTAATTTCAGAGAGTAAATCATCCACTTGCGTATCGGCTGGTTTGACCGTAATTTCTGGGTCTATCAACCCTGTGGGGCGGGCAATCATCTCGACCACTTGTTCTTGATGCGTGGCTTCATATTCAGAAGGCGTCGCGGAGATAAACACACACTGGCGCATAATGCGCTCAAACTCTTCAAACTTGAGTGGGCGATTATCCAGTGCAGAAGGCAAACGCCACCCGTAATCGACTAGGTTTTCTTTACGCGAACGGTCACCTTTGTACATTGCGCCAATTTGCGGCACAGTTACATGGCTTTCATCAATAATCATCAAAGCATTTTCAGGCAGGTAATCAATCAGCGTTGGCGGCGGATCACCTGGGTTGCGCCCAGTGAGGTGGCGACTGTAGTTTTCAATGCCTTTGCAAAAACCAATTTCATTCAGCATTTCCAAATCAAAACGCGTACGTTGTTCAATACGTTGGGCTTCTACCAACTTGTTATCTTTGATATACACATTTACGCGGTCACGTAATTCTGCTTTGATGCCCTCCATCGCGCGAATAGTGGCTTCACGTGCAGTGACATAGTGGCTGGATGGGAAGATACGGTAATTGTGGATTTTGTTGTGCATTTGCCCTGTAAGCGGGTCAAACAGTTGAATATTATCAATCTCATCATCAAACAAACTAATGCGCACCGCAGTTTCATTGTTTTCAGAAGGAAACACATCAATCACATCGCCCCGCACCCTGAAGCAGCCTCGGTTAAAATCAAAATCATTGCGGTCATATTGCATAGTAATCAGATGGTTGACAATATCGCGCTGGCTAATTTTCTTGCCCATATGCACATGCAGCACCATGCCATGATATTCAGATGGGTCGCCAATACCGTAGATGGCTGAAACCGTTGCCACCACTACGCAATCTTCGCGCTCTAATAATGCTTTGGTTGCAGATAAACGCATCTGCTCAATATGCTCATTGATGCTGGAATCTTTTTCAATAAACAAATCACGCGAAGGCACGTAAGCTTCTGGTTGGTAGTAGTCATAGTACGAGACAAAATACTCTACCGCATTATTGGGGAAAAACTCGCGAAACTCAGAATACAGCTGTGCCGCCAAAGTTTTATTCGGCGCCATGACAATCGCTGGGCGACCAGTACGCGCAATCACATTCGCCATGGTGTAGGTTTTACCTGAACCTGTCACGCCGAGTAATGTTTGAAATTTTAATCCCTGCTCAATGCCTTGCGTGAGTTTTTCAATAGCGGCTGGCTGATCGCCCGCTGGCGGAAACGGCTGGTGCAATTGATAACGACTGTTGGGAAATGTAACAAACACGGTGACAACCAAAAGTTCTTTAAACAAGCATTTTAGCAGGCAATAGCGACCATCTGAAAAGAATCATTGCAGTGTGATGTTTATAAAATCGTTTTGTAGAACTTATCTAAATAAAAACAGTCTGTTGAGGAGGTAAAACAAAATACTAAAACATCATTCCGAGGAGCTTTAAAATGCGTCAACTGCTAATTTTGCTTATATTCGTTAACCTGCTCTCTTTGGCTAAAGCACAAGACCAAATTACGCCAAATCAAAACAATACAAATGCGCAAGGTATCCCAAATCTAGACACGCCAAACAAAGAAAAACTGCTTGATGCATTTCTTTCGATTGTGATGGTACGTGGATATAGTGAAAATGGTGGCATGTCATATGGCTCTGGCATTGTCGTCTCTCAAGATAAAGTGCTAACCAATTGCCATATTTTTCGCCAAACCAAACAACCGTGGATTTCTCGCGGAGAGGACGTCTACCAAATCACCGAATTTCAAGCGGATCGCTACCATGATTTATGCTTAGTTCGTGCGCAAAATCTACCTTTCAAACCCATTACACTAGCCGACCCAATGCAATTACGTAAAGGGCTTAACGTCGTATCTATCGGTTATTCAAACGGCATGAATGCCCCGCTGACTTCACTAGGTACAGTTCAATCCATATATGATTTCGATCATGGCGGCGTCGTGCGCACTAATGCACGTTTTGTGATGGGGGCCAGTGGCAGTGGCTTGTTTGATAACTCAGGGCGTTTGTTGGGCATTAACACGGTCAAAACCCCCGGAAATGAAGCTTATTATTACTCCCTACCCCTTGAATGGTTGGACTTGGTTGCCAAACAACCAGTAGAAAGCAAATTCCCAATTGTTGGTAAAACTTTTTGGGAGGAGGATGACACGAAAAAACCCTATTTTATGCAAATGGCGCAACCAGAGCTGAATGAAGATTGGAACAAACTGCTAGCAGTTGCGCAAGCTTGGACGAATGCAGAACCTAAAAACTCTGAAGCTTGGTATGAGCTAGGTTTGGCGAACGATCACTTAAATAAAACCTCAGATGCAGAAAAAGCTTATCGTCAGGCAGTTACATTAAACGCAAAAAATACGGATGCTTTGTTCCGTCTGGGTGTGCTGGCGTCAGAGAAGGGTGATAAAGCACAGGTACACGCCATTCAATTAAGTTTATCGGACATTGATAAAGACATTGCTGCATCATTTAGCAAAACGATAGGCTGCCAATCGCAGTGTTAAATTTTGAATGAAGGACTGATTTTATTCAGAAAAAAGCCAATTTTTGATTCCGTAGATTGAAAATTATGCGTAAAATCACGCCTTTTAAGCATTTTCCAATCAAGGATACAGATTTTGGCTTCTACAGCAATCACCCTTTCACAACGCGTTTTATCAATTAAAGAATCCCCAACCCTTGCAATCACAGCTAAGGCTGGAAAATACAAGGCAGAAGGTCGCGACATTATTGGTTTGGCCGCAGGCGAGCCAGATTTTGATACCCCGCAACATATTAAAGACGCAGCAAAAGCAGCAATTGATAACGGCTTTACCAAGTACACACCAGTCAGTGGCATTCCAGGTTTGAAAAAAGCCATTGTGAATAAATTTAAAACTGAGAATGGGTTTGACTACGCGCTGAACGAAGTGATTGTTGGTGTTGGTGGCAAACAAACTATTTTTAACCTTTGCCTAGCCGTTTTAAACAAAGGTGATGAAGTTATCGTACCAGCGCCATACTGGGTTTCATATGCCGATATTGCCATGGTGGCAGAAGCAACGCCTGTCATTATCGAGTGTGGCATTGAACAAGGCTTTAAGCTACTCCCAGCACAACTAGAGGCTGCGATTACGCCTAAAACCAAAATCTTTATGATTAACTCGCCTTCTAACCCAACTGGCTCGGTTTATACATTAGATGAACTTAAAGCACTGGGTGAAGTGCTTAAAAAGCATCCACACGTATTAGTGGCTACAGATGATATGTATGAACACGTCAACCTCACAGGTAACAAGTTCTACAATATTTTAAACGCCACCCCTGAGTTAAAAGATCGCTGTATTGTTTTGAACGGTGTGTCTAAGGCTTACTCCATGACTGGCTGGCGTATCGGTTATGCCGCGGGCCCAGCTTACATCATTAAAGCCATGGAGATTTTACAAAGCCAATCCACCAGCAACCCAACCTCTATCTCACAAGTAGCCGCACAAGCCGCACTTGAGGGCGACCAAGGCTGCATTACGCCTATGGTGACGGCATTTAAAGAGCGCCATAGCTATGTTGTAAACCGTTTTAACGCAATCAAAGGCTTGAAATGTATTGAAGCGGGGGGTGCGTTTTACGCGTTTCCTGCCGCGCATGAAGCCATTCAAAACCTTTTTGCGGCAGGTAAGATTAAAGCCGCCAACGATATGGCACTTGCCGAATACCTGCTAGAAGAGTTTGATGTAGCCGTAGTACCTGGTTCAGCTTTTGGTGCTGAAGGTTACTTCCGCATTTCATTTGCCACCTCAATGGATAACCTGCGGAATGCGCTAGATCGTATTGAAAAAGCGCTCAGCTAAATAAATTAAATCATCAGCAATAATAAACGGTAGGCTCTGACCTCATTTATTAGTCCACATCATAAGGCGTGAAAGGCACAGAAACTAAGCCAGTGTATTACCTTGTGTGGCGAGGTCGGGCAATCTTACTGCTGACTATGTATTTTAAGGATTGCCTCTTTGCGGTGGATTTGTTTAAGCGTCATCGCCAAATGCGTTAAGTGTAAACTTGCCTACCATTCAGGTTCAGGTTTTTTCGGTTGTTCTAACCCTAGCTGTATTCTGATGCTGCTTAAAATATCTGGTGCGGCTAGTATTTTAAAAATCGCGCCATCGTTATCAGAGCGCTCTTCTAACACCTGACATTTTTCGTAAATTTCTCCCCGTATTTTTTGCATAGACCAAGGCACAGGCAATTCAGTTTCAATTAAATCTTGCTGAAAAAAATCGACAATTTTTTGATGCATTGTCGCCACATTTTCAGGGTTACGCGCACTCATCACAACGCAATCTGGGTATTTGGTGCGCAAGAATGCGGCATGTTCCGCTTGTGCATCAGCATCACCCGCGTGGTCTATTTTGTTGAACACGCGAATGCGCGGCACGTCATTCGCGCCAATTTCTTCCAGCACTTCATCCGTGACTTCCAGTTGGCGCACAAATCCGGGGTCGCTTGCATCAATCACATGGAGTAATAACGAGGCATCCAAGGCTTCATCCAGCGTGGATTTAAACGAAGCAACGAGTCCATGTGGCAAGTTTTTAATAAAACCAACCGTGTCGCTCACCAGCACGCGTGGCACGCTTTCTGGGTAAAGGGCGCGCACGGTGGTATCGAGCGTGGCAAATAGTTTATTGGCGACTAACACTTCGCTACCCGTTAGGGCGCGCATTAAGGTGGATTTTCCTGCATTGGTATAGCCCACCAGTGCAACTGCTGCAAGGCCTTTGCGCTCTTGCCGCCTTGCGCTTTGTGTTTTGCGCTCCGCATTCATGGCGACGATTTCTAGTTGTAACTCGGCAATACGGTCGCGAATTTTACGGCGATCTAATTCAGTTTGCGATTCGCCAGCACCACGGCCACCTTCGCCACTGCGTTGGCGGCCTTGTGAGCCAGCCAACTTCGCTGCCTCTCGCAAACGGGGTGCCATATAACCCAAGCGGGCAATCTCCACTTGCGCCCGTGCTGCGCGTGAACGTGCGTTGCGATGAAAAATTTCCAAAATCACCATGGTGCGATCCATCACCTCGCAGCCTGTTTCAATTTCTAGGTTGCGCGCTTGTGAAGGCGATATTTCATGGTCAACCAGCAATACTTCCACCTCTGCCGCTTCGGCATCATGGGTAATATACTCATTGATTTCCTGACGCTTACCCACACCAAGATAGGCGCGCCTATCAAAGCCATGCCGCTTTTGCAAAAAAGTTTTCACGACCACATAGCCCAGCGTTTTGGCTAACTCTCGTAATTCAGCAAGCGAGGCATTAAATTCTAGATCGGTGACATCGGGTAATTGCACCGCCGCGACAATCGCGTGTTTGGGGGCTTCAGTGACTTCTATTTGCATTCGGGCTTTACATCTCTCGGTTTTAAATTTGGCTTTTACAAAGCGAGATAGTACCTGAAAACCCATCGCTCATTGATTTTAAAAGTATTGAACGGGCAGGGATGGTGTTAAAATCGCCGCCTATTTCAATGGAGGAGCATCAAATGTATAACCTAAAAATTAACAGAACCCGCAGACTAAGAAAAAAACTCAAAATTGCTGAGTTCCAAGAAATGGGCTTTGAATATAAAGCCGAGCTAGCCAAAGCGATGGATGATGCAACGCAAAGTCAAATGATTGATGACCTAGTCAATGAAGTCATCGTACCAAGGGGTTTAGTGCTTGGTGGTTGGGTGCATAGCGGTTTTGTATCAAAAAATGGGTTAGGTTCAGCCACTGAAGAAGATAGAACAGCCGTTAACCAATGGTTGGCCAATAGAGCGGAACTTAAAAATGTTGAGGTGAGTGCCTTAATGGATGCTTGGTATTTCTAAAATTTAAGATAATCAGTATGTCCAAGTCTGAAACTTCAGAAAAGCCACATTGGGATTGCAAAACCTGCGGCGCCTGTTGTGCCGCTTTTCGGGTTTCATTTTACTGGGCAGAAACCGATGCCCACCCCCAAGGGCAAGTGCCACAAGCAATGACCGCAAGTATCAGCCCGCATCATGTGGCGATGCGAGGCACAGAAACTAAGCCAGTGCGTTGTATCGCCCTATGTGGCGAGGTCGGGCAATCCGTCAGTTGCTCCATTTACGATAAACGCTCTAGCACCTGTCGTGAGTTTGAGGCGGGGAGTGAGGATTGTATTAAGGCGAGGAAGATTAATGGATTGGTAACTTGAGGTTAGTTTTTTCTTCATAAAAATTTCAAATTACAATAATTCAAATACGTTAGTATGTTATCAACTTTTACTGTGCCAAAAATGAGAATATTAATGAAAAACACCAATATATTTTTTAATTTAGTTCTGATTTTTTTATTATCTTTGTCATTTAATGCGCAAGCTAAACCTGTAAATTTCAATTTTGTAGGCATTGTTAATGCCACAGACGGTACATTAAGCGGGGTTGATGTTGGCACAAGCTTTATTGGGAGCTTTGGTTATGAGTCCTCGACACCTTCAAGCTATGATTTTGGGGTTTTGGCAATTTATAGCTTAGGATCAACTAGTTTTATGACAGCGAATATAGGTGGTCATACTGTTGTCGTTAGTAATTTATCCGCTTATGTTTTAAATGGCACGGGAGATGGCACGGGAGGTAGTGTTGTCGAAGATGGAACACCGATTATCACGGACAGCAATGTCGCAGATGGGATAACCCTTGGAAGTGGATATCGTGGATATCCACTTCTTGTTGATGGGGAAGTTTATAATAATGGTTATTTTGGCATTAATCTAGCCTCTAAGTCAGGTTACAGCAATGTCTTTGTCAGTACTGCATTACCACTCAATTACAATCTATCAGACTTTAATGCAGGCTCTCGATTTAACTACGGGGTCTTGCAACGCGACGGAGGCCAGAATGGCACAATACTGCAATTTACCATTCAAGAAATCACTAGTTCCGTGCCTGAGCCTGAGAGTTATGTAATGCTTCTAGCTGGGTTTGGTTTGATTGCCTTTCGGTTGCGTCGTACAAGCTAAATCAGTCCAGAAAAGTTTACATCGCCCTACAAAACCAGCACACTAGGAGTACGGGCTTCAAGAAGTGAAGTGGATGGTTCTCGAGTAGTTATTAACTGCGACTCTCTAACTCTTCCCACCTAGCCAGTATTTTTTCATTTTGCGTTTCAATTTCAAGCAATCTCGCCTGTAGTTGTTTCACTTTTTCAGGGTTGTCGCGGTAGAGGTTAGCGTCTGTCAACGTTTGGTTGATTTCTGTTTGCTCAGCTTCTAGTTTTTCAATTTGTTCTGGCAGGCTTTCCAGCTCTTTTTGTTCTTTAAAGCTGAGTTTGCTGGCGGGTGTTTTTGCCGCTTCTTTGCTTGTTTCTTTTGGCGCTGGTTTGTTGGCGGCAGATTTAGCTTGCGCTGAAGCATCCGCCTCACGTTGCAGCGTAAAGCGTCGCCAATCATCATAGCCGCCGCCAAATTCGGTGAGTATGCCGTTGCCTTCAAAGGCGATGACTTGGGTGACGGTGTTTTCTAAAAACGCGCGGTCATGGCTGACTAAAAACAGCGTGCCAGGATACTCTTGTAACAGGCTTTCTAGTAACTCTAGCGTATCAATATCCAAGTCATTAGTCGGTTCATCTAGCACTAGCACGTTGGCTGGGCGTGCGAATAGGCGTGCCAGTAATAGGCGGTTGCGTTCGCCACCCGACAGCGATTTCACGGGTGAGCGTGAGCGTTGTGGGGGGAATAAAAAGTCTTCTAAATAGCTGATGACGTGTTTGCGTTCATCACCAATTTGTACAAATTCAGAACCCGGGCTGATGGTGTCAGCAAGCGTGGCTTCTTCATCCAACTGCTCGCGCATTTGGTCAAAGTAGGCGACGTTCATATTGGTGCCGCGTTGAATGCTGCCACTATCGGGTTCTTCTTCGCCCAAAATGAGTTTGAGTAGGGTGGTTTTGCCGATGCCGTTGGGGCCAAGCAGACCGATGCGATCGCCGCGTAAAATGCGGGTGGTAAAGCCATTGATTAAAGTGCGCTCGCCATAGGCTTTGACTACATTTTCTAGTTCCGCCACTAATTTACCAGAGCGTTCGCCAGAATCTAATGTGAGCTTGACGTTGCCTTGGCGTTCGCGTCTAGCAGCACGTTCTAAACGTAAACGCTCTAATTGACGCACGCGACCTTCGTTGCGGGTGCGGCGCGCTTTAATGCCTTGGCGTATCCATGCTTCTTCTTGCGCTAGCACTTTGTCGAATTTGGCAGCGTGGGTGGCTTCAACTTCTAAAAGTTCTGCCTTTTTGGTTTGATAGTTGCTGTAAGTGCCGACAAAATCGGTTAAGTTGCCGCGATCTAGCTCGGTAATGCGCGTGGCGAGTTTGTCCAAAAAGCGTCTATCATGAGTGATAAACAGTACACCACCTTTAAAGCCGAGCAATAAATCTTCTAGCCATTCAATCGCCTGTAAATCAAGGTGGTTGGTGGGTTCGTCTAGTAATAACACTTCAGGCTCTGCAACCAAGGCGCGACCTAACGCCACGCGCTTGCGCCAGCCACCTGATAGTTTTGCCACCATGGTGTCTGCATCTAAACTCAGTTTGCTCAACACGGTTTCTACGCGGGTTTGCATATCCCAGCCACCACGCGCATCTAGCTCGTGCTGTAGGGTTTCCATTTTTGCTATCAGCACATCAAAATCGGCATCTGGCTCGCTCATGGCGTGGGTAACGGCATGGTATTCCACCAGAATTTTCTGCATATCGCCCAAGCCTTCTGCCACTGCTTCGTACACTGTGTGAGAGTGATTTAGCTCTGGCTCTTGCGGCACGTAAACAATACGCACGGAAGGCGCACGCCAGATGGTGCCATCGTCTAACTTGGTTACGCCTGCAATCACTTTTAGCATGCTGGATTTACCAGCCCCATTGCGCCCAATTAAGCCTACACGCTCGCCTGGGTCGAGTTGAAAGCTGGCTTTATCTAACAATGGATGGTGACCAAAAGCGAGGGAGGCGTTGTCTAGCGTGATGTGGGGCATGGGGGTTTGCTTTAAAATGTGATGCGTAAGTGAGGAGTATTATAATCGGGCTAACGGTTAAGAATGCTTTTGACGTGAAATTTAGTTTGCAATTGAGCTTGTCACAATCTGAGAGATCATTTTTCGGTTCGCTGTTATGTACAGTGATCGATGCTGGTGCTATATTTGTGACGCTTTAAATTTGTGAGTCCTTAAGTTCAATTGACCAGCATTTTGTAAGTAAAATCAGAATAACTAAACATTATCTTTTGGGAGTGAAAATGTGATGGAAGAGGTGTCAGCTACTATCCCCGATTGGGATAGGGAGAGAAAATCTTTCTTTGAATGGATTCCATCCCGTTCATTACTTGCAAGTATTCGTGATTATCAAAAATATCAAGCTAGTAAAAATCCAATAATCATGTTTTTGAAAAAAGTTGCTGTATTGCGGCATATGTTTTGGAGTGTTGTTACGGGCGCTGATATTCCGTTAAGCTCAAAACTAGGTGGAGGGCTGTTGATGTTGCATCCCAATGGAATTGTTATCCATCCCAATGCAATTATTGGCCCTAACTGCCTGATTTTTCAGCAGGTGACAATTGGTGCTACGCACTCCGCAAATGAGGTGCCAGTCATAGGAGGGCATGTCGATATAGGCGCAGGTGCTAAAATATTGGGAGGAATTACAATTGGCAGTCATGTCACAATCGGGGCAAATGCTGTGGTCACAAAAAGTTTGCCAGATGGTGTGATTGCGGTAGGTATTCCAGCTGTCATTATCAAAAATAAACTGGGATAATTAGTTCAAACTTAGTTCATCTTGGTTCTCATTTGCTAATTTAGAAAACTCTCATTTGATAGCCGCACGGCTTTCAGCTATAATTCAACTATTAACAGGCGGGAAGAGTCTTAGCTCCTCCCGCTTTGCATATCCGCTTACAATCGAGCGACAACACTTATAAAACAAGGGGTTAAACGTGCCGCAACACACACCAGCCATGTTGGTTCTTGCTGATGGAACAGTGTTTCGTGGACTTTCAATTGGTGCGCTTGGGCATACTGTGGGTGAGGTGGTGTTTAACACCTCGATGACGGGTTACCAAGAAATTCTGACCGATCCTTCCTACACGCAACAAATCGTTACCTTAACGTATCCACACATTGGCAATACAGGCGTCAATGCCGAAGATGTTGAATCTGGTCAAGTCTACGCAAGTGGTTTGATTATTCGAGATTTACCATTAGTACAAAGTAATTTCCGTAGCGAACAAAATTTATCTGATTATTTGGTTGCTAACAATATAGTCGCAATTGCTGATATTGATACTCGTAAACTGACTCGTATTCTGCGTGAAAAAGGCGCACAAGCAGGTTGTATTATCGCGGGTGAAATGGATGAAGCAAAAGCGCTGGAGTTGGCGCGTGCTTTCCCAGGTTTGTCGGGGATGGATTTAGCTAAAGTGGTGAGTGTAAAAGCTGCATACGAATTTACTGAGGGCGAATGGGCGTTGGGTAAAGGTTACGTGAACAGCGCAGCGCAAAGTTATCACGTAGTCGCCTTTGATTATGGCGTTAAACGCAACATTCTCCGGATGTTAGTTTCGCGTGGTTGCAAGGTGACGGTGTTGCCTGCACAAGCAACGGCTGAAGAGGTGCTCTCTTATAATCCAGATGGTGTGTTTTTATCAAATGGGCCTGGGGATCCTCAGCCTTGTGATTATGCGATTAGTGCGATAAAAGCCATTGTGGAAACTGGCAAGCCAGTGTTTGGTATCTGCTTAGGACATCAGTTGTTGGCGTTGGCTTCTGGCGCAAAAACTTTGAAGATGAAGTTTGGTCACCATGGTGCTAACCATCCCGTGCAAGATATTGAAAGCAAAAAGGTCTATATCACCAGCCAAAACCACGGTTTTGCGGTTGACTCCACGAGTTTGCCAGCTAATGTCAAAGCAACCCATGTGTCATTGTTTGATGGTAGCTTGCAAGGGATTGCCCGAACGGATAAACCAGCGTTCAGTTTTCAGGGGCATCCTGAGGCAAGCCCAGGCCCGACCGAAATGAGTTATTTGTTCGATAAATTTATCGATTTAATGAAACAACATAAGCAGTAAACACTATTATAAGTTGTAAAAAACTATGGCAAAACGTACAGACATCAAATCTATTCTCATTATTGGCGCTGGTCCTATCGTGATTGGGCAGGCTTGCGAGTTCGATTATTCGGGCGCTCAGGCTTGCAAAGCGCTGCGTGAAGAGGGTTACCGCGTTATTTTGGTGAACTCTAACCCAGCAACCATCATGACAGACCCTGAAATGGCGGATGCCACTTATATCGAGCCTGTGACTTGGCAAGTGGTTGAGAAAATCATCGCAAAAGAGCGTCCAGATGCATTGTTGCCAACGATGGGCGGCCAAACTGCGCTAAATTGCGCTTTAGATTTAGATAAACACGGCGTATTGCAAAAATACAATGTTGAGTTAATCGGCGCCTCAAAAGAAGCGATTGATAAAGCGGAAGACCGCCAAAAATTTAAAGAAGCCATGACCAAAATTGGTCTAGGTTCTGCGCGTTCTTCCATGGCGCACAGCTTGGAAGAGGCTTTGCAAGTGCAAGCCAGTATTGGCTACCCTGTGATTATTCGCCCATCCTTTACCATGGGTGGTAGTGGCGGTGGTATTGCGTATAACCGCGAAGAGTTTCTCGCAATTTGCGAGCGTGGCTTGGATGCTTCCCCAACCAAAGAGTTGTTAATTGAAGAGTCTCTGCTCGGATGGAAAGAGTATGAGATGGAGGTGGTGCGCGATAGCGCAGATAACTGCATTATTGTTTGTTCAATCGAAAATTTAGACCCAATGGGTGTGCATACGGGTGACTCAATCACGGTTGCACCCTCACAAACATTGACCGATAAAGAATACCAAATCATGCGTAATGCCTCACTCGCGGTATTGCGTGAGATTGGCGTGGATACAGGCGGTTCAAACGTGCAATTTGCCATTAACCCAGCAGATGGTCGCATGATTGTGATTGAGATGAATCCGCGCGTGTCACGTTCATCTGCATTGGCTTCAAAGGCAACAGGTTTCCCCATTGCAAAAGTTGCTGCCAAATTGGCGGTAGGCTTTACTTTAGATGAATTGCGCAACGAGATTACAGGTGGCGCAACGCCAGCATCATTTGAACCATCCATTGATTACGTAGTCACGAAAATCCCACGTTTTGCGTTTGAAAAATTCCCGCAAGCCGATTCACGCTTAACCACACAAATGAAATCAGTGGGTGAGGTGATGGCGATTGGGCGTACTTTCCAAGAGTCTTTCCAAAAAGCATTGCGCGGTCTTGAAGTCGGCGTAGATGGTTTGGATGAAAAAACGACGGATGAAGACGTTATTGCTAAAGAGTTAGGCGAGCCTGGTCCTGAACGTATTTGGTACGTGGGTGACGCGATGCGTGCTGGTTTCAGCTTGGAAAAAATTCACGATTTATCAAAAATCGACCCTTGGTTTTTGGTGCAAATTGAAGACATTATTAATCGTGAGCAAGCGCTTAAAGGCAAGCAAATTGCAGATTTAGACCGTGATGATCTATTTCAACTTAAGCGCCGTGGTTTCTCTGACCGCCGTTTAGCTAAGTTGCTGGATACTGACCAACATGCGGTACGTGCGTATCGTCAAGCATTAAAAGTGCGTCCTGTGTATAAACGCGTGGATACTTGTGCGGCCGAGTTTTCGACTGATACAGCCTATATGTACTCGACCTATGAAGAAGAGTGCGAAGCGCAACCAACCAATAAAAAGAAAATTATGGTGTTGGGCGGTGGTCCAAACCGTATTGGTCAAGGCATTGAGTTTGACTATTGCTGTGTACATGCTGCGTTTGCCATGCGTGAAGATGGTTATGAAACCATTATGGTCAACTGCAACCCTGAAACTGTATCAACCGATTACGATACCTCAGACCGCTTGTATTTTGAGCCAGTCACGCTTGAAGATGTGCTTGAAATTGTCGCCATTGAAAAACCAGTCGGCGTGATTGTGCAATACGGTGGTCAAACGCCACTTAAATTAGCGCGTGCTTTAGAAAAAGCTGGTGTGCCGATTATCGGAACTAGCCCAGATGCAATTGACCGCGCTGAAGACCGCGAGCGTTTCCAGCAAATGTTGCAAGAGTTAGGGTTGAAGCAACCACCAAATCGAACTGCACGTACGCCTGAAGAAGCCTTGCGTTTGGCGATGGAAATTGGCTACCCATTAGTGGTGCGCCCATCTTACGTGTTGGGCGGTCGTGCGATGGAAATCGTGCAAGAGCAATCTCAACTTGAGCGTTATATGCGTGAGGCGGTGAAGGTGTCTAACGACTCACCTGTCTTGCTTGATCGTTTCTTAAACGATGCGCTTGAAATTGACGTGGATGCTTTGTGCGATGGTGAAAATGTCATTATCGGCGGCATTATGGAACACGTTGAGCAAGCGGGCGTGCATTCAGGTGACTCTGCCTGTTCATTGCCACCTTATAGTATTTCAGCCGAGTTGCAAGATGAGTTGCGCAAGCAAACCGTGCAAATGGCAAAAGCGCTTGGCGTGGTTGGCTTAATGAACGTGCAGTTTGCCATTCAAGGCACTACCGTTTATGTGCTAGAAGTGAATCCGCGTGCATCACGGACTGTGCCATTTGTATCAAAAGCGTGTGGTTTGCAATTAGCAAAAATTGCTGCGCGATGCATGGCGGGTACTAGTTTACAGGCGCAAGGCGTGACCAAAGAAGTTGTCCCGCCTTACTTCTCAGTGAAAGAGGCGGTATTCCCCTTTATTAAATTCCCAGGGGTCGATACGATTTTAGGGCCTGAGATGAAGTCCACGGGTGAGGTCATGGGGGTGGGGCGTACCTTTGCTGAGGCTTTTGTAAAGTCTCAATTAGGGTGTGGCATTAAATTGCCAAAATCAGGCAAAGCATTTATCAGTGTGCGAAAAGAAGACCGTGAACGTGTAGTTGATATCGCACAGGATTTAGCAAATATTGGCTTTCAATTGTTTGCCACTCGCGGAACAGCAAGTGCATTGGCTGCGGCGGGGTTAACTGTAACGCCTGTAAATAAAGTTGCAGAAGGTCGTCCGCACATTGTAGATATGATTAAAAACGGTGAAATTAACTTTATCGTAAATGTGACGGAAGATAAAAAAGCCGTAGCAGACTCATATGAAATTCGCCGTAGCGCGCTACAACAAAAAGTGACTTATTACACCACATTAGCTGGCGCTAAAGCAGCATGTATAGGCATGGGCTTTACACATGAATTAGAAGTACATGCATTGCAGGGGTTGCATACTGAGCTAACTCAGTCATAATATAACCCATCGCAGATGAAAACCACGCCTAATGTTAGGTGTGGTTTTTTGTTTTTTTAGTAGTTTGAAACATAAAAGTAAAAAGTAAAGATTAGATAGCGTAAAGGTAGGTATTGATGAATCAAATTCCAGTCACCGTTAGAGGTGCAGAGCTTTTAAAAGAAGAGTTGCAACGCTTGCGTAGTGTTGACCGCCCAAATGTGATTCAGGCGATTGCAGAGGCACGTGCGCAGGGCGATCTCTCTGAAAATGCTGAGTATGATGCCGCGAAAGAAAAACAAAGTTTTATTGAAGGCCGTATCGCAGAGATTGAAGCCAAACTTTCAAATGCCATGATTATCGACCCAAAAACACTGAACGCAGAGGGTCGTTGTGTGTTTGGTGCAACTGTTGAAGTTGAAGATTTAGATGAAGGTGGTGCAACCACCTATCAAATCGTGGGTGATGATGAGGCTGATATTAAAACAGGCAAAATTTCAATTAGCTCGCCAATTGCGCGCGCATTGATTGGCAAAGTTGAAGGTGATGTGGCTGAGGTGATGGCGCCAGGTGGTATTCGGTCATATGAAATTGTGACTGTGCAATACATCTAATAGAAAATTTAATCATGAAACGCTGGTCTGATAAAGTCGCACTGTTCCTGATTACATTATGGGTAGGTGCACTTTGCTCTATCTGGGGTATCGCGGTACAAGTGCTGTTTGATGCTTTAGCACATGATAAGCAAATGGCTGGAATGCTTGCAGGTCGAATGTTTGCGGTAGTTGCCTATGTTGGCATTGTAAGTGCTACTTATTTAATTATCTATCGTTTACTACAAGCTGGTGTTGCATGTTTTAAGCAAGCGTATTTTTGGGCGCTAGTGATGATGTTGCTGCTTACATTAGCTGGGCAATTTGGCATTCAGCCGATTTTGGCTAGCTTGAAAGCACAGGCATTGCCCGCAGATGTTATGCAATCTTTATTTGCCAGCCGCTTTAGCGCTTGGCATGGCGTTGCCAGCGTGGCTTATCTAATTGAGTGTTTGCTCGGTTTGGTGTTGATTTTTAAATTCAGATAAACTGAGTCTAAAAAGAGCGAGTCATCAATCCCGACCCTTGTAAAGAAACTGAGCCGTACCAACAGACTACGCTTAGATGAATACTATAAAGTTAATATTGCGAATTTAAACTTTAGGAATCATAATCTTGGGTGTTTCGCCATTTTGAATGTCTGCGCGGCGATAAATGACAAGCTGTTTACCAATATGATGTACCGCAATCGCGTTAGATTTTTCGCAAATTTCATCCAATATTTGAATACGCAATTCTCTATCATCGCCCAGCACTTTAATTTTAATCAGTTCGTGGGCTTTTAAGCTCGCATCAATTTCTTTTAATACTTGTTCTGTGAGGCCATTGTTGCCTATCATGACAACTGGGTTAAGATTATGCGCTAGTCCGCGCAAAAAGCTGATTTGTTTACTATTCAATTGAAATATCTACTTGATTTAAAAGGTGTGTATTTTATCACGCGGATTGTATAAATCATAAGGTTATGTGTTGCCGTAATTTGAAATTAATCTGACATAAAGTTCTGAATTAAATCATGAAAAGAACAAAGACTAGCAAGGCTTGGATGCAGGAGCATCTCAACGATGAATACGTTAAGCGTGCTCAAAAAGATGGCTACCGTGCTCGCGCTGCTTATAAATTGATCGAGATAGACGATAAAGATCATCTGATTAAGCCTGGCATGACTATTGTAGATTTGGGTTCAACCCCAGGCAGTTGGTCACAAGTTGCCATGCAGCGGCTGAAAGGGCAGGGGCATGTTATTGCTTTAGATTTGCTAGAAATGGCGGCGATTCCGGGGGTGCAATTTATTCAAGGGGATTTTCGGGATGATGTTGTTTTAGATCAACTCGAAAAAAGTTTAAATGGTAAGCCAATAGACCTTGTAATTGCCGATATGGCCCCCAATATAACGGGTATAAGTTCCGTTGATCAACCAAATGCCGCGTATTTGACTGAGTTAGCATTGGAGTTCAGCCTGAAATGGTTGAAACCTGATGGTAATTTTCTGGTCAAAGTTTTTGTGGGCTCTGGCTTTGACGAAATTGTAAAGAGTATGCGTTTAGGTTTTGAAAAAGTAGTCACACGCAAGCCTAAAGCCTCAAGAGATCGCAGTAGTGAGGTTTATTTGTTGGGGCTGAAACGAAAGATATAAGTATGCAGGTGATTATTATTGATCTAGCAATTATTTGAGTCTGAATTTTTTTGTAAATTTAACCTAAAGTGAATTTAGCCTAAGTGACGTTAATCTAACTGACTTTAGCTTAAATGTATTAAGTAATTTTTATGATTTACTACAAAAAAGAGATTAGAATTAAGTTTGAATCAAACGTAGTGCGTTTGTTTTCCTCATTAAGGATGAAATTTTGAATAACACCGTGAAAAATATTGCCGTTTGGTTGGCGGTCATTTTAATTTTGGTGACTGTGTTTAACCAGTTTGCAACCCCAAGTAAAAGCGATGGGCAAGTCGATTACTCCCAGTTTATCGCTGAAGTAAAACAAGGCAATATCGCCAAGGTTCTGATTGATGGTCATGTTTTGCGTGGCGTGACTACAGACGGCAAAAAATTTAATACCTATGCCCCATCAGACCCATGGTTAGTTTCTGATTTGTTGAAAAACAACGTCATTATTCAAGCTAAACCAGAAGAAGAGCAATCATTGCTGATGAGCATATTCGTTTCTTGGTTCCCCATGATTTTGTTGATTGGCGTATGGATTTTCTTTATGCGTCAAATGCAAGGCGGCGGCAAAGGTGGTGCTTTTTCCTTTGGTAAAAGCAAAGCACGTCAACTTGATGAAAGTAGCAATCAAACCACGTTTGCAGATGTAGCGGGTTGTGACGAAGCGAAAGAAGAAGTCGCTGAGATTGTAGAGTTCTTACGTGATCCAACTAAATTCCAAAAATTGGGCGGACGTATTCCAACGGGTATTTTGATGGTTGGCCCACCTGGTACGGGTAAAACCTTGTTAGCTAAAGCGATTGCTGGTGAAGCAAAAGTGCCATTCTTTACTATTTCAGGTTCTGACTTTGTTGAAATGTTTGTTGGTGTGGGTGCTGCGCGTGTGCGTGATATGTTTGACCAAGCGAAAAAAGCCTCACCTTGCATTATCTTTATTGATGAGATTGATGCGGTTGGGCGCCATCGCGGTGCAGGGACTGGTGGTGGTAATGATGAACGCGAACAAACGCTGAACCAAATGTTGGTTGAGATGGATGGATTTGAGCCAAATTCTGGTGTGATTGTCATCGCGGCTACTAACCGTGCCGATGTATTGGACAAAGCCTTATTGCGCCCAGGTCGTTTTGACCGTCAAGTGATGGTAGGTTTGCCAGACATTCGTGGTCGTGAACAAATTTTGATGGTGCATATGCGTAAAGTGCCAATCGACCAAGATGTAAAAGCGGATATTATTGCGCGCGGTACTCCTGGTTTCTCTGGTGCTGATTTGGCTAACTTGGTGAATGAGGCCGCTTTGTTTGCAGCACGTCGCAACAAGCGCACCGTGGATATGCAAGATTTTGAAGATGCGAAAGATAAAATCTTCATGGGGCCTGAGCGTAAATCAATGGTCATGCGTGAGGATGAGCGTCGCAATACGGCGTATCATGAGTCAGGTCATGCAGTAGTGGCTAAGTTGTTGCCCAAGGCAGACCCTGTACATAAAGTCACGATTATGCCACGTGGTTGGGCGCTTGGTTTAACATGGCAGTTGCCTGAGCACGATCGCATCAGTAATTACAAAGACAAAATGTTAGAGGAAATTTCAATCTTATTTGGCGGACGTATTGCCGAAGAGATTTTTATGAATCAAATGTCTACTGGCGCATCAAACGACTTTGAACGTGCGACTAAGTTAGCACGCTCTATGGTGACGCGTTATGGTATGTCTGAAAGTTTAGGCACCATGGTGTATGAAGATAGCAGTCAAGATTCTTTCTTTGGTAGCATGAACAACAAAACTGTGTCTGAAGCAACGCAACAAAAAGTGGATGCTGAAATTCGCCGCATTTTGGATGAACAGTACGCGATTGCTCGTAGATTGCTTGAAGAAAACCGCGACAAAGTGGAAGCGATGACTGCCGCCTTGTTAGAGTGGGAAACCATTGATGCCGAGCAGATTAACGACATCATGGCGGGTTTGCCGCCACGCCAACCTAAGCCAACACCAATCACGACTAAGTCATCGCGTGATGCTGGCGGTTCAGGTTCAAATGCAACCCCTACACCTCAGCCAGCGGCTAAGCAACAAGACTAACATCAAGCAACCTAACCAAACCAACAAGCGCCTTAGGGCGCTTGATTTTTTTATACTAGATTATTGTTTAAACGCACCCATTCCAACATATGATGAAATTTAATTGTGGTAGGTATCAGCTTGATTTAACTCGCCCGCACGTGATGGGGATTGTGAATGTCACGCCTGATTCGTTTTCAGACGGTGGGCACTATGCCTCCAGCGAAAAAGCGGTTGTGCATGCACTTTCATTAGTCGCCGATGGTGCTGATGTGCTTGATATTGGCGGCGAATCTACTCGCCCGGGCGCAACGCCAGTGCCGCTTGATGAAGAGTTAAAGCGCGTTGTGCCAGTGATTGAGCAGCTTGCAAAACTGACTAAGGTGCCACTTTCTATTGATACCTATAAACCAGAAGTGATGCGCGCTGCCATCGCGGCAGGCGCAGATATTGTCAATGATGTCAGAGCTTTGCAAGAGGATGGTGCGATAGAGGTGGTGGCAAATAGTAATGCGGGTGTGTGTTTAATGCACATGCAAGGTACGCCACAAACCATGCAACAGAATCCAAGTTATGTGGATGTGGTGGCTGAAGTTATCGATTTTTTGCACGCAAGACAGTTAATCGCCAACCAAGCAGGCATAACGAATGATCGTATTTTGCTAGACCCTGGATTTGGCTTTGGTAAACGTACAGTACACAATATTGCACTGATTCAACAGTTAGAGAAAATCGGACAACTGGGTTTGCCTTTATTAGTTGGTTTATCACGTAAATCAGTACTTGGGCAAATTATTGGCGCAGATGATGTGAATGTGCGATTGCATGCTAGTTTGGCGGCATCGGTGATTGCTGCCATGAAGGGTGCTAAAATTATTCGTGTGCATGATGTAAAGGCAACCGCTGAGGCGCTAAAAGTAGTGGCTGCGGTTACAGCTTAAAATATAGAAGCAAAAAAATAGAAACAAATATGACAAGAAAATATTTTGGTACTGATGGAATTCGTGGGCGAGTAGGTCAATCACCTATTACGCCAGAGTTTGTGATGCGTTTAGGTTATGCCGCAGGGCGCGTGTTGGCGCATACGGGTAGCGTGGAGCAGCCAGAAGCCCGCCCTATGGTGATTATTGGCAAAGATACACGTATTTCAGGCTATATGCTGGAATCTGCGTTGCAAGCAGGCCTTTGCGCTGCTGGTGTAGATGTGCGCCTGACTGGCCCGTTGCCGACGCCTGCGATTGCGCATCTCACACGTGCCTTACGTGCGCAGGCAGGTATTGTTATTTCCGCCTCGCACAACCCTTATGATGACAATGGCATTAAGTTTTTTTCTGCAAAAGGTACAAAACTGCCCGATGAAATCGAATTGGCGATAGAGGCTGAATTAGAGCAACCAATGTCTGTGATGACTTCCGATAAGCTAGGGAAAGTAAAGCGTATCAACGATGCTGCTGGGCGTTATATCGAGTTTTGCAAAAGCACGTTTCCTAATGATTTAGATTTGCGTGGTTTAAAAATTGTGGTGGATTGTGCCCACGGCGCCACTTATCACGTTGCACCCCCTGTTTTTCATGAACTGGGTGCAGAAGTTATTGCAATTGGAAATCAACCCAATGGCTTTAATATTAACGATCAAGCAGGCTCAACCCATCCGCAAGCCTTGGTTGATGCGGTGCTTGAGCATCAAGCAGATTTGGGTTTGGCGCTAGATGGCGACGGCGACCGCTTGGTGATGGTCGATGCGCAAGGTCGTTTGTTAGATGGCGACCAATTACTTTATATCATTGCGATGCATCGATTGCAGCAAGGTAAGTTGACGGGGGGCGTAGTCGGCACATTGATGACGAATCTCGCATTGGAACATGCTTTTGCACAAGCTGAAATTCCATTTGTAAGAGCTAAAGTGGGGGATCGCTACGTGTTAGAGCAATTAACCCAGTTTGATTGGCAATTAGGCGGTGAAAACTCAGGTCATATTTTATGCTTAGATAAGCATAGTAGTGGAGATGGCATTATTGCTGCGCTGCAAGTGTTGTGTGCAATACGAGATACGCATCAAACATTAGAACAGTATTACGATAAGCTAACACTTTACCCGCAAGTAATGATTAATGTAAAAACTGCACGCAAGATCGATTTGGAGCGCAATGCAGAAATACAAAATGCAGTAAAAATTGCCGAAACCACTCTGAATGGTAGTGGACGGGTATTGTTACGTGCTTCTGGAACAGAACCTAAAATACGTGTGATGGTTGAAGGTCAAAATTTAGCTCAAGTGCAAGCTTTGACGCAAAGCGTTGCAGATGTTGTGCAGCAACAAGTAAAGTAGCGATCAATAAGCTAATGAAAAATGACAAATTGATGATTTGTTATATTTCCTTCTTTAAATTGACATAAATCCTTCATCTAAGTTTGTCATTATTTGAAAATGACAGATGCACTTCATAGCAACTTAGTTAACGCCAAACTATCTGACGTTAGCATGTTTACTAAAAACACTCCCCGAAAGATGTGCTTGGTTAGTGAGACTTGGCTACCAGAAATAAATGGGGTGGCAATGACGCTTTCTAATCTAGTCAATGGCTTGCTAAAGCGAGGCTGGCAAGTGACAGTTGTTCGCCCGCGTCAGCGTATGGAAAGCTCTCAGCTAGCGATTACACGCCTTAGTCACTTTTTAATTCCTGGTTTGCCTATTCCTGGTTACGCTGGATTACGCTTTGGGTTGCCTGTCACTTCTCGTTTAATCGCTGCTTGGAAAGCTCAGCGTCCAGACGTGGTGCACGTGGCTACAGAAGGGCCGTTAGGTTGGGCTGCAATGAAAGCGGCTGATACTTTAGGGATTCCTGTGACCACCACTTTTCATACCAACTTTAACCGCTATTGTGGTCATTATCGTATCGGTTGGTTACAAGGGCTGGTCACACGCTATTTGCGTGTTTTGCATAATCGAGCAAAGTACACGATGGTGCCCAGTGAAACCTCAAAAAACGTATTGCAAGATGAAGGGTATCGTAATGTTGAAGTGCTTGGGCGTGGGGTGGATATTGAGCTATTTCATCCAAGCCGCAGAGATGAGGCATTACGAAGCGCTTGGGGGGCTAGCCCCGAAGATATTGTTGCAATCTATGTTGGTAGAATAGCAGCTGAGAAAAATCTGACAGTTGTTGCAAATGCTTTCGAGGTGCTACAACGCAGGCAACCTAATGCAAAAATGGTTTGGGTTGGGCATGGCCCTGAGTATAAAAAGATGCGTCAGCAATTTCCTGATCATTTTTTTGCTGGGACTAAGACAGGGGTAGATTTGGCTGCCCATTATGCATCAGCCGATATGTTTATTTTTCCAAGTTTGACTGAGACCTATGGTAACGTTGTCACCGAAGCGATGGCAAGTGGTCTGGCGGTTGTTGCATACGATTATGCTGCTGCTGCTGCGCACATCAAACATCTGAAAAATGGCTTAATTGCGCCATTTGATGATGTTTATGCTTTTATGGAGAATGTTCAATATTTGGCGAATAATCCTGACCAAATTAAAACGCTAGGACTTGCTGCGCATCCGGCACTGGCTAACCAATCTTGGGATGCGGTGTGTAATGACTTTGAAGGTTTCTTACAAAGTGCCATTAAGAGTTGTTAGCTGGATGGAGCTTATAATACTGCTTATCTGATTAGGGCTTGGTAGAGTGGTAATGCATCATCCAATTGTCATAAATTTATGAAATAATTGGGCTGTATGGTTGCATTGAGTTACGATGCGAAAAAATGAGTTATGTGGTCAATCACTGAGTGAGGTTGTCATGACATCAAAAGTTACAGGGTATATCAATCGCTTTAATGCGCTCGATAGCGCATTATGCTTGCGTGTTAACCGTACTAGTCATAACTTAACTGTACGCTGGTGGTTTAGACTCATGAGTCGTCTCGGTGATGGGGTGTTTTGGTATGCCTTGATTATGGTCTTGTTTACTCAAGGCACACATGGGCAGCATGCAGCATTGCGGATGTCGCTGACTGGTATCGTCGCTACACTAATGTACAAATGGTTAAAGGGAAAAACCCTACGTCCTCGACCCTACGAGGTTCACCAAGATATTTGGTTAACAGGTCGTCCTTTAGATCGGTTTAGCTTTCCATCTGGGCATACACTTCATGCGGTAGCCTTCTCATGGATGGCAATTTTTTATTTTCCAGCGTTGGCGCTACTTCTTGTACCGTTTTCTCTGATGGTGGCCGCATCAAGAGTTGTATTAGGCTTACATTATCCAAGTGATGTTTTAGCTGGTGGGTTGATTGGTGGCTCTATTGCCTATCTCTCAATGTTGATTTAGAAGTTTTTCAGCTAATCATTGCGTTCACTGCATATTCAAACGCTTCATCATTATTGACGGTTGATGAGATTGCTCACCCGAAAACATGCTTGCAATACAACACTTATAAAAGATAGAAAGATAAACTATTAGATGGAAAGTCCTTACAAGGGGAAAACGGGATTACAGCGTTTAATCAATGCGTTTGGCTACTCTCTAGCGGGATTAAAAGCCGCCTACAAGAATGAGGATGCGTTTAGGCAGGAAACTTTGATGGCGGTGGTACTAATACCGCTGGCCATGTATCTAGGTGATTCGCCTGTGGAGAGCGCTATCATGATAGGTTCTGTATTACTCGTGATCATCGTAGAGTTACTTAATTCTTCGATTGAAGCTACGGTAGATCGAATCTCATTAGAAAATCATCAACTCGCAGCGCGAGCCAAAGACATTGGTAGTGCCGCAGTGCTAGTGAGCTTAATTAATTTAGCTGTAGTCTGGGGTTTGTTACTATTTATTTAATACTGATTATTCAACTAATCACCTAGTTATTATCATCAGACTTAAAATACTGGCGCTGATTTAAAGTTTACTCAATACATAACATAAATCACCTTCATTCTTGAGACTTTTAGTGAAAATCCTTTTTATTTCTGATGTTTACTTTCCTCGTATTAACGGAGTTTCAACTTCAATTAATACCTTTGTGGGGCAGTTTAAAGCGCTTGGGCATGAAGTGACGCTCATCGCGCCTGAGTACGGCGTAAAAACCAAAGATGAAGCTTGGATTAAACGCATTCCAGCAAGAAGCATCTACTTCGATCCAGAAGATAAGTTAATGAAATATGGTCAAGCTCTGGATTTGTTGGGCGATTTACGTCGAGAGGGTTACGATTTAGTGCATGTACATACACCATTTGTAGCCCATTATTTAGGTCGTAAACTTTCTCATTTACTCGATGTGCCTTGCGTTGAAACCTACCATACGTTTTTTGAGGATTATTTACATCATTATCTGCCCTTTATACCTAAATCCTTCGCGAAATCTATCGCCAGATTTATTTCTCGTCGCCAATGTAATGAAGTGAGTGCAATTATTGCTCCCTCGCAGCCTATGTTGGATGTATTACGTCAATATGGGGTAAAAGCGAAAGCTGAAGTTATTCCAACAGGGTTGCAGGCACATAGTTTTGATGAAGTGGACGGGCAAGCATTTCGAGTAAAATATGGTATTGCCACTGATCGTCCAGTTGCTTTGTTTGTGGGGCGTGTGGCATACGAAAAAAATATCGGATTTTTACTACATATGATGGTTGAGCTAATAAAACGCCAACCTGATGCTTTGCTGGTCATTGCGGGTGAAGGGCCAGCAGAACGTAGCCTGAAAGCAAAAACCAAAGCTTTAAACTTGCAAGATCACGTGCAGTTTATTGGCTATTTAGACCGTGATACTAACGAGTTAAACGCTTGTTATCGAGCAGCTGATGTATTCGTGTTTGCATCTACGACCGAAACACAAGGTCTTGTACTATTAGAGGCAATGGCGCAAGCAGTTCCCGTGGTAGCAATTGCTGAGTTGGGTACAAAGTCCATTCTCATTGAAGGCCAGGGTGCATTAATTGCTCCAGAAAATCCTCAATTATTTGCAGAAAGGGTTTTTCAATTGCTTGAGAATCCTGAAGAACGAATAACCTTAGGCAAAACTGCACATGGTTATGCACTTACTCGCTGGACATCAAGAGTACAGGCGGAACGGATGCTTACTTTTTATGAGCAGTTAATTGAAGAGTAATATCATTTTTGAGTGAATAATGATTAATGCACTTGATTTTAGGTGTTTTTTGGACTATATTTAAGTCGCATTTAGTTTTTTAGTGAATTGCTAGTGCGATTTTAGTGGATTTTATGTAATCCTCTCCAAACCCCGCAAATATGCCTTTAATGTTTGCCAAAAGCCTAACCGTTAAAAGTTAGGCTTTTTCATTTATCCATCTAGCAATTTGTAAGCTTTGTAGTTAATTGGCATCTAATATTTAAACAAAAAAACCCGCTTTCGCAGGTCTTTTATTATTGCATTAATTGGTAAAAACTTAACCAAATTTGCCTGTAATGTAGTCTTCAGTTTCTTTACGACTTGGGTTTGTGAAAATTTTGTTGGTGTCATCGTATTCAATCAGTTCGCCGAGGTACATGTAAGCGGTGTAATCAGATACACGGGCAGCTTGTTGCATGTTGTGCGTGACCACTAGTATCGTTAATTTTTCTTTTAACTCAATCATCAATTCCTCAATGCTCGCTGTTGCCATTGGATCTAGTGCGGAAGTTGGTTCGTCAAATAGCATGATTTCTGGGTCAGTTGCTAAAGCACGTGCAATACACAAGCGTTGTTGCTGTCCACCTGATAGGTTGAATGCTAAATCATGTAAGCGGTCTTTGACCTCATTCCATAAAGCACCACCTTTAAGCGCTTCTTCCACTTTGTCATCAATGACCTTTTTGCTTTTCTCACCGCGTACTCGTAAACCGTAAGCCACATTCTCATAAATTGATTTGGGAAACGGATTCGGCTTTTGAAATACCATGCTAATACGCATACGTACCTCAATCGGATCAACTTCTTTGTCTAATATATTGGTGTTATCTGGGAACATAACAATTTGACCTTGATAGCGATTGCCAGGGTAGAGGTCATGCATACGATTAAAGCTGCGTAGAAATGTTGATTTTCCACAACCAGAAGGACCAATGAGTGCGGTAATTTTATTCTCGTAAAGTGGCATGTTAATGCCCTTAAGTGCGCGCATGCCAGAACTATAAAAAAACTCTAAGTTTCTTGCTTCGGCTTTGATTGCTGATGTGGTTGTTACCATTATTTAGATTCCCGCAAAAATAATTCGATATATAAAATTCAATTCAATCTTTATAAATAGTTGCTTACCATTTAATGTTTTTACGTATTTTGTAACGTAAGTAAATAGCTGTACCATTCATTAGCAAGGTGACTACAATAATAATCGCTCCAGTTGCCGCTGCATTAATATGAAATGCATGATCAGGGCGCGACAGCCAGTTAAACATTTGAATTGGTAGCACAGTAAAGCCAGAACTCAACCATTCAAAGCTGATGAAAGGGGCGACATCTGTTACAGGGCTAGGGGGTAAGAATGCAATAAAGGTAAGTGCGCCAATCGTGATAATAGGGGCTGTTTCACCAAGCGCACGCGACATGCCAATGATCACACCAGTTAAAATGCCACCATAAGAATATTGCAAAACATGATCATAAACTACCTGCCACTTGGTTGCGCCTACACCGTAAGCTGCTTCACGAATGGCAAGCGGAATTGCACGTATTGATTCACGAGTTGACACAATAACGATTGGGAGTATTAGTAACCCTAGGGTTAATCCAGCAGTGAGTATGCTCTGACCTAACCCAAGAATGTAAACAAACAGACCAAGCGCTAATAAACCATAAATGATGGATGGGATACCAGCTAAGTTAGTTACATTAATTTCAATGATGTCTGAGAACCAGTTTTTAGGGGCATACTCTTCAAGATAAAGACCTGCAGCAACCCCCATAGGCACTGCTGTAAAGAAAGTTACCAGCATTACCAGTAAAGACCCTACCCATGCAGATAGCAACCCAGCACTTCCTGCGCGGCGTGATGGAAAGTCTGTAAAAAAAGCTGGATTGAATCTTTCATATCCATCCATCACTAAATCAGTGAATAGTGTCAGTAATGTTAGTAATGAAAATATGAGCGCTAATAAGCCTAAAATTGAAAATATATAATCATTTAACTTGTGCCGCTTAATCATTGCCCTTATTTGATCAAGGTTTTTAAGCGTTGTTGCGTTTGCATTGTCGGTGTTATTTGTCATTTCATTACTCGGTATCAATCGTTAAATGATTTATGCTGTACGTGCTTGCTCTATGGTGAGTGCTAAAATCGCCATGGTTATCAGTAGTGTTCGCGGTACTTTTTACGAATCATATGTCCCAATACATTGAAACTTAAAGTCATTATCATCAGTACCATGCCAGCAGCAAAGATACTTTGGTAGCCAATGCTACCGTGAGGCAAGTCACCCATCGCTACTTGCACAATAAAAGCGGTAATCGTTGCAGCACTTTCCATCGGATTAAAGCTTACAATCGGTTGTTGGCCAGCTGCTACCGCTACCACCATGGTTTCACCAACAGCACGAGAGATACCTAATATGTATGCGGCAATAATCCCTGATATTGCTGCAGGCGTCACGACACGAACTGCGGTTTGAAAACGTGTCGCACCCATCGCATAAGAACCCTCACGCATACTCATAGGTACTGCGCGCATTGCATCTTCCGCTACGGAGGCAATATAGGGAACAATCATGATTCCCATGACAATACCTGCACTGAGCATATTAAACCCAGGTAGCTCAGGGAAAATATTTTGCAAGAGCGGGGTTACGAAAAGCAAAGCAAAGTAGCCAAATACAATGGTTGGTACACCCACCAATAGCTCCAAAATTGGCTTCATTGTTTCGCGTGCTGCATGAGATGCAAATTCAGAAAGATAAATGGCGATAATTGTACCAATTGGAATAGCAACAATTAGTGCAATTGCTGAGGTGGTAAGTGTTCCTGATACTAAAGGTAAAATTCCGTAGTGAGCATCTTCAAATAAGGGAGTCCATTCAGTGGCAGTAAAAAACTCTACCAAAGATACTGTTTTGAAGAAGCTCAGTGACTCGTAAAGCAAAATTACCACAATAGATAATGTGGTAAAAACCGCCGAAAGTGCAGCCAACATAAGAATACATTCAATAATTCGTTCTTTAACGTTTCTACCAATATTTTTAGCTAGTCTCGGGCTAATGGAGAGGTCTAGGTACTCATTGGCGCTTGAGCTCTGATTTAAAGAAGCATTGGCAGTATTCATTGTAGGCTCTTTAGTTTGATTGTTTCGCATGTGGTCTATTTGAAAATAAGGCATTCATATCAAAAAAATTGTGGATAATTAAGGGCGTTTAAGCTTAATAATTATCCACAATATTTAGAGATTTAAAGAATCTTGTTAGTTGATTCTTTCGAGTAAGTCTTTAATTTTAATGCCAATTTCATTTTTACCACCAAAACCAGTGCCTGGTTTCATTGACTTGAAGTGGGTTTTTACTGCAGTATAATCTTCCGTTGGTAAAGGAACATATTTCACTTCTTTTACAAGCGTAGGTGCATTATCTAAATAGAAGGTAACAAAAGCTTTCACTTCAGGTTTAAATGCGGCAGAAGTGGCGTTGACATAAATGAAAATCGGGCGAGCTAGTGGTTGATATGTGCCATCCTCAACTGATTTGGCTGATGGTAACACGCCTGCTGCTCCAGCTTTAGTTGCGACTGCCACAGCATTTAATTTATCCTTATTTTCTTCGTAGTAAGCTAGACCAAAGTAGCCCATGCCCCCAACGTTGCTAGAAACACCTTGCACAATTACGTTGTCATCTTCTGATGGTGTGTAGTCAGTGCGATGTGCTTTCGCCTTACCATTGATTGCTTCGCTAAAGTAGTCAAATGTACCAGAAGCAGTACCAGGGCCATACAAAGCGATTTTTTTGTCTGGGAATGATGCGTTTACGTCTTTCCAGCTTTTTACGCTAGAACCTGGTTCCCAAATTTTCTTTAGCTCTTCTACTGTTAACGTTTTTACCCAATCATTTTTTTGGTTCACAACTATAGTCAACGCATCATATGCAATTGGGAGTTCGATGTACTGAATTCCAGCATCTTTACATGCATCCATCTCTTTTTGAGAAATCGGGCGAGAAGCGTCTGAAATATCTGTTTCACCACGACAGAACTTTTTAAAGCCGCCGCCTGTGCCAGATTCACCTACTGTTACTTTAATGCCTTTTGCTTTTTGAAACTCTTCAGCTATGGCTTCAGTGATCGGGTATACCGTGCTAGAGCCGTCAATTTTGATAATTTTTTCAGCAGCTATTGCACTGCTAAAGTTGAATGTTACAGCTAACAATGTTGCTGCGCTTAGGCAATTTACAAACTTAGTTTGCATTGATATCTCCAATTTTAAATATGTGTGATTTTACTTCTTTTTTACTACAGTTAGAGTAACGACCCTCGTAAACAATCAGTTTACTGCAATGACAACATGATATTGAGAGATTGTGACAGTATTGTGAAAATTAATAAATGCACCAGCATCAAGATGCTATTGATAGTTGTGAGAGCATAGCATCTGAGATGTATAATATTGTATTTATGTCTTAAGAAGAAGTATGGAAGCTGAACAACTCAATCAAATTTCTAATCGTCTTGCAGATTTAAGTCATCGACACCTTGCACTTCGGGGGTATCTTTGACTTTGAAAATAAGTCGCAACGACTTGCAGAGGTCAATGGTCTATTAGAAGATTCCAATATTTGGAATGACGCGCAGAAAGCGCAAAAACTTGGCAAAGAGAAGCGAGAACTTGAGCTTGTCGTCAATACGTTGCAATCACTTGAAAATGCTTTGCGTGATAGTCAGGAACTGTTCGAAATGGCTCGTCACGAAAGTGATGATGATACTTTAGTGAGCGTAGAAGCAGATTCGCTGGCAATAGAAAATCAAGTGGCTGAGATGGAGTTTCGGCGCATGTTTTCAGGCCCTATGGATGCTAATAACTGCTTTATCGAGTTTCAATCAGGTTCAGGTGGCACAGAAGCGCAAGATTGGGCAGGTATGTTGTTGCGTATGTATTTACGTTATACAGAACGCAAAGGCTTTAAGGTGGAGGTGTTGGAAGAGTCTGAAGGCGATATTGCAGGTATAAAAGGCGCTTCTATTAAAGTATCTGGAGATTATGCGTATGGTACGCTAAGAACGGAAAGTGGCGTTCATCGCTTGGTACGAAAATCCCCTTTTGATAGTAATGCTAAACGGCATACTTCATTTGCCAGTGTGCAGATTTTTCCAGAAGTCGATGACTCTATTCAAATTGATATTAACCCTGCCGATTTGCGCGTCGATACCTATCGCGCAAGTGGTGCTGGTGGTCAGCATATTAACAAGACGGATTCAGCCGTGAGAATTACACATATTCCCACTGGGGTTGTCGTACAGTGTCAAAATGACCGCTCTCAACATCGCAATAGAGACGAGGCGATGAATATGTTGAAAGGTGCACTCTACAATTTGGAGCTACGCAAACGAAATGAAGAGAAGCAGGCTTTAGAAGATGCTAAGACCGATATTGGTTGGGGGCATCAAATTAGATCGTATGTGTTAGATCAATCGCGTATCAAAGATCTACGCACCAACGTCGAAGTGGGCAACACCCAAGGCGTATTAGATGGTGATCTTGACCCGTTTATTATGGAAAGTTTAAAGCAGGGAGTATGAGTGTGAGTGAGCAAGAAAATGTAATGCCCGTTGACGAAAACCACGTAATCGCAGAGCGACGTGAGAAGCTAAAAGCGATCAGACAGAAAGGTGTCGCTTTCCCTAATGATTTCAAACCTCAACATCAATCAAGCGCTTTGCATGCGGAGTTTGGTGCGGCAGAAAATGAAACATTAGATCCACTAGCCAAGCAAGTAGTGATTGCTGGTCGGATGATGCTAAAGCGTGTCATGGGTAAGGCGAGCTTTGCCACAGTGCAAGATGTGAGTGGGCGTATCCAATTATTTATCTCCAAAGAAAATATTGGTGAGGATATTTACGAGGACTTTAAACACTGGGATATGGGCGATATTCTTGGAGCCAAGGGAGTGCTGTTTAAAACTAAAACAGGTGAACTTTCTATTAAGGTTTCTGAACTGCGCTTGTTGACCAAATCACTTCGCCCATTACCAGAAAAATTTCACGGTTTGACTGATCAAGAGGTGAAATATCGTCAGCGCTATGTCGATTTGATTGTGAATGAAGAAACGCGCGCGACTTTTGCCGCACGCAGCAAAGTGGTGTCCGCGATTCGTAACTTTATGGTGGAAAATCAATTTTTAGAAGTGGAAACCCCCATGTTGCACCCGATTCCAGGTGGTGCTTCTGCCAAGCCTTTTATGACTCACCATAACGCACTGGATATGCAAATGTATATGCGAATTGCGCCTGAGTTATATTTAAAACGCTTGGTAGTGGGTGGCTTTGAGCGAGTTTTTGAAATTAATCGTAATTTCCGAAATGAAGGTTTAAGTGTCCGTCATAACCCGGAATTTACCATGATGGAGTTTTACGCCGCCTATACCGATTATCAATGGTTGATGGACTTTACCGAGCAATGCATACGGGCTGCCGCCATTGCTGCGCGCGGCACGGCGGTGCTCACTTACGATGGCAAAGAAGTGGATTTAAGCAAGCCGTTTGAGCGTTTAACTATTGTAGGTGCAATTCAAAAATACGCGCCGCAATATACGCTGGAACAGTTAAACGACATTGCATTTTTACGTGCTGAACTCGTGAAACATGGCGTCAAACCGTTTGATCACGCTGGTTTAGGTGCTTTGCAGTTGGCTTTGTTCGAAGAAACGGCAGAAAGCCAATTGTGGCAACCGACATATATTATTGATTATCCAGTCGAGGTTTCGCCACTGGCGCGTGCGTCCGACAAAAACCCAGAGATTACCGAGCGCTTTGAGTTATTTATCACAGGGCGTGAAATGGCCAATGGCTTCAGTGAGCTCAACGATGCGGAAGACCAAGCGGCGCGTTTTCACGCGCAAATGAAAGCAAAAGAGGCGGGGGATGCAGAGGCCATGTATTACGATGCTGACTTTATTCGTGCGCTTGAATACGGCTTGCCACCAACGGGTGGTTGCGGTATTGGAATCGACAGGTTGGTGATGTTAATTACTGATAGCCCCAGCATACGTGATGTGATTCTCTTCCCGCATATGCGTCCAGAAATCTAAAGAATGTAGCAAAATTAAACAATTCTTTAAAGTTATCAGAATTTTTGTCGATAACCAGTTGCACTATCATACTCGCTAATCTGAATCCCTTTTTGTTATCAAAAAAACGGGATTTTTTGTTGTAGCAATACAACAGTTGCTGATGTGTTAAAGTGCACTGTTAATGTTTTCATATTTTTGAAATATATCAAAGATAGAGTGAAATTATCTAAATTTAAGGATTAAAAATGAGCGTTTATTTAAGAAGGTTACTCGCTGTTTCGCTTGCTAGCAGTTTTTTATTCAATTTAGGTATTGCTAAGGCCGACTCTACTGATAATATTGTTAATGCACTCGTTGCAAAAGGTGTTCTCACAGAAGAAGAGGGGGCGTTGCTTTTGAAGGGTCACGAAGGTGAAGTAGAAGGCTTGAAGAAAAAAGAAAAGAAAAGCTGGGTTAGTCACGTGAATATTCGCGGCTATGTGCAAAACCGAGCAACTTTCATGTTAGGTGGCGCTGGTGATAATGCTGCCAATCCAGTAGATTTATGGTCTGACCGTTCTGTAGGTACTGATGAGTCTATTAACCCAGATAAAAACTTTTTGATTCGTCGTGCACGGATTATTTTTTCGGGTGATTTTGGTGATCGCTTGAGTTATTACATCCAGCCAGATTTTGCAAGCTCCGCTGGTACCACTGGGAATATCGCTCAACTTCGCGATGCCTATGGTGATGTTTATATTACTAAAAACAAAGTTCATCGTATCCGTGTTGGTCAATCTAAAGTTCCATACGGCTTTGAAAACTTGCAATCTTCCTCCAATCGTCTACCTTTAGATCGCGTTGATGCTCTTAACAGTGCGGTACGAGATGAGCGTGATACGGGTGCTTTCTATTACTACACGCCAGAAAATATTCAGGCTTTATTTAAAGAAATTGGCGATGCAGGGTTAAAACACACTGGTAACTACGGTATGTTTGGTGCTGGTTTCTATAATGGGCAAGGTGCGAATAGAACTGATGTAAACGACAACTGGCATTTTGTTGCACGTGCTACCTATCCTTGGAAAACATCAACTGGTCAGATTTATGAGGTGGGTATTCAAGGATATACTGGTGAATATGTTGTAACAACAGGTCGCTATAACTTTACTGGCGGTGCGGTGGCAAGTTCAGCAACAAATATCAGCTCAAATGGTGGCGTCAATTTAGGAACGGCCATTCCATTTGTTAATGGTGGTGTATCTGGGAAATACGGCAAAGGTTTTAGAGATGATCGCGCAGCGATTAGCTTTATGATGTATCCACAGCCATTTGGTTTTCAAGCGGAGTGGAACTGGGGTCAGACACCCGGCTTAGACATTGCAAGCAATCAAATTCAGCAAAAAAGTTTGCAAGGGGGGTATGTGCAAGCAATGTATAAGATTGATAACTTCAAAGTGTTAGATACCACAGGTATTTTGATACCATTTGTACGCTGGCAGTATTTCGATGGATACAGCAAAGCCGAAACGAATGCCCCAGAAAACAATGTGAACGATTGGGAACTTGGTGTTGAGTGGCAACTTGCTCCAGAAGTTGAGTTGGTTGCAGAGTACCACCACATGAACCGTAATAACTTAGTGACAGGTAATAGAGCAGGTACGCAAGACTACAGAAAGTTTAGTGCAGATGCGATTCGTATGCAGTTGCAATATAACTTTTAATTAGTCTGCAATTCATCAAGGCTTTTAGCAAGGCAAAAAACTAGCTTGCTTGGGCAGTAAAATGAAATCGCCGTAGTGGAAACATTACGGCGATTTTTTTCGTATTTTTTCTAAAATTTGTCAGACAGGCCTCTGCACCAAACTGCATCATGATCGCAATTGTTGAGTGAAAATGGCACAAGAATAGTGCAGATTGATGCCTTGTTATATGTGGAAAAATTAATAAGCTAATCTCCCACCCCTAGCATACAAGCCACTTCAAGGGCTATCTACCTATACAGGAATAAGAATTGCTAACTTTATCCTAAAGTAATCTTATTTTTTGCGGTTTAAGACGTTAGGTAATTGGTTTGTATACGCTTTAGGGGGCTGATATGGGACAAAGTATCTTGTTTTTATGGGTGATGGCAATAGCGAATTGTTTGGTTGCAGAAGTTGCCTGTGCAGCACCATCTGAAGAAGTCTTGCGTAAACTGAATGCGCAAGTGTTACGCGTGCAGGTTAAGCACAATAATGGTCTTGAAGGTCTTGGTTCAGCTGTAGTGATTGCTAAAAATCAAGTGATCACAAATTGCCATGTAGTGACAGATGCGCATGAGGTGGAGGTTGTTGTCAACGGACTTGCCCACGCTGTAACTGCTGTAAAACCCGACTGGCATCATGATTTGTGTATTTTAGCGGTTTCAGATTTAGAAACTCCTGCAGTTGAAATGGGAAGCAGTAAAGACTTAAAGTATGAGACAGTCGTATTTACAGTTGGGTATCCAGACCATACAAAATCTCCAGTCAATACCTTTGGCGCGGTTGAAGAAATATTCCCCATGGATGATAGTGTGGTAATTCGTGGAAGCAGTCCATTTAGCTTAGGAGCAAGTGGCGGTGGGGTGTTTGACGAAACAGGTCATCTGGTGGGGATTATTACATTGAAAACACGCGGTAACCACGCAAATTATTACTACATGCCAGTGGAGTGGGTGCAAGCGCTGATGGAAAAACCAGCTCAGGCGTTAGGACTTAATTGTGAAAAGCCTTTTTGGGCAGAAAGTGCTGAACAACGCCCTTTTTTTATGAAGGTGGTTCAACCTTATCTGTCGCGTGATTGGCAGTCATTAAGAAAACTTGCTTTAGATTGGGTGAATCGGGAGCCAAATACGGCAGAATCTTGGTTTTATTTAGCCTTGGCAGAGTATGAAACGAGAGATTATGAGGTCGCCCAAGCGCACTTTACAAAAGTGCTTGAGCTTCATCAACATCACCGCCATGCACTGGAGTATTTAAATAAGATGACTAAGGCATCTGAAAAAGCCTCTGAAAAAGCCTCGTTTGCAGTGAGTCAACTATAACTGAGTCAATATATATTAGTGGCTAAACCAACTTAGTGGTAAACCTTAGTGATTGAATAGAGTTAAATTCAGCTATTCTGAAGTATGTATTGGATGAAGGGCGGGCTTTATTTCTGAGTTAAGCTGTTTTAAATGTCGATATAAAACTCTTGTCTCAAGTAGATTCCAAACACGTAACATTGCTTCAATGGTGTCAAACGGTTTGGTAATAAAGTCTTTGGCCCCTAATGCTAGGGCTTTTCTTTTTGCATGAATGGTTGCATCTGCTGTAAGCACTATCAAAGGTAAATATTCATCTTTCGCAATATGTCTGGACAGCATTTCAAGCAGCTCGTACCCATCAAGCCCTGGCATCATTAAATCTAGCATGATTAGATCTGGGTTAAATGCCATAAAAAGATCCAAAGCTCGGGTGGATTCAGCTGTACTAATGACTTGGTTAAAACCTTCTCTTGCCAATAAATCTTCAAGTAGCCTTAAATTGGCATCTGCATCATCGATAATGAGGATTTTTGCATTTAAAATTTCTTCTTCGCTCATGAGGATGTCTCTCTTAAGTTGGGCTAATTGGTGCTCAGTAGTTCTTTAAGGTGTTTATTAAACATGCCAATATCAAGGGGTTTTGTTAGGTAATACTGAACGCCGCATGCAAGCAGACGCTGCATAGTTTCAGGCAAAGCGTCTGCGCTTAAAATGATAATTGGAATATGCATCAAAGTAGATTTTGATTTTAATGATTTTACCAATGATTCACCAGAACCGTCAGGCAAGTGTAAGTCAAGCAAGATAAGGCTTGGCGAGACTTCGCCTAGATAATGCTGCGCCTCGCGAATCGTGCTAACGCAATCAATTTTAAGATGCGCATGACGCTTAATAATTGCTTGCACAAGTGCTTTATTGCTGGGGTTATCCTCTACATATAGAATAGTTTTTTTGTTGCTGCTTGAATTTAGCTCAAAAGGGGGAGCGATAGGCGGAGAGATTGTAGGTATGCTAGCAACGGAAGCTTGAGGTAGCGATAAACAAAATAAACTTTTGTCTAGAGCTAAGTGAATGCTGCCATTCATGGCTTGCATCAATTGTTTTGAAAGCGCCAATCCTAACCCTGTTCCTTCAATTTTTGTATGCTCTGCACCAAGTCGGTCAAAAGGTGTAAACAGTCGCTCTCTTACTTCATGCGATACACCTGCTCCTTCATCTTCTACTTCAATCAGAATACGTCCTTCTTTTTGATAAGCTTTTAATTGAACCGTTGCGCTATCAGGGCCATATTTAAGCGCATTGGAGAGTAGATTAAGTATCACTTGTAATAGCTTTTGACGGTTTGCCAAGGCGTAAACCTCTGGATAACAGGTCGTAGCAATGGAGATATCCCGAATTTTACCTATTGGTGCAATATAATGTTGTGCTTCTTGTAATAAGTCAGCAACAGCAACAGGTTCGAGTGCTAGAGATATCTCTCCTGATTCAACCCTAGCAATCTCAAGCACCTCATTAATCAGTTTAAGTAAATGTTGCCCAGCGCCTTTAATGAGTGAAACACTGTCACGCTGTTTTCCTGCCTCTAAATCATCTTCAAGTAATTGGGCAAAGCCTAAAATGGCATTGAGTGGTGTGCGCAGCTCGTGGCTAGTGCGCGATAAAAACATACTTTTTGCAGCACTGGCCTGTTCTGCTTCGTGTTTTGCTTGTGTTGCTACTTGAATGTTTTTTGCCAGCAATTGCGAAGCATGGTCTAGCTCATTAGAGAGCTGTCCGAGTTCGTCCTGGCTGCCTGAAGGCAAGTCCAAGGCCTCCGCCTTTGCAAGGTGAGCAGCACTATCGCGTAATAAACGTACACGTTTTACAATGGTTAAAGAAAAAACCCATACTGCTAATAAAGAGCCAACAATCCCAGAGGCTGCCGCAATTAATGTGAGTTTGATATTGCGCTGACGTTGCGCAAATACATCCTGTTGGTCTTTTGCAACCAAGCTCGCTTCCTTAGTATTGAGGCGCTCGATTTCTTTTCTAAGGGTATCCAAAGATTGAACTTGTAATTTAAATTGATCAATTAATTCTTTTGATGCTACTGCAGATTCATTCGTTGATAATTGATTAAGATTTTGTAAATTTTGCATCACCAAAGGTTTGATCGTGGCTAACTTTTGTTTTTGATCCTGGTTGTCAAGTTGAGTGTCTAATTGAATGAGCAGCCTTGGTAAGACATTTTTTGCATGATAAAAAGTTTTTAAGAAATTTTTATCACCCGTCAAAAGATAATCTCTCACGCCTGTTGAGGCTTCAAGAAGTTGGGTGTGAATGGTTTGAATGTCGCGTTGATTTTCAAGCGCTAAACGTAACTTATTTTCTAGGTGAGTTGATTCTTGTTCCCGCAAATACAAAAAACCAAGTGACGAGAGCAATACCGCTAAAGGTAGGGCGATGACAATAATACCCTTGATACCAAGCGGTAAATCTTGCCAAAACTGTACACACCTACCAATAGTTTTTGTCATCGCTATTTTTGTGTTATTTGCGTATTAATTGATAACGCTAATCATGATTTATATCCAAGTTCTACGGCTTTTACGGCAGCCTGCGTTCTATCTTTCACGCCCAGCTTATTGAGAACACGCTCCACATGAATTTTTGCTGTTCCTGCAGCAATGCCAAGCTTTTCCCCCAATTCATTGTTACTTAATCCAGAGGGTAGCAGCGCAAGTATTTCTCTTTCTCTCGGCGTTAAGCTTGCCAATACTGCTTGATCTACTTCGCTTCGCTTTGGGCGTTGATCTTGCGAAATGGCAAGTGCGAGTATGCCTGAAATAGCATGTAAAGTTTCTGTTTCAGCCGTATCTAAGGTCAGTTTTTTGCCAGATAATGCAAGAATGCCTTTGCCATAATGACCTAATGCAATTGGTACCAAGCATTCATGGTGACTACTGTCGCCATGCGTCCATATTGGAGATTGCTTATTTTCATAAAGCAAGAATTTCACAGGCTTTTTAAGCATTATCGCTAAAACTCCCATCATGGGAATGCGCGATCCAATTGGCAGGGTTTGTCCAATTTGGCTAAAAATAATGAGTTTTCCAGTATTTTCAATGGCAATTAGCGCATGTTGCGCAGCGAACAGGGTGCAAATTGAATTAAGTATGCTGTGTGCTGTATCGACTCCCCAGCCTTGCTCAAATAAATCTCTACCAAAACAGTGGTATAGGCGCAAATGCGCATCGCTAGCCTGCGTTTGTTGTAGGCTATGGCGTAATGCGCGCGCAGTGATTGGTTGGGTTAAGTCAGTAGAAATATCACTTTTCATATGCCATGTAGTATATACCGTTCTACCTATAATGGTAGATTTTTACTTGAAATAGTTCCTGCATAATGCGCTTCATCGAGAAAGCATTTAAGCACTCGATATCTTAAAAAAAATACTTAAGGAGATATAGCATGAAAACTTTAAATTTAGCAGTGATTGTTTCAACGCTTGTAATCTTGGCATCTGGTTTCGCACATGGTGATGATGGTAAGCACAATATAGGTCATCAAAACTTATCAAAACGCCCATATCATGAAGTGTTGCCAGAAAGTGCATACGATAAACAAGAGCAATGGGAAGGTGCCACTTTAATTGATGACAATGTGAAAAGTAGAGGTAGCGCTAGTAACATGGATGCGATTAAAAAAATAAATATCAATATGCTTGGTAAACGTCCATATATGCACTAAAAATCTATCTAGAATAGTATGTATGTGATGAGTTGATCGTGTTTCAATTAATTTGGGGGCTTGTTAAAAGGTTCACAGAAAATAGAAAAGCCTCAAATTTTGGAACAAAAGCATAAACCGTATTGCTTTAATACGGTTTATGCGAAAATCTCAAGCGATTGCAATGATTTTAAATGATTACAATACAGCCAAGGCTGCCTCGTAATTTGGTTCATTTGCAATCTCGCTTACTAACTCGCTATAAAGCACTTTGTTATTTTCATCTAACACAACTACGGCACGTGCGGTTAAACCTGCTAGGCTACTGTCTAGAATTTGCACACCAAAATCTTTTGCAAAAGTTGTGGTATCACGAAATGTAGAAAGTGTGATTACATTTTCAATGCCTTCAGCACCGCAAAAGCGACTTTGTGCAAAAGGTAAATCCGCTGAAATGCAAAGCACAATAGTATTGTTCATGCCACTGGCTTTTTGGTTGAATGTGCGTACAGACGTTGCGCAAGTTGGCGTATCGATACTCGGGAAAATATTGAGCACTTTACGTTTGCCAGCGTAAGCATCTAAGCCCACTAAGTTACGTTTTGCATCCGCTAGTTGAAAAGCAGGTGCGGTTTGACCTGGCTGTGGAAGTTCACCACCGATGCTCACTGGGTTGCCTTTGAGTGTTACAGATGCCATATTTTTCTCCTTGAAGTTGTTGCCTTGGTTGATTTGAAGGTGAGATTTGCTACGGGTTAAACTTTTATGTTGAGGTGCATTATAGAGGAGTTTTTTAAAACAAAAAGCCCAACTTGAATAGGGCTTTTGTCGTCAAAACGCTAATGGTACGGGGTACTTAAATTTTTCTTATTAACTTTCGCTTAAATAACCGATGGTCATTGTCTGGTTGTGGAGTACGCTTATTTTTGTGTTTGGACGTGGGGCGAATTCACCGTATGAGTAAAAGCCCGCGATGTGTGTTTTGGGGCCAAAAATTTGTTTCACGGCGTTTATTTCGTCTGTCGTTTGTTCAGCCATCACACCTTTTCTACCCACGCAACTTACGCATAAAGCTAACCCAGCTTGTTGCATCGTATTGGCGTCCAGAGCTTGGGAAATCATATTTGCAGCGCCACTAGCGCCTTCTACCAAGCGGTCGTGCGAGCTTTGACATAGGCGCACGGTTTCGCCTTCTTCTACATTGCCTGCAAAAGTGAGACTGTTATTGGTGGCATCAACAGCAAGCAATGTGCGGATTTTTTCTACTTCCCGCTTGCCATCTTCAATAATTGCAAGTGGGAACTTTAGTCCACTACTGGGAAGATATTTGGCGTAAGCATCGCCAATATAAAGTTTGTAAAGGGGGAGTGCTGGTTTTCCATCCATTTCATATACGACATTTTTATTGGATTTTGTAATTTTTCTGGGTGGGCCATAAGGTTTCCAGCCACCAAGCGCACCTGTTGCTGTGATGAGGTCTTCCCCATATAACCCAATTGCGATCACCATATTATTTGATACTTTTTCGTTGAGCATTTGTAGTGTTTTAACAAACTCGGCTTGATCTCCAGCCATGCCGCCAACAATGGGAATGTCACCTAAGATGCTTTGGAATCCTTGTAATAATTCAGAGCCATTTACATTGAGCCCGTCTGAAATCACAATTACCGTGCGTAAGCTAGGGCTTTTGATTTCATTGGCCAATAAACATGCTGTATCAAATGAGCTTTGCATGGAGTTGATGTTTCGATGGGCGATGCGCTGGATCGTTTTTTCCCATCCGATAGCAGTTATTTGAAGGCTATTATCGAATACACCATGTTCATTGATTTCTCCAGATGTAGTGCAGCCAATAATTTGTGCAACTGGGTAGCGCTGTTTAAGCTGAGAAGTGAGCTTGCTCTCATTGAATCTTTTGACCGAGCCAAATACCAATACCAAGTTAGCAAAAGGGAGTGGCGAGTTACTGGGTAAATCCTTGAAAGACATTTTTTCGGTCAGCGCTTCTTGCTTAATCAGCATTTTCTTTCCCTGGTTTTATGACTAAATAATAATTTTGTTGTCACTATAAGTTGTACGATTGTTTAAAGTTTAAG
The DNA here is from genome assembly GCA_964620425.1 of uncultured Methylophilaceae bacterium. Classification (GTDB taxonomy): domain Bacteria; phylum Pseudomonadota; class Gammaproteobacteria; order Burkholderiales; family Methylophilaceae; genus DASXUG01. Next base: position 423,104 of record CAZUGV010000001.1, on the reverse strand, counting down.
CTTGATTTTGTTTCGATAATTTGCACAAAATACTCACTATAGCTTACACTTAAGTCGGTAGTGGGCGGGATGCCACATGGAATCATTGACCATATTTTGTCACATACTAGGTTAACTTGTTAATTAAAATTTAATATTGGCCGATATGCTAATTTGACTTGTATTTTTTTGAGATAAATACGATTTTTCATTGAAGTAGAAAACCAAATTGATTTTAACAATTGGTCGGTCTATAAAAGCGGTAGGGGATAGTGTGGCAGAGCATCGTACAACTGGCTTAACCATTATGGTTATCGATGATAGTAATACTATTCGTCGAAGTGCTGAGATATTTCTAAAGCAATCGGGATATGAGGTTGTGTTAGCGCAAGATGGTTTTGATGCGCTTGCTAAAATTGCCCAATATCATCCAGATATCATTTTCGTAGATGTGATCATGCCACGTTTAGATGGCTATCAAACTTGTTCGCTTATTAAACGTAATCCCCGTTATCAATCTACTCCAGTCATCATGCTTTCTAGCAAAAATGGACTGTTTGATCGTGCAAGAGGGCGCATGGTAGGGTCTGATCAGTATTTGACCAAACCATTTACGCAAGAGACCTTAACTGAAGCTATTCATCAGCATCTACATCGTAAAGCCAATATCAGTCAATCGCCTGAAGAGGATGTATCTGATGTTGATTAAGTCGATTTTGATTGTAGATGATTCCTCCACTGATCGTTTGTCTTTAGCGGAAATCTTGGTTAAAGTTTTCAAGCAAGATTTGAAGATACTAATTGCTGAAACTGGAGAGCAAGCCATACTGATTGCTGAGGCTGAATTGCCTGACTTAATCTTGATGGATATTATTATGCCTGGTATGACTGGTTTTCAAGCGACGAGGGCATTGTCTAAAAACCCTAAGACTTCTCATATCCCGATTATCGTTTGTACTGGCAAGTCACAGGCAACCGATCAAGCTTGGGCTTTAAAAATGGGTGCCAAGAGTTGTTTGGCAAAGCCAGTTGTCGAGGTAGACCTTATTGCTGGTATTGAGGCTTTGGACTAGCCATGGCTGATAAGATTAATTTACGTCTTTACCAAGAAGAGCTTTTAGCCAAAATTCAGGCGAAGGAAGCGGGCGGGGTCAACATCAGCGGTAGTCGTTTAGGTGTGATGGTAGGCCAAGATTTTGTGTTGGTGAGTTTGACTGATATTAGTGAAGTGGTTCCTGTGCCAGAATTTAGTCCCGTGCCTCTGACAAAGTATTGGTTTCTAGGGCTTGCAAATATCCGTGGTAATTTGTACGCAGTGAATGATTTAAGTTTGCTTGTTACAAGCCTTGAGCATCATGATCCGCCGCCAGATCAAAAGAATTATTATTTAAAATCAAGTGAAGCGCGTTTGTTGTTGTTGAATTCAGATGTGGTTGATCAGGCTGGCTTGTTAGTTGATAAAGTGATTGGTTTACGACAATCTAATTTATTAACAGTGAGATCACAAAAAAATAACGCTGAATTTTGTTACACGCGACAACAATACGAGGATGAAGAAGGGTGTATTTGGAATGAATTGGATGTCCAAGGGCTCATTCATTCAAAAACGTTTTTACAACCTAGTTTATTGTAAATGTTGGTTATTAATAGGTTGTTAGTGGCTGGGCGTATCAAACTTCAGTGTAATTTTCAGGTGAGATTAGGAATAAAGTATGGCAATTGAACTAAGGTCTGATAACGCAAAGTCTGGCAATTCCGCGATGAACAATATCGTTAACTATCTAAGGGCTTATTGGCACGCAGTCGCATTTGCTGTGTTTGCGGTGTTAGCTTTTGTAGCGCTTAGTTATGTGGCAAGCAACGCTGCTTTAAATCCAACTCAAACAAAAGGAATTATGTTTGGTTTGGGCTTGCTTGCTGTTGTACTGTTTTTATCTATGTTGATTGTGAGTCGTAAGCAAATGAGCGCTTTAGATGCTGGGGTGCAGAAATTACGTTTTGAGAGTGAGCAAAATCAACAAGCAGTACTCAAGTTGTTAGATGAAATGGGTGATTTGGCAGATGGGGATTTAACAGTAACTGCTGAGGTGACAGAAAGTATTACGGGGGCGATTGCAGATTCTATTAACTATACTATTGATAGCTTACGAGATTTGGTTGAGGAAATTAATCGCGCAACTAAACAGGTTTATCAAGCAACCACTCAGGCACAAAATACGTCTGAATCACTTCTGAGTGCTGCCGAGTTGCAATCAAATCAAATTTTAGAAACAACATCTGCGGTTGCGCAAATGACGGAATCTATTTTGCAAGTTTCAAAAAACTCAGCAGAGGCAGCGCTAGTTGCAAAACAGTCTCTGGATACCGCAGCGCAGGGTACGCAAGCTGTACAAAATACCATTGCTGGTATGAATGAAATTCGCACGCAGATTCAAGAAACTTCTAAGAGAATCAAACGATTGGGCGAAAGCTCCCAAGAGATTAGTGAGATTGTAGATTTAATTTCTGATATTACTGAGCAAACCAATATTCTAGCGTTAAATGCAGCTATACAAGCAGCTTCCGCAGGGGAGGCGGGTAGAGGCTTCACTGTGGTGGCAGAAGAGGTACAACGTCTTGCAGAGCGCTCTTCTGAGGCGACTAAGCAAATTGGTGCGATTGTTAAAATCATTCAGAATGACACCAATAGTGCGGTTGTGGCGATGGAAAAAAGCACCGAGGGTGTGGTCGATGGCGCAAGGCTATCAGATGCTGCGGGTCAAGCACTTAACCAAATTGAGGTAGTAACCAATAATTTGGCAGGCTTAATTGCCTCTATTTCGCAAGCTACCACTGCGCAAGCAGAAGTTGCTTCTGTGGTGAGTAAAAATATGTCGCAGATTCGGAGTATTACTTTACAAACCACAGATGGCACAAAACTAACTGCTGAATCTATTGGGCAGTTAACTTCTCTCGCGGAAGAGTTGAGCAGTTCGGTTGCAGGTTTCAAACTTTCATGATGTGAGCGCTTAAAGCTCAAAATATAAACAATTGATTGATGATAAAAAGTTTACTCAAAAATCCGCAGAAACGGTGGCAGAAAAAGTGATAGATCAATTTGATATTGTGCCCCTAACATGGGTGAAAGGTGAGATTGACCTTGCGCTAGATAGCGTGCGGGATAATATCGCTAAATTGATTGCTAACCCGACTGAGTTATCGCCCTTACGTTTTTCCAAAACCCATCTATATCAAATCACTGGTGCATTCGACATTGTAGGATTAGCTGGATGCAAGCGTTTTTGTTTTGAGATTGAGCGTTTACACAATGCTTTTGAGCAACAACGCGTTCCACTGAATCTAGAAAATTTAACTTTGCTTCGTGAATCTATTGATATGTTAAGTCAATATTTGCAAGATTTAGCGAATGGGCAACCCGACATACCGTTCAGGCTATTTCCTATGCTTGAGCGCATGATTGCGCTTCAAGGTGAGGAGGCCGAAGAAAGTGAACTATTTTTTATTGATACTTCCGTTCGTGTTCCTGATAAGTTATTAATACCAGATCAAGCTTCAGAAAACTTTCAGGCAGTCATTGATCCGTTGGTTCAGTCTATGCAAGTCATGGAATTACCCATTTACTATGGGGAGCAGCGCCATCTATTTCAGCGATCACTTTTGAAGTGGCTCAAAGGAGATGCCGAAGTTGGTTTGGCAGGTATGCAGCGCGCCATTGACAACGTACAAACGTCACAAGCGAACCCTAAGCATAAGGCTATGTGGTGGGCGTTGAGTGCATTTGTCGATACATTACAACAGCCTATGATTGCTGAAAAACTTAGCGCGAAAAAATTGTGCAGAAGGGTCGATCAACAACTACGCAACTTGGTTGAGGGCAATATCAATGCGTCTGGTAGTGTTCTTAAAGATGCACTGTATTACTTGGCGATCAGCGAGCCATCCACACCAAAAATTAATCAGGTGAAGCAAACTTTTGCTTTAGATAGCGTTTTGTCTGAGCAGCGTGGCGTTGGAGAAAATCAGTCGAAAACCCAGCCGAATATCACCTTGATGAATGCGTTAGCGGTAAAAGTTGACCAGTTAAAAGAGGTATGGTCACTTGCTACAGAGTTTAGGACGTTGACTGAACGTAGCGCATTACAAAGTTTTCATGACCAGTGCACAGAAATACTTCCCGAATTTTCACAGCTTGAAGATGCGCATTTGCACTCATTGGTAAAAGCAATCCATCAGTTTTCGGAGATGCTTTTAACGACACAAAATCGATTAACCTACGATGCCTCAATTGAGGTGGCCGCTGGCCTCACCTTGCTGGAAGATGCTTTAGCCGATTATCAACGTATTAGCGCAGACTTTTTAAATCGTGTCGATGCACAAACTAAAATACTTGTGCATTTGGTGGATAATGAAGGTGAGCCTGTCAATCAATTAGCATTTGCTGAGCCATCAACTTCAAATGTTGTGCCTTTGGCGCTAGCGCAAATCAAGGCATCCTTAAATCAGGCAGAGCAGTTGCTGGAGTCGTACTTTTTAAGGCCTCAGCAGCTTGAGTTGTTGCCCCCTATTAACGCGCAATTGCAGCAGGTATCTGGTGCTTTAGAGTTGCTAAATATTCCTTTGCCAAATGCGATTGTATCGACTTGCGCAAAAGTAATAGGTGGTATTCATGATCAACTCATTCATCCTATGCCAGCTACATTGGAGTGTATTGCCCATAGTCTGACCGCAGTTAGCGTATTTTTAGAAGAGTTTTCCCATCCGAAGGCAGAGATTGAATCCAATCTGCAGTTAGTGCTAGCACAAATTAGTGCGAAATTTCCAAGTCATCAAACAGAGGCTGTTTTAGATATTCCTAGTTTGACGGAAAATACAGATTTAGGGTTATTAGAGGTGTATACCGCTGAAGCGGAAGAAGTGTTGGCACTTATTGCTGGCAACCTACAAAAGTTGCGCGTTCACAATGGGGATCAACTTGCATTAAGCGAGTTAAGGCGTAGCTATCACACATTGAAAGGGAGTGGTCGTACTGTTGGGCTACATACCTTAAGTGAAGTGGCATGGGTAGTGGAGCAGATGTTAAGTGCCTTAATGGAGTCAAAATTCACCGTAACCACTGCCATATTGGATTTTATTGAAGCACGTAGCGCAGATTTTTCAATGTGGGTAAGTCAGCTTGGAGCATCTCAAGGCTTGCAAATTGACGTCTCTGCTTTAAAAGCTGAGGCCGCCAGTTTGATGAGTCATCAAACACAGTCCATTACTCCTGCTGCGGAAGATGAGGTTGTCATTGGCGGTACTTATAAAATTACTCGCTCGTTGTTTAATGTGTTTGTTGAAGAGGCGAATCAGCATTTAAAAGCCATGATGGATGATTGGGTAAGCATCAGTGAGCTACTGAAAAGTGATGCAGAAAGCATGATTAAACCCAATCAAGACGTGAAGCGTGCGGTGCATACACTGGCTAGCAATGCAGGTGCCGCAGGGTTTAAAGCCATTCATCAGCTTGCCAATGTATTTGAGTATTGGTTAGAAAGTCATTCGGGGCAATGGCAAGCATCTCATTTATCGTTGTATGACACTGTGATTTCAACCTTTCGTCAGATGTTGGAAAAAGTGAGTCTCTATCGTCAACCTAGACAGGCAATCGGTTTGCTTAATGTGTTGAATGACTCCATAGAGCAGTTGCGAAAAGGCACAGACACAAAAAAAAAGTCGATCCTTCATGAGATGTTGTTATCGCCATTAGATGGGGTGTCATCTCATGAAAATGAAGGAGATCAATCCCAGCGCGTTCAACTCGAAGAAAAATCGCCCGTGCCAGAAGCGTTACCTCAAACGGGTTTCATCACAGAAGTGCATGGTGAAGCTAAACCTAAAAGTGTACCTCTACAGATTTTGCAAGAGGAAGGGGTATCGGCTGAGGTTGGGCTGTCTTTCCCAGATCAACTCCCTCGAAAAAACTATTTGTCAGCCATTACTGCAAGTCATTTTAATGAAAAGACACCTATTCTGAGCTTACAGGCAAAATCAGCGGTTGATGACACATTATTAACCTTGTTTCTTGAGGAGGCCAAGGAGCTTGTGCCCAGTATCGGTCGAGCATTGATTGCTTGGCAAAAAGACCCCACAGAGAAAAATCACTTAGATGTTATTCAGCGTGGATTGCACACGCTAAAAGGGAGCGCTCGCATTGCCAATCAAGATATTTTGGGGGATGCTATTCATCAGATGGAGGGACATCTGATCAATGCTACAAAAAATGAATTGATGCATGCAGATTGGAATGAAATTTTCTCTGATTGGGATCATATCAGTGGTTTACTATACAAGTTCGAGAGCCAGCCAGCAGTAGATTCAATTGAGCAATATGCGTTAACTAGCCATAAAGCCGAACGGCGCGCACAATTTTTACGTCTACGTTCGGACCTATTGGAGCGGTTAATGAACGATGCAGGGGAAATCAGTATTGCTCGCTCACGTGCTGAACGTGAGATGCGTGGCGTTAAACAATCTTCGATTGATTTAACCGATAGTGTGATGCGTTTGAACAATCAATTGCGAGAAATGGAGATTGAAGCCGATAGTCAATTGCAATCTCGCATGGCACATCTAAAAGACGTAAATGAAGTTTTTGATCCGCTGGAATTCGATCGCTATACGCGCCTGCAGGAGCTAACGCGTATGATGGCTGAGAGCGTGAATGATGTGGTGACGATTCAGCACAACTTACTGCAAAACCTAAACGTAGCAGATACTGCGTTGTCGCAACAAAATCGGATTAATCGTGATTTGCAACATGCGCTGATGAGTATACGTATGTTGCCTTTTTCAGATATTGTAGAACGGTTACAGCGTACCGTGCGTATGACAGCCAGAGAGCAAGGTAAGCGTGTAGAGCTTGTAGTGCAGGGTGAGCAACTGGAAGTTGATCGAAGTGTACTTGATAAAATTGGCGCACCTTTAGAGCACTTGTTAAGTAACGCAGTAGCACATGGTATTGAGATGCCTGAACAAAGATCTAAAGTAAATAAACCTGAAAATGGTATGGTTCTTGTAAAAGTGCACCGAGAGCATGATGAAATTGTCATCATAGTCAAAGATGATGGTGCAGGCATTAATCTTGAAAAAGTCCGGAATCAAGCCATCCAAAAAGGTTTGATCGCTGAGGCGAGTAATTTGAAAGATAGTACCTTGATGCAAATTATTTTTGAGCCAGGATTTACTACCGCCCAAAATGTCACCAAGATCTCTGGACGTGGCGTGGGTTTGGATTCAGTTCGCAGTGAAATCAGCGCGCTAGGTGGACGTATAGATGTGAGTAATAATGTGGGGGATGGCGCTGTATTCACAATTTACTTGCCAGTGACCCTGTCAGTTTCGCAAGCCGTGATTGTGCGAGTTGGCACAAGCATTTACGCTCTCCCATCGGCCATGGTGCTACAAGTACAAAAACTTAAACCTAATTTGTTGCTTGAATCCTATCAAAACAATTCTGTGCGTTGGGATGGTCAGGACTATCCTTTATATTATTTGCCAAGCCTATTGGGCGATAAAAACCAAGCTTCAGAAAGCCAGTTATACACGCCAGTGTTATTGTTAAGAACAGGTAGTTACCAAATTGCCTTGCATGTGGACGAGCTCATTACGCATCAGGAGGTAGTGATTAAGCCCTTAGGTAAACAAATGTCGGCTGTGCCAGGTATGCTAGGCGCAACGGTGTTGGGGGATGGAAAAATCGTACTAATCCTTAATCCTGTTCAATTAGCCAATCGTGAAGATTTAGCGATAGGCAGCGTGAAAACAAGTCATCATAAACAGAAAGAAGAGCACGCCAGTAGATCCATCACTGCGAATACTACCTTGCCTCAAGTGTTGGTGGTTGATGACTCGTTGACAATTCGTAAGGTGTTAAGCCGTTTGTTGGAGCGTGAAGGCTATCAAGTGATATTAGCTAAAGATGGTATGGATGCACTACAAAAGCTGCAAGAAGTAATGCCTCAGGTCATTTTAACCGATATTGAAATGCCAGGAATGGATGGGTTTGAACTAGTGCGAAATATCAAAACGGATCAACGCTTGCTGCAGGTGCCATTGATTATGATTAGCTCTCGAACAGCGCAAAAACATCGCCAGTTAGCAGAATCGTTAGGGGTGGATTTATTTTTAGGTAAGCCAGTTCAAGAAGAGGCACTGATCGCGCAAATTAGTACCTTAATTGCGAGATCCAATATAACCCATTGATTCCATTGATGACGATTTTTTTGCTAAAAAAAATCCCATCAAAAACTAAAAATCGAATAAATTTGCATAGGGTAAATCAGGTAAAATATTACCCATGCTTCAACCTTCATTTATCCACCTACGTTGCCATAGCGAGTACTCTATTGTAGATGGTACTGTGCGTATTGGTGACTATGTCAAACACGCTGTAAAAGACCAAATGCCAGCCTTGGCGCTGACCGATTTAAGTAATTTATTCGGTGCGGTAAAGTTCTACAAAGCGGCTCGCGGTAAGGGTGTTAAGCCCTTAATTGGTTGTGATGTTTGGCTTGAAAATGAGGCGAATCGTGAGCAACCTTTTCGCGCGCTATTGCTTTGCCAAACGCATGCGGGTTATTTGCGTTTATGTGAGCTGATTAGTCAGTCTTACCTTGAAAATCAGTACCGCGGTCGTGCAGAGCTCAAAAAACAGTGGTTGCGTGAGGGGTGTGATGGCCTGATTTTACTCTCTGGCGCGATGGCGGGCGATGTGGGGCAGGCGCTGTTACAGAACAATATCAAACTTGCTGAACAATTTGCTTCGGCTTGGGCGGCACTTTTCCCCAATCGTTTTTATATTGAATTGCAACGCGCTGGTCATCCGCAACAAGAGCAATACATTAGCCGTGCATTGGCATTGGCAAGCCAATTAGCGTTGCCCGTGGTGGCAACCCACCCCGTTCAGTTTATCGAGCCTGATGATTTTAAAGCGCATGAAGCGCGGGTGTGCATTGCCGAGGGTTATGTGCTAGCTGATAATCGTCGCCCTAAGAGCTTTACGCCCGACCAATACTTTAAAACGCAAGCCGACATGGTTGCCTTGTTTGCCGATATTCCTGAGGCATTAACCAATAGCGTTGAGATAGCCAAGCGTTGTAATTTAACGCTGACTTTGGGTAAAAATTACCTACCGCAATTTCCCACGCCTGATGGTCAAAGTTTAGATGAATATTTGGTGGATCAAGCGAAAATTGGCTTAAATCAACGCTTAGAAGTGTTGTATCCAGACCCTGAACAACGTGAAGCGGCAAGACCCGCTTATGATGCGCGGTTAGCTTTTGAAACAGGCATCATCATTCAAATGGGTTTCCCTGGCTACTTTCTGATTGTGGCGGATTTTATCAACTGGGCTAAACATAACGGCGTGCCCGTTGGGCCTGGTCGGGGTTCTGGTGCGGGTTCAGTGGTGGCGTATAGCTTGGGCATTACGGATCTTGACCCTCTGCAATATGCACTACTATTTGAGCGTTTCTTAAACCCAGAGCGGGTTTCTATGCCCGACTTCGATATTGACTTTTGCCAAGAAGGCCGCGACCGCGTCATTGATTATGTGAAGCGCAAATACGGATTGGAGGCGGTTTCTCAAATCGCCACCTTCGGTACTATGGCGGCCAAGGCTGTGATTCGCGATGTGGGGCGTGTGCTGGATTTGCCGTTTAACTTTGTCGATGGCATTGCCAAACTTATCCCGATGGAGTTGGGCATTACGCTATCTGATGCGCTTGAAAAAGAGCCGCAACTGAAAGAGCGCCGTGAGCAAGAAGAAGAAGTGAACGAGCTACTTGAGTTGGCTTTGCGACTTGAAGGCTTAACCCGCAATATCGGCATGCATGCGGGTGGCGTGTTAATTTCACCCAGTAAAATTTCAGATTTCTCCCCAGTGTATTGCCAGCCCGATGGCGAGAGCTTGGTCAGTCAGTATGATAAAGATGACGTAGAAGCGGTTGGCTTGGTGAAGTTCGACTTTTTGGGCTTGCGCACACTCACCATCTTGAATATGGCGGTAGAAAACGCCAACGCCCAACGCGCGCTATCAGGGCTTGAGCCACTAGTGCTGGAAACCTTGCCGTTGCGAGATAAAGCAACATTTGATTTATTAAAATCATCTAATACCACCGCGGTATTCCAGCTAGAGTCACGCGGCATGAAAGACATGCTCAAACAGGCTAAACCTGACTGCTTTGAAGATATTATCGCCTTGGTTGCGTTGTATCGCCCAGGCCCAATGGATTTGATTCCAGACTTCTGTCGCCGTAAGCACGGCTTGCAACGTGTGGAATATCCGCATCCGCTGACTGAGCCTATTCTCAAAGAAACCTACGGGATTGCCGTATATCAAGAGCAGGTGATGCAAATTGCACAGGTGGTAGCGGGATACAGCTTAGGTGGTGCGGATTTGCTACGTCGCGCCATGGGTAAAAAGAAACCCGAGGAAATGGATGCGCAACGTAAGATTTTTGTGGATGGCGCAACTAAGAATGGGCTAAACGAAAAGCAAGCCAGTGAACTATTTGATACTCTCGAGAAGTTCGCAGGCTATGGCTTTAACAAATCTCACGCCGCTGCTTACGCCTTGGTTGCTTATCATACGGCGTATTTAAAAGCCCATTATCCAGCTGCATTTATCGCCGCAACCATGTCTGCGGATATGAATAACACCGACAGCATTCATACCTTTTATGATGATTGCGCAGCCAATGGCATTGAAATGCTCGCGCCTGATATTAACCAAAGTGAATATCGCTTTAAACCCATTAACGAGAAGCAAATTTTATATGGCTTGGGCGCGTTAAAAGGTTCTGGTTTGGCAGCGATAGAAGTGATTTTAGCTGCGCGTAAGCAAGATGGGCCGTTTAAGGATTTATTCGATTTTTGTCGTCGTTTAGATTTGCGCAAGGTCAATCGCCGCGTCATTGAGTCGCTGATACGTGCTGGTGCTTTTGATAAGTTAGAGCCTAACCGAGCCGCTTTGCTAGCTGGTGTCGGCTTGGCAATTAGTGCCGCCGAGCAAAGTGGTGCGGCAGCAGGGCAGGATAGCCTGTTTGGCGAAATGTCTGAAAGTGTTGCGCATGCGCTACCTAAAGTGCCTGCTTGGCCACCACAAGATCAATTGCGTGAGGAGAAAGTGGCGCTTGGGTTTTATCTCAGTGGTCACCCGTTTATGGGTTATAAATCAGAGCTTTCTGCGTTTGTACGCGGTGGATTATCTAGCCTGAAAGCGCAAGAGCAACCACAGCTTCTGGCGGGCGTGGTGATGGGCGTGCGTATTCGCATGACAGCGCGTGGTAAAATGGCGATTGTTACTTTGGATGATGCACAGACGCGGATTGAAATTGTCGTCGGCAATGAGTTGCTCAATCAAAACGCACACTTGGTGAAAGATGACCAGTTGTTAATTGTGGAAGGTCGCGTCAGTAACGATGATTTTTCGGGTGGCTTGCGTGTTAATGCACGTAAAATATTTGATTTGGCTGCTGCCCGAAGTGCTTATGCCAGCATGTTAAAACTTTCATGCAATGGTCAGGCAGATGCCGTCAAATTACGTGAATTACTTTCACCCTATTGCCGTTCAAGCCCTGAGCGCACGGGCTGTATGGTGAAAGTGGAGTACCATAATCGTGAGGCAAAAGTCGAAATGATGCTTGGCGAAGATTGGCGCGTAGAGCTACACGATGAACTAATTATCGGTTTAAAAAGCTGGCTTTCTGAAGATAATGTAAAAATCCTTTATAATTGAGGGAACGAGATTTAATGGCAACCAATATGAAGACAAGTTTTTTAGATTTTGAACAACCTATTGCAGAATTAGAAGCGAAGATTGAAGAGCTACGCTTCGTGCAAGATGATTCTGCGCTCGATATTTCAGAAGAAATCGACCGCATTCAAAAGAAAAATCAAACGCTGACTAAAGACATCTATGCAAAATTAGGTGCGTGGCAAATTTCTCAAGTGGCACGTCACCCACAGCGCCCTTATACCTTGGATTACATTCAAGGTCTGTTTACCGATTTTCAAGAATTACATGGTGACCGTGCGTTTGCTGATGACCCAGCGATTGTAGGCGGAATCGCCCGCTTTGAAGGTCAATCTGTGATGGTAATTGGTCATCAAAAAGGTCGTGATGTTAAAGAGCGTCAATACCGTAATTTCGGTATGCCGCGACCAGAAGGCTATCGCAAGGCGTTACGTTTATATCGCTTGGCTGAAAAATTTGGGTTACCTATCATTACGCTCATTGACACCCCGGGCGCGTATCCTGGCATTGGTGCAGAAGAGCGCGGTCAATCAGAGGCGATTGCGCGCAACTTATACGTGATGGCTGAATTAAAAGTGCCTATCGTTGGTATCATTATCGGTGAAGGTGGTTCAGGTGGTGCATTGGCATTAGGCGTAGTCGATCATTTGATGATGTTGCAATACTCCACTTACTCAGTCATTTCCCCTGAAGGCTGTGCTTCTATTTTGTGGAAGAGTGCAGATAAAGCTGCCGAAGCAGCGGAAACCTTGGCGATTACCGCGCCCCGCTTAAAAACAATGGGGTTGATTGACCGCATTGTCAATGAGCCGCTGGGCGGTGCGCATCGTGATTATGAAACCATGATGCAAACGCTACGTAAGGCCTTGACTGAAGAACTCGCTGTTTTGCAAAAGAAAACCACGCACGAGTTACTTGAGCAACGTTATCAACGTTTAATGAGCTATGGTAAGTTTAAAGAAGTGCCACAGAAATAATAATTGTTAGAGACTTAACAATCAAAAATCCCTCACAACAACGTAACTCACTCACTCCAAACAAGGCCACTCCAGCACAAAATGCGGTAGTGGCCGCTTTACCAGCGCACGTTCAACAATCATTGGCAGGTATGGTCTTGCAAGGTCAAACCGTGTTGATGGCATTGAGTGGTGGCTTGGATTCCCGCGTGTTGCTAGATATTCTCGTGCGATTGCAAAATATCTTGGGCTATCAATTACATGCGATCTATGTTCATCATGGTCTCAGCCCTAACGCAGATGCATGGGCTGAGTTTTGTAAAACCACCTGTTTAACTTCAAACGTACCTTTAAAGGTTGCTTATGTACAAGTCGATAAAACGGCTGGTTTGGGTGTTGAAGCGGCAGCGCGTCAAGCCAGATATGCCGCGTTATCCGCAGAAAGTGCAGACTTTATCGCTCTCGCACATCATCAAAATGACCAAGCTGAAACTTTTTTACTGCAACTTTTTCGTGGTGCTGGCGTAAAAGGGCTTTCAGCCATGTTGGCTGTTGATGCGCCGCGACGTTTGATTCGCCCTCTTTTAAATGTACCACGCAGTAGCTTAGCGCAATATGCGGCTGAGAATAATTTGCAGTGGATAGAAGACGAAAGCAATGAGGATAAGCGTTTTGATAGAAACTTTTGTCGCAAAGCGCTTATTCCCGTTATACAGCAACGTTTCCCCCATGTAGCAGATACCTTAACTCGTACCGCTATGCACATGGCAGAAGCCGCGACGTTACTTGATGAGTTAGCAGAGCAAGATGCTAGTTTATGTGTGGAATCCGCCCAGTTAAACATCACTGAATTGGGAAAGTTATCATTAGCAAGAGCGAAAAACATGGTGCGTTGGTGGTTAATTTCGCATCATTATTTGCCGCCAAGTAGTGCGCGCTTGCATGAAATGTTAGAGCAACTACTCAGCGCTAAACCAGATGCCAACTTAAAAGTGACTATTGGCGGTGGCGCTTGTTTAAGGCGCTATCGTCATTTGGCTTATATCGAAAAAGATACACCTCAGACCAAAATTGAGATGGTTTGGCAAGGTGAAACTACATTATCTTTGCCTGATGGTAGCCGACTATTATTCGAGCGCAAAATAGGCGAGGGGCTAGCTGAACGTCGGCTGGGCATCCATACGCTACGCATTACTCAGCGCTCTGGCGGTGAGCGCTTTAAGCCAGACAGTGCCAGACCAACCCGCACCCTAAAACACTTGCTGCAAGAAGCCAATGTGCCGCCGTGGCAACGTGATCGTATTCCCTTGATTTATAGTGACGATACATTGGCCGTTGTGCCTTTTATTGGAGTTGCCAGTCATCTACAAACAACTGTAAGTGAACTAGGTCTAGTGATTTCTTGGATTGTCGATTAGCTTGATTATTATGTGGTCTGCATAGCGCGCCATTGAGAATCACATTTTCCATGGACTACACAATCGTCAAATACACCTCAATATCATCGCTTGATGGATGCCTTTGCAGCGCAAACCTGCCTGTAATATCGCTCGGTTTCTACCGTAAACGCTAAAACCAAATGTAAATTGGTGGCTGTAATTTGGTTTATAATAACCAATTATATGGTTGTATATAACCAATTTAGCTGGCTATACTGTTCGTGCGTATTGAAAGTCAGCAAGCAACAATCTATATGAAGCGTTATTTTCATTTTTTCATCACTGATTTGTAAACAAATTGTAAGTTTTATCAAGGTTGTTTTAAATTGTTGTGATCCTTTGGCACAGAAGTTGATTGATTAGTCGTTCATTATTTTAATCAATAGTCATCTGGGGAGATACTATGCAATATAACGCTTCATTTAAAATTAAAACAATTGCTGCGCTGGTCGCTGGCGTTTGTAGCATGTCGTTTACAGCCTTTGCGGCTGATGCGTTAAAAACGCAAAAAATTGAAATTATTAGCACCACACCTTTGCCATCAATTGGATTGCCATTGGAGCAAATTCCATCTAACGTGCAAACAGTTAAGGGGCAAGATATTCAAAATCAACAAAGTTTAGGTTTGGCAGATTTTATGGCTAATAACTTAAACGGTGTGAATATCAACGAAACTCAAAATAACCCATTTCAACCAGATGTTAATTATCACGGTTTCGCAGCATCGCCATTGTTAGGGACACCTCAAGGCTTGTCTGTTTATCAAGATGGTGTGCGTGTCAACGAAGCCTTTGGCGATTTAGTGAATTGGGATTTAATCCCCAAAAATGCAATCTTGGGCATTAGTTTAATGCCTGGATCAAACCCTATTTTTGGCTTAAATACCTTGGGTGGTGCGCTTTCTGTGCAAACGAAAAGTGGTTTAGATAGCCCGGGTTTCCGTACTCAAGCTTATGCTGGCTCATGGGGGCGACGTGCGATTGAAGCCGAAGCTGGCGGTAAGCTCAATAATGGCGCTCACTGGTTTGTCGCGGCTAATGGTTTTAAAGAGGATGGATGGCGGAATTTTTCACCATCAGATGTTCGTCAACTTTTTGGTAAATTTGGCTGGGTTGGTGAAAAAGCCGATTTTGAATTGAGTTACACCGGTGCGGATAACGAGTTAACAGGTAATGGGTTTCAACCTGAAGTGTTGCTCAATACGCTAGGCAGACGTTCAATTTACACCAAGCCAGATCAAACCAACAACCAATTTAATATGCTCAATGCAAAAGCTGGCTACTGGCTATCAGACGATACCTATTTATCAAGCAATGTTTACTATCGTAGCAATCGTACAAAAACATTGAATGGTGATTTGAATGATGGCTATGAACAACTTGTAGCGGCTAATCCCGCTAATGCAGCTACCGATCCTGATGAATACTATTCTGGCGTCAACAATCGTACCAGCTCACGTCAAAATTCATTTGGTGGTACGGTGCAAGCCAGCTTTAAAGGCAATTTAGCTGGTCATGCCAATCAATTCACGACAGGCGCTACTTACGATCAAGGTAATATTAAATTTAACCAAACTGAACAGTTTGGGGATTTATCTGCAGACCGCGGCGTGATTGCTGTTACCGATGCAGAGCAAACGGTCAATTTGAAAGGTAGAACCAGAACCTACGGTATTTTTGCCACCGATACTTTTTCATTGACTGACCAATTAAGTGTTACTGCTTCTGGTCGCTATAACCATACGCATGTAAAAAATGATGACCTTTTACCCCCAGACCCTAATCGTGGGTCTTTAACTGGCGATCAAACATTTCAACGTTTAAATCCAGCCATTGGTTTGGCTTACACTTTGAGTAACTCGTTAAATTTTTATGGGGGTTACAACGAAGGTAGTCGTGCCCCTTCTTCTGTAGAAATTGCTTGTTCTGACCCTGCTTTTCCTTGCCAATTGCCAAACTCAATGGCCGGCGATCCACCAACACTTAAACAGGTGGTAGCGAAAACTTGGGAGGCTGGGGTACGTGGAAAATTGAGTCAAGAAGTGACTTGGACTGCGGGTCTCTATCGTGCAACCAATCAAAATGATATTCAATTTATTGCTTCAACCACAAGTGGCGCAGGATATTTCAAAAATGTGGGGGAAACTTTACGCCAAGGTTTGGATTTAGGTTTGCAAGCTAAGCTAAGTAATATGCGCTGGTCTGCAGGCTACAGTTATATTGATGCAACCTATCAAAGCCCTTTTGAAATTGCAAACTCTGTTAACTCAGGCTCATTTGATAATAATGGTACTGATGTAATAAATGTGTCAAAAGGTAATTATTTAGCGGGTATTCCTAAGCATCAATTCAAAGTGCGTGGCGAATATGATGTTTTACCTAGCTGGACTGTAGGGGCTAATGTAGTGGCTTATTCCTCACAATTTCTGCGAGGTAACGAAAACAATCGAGATGCACAAGGCAAAGCGAGTGGGTACGCCATACTTAATTTAGATACGCGTTATTCCTTTGGCAACTCTGGCTGGCAGCTATTTGCTAAAGTCAATAATGTATTTGATACTGATTATGTCACAGGCGGTATTTTAGGACGTAATGCGTTTTCTCAGCCAAACGCGCAGTTTGATGCCGCTACCGACTCTGACGACTGGACTAAAGCTAAATTCGTAGCACCTGGCGCGCCGCGTGCTGGATGGATTGGCGTTAGCTATGAGTTTGGTCGCATCAAATCTAATGTAGCCAAGGTTGATAATAACTAACTCATGCAAATAGGTAGCCTAATGCAAGCTGACGAATTCACAGTTTCACCGTTTAAACAAAAAGCCCGTGTCTTGTTGGTGGAAGACGAAGTTTTGTTTGCGCGTGCTGTGGCCAAGCGTTTGCAGAAGGCTAACTATGAGTGTGAGCATGCCGAAAACATTGCCGATGGTCGGGCGTTAGCGCGTCAATTCAATCCTGATTTGGTGTTGCTAGATATGCGCCTGCCAGATGGCAATGGCTTAGACTTGATAGAAGAGTTTGTAGCAAAAGGTGCATCGGTCATAGTGATGACCGCTCATGGTGAGTTGTCAGATGCAGTCACCGCAATGAAGTTAGGCGCTGCTGATTATCTGAAAAAACCAATCGACCTTGAAGAGCTGTTAATCATCGTTGAAAAAGTTGAAAACGCTAGTAAATTAAAACATCACTACGATTACTCTCGCCAACGGAACAGCCACCAAACGGATGGTGTGGAAATGCTGGGTGAAAGCCCTGCAATGCAAAGTGTTAAAGCGCAAATTGAGCGTATTGCGCAACTCACTTCATTAAATGATGCGATTCCCCCAACTGTTTTGATTAACGGAGAAACAGGTACGGGTAAAGATGTGGCTGCGCGTTTATTGCATCAATCATGCGATCATTCTGACCGTCCTTTTGTACATGTGGATTGTGCATCTCTGCCAGGTGAACTGATTGAGAGCGAATTATTTGGGCATGAGAAAGGTGCTTTTACGAGCGCACAAGGCACACGTGCTGGCTTGATTGAAGCGGCAGAAGATGGCACTTTGTTTTTAGATGAAATTGGTGAGTTGCCTTTACCATTGCAAGCCAAGTTACTGAATGTGTTAGAACGCCGCATGGTGCGTCGTGTGGGATCAACCAAAGAGCGTGCGGTAATGGCACGTTTTGTGGCAGCGACTAATCGTGATTTACACCAAATGTCGCTTGAAGGCCGTTTTCGCTCCGATTTATATTATCGCTTGAACGTACTCAGTATTATTATGCCACCCCTACGAGAGCGAGGCGAAGATGTGATAGCGCTGGCGCGGCACTTTGCCGCCCAAACAGAGCGACGCTACGGTTTGGTGAAAACAAGGTTTACTGATGATGCACTAAAGCAGTTAATCACTTATTCATGGCCAGGCAATGTACGTGAATTAAGACATCAAATTAGTCGCTCGGTATTGCTGAGTAAAAATGGCTATTTAGAGGCACATGATCTCGTATTGCCTACTCAGCCAAGCTTAAATCAAGTCAGTGTGAATCCAAACGTATCTCCTCAAGTTGGCAATCCGTTATGGCTAGATAGAAGAAAAAACTCGGGTCAGATGCCTGTGCAAGTGACCTTAGATTCCGCTGAAAAAATTATGATTGAAAATGCATTGCATCAATCCAACAATAATGTCTCAGAAGCGGCACGTAAGCTTGGTATTACGCGCATGGCGATGCGCTATCGTATGGAAAAACACGGTATACGCGTTTAATTCAATATGCTTAGGTTGCTCAGTTCTAACCCTCAGCTTGATCTCCACAGACGCATCTTCTTGGGTTTAATCTATATCAAACAAATGACACTAATTATTAGGCAGTAATCTGTCCGTGATAAAATGGCGGCTTCATTTCTTTGGAGTTTGTCATGGCTATCGGTACCCCTCTAAGTCCAAGCGCAACGCGCGTAATGTTGTTGGGTAGTGGGGAGCTTGGCAAGGAAGTTATTATCGCCCTACAGCGCTTGGGGGTAGAAGTAATAGCGTTAGATCGCTATGCTAATGCACCAGGGCATCAAGTCGCGCATCGTGCGCATGTGGTTGATATGACTGACCATGCGGCTTTAATGGCGCTGGTTCACGCTGAAAAACCTCATCTAATTGTGCCTGAAATTGAGGCGCTGAATACCCAAACCTTGGCGGAAATTGAAAGCTCAGGTTTAGCGCAAGTGATTCCCACAGTGAAAGCCGTACAACTAACGATGAACCGTGAAGGTATCCGCCGTTTAGCCGCCGAAGAACTTGGTTTGCCAACTTCTCCCTATGCGTTTGCGCGTAGTCAGCAAGAATTACAACAAGCAATTGAAGCGGGTATCGGCTATCCATGTTTTATCAAACCTACGATGTCATCTTCAGGAAAAGGTCAATCCCGTTTGACCGATGCTTCACAAGTAGCCGCTGCTTGGGAATATGCCGCGAGTGCGGGGCGTGTGAATCAAGGTGTGGTGATTGTAGAAGGTCAAATTGACTTCGATTATGAAATTACCTTGCTGACAGTGCGTGCTAAAAACGCACAAGATCAAATCGAAACCTATTTCTGTGAGCCGATTGGCCACGTACAACAAAGTGGTGATTATGTTGAAAGCTGGCAACCACAAGCTATGCACCCTAAAGCGATTGCAGAGTCACAACGTATTGCAAAAGCCGTTACCGATAGTTTGGGTGGGTTAGGCTTATTTGGGGTTGAATTGTTTATTAAAGGCGAGCAAGTGTGGTTCTCTGAGGTTAGCCCACGTCCACATGATACTGGCATGGTGACCATGGCTAGTCAACGCCTGAATGAGTTTGAGCTACATGCACGTGCGATATTGGGCTTGCCAGTCGATGTCAGCTTAATGGGTGCTGGTGCAAGCGCGGTGATATACGGCGGTGTAGATTCAACAAGCCTCATGTTTGAAGGTTTGGAGCAAGCCTTAGCTGTGCCAGAGACGGATGTTCGTTTGTTCGGCAAGCCTGAGTCTTTTGTAAAGCGCCGCATGGGCGTGGCATTGGCGAAAGGTAAAAATGTAGAAGAGGCGCGTCAACGTGCCAATTTATCAGCCAGTTTAGTTAAACCAAAAGCTGTGTAAATCATGCTCAATCAAGTGGATGAGGTTGGTAGCAACAAACAAACGTTCTTTGAGTTGCTGGGTGGCAATGAAACTGGCATCACGCGCATCCGTGCACTGGTTGAGCGTTTTTATGATGTGATGGATACCGACCCTAAAGTTGCTGGTATTCGTGCAATGCATGGCGAGGATTTAACCTCAGCACGCGAAAAGTTATTTATGTTTTTAACGGGTTGGACAGGTGGCCCACAGTTATATATTGAGCGCTACGGTCATCCAAAGCTACGTGCTAGGCACTTGCCGTTTGCGATTGGCGAATCAGAACGCGATCAGTGGATATATTGCATGATACGCGCCATGCATGAAATCAATATTGAAGAGCCCTTGATGACTAAGTTAGCTGAACAGCTTTATGGGGTTGCCGATTTTATGCGTAACCAAGGGTAATCCAAAGAATAATCAATTGGTTTAATCAAAGGTGCTAATTTTCGCCCCTTAGTTATCAATTGCGAATTACCTATTGCGACCTAAGCCACCTAATAATGCTGCAATCTGTGCTTTAGGTTTTTGGTTTCTTGCGAAACTGGATGGAGCAGGGGTGGGCGCAGTTTTGCTTGGCTCGTAAGGCTTGTCAAACCAAGGGTCATGTTTTGTTTTATAACTAGCGCTTGGTTTTCGGCTGGCTGGTGCTTTGCTTGCATAAGCATCGTCACCAGTGCTTTTTTTGTTGTAAGCTCGGCGCGCTGGTGCTGGCTCACTATCAGCAAAGTCATCAGGTAAATCTGCAATTTCTTTGGGAATTTCGCGTTTAATCAACTTCTCAATTTCTTTGAGATATTTTTCTTCTTCAGGTGATACTAACGATATCGCAATCCCCAACGCACCTGCACGGCCGGTACGCCCAATTCTATGCACATAATCTTCTGGGGCGCTTGGTATTTCGTAGTTAATTACCATCGGTAATTGGTCAATATCCAACCCACGCGCGGCAACATCGGTGGCAATTAACGCCGCGATTTTGCCTTGCTTAAATGCATCTAATGCTTGCATACGTTCCAACTGGCTTTTGTCGCCGTGAATCGCATCAGCTGAAATGCCTTCTTTCACTAACTGACGTGCCAAACGGCTGGCGGTGAGCTTGGTTTTGGTAAATACGATGACTTGTCTTGCGTCATCATTTTTCAATAATTGCGCAAGGAGTGCATGTTTTTGTGTTTGTGACACGTGATACACTTTTTGCGTCACGTTTTCTGAAGTGGCATTACTACGGGCAACTTCAATGAGCACGGGGTTAGTTAAAAACTCTTCAGATAGCTTCTTGATTTCATTGGAGAATGTGGCAGAAAACATGAGATTTTGACGCTGTTTTGGTAATAACGCCAAAATGCGTTTTAAATCAGGCATAAAGCCCATATCTAGCATGCGGTCTGCTTCATCCAATACCAACATTTGCACTTGATTAAGCTGAATAGTGCGCTGCTCAATATGATCAAGCAGACGGCCTGGTGTTGCCACTAAAACTTCTACCCCGCGCATTAAGCTCGGGGTTTGGGTTTTAATATCAACGCCACCAAATACGACTAGCGAGCGTAAGGCGGTATGCTTGGCGTATACCTTTACGCTTTCTTCTACTTGAATCGCTAACTCACGCGTTGGCGTGAGTATTAATGCACGCACAGGATGACGCGCAGGTGATGCGCTTGAGCTTGCATGAGGCAACAGTTTTTGTAGCAAGGGTAGCGAGAACGCGGCAGTTTTACCTGTCCCTGTTTGTGCGCCGGCCATTAAATCCCCACCCGCCAAAGCAACAGGTATCGCTTGCGCTTGGATGGGCGTGGGTTTTGTATAACCAAATTCGCTTAGCGCCTTGAGTAGTTCAGGCGCTAAGCCAAGCGTATCAAAAGTTACGTTGTCTGAATTTGGTGTCATGCTTGTATTTTCTGTTGCCAATATTAAGCCAATCAAAGTTGAATTAAGCAAAGTCACGTGGACGACGTGCTGGGCTACTATTACCACGGTCATTGCCACGATTACCATCGCGATTACCTTCAGGACGACTGCCTCTTGGTGCGCCGAACTTGGTATCACGCGGTGCGCGGTTTGCGTCAGCACGGTTACCATCACGTTCTGGGCGAGCAAAGCTGTTGCCATCGGCACGCGGTGCTGCATCACGTGGTTTAAAGCCAGCGTTATGGCTAGGGCGTGAACGATCACCGTTTGGTCTGCTATCTGGGCGACCACTCGCTGCACGGTCACCGAATGAACGCTCGCCAGTACGTGGGCTATTAGAACGATTATTGCGACCACCACGGTCATTACGGCCAGCGCCAGGGCCATCCATACGTGGGGCAGGGCGTTTTGGTTCAAAGCCTTCAATCACGCTAGCTTCTAAACGTTGACCAGTAAATTGTTCAATTTTACGGATTTGGTGTCTATCCATATTTGAAGCAAACGAGACAGCAATGCCAGTTTTGCCAGCACGGCCTGTACGACCAATCCGGTGTACATAATCTTCAGCAAATTTAGGTAAATCATAGTTAATCACGTGAGTAATACCATTCACGTCAATACCACGTGCTGCAACATCCGTCGCAACTAATACTTTAACATCGCCATGACGCAGTTTTGTTAAGGTTCTGTTACGTGCGCCTTGCGTCATGTCGCCATGTAAAGCGGCGGTTTTATGGCCAGCAGCATATAAGTCTTCAGCCAATAAATCAGCGTGACGTTTGGTTGAAGTAAATACAATCACTTGGTTGACATCAGGTGCGATTAACAAGTGCTCTAACAATTTGTTTTTATGTGTCATGTCATCTACAAAGTGCAAACGTTGCTCAATGTTGGCATGTTTTTCTTTTTGTGATGCAATTTGAATCACTTTAGGATTGTTTAATAAGTTTTTAGCGATACGTGCAATTTCGCCTTCAAATGTTGCAGAGAACATTAACGTTTGACGCTCTTTTGGTAATGCTTGGTTAATGCGCTCAATATCAGGCATAAAACCCATATCCAACATACGATCCGCTTCGTCCAAAATCAACATTTGCAAACGTGACAAATCAATACGACCACGCTCCATATGGTCTAACAAGCGACCAGGGGTTGCCACTAAAATATCTAATGGTTGTGATAACAATTTGTTTTGTAATGGGTAAGGCATACCACCAACGATACTTACAGTACGTGCGCGGATAAATTTGCCGTATTTACGCGCTGCTTCATTCACTTGCGCTGCCAATTCACGTGTTGGTACCAATACCATAATACGCGGGCCGCGACTTTTTGAAGGGTGTGGGGTTGCTAATAAATTAAGTGCTGGCAAGGTAAATGCAGCTGTTTTGCCTGTACCTGTTTGTGCAGATGCCATTAAATCATGGCCTGCCATCACTTCTGGGATGGCTTGTGCTTGAATAGGGGTGGGGGTTGTGTAACCTGTTTCAATAATCGCGCGGATAATTGAAGGATGTAAATTGAGTTTGTCAAAGCCGTTTGCAGCATTGGCTTCAGCATTAACTTCATTGATTTCTGTGTTTTGAGTTTCTAACGACATGGTATTCCCTAAATAAAACTAACATAAAGGGCGCAAGCAGGCACAATCAAAATCCACGCATCAACTAAGATGGTTGGGATTGAAGGCGCAATACACTTAAATTTTATTTCTGTAATTATTGAAAGAATCAATAATATTTAAAATGCATTTTTACCAGCGCACGGGCATAGCCACTAACCGGTAAACAATACAAGAG
Organism: uncultured Methylophilaceae bacterium; assembly: GCA_964620425.1. Classification (GTDB taxonomy): domain Bacteria; phylum Pseudomonadota; class Gammaproteobacteria; order Burkholderiales; family Methylophilaceae; genus DASXUG01. Next base: position 399,619 of record CAZUGV010000001.1, on the reverse strand, counting down.
AGCCGCAAAATTACATCGGGCTTCGAGAGGCTAGGGCAATGATTCAAGTGAAAAAGACTTTTAAAACAGGTCAAATCTCACCGATGCGCGCAGTATATAGATTCTTTTCAATATGTCAAAGGTTTTATGCGAAGTTTTCACATAGTCTGTGTTAAAATCGCGCACTTTTAAGCATCAAGAGAAACCTATACATGTCACGCGCACTCAGAAACGTCGCAATTATCGCCCACGTTGACCATGGTAAAACAACCATGGTGGACAAACTTTTACAACAAGCAGGTACGTTTGCATCGCATCAAGCGGTGATTGAGCGTGCGATGGATAGCAACGATCTTGAAAAAGAACGCGGCATTACTATTCTTGCTAAAAATACAGCGCTTACCTATGAAGGTACACGCATCAATATCGTGGATACCCCAGGCCATGCTGACTTTGGTGGTGAAGTGGAACGTGTATTGGGTATGGTGGATGGCGTTGTGCTGTTGGTCGATGCGGTTGATGGCCCAATGCCACAAACGCGCTTCGTGACTAAAAAAGCGTTGGCTTTAGGTTTACGTCCGATTGTGGTGATTAACAAAGTGGATCGCCCTAGTGCGCGTCCTGATTGGGTGATTAACCATACCTTTGATTTGTTTGCGAATTTGGGTGCAACCGATGAGCAGCTAGATTTCCCTGTAGTTTACGCTTCAGCACTGAATGGTTTTGCGATGTTAGATATGGCTAAGCCAGCAGATAATATGCGTGCAGTGTTTGAGACGATTATTAGCCATGTGCCATCACCAGCGGGGGATTCTAACGCGCCGCTACAAATGCAAATTTCTGCATTAGATTACTCTACTTATACAGGCCGTTTAGGCATTGGACGTGTGGTCAATGGTCGCATTAAACCAGGTCAAGCGGTGACAGTGATGAATGGTGATGAGCAAATCGCCACTGGTAAAATTAACCAAGTGCTTGGTTTTGAAGGCTTGGAACGTGTAGACGTACCAGAAGCTGAAGCGGGCGACATTGTCATTATTTCTGGTTTAGACAATATTGGTATCGGCTTTACGATTTGTGATAAAGAAAATCCAAAGGGCTTGCCGCATTTAGGTGTGGATGAACCTACGTTGACGATGGACTTTATGGTCAACACCTCACCGTTAGCAGGTACTGAAGGTAAATTTATCACTTCACGTCAAATTCGTGATCGTCTAACTAAAGAGCTGTTAGTCAACGTGGCATTGCGTGTTGAAGATACTGAAGATGCGGATGTTTTCCGTGTTTCAGGTCGTGGCGAGTTGCACTTGACGATTTTATTAGAGAATATGCGCCGTGAAGGCTTTGAAATGGCGGTGGGTAAGCCACGCGTGGTGTACCGTGAAATTGACGGCGTTAAATGTGAGCCGTATGAAATCCTCACTGTGGACTTGGAAGATGAACACCAAGGTACAGTGATGGAGGAGTTAGGTCGTCGTCGTGGTGAAATGCAAAACATGGAATCAGACGGCAATGGCCGTACTCGCTTGGAATATAAAATCCCAGCACGTGGTTTGATTGGTTTCCAAGGCGAGTTCTTAACCATGACCCGTGGTACTGGCTTGATGGCGCACATTTTTGATGAATACGCCCCTGTGAAAGCTGATATGCCAGGTCGTCGCAATGGCGTGTTGATTTCATCTGAAAAAGGTGAAGCAGTGGCTTATGCGTTATGGAAGTTGCAAGACCGTGGCCGTATGTTTGCAGTGCCAGGTGATAAGTTATACGAAGGTATGATTATCGGCATCCATAGCCGCGATAACGATTTGATTGTGAACCCAGTCAAAGGTAAACAACTCACCAACGTGCGTGCTTCTGGTACGGATGAAGCAGTGCGCTTAGTGCCTTCAGTGCAAATGACGCTGGAAAGCGCAGTTGAGTTTATTGATGATGATGAATTGGTGGAAATCACACCAAAAACCATTCGTATCCGTAAACGTTACTTGTTAGAGCATGAGCGTAAACGCGCTTCGAAAGAGTAATTGAAGTGTTGGTAGCAATAAAAAACCCGACTTAGGTCGGGTTTTTTATTGCTGTTTTACATTTAAATTTTCGGTTATCTCGTTGACCCTTCTGCTTAAGTTATAGAAAGGTTGAGATGATTAGAGCAAAAGACATTAGGCATACTATTATGCCAGCAGTAATGAGGAAAGTTCCATCCGAAAGTTGAGCCCATGCTTGAATGCGTGCTTCAGAGGGATTGTATGGCAAGTAGGTGATTTTTACTTTCTGTGTTGAAAGAACTCGCTTTTTAAGGTCAGTAGCTAATCCATATTCATAAGCTATGTAGGTGCGCTGAATGCCATCATTTGCAGTATAGGAAAATATTGGGCGATCTCCATCAGGGCTTCTGTGAGTATGGGTAATATATCGATATCCGATTAGAGTAGCGGTCGTTTGTACTCCATTACTCTCAAATTCCTTCTTATAATTACGATCATTGAGGCCTAAGCTTAGCAAACAGTAGCCAAGCACTAGAGCCATAATGCTATGGAATATTGGAACAAGTCTAATTGCTAGGGATTTTGAAATAAGCATTTATCTGAGTACAAACGGCAATTAATCAAGCCAAAGTTAACCTTGATGCAATGTTCTACCAAACAAGTTTAATGCAAGCTGATAACCTATCATCGCGGTTTGTGGGTCGTAACGCTCGCCTTCATCTCGCATAAATGCGTGTTGTGCGTTGAACTCGTGCCATGTGAATTTAAGTTCAGCCGCGCTGAGTTTGCTATACACTTCTGCACGACCAGCCGCTGGGATATGCGGGTCTTGTTTGCCCCAAATCATGAGTAGCTCGCCTTTAATATCTGCCAGTCTTTCCATGCTGTGTTGGCCTGGTTGGTTGGGGATAATTTGCGTGTGTAAATCAGTGGCGTAGAAGCAAGCGGTGGCTTTAACTTCTGCTTGTAACGCGGCACGGAAAGCCAAGTGACCGCCGATACAAAAGCCCATTGCCCCAACAACGCCTGTGCACCAAGGTTGTTTTTTCACGTATTCAATCATGGCGGCGTTGTCGGTATCGTAACCTTGTACATCTTTGGCAGATTTATCTGCATTGCCTTTGTCGCGGCCAGCATCGTCATAGCCCAATACTGTGCCGATGGGGTTTAATTCGTGGAATACTTCTGGCACTAACACTGCGTAGCCATGCCCCGCCATAATGCGTGCGGCACGCTCAATTGGACCAGTTTGTTGGAAAATTTCTGAGTAAAATAAAATGGCAGGGTAACGACCTTCACCTGCTGGGCGGTGTACATAAGTGCGCATCACGCCAGTTGGGGTGGGTAAATCTACAATATGGCTTTGAACGTTCACAACAAACTCCTCTGTATTGGTTATTCTTAAGTATTTAAATATTGGGGTGATTTTACAACGCTTCTATAGTGTTCGCCTACTAAGGAAGTGAATTTCGCTAATTTTTTAGCTTGTATAATCTTTCGCTTAGGATTTTTCCATCTTTAATTTTGTCAAATCGGCTACCCACAGCCTCGCTTAACTTCGTCAACCTGTCATCTGGGCTGGGGTGGGTTTTGTAGAGTAGCGCTACGCTGCTGTCGTTTTTGTTGGTTTGGCTGATGGTTTGTAACACGTCAGGCAAGCCAAAAGGGTCGTAACCTGCGCGGGCGGCGAGGGTCATGCCAACTCGGTCGGCTTCAAATTCTGCATCTTTATCTAAACCACGCGCCATAATTTCTGCGCCATTGCCGATGACTTTTTGTACCGTTAAATCATTTTTACCTAATTTTGAACCCAAAAAACCCGCGCCAAAGCTAATCAGTTGTGACTTTTGTAATAGTTTAAGGTGATGTTTTTTAATGACATGACCAATCTCATGACCAAGTACACCTGCTAATTGAGCTTCATTCTCGAGCTTTTTATACAAGCCTTTGGTGATGAGCACATAACCCCCGGGCGCGGAAAATGCGTTGAGGTCATCGGATTCAATCACGCCAAAATGCCAAGGTAAATCGGGGCGTTCACTTTGGCTGGCTACCCAGCGCCCCACTTGGTTAACGTATTTTTGTAATGCCTCATCCTTCACCAAGGGCGCTGCGCCTAAAAGATTGCCTGTGATTTCGCGACCGAGTTGAATCTCTTCTTCTTTTGAAGGGCTGGCTAAGTTAAATGCGGGTTTGCTGGTCTCTTGCGGCGTTGCTGTATTTTGTGTAGCGCTAGCATCTGCGTTGCTTGGTGTTTCTGTGTTAGAGGAGGGCGAGGAGGGCGAGGAGGGCGCTAATTTTTCTTGTTCTTTTTTTACTGCGTCTTTTAGCGCATCTCCTAGGTTAAAGGCTTGGGCTTGTGGCAATAAGGCGAGAAGCGAAATAAGTAAAACAGGGATGTTATATTTCATCGTAGTCGCTTTTGTTTTGGTCGCTGTGTTCATGGTTTGCGTTGTCCTGCTTGAATTGTCGTGTGCTTACTTTGAGCTGGATTACTTGGTTGCGGGTAGATAGCTTATTGAAACTGATTTTAGCCCGCCGCTTGTAGCAAACTCGCGCCCTTGCGCTTGGTTTTGCGTTTGGCTTTCCATGAGTTTGACTTCGGATTCATTAAATTTGGCGCTTTTTAGTTCTTCTGAACTCAAGCCGCGCACGCCAGTAGTCGCGACCACATTGCCTGTACCCGCACGCCCACTGGCAACATTCAGCACATCGCTTGCGCTGCTTGAGGCAGTACTCGCACCACCGCGTTTGACTGAGAGTATCCGTACCCAGCCAGTTTTTTTGTTGCTGGATATTTTTAGCCAAGCACCTTGTTTGGAAACAATTTGAATGGACTCTCCACGCTTGATGTTGCCTGTGGTTTTTGCATCCGCAAACGGTTCAGCCCTGAGGGTGTCGTTTTTTAATGCTGTTCCCATGTCCGCGGCAATTGCAATACAGGGTAGTAATAATGTGCTGATGATAATTATCTGTTTAATCTTCATTGAGTTTTGACCTATCCGATTCGTTTGTTTCTGTTGTTGCAAAAAATGCTATTTGTTTTTATTTTCCAGTTTGATGACTGCTTGTGCAAACAAGCTACGCCATTGTTTTGCGAGTGAAAAATCGGCACTAAGCGAGCCTTCGTGTAGGGTATAACGCGTTTGGGTATCGCTGGGTAGACCTGAGTTACTTATTATCTGAGATAGGTATGTTGTTAATTGTGTTGCATCATCATTGGCGGCTTTGCTGTAATCCGCTTGTGCCTCTGAGTAGGTCCAAGTCACCGCGAGCATATCACCAAACAGCCCCCAAATGCCACTTTGCCTGCCGCGTATAAACTCTATGTTGTTGGGCGTTTTGCTGGTTAGCTCTATGTTTCTTTTGATCTTTTTTAAAGTGGTGTCGTTTAGCGGTTCGGCGCTTTCAACTAAAATCAGCATCATTAACGCGCGAGTCGATTTCTCGCCTGCTATTACGCCAAAAGCCAAATAGCGTTGCAAGGCTAAATCGGTAGCCATCGCGTAAATTTTTGCCACACTGAAATAGCCCACCGCCCAAGTAATTGGCCCAGTGAAGTCTAAATAGGTGTGTGTAATATTGATACCGATATAAGAGAGAACGAGCAAGCCAATTTGGCTGGTACTAAATAGCTTGGTAAATCTATCTCTATCCATATTGAAGTAAAACGCCGCAGTGGTGAGCCAAATAAACAATAAGCTCATCAAAATATAGCTGCTTACGCCGCGTAATACATGCAAAAAATCGCCATGTTTTACGTTATCAATCGCGGTGGCTAGTATCTCAACCCCAGGGTGTATCTTCGCCATCGGCGTGGCTTTGAGGTCAAACAGGCTAGGCGCAGTTGAGCCAATAATGACTATTTTGTCTTTAAATTCATCTTGTGGACGCTTTTTAACTTTGTTGCTCATGTCTGTCATTACATCGCTAAAGCTCACAAAATGGTAGGTAAATGGCGCGCCTCGCCAGTTAATCAGCATATTTTGCGGTAGCTCAATATTGCTGGCTTGCAATGGCTGACCAACCACTAAAGGTAACGCGGGGATTTGCCAACCAGCGGTGGTGCGCCAAAGTTTGTATTCGCGGGCAATGCCGTCTTTATCGGGGTCTATATTGTGGGTGCCTAAACGTTTGGAATTGAGTATGGCATCAAAGTGAGGCAACACCACTGCAATAGTCGCGTCTGGGTTCGCATCATGTTCAGGGGCTGTTTTCAAACCAGGAATCATGCTGGCTTTGACTTGGCTGAGTTTATCTTGCTCTTCAGGCAGGCGTAAAAAGGGGAAGTAGGTATTGCTGGTGTTTTTAATGACATCGTTAAAATAAGCATCGCTGTCAGGATTGTAAACATCGGTATCGCTAAACAAAATATCAAACACAATGGCTTTGGGTTTTTGTGCCTCAATATTTTCTACAAACTCACCAAATACTTGGCGCGGCCAAGGCCAGCGACCATAATCCCCCGCCATTGCGGCTAGGCTAGCCTCGTTCACATCCACAATGACAATATCAGGGTCTGCTTGGGGTTTAATGATGCGATTTTTCACCATTAAATCAAAGGCCTGGTCGCGCATATTTTCGCCAATGTGAAAAATGCCCGCATCTAACAACACCAAGAGTGTTAAAAGGGTGGCTAGATATAAGTAGAAGTTATTGCGTAACTTACGCGTTACGTTGGCCAGCCATTGCCCGATAATCAGTTTGAGTTTTGTCATGGAATGTTCATCGCATTTTTGGTTGCTCAGTGTGGCATAAAGCTTGTTATTTTTGAAGTGTTTAGATGCGGGGTTGAGTTAGCTTATTATTAGTTGATGGAAGACCTAGGGTATAATGAGGCGCATATGATTCCTCTACTCAGTTTAATTTTAATTGCGCTTACGCTGCTAGTTTTGTTGTGGCAATTATGGCGTAGTCAGCGCTCACCAGATGCCTCAATTGCCTTAATGGCGCAACTGGAAGAAAAGCACCGCGCTATGTTGCGCGATTTAAACGATGCACTCAATAAGTTGGGTGATAGGCTGAACACCTCATCATCAGGCAGTGCCGAACGCCTGAGACAATCTGTTGCGCAAGAGTTGACGCAAACCCGCGAAGCGATGCAATCTTTACAAATCGCCCAAACACAAAGCCTCGCCCAAACCCGTGAAACCGTGCTGGAAACGCTGCATAAAACCTTGAGTGAGCAAGGCAAATCACAACAAGCTTTAATCAACGATACCATGTTGAAAGCCACTACTACGCTGACGCAAAGTATTGAAAGTTTGAGTAAAGTGGTAGATGGCCGATTAGAGCAAATCGGTGGAAAAGTATCTGAACGCTTGGATGAAGGCTTTAAGAAAACTAACGAAACCTTTGTTAGCGTGATGGCGCGATTGGCGACGATTGATGAAGCGCAAAAGAAAATTGATGGTTTAACCACCAATATGGTCAGCTTGCAAGAGTTGTTGGGTGATAAACGTTCACGTGGCGCTTATGGCGAGGTGCAATTAGAGGCTTTGGTGCGTAATGTACTGCCCGTTTCTACTTATGCCATGCAACATACTTTTGAAAATGGCACGCGTGTGGATTGCGCCTTGTTTTTACCTGAGCCGACTGGCACGGTGGGGGTGGATTCTAAATTCCCACTTGAAAACTACCACCGTATGTTTGATAGTGCATTGAGCGAAGCCGAGCAATTGTTGGCAGAAAAGCAGTTTAAAGCCGATGTTAAAAAGCATGTGGATGATATTGCCAGCAAGTATATTATCCCCAATGTGACTTCAGACGGTGCGGTGATGTTTATCCCCGCCGAAGCGGTGTTTGCTGAGATACATGCGTATCATCCCGATGTGATTGATTATGCAATGATTAAACGCGTGTGGGTGGTTTCACCCACTACGTTAATGGCGGTATTGAACACAGCCCGTGCCGTGCTTAAAGATGTGGAAACGCGGAAGCAAGTACATATTATTAAAGATGAATTGGGTAAACTTGGCAAAGAGTTTGGTCGTTTTGATACGCGCATGAAAAAATTGGCAGACCATATCCGCCAAGCGCATGAAGATGCTCAAGATGTGCAAACCACCAGTCAAAAGATTTCACGGCGCTTTGCGCAGATTGAGCGCGTTGAGTTGCAAAAAGACACGCAGGAAAGTTTAGCGCTCCCTGATATTGATTTACTAGATAATGATTAGCTTAACATGGAGTAAAAAATGGCAAATATAGAAGCAGAAAATGAAGACGAAATGGGCGTCATTATGATGGTGCAGCATTACGCAGGTAAATTTGGCATCACATTTAGTTCTCATTTGTTGGAAAATCCAGAACATAAAGCCAAGCTGATGAAGTTGATGATGGAAGCGATTAGCGGCAGACGTGGTGCGGTTACTGATGCGGATGTGTTAGCTGAAGATATGGAAGATTAAGTTTTAACAAGATTAAGAAAGTTAACATGGTCAAGATACTCTATTTTGCGCGTATCAAAGAATCGCTCAATTACTCTACGGAAGATCTCAAGCTGCCTTCAGATGTGACGACAATTGCACATTTAAAAGAGTTTTTGGCGCGTCGTGGCGATGCGTGGTCTAACTTGTTTTCTGGCAAGCAACCAGTGCGTGCAGCGATTAACCACGCCTTGGTTGAAAATAACGCTGTGATTCACGATGGTGATGAAATTGGCTTTTTCCCACCCGTAACAGGTGGCTAGGCCATTTTAATGCAAAGTTTATTGATATGACAGTCCGCGTGCAGATGGCCGATTTTGATGCTGGCGCTGAGATTAACGAGCTGCGTATGGCTCGACCAGGCATAGGTGCTGTGGTCAGTTTTATCGGTCAAGTGCGTGATATAAACGATGGTTCTGGCGTTTCTGCGATGCACTTAGAACATTACCCAGGCATGACAGAAAAATCACTTGAGGCGATTGTGCTGCAAGCCAAGCAACGTTGGGATGTAGTCGATATTTTGGTGATTCATCGCATCGGTGATTTGCAACCTAGCGATCAAATTGTGCTGGTTGTAGTGAGTAGCGCACACCGAAAAGAAGCCTTTATGGCGTGTGAATTTGTGATGGATTATCTCAAAACCGAAGCGCCTTTCTGGAAGAAAGAGCTAACACCAACAGGTGAACGTTGGGTGGATGCAAAAGCTACGGATGATGCTGCCAAAGCGAGATGGCAGTAATTTTTCTCATTGAGCATTCAAATTCCACTATAGATTTTCAGCGCTAAAACATTAAAATCGCTAATACCTGAAAAATTCTATTACCTTATAAATATTCCTGAAAAATAAAGAACAGAACAACCCTACATGTTACATACCTTATCAGCCAGTCAACTCACTGTAAAAATTCCTAAGCAACATTTAGATTTTGCTGATACCTCAACGCTGATCAATCCAGCCACAGATGGTCAATTTACCCAAACTTGGATTGGGCAATTGCTTGCACAAAATGCAGCGCAATATGGTTTGAGTCTGCCATTTTCAGGGTTCCATTTGCTAGTGTTGGGGGATGAGGGTAGTGGACGTACCTCTTTAATGCTAGATGCCATGAAACAAGCCGCGTCTAAGCGACCACCAGCCAACGATTTAGTGCTTATACATGATTTTTCAGCGCCAGAAAAGCCGTTAGCTCTTAAAGTGCGCACTGGCAAAGCGGCAACTTTACGTGTGGAAATGGATGCCTTTGTTCGTCACCTGGTTAGACACATACCCGCGCTGTTGGCGGATGCTTCCACCGCTGAAGAGTTGAATCACTCAAAAAAAGGTAGTAGCGCGGATAAAGCCTTACCTGAATCACTCAAAACTGAAGTGCTCAGTTTAGTCGATGCGCAACTGGCTAAGCTAGAAAGTTTTGCCGGTGATTCAATACTGGATTTTGATTTATTCAACACTTACTTAGCGGCATTAAAGCAGGATTTACTAGAAAATATTGAGGTGTTCCAAACAAACTCAGATGGCGAAAATCTGCTCGAAGGTTTTTTAAGTCGCTATCGTGTTAATTTGATGGTGGATAATCGCGCTAATTTACAGGCGGCACCCGTTATTTACGACGCTGACCCTAGCTTTCAATCACTGTTCGGTGGTTACGAAGGCGGCTCAGAAGCAGGTGCAACCGCTGATTTTATGCGCTTGCGTGCGGGAAATGTGCTTCGTGCCCACGGAGGCATGTTGATGTTGCATCTGCGTGATATTTTGGCAGATCAGCAAAATGGTTTGCAAATATTAGAAAAACTACATCGTGTGTTGCGTAATGGCAGCATACAAATCGAAGAGTCGAGCGGTAGTGCCAGCCAAAACTCCGCTAGCCATTTTGCGCCAGAAGCCTTGCCCGTAGAGTTCAAGCTGGTGTTGATTGCAACGCGTGATGAGTATTATGAGTTGTATGATGAAAAGCCAGACTTTGCACAGTTTTTCAAGATTAAAGTCGATTTCTCCGATCATTTTGAAGTCAGTCAAAACCATTATGTTGAGATTGCGCGTTTCATTAGTCTGCAATGTGAGCAGTTTAAAGTTAGGCATTTCACCGCAGATGCCGTTGCCCAATTGGTTTGGGTGATGCAACGTAAAATTGATGATCAACGCCGTATCAGCACTAATTTTTCACTGTTGCAAAGTTTGGTGCTGGAAAGTGCCGTTTTTGCGAAGATGCATGACCACGATTTAGTGCTGGTGGAGGATGTGACTGAAATGCTGGTGGCTCGCCAGATCAGATACCAGCAGCCTGAGCGACAGTTACGCGAATCTATTTTAGATGGCGAATTGATGATTAATGTTGTTGGACGCGTCGTCGGGCAGATTAACGGTTTAACGCATATTGATGTGGGTGACGCGTATTTTGGCTCACCAGTGCGTATTTCAGCGCGTTGTTATGCGGGCAAAGAGGGCGTGATTAACATTGACCGTGAAGTGGAAATGACTGGCCCTAACCATGATAAGGGCTTGATGATTTTGCGTAGTTGGCTATCTGCAAATTTTGCGCAACTTAGCCCGCTTTCACTCACGGCATCGCTCGTGTTTGAGCAGGAATATCATGGGGTTGAAGGCGACTCTGCCTCATGCGCAGAGTTATTTGCCTTGCTTTCTGCACTATCAGGGCTCAGTTTGCCACAAGGTGTTGCAGTGACAGGAGCACTCAATCAGCACGGTGAAGTGATGCCAATTGGAGGCGTGAATGAAAAAATTGAAGGTTTTTTCAGATTGTGTCAGCATAAGGGTTTAGATGGTACGCAAGGTGTGGTTATTCCAAGTCTGAACCAACACCACTTAATGCTTGATCAGTCGGTGATAGAGGCTGTTGAGTTAGGTCGATTCCACATTTATACGATGGATAATGTATTAGATGGTGCTGCCTTTTTAACTGATATTGCCTCAATTGGAGGCGAATATGATAGTGGCGATTCTGAAAGTGTGGAGAATTTATTGACCAGAGTACAGGCGACTCTAGAGAGTTTCCGGCAGGACTATAAAACCAATTTATTACAAAAACTTATTTAGATGATTAACCTAGCCAACGCTCTAAGTTTATATAAGTATGTCAACACATAAAAGTGACGACAATGAAGCGAAATGTCGCCTAGATAAATGGCTATGGGCTGCGCGTTTTTTTAAAACACGCAGCTTGGCGACAGATGCGATAGATACAGGCAAAGTGCATGTGGATGGTGACCGAATAAAGCCAGCAAAAGAGGTGCGTTTAGGCATGGTGGTGCATATCCGTAATCGAGATTTTGAAATTGAAGTGACAGTTTGTGGCTTGTCCATGATACGCAGAGGTGCACCCGAAGCGGTGTTGCTTTATACTGAAACAGAAAACAGTATTGCAAAAAGGCAAGCAAACGCAATCACAGGTGAGGTCGAGTATGCTAAACGCGAGCGTGGAGCAGGGCGACCAACTAAGCGTCAGCAACGAGAGATTAAGCGGTTTACTGGAACGTGGTAGGTTGCTGATTTTAAATTGCTAAATGAGAAGTATGGTTTGGAATATCGTCAATTTATAATAAACAAGTAAAGGTAAATATGGATAACTGCATCATTGTTACGGGTGGAGCTGGTTTCATAGGCTCTAATTTTGTATTGGATTGGGTGAATTTAGGCTTAGGCAAAGTAGTCAATGTTGACAAGCTAACCTATGCGGGAAATCTTGAAAATCTAGCTGATATTGCCAATAATCCGAGCCATGTTTTTGTCGAAGGCGATATTGGTGATAGAGCCCTTTGGAATAAGCTGCTCGCTGAACATAAGCCATGTGCTGTGTTGAATTTTGCGGCGGAAAGTCATGTGGATCGTTCCATCCTTGGTCCAGAAGACTTTATTCAAACCAACGTGGTTGGAACATTTCACTTGCTGGAAGAAGTGCGAGGCTATTTCAATGCTCTGAGTGATGAAGATAAGGCAAACTTTAGATTTTTACATGTTTCAACTGATGAGGTTTATGGCACATTAAGTGCGACCGACCCAGCCTTTACTGAAACAACACCTTATGCACCTAACAGCCCATATTCTGCATCAAAAGCGGCTTCAGATCATTTAGTCCGTGCTTATCATCATACCTATGGCTTGCCAGTGTTGACGACTAACTGTTCAAACAATTACGGACCATTCCATTTCCCAGAAAAACTGATCCCACTGTGCTTATTAAATGCGCTCGCTGGTAAGCCTCTGCCGATTTATGGCGATGGTCAACAGATTCGTGATTGGTTGTTTGTGAAAGATCACTGTAGCGCGATTCGCCGTGTATTAGAGGCGGGTAAATTGGGTGAAACTTATAATGTGGGTGGCTGGAATGAAAAAGCTAATCTGAGCGTTGTGACTACTTTATGCAGTATTTTAGATGACCTTAAACCACGTGCGGATGGTCAAAAATATGCATCTCAAATTACTTATGTAAAAGATCGTCCTGGTCATGATAGACGTTATGCGATTGATGCAACCAAATTAGAGCGCGAGCTCGGTTGGAAGCCAAAAGAAACCTTTGAAACTGGGATTCGTAAAACTGTTGAGTGGTATTTAGATAATCAAACTTGGGTAAATAATGTCGCTTCAGGCGATTACCGTAATTGGGTAAATAAACAATATCAATCATAAACAATACACATGAAAATTTTACTATTAGGTAAGGGTGGTCAAGTTGGCTGGGAGTTGCAACGCTCGTTAGCTGTGCTGGGAGATTTATTTGCATACGATCACCCTGAAATTGACTTTTCTCAACCAGAGACGTTGCGTGCATTAGTACAAAAAATCCAGCCAGATTTTATTGTGAACTCTGCCGCCTATACGGCAGTAGATAAAGCCGAATCCGATGTTGAAACTGCGCGTTTAGTGAACGCAGAATCAATCAAAGTGTTGGCAGAAGAAGCAAAAAAACTGAATGCTTGGATGATTCATTACTCTACAGATTATGTGTTTGATGGCACTAAAGAGGGACAATATCTGGAAGATGATGCGACTAACCCGCAATCTGTTTACGGTAAAACAAAGTGTGAAGGTGAAGAACTACTACGGAACACGCACGCTAACCATCTGATTTTTAGAACGAGCTGGGTATATGCCGCACGTGGTGGAAACTTTGCTAAAACCATGTTGCGCTTGGCTAAAGATAAAACAGAGTTGAGTGTTGTGGCCGATCAAATTGGCGCCCCCACGAGTGCAGAGTTGCTGGCTGACGTGACGGCTTTGGCGATTCAAAAAATCCAACAAAGTCAAACTGCTAGCAGTTTAGCAGGTACATATCATGTGATTGCGAGTGGCGAAACAAGTTGGCACGAATATGCGCAATACGTGTTTGAGTTGGCAATAGCGCGTGGCGCAAAATTAAGTTTAACCCCAGCACAAGTCAAGCCCATCCCAACAGAGGCTTACCCTGTGCCAGCACCAAGACCAAAAAACTCAAGGCTCAATACACAAAAAGTACAACAAGCTTTTGGCGTTAAGTTGCCAGATTGGCGTTACCATGTAACTCGCTTGCTTGATGAGCTAGCAGGACAAGGCGCGTTGTAATCGAATTATCATTTAGCTAATTTAAAATAAGCAAAAAGGAACGCTATGAAAAGAAAAGGCATTATTCTCGCTGGTGGCTCAGGCACAAGACTCTATCCTGCTACTATGGCGCTTTCTAAACAGTTAATCCCTGTTTATGATAAACCGATGATTTATTACCCATTGTCCACTTTAATGTTGGCGGGTATACAAGATGTGTTGGTAATCTCTACTCCGCAAGATACCCCTCGATTTGAACAGTTGTTAGGTGATGGCTCACAGTGGGGTTTAAATATCACTTATGCTGTGCAACCAAGTCCAGATGGTTTAGCGCAGGCATTTATCATCGGCGAAGAATTTATAGGCAATGATTTATCAGCACTTGTGTTGGGCGACAATATTTTCTACGGTCATGATTTCCACATGTTGCTAGGCAGTGCAATGCAACGTACGAATGGCGCCAGTGTATTTGCTTACCATGTGAATGACCCTGAGCGTTATGGTGTGGTTGATTTTGATGCCAATGGCAAGGCGCTGAGTTTGGAAGAAAAACCAGCTAAACCAAAGTCAAACTACTCGGTCACGGGTTTGTATTTTTATGATAACCAAGTAGTTGATTTTGCAAAAAATCTAAAACCATCACCGCGTGGCGAGTTGGAGATTACTGACCTCAATAGAATTTATCTAGAACGTGGCGAGCTAAACGTAGAAATCATGGGGCGTGGCTATGCATGGTTAGATACTGGTACGCATGAGTCACTGCTTGAAGCAGGTCAATTCATTGCTACGATTGAAAATCGACAAGGCCTGAAAGTCGCTTGTCCAGAAGAAATCGCCTATCGCCAAAAATGGATTGATGCAGCACAAGTTGAAAAATTGGCTAAGCCGTTATCTAAAAACGCTTATGGACAATATTTACAGCGCTTAATAAAGGAGTCAGTCTACTAATGAACGCAACCCCATTAGCAATTCCTGATGTGTTTGTATTTGAGCCTAAGGTATTTGGTGATGATAGAGGTTTTTTCTTTGAAAGCTTCAATCACGCTCAATTTGAACAAGCAATTGGACGCAAGGTAAATTTTGTACAAGATAACCATTCACGCTCAGCAAAAAATGTGCTCAGAGGCTTACATTATCAAATTCAACAGCCGCAAGGAAAATTAGTCCGTGTCACTACGGGTGAGGTGTTTGATGTCGCCGTGGATTTACGTAAAAGTTCACCCACTTTTGGTCAGTGGGTTGGTGAATACTTATCAGCCGAAAATAAAAAACAATTATGGGTGCCAGAAGGCTTTGCCCATGGCTTTTTAGTGTTATCTGATTATGCTGAGTTTCTATATAAAACAACTGATTATTATGCGCCTGCACATGAGCGCTGTTTGATGTGGAATGATTCAAAAGTGAATGTAGAATGGCCCTCACAAGTCACTCCAATCCTATCAGGTAAAGACGCACAAGGTATGTCTTTTGATAAAGCAGACGTGTTTCTATAAAGAAACCTTAGTCTATTGATTCATAACACTAAGGTTTTGATGTAAAATGCGCGGCAATGAAAAATCATATGCCTTGTCATTTTACCTTAATCGACATTTATAAGCAGGTTGCCAATTGAGAGTCTTCGTCACAGGTGCGGCGGGGTTTATTGGCTACCACGTCACCATCGCGTTGCTCTCCCGCGGCGATGAAGTCGTCGGTGTAGATAATCTCAACGATTATTACGATGTGCGCTTAAAAGATGCACGTCTAGCACAAATTCAAGCACATCCCAATGCTGATAAATTTAAATTTATTAAACAAGATTTAGCGGATACTCAAGCTACAGCTCAAATATTTGCGGAAGAAAAATTCCAACGAGTAGTTCATCTAGCCGCACAAGCTGGCGTTCGCTACTCGCTACAAAACCCCCATGCTTACGTGCAAAGCAATTTAGTTGCTTTTGTAAACGTGCTAGAAGGCTGTCGCCACAATAAAATAGAACACCTAGTTTATGCCTCTAGCTCAAGCGTTTACGGTGGCAACACTAAAATGCCTTTTAGCGAAAGTGATAGTGTAGACCACCCCGTTAGCCTCTATGCAGCCACAAAAAAATCAAACGAGTTGATGGCGCATACCTACAGCCATTTATACAATATCCCCACCACAGGTTTAAGATTTTTTACTGTCTATGGTCCATGGGGTAGGCCTGATATGTCTCCTTTTCTATTTGCCGATGCTATTTTAAAAGGTGAGCCAATTAAAGTCTTTAATTATGGTGATATGATGCGGGACTTTACCTACATCGACGATATAGTCGAGGGCGTAGTACGCGTTTTGGATAAAGTAGCTACGCCTGATTGCAAGCTTGACCAAACATCAATAAGCCACAATGCACCATATCGTTTATTTAATATTGGCAACAGTAAGCCAGAAAATTTATTGGATTTTATAGCTGCACTTGAAAGTGCGATTGGTAAAGAGGCAGAAAAAAACTTTATGCCGATGCAAGCTGGAGATGTGAAAGCAACATATGCTGATACAGACAAACTAGAAAACTGGGTAAATTTTAAGCCCCAAACAAATTTGAATAACGGTGTTATTAATTTTGTTGAGTGGTATAAGAGCTACTTTGAAATAGTGTAGCTTTATGGAGAATTTGTAAAAATGAAAGCAGTGATACTCGCTGGTGGGCTAGGGACCAGAATTTCTGAAGAAACACATCTTAAACCAAAGCCAATGATTGAAGTCGGGGGTATGCCTATACTTTGGCATATCATGAAGCTATATTCTGCACATGGCATTAATGATTTTATTGTCTGCTGTGGATATAAAGGCTATATGATTAAAGAGTATTTCGCCAATTACTTTCTTCATATGTCGGATGTGACTTTTGATATGTCCAATAATGAAATGCAGGTACATCACCGTAAAGCTGAGCCGTGGAAAGTCACTTTAGTCGATACTGGAGAGTCTACCATGACGGGAGGACGTCTCAAGCGCGTGGCTGATTATATAAAGGATGAACAAGCTTTTTGTTTTACTTATGGTGATGGTTTGTCTGATGTGAATGTTCAAAAATTGGTTAGTTTTCATCATCAACATGGGAAACTCGCCACGGTTACTGCTGTACAACCTCCCGGTCGATATGGAGCGCTAAATATGGAGGATAACGGTACAGTCCATGGCTTTACTGAAAAGCCGAAAGGGGATGGTGGTTGGATAAATGGTGGGTTCTTTGTTTTATCACCTAAATGCCTTGATTTTATTGCAGGTGATCTTACCTCATGGGAAGTTGAGCCATTATCTAACATTGCCCATAATGGTCAATTAATGGCTTTTGAACACACTGGCTTCTGGCAACCGATGGATACCTTAAGAGAAAAAAATCTGCTTGAAGATTTATGGTTAAGTGGTAAAGCACCTTGGAAAGCATGGTAATGAATTCCGAGTTTTGGTCTGGAAAAAAAGTACTTCTGACGGGTCATACTGGATTCAAGGGAGGTTGGCTGTCCCTTTGGTTACAAAGGTTAGGCGCTGAAGTGCATGGGTATGCGTTACAACCACCAACCGCCACAAATCTTTTTACCGTTGCAAATGTTGGAAAAGGAATGGCTAGCAGTACTATTGCCGACATTCGAGATGCTTCTGCCTTAAATAGCGCAATGCAAGACGCTAATCCAGATATTGTTTTGCATTTAGCAGCTCAGCCATTAGTGCGTTATTCCTATGTAGATCCAGTTGAAACCTACTCTGTCAATGTGATGGGAACAGTGAATTTATTTGAAGCAGTACGGAAAACACCCAGTGTAAAAGCAGTCGTCAATGTAACAACAGACAAATGTTATGAAAATCGGGAATGGGTTTGGCCATATCGCGAGGATGAAGCCATGGGTGGCTATGATCCCTATTCAAATAGTAAAGGATGCTCAGAGCTCGTCACATCTGCCTATAGGCAATCATTTATGAAAGAAGCGGGGGTGGCATTAGCCAGTGCAAGAGCAGGGAATGTAATCGGAGGTGGTGATTGGGCGCAAGACCGCTTAATACCTGATTTCTTGCGTTCGATTGATTTAGGTAAAACGCTCGTTCTTAGATCACCCAATGCGGTAAGGCCATGGCAGCACGTTTTAGAACCATTATCAGGCTACATGTTACTCGCAGAACAATTGTTCAATCAAGGAGCGAGCTTTGCAGAAGGCTGGAATTTTGGACCAACTGATGAGGATGCTCGCACAGTAGAGTGGATTGTGAAGCGATTAGTAGCTGAGACTCCAGGGGCTTCATGGGAATTAGATCAGAACCCACAGTTGCATGAAGCTAATCAGTTAAGGTTAGATAGCAGCAAGGCCAAAGCACGGTTAAATTGGCAGCCGCGTTGGAGATTACAAACTGCTTTGAATCACATATTAGGTTGGCATTCTAATTGGAAAAATGGTGTTGATATGCACCAATATACTTTAGGTCAGATTGAAACCTATCAGCAAACAGCGGTAGGTAAGCCTTAATGGGACGTTTCGATTTTATAGATACTCCGTTAATTGGAGCTAAAATAGTTAAGCGTAAACCAATTCATGATTCGCGAGGTTTTTTAAGTCGTTTTTTTTGTGCGGATGATTTTAACAAGGCTGGTTTAAGAGTTAGTATCAGTCAGATAAATCATACCCTGACACGTCAGAAAGGCACTGTACGAGGTTTACATTTTCAATACCCACCTCATGCTGAAACCAAAATAGTAAGTTGCTTAAACGGAGAGGTGTTTGATATTGCAGTTGATTTAAGGAAAGATTCGCCAACTTTTCTTCACTGGCATGGTGAAATATTAAGCAAAATGAACCAGAGTAGCTTTTTAATCCCCGA
This sequence comes from uncultured Methylophilaceae bacterium, assembly GCA_964620425.1. Taxonomy (GTDB): domain Bacteria; phylum Pseudomonadota; class Gammaproteobacteria; order Burkholderiales; family Methylophilaceae; genus DASXUG01. The sequence continues at coordinate 380,867 of CAZUGV010000001.1, read as the reverse complement.
GGGATTTGCTCACGGATTTCAAACGCTTACCGAGGATTGTGAGTTGATTTACCTTCATACCGCGCCTTTTGTAAAAGAATCGGAAGGTGCCCTTAATGTGCTAGATCCTAAACTTAATATTAATTGGCCTCTACCGATTAGTGATCTTTCAGATCGAGACCGTAATCATTTATTTATTGATAATAATTTTCAAGGAATTGCTTTATGAAGTGCAGACATTGCCAAACAGAACTAACCTTGCCGCTAATTGATTTGGGCACATCGCCACCATCAAACTCATATGTCACTAGTAAAACAATTCATGGGCCAGAAAAATATTTTCCACTTCGAGTTCTTGTCTGTGATCATTGCTGGTTAATACAAACTGAGGACTATGCTGGCGCTGAAGAGTTGTTCGATGCTGATTATGCCTATTTCAGTTCTTTTTCAACAACATGGTTAAAGCATGCTGAAAAGTATATTGAAGACATGTCGAAGCGTTTTGAGTTAGATGCAAACTCACATATTGTTGAAATTGCAGCGAATGATGGTTATTTATTGCAATATGCGAAAGCACGTGGCATTCCATGCCTTGGTATTGAGCCAACAAAAAGTACGGCTGATGCAGCGCGGGCAAAAGGTATTGAGATTGTTGAAGAGTTTTTCGGAGTAAATCTAGCTCATAAACTTATAGCACAATGTAAGCAAGCGGATCTTACAGCCGCAAATAACGTTCTTGCCCACGTGCCAGACATCAATGATTTTGTGAGTGGATTTGCAGTGCTACTAAAACCTGCAGGCGTATCAACATTTGAATTTCCTCATTTGTTGAATATGGTAACAGAAAGTCAATTTGACACGATTTACCATGAGCATTATTCCTATCTTTCATTAACAGCAGTTAAACATGTGTTTGAAGCAAATGGATTAAATGTGTTTGATGTGGAGGAGTTGCCAACTCATGGAGGTAGCTTACGTGTCTATGCACAGCGGGCTGATTTAGGGAAGCGTGAAATTAGCGCTAATGTAATGGCCCTTCTCAAAAAGGAAGATGGAGCTGGCGTTTCAACTCAAACTTTTTATGAGGGCTTTCAGGCTAAAGCAAACAAAGTGAAAAATGATTTTGTTGCTTTCTTAATAGAAGCAAGTAATTCAGGTAAAACCGTCGCAGGATATGGCGCAGCTGCAAAAGGTAATACTTTATTAAATTATGCTGGCGTGCGTTCAGATTTGTTACCATATGTGGTAGACCTTAATCCCGCCAAGCAGAATAAATTTCTACCTGGATGTCGTATACCAATAGTCGATGAAGTTCATTTAAAACAATCTAAACCAGATTATGTAGTAATTTTGCCTTGGAATTTGCGTGAAGAAGTGATTTCGCAATTGGCTTATATTCGTGATTGGGGTGGACAATTTGTAACTGCGGTTCCTTCATTAAAGATAGCTGCGTGAGTAATTTAAGTAAACATATTGTAGTTATTGAAGCAGGGTGCACTGAATCGGCTTATTGGAAAGATCTTTGGCGCTATCGAGAGCTATTTTACTTTTTGGCATGGCGTGATGTCTTGGTTAGATACAAGCAAACAGTTATTGGTGTTTTATGGTCTGTTATTAAGCCATTGCTCACCATGCTGGTTTTTGTATTTGTTTTTGGAAAACTTGCAAAACTTCCATCTGAAGGGGTTCCTTATCCTGTCTTAGTCTTGTCGGGAATGTTGCCGTGGCTTTTCTTTGCAAGTGCATTTTCGGAAGCTGGAAATAGTTTGGTGGGAAATGCAAATATTGTTTCTAAGGTGTATTTCCCAAGGTTAATAGTGCCGTTGAGTTCAGTGATTGTAAGTTTTGTGGATTTTATGATTTCTGGCGCTTTATTAGTTATTTTGATGTTTTGGTATGGTGTTACACCTAATGAAAAAATAATACTCTTGCCATTTTTTATTCTACTCATGATTTTTGGAGCCATAGGCGCTGGATTATGGGTGGCAGCACTGAATGTTAAATATCGAGATATTCGCTATATTGTGCCATTTGTAATTCAATTTGGGCTTTATGTTTCCCCCGTTGCATTTACTAGCAATATTGTTCCAGAGAAATGGAAATTACTGTATGCACTCAATCCTATGGTTGGGATTATTGATGGATTTAGATGGTCGATAACTGGCACTAGTGTTCCATTAAATATTCAAGGAGTTGTTGTTTCTATTGTAGTGGTACTTTTAATTACTCTTTCTGGTGTTCGATACTTTAGAGCAACTGAAAAAAGTTTTGCAGATACGATTTGATAAAATTATGACAGCCATTATTTCAATAGAAAATCTCCAAAAAAAATACATACTAAGGCATAACTCTAACAAACGTTATGGTTCATTACGAGATGAGTTAACAAATACTGCTAAACGAGTTGTTGATAGATTTAAAAATCCGATGGGCTACTCCGAACAACAAACCAAAGAAGAAGAGTTTTGGGCACTTAATGGAGTTAATCTTGAAATTCAACAAGGAGAGCGCTTAGGCATTATCGGACGAAATGGTGCAGGCAAATCCACGCTACTAAAAGTAATATCAAGAATTATAGAGCCAACAAGAGGTCGTGTGACGCTGAGGGGTAGAGTTTCCAGTTTGTTAGAAGTTGGTACAGGCTTTCACCCGGAATTGAGTGGGCGTGAGAATATTTACTTAAATGGTGCCATATTAGGTATGAGTAAAATTGAAATTTTTCAGAAATTTGATGAAATAGTTGCGTTCGCCGAAGTTGACAAGTTTTTGGATACACCTGTTAAGCATTATTCAAGCGGTATGTATGTAAGGTTAGCTTTTGCGGTGGCATCTAGCCTAGAGCCAGAGATTCTGATAATTGATGAAGTTCTTGCTGTTGGAGATTCACGATTTCAAAAAAAATGTCTTGGCAAAATGGAGGATGCCAGTAAGTCTGGTAGAACAATAATATTTGTTAGTCACAGCATGGCTACAGTTGCCTCAATGTGCAGTCGTGTAATCGAAATGAGTAGTGGAAAAATTGTAGCTGATGGAAATGCATCTGAAACTATACTTCACTATTATAGCAATGGCCTTGCATCCCCTGCGATGGTTAAATATACAAACAAGTTTCCTGGTGATGACTTAGCAAGATTGCTTTCAGCTTCCATTAAAACATTTAATTCAGAAAATGATGGGGCAATTGAAGTTGGAATTTCAGAGCAAGTTGTAATTGAGATGTGTTTTGAAATACTGCAGGATACTGATATAGAATTTGTACCCAATTATAATTGTTTTACCGCTGATGGCGTTTGTGCATTTTATTGTCACGACACTACAAATAGAAAACTTAAAAAAGGTGTATATGTTTCACGCTGTTTCATTCCTCCGAATTTTTTAAATGCGACTACTTATTTTATTGGGCTTGCAGTTTCATCATATTATCCAAGAGTCAAAATACATTTTTATGAAGAAAGTTGCCTATCTTTTAACGTACATGATCCATTAGAAGGTGTTTCAACAAGGCCTGAAACTGGCATACCAATCCCAGGCGCAGTCAGACCCTATCTTGAATGGGAAATTGAAAAAATGTAAGGGGAGCTTATCTTGAGAATGCTACTTATAGGTAAAACTGGACAGCTCGGAACAAGTATATTGACTGCAAATATCTATCATGAAATATTTGCTCCAGAGCGAGCTGATCTAGACATTGAGAACCAACAGTCAATTGAAAAAGCTTTAGATGAATTTAAACCAGATGTTGTCATCAACACGGCTGCTTTTCATAATGTACCTCAATGCGAGGAAGAGCCGCAAAAAGCGTTTGCAGTAAACGCAGTAGCTTTACAAAAACTAGCCTTGACCTGTAAAAAAGCCAATGTTTTATTTGTTACTTTTAGCACGGATTATGTATTTGGCGGAGATAAGAACACGCCATACCTTGAAACTGATTGCCCTAAACCACTACAGATGTACGGTATTTCAAGATTGGCTGGAGAGCACGCAGTAATGGCTGTTGCGCCAGAAAATTTGATTATAATAAGAACCTGCGGCCTATATGGCTTAAGCGGAGCGGCTTCTAAAGGTGGAAACTTTGTAGACAAGCGTATAGCTGACGCAAAAAAGAGTGCACAAATTGAAATGGGTTGTGATCAGGTGGTTTGCCCAACATTTACAGATGATTTAGCAATTGCAGTTTTAAAACTAATTGAGCAGCCCGAACGCAAATCAGAAATATATCACCTGGTAAATCAAGGTGAATGTACTTGGTTTGAATTTACAAAGGCAATCTACGAATTGCTTGGATTAAAAACCAAAGTATTGCCAGTCGATCGAGGTGGACTGACAGGCGATATGAGGAGGCCGTTATACTCTGCTCTAGCAAACACAAAAGCGAGTTCTTTGGGAATAGAGTTGCCACACTGGCGTGATGCTCTTGGCAGATATCTAAAATTGAAATATTAAACAGTTATATATGAAAAAAAAATGCTCGTATTGCGGTAATCAATCAAATTTACTTTTTAAAAGTAAAGACTACAACAGAAAGATAACTGATGAAGTTTTTAGTCATTATCAGTGTGCTAGTTGTGCTCTGATTTTTATAGATCCAGTGCCAATAAATCTTGGGGATTATTATCCACAAACTTATTATTTTGTTCCTGGCTCTGTAGATTTCTTGAAGGCAGGATTTGCACATGAAAAATACAAAATAGAGATAATTCAGCGTTTTGTTAAAAAAGGGAGGTTGCTTGAAATTGGACCGTCAATGGGATGCTTCACTTATCTTGCCAAATGCTCTGGGTTTGAAGCTGAAGCAATAGAAATGGATGCCAGATGCAGTCAATTTTTGAATGAAGTTGCTCAAATCCCAACTGTTAATACTGCAGATACATGTGGCGCTCTAAAAAAATTACCGCCTTATGATGTGATAGCGCTTTGGCATGTTATAGAGCATTTGCCAAATCCGTGGGAAACGCTTGATGCAATTGTCACAAGCCTTAAACCAGGAGGAGTTCTAGTAATAGCTGCACCTAATCCTTATGCTTTTCAATTTAAAGTTCTAGGGCGATATTGGCCACATGTGGATGCACCAAGACACGTAATGTTGATACCATCTCAGTTAATAATCAACAGACTTGAGTCTTTAGGTGTGAAGCTTGAACTTAATACTACAAACGATGAGGGTGGCTTAGGCTGGAACACTTTTGGCTGGGAATTTTTCTTTTCCAATTTAAATTCAAGACCCAGAATTAACCGCTATTTACATGCTTTTGGCCGTAAAGTGGCGAAAGTATTTGATAGATTCGATAGAGCTGAAGGAAAAGGTAGCGCGTATACCTTGGTTTTTCGGAAAGCTGAATCATGAAATTTTCGGTTTTGTTGCCGACTCGAAACAGACTTGAACTTTTGCGCTTCGCTATCGAGACCGTACGGCGCCAAGATTATGAAAACTGGGAAATTGTAGTGTCAGATAACAACTCGGATGAGGACATTCGAGGTTTCATCAATTCCCTTGCGGACAATCGTATTGTCTACCTTCGTTCCGATACCCTCATTCCAGTTACGGAAAACTGGAATCTAGCGCTTTCGCGATGCACAGGTGATTACATCATCATGTTGGGCGATGACGATGGTCTATTACCCGGCTATTTTTCGTCGGCGTGCGAACTGATTGATACGTATCAGCACCCAGAAGTCTTGTATACTTGCTCATTGCTATATGCGTACCCAGGTGTAATAGTCGCTGCACCAGAAGGATTTGTTAAAAGCTACGAGAAGCGCAGTATTTTCAAAGGTTCAAAAGTGCCTTTCATACTGGATCAAGATGATGCCCGTGCATATGTTGATGCATCGCTAGATTTTCGTGTGAAGTTTGACTACAACATGCAGTTCTTTTTGGTGAGCCGCGCTATGGTGCATAGTTTACAAGCTTATGGCTCGTTCTACCAATCGCCATATCCAGACTATTACGCTGCAAACGCGCTTTTGCACCTGTCGAAAAATATTCTTGTAGTACCTTGGCCAATGGTCGCTATTGGGATCAGCCCCAAATCGTTTGGCTACTATTACTTCAATGATCAGGAATCGAAGGGAACGGCGTTTTTAGAAAATATGCAGGCTGATCCGGAGTTAGCGTATTTGGATCGGGTTGTACTTCCCGGCACCGACATGAACACCTGTTGGCTCATGGCAATGGAAGTATTCGCAATTCGCTTTGGATGCAAGACTAATCAATCAAGATACCGTGAACTTCAGATTCGTTTTCTGCTCGCAAAAGCGCTACGCAAGAGTCGCTGGCATGATCTTTTTATGCCTGCACTTCATGTAAAGACCACCTGGAGGGAGCGTATCAAGTTTCTATGGCCCGTATTATTGGCAAACTTTATTTTGACGAGCCGTCTGCGCGCAAGATTAGCAGACAAGATTATGCTGCGTGCTCAATCGCATCCATCTTGCCATATGCCAGCCACTCTAGGGCGATTTACAAACATGATGCAGGTCTATGAGTATTTTACGAACCAGAATATATAGCCTTGATTGTGGCGATTTGAGTTCGTTCAATACCGCGGTTAGCCGTAGTGTTGGCTCCGAGGTATTCCGAGATGTGAAGCTTAGCTGCATAAATACGTCGACAAAGAATACAAATTCAATAACAGGGTCAGTTGAAATACCACTACCAGCCCTCGCAGTTGTTTACCTTAATCGCGCCGTAACTGAAACCGAAAAACAGGGTCGTGCGCGCTTTATTAAGGCGTATTCGCATTTTTATCCCAGGATACCGCACCAGCTTTATGTAGTGAACAAAGGCTTTGCAAAGGAACAACTGCATGCCGAATATGCGTTGTTTCAAGATCTAAAGCCACATTACATTGATATCGATGACAATGGTTTCGATCTCGAGGCTTATCGCAAGGCTGCGCAACGAATCGAAGAGCAGGTTGTTTATTTCATGAATACGCACTCCGAACCTTTGCACTCAGGTTGGCTGGACAAGGTGTATGATGCGTTCACTTCGAATTGCCAAGTCGGTCTGGTTGGTTGTACAGCTAACTTGGAAACGCTTTCTCCCTATTTGCCGAACTTTCCAGACTACCCAAACTTCCACGTTCGGACCAATGGCTTCATGTTAGCTAAGCAAGATTTCTTGGAGGCAATCGCTAATAGAACCCTAGAAAGAAAGGTTGATGCATATCAGTTTGAATCGGGGAAGTTGTCGCTAACGCGGCATATTTCTGCCTCGGGTCGTCAAGTCTTGGTAGTTGGAAACAAGGGGGAGGTGCTGCCCCATCAGTTGTGGCGCGCGGGTCTCTTTCGCTCTGGCAGGCAGGCTAACTTACTGCTTGCCGATAACCAAACTCGGATTTACCTGCAATCATCGATAATCGTGAAGCTGGGATTATGGGCAAAATCATATACACTGTTCTGCAAGGTGTGTACACTCATGCGCCTGCGCATTGTTCTTACTCAAATGTTTTCTCACTTTCTGCCTTGGCGGTGATGGTTCTGTCCGTCCCCAAATTTCTAATGAATACCTTAATGTGACGATGACAGCCACTAACTTTGAAATTACGCATCCCCAAAATCGGAGCCGCCTTGTTGTTGTGGTACCCACGCATCTAGAGCAACTAAATGAGGAACTGGCAGCGACGCTGAGACACAACGCTTATATTCTGAGGGGTTATCCATTAGAGGTCATCCTGCCAGAGACTTGTAGCCGTTTGTGGTATGAGGCTTTTTTCCTAGAACATGACATACAAGGTACCGTGAGGCAAGTGTCGGCTGAGTACTTCGGTAGCTCAACTGCTGTAAATCGGATGGGAACCGACCCCGCTTTTTACTCGCTATATCGTGAGTTCGAGTACATTCTCATTTGTCATCTCGATGCCTGGATCTTTGATGACAACTTGGCCTACTGGATGGACTTGGGGTATGACTTCATCGGTGCGCCCCTTTTCCTGCCACCCCTTGCCAACACTCACTTTCTGAGCCGTATGGCGCCATTTGGTGGCAATGGAGGGTTGAGTCTACGGCGGGTGAAAGGTTGTATCCGTGTCCTAGAGAATTTCAAACCAGGACTCAGTCCTTGGCGCATTGGCCAGTCAATCTGGTTTCTGGCGCGCAACCGTCAGTGGGGGTTTATTCTCATCCTGCTAAGGCTGTTAAGTGAACTGTCACAGGATTGGCGGGCGACGTGCCAGAAGTACAACATTTATGAGGATGTTTTTTTCACCGTCATTGTACCGTTATGTGCCAATTGCTTCACTATTCCTCCTAGTCGTAAAGCTTCAAAGTTTGCCTGTGAGGTGAACTATTCCTTGCTTCAAAAAGAACTTTTGGGGTTGACGCCCCCAACGGGGATTCATGGGTACGACAAATATGTCGACACAGATTATCTAAACTATGCGCGCGGATTTTTTGCTCGTAAAAGCGTTACGTACGACTGTGAAGTGCTTACAGCCTCACCGCTAATTTCTGTTGTCATGATTGTAAAGAACCTGATTTCTTCTGGAAGAGCTGAGAGCTTTGATCAAGCCATAACATCGGTGCTAAATCAAACCTATGAACGGGTTGAGATTGTATTACTTGATGGTGCTTCTATCGATGGCACTTTCTCCATGCTTCAGGAGTGCTACGGGCATCTAGGTCGCGTTGTTCTCCACTCCAAGGCTGACAGTTCAGTATGGGAGGGTATGTCCAACGGTGTCGATCTTGCAACGGGGGATCTGATAGCCGTGATGAATTCTGATGACTATTTCAGTTCACCCGAAGCTCTTAAATTGATGGTATCTCGGATGCTCGATACGAGTGCTGATATGGTCTATGGTCGGACTCTCCTTTTGACAGAAAAAGGACCCAGACCATTTCCAACTCATTTTAACTCGGTGCTCTATTGCTTTGGCGTGGTGCACCAGGCTACACTGATCAAGAAGAGCGTTGTCCAGACCATCGCACCGTTCGCCAGTGGGCATATAACGGCCGAAAATTATCTGTTTGTAGCCATTCTTGCAGCAGGCTTTAAGGCTGTTTTGGTACCCGAAACGTTAGTGCACTATCGAGTCGGAGGACTTAGTACTGCGCTATACGGGGGGGCGAATTCTGAACGAACCGTCAATGACTATGTTCTCTACATGAAGAAACTCACCACGATTGGAAATTATCTTGATGACGCCGAAATTCGGCAGCTTTATGGCTTTTCCGGCATTTCTAAGCTGGGGATTATGCAATTCACACTTATCGTATGGAGGGTTGGCGATTCTCGATTACGGTCTAAATTGCTGTCGGGAATTCTTAATATTCTGATCCAGCGTTTTTGCCTTATTGCTTGTTTGCGTTGGTTATACAAATACACAAAAAGTCAGAGTGTAAAGAATAGTTAATTTAGGTAAACGATTTCGAGCAGTATAAATCATCCACATTTTAAGAGAGGTTGATTTTATGATGGCGAACGCGAGAGGGACAGCGGAAGTCTCCAATCAGTCAAGCATTAGTGATAAGAGTTATTACAGCTGGCTTAAGATTTATGGTGTCCTCAGGATAGAACAATCGAAACGATTTTAAGAAGTTTAGGCAGAGAATATCAATTTTAGAAGCTAGTCGAAGGAATTGCTGTTAGCATAATTAACAGACATGAGAAAATTTTTCTATTAACGTAAAATCAAATGCTTAATGCTATTATATAAAACATCATCGTATATGCTAATCCTAAATAGCCTTTCAGACTGGTAAATGAGTCCCAGTTAATACATTGTTTTAACATGCTTAATTATTGCTTCATTTTAAAATAGCTATGAAGAATTTCCCATTACCTAACTCGTTGGATGACAAAATTATTAAGACACCTCTAGTTAGCATTTGTATCCCAGTTAGAAATGGTGCCAAATATATTGATCTAGCTGTTACTTCAATTTTAGGGCAATCTTACCAAGACTTTGAAGTGGTTATTATCGACAATTGCTCAATTGATAGTACCGTAAATATAGTTAATCAAATTCTTACTAGAACGAATAAAATAAAATTTTATATAAATGATCACGATATAGGTTTAATTGAAAACTTCAATGCGTGTTTGATGAGAGCTACAGGTAAATATGTAAAATTTTTGTGTGCTGATGATATTTTACTGCCTAACTGTTTGGAAGAGATGGTGTCAGCAATTGAAGCAAATGACTCTGCTACCTTAGTTACAGGTGGTCGATTGCTTATAAATGAAAAAGGTGAAGTTTTAGCATTTAAAAATTACTCTAAAAGTGATTCAAAAATTCTTGGAAAAAATGTTGTTAATCGTTGTTTATTTGGAGCTAATTATATAGGTGAGCCCAGCGCTACAATGTTTAGGCGCGGTGTTTTGGATGTTGGATTTAATGTTGAGTTTCCACACCTTGTTGATTTGGAAATGTGGTTTCGAATTTTAGAGAAGGGTGACCTAATTTGTATTTCCAAGCCCTTGTGTGCAATACGTCGACACGCGTTACAAATGACACAAAAAAACATTCAATCTGATCTATTGGTTGAGGACAATGTGAGATTGTTTGATTTGTATAAAGGGAAACCTTACATTAAATATAGTCGTATTGCATTGTTTGGACGAGAGTTGCGTATGGCATATAGAGTTTGGATGAGCAGAAAATATATAAAGGCTGAACGTAAAAATCAAATACTGAAAATACAATCCAATTATTTTTTTTACTATCTAATTATACCTATAGCAAGCTTAACTTTTCATTTATTACGAAAAATTCAATACCATTTTCCCATCTTAAATGCTAGGAAGTACTAGTGGAAAATACTTTATTAACTAATGCCTTTAATCAAGATTTAATAAATCATAAATGTTTTAACGTTGCCATATTAATGGCAACTCATAATGGACTGCAATGGATATCCGACCAAATTGACAGCATTATTAATCAGGATAATGTCAGCATTACACTATTCATATCAGACGATCTATCTCAAGATAGCACTTATGATTTTATAAGTTCCAATTTTGCCAATCATGATCAAATAATGTTGCTGCCTCTCCATTCGCCCCTTGGTAGTTCAGGTGGGAATTTTTATCGATTAATTCTAGAAGTTGAAATTAAAAAGTTCGATTATGTAGCTTTTGCAGACCAAGACGATATTTGGGAGTTAGATAAGCTATCGAGACATATCGAAATTCTAAAAGCGAACCATGCAGATGGAGTTTCTTCTAATGTCATGGCATTTTGGCCTGATGGTCGTAAAAAGCTCTTAAATAAATCTCAGACTCAAAAAGCTTTTGATTATATGTTTGAATCAGCAGGCCCCGGTTGTACCTTTTTAATGACGCCTTGGTTGGTCGGCAAAGTACGCGAAGAGCTGTTAGACGAGGCCAGCCCTGCTAGAGATTTTGCATTACATGATTGGCTTGCCTATGCAGTTTGTAGGGCACATGGCCGGAAGTGGGTGATTGATTCTGTGCCATCGGTACAATATCGCCAGCACCAGCATAATGTATTGGGGGCTAATGTCGGTTTAAAAGCTAAAATTGCGCGTTTAGCTAAATTAAAGCAAGGCTGGTATAAATCAGAGGTCATGAAGATTATTGAAGTTTGTCAGCGCATACAATCTAACGCTGATGTTTTGAAAATCGCTCAATTGATTAAGTCTCGTAGTTTTTTTTCTCGTTTGAGATTGTTGTACTTTGTACCGCAATCTAGACGAGCGCTTACAGATAGATTGTTGCTTGCTCTTTGTATTTTGTTAGGGTTATTTTGACTACGGTTTTAGTGACTGGCGCGAATGGTTTTGTTGGGGCGGCTTTAGTTGAGCAGCTTGTTTTGCAAAACTATCAAGTGCGCGCGGCTGTGCGTAGACATCTAAAACATGAAGCTATTTCTTATACTCTGGTTGGTGAAGTTGACGCAGAAACCAATTGGGCAGTTGCGTTAGAAAATGTAGATGTGGTTATTCATCTTGCGGCTCGCGTGCATGTGATGCGCGATACTGCCAAAAATCCTTTAGATGAGTTTAGAAAAGTGAATGTGGAAGGCACGCGGCATTTGGCTGAGTCTGCGGCAAAGTCTGGAGTTACGCGTTTTGTCTATGTGAGTTCTGTTAAGGCAAATGGTGATGAGTTTGATACTGTCTATAGCGAGCTTGATAAGCCCAATCCGCAAGATGACTATGGAGTTTCTAAATGGGAGGCTGAACAAGCTTTACATGAAATTTCTGCCATAACGGGTATGGAAATAGTCATTATTCGCCCACCGCTGGTGTATGGTGCTGGTGTGAAAGGTAATTTCAGCCAAATGATGACGGTGTTAGCAAAAGGCTTACCATTGCCGTTTGCATCGGTGAAAAATTTGCGTAGCCTTATTTATGTTGATAATTTAGTGGATGCGATAATTGCCTGTGTTAAAAATCCAGCAGCTGCGGGGCAGACGTATTTGGTGAGCGATGGTGAGGATGTTTCTACGCCTGATTTGTTACGAAAGTTATCTTTTTCGATGGGTAAACCTGCAAAATTATTGCCTTTTAGCATGGTGTTGATGCGTTTTGCTGGTCGGCTATTGGGGAAGTCTTATCAAATCAACAGATTGTTAGGCAATTTGCAGGTAGATAGTAGCAAAATTAGGCGCGAACTAAATTGGCACCCGCCATACGCGATGGATGAGGCCTTAAAAGCAACCGCGAAGCAGTTTGTTGAAAATCTTGGAAAAAAGAATCACTAATATATGGTCATGCTAACAGCTTTTATTTTATCGTTGGCAGGTGTTTTTTTGTTGGTCAAACTCCCGCAACTTCATGTGGCGCTAGATACGCCAAATATGAGGTCGTTACACCAAAAAATTACTCCACGCACAGGGGGTATAGGGCTTCTGTTTGGGCTGATCGTAACTTGGGTGTTTCTGGGTGCTGATTTAAGATTACTCTTGCTATGTTTGTTTTTGGCTGGGCTTTCACTGCTTGATGATATTCGTGGTTTGCCTGTATTTATAAGGTTTTCAGCGCACTTTTTTGCGGCTACTGTATTCACAGTGTTGTTTGTGGGTTTTAATGAGTTTTTTTCTCTAACTTTAGTAATCGTCTCAATGGTTTGGATGATCAATCTATATAACTTTATGGATGGTTCTGATGGCCTTGCTGGTGGAATGGCTTTGTTTGGTTTTGCTAGTTATGCAGTAGCAGCTTATGTAGCGCATGATGTTGAACTGGCATTGTTAAGTGCTTGTGTGGCGAGTAGTAGCTTAGCCTTTCTATTTTTTAATTTTAATCCAGCTAAGATTTTTATGGGTGATGCGGGTTCTATTACGTTAGGGTTTTTGGTGGGGGCGATTGGGTTTTTAGGTGTTGAGCGCCATTTATGGGCTTGGTGGTTTACTGTGCTTGTTTTTTCTCCATTTATTGTTGATGCGACGGTGACAATTTTGAAAAGATTATTGAATGGAGAGAAAATTTGGCAGGCACATAAAAGCCATTATTACCAACGGCTTATTCTTATGGGCTGGACCCATAAAAAAACCGCGATTGTGGAATATGTTTTAATGTTGTGTGTAGGTTGTACTGCGATTTCAATTGTTGAGTGCTCGCCTTTTGTGCAATGGTTTGCTTTACTATTCTGGTGTTTGGTTTATCTGCTCATGATGGCGGTGATTGATAAAAAATGGCATAATTTTCAAAAACATAACACAATATAGTTAAATCATTCAGGTTAGTAAAATTTTGCCAAATTCAAATAAACAAGCTAATTCAAATCCACCTATTTTCAAGTCAGGGCAATTAAGGCGTAAATCTGCGATTTTGCATGATCTTTTAGCCGCCGTTCTTGCATGGGGGTTGGCTTTTGCGTTGCGGTTTAACTTTCAGATTCCCGCTGAATTTTACGCATCTATTCTTCATAATGGTTTTTGGGTGTTGCCTATCCAGTTATTCATGTTCTTTCATTTTGGTTTGTACCGTGGTATCTGGCGATTTGCGAGTTTGCCAGATTTAAAACGTATTATTTATGCAGTGGTCTCAGCCAGCTTTTTAATCGTTGCGATTAAATTAATGATTGTGCCTCAGGGTATTATTCCTAGGTCTGTGCACGTATTAGACCCTATATTACTGATTATGCTGATGGGCGGCAGTCGCTTTATTTACCGTGCTTGGAAAGATCATCATCTTTATGCCTTAACATCCGCAATGGGTAAGCCCGTGATTATTCTAGGGGCAGGCGATGTGGCGGTAAATTTACTTAACGACTTGGCTAGAAGCCAAGATTGGCGGGTAGTTGGCTTAGTAGATAATCAAACGCACTTGCATCGACGTGAGTTGAGGGGGGTGAGGGTGTTGGGGGCTATTGATGAGCTTGCAACTTTTGCTCAAGATAGTGGCGCAGAGCACGTCATTATTGCTTTATCTCATGAGCAACAAGTGCTAAAGCGTCACAGTATAGAGTTGGCTAATTCTCTGGGTTTGAATATTTTAACCGTCCCCTCTTTGGATGATTTGATGAGTGGTAAGTTAAGTGTGTCGCAGATTCGTAAGGTGGAGGTTGAGGATTTACTTGGGCGCGACTCGGTAAATTTGGATGATAAAGGGTTGCTGGGCTTAATTGCAGGTCAGGTGGTGATGGTGACGGGCGCAGGTGGCTCGATTGGCTCTGAATTATGTCGACAGGTTAGCAAGTATCAACCGCATATTTTAGTGTGCTATGACATTTCTGAGTTTGCGCTTTACACATTAGAGCAAGAGTTTGCCGTTAAAGCATCTCAACTTAAAGTAATTTACGTGGTCGGGGATGTGAAAAATGAGCCCCGTCTACTCTCATTGATGCAGAAGTATCAGCCATCCGTTGTCTTTCATGCGGCAGCCTATAAGCACGTACCTATGATGGAGAATGAAAACGTAGCAGAGGCGCTATACAATAATGTGGTGGGTACTTATACAGTTGCAAAAGTTGCTCAGCAGGCGCAGGTAAAGCGCTTTGTGTTAATCTCGACAGACAAAGCAGTGAATCCAACCAATGTTATGGGGGCGAGTAAGCGTTTGGCTGAAATGGTTTGCCAAGGGTTGCAAGATCAGTCTGAAACCATATTTTCAATGGTGCGTTTTGGTAATGTGCTGGGTAGCAGTGGTAGCGTTATCCCTAAATTTAGACAGCAGATTGCAATGGGTGGGCCAGTGACTGTCACGCATCCTGAGATTACGCGATATTTTATGTCTATCCCAGAAGCGGCTCAGTTGGTCATGCAAGCTGGGTTGATGAGTCAAGGTGGCGAAATATTTGTGTTGGATATGGGTGAGTCAGTGAAAATAGCGGATTTAGCCCGTCAGATGATTAAGCTTTCAGGTTTTCAAGAAGGGGAAATCGAAATCCGTTTTACTGGGTTACGCCCAGGCGAAAAGCTCTACGAGGAGTTGTTAGCGGATGATGAGCACACCTTGCCTACCCCTCATCCCAAATTAAGGGTAGCCTTGGCAAGGCAGGTCGATTGGGTCTGGGTGCAGGCTCTTTTGAAATGGGTGAATAGCACTGCTGGAATGAATGAAGGTATGATTAAGCAACAACTCAAGTTATGGGTTGAAGAGTACACAATTGATATAACATCTCACGCGACTGATAAATTGGCAATGCCTAACTTGCAATCCACAACTTTACATTAGGGGTTTTTAATTGAGCGAACTAGAAAATGCCCCTAAGAAAATACTAGCCGAGTCTGAGGTGATTTACTCGGCAGAACAAGTAGATCAGGCTATTAATAAGTTAGCTTCATCTATTAACCAATCGCTTTCTGATAGTCTGCCTTTGGTCATGTGTGTGATGGGTGGAGCCGTTGTGTTTTCTGGTCAGTTATTACCTAAGTTAAACTTTCCTTTAGAGTTTGATTATGTGCAAGCTAGTCGGTATCACAATCAAACCTCTGGGCAGCAGTTGGTTTGGAAAGTGGAGCCGACTAAGAATGTGTTTGGCAGAACCGTATTATTGCTTGATGATATATTAGATGAAGGTCATACATTGGCAGCCATTAAAGATAAATGTCTTGCCCAGGGTGCTAAGGAAGTGATTATTGCTGTTTTGGTTGAAAAAGATCTTAATAAAACCAAACCAATCGCTGCTGACTTTGTAGGGTTAATAGTGCCAGACCGCTATGTATTTGGCTATGGTATGGATATTTATGGATGGTGGCGCAATGCCGATGCTATCTATGCGTTAAAAAAATAACCTCATTTCTAGGTTTTTATCTTGAAGTTCTAGTTTGCTGAATCTGCATTGGTTTGAACCAATCCAGTTGAATGGTACAATTGTTGGGAATGAACTTACTTAAAATATTCAAAGGGAATG
Organism: uncultured Methylophilaceae bacterium; assembly: GCA_964620425.1. Lineage (GTDB taxonomy): Bacteria > Pseudomonadota > Gammaproteobacteria > Burkholderiales > Methylophilaceae > DASXUG01. Next base: position 364,618 of record CAZUGV010000001.1, on the reverse strand, counting down.
TCCATGAGTCTTAAATCAAAATTAACTGCATTCGTCTCGTTATGTTTGCTGTCTACTTCTTTTGTTTCGTTAGCTGCAGATGCTTATCGTTTGCAGCAAGGAGATGCTGTTCAGGTTTCAGTTTGGGGTGAAGAGAAGTTGTTGCAAGAAGTAAAAGTATTACCTGATGGAAGCATTACTTTCCCTTTGGCTGGGCGCGTTGAAGTTGTGGGATTAAGTACGCCTGAAGCCGAGACGTTGATTACAGAAAAGCTTAAAAAATACTTGCCAGATCCTCAAGTAACCGTGGTTGTGCGCGCAATTGAAGGTAATCGATTTTATGTATTAGGTAAGGTCACTAAGCCTGGGCCAGTGCCAATTACAGGGCCGATTTCAGCTTTGCAAGGTTTAAGTTTAGCAGGTAGTTTTGATAAGTTTGCTGCGACTGACCAAATTAAGATACTACGTTCTGAGGGTAATACCCAAAAAGCCATCCCGTTAAATTATGGCAAGTTAATCAATGGCCAAGATTTAGCTAGTAATATTCAATTGATGTCTGGCGATGTCATACTAGTGCCGTAATTCGTTGTATGTGTTTTTGATTATACAAAAACCTTGTTATGTATGACTGTTTTGAGCAATCAAAGGTTAACAACTAAATAATTAAAAAGCCTCTCAAGACCCACCGTTAAAAGTTGTAAATGATGGTTTTTCGCCATTTTTATTGTTTTAACAGCATTTCTATAATGAGCAAGGGCTCAATGTGGCCAAAATAAATTGGGGTGCTATTTGAATATTAAGCAAGAAAGATATAGTGATTATCTAAACATACCTGTCTTTTTACTATTGGGTATGGTGAGCTTATCGGTTAAAGCGGACATGCTTCCCACTGGATTGGTTTCTGGCATTACGCTTCAACACCAGATAAGTATACCTACCTCTCTGGAGTATGACACTAACCCAGCACTTGCTGATAAAAACCAGATTGAAATTTGGCGCTTATCTGTTAGCCCTAGGTACAACTTAAATGCCTATGATGGTCCCAATATTTGGACATTGGGGGCTGCTCTGAATGTGCAAAGAAGTTCTGATCAATTGATTGCGCAAGATCGGCAAGACCCAACCATTAATGCTGCGTGGTTGCGCGAGTACGCATTAGGCACATACGGCATTAATGCTTCATATACACAATCTTCTAGCCGAATATCTGAAGTCAAATCAACTGGATTAGTGTTTAGTGATGGTACCAGTTTAAGTCGAAATATTGGTGCAAATTACTCAAGGAGTTTTAGTGACAATGTTACATTTAGCTTGACCGCTTCTTATTCTGAGCAAACCTTTAGTGGGCAATCTTCAGGTCTAACTAACTTTAACACTCAGAGCATTAGTCCAAATCTAACTTATATTTGGAATGAAAAGTTAAGCACGTATCTGCAAGGATCACATACAAATTTCAAGCCATCTGTAGGTAGTTCGTCGGATTTGATTAGTGCCGTCATTGGTGCAATTTATAAACCAAGTGAGAAGTTGGATTTAAATATCAACGGTGGGTTAAATCAATCATCAGGTTTGACCACTGCAACCAATTTTCAAGGTAGTCTGACCGCCTCGTATAACCCAAATGAGAATATAAGATACACGACTTCTGTTGCGAGGTTATCAAGTGGAAGCGGACTGGGTAGAGTCATCGAGACCGATTCATTGATATTTGGCGTGACCTATAACCGTAACGATTTTGATACCTTGGGCGCTAACTATAGTTATAACGCATCAAGCGATGTAAATTCGTTTGAGTTTCAACAATTCTCATTATTTGGAACTCGGGACCTTAGTTTAAATTGGCAAACTAGACTCAGCTATAGCCACAAAATGTCAACATCAAACAATTTAAATGCTGATGGCGATGTGATCGGATTATCTCTCATCTATAATATATCTAGCTTCTGATCATCTCTAATTGATCCATCATTAACAAGGTCGAAAAATAAATGGCTGTAGAATACGAACTAACAATAAGAGACTATCTTGGAATAGTACGGCGTCATTCATTTTACATAATTGCAGTATTTATATTGGTGTTAGTCACCTCGATCGTAGTTGCTATCGTTATACCGCCAGAGTATCAGTCTGAAGGTACTATTATGATTGAGTCGCAACAAATTCCAACAGACTTTGTGAAAGATAGTGTTGATTCATTCGCTGATGAGCGTATTGAGGTCGTTAAACAACGCGTGATGACACGTGAGAACTTAATAAAAATCATTGATAAATACCAACTATTTGCTGATAAACGAGCATCAAAATCACTATCTGACATTGTTGAGCTGACCAGAAATGGGATCTTACTTTCGGTTGTTAGTGCCACTGCCAACAAACAAGGGCGCAGTGCAGCAATCGCATTCAAGCTTTCTTTTTCTTATAAGAGTCCAGATGTAGCGCATAATGTGGCGAGTGAGCTTGTCACATTGTTTCTGGCTGAGAATATTAAGTCTCGCACTGAGCGAGCAGCGGAAACAACAGAGTTTCTAGAAAAAGAGGCGCTGCGACAAAAAGAAGAGCTAGAGAAAATTGAATCAAAGGTTGCCGAATATAAGAGGCAACACGCAAATGCATTACCTGAAAATGCAGATATGCACATCAATATACTGCAACGTGATGAAGCTGCCCTAAGGGAAACTGAGCGTGACATGAAAACAGCTGATGAAGAGCTGAGATATTTGGATCTTGAGCTCGCTTCTGCCAAGGCTGGTATTGGTTTAGCTAAGTCGGTTGATGCCGTTCCCTTGGTGAAAAATCCAGCAGAAGAGCTTGAAGGGTTAAAAACGGAATATACAAAAATGTCCGCTACCTACAACGAAGAGCATCCAACTTTAAGAGCTTTAAAAAGAAAAATAGAAAAACTTGAGGCAAGTTTGCCAGCAGTTACTAATAATGATTCTAAGAGTCAGCCTAATCCATTAGGGGCAAAAGAGCTTATTGTTGCAAAGGTTCAGGCGCAAATTGAGAGTGTAAAAAATCGTAAAGAGTCTTTAAGTAAACAACAACAAGGCCTACGCGCATCATTAGCACAAATGGAAAGTTCTGTCGCACAGACGCCACAAGTACAATTAGGATTAACCTCGTTAACAAGAGATTACGATAGTGCGAAAGAAAAGTATACCGAAATGCTGACCAAGCTCCAAACGGCTAAGGTATCTGAAAATCTAGAGCAAGAAAATAAAGCAGAACGATTTACTTTGCTTGAACCCCCTGTTTTTCCTGATAAGCCGACCAAGCCAAATCGCCAAAAAATTATCGGTATGGGTTTTGCTGCAGGTCTCGGTTTGGGGCTTGGGCTGGCAATGGTGTTGGAGATGATTGATGGGAAAATAAGAGGTGCTGACGCTATTGCAGCGCATTTTAATATGAAGCCCTTAGTTGTAATTCCCTATATCAAGTTAGGCGATGAAGTAGCAAGGCGAAGAAAAATGCTTAAATACAGTATCATTGCATTTCTTATATTTACCGTTTTTGCAGTTTACATCGTACATGTTTTTGTAATGCCGCTCGATATTTTAATGTCAAAAATATCTGCAAGATTTAATTAAGGATTACAAATGGAGAAAATTAAAGGGGCGATTGAAAAAGCAAGATTGGCTGCTAGTCAAGGCGGAGCATTTGAAGAAAAAAAACAAGTAAGAGCGCAAATATCGACTGAAGTTAAGGCTTCTATTCAGCAAGTTAAAGCAGCACAGAGTCCGTCTAGCAATGCAGCTAGTTTGGAAACTGATGTTGAAGAAATTGACTATAACAAGACTCAAGTTGTTAAGTTGGATTTAAACCATTTAGATAAACATAGAATTATTGCCCTCAATGAGCGTGACCCACGTACTTTAATATTTGACTCATTACGTACGCAAGTTATTCAGAAAATGGAGGAAAATAATTGGCGCACCCTAGCCATCATTTCTCCAACCCCTAGTTGTGGCAAAACGGTGGTTTCTATCAACCTCGCGATTAGTATTGCGCAGCAACCTCAAAAGACTGCGGTGCTTATTGATTTAGATCTACGAAGACCTCGTGTGGCAAGCTACTTAGGCTTGAAGCTAGAAAAGTCTATGAACGACTATCTGTACGAAAATGCAGAGCTTCAAGATGTGTTAGTTAATCCAGGGATACCACGTTTGGTAGTTTTACCAACCAATAGGCCAGTGAATAAATCTTCTGAAATGTTGGCCTCTTCAAAGGTTGGTCATTTAATCCAAGAGTTAAAAGGTCGATATGATTCACGTATTGTGATTATTGATGTGCCTCCATTGTTGAATTCTGATGACACCATGATTTTATTACCTCAGGTTGACTGTGCCCTAATGGTTGTTGGTAACGGTTTGGTGAATGAGGCTGATATAAACGAGTCTATGCGATTATTGGCGAAAACCAATTTATTGGGCATCGTAATCAACAAGGCTGAAGACGTGCATGTTAGAGATTATTATTAATATTTCTGTCAAAACAGAACTATATTCGCTTAGCGCTAGTGTGTAGATTTAGTATTTGATGATATTACGTTAGGTATAAATAACTGCTCAACATCAACCGCATCAAACGTGTACTTCTTGTTACAAAAATCACAGTTTACTTCAACCATGTTTTGGTCACGCAAAATGCTAGAAAGCTCTTCGTGACCAAGCATTTTTAGCATGTTTCCTACGCTAGAAGCTGAACATTTACAGTTAAAACTCACAGGTTGAGGGTCAAACACTCTAATGGCTTCTTGGTGAAAGCATTGATAGAGTAACATTTCAGGTGGTGTGTTTAGCAATTCATGCGTTTGCACTGTGCTAGCTAAATGGTTTAATCTATCCCACGCATCTGCGTCTTGAGTCCGCGTTTCAGGTAGTTTTTGTAACAACATCCCAGCAGTGCAGTGCGCATCGCAACTTAGCCAAATCCGTGTTTCAATTTGCTCGCTACGTTGCATGTAGTTTTGTAACACTTCAGCAATTGTTTCGCCCTCAATCGGCACGATACCTTGGTATGTTTGTCCTCCATCTTTTGGGTCTAGGGTAATCACAAAATGCCCATCACCAATCAACTCATTTAAACTTAACCCTTCAAGATCTGTATTTGAGATTGTTTCTGGCAACTTTGCTGTTGCTCTGATGAGTATAGATTGTGTTTCTTGCATGACAGAACACTCAACCACCAAGAGTTGAATCATACCTTTACCTTGAATCTGTAAGATTAAAGCACCCCCATCAATTTTAAGTGTGGCTGCAAGCAGCGCGCCAGCAGCCATTAGCTCACCTAAGAGGTTATATATGATTGGTGGGTAATTGTGATGTTCCAGCGCGTCATTAAATGTTTTTGAGAGTTGTACCATGTTGCCGCGAATGGCGGTGTGGTCAAAAATGAATCGCTGAAGTTGGTCTGCCATGAGGTAATTTGTCAATTTAATGTTGCTGTTATTCTAGCATTGACTACTTTAAAAAACTGTATGCAAGTGATCTATTTTATTGAGAGTGTAACTTAAGTGGTGAACTGTACTGATCTAATGCTAGGCTGCTTTGGGACTAAAGCAAGATTCCAATTAGTTTTTGCCCAGTGCCAAATAGTAGTGATGTTTTCATTGGTGAGTGCGATTGGTGGATTCTGACCTAAAAACTGTAAAGATTGGAATAGTAAATTTGTTTTTTGCTGTAAGTCGAGGCTAGGGGCTAAGGTTTGCTTGCTAAGTTTCTTGTCATCAATATTGGTTACCACAGGGATGTGCGCATAAAATAATTTTTTGTAATTAAGCTGGTGTTGTAAAAAAATCTGACGACTGGTTGAATCTAATAAGTCTGCGCCTCGCACAATATGAGTCACTCCTTGAAAGTTGTCATCGACGACAGTTGCAAGCTGATAAGTGAAATATCCGTCTGCACGTTGCAGCACAAAGTCTCCAATATCTTGACAAATATTGTGTGATATGTGACCTTGAATTAAATCATTAAATCCGATTTTTTCATCTTCTGTTTTAATACGCATGGCGTAATAACGGTTGTTTTGTATCCGTTTATTTCTACAAACACCGGGATACACAAAGCCATCTATTCCATGCACGGCTGAATCTGCAATCTCTTTACGGGTGCAACTGCATGGGTAGATTAGCTGCTTATTGAACAACACTTCAAAAGCCGCCATATAAGCAGAGGTTTGCATGCTTTGATACAGCACATTGCCATGCCATTCAAAACCAAATGCTTCTAATGTTCGTAAAATATCATCTGCGGCATTGGGTAAAACACGCGGTTGATCTAAATCATCCATACGTAATAACCAACTACCATGATTTGCATTAGCTTCTAAGTAACTGGCCACCGCCGCAACAAGTGAGCCAAAGTGCAGAGGTCCAGTGGGCGAGGGTGCATATCGTCCAACGTAAGGCGCTTCTTTTTTTGAGTTTTCGCTATCTTGGTGGAGGGGGGCAATCATGAGTCGATACTAGAGTTATACGAAATTCATTTATGTTTGAATGAACTGACCTTCTAAATAATACCAGCGGTCTTCAATTTTAGTGAACTGACTGACTTCATGTAAGCGTTCGGCTTTACCATTTAATTTATAACGTGCGATAAACTCGACAATTGCTTTATCAGTGCTGGTCATTTCGGTACGTTTAATTTGCAAACCTAGCCATTTAGGTTGAGGTTCTTCACGTAAATTGAGTGCGTCTGGACGCGTATTTTCATGCCAAGTTTGCATGAGGTAGTCGTCTAATTCCAACACATAAGCTGTATAACGAGAGCGCATTAAGGTTTCCGCGCCTGGTGCTGGCGACCCTTCATGGTATGGCTGACAGCAACTTTCATAGAGCTTGCCACTTTCACATGCGCAGAAGGGTTTAGGCGATTTCACGGGTTTCTAGAAATTGAATATCAGGGTAACGCTCTTGCGCCATTTGTAAGTTAACGCGGTTGGGAGCCAGGTACACGTAATCATCTGCACTGTCTAAGCCTACATTAAATCCATATTTATCCGCAATTGCTTTCAAATCGGCATCGCTACCTTTTAACCAACGCGCGGTGTAACAATCGTAAGGTTCAAAAATCATATCTACGCTGTATTCATGCTCTAAGCGATGAGCCACCACCTCAAACTGCAACATCCCCACAGCGCCTAATATCAGGTCATTCGATAATAATGGGCGGAATAATTGCGCAGCGCCCTCTTCGGAGAGCTGTTTAAGACCAATTTGCAGTTGCTTCATCTTCATCGGGTTTTTAATGCGTGCACGGCGGAAAAATTCTGGCGCAAAAGAGGGGATGCCGATGTACTTGAGATTTTCATTTTCGGTAAATGTATCGCCTAATTTAATCGTGCCGTGGTTGGGGATGCCGATAATATCGCCAGAATAGGCTTCATCCATCGTGGTGCGGTCTTGCGCCATAAAGGTAATGGCATTGTTGACGCTTAATGTTTTTCCGCTGGCAACTTGTTTGATTTTCATACCGCGCTCAAATCGTCCAGAGCAAACGCGCAAGAACGCGATACGGTCACGATGTTTTGGATCCATGTTGGCTTGAATCTTAAATACAAAACCCGAGAATTTATTTTCGTTAGGTTCAACTGCACGTGTTGCGGTATTACGGGGTTGTGGAGGAGGGGATAAATCCACTACCGCATCCAGTAAGGATTGCACGCCAAAATTGTTAATGGCAGAGCCGAAAAATACTGGAGTTTGTTTTCCGCTTAAATAGCGGGCTTTATCAAAACTGTGTGAGGCGCCTCGCACCAATTCAATATCTACACGCAGCTCTTCGGCTTGGCGGCCAATTAACTCATCCAGACGTGGGTTGTCTAAACCTTTGATGGTTTCAGATGTGCCCTTTTCAGCACGTGGGTCAAAGAATGCAATTTCATCGTTATACAGATGGTAAACGCCTCTGAAACTTTTACCCATGCCGATAGGCCAAGTCATAGGCGCGCATTCCATACCGAGTGTTGATTCAATTTCATCTAACAATTCAATGGGTGGGCGGCTTTCGCGGTCTAGCTTGTTGATAAACGTCACAATAGGCGTATCGCGCATACGACAGACATTTAACAGTTTAATGGTTTGTGCTTCCACACCATTAACCGAATCAATAACCATCACCGCAGAGTCCACAGCGGTTAAGGTGCGATATGTATCTTCTGAAAAGTCATCGTGACCTGGCGTATCAAGCAGGTTAATCATATGTTCGCGATACGGAAACTGCATCACAGATGATGTCACAGAAATGCCACGTTGCTTTTCTAGTTCCATCCAGTCTGATGTCGCGTGGCGAGCCGCTTTACGTCCACGCACTTCGCCCGCTACTTGAATCGCGCCACCAAACCATAACAGTTTTTCAGTCAGCGTGGTTTTACCCGCATCCGGGTGAGAAATAATGGCAAAGGTACGACGACGGGTGATTTCTTCTTGCAGAGATAACATGGGTGGGTTGTTTAATAAGTAAATCGCTATTTTACCTGAATTATTCGCCTGCTCTAAATTTGAACTTTAAATTTCAGAATGTCTAAATTTACCTCTTGAAATTTGCCTGTACACCCCCATTTTATCCTCAGTTCTAACCAACATGGAGGATAAACATGTCAACAGCGACAGCTCAAAAAGAAACCCTAGGTTTTCAGGCAGAAGTAAAGCAACTACTGCAACTCATGATTCACTCGCTCTACAGCAACAAAGAAATTGTACTGCGCGAGTTAATTTCTAACGCGTCAGATGCATCGGATAAATTACGTTTTGAAGCGCTTTCCAATAATGCTTTGTACGGCAACGATTCCGATTTAAAAATCCGTGTGGCTTTTGATAAAGCAGCACGCACGCTCACCATTTCCGATAACGGCATTGGTATGAGCCGCCAAGAGGTGATTGATAATATCGGTACGATTGCTAAATCAGGCACACGCGAGTTTTTTAATGCACTATCAGGCGACCAAGCCAAAGATGCTAATTTGATAGGTCAATTTGGCGTGGGTTTTTACTCTGCGTTTATTATTGCCGATAAAGTCAGTTTGACGACATTGCGCGCTGGCGGCACTGAAGCGGTTAAATGGGAATCCACAGGCGAAGGTGACTTTACTTTAGAGCCCGCCGACAAAACTACACGCGGAACCGAAATCGTGCTGCATTTGCGTGAAGGTGAAGATGAGTTTCTGAACGACTGGAAGCTAAAATCGATTATCCGCAAATATTCTGACCATATCACCTTGCCGATTATTATGAAAAAATCGGAATGGAAAGATGGCGAACAAGTGCCGACCGATGAAGATGAAGCCGTCAATAAGGCCTCCGCTTTATGGGCGCGTAGTAAAAATGATGTGACCGATGAAGAGTACAAAGAGTTTTACAAACACGTTTCGCATGACTTTGAAGATCCATTAGCATGGAGTCACAACCGCGTAGAAGGTAAGCAGGAATATATTTCCTTGCTCTATTTGCCAACCAAAGCGCCGTTTGATTTATACGACCGCGAGCGTCGTCATGGCATCAAACTCTATGTCAAACGTGTGTTTATTATGGAAGACGCTGAAAAGCTGATGCCGCAATACCTGCGTTTTGTGCGTGGTGTGATTGACTCCGCCGATTTGCCTTTGAATGTGTCGCGTGAAATTCTGCAGCACAGCAAAGATATAGACGCGATTAAAGCTGGTTCAGTGAAAAAAGTCTTAGGTCTGCTGGAAGATTTGGCTGAAAACAAAGCCGAAGAATACAGCAAATTCTGGAGTGAATTTGGCAAGGTGCTGAAAGAAGGTCCAGGTGAAGATTTTGCCAATAAAGAAAAAATCGCCAGCTTGTTGCGCTTTGCTTCAACCAATCTCGATACTGATGCACAAGTGGTGTCATTTAAAGACTACATTGGTCGCATGAAAGAAGGTCAGGAAGCGATTTACTATATCACCGCTGATAGTTTTGCCGCGGCAAAACACAGCCCACATTTGGAAATTTTCCGCAAAAAAGGCATTGAAGTGTTGTTGCTTTCAGACCGTGTGGATGAGTGGATGCTGGGTAGCTTGACTGAATTTGAAGGCAAGAAACTGCAATCTGTGGCCAAAGGCGATTTGGATTTAGGCAAGCTTGAGGATGAAACTGAAAAAGAAGCGCAAAAGAAAATTGAAGATGAAGCCAAAGACTTGATTGAAAAAATCAAAACTACCCTTGGCGACAACGTCAAAGAAGTGCGCGTAACACATCGCCTAACTGATTCCCCAGCTTGCTTGGTTGCTGGTGAGAATGATTTATCAGGCAATTTGGAGCGCATGCTTAAAGCCGCAGGTCAGAAAACGCCAGAAACCAAACCGACGCTTGAGATTAACCCAGAGCATCGTTTAGTTGTGCGTATTAAGTCTGAGTCAGACAACGCTAAGTTTGATGATTTAGCACACTTGTTGTTTGATCAAGCACTACTGGCTGAAGGCGGGCAGTTAGATGACCCGGCAAGTTTTGTAAAACGTATGAATAGCTTGATTGCTTAGTTTTTAGTCTATTAAAACCACAACTCAATGGGGTTAATACGATAGTTCGATAGGCCTAAGAGTCAGCTGCAGGCTTGCTAACTTGGATTTGTTAAGAAAATCTATCGAGAGTGATCGTATTTCCCCATTTATTATTGTGCTAATTATTGTGTTAACGCATTATCCCAACATTAAAAAAACCGTTGGTTTTTTATGCAAATCAGGTAAGGTGGCTTGTTTCCAATCTTTGATTTTTTTAGTCAGAATGTACTCATCTTGTAGGCTGATATTGCACGCAATACATAACCTAGTTTCTGCGCTAGAGTTTGCCAAAATGTCTTCTAGCATATGTTGGTTGCGGTAGGGAGTTTCAATAAATACTTGTGTTTCTTGGTGGGTTTTTGAGCGCTTTTCAATCTCTTTAATGGCTTGAACTCTGGCCGCTTTGTCACTCGGTAAATAACCTAAAAAGCTAAACCGTTGCCCATTAAGCCCGCTTGCCATTAGGCCTAGCAGAATTGCGCTAGGTCCCACTAGTGGCGCAACACATACGCCTTTTTGATGGGCGATAGCTGCGACTTTGGCGCCAGGGTCGGCAATCCCAGGGCAACCAGCCTCTGACATTAGCCCTACATTTTGACCAGTAAGTAGGCTACTTAATAAAGTGGGTAATTCTTTATCTGTGGTGTGTTCGTTTAAGGTTTTAAAGGATAGTTCGCGAATTGGTTTGGGGTGCTGAATTGCACCCAAAAAATGGCGTGCTGTTTTTTCATTTTCTACTATAAACTCATCCAGCTGCTTAATAATGTTGACGACTGCTGGTGGTAATGCCTTGGCGATGTTGTCATCACCAAGAGTTACGGGGATAAAGTACAGCGTACCAAGTTTTTTATCACTCATTAATATTTAACCTGTACACGGTAACTCAACGTGGTTTTGCCTTCAGCGGGTACCTCTATCTTCCAAACGGCGGTATTGCTGTTGGCTTTTGTGCTTGGGCTACTTTCTTTCAGCATTTTCCAATCTGCGGGGATGGGTTCTATTACCGTCACGGTTACTTTTTCTTTTTTCGCATTTTTGAGGGTAATTTCATAAGCGCTTTCAAAGGCACTGTTGCCTTTGGCTGGATTGGGTAGTTTTTTAAAGTCGGTTTGTTTTTTGTCGGCAGTTACGTCAAAAGCCTCACCCAGTTTTAGGCGCACGTTTTCATTTTTAGGGGTGTGGTCGATACGGTCTTCACCTACAAACTGCGCGTTGCCTTGGCTATCTTTTTTGTAGACTCGTATCGTGCCTTTAGGCATGGGCAGGCCGAGTTTGTTGGTTTCTTTGTTATCAAAATCGACAAATATGCCAACCTTCATTTTTTGACCTAAATCCCCATAGCTGCTTTGATAATAATAATCAGCGCCACGCAGCACCAGCTCTTTATGCGCGGATACGCCGCTCGCGGAGAGAAGCGCAACCTGTTTGGTTTGATTTTCAGCAACAGTGGTTGGGCGGTCTAATGTGTACAGATGGTATTCGAGCAGGCCTTCTTCTGCCATCGGTGCTGCTGGGGCTGCATCTGCCAGCGCTTCCATACGCATGGTTTTTAGCATTGGTCGAATTTGTTCTTGCACGCGGTTGACATCACCTGCTACCAATTGCAATTTGGCATTTTTATAAGTGGCACCGCTGGTATTGGTGAGTGTTACCCAGCCATATAAGTCAAGCTTGTCATCGGTGCTGTAGAGTTCTGCTACGTAATCAGCTTTCCAGCTTAGTCCGCCTGTGAGATAGCTCAATTCGACAGTTTGCTCTTGGGCTACCTTGTTATTCAGTTGCATGACTAGAGTAGGGCGGTCACGGAGACTATCTGGCACTTGGTTAAAAGTAATTCTGCCTAGAATGCCCGTTTCAATGCGGTCACCAATTTTAAGTACAACGCCATTGTTGGCAGATAGCACTTGTGCAGTTTCGCTTGTTTCAGCGCCTGTGGATGGGTTGGTTTTAACGATATTCACAGTTTTACCCACGTACTTTTCTAGCATCTTTTCTGGTGTGAGTAAGTCAAAATCAAAATTTTGTTCTAACAGGGTAAATCCACCTGGGTTGCTTATGCCACGTAATAGTGAGGTTTCTGGACGAATTTGCGCACTTACATCGCGCATGGCTAAACCATTAAGACCTGTTTTTAACTTAACTTTACGTTGGTCTTTAACCAAAGCTAAATCACTGTTGTAAATTGTGACAGCAATTTCTTGTTGATCTTGTAAAGTACTTCGGACTTCATCTGGGTCTGCCAGTGCATTGCTTGCCATTGATAAAGCTGCGGCATAGACAATTACTTTCGATTTAGTGCCCATTATTTTCTCCATATCCCATTTTGTAAGGTGTGGCACTTTAACGTGGGACAGTTACACAACGTTGACACCTTCGTTTCTAAGCATATGTGCTAATTTAATCAATGGTAGACCGATAAGTGCATTAGGGTCGTCGCCGCGCATGTATTCCATTAGCGTAATTCCTAACCCTTCTGACTTTGCGCTGCCAGCACAATTATAGGGTTTTTCTATCATTAGATAGCGTTCTATTTCGATATCTGATAACTGTCTGAACTTTACTTCGTAGGGCACAACTTCTGCCTGCATATGCCCCGTTTGTGTGTTGTATAAACATAGAGCGCTATGAAAAAACACCACCTGCCCGCGCATCATTTGTAATTGTTTGATCGCATTATCGTGGGTCATTGGCTTGCCAATTTGCGTGTCATTTAAAGTAGCTACTTGATCGCAGCCGATGATGAGTGCATTAGATTCAGTTTCAGAAACTTTTTTAGCTTTAAGTTGCGCTAGGCGTAGCGCTGTCTTTTGTGGCGTTTCACCAGCTAGTGGTGTTTCATCTATATCTGGTGAAATTACGTTAAAAGGCAGATTAAATCTAGCTAGCAAATCTCTCCTGAAGGAAGATGAAGATGCCAATATAAGTTTTTGATTATTCATAAAATAGCATATTAAAAAAACCGACTTTTTATGGTCGGTTTTTGAAAGGTTTAGATTTACTCAGCTCTAATTTCTATCAGGGATTCATCTGGTGTAACGGTATCGCCTTTTTGGATATGTACCGCAATGACAACACCGCTAATTGGTGCCTGAATTTCATTTTCCATCTTCATCGCTTCAATCACCAAAACAGGATCCCCTGCATTCACTTTATCGCCGGCTTTTACCTTTACATCGACTATCGTACCTGGCATCGCAGTGGTAACGCAGCCTTCATGCGTTGGCCGAGGCCGGCCTGACGATTCCACAGTAGCTTTGGTTTTGCGTTTGTTGCCAGATTTTCCGCCTGACACTTCAATTTCGCTTAATGTTTCAACAATCACTTCTTCAGCAATGCCATCAACAGAAACATAGAACGGGCGTTGCTCTTCACCTGCGTGACCACTCCCCGTTAGCTTGATGTGGAAGGTTTCACCATGTAAAGTCACTTTAAACTCATTTGGCGCATAGCGAGGGCCGCTGGCAGTAGCCACCTCTTTGGGTAGTAGGGGTTCAGCTTTTAACGAGCCAGCGTTACGCTCTTGCAAGAATGTCTTTGCTAAGTCTGGAAACATGGCATAGGTCAGCACGTCTTCTTCTGATTTGGCTAGACCTTCAGATTCCAGCGAGAGTTTCTCCATTTCATGTTCCAGCAAATCAGCTGGGCGGCACGCAATTACCTCTGCATTCCCAACCGCTAATTTCTTAATATTTTCATTGACAGCGGCTGGTGCTTTGCCATATTGACCTAAAAAGTAGTTTTTAACTTCATTGGTGATAGATTTATAGCGACTACCCGTCATTACGTTTAACACCGCTTGGGTGCCGACAATTTGCGAAGTAGGCGTTACTAAGGGTGGAAATCCTAAGTCTTCTCGAACACGTGGAATCTCTGCTAATACTTCATCCATGCGATCAAGTGCACCTTGCTCTTTCAACTGGTTGGATAAGTTTGAAATCATGCCGCCAGGCACTTGGTTGACTAACACACGCGTGTCAACGCCAGTAAAGTCACTTTCAAATTGCCAGTATTTTTTGCGAACCTCGCGGAAATAAGCCGTGACTTCTTGAAGTGCTTGTAAGTTTAAACCAGTATCAAACTCCGTGCCCTGTAAGGCAGCGACCATACTCTCTGTAGTTGGATGGCTAGCACCTTCCGAGAAAGATGAGTTGCAAGTATCAATCATCGTTGCGCCATTTTCGATAGCGCGCATTAAGCACATACTCGCCAATCCTGACGTAGAATGGCTGTGTAAATGGATAGGTAAACTTACTGCTGCGCGAATAGCTTTTACTAAATCACTTGTGGTTTGTGGCGTAAGTAAGCCAGCCATGTCTTTAATCGCAATGGTATCTGCACCCATAGCTTGAAGCTCTTTAGCAAGGCTCACAAAATGGTTCACATCATGCACTGGGCTGGTTGTATAGCTAATGGTGCCCTCTGCATGTTTGCCAAAACCTTTCACCGCATCAATTGAAACGCGCAAATTGCGTAAATCATTCATTGCATCAAAAACACGGAACACATCCACGCCAGAGTCCGCAGACTGCTTCACAAACGCACGAACGACGTCATCAGAATAGTGGCGGTAACCTAATAGATTTTGACCACGCAACAACATTTGAATGCGGCTATTGGGTAGAACTTTTCGTAATTTTTTAAGACGTTCCCAAGGATCTTCTTTCAAATAACGTACGCAAGCATCAAACGTCGCGCCACCCCAAGCTTCAAGCGACCAAAACCCAATTGCGTCGAGTTTGGCACAAATGGGTAGCATGTCATCGGTACGTAAGCGTGTAGCTATTAACGATTGGTGACCATCACGTAAAACTAATTCAGTAAGATGTATTTTTGCCATATTTTTAACTTAATAACTTTATATTTATGATGTTGAGTGATTAGACTTAAATGCCTTCGTGTGCAGCAATAGCCGCTGAAATTGCTGCAGCAATTAAGTCCGGCGGAAAAACCGTCGCATAATTAATCAGTTCAGGGTGTGATTCTACAAAGCTGGTGTTGAATTCGCCACCTCTAAAGTCTGGATGCTTTAAAATTTCTTGGTAATAAGGGATGGTGGTTTTTACACCGTAAACCACCATATCATCCAGTGAGCGACGTCCACGCTCAATCACGCTTTCCCAGTTTAAGGCCCAAACCGTCAGCTTTGCACACATTGAGTCATAGTAAGGTGGAATAACATAACCGCTATAAATCGCTGCATCCATACGCACACCAGGGCCACCAGGGGCGTAGTAGCGGGTGATTTTACCAAAACTAGGCAAGAAGTCATTTTTTGGGTCTTCTGCGTTAATACGGAACTCCATGGCAAAGCCACGGTAATGAACATCACTTTGTTTATATTGAAGTGGTTTGCCATCGGCAATTCGAATTTGTTCTTGCACAATGTCGATACCAGTGATGGTTTCAGTGACGGTGTGCTCTACTTGTAGTCGCGTATTCATCTCCATAAAGTAGAATGTATTATCTGAGTCAAGCAAGAACTCTACAGTGCCAGCATTTTCATAGCCCACAGCCTTAGCTGCTTTTACAGCTAAATTGCCGATATATTCACGTTGTGCATTACTTAATTGAGGGGATGGCGCTATTTCAATCAGTTTTTGATTGCGACGTTGAATTGAGCAGTCGCGTTCAAATAAGTGGATAACGTTGCCGTGACTATCACCCAGGATTTGAACTTCAATATGGCGTGGTTTTACCACACATTTTTCAAGAAACACCTCTGGCTTACCAAAGGCCTTGCTAGCCTCTGAAATCACACGGTCATAATTAGTGAGCAACTCTTTTTCATCATTACAACGTCGAATTCCCCTACCACCACCGCCGTTGGTGGCTTTTAGCATTACAGGGTAGCCTATTTTTTTTGCAAGAACGAGTGCCTCTTCTAGGTCTTTCAAGTTGCCATCACTGCCTGGGGTGCATGGAATGCCAGCCGCCACCATTGCATTTCGCGCTTGAATTTTGTCCCCCATTTGACGAATGACAGAAGCCTCTGGACCAATAAATTTAATGCCGCGACGCGCGCAAATTTCTGCCAGCTCGGGGTTTTCAGATAAAAAACCATAGCCTGGATGCAAAGCATCACAACCAGAAGCCACTGCCAAGTTAACAATATTATGCGCATTTAAATAGCCGATTACTGGATCTGAGCCAATATTATAAGCTTCATCCGCTTTCTTAACGTGCAATGCATGACGGTCTGCATCTGAGTAAATAGCAACCGATTTAATGCCCATTTCTGAGCACGCACGCACGATACGCACTGCGATTTCGCCTCGATTTGCGATGAGAATTTTTTTTATCACGCCCCAACCTTAGTCTGAATGAATATGAAAGAGAGATTGCTGCGCCAAGCATTAATTTTGGCTGTAAATTTGTCTTTTGAGATGATGAAATCCCGATTAGTTTTGACATGCAATCTTCAAAATTATATCATGCGCGCCTTATGACTGAACAGCACATCATTAACAGCATTGAATTTGCAAGAAAATCTCTTGAGATTCATGATATAATTCCGCTTTTTGAAATGACGCGCGTTCAAGACATGCTCTTCTCGCAAGAGGGTGGCTTGAGTTGGCGCTTAGTTGGTTTGGTAGATGATGGTAATAAACCAATGCTCAATCTGCAAGTCAGCGGGGTTTTAAGCTTAATCTGTGGTCGTTGTTTAGAGTCTTTTGAGTTTGAGTTAAATATCGATTCGCTCTTTGTGATTTTCACTGATGAGTCATTGTTGCCAGAAGAGCAAGATGATATTGAAGATGAAGTGGATTATTTAGTGGCTGACCCGCAAATGCAGGTGAGTCAATTAATAGAGGATGAGGTTTTGTTAGCGTTGCCTTACGCTCCCAAGCATGATGTTGATGTGTGTGGAGTCAAAGATAAGGTAATGGATATAGGAAAACCTAATCCATTTAAATTATTGCAGAGCCTTAAAATCAATAAAGATTAGGGTTTTTAGCAACATTGTAAATTAGGAGTATTAATATGGCAGTTCAACAAAACAAGAAAACACCATCTAAGCGTGGTATGCATCGTTCTCACGATTTTTTAACCAATCCCCCGTTAGCTGTTGAGCCAACGACAGGTGAGGTGCACTTACGTCATCATGTTAGCCCAAATGGCTACTACCGTGGTCGTAAAGTAATGCCAGCTAAAGGCGAGTAATTTCATTTAAGCAAAGCGTAGCGCCGTCATGGTTGCTGCGCTTTTCTTTTTATATTCATAGTGAATAAAGACATCACTGTAGCGGTTGATGCTATGGGTGGCGACCACGGTCCGCATGTGACTGTGCCAGCCGCGCTCATGGCGCTCGAGCAAGACGCTAATATCAATATTGTTTTGGTGGGCTTACCTGAGGCGATTACCGCAGAATTGACTGCGCGTGGTGCCAAGGTAAGTGCGCGTCTACGGATTCATCATGCTACGGAAGTGGTGTTGATGGACGAGTCTCCACAAAGTGCCCTTAAAAATAAAAAAGATTCGTCTATGCGTGTTGCCATAAACTTGGTTAAAAGTGGCGAGGCTAGCGCATGTGTGAGTGCGGGTAATACGGGTGCGTTGATGGCGACTGCGAGGTTTGTCTTAAAAACAATTTCTGGTATTGACCGTCCTGCAATCGCAGGTAAGCTACCCAATAAAAATGGCATGACTTACATGTTGGATTTAGGTGCGAATGCAGACTGCACGCCTGAGCATTTGCTGCAATTTGCGGTAATGGGTTCTGTGTTAGTGTCTTGTGTTGAAGGAAAAGCAACACCAAAAGTTGGCTTGCTTAACATTGGTTCTGAGGATATTAAAGGGAATGAAGTAGTTAAGCGGGCAGGGGAGTTGTTGCGCGCTAGTCACTTGAATTTCTTGGGCAATGTTGAGGGTGACGATATCTACAAAGGTACAGTTGATGTTGTTGTCTGCGATGGTTTTGTGGGTAATGTGGCACTTAAAACCTCAGAAGGTTTGGCGCATATGATGGCTCACTTTTTAAGTCAAGAGTTCAAACGAAATCTTTTGAACAAGCTCATGGCTTTGGTAGCAATGCCTGTTTTGAAAGCATTTAAACGTCGTCTTGACCCTCGTCGATACAATGGCGCAAGCTTTTTGGGGTTGCGCGGGATTGTGGTGAAAAGTCATGGTGGTGCTGATGTGCTTGCATATCTCAACGCAATACAAACCGCAGCGCATGAGGCGAGAAGTGGTATGTTGCGAAGAATTACCGAGCAGCTGGAAATTGAACATATCAAAACAACTCACACGTTAAATCAAGAAAGTTTGAAGCCTATCTATACAGAATCTCCGAAAGCAATCGCATGAAGTATTCACGCATTGCAGGCACGGGCAGCTATTTGCCTGAAAAAATTCTCACTAATGCTGATTTAGAAAGTATGGTGGATACCACTGATGAGTGGATTTTTACTCGTACAGGTATCCGTGAGAGACACATCGCTGCTGAAGGGCAATATACGAGTGACTTAGCTCTCGAAGCATCTAAAAATGCAATTTCGGCAGCGGGTGTTGAAGTAAGTGACATCGACCTAATTATAGTAGCCACAACAACCCCAGATCAGGTTTTCCCCAGCACAGCTTGTTTGTTACAGAAAAAATTAGGTGTTGCTAATCATTCCCCAGCTTTTGATATACAAGCGGTTTGTAGTGGTTTTATTTATGCGCTTGCCACAGCCGATAACTTTATTAAAGCTGGCTCAGCGAAGTGTGTGCTTGTGGTTGGCGCTGAAACAATGTCTCGTGTCACCGACTGGACGGATCGTTCAAACTGTATATTGTGGGGCGATGGTGCTGGTGCGGTCATTCTTCAAGCTGGTAATGAACCTGGCATTATCTCTAGTCACTTACATGCCGATGGATCGCATTCTGCATTGCTCAACATTCCATCAGGGCCTTCTAAACAAGATGGCGCTAAAACGATTCACATGGAAGGCAATGCAGTTTTTAAAATTGCAGTGAATACCTTGGACGCTATTGTTGATGAGGCCTTAGAAGCTAATCATCTAGACAAGGCTGATGTGGATTGGTTGGTGCCGCATCAGGCTAATATACGTATATTGCAGTCTACCGCCAAGAAGCTAGGGATGGATATGGACAAGGTGGTTGTGACTGTGGATAAGCATGGTAATACATCTGCGGCTTCAGTGCCTTTAGCTTTAGACACGGCTGTACGTGATGGTCGGATAAAACGCGGGGAAATCATTTTGATGGAAGCCTTTGGTGGCGGGTTCACCTGGGGTGCTGTATTGATGAAGTATTGATTGAGTTAATACGAGTTAAAGGTTAATAAAAACAATGACATTTGCATTTTTCTTTCCAGGGCAAGGTTCTCAATCCGTAGGCATGATGCAGGGCTTTGCAGATTTAAATATCGTAAAAGACACTTTTGTAGAAGCATCAGACATATTAGGTGTTGATTTCTGGGCGATGGCAACAGAGCCTAATGAGCTTTTAAATCAGACCGCGAATACACAGCCACTGATGTTGGCGGCAGGCATTGCCACATGGCGCGCATGGCAAGCACAAAGTGATGCTATACCATCAATGATGGCGGGTCATAGCTTGGGTGAATATACTGCTTTGGTCGCAGCAAATGTGCTGACATATCAAGATGCCTTGCCACTGGTCAAATTCCGCGCGCAAGTGATGCAAAATGCAGTGCCAGAAGGCGTTGGTGCGATGGCGGCCATTCTCGGGTTAGATGACGAAGCTGTGCGTACAGTATGTAGTGAAGCTGCTCAAGGCGAGGTATTAGAAGCTGTTAATTTAAACTCACCTGGGCAAGTGGTGATTGCAGGCAATAAAAATGCAGTTGAACGCGGGATGGAGCTAGCCAAATCAAAAGGTGCCAAACGCGCACTCGCTTTGCCAGTGAGCGTACCATCCCATTGCGCACTCATGAAACCTGCAGCCGATGAGTTACGAGATTATTTGCAGCATGTGACAGTTACGCCGAGCGCTGTACCCGTGCTGCATAATGCGGATGTGGCTTCATATCAGGATGCGAATAAAATTAAAGATGCTTTAGTGCGTCAACTATATAGTCCAGTACGTTGGGTGGAAACTGTGCAAGCTGTATACGCCAATAATGTTAGCTCGAGTGCAGAGTGTGGTCCTGGCAAAGTATTGGCTGGGTTAACTAAACGTATTGTTGCGGAATTGCCATGTGCTGCGCTTGTAAGTTCGGCGGCAATTGCTGAATTTCAAACCAATTTATCAAGATAAAAATAAGGGAGTGCGAATTATGTTAGAAAATCAAATCGCATTAGTGACTGGCGCAAGCCGTGGTATTGGAGCTGCTATTGCGATGGCTTTAGGCAAGCAAGGAGCTACGGTTGTGGGTACCGCAACATCTGCCAGTGGCGCGGAACAAATTACAAAAACATTACAAGAGTCTGGTGTTAAAGGGCTTGGCTTAGCGTTAAATGTGAATGACTCCACTCAAATTGAAGCGACATTAAAAACAATCAATGCTCAGTTTGGTGATGTCAGT
Source organism: uncultured Methylophilaceae bacterium (assembly GCA_964620425.1). Taxonomy (GTDB): domain Bacteria; phylum Pseudomonadota; class Gammaproteobacteria; order Burkholderiales; family Methylophilaceae; genus DASXUG01. Next base: position 343,647 of record CAZUGV010000001.1, on the reverse strand, counting down.
ATTCTAGTGAATAACGCGGGTATCACGAAAGATATGCTCTTAATGCGCATGAGTGATGAAGAGTGGGATGACGTGTTGTTGACTAACTTAAAATCTGTGTTTAGTCTATCTAAAGCTGTGTTGCGCCCGATGATGAAAGCGCGTACAGGACGCATTATCAGCATCACTTCGGTGGTTGGACACATGGGCAATGCTGGCCAGACCAATTACTCTGCGGCTAAAGCAGGCATGACGGGCTTTACCAAATCTTTAGCGAGTGAAGTTGGCAGTCGTGGAATCACAGTAAACTGCGTTGCGCCAGGTTTTATTGACACTGACATGACGCGCGCGCTTTCAGAAGAACAACGCGAAGGGTTGTTAAAGCACATTCCATTGGCTCGCTTAGGTCAGCCAGAAGATATTGCTGCTACAGTAGCTTTCTTAGCTTCTCCAGCCGCATCATACATCACTGGTGAAACCATTCATGTGAATGGTGGCATGTACATGGCATAAGGTTTTCTTTAGAAGATAAAAATAATATTGTAAAATAAACGACTTTAGTTTTTTGAAAACCGCAGGACTTTTGTTAGAATAGCGGTTGATTTAGTAGTAACGTGCTTTATCTTTAGATATACATGGATTTCATGGCACATTTAAAGATAAAAGTTAAACACTTGAAAGGGAGTAATACAGATGTCTGACATCGAACAACGCGTTAAAAAGATTGTAATGGAACAATTAGGTGCAGCTGAGGCTGACGTTAAAAATGCATCTTCATTCGTTGATGATCTTGGTGCTGACTCATTGGATACCGTTGAGCTAGTAATGGCACTTGAAGAAGAGTTTGACTGTGAAATTCCAGATGAAGAAGCTGAAAAAATCACTACAGTTCAACAAGCAATTGACTACGTCACTGCTAACCTTAAATAATTTCCCCTCTTAATATTTTCTTGGAGTTGCCTTGTCCAAGCCTATAAACGTTGGTAAACGACGTGTAGTAGTTACGGGCCTCGGCGTTGTGTCACCTGTTGGTATTGGTGTACAAGCGGCTTGGTCTGATCTTATTGCTGGTAAATCTGGTATCACACGCATTACAAAGTTTGATACCAGTAGTTTTTCATCGCAAATCGCAGGTGAAGTCAAAGGGTTTGACGTTTCGCAGTATCTGCCTGCTAAAGAAGCGCGCCGTATGGATACTTTTATCCAATACGGTATGGCTGCAGGTATTGAGGCGATTCGAGATTCTGGCATTGTTGTCACAGAGGAAAACGCTGAGCGTATAGGTGTTTCTATTGGTTCTGGTATCGGCGGTTTACGTCTGATTGAAGAAACCAATGATACCTATGATGAAGGTGGCCCACGTAAGATTTCGCCATTCTTTATTCCTGGCACTATCATCAATATGATCTCAGGCAATCTTTCGATTATGTTTGGCTTTAAAGGCCCTAACGTAGCGATAGTGACTGCTTGTACGACTGGTACCCACTCTATTGGGGATGCTGCTCGTATGATTGAGTACGGCGATGCTGATGTAATGGTTGCAGGTGGTGCAGAAGCCGCGATTACCGAGCTTTCAGTGGGTGGTTTTGCATCAGCGCGTGCTTTATCTACACGTAATGATGACCCCGCTACAGCCAGCCGTCCTTGGGATAAAGACCGTGATGGTTTTGTCATCGGCGAAGGTGCTGGTGTCATGGTGCTAGAAGAGTATGAATCTGCCAAAAAACGCGGCGCTAAAATTTATGCCGAATTAATTGGTTATGGTATGAGTGCGGATGCTTATCATATGACCGCACCTAATATGGATGGTCCACGTCGTTCAATGCGTAATGCTTTAAATAACGCGTGCGTGAATCCAGATGAGGTGCAATTTGTGAATGCGCATGGTACCTCTACACCATTAGGTGATGCGAACGAAACCAATGCGATTAAAGCAGCATTTGGCGATCATGCTAAAAACTTGGTAGTCAACTCTACTAAATCCATGACTGGACATTTGTTAGGCGGTGCTGGTGGATTGGAGTCTGTGTTCACCGTGCTTTCAATTCATCATCAAATTTCACCGCCAACTATCAATATTTTCAATCAAGATCCTGAGTGCGATTTGGATTTCTGCGCAAACACGGCGCGAGATATGAAAATAGACGTGGCGCTCAAAAACAACTTTGGTTTTGGCGGCACGAATGGTTCGTTAGTGTTCAAAAAGATTTAACCAACATTCACTTTTTAAGCGTTGATTGTTGTGAATTGGAAAATCAGGCATGTGTAAATATGCCTGATTTTTTATTGCCTCGACTTTATCGGTACCTTTTTTTCCCAGCGATTATTTAAGTGTAAAAATGCAATTTATACTTCACCTCACTGAAGACATGCTTTACGATAGCCAACATATGATTTTGCATGGTTTTTGAATGACATCCCTCCCGTCCTTTCTGATAAATGGTCAATCCAATAATTTATTGTCACCATTGGATCGTGGTTTTGCCTATGGAGATGGTGTTTTTCGTACGCTCAAGGTGATTGCAGGAAAGCCTTTAAATTGGCTTCAGCATTACAACAAACTGTCTGCGGATTGTAATGTATTGAGAATCGCCTGTCCAAGTGCGGATTTGCTTTTAGATGAAGCTAGTCAATTATTCTCAGGCGGAGATGGCGTACTCAAAATAGTCATTACTCGTGGGGAAGGTGAGCGAGGATACGCAATACCATCATCCAGACAACCAAACCGTGTGCTTGTGCGGTCTAACTTACCAGTGTATCCGCAAGTTAATTTTGAAGAGGGCGTAAAGTTACACTTGTGCGAGCTTCGCTTGTCACATCAACCCAAGTTGGCTGGAGTTAAGCATCTTAACCGTTTAGAAAACGTGTTGGCTAGAAGCGAATGGAATGACAGCGCTATTGCGGATGGTTTGTTATTAGATGAAGCTGGCAATGTGATTGAGTGTACGATGAGTAATATTTTCGCTCGTTTTGGTAAGACGTTAATCACCCCTGATTTAAGTCAGTGTGGTGTGGCTGGTTTAACAAGGGAGCGCATCATCGATATAGCACCTCTGCTAGATTTGAATGTAATCGTGGATCAAATATCGCTAACAAAGTTAATGCAGGCAGACGAGTTGCTGATTTGCAATAGTTTATACGGTGTCTGGCAAGTACGTTCCGTAGCTGAACAATGCTGGCCCAGATTAGGTTTGTCCACACAATTGGCGCAAAAGTTAGAGGCCGCATGCGTTTAATCATTAAAGCTTTATTGCTTATGCTACTTGGGTTATGCCTATTAGCAGGGTGGATGTTTTATTTTGCAAACACTCCAATCTCGTTAAAAAGTGAAATTAAAGAGTTTAGTATTAAGCCAGGTAGCGTTCGCAATGTCACACAGCAATTAACTAAACAAGGCGTACTCAGTCACCCATGGAGTTTTGAGTTGTTAGTGCGTGGGTTAGGTCAGGCTGGGAGCATTAAAGCGGGTGTATATCAAATTAAACAAGGCACTACCCCGTATGCGCTGATGGAAATGATGAGTAATGGCGATAGCACCCAATCTAGCATTACTTTTATTGAGGGGTGGACATTTGCACAAATGCGTGCGGCACTCAATGCAAATGAATCTATTCGACATATGACAATGGCCTATACCGATCAACAGCTGTTAGATGAGATTGGCGCAAAGGATGCGATGCCAGAGGGCTTGTTTTTCCCTGATACCTATTTTTTCGTGCGAGACTCAAGCGATAAAGAGATTCTGAAACGCGCCTACCAAACCATGAAAACTAAATTGCAAAATGCTTGGGAGAATCGCGCAAGCAATTTGCCATACAAGACCCCTTATCAAGCCTTAATCATGGCTTCGATTGTTGAGAAAGAAACTGGTAAATCTTCCGAACGACCGATGATTGCAGGTGTTTTTATTAACCGGCTGCACATGGGGATGCGCTTGCAGACAGACCCAACTGTCATTTATGGTTTGGGGAGTCATTTTGATGGTAACTTGCGTAAAAAAGACTTGCTTAGTGACACCCCATACAACACCTATACGAGATCGGGCTTACCTCCAACGCCGATTGCTATGCCAGGATTAGCTTCCATCCAAGCGGCTCTGCATCCAGCAGATACCAAGGCGATTTATTTTGTAGGGAAGGGGAACGGTAGCCATGCTTTTTCTTCCACCTTGGAAGAGCATAATCGCGCGGTAGCAAAGTATCAACTTGGAAAAAATTAAACATATTGAGTAACTGTAAATGAAAAACGGATGCATGATTGTATGTGATGGTGGCAATGGCGCTGGGAAAAGCACAGTGCTGCGTGAAATTGAAAATTACCTCAAAACCAATCAATATGATTACATAATCACCAGAGAGCCAGGTGGCACTATTATTGGTGAAAAAATACGTGAAATACTCTTGAGTAAAAATACTCCTGAAATGTGCGACATTACCGAGTTAATGTTGTTTGTCGCGGCAAGAGCCCAACATGTCAGAGAGCGCATCATTCCAGCTATCCAAGCAGGCAAAGTCGTCGTTTCAGATCGTTTTGACTCAGCGACCTATAGTTTCCAGCACTATGGTAGAGGGTTATCTTTTGAGCTTATTCAGCAACTTAATAATATTGCCATAAATGGGTTTCAACCTGATATGACCATCGTGCTCGATCTTGATCCAGACATAGGCCTTCAACGCGTAATCTCTCGTGGTGAAGGTTTGGATCGAATGGAATTAGCCGATATGGACTTTCTACACAAAGCTAGAAACGGTTACTTATTACAAGCAAAAGCTGATCCTGAACATTTTTCTGTCATTGACGCCTCTCAAAGTTTGGAGATTGTGTTGTCTGACGTGCTTGATGTTGTGCAGCGAGTGATAAGCAATCACGCCTAGTCCTGACTACATTTAATTCACACATCAAGTTAGGGATTCACGGAATAAGTGTCTACGCGAGCGAATTGCTTCGTTGCGCGGTACTCGCAACCTCGCTGTATACCTCATACTATCTCGGTTTCTGCGTTCCGTGCGCCTCGCACTTCATCACGCTCAACCACTTATTCCGTGAATCCTTAGCTTGATTTCATTAAGATTTACGCCTAATTATTCCAGTGTTTTAAATACAGGTATAATTTGGAAATCTAAAAAATAGAAAAAAGCAGGTTAGTGATGAAGCAGTATCACGATTTATTAAGCCACGTGCTAACCCACGGTAACAAAAAAGAAGACCGAACAGGCACGGGCACGACCTCAGTATTTGGTTACCAAATGCGTTTTAATTTGGCCGATGGTTTTCCATTGCTGACGACCAAAAAAGTGCATTTAAAGTCGATTATTCATGAGCTTCTTTGGTTTTTACAAGGCAGTACCAATATCCAGTATCTCAAAGAAAATGGCGTGCGTATTTGGGATGAATGGGCGGATGAAAATGGTAACTTAGGCCCAGTTTATGGCTACCAGTGGCGAAATTGGCCTAAGCCCGATGGTTCGCACATTGACCAAATTGCGCAGGTTGTTGCCGCAATTAAAGCGACCCCTGATTCTCGCCGATTGATTGTTTCCGCATGGAATGTGGCAGATATAGATCAAATGAAACTACCACCTTGTCATGCGTTTTTTCAGTTTTATGTAGCCGATGGAAAATTAAGCTGTCAGCTTTATCAGCGCAGTGCGGATATTTTTCTAGGCGTACCGTTTAATATTGCTTCTTATGCGCTGCTTACGATGATGGTGGCACAAGTATGTGGTTTAAAATTGGGCGATTTTGTGCATACCTTAGGAGATGCGCATATTTACAGCAATCATATGGAACAAGTACAAGAGCAACTTACTCGTTCGCCACGCGCGCTACCAACCATGCACATTAACCCAGAAGTTAAAGATATTTTTGGTTTCAGGTTCGAAGACTTTACTTTAGAAGGTTATGACCCATATCCGGCCATCAAAGGGCAGGTGGCGGTTTAGGCGCTTGGCTACTGGTTATTCATTATGCTGAATAACGCTAAATTTAGATAAAAAAAGCGGACTATCTCGGGGAAAGAATAGTCCGCTGTGAGGAACAACCAATGGTAAAAGTGCAACTACTACGTGCTACTAAGTGACCCGTTTTTAACCTTAACCGCGTCACCAATTGCAAAAGCTGGTTCATGGTGTTGTTTTACTGTCTTATACTCACCACTTCCCATCTTCACTTTAATTACATAAGCCGTCTCGGCATTAACCTTTTTCTCAATCTTGTGTCCAGCGTACGCACCACCACCAACGCCTATAATTGTCATTAACACATTGCCTTGACCTTCGCCAATTTGGTTGCCAATTACACCACCGGTCACTCCACCAGCCACTGCACCCAAACCACTACCTTCTCCATCAATTGTTATGCGCTTGATGGAAACTATTTTTCCACAATCATGGCAACTCGAAATATCACTTGCTACATGTTCTGTTTGACTATTTTCAGCTTGACCGACTCTAGAGATCTTGCCAGAGGCTTCATTTTTTTCTAAAGACGGATTTTGTTCATCAGATTTGGCTTTGTCTGACGAATCTATATTGTTTAGGCTTGACCTAGCAATACTCAACTTCTCTGAGTCTGCATTTGGGATAAAGCCAGTAATCATAGCGCTACCTAATATGCTAAACACGGTCATAGCGGTGGCGGCTATCAATACCATTGGATGTGTTTTTCGCGTCTGAGTACTCATGCTACGTTATGCCTAATGCAAATTCTTCATATTAGGTAAATAGCAATTGGTGTGCCAACTATATAAGTTGTTTTAAATCAATAGGTTGCAATATTTTTAGTATTGCAGAGAGTTGCGTGTGTGTCGTTTTTTTGAGACGCTTAACTTGGGTGTTTTATTAACAGTTTGATTCTAAAGTAATTTTTATGTATCTAAAAATAGACATCTTTATTTAAGATTGATTTTGGTCGGTGTCATCTTTGAATAGCGCAGGGGTGAGTTGGTGGCGCTGTAGTAATTTGTAAAACTCGGTTCTATTGCGTTGAGCTAGGCGAGAAGCTTGCGTAACACTGCCATTAGTGGCTTTTAATAATTTGATGAGATAGTCACGCTCAAAGTCTTTGCGCGCATTTTCAAACGAAACAATGCTGCCAATATTATCTTGCAACGCTTTTTTAACGAGCATAGCAGGCACCAGTGTGGTGGTGGATAGCACGACTGCTTGTTCTACAATATTTTGTAGTTGACGAACGTTGCCTGGCCAAGGTGCTGATAATAGTAACTCCATTGCTTCTGGTGAGAAGCCGTTTAGGGTTTTATTATATTTTTCATTAAGCTCTGCTAGGAAAGTGTTTGCTAATAGCGAAATATCTTCTCTGCGTTCAGCAAGGCTGGGAATGCTTAGTCCGACTACGTTGATACGGTAGTATAAGTCTTCTCTAAAGCGACCCTCGCGCATTTCATCGCTGAGGTTGCGGTGCGTGGCTGAAATAATGCGGACATCAATATCAATGCTAGTATTGCTACCTACGGGGCGAATAACGCGCTCTTGTAAGGCGCGTAGTAATTTCACCTGTAACTGGTGTGGCATGTCGCCGATTTCATCTAAGAATAATGTACCGCCTTCAGCTGTTTGAAATAAGCCCATATGATCGCGTACAGCGCTGGTAAATGCGCCTTTGTTATGACCAAATAGCTCTGATTCAAGCAAAGCTTCTGGTATTGCGCCACAATTGATGGCGACAAATGGTTTGTTGCTTCTTGGGCTAGCCTTGTGAATGGCGCGTGCAAGTAGTTCTTTTCCTGAACCACTTTCACCCTGAATAAAAATGCTAGCGTCCGACATTGCCATCAGCTTGGCTTGACTGAGCATATTTTCCATGACTGGACTACGTGTGAGAATTTCAGCACACCATGCTTGATTTTCTTCAGTAGTGTGGCTGGTGTTGTGGGCGAAAGCGCTCATGCGCAGAGCCCCCTCAACTTGTAGTAGTAGCGTTTTACTGTCAAAGGGCTTGGTTAAAAATCCAAACATGCCTCGTTGCGTTGCTTCAACAGCTTCTGGAATTGAGCCATGAGCAGTGAGCATGATGACAGGGAGGGCGGGGTCATTGCGATGGATAGCATCAAATAACTCCATGCCATCCATTCCTGGCATACGAAGGTCGCTAATTACAAGATTGGGGCGGCTTATTGCCAAATGGTTTAACGCTTCTTCGCCACTATTTGCCGCAATTACTTCGTATCCAGCAGCGCGCAAACGCATCCCTAACAGGCTCAGTATGTCTGGGTCGTCATCTACTGTGAGGATTTTCTGCTGAAGTTTTGTGGCTTTCAATGCGGTCATTTTTTATTATTTTGATTTCGGTTAATCATAGTTTTTTCAATATCTTTTAACTCATCAAGCTTTTGTTGAAGGTTGTCAGCTTTTTGCTGAACTGTATCTGCTCTAGTTTGCAAGATGTCTAATTTTGCCTGTAATGCATCGCTCTTTTTTTGTTCTTCACGTAATTTTATTGAAATTTTAATGGTTTCTGCAATATAGTCACGCAATATTATCAAAATGGATTTGCGCTCACTGTCGAGAGTTCTTTCCTTGATCAGTTCGTCTGCCAGTAATTGAGCTTTTGCGTAGTCTCTTACTCGGCTAGATGATAAACCATAGAGTAATGCTAATTTTGTCTTACTGTTTACGTCTTGTTTGCTGCCTTGCTGTGATTGAATCAGGGTCTGTAATTCCTTTTTCTGAGCCTCGCCAGACATATTAAGCACTTTGCTCATGTATTCGTTGATGGTATCTTCAGGATTCGTGTTGTTCTGATCGTTTAACTGAGTGGTTGTTGGCTCGTTAGGTGTTTCGGTTTTAACTTCAATAACCTCTTTTGCGATTGGTTTTTTACTTACTTTTGTCGCGCACGCGCAAAGACCCATGCTTACTATCATGGACAGTAAGATTAAATGAACAATATTCTTATGCGTTTTTCGCAACTGCATTCTTTTGTAAAGCCTCCTTTGAAGCATCTAATGGCAATTGCACTCTAAAATGCGCGCCAGTGTTTGTAGGGATTAAGCTTAACATGCCGCCATGTGTCTCGGTATACTCTTTTGCAATAGATAGTCCTAATCCACTTCCGCTTACCAAGCCTTCGTGTACACGTTGCCCTCGGTAAAAAGGATCAAAGAGTTTTGCATGATCTGAAGTTGGTATGCCTGGCCCATTGTCCTGCACTTTAATGACAGCGTGATCTCTTCTTAAGTAAATGCGTAAATTAATCATACCTGATTGATGCGTGTATTTAACCGCATTTGAAATTAAATTATCGATAATCGTATGCACTTTTTCTTGGTCGCAAATAATACTGATATCTTCAAATGTGGACATTATTTTGATGTTTTTGTTCTCAATGGAGAGTGCATAGTGTTTCAATACGTTTTGCATGATTGCTGACAAAACAACTTTTTCTAACTTAAGCTCTGGCTTTTTAAATTGTACAGCGGAGTAGTGCAGCAAGTTCTCAATCATTTTTTGAAGACGAATACTACTTTCACGCAAAATTTGGGTGATTTCTTTTTGTTGATTCGTTAGTGTACCGCCGACCTCGTCGCTCAACAGCTCGCTTGCCTCTCGAATTGCGGTGAGTGGGGTTTTTAATTCATGAGAGACATGGCGCAGAAATCGCTGCTTTTCTTGCTCAACGTGTTGTAGCTGGCTTCTCAACCAATCCAAGCGTTCGCCAAGAATACGCATGTCGTTGGGGCCTTCAATACTAATTGAATCTTCATAGTGCCCTTCACCCAAATGTTTAATGGCTGCATCCATTCGCCGAATTGGTTGTGCCACCAAGTAAGTAATGACGAGAGCGACAATTAATCCAACAGGCAGTAACGTGAGCGACTGCCAGAACAAAACATATTGTGTGCGCTCAGCCATTTTTGAAAGTGCGGCTGACTCGCGATCAATCAGTAAGTTGTTGTCAGATAGTATGCCTTGCGCTTGCTCTGAGAGATTTGCAAATTGGGAGATGATGGTCTCAGGGAGTACTTCTTCATTTTTCTTAACGTGAATTTCTTTGAAAAGGGCGATTTCATCTACCTCTATATTTTTTAATTCTATCGATTGCTCTTTGGTAATGGGCAAACGTTCGAGTTCTTTTAAGTGGAGCACAAATTTGTTGTGAGTCACGCTGAAATTTTCTAGAAAACTATCATCATGCAACACAAAGTATTGGCGAGCGCTACGTTCCATCAGGCTGAGTTGATCCACTAACACACGGATAGATCGAGTGGCTTCTACGGCACGCGCTACTGTATTTCTGCTTTGTGCTGCTAAACGATCCACATGAATAGATGCATTCGCAAATGCAAAAATCAATGGCAATATAGCAAGCGCAAATCCTAGTAACAATAGCTTGAGAAATGATTTTGGGTACATAAATTTACTCTTTTGGGGCAAGCATTGATCTCCGCAAAGTGGGGGAAGTCTAAAGTGACTTTATCTTTTAAAACGAGATCCGCGCGCAAATGCTAAGTATAATATGCGCATGACTACATTATCTCTTATTGTCGCTATTGCGCAAAACAACGTGATAGGTGTGAATAACACATTGCCTTGGCATTTGCCTGAAGATTTAAAGCGCTTTCGCGCGTTAACCATGGGGCATCATATTATCATGGGGCGTAAAACCTTTGAGTCTTTGGGGCGCTTGCTGCCTGGCAGAACTACTGTCATTGTGACACGTAACCCAAAATTTTCAGTGGAGGGTGCTATTGTTGTACATTCATTAGATGCTGCCATCAAAGCTTGTGGCGATGATGCTGAAGCTTTTTTGATTGGTGGTGCCGAACTTTATGAGCAAGGTATGCAATACGCGCATAAACTTTATATGACTGAAATTGATTTGGCCGTAGATGGGGATGCTTTTTTTCCGCAGTGGGACCATCAAATATGGCTAGAAGCGTCACGTGAGCGGCATCTTAGTGAGTTTGGCTTATCTTATTGCTATGTCACTTATGTCAAAAAATAAAGGCTTAGGCAAATCTAAGGCTTAGGCAAATTAGAACTAACGCACTGGTTGGATCAGCAGCTTGTTCAAGGATTTGTTTTATAGGCTTTAAGTTTATTGGCGGTATTGCTTAGATTAAACATAGCTGCGCTTATACCCATATCTTCACGATAAGGATGGTAGTTTTTTTTGTACAGTGATGTAATCTTTTTGACGTAATTTTGTGTTTCTGCATACGGTGGCACACCTTTGTATTTTTCCACCGTCATTTCCCCTGAGTTGTAAGCGGCAGCTACCAACGCAACATCGCCTTTAAAGTAGGCGAGCAACCATTGCAAATAAGCCAAACCGCCCTTGATATTATCTTCTGGGTTGTAAGCATCTTTTACATTAAAACGCGCAGCCGTTTCTGGTATTAGCTGCATTAAGCCCTGCGCGTTTTTGGGGGATGTGGCTTGTGGGTTAAAGCCAGATTCCACAGCAATAAATGCCATGACTAAATCGGTTTCAATTTTGTAATTTGGTGCGATTTTATTCACCAGTTTAAAAATAGGCCCCTTCGTGTAAAACGCCGTGGATTCGACTTCTGGGGTTACCGTTTCTGTGGGTGCTAAGACAACAGGAGGCGGTGGCGGGTCTGGTAACATGCACTTGGGTAAGTCGGCTAAGTTGGGGTTGCCTGTGCTAGCAATCACTGCGTCTCTAGCACTAGCATGGTTTTGTTTCGCCGCTTTACTGTAAAACATCACAGCAACATTGTCATCTTTTGGCACGCCTCGTCCATTAGCATATAGCCAGCCCATTGCGTATTGCGCATTTGCATCGCCATCGCGCGCTGCGCGGCAGTAAATCGTTGCTGCTTCAGTATAACTGCTTACGCCTTGTGCATTTTTACCTTTAAAGGCTAAATTGACTAATAATGCATAAGGGTTTTTTAACGAGCCTTTACTTTGTGAATTATCTAATGTGATTGATTTAGTGCCAGTTTGCGCTTGATTGTTGGCGTTACTGCTTTCTGTGTTATTCGGTGGATTGGTGTTAGGGCTACTTTCATCCGAGCTAGTTTCATGCTGGGTTGGCGAAATTTCGTCTATATGCTGATTGGTTGACAGGTTGGTGGCGTCATCTGCAAACGCAATATGACTCAAATGCAAACTTATATATGCCATTAAGCATCTGAATAGAAATAACTTTATACCAAACCCTAAGCGCAAAACTATACTCCCGATTTAAAATGCAATGCTGTAAAGACTTAAAACATCAGCAATTTTTGTGCTAATTAGCCAATAGAAGCTTCATCCAGTTTTGTTATACAACTTTGTTATATTCGAACAGCTGCTCACTTACCCGAACATGGAAGGCTTGTATACATCGACCAAATTTATAAAAAGTTTAGTTTTACAATCTTAGTTTTACAATCGTGGTCAATGATTGGTACTGCTAAGTTTTTTTCTATGGTTTTGAATGCTCGGCTATATCAACAAAAGTTAAGGCATTATATTGAACCAACTGGATCTGATAAAAGCACAAAAGCCCCGCACTAGCGAGGCTTTTAGAGTGTTACGATTTATTAAGCTTGACGGCGACGTGCGGCAAAGCCAACTAAACCTAAGCCTGCTAACATCATTGCGTAAATATCATTTTCTGGAACTGCGCTTGGTGTTGGTGGAACAACAACTGGGCCAGAGCCAACGTTGATTAATGACTTATCAATGCCTTGTGTAAAATCTAGATATTGATCGCCTGGATCTTTGTCAAGAAAGCCAAATACAATCTTACCCGTGGCTAATGAAGAGAAAACGCTAGAAAGCAATGTGCCATCAGTTACATGAAACCAGCCACTATCAAGTGTGTTATTTTCAAAGCCGGTGTGAGCAACCGTGCCTGATTCTGTAGCGCCTGTGCTAGTGGTTGTGTTCGTAGTTACATTTGACCAGTTACCAACATTCACCCCGTTCACTAATAACGAGTTGTCGTTTCTATCAAAATTACCTGTAGCGGTATCGCCATCATATAACGTAAATCTAAAAGAAGCTGATTGCAAGCCACCGCCTAATGCAGCTACTACAGAAGCATCATAGCCCGTTTGTGTGCCGATTGTGAATGGATTTACTGATGTTGTACTACCTACGAATAATGAAGATGCAGCAAGCTGACTAACAACAGAAACACCATTGGTGCCTTTCAACTCAACCACAATACCACCAATCTCAGATGCACCACGTGCTACAACATCGGTGCCAGTTGGTGAAAATTGAGTTAGTGTGTTCGCTGATGCTGCATGTGATGCAAAGGCTAAAGAAACTAATAAAGCTGTATTTAAAAATTTTTTCACGATATTCCCCTTATGTGATTTCTAAAAAATAAAGTCTGAATGACAATTGCGCTTATCAACTTGTAAATTTATAGAGGTGAGTTGTTCTTCCCAACGCCATAAAACACAAGTTGGATTTTATTTTTTCACACTAACGACAAATTAACATTAAAAATAAAACCAAACGCTATATTGGATATATTTTAAAAGTCCAATATAGCGTGTAAGTGATTATATTTTTGTTTTTATTGGTGGGTATATAGTCTGTTTGGACTATTGACTAATGATTTTTTATGTGAAACAGGATTTCTGTGGTGATTTTATAGGTTAGTGTGGTCTAGTTTTTTGAATCCAATTTTTAATAATTGTTTAATTTTTCACGCAATCAACAAAATAACTGGCTTTGCCATCCGTCACCTCTTTTACCAGGCCATGCACATCGGTTTCAAAGCCTGGGAATTTTTCATTAAACGTGCGTGCAAATTTTAAATAATTAATAATCACCTTGTTAAATTGTTCACCTGGGATAAGTAATGGAATGCCAGGTGGATAAGGTGTTAGCAACACCGCTGTAATGCGGCCTTCAAGTTCGTCAATCGGTACACGGTCAATTTCACGGTGCGCCATTTTTGAGAATGCATCGGTAGGTTTCATGGCAGGTACCATGTCTGAAAGGTACATTTCAGTGGTGAGGCGCGCAACATCGTTGGCTTTATATACTTCATGAATTTGCGTGCATAAATCACGTAAACCCATACGTTCGTAGCGCACATGCTTTTGGGCGAACTCAGGTAAGACTTTCCACAGTGGTTGGTTTTTGTCGTAATCGTCTTTAAATTGTTGTAAAGCCGCTACCATAGTGTTCCAGCGGCCTTTGGTAATGCCGATGGTGAACATGATAAAGAATGAGTACAAGCCAGTTTTTTCTACAATAACGCCATGTTCAGCGAGATACTTGGTGACAATTGCAGCTGGAATACCAAATTCGTCAGAGAAGTCACCGTCAATATCTAAACCTGGGGTGATGATGGTCGCTTTGATGGGGTCGAGCATGTTAAAGCCTTCGGCCAAATTGCCAAAGCCATGCCACGCTTCACCCGCTTTTAGCATCCATGAGGCGCGCTCTTCAATGCCTTCTTCCGTCAGGTCGTTTGGTCCCCATACTTTAAACCACCAGTCTGCGCCCCATTCCTCATCCACTTTGCGCATTGCGCGGCGGAAATCTAAGGCTTCTTTAATGGATTCTTCAACTAATACGGTACCGCCTGGCGCTTCCATCATTGCAGCGGCTACGTCACAGCTGGCAATAATGGAGTATTGCGGGCTGGTTGAGGTGTGCATGAGATAGGCTTCGTTAAATACATCACGGTCTAGTTGGTTGTTTTGTGCATCTTGCACCAAAATCTGCGAGGCTTGGCTCAAACCCGCCAGCAACTTGTGGGTAGATTGCGTAGAGAACACCATCGACTCTTTACAGCGTGGACGATCCGCGCCAATCGCATGGTAATCACCATAGAAGTCGTGGAAAGTCGCGTGGGGCAACCATGCTTCATCAAAGTGCAGGGTGTCGATTTTGCCATCGAGCATCTCTTTGATTTCTTCTACGTTGTATAACACGCCATCGTAAGTGGATTGGGTGATGGTGAGTACACGCGGTTTTGCATTTTTATCCGTTGCAAATGGGTTGCGTGCAATTTTCTTTTGAATATTTTCCCAAGTAAATTCGCTTTTTGGGATAGGGCCGATAATGCCAAAGTGATTGCGTGTTGGCATTAAAAACACAGGGACAGCACCCGTCATTATAATGGCATGCAACACTGACTTATGACAGTTGCGGTCAACGACGACAATGTCACCTGGTGCAACGGTCGAGTTCCACACAATTTTGTTGGAGGTTGAAGTGCCATTGGTCACAAAATACAAGTGGTCGCAATTGTAAATGCGGGCTGCATTGCGTTCTGATGCGGCGATTGGGCCAGTATGGTCTAGCAACTGACCAAGCTCATCTACTGCGTTACAGACGTCTGCACGCAACATGTTTTCACCAAAAAACTGGTGGAACATTTGCCCCACGGGTGATTTCAAAAATGCCACGCCACCTGAGTGACCCGGGCAGTGCCATGAGTAAGAGCCATCTGCCGCGTAGTGCGTGAGGGCTTTGAAAAATGGCGGAGGTAAGCTATCTAAATAAGCTTTGGCTTCGCGGATAATCAGCCGCGCCACAAACTCTGGCGTGTCTTCATTCATATGAATAAAGCCGTGCAATTCACGCAATACATCGTTTGGGATATGGCGTGAAGTTCTTGTTTCACCGTGCAAGAAAATAGGGATTTCTTCATTGCGATAACGAATTTCAGTGACAAAACTGCGTAATTGCTCAAGCGCTTCTGGTTTTTCTTCGACAATTTCTTCATCGTCAATGGATAAAATAAAAGCTGAAGCACGGCTTTGTTGTTGCGCAAAAGAGGTGAGGTCGCCGTAGCTGGTAACGCCAAGCACTTCAACACCTTCTTCTTCAATGGCTTTTGCCAGCACGCGGATGCCTAAGCCAGAGGAGTTTTCAGAGCGAAAGTCTTCATCAATAATGACGACAGGGAAGCGAAATTTCATAGTATTAAATCCTTTACCACATAGACACATCCTCACAGGGAATCAATACGCTTGAAACACTATGTGTCTGTGAAGTTAAATGCATTTTATTGGGGGTGGTGGTTAAATTTTGGGCAGCGTTACGCCAACTTGACCTTGATATTTTCCGCCACGGTCTTTATAGCTGGTCTCGCATATGTCATCTTCATCGGCTTCAAAGAACAGCACTTGCGCACAGCCTTCGTTGGCGTAGATCTTAGCTGGTAGTGGCGTGGTGTTGCTAAACTCTAATGTGACATAACCTTCCCATTCTGGCTCGAATGGTGTCACGTTGACAATAATCCCACAACGGGCGTAAGTGGACTTGCCTAAGCACACAGTCAACACATTACGTGGAATTCGGAAATATTCCACGGTACGCGCCAATGCAAACGAATTGGGCGGGATGATGCAGTAATCAGCATTCACCTCTACAAATGAGTTTGGGTCGAAGTTCTTGGGGTCGACAATAGTGCTATTGAGGTTGGTAAATAACTTAAATTCTTTTGAGCAACGAATATCGTAGCCATAGCTTGAAGTACCGTATGACACCAAGCGCTGACCTTCTGGATTCATTTTAACTTGCTGTGGCTCAAACGGCTCTATCATGCCGTATTGCTCTGCCATTTTGCGTATCCATTTATCTGATTTAATGCTCATAATTATTTAAGATTTAATAGGTTAAAAAGTGACACGCATTATAAACTTAAATGTGAGCTGTAGATAAAAATTCGAAGTAAAAAAGATGCCAGCTCGAAAACCCTCTTATTTGAAGATTTAATCTTGTTAGATTTCGAGTTGAAAGCGTTGATGATCTGGGCTAGTTTCTTGAAAGTAAATGACTTAGGGTTTTAATCTGATGGATAAATCTCTCCAGCCATAGATAACATACCAAAGCAGTTTTGAAATATTCCACGGAATTGAATTGCTTATTTGTTTTATGCCAGCCCATTGCTCATGATTGAAATTAGAAAAAGGCTTCCATGCAGATTGCTCTACATTGATTCCGCGTGAAACGGCTTTTCTGGAAAGTAGCACTTCTGTCGCAATCGCTTCTATTTTGTCGTTTGACAAAATAAACCCATCAAGCCGAATCATGGTTTCTCTGGTGGCTGCTAATATCAAGGTCTGCAAGTGGCTTGCAGTAAGTCCTAAAGGGATGTTCCTGCTGGTTGCAAAATCTTGAATAGACGTATGATTCAATGGCCATTTGCTTAGAAAGCCAGCCCAGCCTCTAAAGAAAAATAAACTTTCTCCTAAGAGCGAGTTAGGGCGTTTTTTAAGTAACAGCCAGTAGTTGAGTAGTGCATTGGGATTGGCGATTTCGCATTCGTCTTGCAAAAATAGATAGCCAAAAAAGCTTGTATTGTTGCGCCAGCCGAACTCCCAAGAGCCAATGTTGAAACCAGTATTTTCTCTGTACTGTACTTCAGTATCTTTTAAATCATCAGGCAAGTTGATAAATTTTGACTCTGCATCATTCACAACAACAATTATTTTGGTTGAAAACTGATACTGAAATTTAGCAACCTGGGTTTGCAGCTGACGTAATAACCTTACCAGTTCATCTGTTGGTCGCGCATTGTAGTGCGAAACTATGACGCATAGATCTTGATTTGCAATGCTCAACTGATAGACTCCTTATTCCATTGGTAGCATAAGTGAATAATGCATACCTAAATTGAGTTAGACCCGATTCGATAGCAGGGCAAGTGCGACTATTATGCCGCATTTTGCTTTAGAATTTGGCGATTAAGATTTTTCAAGTGATGCATAAGCTCGATTTTTATAATTTTGTGTGTCTTCGAATACGATTGTCAAATTAGCCAAGTACCAAAAATAGAGTCACTGTTAATTAGAAATTTCGGCCTACCAATAAATTAAGTTGTAGAATATTGCATTGTCAAATGTCCTCATAGTTCAATGGATAGAACATATGCCTCCTAAGCGTAAAATTCAGGTTCGACTCCTGATGGGGATACCATTAAACTACTCAATGGTTTTCTATCCAAATCGTGAATTTTTTACACTTGGGTATTTCATATTTAGGTCGCCCAGTTGCTGATGACTGATGGTTGCTTGCATGTTAAATATCCAAGCCCATTGAGTGCTCATGTTTTGTTTTCAGTGTGACAGATTGCTTAATTTTACGCTGTTCTAAATTGCCCTATACTAAATCACTAGCCCCACAAAATAATCCATCACAAAATGATCCATCATTTCGTGCAACATTTTTTGAATTTTCAAGTCGTAGTTTAAACTTATACGAATATCGCTTTGAGCGCTTTATCCGTCAGCTTTAAAAATTACATGTGATGCAGTAAATCAAACATATTTTGTTGTTAATCAATTGCTAGGGAGATTGTTGAAATGAAGTTTTTTGTCTTTGCTGTATTGCTTGGTTTGGGTTTTCTAATTTTTCGCAGTATCAGCAGCGCGGCGCCTATGCCATTGGTGGGTGATGCCGCACCACCTTTTAATTTACGTGATGCTAAAAATAAACCACACTTACTTACTGATTATGCTGGCAAGTGGCTTGTTTTATACTTTTATCCCAAAGATGACACGCCTGGCTGCACCAAAGAAGCGTGTCATTTTCGAGATGACTTAGCCCAATTGCAAAAACTGGGCGGTAATGTGGTGGGTGTTAGCGTAGACGAAAGTGGGTCTCATGCCGAGTTTGCCAAAAAGTATAATTTGCCCTTTCCACTGCTAGCCGATATAGAAGGCAAGGTGGCTGATAGTTATGGGGCATTGACGAATCTAGGCATTATGAAAATCGCCAAGCGTTATACTTTCTTGATTGACCCAAAAGGGAAAATTGCCAAAATATATTTGAGTGTTGATACCTCTCGTCACTCGCAAGAGATTATTGAAGACTTAAAAAAGTTGACGAATCAGTAATAAAAGCATCAAGCTAAAAAGGCAGAAAAACTGCTGTAGCAAGGCTTTGCGTGACTTTAGAGATGGAGCGTTGTGTTTTTTGCGCTAATAAGAGCGCGTAATCATCTGTTCGCCCGATGATTTTCCCAAACTCTCGCTCAAAACTCAAATTACGCTCATTTTCGTTAATTTCATTACTCAACAAATAGAGCGTGCCTTTTTCATTTCGGCTGTTGTAGATTTTCCAAGCAGCAATTTCAACATTTCTTGAAATATTGTAGATTTTTTGCGGATCTAGTCTATCCGTAATAAAAAACTCACTTTTATTTTCATGTGCTTTCAACAACATTGTCTGCAAGCCTACAATGAAAGGTAGCACTCTATCCCCTTCATAATCAGGCTTAAATGCAAGCTGTATAGCGGCTACATCTTGCAGGTAATTAATGCTATCAAACTTCCAGTGCTGATCACCTTTAAATACCCAATCTACCATTTCCACAGCGGTGCCTGAAGTGCTTTTTTTAAGCTCATGCGGATTTCGTTTATAAAGCTTAAGCATCAGTAGCCGAAGACTTTGCGTATTCTCGCTAATTTCAATATCGGCCATACGGTCTACATCACTTTTAGCGAGCTGATTGATAGTGTTAGCATTGCTTAAGGTTGGAACTAGCTTGCCATTCACAGGTGGAGTTGCAGATGCGCACGCCCCCAATTGAAGCATTATCCACACCAGCATACTGAGCTTTACAGCATGCTGTGAGCGACCTTTATAAGAGAACATTTCTAAACAGATTTACTTTGCGCACGTTTACTTTGGCATGGTAACGACTAATTTACATGCAGTGTAACTAGTCGTTGGGTTAATCTCCAAGGTTGATTCATCTGCCAGTGTTAGTGTTGTAATTCCATTAGAGTAACGTTTAGTTGAGTCTTTAGATGTTTTAGCTAAAGCTACTTCTCGGTCAGGTAAAATCAACCAAATTGATTCACCGTTATCAATGGTACGTACAAAGAATTTTTTATTTGCAGCACATTGGTATTCGTTGGAATTTTCAGGTTTGTAGCTTTTTTCTTTAGACTTTTTGTCGCCAAAAGGCCATAAGTGCACATCACTTACTTTCTCTGTCAAGCTGGATACTGTACTGCAACCCGTAATTAGTAAGCCACCAAAGATAACGCATGTTTTTATACTCAAACGACTCATCCTCACCCCTTATAAAACAACCTAAATAAACACAACCTATGTTAACAATCAGTTGCAACCACATTAATATTTCAACCCCTTGCCCTGACAATATAATATAGTGAACCTTATTACAATAGCAAAAATACGGTTTGAATCCACAAACTCTTAGGTTGAGCAAAATAGATGATTTAATTTCTCACCCAGTTTAATTGAGAACCATTTTTCTTTTGGATGGTCATTAATTAACAAGATCGTAAACACAAGGGGCAAACATGGACATTGGCATCAATGAAAAAGACCGTAAAAAAATTGCAGAGGGACTATCTCACCTGCTTGCAGATACTTACACACTCTACCTTAAAACACACTATTTCCATTGGAATGTAACTGGGCCGATGTTTAACACCTTGCATTTAATGTTTGAGACGCAATATAACGAATTAGCATTAGCTGTGGATTTAGTGGCTGAGCGTATTCGCTCGTTAGATGTGTATGCTCCAGGTACATATTCTCAATTTGCAAAGTTAACTTCGATTGATGAGGCTGATGGTGTTCCGAAGGCTACCGATATGATTAAAGAGCTTGTTGCAGGCCATGAAGCAGTGGTGCGTACTGCTCGATCAATTTTTCCTGTGGTAGAAAAAGCTTCGGATGAAGCTAGTGCTGATTTACTTACTCAGCGCTTGCAGTTACACGAAAAAACTGCGTGGATGTTACGCAGCCTACTTGAAAAGTAATATGAAAAATAATATTCAACTTATTCAGGTAAAATAACGGTCATTTTGTAAATCCTCAAAAAGCCAATTTTTATCTGTTAGGAGTTTTTATGTCTACCAAACACGCCCATTTATTGATTCTTGGCTCAGGTCCTGCGGGCTACTCCGCTGCTGTGTATGCAGCACGCGCAAATCTCAAACCTGTTTTAATTACGGGCATTGCGCAAGGTGGTCAATTAATGACTACGACTGAAGTCGACAACTGGCCAGCAGATGCAGATGGTGTTCAGGGCCCTGAACTTATGGCGCGATTCCAAAAGCATGCGGAGCGCTTTAACACGGAAATGATTTTTGATCACATTCACACTACGCACTTAACTGAGAAGCCGATTCGCTTAGTGGGTGATTCTGGTGAATATACATGTGATGCTTTGATTATTGCTACTGGCGCTTCTGCACAATATTTAGGTTTGCCAAGTGAAGAGAAATTCTCTGGGAAAGGCGTTTCAGCCTGCGCAACTTGTGATGGTTTTTTCTATAAAAACCAAGAGGTTGCGGTTATCGGCGGTGGCAACACAGCGGTTGAAGAGGCACTTTATTTAGCCAATATTGCAAGTAAAGTGACTTTGGTTCATCGCCGTGACAAATTCAAAGCAGAAGCCATTTTGGTAGACAAGCTGATGGCGCGCGTAGCTGAAGGTAAAATTGAATTACAACTCTTTCATACCTTAGATGAAGTGTTGGGTGATGACATGGGCGTAACTGGCATGCGCATCAAAAATACACAAACCAATGAAACTAAAGACATTAGTTTACGTGGTGTATTTATAGCCATCGGTCATAAACCAAATACTGACATTTTTGCAGGTCAATTGGAAATGGAAGGCGGTTACATCGTCACGCAAGCAGGTCGTGCAGGCAATGCCACAGCAACCAGCGTAGCAGGCGTTTTTGCTGCGGGAGATGTGCAGGATCACATTTATCGTCAAGCCGTGACCAGCGCGGGTACAGGTTGCATGGCCGCTTTAGATGCTGAACGCTACCTCACAAGCTTAAAATAACAGGGATACTGCTTTAGACGCCACCAACTTATAGCGCCTAAAGCAGCGATACATGTTGCCATGTCTGACAACGATGACGATTTAGATGAAGCCAAACTGTTTCGTGAAGCGGTCAAAGGTGCTCGACCATTAACCGCAAATCGTCTCTACCATAACCCCCCAGCTCCTAGACCCACGCCCAAGCAGTTTATTCGTGATGAGCAACAAGCATTACGTGACTCATTAAGCGATAGCTACATACCTGCTCATGAGCTTGAAACCGGTGAAGAGCTCTTATACCTTCGTGAAGGTCATTCGCCCGACATCTTAAGCAAATTAAGGAGAGGGCATTGGGTGGTGCAAGCAGCTCTTGATTTGCATGGCTTGGTGGTAGACGAAGCTAGACTTTTCGTTGCGCAGTTTTTAGCAGATTGCAAAAAACGCAATATTCGCTGTGTACGCATTGTTCATGGCAAAGGTTTAGGTTCACGTAACCGAGAGCCTATTCTCAAACACAAGCTTCGTAGTTGGTTGATGCAAAAAGATGAGGTAATTGCTTATGCTCAAGCGCGACAAGCCGATGGCGGCAGCGGCGCTGTGATAGTGCTTTTGAAATCCTAAAAACGCAATCAACCTGATGCCGCAATTACTGATTACTTCTTCAACAGATATACCAAGTTCGTTTGGACATAAAAAAACCTCATTCTGCCAAGGCAAGAATGAGGTTTTTTTGGATTTAATGAGTGTTTAGTGCGCGTCGCCACCTAATTCAATGCTGTAACGCCAGAATTGGTCTTCACCTTCAAAAATCACTTTAGACGCCTCTGGATCACGGCTACCTGCGGGGTATTGATGCACAGGTTTGTGGTCTTCTGCCCATGCTTTCACCACTGGGTCTACCAAGCGCCATTGGGCTTCGGCCTCGCTAATGTGCAAGTAGTTTGAGTTGTCGCCTTGCATTAAGTTGAGCAATAGAGCCTCGTAAGCATCAACCGTATCATCTTCTGGCAAGCGGTTGGCCGCATCTAATTGGATGGTGCGGGTGTTGATGTCCAAACCTGGAATCTTAGATTGGATTTCCATTTTGATACACTCACGCGGTTGGATGCCGATGATAAGCCAGTTTTGGTCTTGGCCGCCATTAATTTGCAACGATGATTTTTTAAAGCGAATCGAAATACGTGTATCGGCCTCGTGCAAGCGTTTGGCGGTGCGGATGTAGAACGGCACCCCTTTCCAACGTGGGTTGTCGATAAACAATTTCAACGCGGCGTAGGTTTCTACTACGCTACCTTGGTCGCCACCTTGCGCGACAAGCTCTTCTAAGTACCCAGGCACTTTTTCCCCATTCACTTCACCCGCGCTATATTGCGCGCGGAAAGCGTGTTTGCTGAGTTCATTGACGGGGATAGGGCGAATTTCTTCCAACACTTTGATTTTGGCTGCACGGATGCCATCAGGCGTTAAATCTTTTGGCATTTCCATGGTGGTTAACGCCAGTGTTTGCAAGATATGGCTTTGAATCATATCGCGCAACGCACCTGTGCTATCGTAGAACTGCGTACGGTCACCCACGCCCAACATTTCGGTGTTGGTGATTTGCACGTGGTCTATGTATTGGTTGTTCCAAATCGGCTCTAAAATGGTGTTGGTAAAGCGTTGTAGCAAGATATTTTGCAACGCAGATTTACCCAAATAGTGGTCGATACGGTAAATTTGGTGTTCTTTTAAGTGCGTGGTGATGGCCGTTTGTAATTCTTTCGCCGAGGCTAAATCTGTGCCAAATGGTTTCTCAATCACTACACGGCGCCAGTATTTGTCTTCGTTGGTCAGGCCAACTTTAGCCAATGATTCAACCACTGGTGCAAAGTCTACAGGGCGAACAGATAAGAAGTAAGCCAAGTTTTGTGGGAAGGTTTTTTCATCGCTCAATGTCGCGCTGAGTTTGCTAAATGCGTCTGGGTCAGTTGGCGGGTTGGCGTGGTAGAAATTGCGCGCAATAAAACGCTCGAATACAGCTTGATCGTAGCCTTTTTTAAATTTGGCATCGAGTATGCTCTTAATGTCTGCGCGCCATGCGTCTAAGTCAACGACTTGACGACCAACAGCCATGATTTTCATTTCTGCAGGCAAACGGCCTAATAAATCCAATCTAAATAAGCCTGGATAGAGCTTGACGCGGGCGAGGTTGCCACTGGCGCCGAATAAAACAAGGGTACATGGATCGACTTTTGTGCTCATTACTTTGCTTTCAATTTAAATAATTGGTGAATACTGAATTAATTTTAAATGTGTAATAGATTGGACTGTGTGATTCACGGCAGATGATTCACAGAAGCGCAATCTGTTCTACATTCGGAGTGTTGCTGTTTTGCAGCGAAAGATGTGGGGCGCATAGCGCCCCACATACATCGGTTTTTTATTTATCCGAGACTGATTTCACGAAGTGACCGCCAAATCCATTACGCATCATAGATAATAGTTTATAGCTGTAACCTGTTGCATCTTGGCTTCTGAAGCGAGCTTGCAGAGCGAGTGTCAACACGGGCGCTGCAACACCTTGCTCGACGGATTCCATCACAGTCCAACGGCCTTCGCCTGAGTCTGCCACGTATGGAGCAACTGCCGCTAACTCTTGGTCTTCTTTTAACGCATCAGCCGTTAAATCTAGCAACCAGCTACGTACTACTGAGCCATGACGCCACATTTCAGTGATTTGCGCTAAGTCTAAATGGAAATCTTCTTTTCCTTTTAATAAGTCCAAGCCTTCAGCCATGGCTTGCATCATGCCGTATTCAATACCGTTGTGTATCATTTTTGTAAAATGACCTGCACCGATAGGGCCAACGTGACCCCAGCCACGATCAGCCGCTGGCGCCAGTGCGATTAAAATTGGTTCAACTGTTTTAGCGACTTCCGGTGTGCCGCCAACCATTAAACAATAGCCATTTTCCAAGCCCCAGATACCGCCTGAAGTGCCTGAATCCATAAAGCCGATGCCACGCTCAGCTAACCATGCGCCACGACGTTGACTGTCTTTGTAATTAGAGTTGCCGCCATCAATGATGATGTCGCCTTTTGATAACATAGGGGCTAAATCTTGAATTTGAATCTCTGTTGGAGCGCCACTTGGTAACATCAACCAAATAATGCGCTGCTCGCTGCCGTCAGGAGACAGTTTAGATACTGCATCAGGGACTGAACTCGCCGCAACCATGCCTTCTTTTGCAACTAGGTCATTCACTACTTCTACGCTTCTATCGTAACCAATCACTTCAATACCGCTACGAAGAAGGCGAGTAGTCATGTTGCCACCCATTTTACCTAAGCCAATCATTGCTAATTTCATTGTTTTTTCCTTGTTGAGGATAGTGTGTCATCGCCCTTTTGGGTAAGATGACGATCTATATTAATAAACGAGTCTATAGTTTGAGTGCATGACGATGTTGTGCCGTGACTACTCTGTGTGTGATTATAACGTGAAGGTCTGATAGGATGCAAAATACAAACCAAGAAAATACAGCGAGCTCGCAAATTTGCCGTTGGCATAACTTTAATACTCAAGATGAGATTAATCGAGCAACAGTTTCTAGAATTTTAGATGCCGCAGATCAGGCTATTGAGGCCTACGGTAGTTTTTTAATCGTTCTGGCTGGTGGTAGTACGCCCAAAAGTGTGTATGAGTTATTAAGCAAAGAGAACGCCGATTGGGCGAATTGGCATGTTTTTCATAATGATGATCGGTGTCTTCCCGTTGATCATCCTGAGCGTAATAGTTTGATGGCGCGCCAAGCTTGGTTAAATCATGTGGCAATTCCTGCCAGCCAAATCTATGATATTCCCGCTGAGTTAGGTAATGTTGAGGGTGCAAAAGCTTATGCACAAATGATAGCCGATGTAGGTACTTTTGACTTGGTGTTATTAGGCTTGGGGGAAGATGGTCATACAGCAAGTCTATTCCCAAATCAGGATGTGAATAATACCGCTGAGGTCGTGCCAGTATTTGATGCACCAAAACCGCCAGCTAACCGCATTACGATGAGTCAGAAAAGACTGAGTGATGCGTATGAGGTTATTTTTTTGGTGACAGGTGCAGGTAAACAACAGGCCGTAAATGATTGGCGTAATGGGGAAAATATTCCCGCAACGCTAATTAGACCTATAAATGGGGTTGATGTGTATTGCTTTGGTGTTGGTTTGATAGTTGCTTGAAAATTCAATATAAATATTTTGTAATACTACTGTGTCATAATATTTTTAAAAATTGCTTTTGGTTGTTACTAGTAAAAGAGTTGTCATCTCGTTCAATAAAAAAGTTTATAAGAAATTATCTTAGAATATTACACTATGGGGAGTTTTAATTGCACGGGGAAGTAATAACTGCGGCTAAAAAGCTATATCCAATTACTGGATTGGATCTCACATCGCTCAAAAATATTTTATTTAGAATGCGGTTTATCAGAAGAGCAAAGCAGCAAGAGGCTTTGCTTAATGATTTCATAGAAGGCATGACAAAGCTTGGCCATTCTGAGATTTTCGCGCAAAAACCTTATATGCTGGGATTGTTAGAATGGCCATATATGCATAACCAGTGGGATTTACACCAACGCATACAAACTATTCTTGGACATTATAAACTTTTACCTAAGCTGCCTGAATTTTTAAATGTTGCAGATGCGAAGCCTAAAACAATTGTTGACCTTAATTATGTTTCAGAAGGAGCTTCAATTGCGCTTGATCGAGCTATCTGGTTTGCCCGTGAAGGTGAGGTGGTGCTTAATTTGTTTAAAGGGAATCAACGTGTAAAATCAATTGCTTTTACTTTGAACGTGTTGAATGATGAGCTGGTTATATATGTTGGGGCAATTCAAGGGATTCATGCAGATGATGATAGTTTGGGTTTATTTAAGTCTCTGACTAAGGAGTTCGAGGGGTTACGACCGAGAAGCTTGGTGATAGAACTATTACGTATGGTGGCTGAAAATATTGGCGCTAAAAAAATATTGGCAGTTTCAGATGAAAATCGTCATCATCGCCACCCTTATTTTGCAAACACGCACAAAAATACTCTTAAAACTGGGTATGACTCAATATGGTTAGACCATGAAGGCGTGAAGCTTGAGAATGGCTTTTTTGAAATCCCAGTAGCAAAGCATCGTAGAGATATTGCTGAGGTTTCTTCTAACAAGCGTGCTATGTACCGTCGTCGTTATCAAATGCTAGATAAAATTGAAGCAAATGTTTCTAAGCTCAAATGTTTCGTATATTTTGCTGCGCTCAGTCAGTTGGAACTCTGGTCTAGCACCATGGAAACTATCGAGATTCTCGCTTAACTTAGAGTTTCATAACAAACTGTAGCTGCGCAAGTGTTAGTCATTTTGCTTGAATTTTTCTTTTAATCAGAGTGTTAGGTAATAGTTAAGTTTGGAAAAAATTAGCGCAAATATTTATGTCTTCTGAATCACAATATTTGGAAATTTGCTGCTGTGATCTAAATCGAGTTGTGAAAGCTTATAGGCGGCTTTTCTCGCAATTTGTTTGTAAGTCTCGGAAATTGCTCCATTGGGTTCGGCTATTACAGTGGGCTTGCCACCGTCTGCTTGCTCGCGGATTTTAATATCCAATGGCAAACTACCCAATAAATCTACATTATAATCTTTGCACATCGAGGCACCGCCGCCTGCGCCGAAGATATGCTCTTCATGACCGCAGTTTGAGCATATGTGTGTGCTCATGTTTTCGACAATGCCTAAAATCGGAATCCCCACTTTTTCAAACATTTTCAAGCCCTTGCGAGCGTCCAGCAGAGCAATATCTTGAGGTGTGGTGACGATTACCGCACCAGTGACGGGTACTTTTTGTGCAAGTGTGAGTTGAATATCACCCGTGCCCGGTGGTAAATCGATGACTAGGTAATCTAAATTATCCCAACGCGTATCGCGTAGCAGTTGTTCTAGCGCGCCTGTGACCATTGGGCCGCGCCAAACCATTGGGGTGTCGTTGTCCACTAAAAAGCCTATCGACATCGCTTGTACGCCATGTGCATGCATGGGTTGCAGGCTTTTACCATCTGCGCTTTCTGGGCGGCCTGTAATGCCGAGCATTTGCGGTTGGCTTGGGCCGTAAATATCCGCATCTAAAATGCCCACTCTTGCACCTTCAGCCGCAAGAGCTAGTGCTAAGTTTACAGCGGTGGTGGATTTACCAACGCCACCTTTGCCTGAAGCAACGGCAATAATGTTTTTAACGTTGGGTAGCAACTGTACGCCACGTTGTACGCTGTGCGACACAATGCGGCTGCCTATGTTGACGATGATTGAGCCAATGCCTGCAATGGATTTGAGTTGGTTTTCTGCTAGAGATTTGATTTCTGTCATTACGCTATTGGCTGGGTAGCCCAGCACAATATCTAGGCTGACGTCATTGCCGTTGATTTGTATGTTTTTTGCTGATTTGCTACTGACAAAATCTTTGCCAGTATTCGGGTCTAAGATAGCGCTTAACGATTCTTTAACTTGTAGTTCTGAAATTGCCATTGCTTGAATTCTCGATAGTTTTTGTTGGGTTTATTGTAGCCCAAGCGTAGTCATACGTCATAGGCTAATTGTACGTTTATCCATATTTTCGACTATCTGTTGTTGTAAACAGTTCCTTTGGTTTTGTTGGGGGGGTGTGTCGCTTTTTTGGTAGAATGTCGCTTTATCGCTTTTTGATTCGTAAATCTTATGACCCGCAAAATTCTCGTGACTTCCGCACTCCCTTATGCCAACGGCAGCATCCATCTTGGCCATTTGGTGGAATATATTCAAACTGATATTTGGGTGCGTTTTCAAAAAATGCAGGGGCATACCGTGCATTACGTGTGTGCGGATGATACGCATGGTACGCCGATTATGTTGCGCGCAGAAAAAGAAGGCATTACCCCAGAAGCTTTAATCGAAAAAGTGCATGCCGAGCATTACGCTGATTTTTCAGGGTTTTTAGTCGATTTCGATAATTACTACTCAACCAATTCAGAAGAAAACCGTGAGTTAGCGAGTGGCATTTATAAAGCGCTGAAAGCCAATGGCAAAATCGCCACCAAAACCATCGAGCAATATTTTGACCCTGTTAAAAATATGTTTTTGCCTGATCGGTTTATTAAAGGCGAATGTCCAAAATGCCACGCTAAAGATCAATATGGCGATAACTGCGAAGTGTGCGGTGCCACTTATAGTCCAACCGATTTAATCAACCCATTTTCAGCAGTTTCTGGCGCAACGCCTGTGCGTAAAGAAACTGAGCATTACTTTTTTAAATTGAGTGAATGTTCAGACTTTTTACGCGATTGGACACGCAGCGGCACGTTACAAGCCGAAGCCGCCAATAAAATGAGTGAGTGGGTAGGGGAGGTTGGCGAGAATAAGCTCAGTGATTGGGATATTTCACGCGATGCGCCTTATTTCGGCTTTGAAATCCCCGATGCGCCAGGCAAGTATTTTTACGTGTGGCTGGATGCTCCTATTGGTTACATGGCGAGTTTTAAAAATTTATGTACCAAGAATGGCTTAGATTTTGACGAATATTGGAAAAAAGACAGTGCGACTGAACTTTATCATTTTATCGGTAAAGACATTCTGTACTTTCACGCGCTATTTTGGCCTGCCACGCTTAAATATAGTGGGTACCGTAAACCTACTGGTGTATTTGCCCACGGCTTTTTAACGGTGAATGGCGAAAAAATGTCTAAATCACGCGGCACGTTTATTACCGCCCGTAGTTATTTAGACCATATTAAAAATCCAGAGTATTTACGCTATTACTACGCCGCAAAACTCAACGGCACGATGGAGGATATTGACTTAAATCTTGAAGATTTTGTCGCGCGGGTGAATAGTGATTTGGTGGGGAAATATATTAACATTGCGAGTCGAACGGCTGGGTTTATCAACAAAAAATTTGAAGGTAAGATAGCTTCATCTGCTGGTAATTCTGTGATTACAGAAATGCAAAGTTCCGCGCAAATATTAGCGGATGCTTACGCTGTCCGAGACTTTGGCAAGGCTTTGCGTGAAATTATGCGTTTGAGTGACTTGGCAAATGGCTATGTGGCAGAAAAAGCGCCTTGGGTGATGGCTAAGGTAGCGGGGCAGGAGGCTGAATTACAGCAAGTCTGTTCTGACGCGCTAGAAATGTTCCGTTTGTTGACATTGTATTTGAAACCAGTCTTGCCTAAGTTGGCAGGTGAAATTGAACAATTTTTAAATGTGGGCACTTTAAGCTGGATGGATGTAAGCTCAAGCTTCGTTGCAGGCCATCAAATCAATGCTTATGAACATTTAATTACACGCGTCGACCCTAAGCAAATCGAAGCGATGACCGAAGCGAATAAAGAAAGTTTGCAGGTTGCACCCTCACCCCAGCCCTCTCCCTCAAAGGGAGAGGGAGTGAAAGCGAATGGTGATGATGAAAGCTACATCAGTATCGACGACTTCACCAAAGTGGACTTACGTATCGCCAAGATTGTGAATGCGGAGCATGTAGAGGGTGCGGAGAAGTTGCTTAGACTCACCCTTGATATAGGAGAAGAAAAGCCGCGCCAAGTATTTGCTGGGATTAAATCCGCCTACGACCCCGAAACATTAAAAGGCCGATTAACAGTCATGGTGACAAATTTAGCCCCAAGAAAAATGAAATTTGGCATGAGTGAGGGCATGGTGTTGGCTGCTTCTGATGAGCGTGGTGGGCCATTTATTCTGTCGCCAGATGTCGGCGCACAGCCGGGCATGCGCGTTAAGTAAGTATCGGGGCAATTTAAATTTAAGGGTAATAAATGAAAGTGAAATATTTAATCGCAGCATTATTTTTTGTGACAACGACCTCAGCATATGCGGAAGATAGCAACGCTAAAACTGCTGTAGGTGGTGGTTTAGGTGCTGCTGCTGGTGCGGCAATTGGTGGCGTACTTGGTGGTAAAACTGGTGAAATCGTGGGTGGTGCAGTCGGCGGTGGCGTTGGCGGTGCTGTGACCACCAAAGGTGATGGCCAGACTGGCGCGGTAATCGGTGGCGCTGCAGGTGGTGCAACAGGCGCGGCAGTTGGTCGAAAAGTAAGCGGTTCTTCTACTGGTGCGATTGTGGGTGCTGGGGTTGGTGGGGCTGGTGGTGCGGTGGTGGGTAAGGTCATAGATGAACCATCAAGAGGCCGTTCTGATGGTCGATATGAGAGAAGAGGTGGTCGACGCCATCACGGGCATCATGGTCGCGGTCATGCCTATGGGCATGATAAGCATGATCACTAACTGCTTTTAGTAGTGATTTCGTCTTTTGTAATGTTATGGGGCTAGTGTTATTTGCTGCTAAGGCGGGGTGTGAGAGTTTTAGTAGGGGTAGTATTTAAAAAATCAATAAACTGCTCAGCGGGTATTGCCTCGCTGAGCAGATAACCTTGGTAGATGTCACACCCATTTTGTTTCAGAAATAGCAGTTGCTCTTGTGTTTCAACCCCTTCTGCTACCACTTGTAGACCTAAGGTGTGAGCAATTTTAATGATGGTTGCGGTAATTGCTCTATCGTCCTCATCTTTTTCAATATCTGACACAAAGCTTTTATCAATTTTAAGTACATCTAGCGGGAAGCTCTTTAGATAAGAGAGTGATGAGTAGCCAGTGCCAAAGTCATCAATTGCTAGGCTAATGCCCATATGCCCAATACGGTGCAACGTTTCGATAATCTCAGTTTCGCGCTGCATCAAAATACTTTCTGTGAGTTCTAACTCTAATAGCGGCGGCGGGAATTGCGTTTCTGCTAACACTTCAGTTAATGTTTTCACAATGTCGGTATGATGTAATTGATGTGCCGATAGATTCACCGCGATTTTAAGTGCTGGTAGACCTGCATCCAACCATTCCTTGCCTTGCATACAGGCTACGCGCAATACCCATTCCCCAATCGTACGAATCAAACCTGTGTCTTCTGCAACACCAATAAATGCGCTTGGCAATATGATGCCTTTATATGGGTCTATCCACCTGACTAGTGCCTCTACACCAATAATTTTACCCGTTTGAATGTCTTGTTTTGGTTGATAAAAAACGCGTAACTCTTGATTTTCTATGGCGAGTCGCAAACGCGTTTCAGTATTAAATCGATTGCGTGCGGCTTGGGTCAGTTTTTCAGAGAAGAATCTGGAGCAGCCTTTGCCAGCAGCTTTGGCTTGATATAGTGCGGCATCCGCATGTTGAAGTAGCTCTAGTGCAGTTTCTCCATGACCGGGATAAATGCAGATGCCGACACTGCAGCCTATACGTACTTCGATGTTATCAGTTAGCAACCAAGGTTCTTCAAGTGAGTAAATGATATTGTTGGCTACTCTGGCGGCATCTTCAGGGCTGGCAATATTTTCGAGCAGTATTGTGAATTCATCCCCACCTAAACGACTAACGGTATCTACGTCGCGCACTTTGCTGATTAGCTTTGCAGCAACTAGTTTTAATAATTCATCGCCAGCAAGATGACCGAAGTTATCGTTTACATTTTTAAAGCGGTCTAAATCGAGCATGAGCAGTGCGATTTTTGAATTATCACGTCTTGATGCTGAAATCGCATGGTCGATACGTGACAACAGCATCAATCTGTTTGGCAAGTGCGTAAGTGCATCATGGTGCGCAAGGTATTCTAGTTTTTCTTCTGATGCTTTGATGTTGGAAATATCTGCAAATACACCTACATAGTTAATCACAACCCCAGACTCATCTTTAATGGCACTAATGCTGAGCAATTCTGGGTATACATCACCATTTTTTCTGCGGTTCCATAATTCGCCTTGCCAGTGACCTGTGAGTCTGAGTGATTCCCACATCGCGGTAAAAAAGTCCCTATCATGTCGACCTGATGCTAGCATTTTGGGCGTCATGCCAATCGATTCATCGTGCAGATATTGCGTAATTTCTGTAAAGGCACGGTTAACAGTGACAATTTTATTGTTGATGTCTGTGACCATAATTCCCTCGCGTGTATTTTCAAATACAGCGTTGGACATACGGTGGTTTTCTTCATTGGTTTTAATCGCGGTGATGTCCGTCACGGTGCCTACAAAACCAATGAGTTGCCCATCATTGTCTAGTTCTGGTGCAACTTGACCTTTGACCCAAGCGATAGATTTATCGGCACGAACAAAGCGGTATTCATGGTTAAAACCTTGGTTGTTTTCAATCGCATGTCGCCATGCTTTTTCTGTGCTTCTTCGGTCTTTTCTATGTACCCCTTTAAACCAGCCATCTTGCATAGCGTCTTCAAAACTGATGCCCGTGATTTCAAACCAGCTTTGGTTGATGTATAAAAAGTGACCTGCTAAGTTGGTATGAAAAACGCCTACTGGGGAGGATCGAGCTAACGTATGGAATAGCGTTTCACTGGCACGTAGCGCATTTTCTGCCATCGCTCGTTCTGTTTCCACTTCTGCTACTGATAAGGCAAACGAAATATCTTGTGCTAGCTCTTCTAGCAACTTCATTTCTCTTGGGTTGAAAATACCTAAATATTCGCTGTATAGGTTAAAGTTGCCTACAACGTGTTCGTTCACAATGAGTGGTAACGATACCATGCTTTTGAAGTCATGATCTAATGCTGCTTGACGCCAGATGTTGTCAGGGTCTACTTCTGAAATATCATGACAAATGCAAGCTTTACTCGTGCGCAAAGCGGTGACTGTGGGGCCTTGGTTGTTTGTATCTAATAAGTTGATATTAAGTTGATCTAGATAGCTTTGATGTTCACCAGCGCTTGCCATGGTCTTGACTTCGCGACCGTTCGGTGTGAGCAGTCCAATCCAAGAGAAACTAAACTCACCATCTCGTACCGCCACGGTGCAGGCTTCTTGAAACATTTCTATTGTACTTAAGCGGCGGACAATGGTTTGGTTGATGTTTGTTAGCATCAATAATAAACGATTGGTTGCACGTATTTCTGATTCATTCAGTTTGCGCTCTGTTACATCGTTGACCAAAAGTAGCTTTGCTTGTTTGTTACCAAAACTGACTGGGTTTGAACTGCACTCAACATCGATGATGACACCATCTTTTTTCTTGTGCTGACGTTGGATGGGTAAGAATATGGTGTTTAAACTATTTGAGCTATTTGGGTTTAAGTGCTGTTGAACCTCAATATCATCTATAGACATTTCAGATAACTCTTTGCGCGTCCAACCATAGTGTGTGATAGCAGAGTCGTTGGTAGCGAGTAGTGCTAGCGTGTTGACATCATAGACAAACATTGGGTTAGGGTTGGCGTCAAACATTTGACGGTAAAGTTCTTCACGGTCTTGCAGCTCTTGCGCATGGGTGATGACATCACTAATGTCTCGCATAATAGATACCGCACCAATTTTATTGCCTTGTGCGTCAAAAAATGGGGATGCACTGCAAGAGACAATACGTTTTTTATTCTTATGATGAATGCTTAAATGTATATTTCTTGGGCGCTCGCCTTTAAATGCCATTGCGAGAGGAATCTGATCGGTATTCAGTTGAATTGTTCCAGCTTCGTTGAACAAGCCAAATTGGGTTGCCCATAACTCACTAGGGATTTCTAAAATCGGCGTATTTAACCATTCGCGTGCGACTTGGTTGGATAATACAAGTCGCATATTGGCATCACAGGCGATTACCGCATCGGATAAGTTTTCTAGTAGCGCCCAATTAAATTCCTCTTGGCGTTTCAGTGCCTCAGCGGCTTTGGTTCTCTCCGTAATATCCTCAATGACTAGTAAGATGCGTTCCGATTTTTGTTGCGCGTTTTTAACGAGATCAAACTCTGCACGCGTGATCACAATGTCACCGTTTTTACGCACAAACTTGGTTTCTTGTTGGATATGTTGATTTAACTCTGTATTAACGAACGCTAATAGTAGTTGATCAATCTCGGGTGCATCTGCAGCGCTAATATCTGACCATGTTAGCTTGAGTAGCTCATCTTCCGTGTAACCTAAGATCTGACAAAATTTTTCGTTCACACTCAGCCATTGTTTATTATTTGCACTACAAACTGCCATGCCAACAAAAGGCATGTCATAGAACTTCTTAAGCAGGCGATCCCGTTCAGTACTTTCTGCTTTTAAAGCAAGTTTGTGCGAGCGTATGAGTTGATTCCATAAACCGAGTAATGCAAGCGCAATCAAAGCAGTTGCTACTAATGCAATGCTAGTAATCCAAATCAATAAGGTCTTGAGCGGCGCAAGCACTTCTTGCTGTTCAATGGCTATAAATAGCTTCCATTCTGAATCTAGTGAGTGTTCTACCCCGTAGACTAATTTGCCAAGATAATCTACACCTGATTTTTGAAAGCTAGTATCCAAATATACGGAGTCTTGTTGCATGGGTTTTCTCACGATTTCACCCATACCAGTGTGTTGTAATCCAGTGTTAATAAGCACTTCAGCTTGCCGTGGAGTTTGGATAAGTAAAGTGGTGGTAGAAAAATTATTTTCGTCATTCACACTAATGTTTTTAAGCAATGATGAATATATATCTGTATTGATGATCACGTAAGCAATCGTTTTGTTGGTGTTGGATAATTGAATTGGCGCGACTGTATTGATTGCCAAATGTTGTTCTGAGTTGAGGTAAAGGTCGCTGCGAACAGCATGTTTCAGTTTTGCCGCAGATTCCAATAGACTGGGCGCAACTGATAGGGGCTCTACGTTGCCAGCCGCTAACACTAGCTCACCCGATGCATCCAGTAACGCCACTCCTTTAGAGCCATATGCGTTAATGGTTGTGTTGAAACGATGCAGTATTTTTGTCTTGGCAGTGTCAATAGATTGCTTATTTTTTGAACTCGAGAATTGTTCAATTGCAACAGCAAAGTCATCATCGTTAGCGATGATTTCAGCATCTCCTTTGCGGTACATTAACCATCTATTGAGTCGTTCAGCCTGAACTTTTGAGATTTCACTAAGGTTGTTAAACGTGGTAGATTTTATTTTTGGGGTGTAAAAATGAATGACGCTGTAGTTAATTGCTGGGATAAGCAGTAACAGAAAAAACAAGATTCCCAATAAGTAATGAAGTTTGCTATTTATTTTTTTCGTTTCATGCGTTGTACTTCTTATATTTGTTTGATGGCTTTTGATAAATAACGAGCGTGCAAAAAAATATAGAATAGTCGCACTGGTGCCGACAAACAAAAAAATGGTGATCAAACTAAATGTCTGCTTATCTTGCTCCGCAACATTTGAAAACGTAGTGCTTATGTTGTTGCTACTTAGAATCCAAATAGCGCAAAGCAGTAAATACGCTAAAGTAACCTTTAGCGGAGATATTTTGTAGAGTTGGGATTCTGGTGATCTTTTCAATGGCAGAGTAATCTTAAGGTTAACGAAGATTATGCGGTCTTAAACTGACATCGGCAATGTAAATACATTCAATAGAAACTTAGGTGACCATAATTGTTGAAACATGATGCGCTTGCTTGGTGCGGTACATCATGCAAGCAAGCGCAGAAATAGCGTTATACAACACCTTGGCTTGCTAGGTAGTCTTCATAATTACCGCTGAAATCAACAATGCCGTCCGCTTTGATTTCAATAATACGGGTGGCTATGGAGCTGACAAATTCACGGTCATGGCTGACGAAGAATAACGTGCCTTTGTACTTATCTAGCGCGGTATTGAGTGCCTCGATAGATTCCATGTCCATGTGGTTGGTGGGTTCATCCATCAATAGAACATTGGTGCGCTCAAACATGAGCTTGCCATACAGCATACGACCTTTTTCTCCGCCAGAAAGCACTTTTACAGATTTTTTGGTGTCTTCACCTGAAAATAATAGACGGCCTAACATGCTGCGCACGGCTTGGTCATCTTCATTCGGTTTGCGAAATTGCGACATCCAATCAAATAGATTGTCGCCTTTCTCAAACTCATATTCATGGTCTTGCGCAAAGTAGCCGATATTGGCTTTTTCTGCCCATTTCACTTCACCGTGGTTAGCTTGTAAATCACCTGCGAGACAGCGCAAGAATGTGGTTTTACCAATACCGTTCTCACCAATGATGGCAACTTTTTCGCCAGCTTCAAACAGCAAATCAATATCGTTAAATAATGGTCGATCAAAGCCATGAGATAGCTTTTTGAGTTCTACCGCATTACGGTGTAGCTTTTCGCGGTCATCGTATTCAAAGCGAATAAACGGATATTGGCGACTAGAAGGTTTAAATTCTTCAATTTTAATCTTGTCGATCTGTTTCGCTCTAGAAGTTGCTTGCTTGGCTTTTGAAGCGTTGGCAGAGAAGCGGCGAACAAAGTCTTGTAAATCAGCAATTTGTTGCTTGGCTTTGGCGTTGTCTTTCGCTTGTTGCGCACGCGCGGCGGTGCTGGCTTCCATGTAATCATCGTAATTACCTGGGTAAATCGTCAGCTTGCCGTAATCCATGTCGCAAGTATGCGTACAGACTTGGTTTAAGAAGTGACGGTCATGCGAGATGATAATCATGGTGCAGTTGCGATTATTTAACACATCTTCTAACCAACGAATGGTGTTGATGTCCAAGTTGTTGGTCGGCTCATCCAGTAGCAATATGTCTGGGTTAGAAAACAAGGCTTGCACCAATAGCACACGCAGTTTCCAACCAGGCGCAACCGCGCTCATCGGGCCGTTATGTTGTTCAATGGGGATGCCAACACCAAGCAATAGCTCGCCCGCACGGGCTTCGGCGGTGTAGCCATCGTACTCAGCAAATACCGCCTCTAATTCGGCCGCTTTCATGTAGTCTTCTTCAGTGGCTTCTGGGTTCATGTAGATGGCATTTTTTTCTACATTTGCTTGCCACATTTGCTCATGCCCCATCATCACAACATCTAATACACGCTGATCTTCGTAGGCGAATTGATCTTGGCGCAAAAAAGCCATGCGTTCGTTGCTATCAATTGAAATATTGCCTGAAGTTGGTTCAAGTACGCCTGCGAGTATCTTCATGTAAGTAGATTTTCCGCAACCATTGGCGCCAATTAAGCCGTAACGGTTATTGTCGCCAAACTTAACGGAGACATTTTCAAACAAGGGTTTGGCACCAAATTGCATGGTGATATTGTTGCTGATTAACATAGGGCTTTCTTACAAAGTATTAAGGTGCTTAAAATTAAGGTAAAAGTAATTAAAATTTATTATAAATAACGACTTCATCCATCGCTAGCTGACCGCTGCGAGGGCGCGCTTCCTGTGCTGCTTTGCCAACAACTACAAACATTGTTGGGATATGATCCGCAGGCAGATTGAGTAATTTGCTGACTGCATCAAAATCAAAACCATCCATCGGGCAAGTGTCGTAGCCCATCTCTTTTGCAGCTAACATGAGCGTAGTTGCCGCCATGCCACAAGAGCGCATCGCTTCATCACGCTGGGCTTGTGCATTGTTATTGTAGTAGTTATGGATGGCGGGGACTAAGATATCTTGCACAGGTTGCGGTGCATTCCGCCAATAGCGCTCAGGCTGTTTTTCCCAAGCTTTAGTATCGGCACACAAAACGATTAACAATGATGCCTCTTCAACTTGCGCTTGATTCCAGCTCACCGCACGTATTTGATGACGGAGTACTGGGTCTTGCACCACCACGAAACGCCAATGTTGAATATTAAACGCGGTGGGTGACAGCATAGCCAATGACAGTAATTGGTCGATTTCCGCCTGTGTCATTTTATGCTCATGGTCGTACGCTTTAATTGAGCGACGGGTTTTAATTGCCTCAATTACATTCATGTCTAAATGCGCTTTCTAAAATTAAATTAAATTCAATGATCAATTGCAATAATTTCAAGTTGCATATTACCAGCAGGGCGCTTCCAGAGTACAGTTTCGCCAATTTTATGCCCAATTAACGCTTTAGCCAGCGGAGAAACCCAACTCACCTTATTTAAGCTAATATCCGCTTCATCTTCACCTACGATGTAAAAGGTAAGTTGTTGACCCGCATCATCTTCTACAAGTACCTGCGCCCCAAATAATACTGTATCTTTCGCTTGGTTGCTTGGGCTAACTAATATTGCCTGTTCTATACGTGACGATAAATAGCGTAAATCACGGTCTATCATGGCAAGTTTTTGTAAAGCAATCGCGTCATCTTTTTTTGATGAATATAAAATACGTTCTTTATCTAAGGCCTCTGCCTGTGCATTAAGTTGTTGAAGCCCGGTTGGCGTTACATAGTTTGGGTGCGGGCTGATAGGGCGCTCAGGTAAGTCTGTGCCTGCATGCTCTAAATCATCTTCTTTGACAAAGCCTCGGCTCATTGTTTAGAGCTTACTCCCATTCAATCGTCGCTGGTGGTTTGCCTGAGATGTCATAAACCACGCGGTTAATGCCACGTACTTCATTAATAATGCGGTTAGACACTTTAGCTAGTAGACTATAAGGCAACTCCGCCCAATGTGCGGTCATAAAATCGCTGGTCACCACGGCACGTAAGGCAACCACGTAATCATAAGTGCGACCATCGCCCATCACACCTACAGATTTAACGGGTAAGAACACGGTAAAGGCTTGGCTGGTGAGGTCGTACCAGGTTTTTCCTGTTTGTACATCGACAGTATTGCGCAGTTCTTCGATAAAAATGGCATCCGCACGTTGCAGTAATAAAGCGAACTCGCGTTTGACTTCACCTAAAATACGCACACCCAAGCCTGGGCCTGGGAAGGGGTGGCGGTAGACCATGTCTCTCGGTAAACCTAAAGCCACGCCAAGTTCGCGCACTTCGTCTTTAAATAAATCACGCAATGGCTCAAGTAGTTTTAAGCCGAGTTGTTCAGGCAAGCCACCGACATTGTGGTGGCTTTTGATGGTGACGGCTTTCTTCGATTTGGCACCGCCAGATTCAATCACATCAGGGTAAATGGTGCCTTGTGCCAAGAAAGTTGCAACCTTGTGTCCTTGACCGCTGGCTTTGAGTTTGGCGGCTTCCGCTTTAAATACTTCGACAAACTCGCCACCAATGATTTTACGTTTGGCTTCAGGGTCACTCACGCCCGCGAGTTTGCCCATAAATTGCTCGGTCGCATCCACACGAATCACTTTGGCATGCAAGCGGCCTGCAAACATATCCATCACCATATCGCCTTCGTTCAAGCGCAACAAACCATGGTCAACAAATACGCAAGTGAGTTGATCGCCAATGGCGCGGTGGATGAGGGCGGCAGCAACACTAGAATCGACCCCACCCGATAAGCCTAAAATCACTTCTTCATCACCTACTTTCGCTTTGATTTTAGCCACGGCTTCGGTGATGTAGTCGCCCATAATCCAATCAGGTTTGGCTTGGCAAATTTCTAGCACAAAGCGCTCAAGCATCGCTTGGCCTTGCTTGGTGTGGGTCACTTCTGGGTGAAACTGTACGGCGTAGAATTTGCGGTCTTCGTCTGCCATTGCGGCAATCGGTGTGGTGTCATTGCTGGCGATGACTTTAAAGCCTGCGGGCAATTCGGTGACTTTGTCACCGTGACTCATCCATACGTCGATGAAGCCGTGACCTTGTTCATTGGTCGCATCTTGAATATCGCGGAAGAGGGCAGAGTGACCGCGGGCTCTTACTTGAGCGTAACCAAATTCACGCTTAGTGCCAGCCTCAACCTTACCACCTAATTGCTGCGCCATGGTTTGCATGCCGTAGCAGATGCCCAGCACTGGTACGCCAAGTTCAAATACGGCTTGCGGCGCTTTGTCAGTTTCCTCTTCATACACGCTGGCGTGGCTGCCGCTTAGAATAATGCCATCCGCACCAAAGGTTTTGACAAAGTCATCTGAAACATCGCATGGGTGAATTTCGCAATAAACGTGTGCTTCTCGCACACGGCGGGCGATGAGCTGAGTGACTTGTGAGCCGAAATCGAGAATAAGGATTTTTGAGTGAGACATTTTAAACGCCATAAAATGGTGAAGGGCAAACAGCTACTTTGAGTAAACTGTTTGCCCAATCAGGTTTAATTAAATTGATAAATTAATCAATATGATAGTTAGGAGCTTCTTTTGTGATTTGTACATCATGCACGTGTGATTCACGCATGCCAGCGGAGGTGATTTGCACAAACTCAGCTTTGTTGCGCATTTCATCAATCGTGCTACAACCAACATAGCCCATAGAGGCACGTAATCCACCCATGAGTTGATGAATGACTGCAACGACACTGCCTTTGTAAGGTACGCGACCTTCAATGCCTTCTGGCACGAGCTTATCTGCATTGCCTTCGTTATCTTGGAAATAACGGTCGCTAGAACCTTTTTGCATTGCGCCCACTGATCCCATGCCGCGGTATGACTTATAAGAGCGCCCTTGAAATAGTTCGACTTCGCCTGGCGCTTCTTCTGTACCCGCAAACATCCCGCCTAGCATGACCAAGTTTGCACCAGCCGCGATGGCTTTGGAAATATCACCAGAGAAACGAATACCACCATCGGCAATAAACGGTGTGCCAGATTTCGCTAAGGCTTCTGCCACATTGCTTATGGCGGTAATTTGCGGTACGCCTACCCCAGCGACAATACGAGTGGTACAAATAGAGCCAGGGCCAATACCCACTTTAACGCAGTCAGCACCAGCATCTACCAATGCTAAAGCGGCGGAAGCTGTAGCAATATTGCCACCAATCACTTGCAAATCTGGGTAGTGGGTTTTAGCCCATGTTACGCGGTCTAATACGCCTTGAGAGTGTCCGTGTGCGGTATCTACCACAATCGCATCAACGCCAGCTTCAACAAGGGCAGCAATTCGCTCATCAGTGCCATCACCCACACCAACTGCTGCGCCTACGCGTAAGCGACCTTTGCTATCTTTACAGGCTAATGGGTAATCCGATGATTTCTGAATATCTTTAACAGTGATTAAGCCTTTTAGCTCAAAGTCATCACCAACCACTAACAAACGCTCAAGGCGGTGCTTGTGCAGTAGCCCCATAATGTCTTCACGGCTTGCGCCTTCGCGAACTGTCACGAGTCGTTCTTGCGGTGTCATGATGTTACTTGCAGGTTGATCTAGGTTGGTTTCAAAACGCAAATCACGATTGGTTACAATGCCGACTACTTTGCTATCTTGAACAACTGGTAAACCTGAAATTTTGTGTTTTTTTGTCAGTGCAATCACATCGCGCACTGTCATGGTTGGGTGAATGGTGACAGGGTCAATCACCACCCCAGATTCAAAGCGCTTAACCCGAGAGACGCGAGAGGCTTGCATCTCAATCGACATGTTTTTGTGAATAATGCCCATGCCACCTACTTGCGCAAGCGCAATCGCAAGGCGAGCTTCGGTAACGGTATCCATCGCCGCTGAGAGTAATGGAATGTTTAGGCGAATTGTTTTAGTGAGTTGTGTGGCGAGACTAACATCGCGCGGCAACACATTTGAGTGTGCTGGGACTAACAGTACATCATCGAAAGTGAGCGCTTGTTGTAATAGACGCATTTTGATATTCCTTGCTTCCAAAACGAGATTATACCGAAATTGTCACTGCCGTGAAATCTCATATTGGGTAAAACTGCGAATGATGGTCTAATAAGCTGATTCGTAGAAGTTTTATTATGCGTTGATTTTTTTCTATTGAAATTAACGCTTAGTGGAGGGGTTATGTATAAAAATATAAGTGTTTTCATGTTATTCGTACTACTTCCACTTGGAGGTTATGCCGAGATTTATAAGTGGAAAGGAGAGGATGGTCACCAGCATTACTCCGATACTCCACCTAGAGGGAAAGTGACAATTGAATCTCTTAAAGCTAAACCAAGAGAGGTAGCGCCCGCCAATCCGGCTGTTACAGCGAATCCAAATCCAGCGCCTGTAGGGTTAGCCTCTCCAGCTAAAAACTCTGCAAACAAAAAATCCGATGTCATTGAAAGCGAAACATTTGAATCTAGGCAGAA
This sequence comes from uncultured Methylophilaceae bacterium, assembly GCA_964620425.1. GTDB lineage: Bacteria > Pseudomonadota > Gammaproteobacteria > Burkholderiales > Methylophilaceae > DASXUG01. Next base: position 301,077 of record CAZUGV010000001.1, on the reverse strand, counting down.
TCGTGCTAAAGCATGTGATGTGGCGAAGGATAATTTAGCAAAACTAAAGGCTGGTGGGAGTATTTATCGTGATAATGAAAAAGGTGAGCGTCAATATTTAGATGAAACAGCGATCAAAAAAGAGCTGGAATCCGCACAAAAAGAAGTGGATGCTATTTGCATTAAAACCTAGGTTTTAAAAATGCATCTAGAGAGAATGGTTTAATGGGGAGTAAAAAATAAAAGCCACCGTGAGGTGGCTTTTGACTGTGTATTTTTATATCTTATTTGAAGATATTCTAGAGTTTATAACTAGATTATTTCTTTTTGTCGGTAGCTTTAGTATCTTCTTTTGCGGCTTTAGCATCTGCTTTTGCTTTTTTAGCGGCTTCTTTCTCAGCTTTTTTTGCAGCTTTTGCTTCTTTAGCAGCGGCTTTGTCATCAACCTTTGCTGTTTCATGGGCTGCTTTGTCGGCTTTAGCAGTTTTGGCTGGTTTTTCTGCTTTGCTAGGTTTGTCAGTGGTTTTGGCAGCGACTGCGGTGGTTGCTCCGCTGATTGACACGTCTTTTTTAACATTAGCCAATGTTGCTGCACCTATACCATCCACTTTCTCTAGATCATCTACCGTTTTGAAGTTACCATTTTTTTTACGGTAATCAATAATGGCTTGTGCCTTCACTGGACCAATACCGTCCAAACTTTCTAATTCAGCTTGAGACGCAGTGTTGATGTTAACAGCAGCGAGTGCGTTGAATGATAAGCTGAGCAGTGCAAATAATACAAATAACATTTTTTTCATTCTGAATCTCCGAGTTTTAAGTGGGTGTGACTATAAAGGCATACTTTGTTAACCATAATGGACATTATTGCTGATGCCAATTAGGTGACCATATCATACGCCACTTTAATAACGTGCAAAAGTAGGCAGGGTTGACTTAGCTTGATATTTCTTCAATGATTTTTTCTAGGGCTAGTTTTGGGTTTTGCGCTTGGGTGATTGGGCGCCCAATCACTAGATAGTGGGCGCCAAAGGCAATGGCTTGCGTGGGTGTCACAACGCGAGATTGGTCGTCTAAACTGGCATCTGCAGGGCGTACACCTGGGGTGACTAGGCAAAAATCTTCTCCCAACGCTTGTTTAAGCATGGCGGCTTCTTGTGCCGAGCAGACTACGCCAGCAAGCCCTGCTTGTTGAGTCATTGAGGCTAATTTAAGTACATGATCTTTCACACTGGTGTTGATGCCTACGTGGTTAAGGGTGGATTGATCCATGCTGGTAAGTACGGTGACCGCAATCAAAATTGGGCGATGATTAGCTTTATCTACCCCTTCGCATGCAGCCTGCATCATTGGTATCCCACCAGAGGCGTGCACATTTAGCATCCAAACCCCCAAGTTGCTGGCGGCTTGACAGGCTTTAGCAACAGTGTTGGGAATGTCGTGAAATTTTAGATCTAAAAATACACTAAAATTGAGCTTATTTAAGGCTTCAACTAGTTGAGGTCCAGCCGCTGTAAATAGCTCTTTACCGACTTTTAAACGACATTCCGTTGGGTCAAGCTGGTTCGCTAGTAAGATCGCGCTAGCAGCATCAGCGTAATCAAGGGCTACAATAATTTTTGGTTCAGTCATGTTTTTAAGTCTTGTTCATCCAATAGAATTTATGTTTGGCTAGTGTCTTTTGGTTCGGACGGGAGTGACTCCCATGCGTTGCATGCAGGACATTGCCAATGGAAGTTTCGAGCTCTAAATCCACACTGGGAGCAAACGTAAGCGTTACGGAAGCCGATAGCACTTCGAACGGTATGCTGAATCAGTTGGAGATCTTCTGAAGTTAGTTGTGTCTTCGCTTGTTCATTGGTTTTGATGAGGTTTGCCTTAACGGCCGCTGTGGCTTTCAGTAAACATTCCAGTGTTTGCAAGCTTGGTTTTCTTTCTAGCTCGTTACGTGCCAGCCTAGCGGCCATTTCTGCCCCTTGTTCGCTAAAGGTGATGTCATACACCACCTTTAATAACGTCGGGAGTTTGTAGGTACTAAAGTAATGTTGTAGCAAATTAACCCCTTCATCCACTTTTTCTAACGCGCGATAGCTATTTAATAATTTGCTGGCAACTAAGCCCAAATAATCCGGTTGTTGATACTCAATACGTTTCCAAAATGAGATGGCTTCTTTATGTGATGCGGTACTGGCTTCAATATCTCCCAACATTAGGTTGGCGCGCACGCAGTTTTTGTTGGCATCTAGTGCCATAGCCAGCTCATGCAGGGCAGTGTGCGTGTCGTGGTCTAAAATCGACTTCATTGCCATTTCGCAGTAAAAGTGCGCAATTTCTTTACGGAAAGACACCCCTGAAATACGTTCTAGCTCAGTCGCGCTTTTAATGGCTTGCTCCCATTCGCGTTCACGGATATAAATTTCTAGCAAAGCGCGCAATGCTGGTTGCTGATAACGTGTGTCGTTGAGTGAACTAAAGAGCTCCTCTGCACGATCAAATAAACCTGCTTTTAGATAATCTTGTGCAAGTTCTGCTTTAATTGCTTGACGTTGCGCTTGCGGCAACTCTGGTTTATCTAACAAGTTAAGGTGCAGATTAATTGCGCGATCAACCTCACCGCTGCGTCTAAATAAGCTGCCCAACGCAAAATGCAACTCGAGTGAGTCGGCATTAGCTTGAACCGCTTCGATAAAAGCTTCAATGGCCTTATCGTGTTGATCCGTTATTAAGAAGTTTAAGCCTTTAAAGTAAGCTGCGGGTAGTGTGCTCGATTCAGAAAGTAGTTGCTTTATATCGATACGTGCCGCCAACCAACCTAAAGTGAAAAATAGTGGTAGCGTGAGTAACCACCAAAAATCTAGTTCCATCATGGTATTGTGTTCTTTTTTCTTGAGATTAAGTGCTTAAGTAAAGGATCTTGCTGATTTAGCTTTCTGGTTTTAGCCTGTTGACTTCATGTCTTAATGCGGATAACTCACGCCGCTGTTTAATAAAGACGGGTAAAAATCCAATAATTCCAGCCACTATTCCCAAGGTGATTAAAATTAACACCAATAAACTAAGAGGTGCTTGCCACGCAATACCAAGATAATAGTGCAGAACTACGGGCTGTGTGTTTTTAAGCCCAAAGCCCACCAACAGAATAAATAGTATGGTGTATAAAATAGGATATATAAATCGCATGATCGGATTTTACCTAAAGCAGATACACAATTGATAGTTAATTATCATTTCATTTAATTTATATGTGAATTTTATACTTTTTGTTTGGCTGAACATTAGAAATAAAAAAGCACATTCAGCTTTAGGCTGGAATGTGCTTTTTTGGATAACACTCGTTAGCTAGCGGTTTAAATTAAATCCACACGCTCACGTAACTCTTTGCCAGCTTTAAAGTGAGGCACATGTTTTTCAGGTACTTGTACTTTAGAGCCTGTTTTTGGGTTGCGACCAAGACGAGGTGGGCGGTAGTTTAAGCTAAAGCTACCAAAGCCTCTAATCTCAATGCGCTCCCCAGCTGCTAAATTATCCGACATGGAGTCAACGATTGCTTTTACTGCAAGTTCAGCATCCTTAACGACCAATTGAGGGAAACGCGCAGCCAAGTTTGCGATAAGTTCTGATTTTGTCATGGTATTACCTTAAAATTGACTGCAGATTACTCGTTATTTTTACTATCAAGTTTAGCTTTTAATAAGGCGCCGAGGTTAGTTGTGCCAGCAGTTGCCACATTCTCATTGCTGAGTTTTTGCATAGCATCCGCCTCTTCAGCGATATCTTTAGCTTTAATTGATAAAGTAATTGAACGGCTCTTACGATCAATATTGGTAATACGCGCTTCAATTTCTTGACCTTCTTTAAGTACAGAGCCTACATCGGTTACTTTTTCTTTAGAGATGTCGCCAGCACGTAAGTATCCTTCAACTTCGCCATCTAAGGTAATTACCGCGCCTTTTTCTTCAATGGTTTTTACAGTGCCTTTGACAAGCGCACCTTTGTCGTTGACAGAAGTGTAGGCTGTAAATGGATCACTATCCATTTGTTTAACACCTAATGAAATACGCTCTTTCTCAACATCAATGCTCAATACCACTGCTGATAATTCGTCACCTTTTTTGATGTTGCGAATCGCTTCTTCACCAGTTTGATTCCATGATAAATCTGACAAGTGCACTAAGCCATCAATACCACCTGGCAAGCCGATAAACACGCCAAAATCAGTGATTGATTTAATTTGACCAGAAACTTTGTCACCTTTTTTATGGGTTGCAGCAAAATCATCCCATGGGTTAGCTTTACATTGTTTCATGCCGAGTGACAAACGACGACGGTCTTCATCAATCTCAAGAATCATCACTTCAACTTCATCGCCTAATTGAGCGATTTTGCCTGGGTGAATGTTTTTGTTGGTCCAATCCATTTCAGAAACGTGAACCAAACCTTCGATACCTGGTTCGATTTCAACGAAAGCACCGTAGTCAGTCAGGTTAGATACTTTACCGAACAAACGTGTGCTTACAGGGTAACGGCGAGTCAATGCAACCCATGGGTCGTCGCCCATTTGTTTAATGCCTAATGAAACACGGTTTTTCTCTTGATCGAATTTCAAGATTTTTGCTTCAACTTCTTCACCAACAGTCAATACTTCTGATGGGTGTTTAACGCGGCGCCATGCCAAATCTGTAATGTGCAACAAACCATCAATACCGCCTAAGTCAACGAAAGCACCGTAGTCAGTGATGTTTTTAACAACACCTTTAACGATTGCGCCTTCTTTCAGTGAGCTCATCAACTCTTCACGGTCTGCGCCCATGCTATCTTCTAATACAGCGCGGCGTGAAACCACAACATTATTACGTTTGCGGTCTAATTTAATAACTTTGAAATCCCATTCTTTATTTTCGAATGGCGTTGTATCTTTTACAGGACGCAAATCAACTAATGAACCAGGTAAGAAAGCACGAATGCCGTTAACCATGACTGTTAAGCCACCTTTAACGCGACCGTTTACTTGACCTTTAATCACGCGCGCTTCATTCATCGCTTCTTCTAAATCGATCCAAGCCGCTAGGCGCTTAGCTTTTTCGCGAGAAAGTTTAGTAGAGCCGTAACCATCTTCTAATGATTCGATACATACTTTCACGAAGTCACCGACTTGAACATCCATTTCGCCACGGTCGTTTAAGAATTCAGCAGCGTCAATGACGCTTTCTGATTTTAAACCAGCGTTAACAGTTACATGGTCAGAGTCAATTGCAACCACTTCAGCAGTGATTACTTCGCCAGAGCGCATCTCTTGGCGGGCTAAACTTTCTTCAAATAAAGCGGCAAAGCTATCCATAGAAGAAGATGGAGTTGAGGTTGAAACGTTAGTCATTTAAGAAATTACCTATAAATCCCGCCGTGCGACGGGGAAAATTAAAAAAGCCATGAACTTGTGTGGTTCACGGCGCCTATTGCTGCACAACATTTTACTTCTAACCAATTACTATGTTGCTAATTTTACATCAAAAAAAGCATGTGTTGTTGTTTTTTTATAAAATTTGCAATTATCGGTTTGGGGTATGGTTTTTTAGTTATTTTGTGATTTTTTCTAGCACTTTTTCCACAGCTTCGCTGATGCTTAGTTGGTTGGTTTCAAGTAGCTCTGCATCTTTGGCTTGCATCAGGGGTGCTGTCGTACGTTTTTGGTCACGTTCGTCTCGCGCTTTTAAATCCTGTAAAATCTCTAGAAGGTCTGAGTTGATGCCTTTTGTTAACAGTTGTTTGTAACGTCGTTCTGCGCGAATCTCTGCACTGGCGGTGAGGTAAATTTTGGTGACAGCATCGGGGAAAACCACTGTGCCCATATCGCGACCATCGGCGACCAAGCCAGGCGCTTGTCTAAAGCTGCGTTGTAAATCCATCAACGCGGCACGCACAGCGGGGTGAACTGCAACCTGTGATGCGCCTTTGCCCATTTCTTCTGAGCGTACTTCATCGCTAATATTTTGTTGATTGAGGAATATCTCGCCGACTTTAAACTCGATATTCAGCGTATCTACAATTGCAGCAACCGCTTGCTCATCTTGCCAGCTGATTTGCTGCAATTTTGCGGCATACGCGACAATGCGATACAGCGCGCCAGAGTCTAGGTAATGATACCCAAGTAGTTGGGCAACCAATTGCGCTACTGTGCCTTTGCCTGAGGCTGAGGGGCCATCAATCGCAATGACGGGGATATTTGAGATTTGCGACACTTTTCTAGCCTGTAAAATGGTTAATCCTGAATAATCGATTTAAATACGTCGAAATAATCAGGGAATGTTTTAGCCACGCACTTAGGGTCGTTAATGGTAATGGGCACACCGCCCAAGCATACCAATGAAAAACACATTGCCATGCGGTGGTCGTCGTAGGTGTCAATCACTGCATTTGGCGTGAGTTTTTCGGGCGGGGTGATGGAAATAAAGTCTTGCCCTTCAATCACCGTTGCACCCACTTTGCGTAACTCGGTTGCCATTGCGGCAATACGGTCAGTTTCTTTCACGCGCCAGCTGGCGATATTGCGTAGCGTTGTTGTGCCTTCTGCAAAGAGCGCGAGAATGGCGAGCGTCATAGCGGCATCTGGGATGTGGTTGCAGTCTAGGTCAATGGCTTTTATTGCCCCTGACTTTTTTGCTTCAATAAAATTCTCACCCCAAAGAATCTCCGCACCCATTTTTTCCAGTGCCTCGCAGAAGCGCACGTCGCCTTGAATACTCTGCTTGCCGATCCCTATCACTTGGCAATGACCTGCAATCGCTCCCGCGGCAAGGAAGTATGAGGCGCTCGATGCATCGCCCTCTACATAAAATATGTCAGGGCTATGGTAATGTTGTTGCGCGGGAATAGTAAAACGTTGCCAGCCTTCTCTAGTGACATTAATTTCGAAACGCGCCATCAAGTTAAGGGTAATATCAATGTAGGGTTTTGAAGTAAGTTCACCTATAACCTCAATGCTAGCCTTTTGCCCAGTTAGAGGTAATGCCATTAAAAGCGCAGTCAAAAATTGGCTTGATACGTCACCACGAATTTGTATTGGTTTGGTTAAAATAGGCTTACTTGAGTAAATTTGTATTGGAGGGAAGCCTTCTTGTTTTAGGTATCCTATATTCGCTCCAGTCTGCCTCAGAGCATCTACCAAATCTCCAATCGGGCGTTCGTGCATACGCGGCACACCATGTAAATGATAGTTCCCGTCCGATAAAGCCAGCGCAGCAGTTAACGGGCGAAACGCTGTGCCAGCATTTCCTAAAAATAAGCTGGCGATTTTATTGGGAAAACTACCAGAACAACCAGTTATTTTCCAATCTGTTTTGAGTTCTTTTGCTTCAATTTTTACACCTAGTGTTTGCAAAGCTTCAAGCATGCGGTTTGTGTCATCTGAAATTAGTAAGTCCCTAATTTCAGTGGAATTTTCAGCGAGTGCCGCCAGCAATAACGTGCGGTTAGAAATGCTTTTAGAGCCTGGTAAATTAATTGAGCCTCTAGCTTTGCTAGCTGGTTGTAGTGTAATTGATTCCATTATTTACTGCTTTTCTCTATCTTTTGCCCATTGGGTGCGGGCTTTGCTGGCGCGGTCAAATAACATGTGTAGTCCATCGCCATCATGGTTGGTGAGTAGGGTTTTGATTTGGTTTAATTCGACTTGATACGCATCTATCTCTTTTAATAGCGCATCGCGATTCGCCAAGCTGATGTCGCGCCACATTTCGGGGTGGCTGCCAGCAATGCGCGTGAAATCGCGAAAGCCGCTGGCGGCAAAATCAAATAGTTGTTTGGCATTGGTGCGGGCAGCTAAATCATCGACAAGGGCAAAAGCCAACAAATGTGGCAAATGACTCACAGCTGCAAATATACTGTCGTGCTGTGTCGCGGACATTTCGCTCACGCTAGCACCGCAAGTTGCCCACATTTGGCGAACCAAGGCTAATGCTTGAGGGTTAGTGCTTATGTCAGGGGTGAGTACGACATTTTTGCCATCAAACAAATCGGCTTTGGCGGCCGTGACGCCACTTTTTTCTGCGCCTGCAATGGGGTGGCCAGCTACAAACTGGCTAACTCGCTCGCCTAATATTGCTTGCGCGAATTGAATCACGTCTGATTTAGTGCTGCCAACATCAGTGATGGTTGTGTGTGGCGCGAGATGGTGTTTGATTGCACTTAAAATGCTACTGGTTTGCGCAACAGGCGTGGCTATTATCACCAAATCTGCATCGTGTATGGCGGCAGCAATGTCCGTTTGCGACTCACTAATCACATTGAGATCAATTGCGGATTGCAAGTTATCGCCAGAGCGACCAATGCCAACAATATGCAAATGAGGATGATGACGTTTTAAGGCTAAAGCGACCGAGCCGCCAATTAAGCCCACGCCAAAAATGACGAGTTTGTTCAATTGTTTTGATTCAAGAAATTAGCTAGCCCGAATTGTAACATGCGACAAACCATGTTGACTAAAGCCAGTTTGAGCAGAAGCTTGTATTGCAAGGCTCAGTTCTGTGTTGCAAGGTTAAACAGCCTAAAGTTTCGCAAAACCAAGCACTTCACTTTATAATGCTAACGATGGCATTTCATTTTTCAATCTTTAAACCCTAGGTTTATTCTTGTATACAGATTCCCTGCAACCCAGATTTGTGCTTGGCGTGTTATTAGCTTTGTTCGCGTTGACAGCGTTACGCGTGATTTCGGGCTTTTTCGCACCAATTTCGCTACAAGTTGATGAAGCGCAATACGCGGGTTGGGCGCACCACTTGGCGGCTGGCTATTACTCTAAACCACCATTTATCGCTTGGGCGCTTGGTGTTGGGCAAGGCGTTTGTTCTGTTTTTCAGATTGATAATATTGAAGGTTGCACGCGCATGTTGCAAGCGCCCGCCTTTTTGTTAGCGGGTCTTTTGTTGGGCGCGAGCGCTGGGCAGTTGTTTGATGATCAAAAAATTGCGCTGTTTAGTACGTTGTTATTTCTAACCTTGCCGTTGACCAGTTTTTATACCTTGGTCGCTACTACAGATGCTTGGCTTTTGCTGTGGTGGTCGTTAGCGTTGTTCACCTTTATTTTGGCGCAAAAGAAGCCATCCGCTTGGTTGCCTTGGTTGGTGTGTGGTGTTGCTGTGGGCTTGGGCTTGTTGAGCAAGTATTCTATGGCGCTGTTTGTCGTCAGTGCTTCGCTGTGTTTATGGCGGCAGAATCATTTGTTTGAAAATAAGACCTTGTTTCAACCTAAACCTACGCTATTAAAGCCTTTGCTTACTGGTTTTGTGGCGTTTTTGGTGTTTTTGCCTAACTTGGTGTGGAATGTGAATAATGGCTTCCCCACACTTCAGCATCATGTGGATATTTCACAAGTCAGCGAGACAGCAGGTGGTGCTTGGTCAGTGCCACATGCGCTTGTTGAGTTGGGGGCTTTTTTCTCAGCGCAGTTTGGCGTGTTTGGCCCTTGGGCATTTTTAAGTTTATTGATGATTAGTTTTACCAATATTGCGGATAACGTCATGCCGCAGCGCGATACTAAAGCAATGCAGTTTTTGTTGTTGTTTACATGGCCTATGCTGGGTTTGATTTTGTTGCAAGCGACCATGAGCCGTGCGCATGCTAATTGGGCGGTGCCAGCCTATGTGGCAGGGACTATCTTGGTCGCCGCGTTTTGGGTGCGACAAATGCAGGCACGTTTTTATGTCAGCTTCTCGCATAAACTTCTCTTTGGAAAACGTGCGCTGCAAGCCTCTGTAGTGTTGGGTTTGGCGTTAACAGCTTTTATGATTGTTGCTCCGCATTGGATGCAATCTAAGCCTGAGCTTCAAACTTCGCACCTTAATCCATTGCGTAAATTGCAAGGCTGGAAAGAAGTTGCGTTGTGGGTAAAGTCGCGTGAAAATCAAAACCATCTGCGTGTGATTGCCGATGACCGCAGTTTGTTAGCTGCGTTGAGCGTGTATGCCTACCCAGAGGCTTATCCCCCTTTGGCTTGGAACCCATCACACCGTCGGGATAATCACTATGATTGGTTTTATGATTTGGCAAAAGCCAAACTTACACCGCAACCTATGTTGATGCTGTTAGTTGCAGAGCAGGGCGCAAACCCAATTAATGCCTTGCAACAGAGTTTTGAGCAGGTAAAAGCGGTCGAGGATGCAAGTTTGTCAGCCATTGAAATTGGTGGGGATCATCGCCGCGTTTTTGCTTTTGAGGTGAGTGGATTTAAAGGTTATCCAAAATGAATAACCAAACCTTGGTAGCATACGTAAAGTTTTCTCTAAATCGCGCTAAATGTGCCTTGGCTTATGGTTTGCCTGTTGCAATATTGTGCGCAATTATAGTTATTCAGATTCCGCAAATTGATTTGACTTTGAGTGCCTTGTTTTTTAGGGCGAAACAAGCTGGATTTCCGCTTGAGGCTAGTGGTTTTTGGCTTAAAAATTCCCCAGTATTAATTGCGTTTTACAAAGCGATAGATGTGATGTCGCGGGTTGCTTTAGTTGTTTCTGTATTGATGCTGATTTGCTATCTCATCAAAAAAAACGCAAAAGCATTTTATGCGGCAGTGGTGTTGCTTTGTTTTATCACGGGGCCAATGTTGGCGGTGAATGCTGGTTTGAAAGAATCGTGGGGCAGGGCACGCCCGCGCGATGTAGTGGAGTTTGGTGGTACGCAAAAGTTTACTCCTGCATGGGTGATTTCTGACCAATGCTCACACAACTGCGCGTTTACTTCAGGGCATGCGGCGGCTGGGTTTGCGATGTGCATCGGCTTTTTTGTCAGCCGTCGCAAATTTTGGTTAAATGGCGGATTGCTATTTGGTGGTTTAGTCAGCCTTACCCGCATGGTGAATGGCGCTCATTTTTTTAGTGATGTATTGTTTTCTTTTTTTGTCGTATTTATTGTTTCAGCGTTGGTGACTTGGCTGTTTTCGGCGTTGATGTTAAAGCTAGTCAAAAATAAAGTTTTAAAATAAAGGTTAATTTGAATGAGTAATCAATTAAAGCGGGTTTCTATTGTGATTCCCGTATATAACGAAGTAGAAAATGTCGCCAATTTGGTGAAAGCCGTGGGTGATGCATTGCTACCTACCCAACGCTCATTTGAATTGGTGTTGGTCGATGACGGCTCGCGTGATGGTTCAGCCAAAATAATGAAGCAATTGGCAAAAGATACGCCTTGGCTAAAATGCCTTTATTTTGCACGTAATTACGGGCAATCCACCGCCATGCAAGCGGGTTTTGACCATGCCGATGGCGACTATATCGTGACCTTAGATGGTGATCTGCAAAATGATCCGAATGATATTCCCAAATTATTAGAAATTTTAGATACGCGTCCAGAAGTGGATTGCGTGAGTGGTTGGCGTAAAGAGCGTCAGGATGCGGCGCTTAATCGTAAACTGCCCTCGATGATTGCGAATGCGTTGATCTCAAAAGTGACTAAAGTTCAATTAAACGACTATGGCTGTGCTTTAAAAGCTTACCGTGGGCAAATTATTCGCGATTTAAAACTCTATGGCGAATTGCATCGCTTTATTCCTGCATTGGCGGTAGAAGTGGGTGCGAAAATTATTGAAGTGCCAGTGAACCATCGCGCACGGGTGGCAGGTGTTTCAAAATATGGCATTGACCGTACCATACGCGTAATCCTCGATTTGTTGTGGATACGCTTTACCATGCGCTTTTTGCATCGTCCGATTCATGCCTTTGGCGGCATTGCACTGCTTTTGCTAGCAGTTGGCTTTGCAACACTAGCTTGGCTAGGTTTTGAGAAATTGGTACTTGGCATGAGCATTGGCGGTCGCCCCTTATTAATGTTTGGTGTACTGATGACTTTGGTAGGCATGCAGTTATTGGCGACTGGCTTGATTGGCGAGTTGCTGATTCGTATTTACCATGAGCCAAATGGCCGTAAACAATACATTTTAAGAAAACCTGAGTAAGCTATCATGATTGATATACGCGTATTACGCGCGTTGGCGTTATATCTCTTAATGTTGGCGATAATACTGCCGCTCGGATTGTGGTTTGAGAAATCCAGCACTAATCATCTGCTATTCACAACGCTAAACAGTTTAACGCCCTCTATCGGTGGCTCTTTGTTTTGGGCATGGATGACATCATTAGGAGATACTTCTGTAGCGGTTGTCATGATTTGGCTGTTCTTGCCAAAAAATCCGCAAGCCTTGGTTCGACTGAGCTTTGTCTTCATATTAGGCAGTATTTTATCGCCTGTCATTAAACACTATTTTGATTACCCTCGCCCTTTAGGTGTTTTGGGCGACAATGTTTTTGTTGTTGGACCATCTTTGCAAACGCATGCCTATATTTCAGGACATACCATGACGGCATTTTTAGCGGCGGGGTTGGTGTTTTTTAGTTGTCAATCGCGATGGGCATTTTGTGCGGTAATTGTGGCGGCTTTGGTTGGCGTTTCAAGAGTTATGGTAGGCGCACACTGGCCTGCAGATGTTTTGATTGGTGCTTTGGTCGGCTGGGGGGCAAGCATGTTGGCGATTACGCTAGCCGATGCAATCTCGCAAAAAGTTGAGCGGTATTTGGCGTTTTTGGGCATGGCATTATTGCTGATCGCAATTGTTTATCTGGCATTGGGTAAAATGGCCAATCTTCCAGCGGTCACTTATTTTTGGCAGGGGTTTGCTGTACTAGCACTCTTGATGCTGTTTCCTGTTGTCAGGGCTAGGTTGGCGCGCTGGTTTCTGCGTAAAAATAGTATGGGAAATTAACCTCGAGTGAAAAATATCAAGTTAAGTGCTGTGCTACGCTCATTGTTAGGCGTATTACTTATTCTGTTTTTGCTCAGGCAACTCGATACAGCTAAGCTAACTACTGTTTTTTCAACAATATCATGGATATGGTTTTTACTTGCTTGTTTTTTTCTTGTGATTTCTAATTTATTTTCAGTTGCGCGCTGGCAACAAATTACATCGAAAATGGGTTTGCTGATTCAATTTAAGCAAGCGTTGTATTTTTATGCGCAAGGCATTACAGCCAATACGGTGTTGCCTGGGGGCATTGTCGGCGGGGATGTTTGGCGTACTTTGGGGCTAGTAAAAATAGCCCAACAGCAAAATAAACAAACTGAATTCAGTCATGCACAGGCAGCAGCAAGTGTGTTGTTAGATCGCGTGGGTGGCTTATGGAGTTTGTGTATATTGTCCTTGCTAAGCTTATTATTGATTTGCTTGTCAACGGTAAACCATTACGGCGAAACCATTTTATGGTCGCTAAAACTTTATGCCATTTGCTTGGTGCTAGCGACCCTTGCGCCGCTTACCTTTATTACAGTCTGGGGAAGTGCAAAGCAATTACACACTTTGGCTGACCTTGTTCGCAATAAATGGGTGTGCAAACTTATTCAAACATTTGCTGTAATCTCAGCCAATATTCACCTCCTGATTGTGACACTCATTCAGTCTTTGCTGGTGCAAGTATTTGCTGTGTTGACCTTATATTGTTGTTTACAAGCCGTTGGTGTGGAAATTTCATATTGGTTGGTAGCAGCTCTTAGTTTAGCGATATTTCTATCTGCGATCATTCCAGCCTCGATTAGCGGCTTTGGCGCACGAGAATTAGCCGCTGTGGAGGTGTTCGGCTTGATTGGCGTGAATGCTGAGTCAGCTTTTTCAGCCTCGTTTTTATTTGGCTTGGCGGGAACGCTACAAGGCATACTGGGAATCTATTTTTGGCTTAAACAATCTCCAAAGCTGACGTTAAAATGAAACAAAATCAACTGATTATCAATGTATTACTTTGGCTAGTTGTCAGCGTTATCTTGCTTTGGGGGCTAGGCAGCGTGCCACTGACAGACGTAGATGAAGGTGCATTTGCTGAAGCTAGTCGAGAAATGTTAAGTCGTGGAGATTTTATTTCGCCATGGTTATTTGATGCGCCAAGATTTGACAAACCTGCGTTAATTCATTGGTTACAAATCGCAGCCATGCAAGGTTTTGGCATAAACGCGTTTGCCGCGAGGTTGCCTTCTGCAATTGCTGGTTTGTGGTGGTGCTGGATGATTGTATGCTGGACGCGAGAAGCCGCTAAACTGGTGCATCTTTCGAGCCAATCGACTCAGTTCGCTCTGGTGATTGCGGTTACTTCCATTGCGCTACCAGTGATGTCTCGCGTTTCAACGGCCGATGCTGTGCTTAATTCGTTTCTAGCAACAACGCTTTATTTTGTATGGCGTGCATTGTTAACAGATGATGCTACTACAGTTAAAAAATATACGCGACTTGCTGCTGTTTTTATCGGATTAGGCTTGCTGACCAAAGGGCCAATAGCTATTTTAGTGCCAGCAGGTGCGAGCTTGCTTGCAGTAGTAATACGCCCCAATTTATATAAGCCATGGTTGAAAGTTGCGTTTGACCCCATCGCTTGGCTGCTTGTCTTGGTGATTGCGTTACCTTGGTATCTTTTGCAATATCAAGCGCAAGGCATGCCGTTTATCGCAGGCTTTTTTGGTAAACATAATCTAGGGCGCTATACAGGCACGATGCTTGGGTTCAGCGGTGGCGTTTGGTACTACCCTATGTGGATGATGGTGGCAGTTTTGCCTTGGGTCCCCATGTTGCTGCGTAGTCTTGTCAGCACTCTACGTCAGCCAAGTGCTATATTACGCCATCCCGCATTTGGTTTTATGTGGGCAATTCCATTGTTTGTCTTGCTGTTTTTCTCTTTTTCATCCACCAAGCTACCGCATTATGGGTTCTACGGTTTAAGCGGTTTGTTTGTGTTGATGGCCATGACTGCGGGGAAAGCGCACCAAGAGCAATCATCCTTACTGGCTGATAGAATATGGTTAGGCTTGTTGTTGCTCTTATTTGCGTTTACTTTTATATGGGCACCTAAGTTAGCAAGCTTAACCCATGATGCTTATTATCATGAGGTTTTACAGGATTCAGGGTATGTATTGACTATCCAATGTGCTCGGATGACAGTTCCAGCCATCATCGGCTTGATTGCTTTAAGTTTGCCATCTAAATTTGGTGCTTGGCGCTTATCAGCGGGGGCTGTTGCCCTAGCTGTGTGTGTGCATTTGACATTAGTGCCGACAGTCATCGCACAATTAAGAAACCCTATTTTGCTCGCAGCGCAACAAGTGACACAGCTTGCCACACCTGTTGTAAGTTGGCGATTAGCCTCACCAAGCTTGTCTTTTGCGGCGCAGCGGGTGATTCCTTCCCAAGACCCTAAAATGGGCGATACCGTTGTTTTGTATGAAAAACACCATCAAGCGCTTGTAGATTTACTTGCAAGCAAGCAAGCAGATTTAAATCTGGAAAAGATTTGGCATGTTGGTGGGGTTGAGATTGTGAAAGTTAACTGATTTTAGTCTAACTCTTGTAATACCCATTCGTTGTTCATCAAGGCTTCTTGCGGCTGATAGTGTTGTTTGTAGTTCATTTTTTGGCTACCTTGAATCCAGTAACCTAGGAATAAATAGGGGAGTTTGAGTGTTTTGCACCACTCAATTAACCACAAGATGCTGTAAGTGCCATAACTATTTGCCTTGTCCGCAGGTGTTTTGATAGCCGCATCATAAAAGGTATACACCGCAGAAATGCCATTTTCTACAACATCAATCATGCTGACAATTTTTAGTTCGCTATTTGATCTAAACTCAATTGCGTAGCTTTTTACATTGCTTTGCACTAAGAAATCGCGAAATTGATTAGCGGTTTCTGTGTCTTTGCTTGGATGCCGTATTGCCTGATAAGCTGCATAAAGCTGAAAATGTTCATCTTTATATTCCAACTTATGAATGCTTACTTCAAGCGATTGGTGTCGTTTGAAAGCGCGTTGCTGGCTGCGGCTAGGCGTAAAGTCTTTGACAGGTAACCTAACAGGTATACAAGCCTTGCAGTTTTCACAGTGGGGACGGTAGACAAATTTTCCGCTACGACGAAAACCGAGTTGAATCAGCCCGCTGTATGTTTTTGCATTAATTAAATGCTGCGGCGTTGCGATTAGAGATTGTGCTGCTCTGTTAGGTAAGTAGCCGCAAGCATATAGAGTTGTAGCGTAAAACTGTAGCTTTTGCAATGGTGGATCGTTGGGTAATGTCATTTGGTAAGTCTTGTCAATAGTTGCAATTGGCGTAAAAAATCATGGCGTGAAATTTCACGTGCGCCCAGTGAAGCTAAATGCGATGTTTTCATCTGACAATCAATCATGCCAAAACCATCTGTCTGTAGTTGTTTGACTAAGTGTACAAAAGCAAGCTTTGAACCATCTGTAACGTGGTGAAACATGGATTCGCCATAAAACATTTTGCCTATTGCCACCCCATAAAGCCCGCCCACTAATTTGCCATCCATCCAAGTTTCAGCGCTGTGCGCATTACCAAGCCGGTGTAATTCAGAGTATGCCTGTATGATATCTTCGTTTATCCACGTGCCATCAGCATAGCTACCATCTTCTTGACGTCTTGGGGTGCTGGCACATGCGCGCATGACATCTTCAAAAACTGTGTTAAATCGAATTTCGTAATCGGATTTCTTCAGTCGTTTCGCAAGCGAGCGTGATATTTTTAGATCACTAGGAAATAGCACCATGCGTGGGTCAGGACTCCACCATAACACGGGATCACCTTCATTGAACCAAGGGAAAATGCCTTGTTGATAGGCTTCTAGTAGGAAAGAGGCACTGAGTGTGCCGCCAATGGCTAATAAGCCATTAGGTTCCTGTAAGGCTTGCGTCAGGGGTGGAAAAGGCGTTTGGTCATATAGTGCTGCGACTTTGCCTGTGGGGAGTTGAAAATAATCGCCTTGCATTATCCTCACTCAGCTTAGATTAGCATCCATGCGGCCATGATAACCATGGTTAAATCTTCAATAATGGTAATGGTACTCATGGGTAAGTTAAACACGCTGCCCAAGCAAGCACAACGTATTTTTTGTTTGTTTAACACCGCACGAATCACGCCTAGGCTTGAAAATGCCATCACAAAAAGTGTTGCCATATTGGTGATTTCAGGTTGCCAGCGTAGCACATAGGCTAAGCCAAGCGCTAACTCAATAAACGGATAAATTAAGCCATAGCTGGGTAGTTTTTGCGCCAGTAAATCATACATCTCGTAGCTGTTAGCAAACGCTTTGAGGTTCAGCAATTTAAAAAATGAAAACACTAGAAAGAAGCCCGCCATAAAATTCACCATCCAGTTATGCAGGCTGAACTGGCTGAGGTTATCATTGGTTTGTGCTAGCTCAATGGCAGTGGTGGTGAATAGAATATAGCCGATGATAAGTAATAGCGGTTGGTAGGTACTCAGCCAATTTGCGCTTTCAGGCTCAGTGATTAGCTGTTTGTTCTGGGATATAGTAACCGGGATGGTTTTTATCTCACTTAATTGATAGACACCAATATTTGAAAGCGCCTGGTTCAGTTGTGAGAGATTAGCTTTAGGTTCAACAAGCACCGCTTGAGAAGGCTCAAGCGTCACTTTTACATGCGTGGCAAATGTCGAGAGTGTTTTTTCAACCTTACTCACGCATCCACCACAATGTATGCCAGAAATTTGGTAGCGTACTGTGTCTGATGAAGTAGATTCAGTATGTATTGGTTGATATGCTTGAGTATTCAATTGGCTATTCGTTTAGTTCTGCATTGCTCCAATTAAATACCTGATAAGTGTCTTTGCCAAGTACTTTTGCTTGATACATGGTTTTATCTGCAATATTAATCACTCTCTCCACGTCAGCTTGGTAGCTTAAGTTAATCACAAGCCCAGCGCTTGCGCTAATGTTGATGATTTCGTTTTTAATGAAAAATGGAATTTTAATGACTTCTAGTAAGCGTTCAATCCCTTGATAAGCCTCGGTCTCAGATTTTATATTGCAAATGAGGAGCGCGAACTCATCGCCACCTATACGCGCAAATGTATCACTGGATCTCAGGCATTGGCGTAC
This sequence comes from uncultured Methylophilaceae bacterium, assembly GCA_964620425.1. Classification (GTDB taxonomy): domain Bacteria; phylum Pseudomonadota; class Gammaproteobacteria; order Burkholderiales; family Methylophilaceae; genus DASXUG01. Next base: position 283,169 of record CAZUGV010000001.1, on the reverse strand, counting down.
GCGCTGAGCAAGTTCTTTTAGAAGTAAATCCCCAGAATCATGACCTAGACGGTCATTAACAGATTTGAACCCATCTAAATCAAAATAGCACGTTGCGAATTTTTCACTCGTGCGCGTCACTACAGAAACGACTTGTTTAAGTCTTTCCATAAATAAAACGCGGTTAGGTAATTGCGTGAGTGAGTCATAATAAGCCATTTGTTCAAGGCTAGTCTGCTGGTTTTTTTGTAATGTGATGTCTGAGAAAATGCCAACATAATGACGAAGATTTTTTTCTTCATCCAATACAATCGACGCCTCTAAATCAGCAATATAAATATCGCCATTTTTACGCTGGTTTTCAATTTCCCCATGCCATATACTATTTTTAGCTAGCTCAGCAATCACTTTTAATAGGATTTTTTTATCAAGTGAAATGCAATTAATATTTTGAATATTTTGACCTAAGCACTCTTCACTCCTAAAACCCGTTAAGCGTTCAAATGCAGGATTTACTTGCACGATGACACCATTTTCGTCAGTAATAAAAATACCATCATGTGTGTGTTCAAACACACTAGCAGCCAAGGCAAGTCTATCGCTATTGGATTTGATGTTATTAACCATAGCGCTTAGTTTGTTCCGCATTTTTAAAATATCTGCCATTAAAGTGTTGGGTTTTGCGGTTAAATGATCTTCAACTAAATCGCCTTCAGAAATCCGTTTAACTAAGCTTGTTGCTATTGAGATTTCAGCACCGATTGGGTCAAGAATGAGCTTTTTAAATCGAAAGCCAATTATTAAAAGAATTACTAATATGATGATGGTCGATGCTAAGATAATATAGAACGCTTTTACATAACCAGTTGATCTTGCTTCAATTTTTGGGTATGCTAATATGACTTGAAAGTCCCATTTAGGCACATTCTCTGCGATAAATTGCCAGTTGTTGGGTTGGCGTTGAATCAAGTTAACAGCTTTTGCTTTTTCAATATGATTGGAGATATATCGAATTTGTCGCTTGCTATCCACAATTGCAGAAAATCCAGAATCTAAAAAATGAGTAGCCTCAACAGTTTCACGTAATGCTTGTACATTTGCTTCAAAGCCAACATACCAAACACCAATCAGTTGACCTTGATTATTTAACATGGGTTCATAGCCCGTAATGTAGGGGTTATCTAAGATATCCACCACGCCATAAAATGCTTGCCCTTGTTGAATCGCTTTGATGGCCTTGCCATTGGGGTCTAGTTTTGTTCCAATGGCGCGCTCACCATTTTTTTGCATAATATTGGTTGATATGCGAATGAAGTCTTCCCCGTGTTTAACAAATAGTGTGGCGGTACCTCCAGTGATAGCGGTTATTTCATCAACCAATGAAAAATTGTTGGTTTGGCTTGTATTGCCTAACACTAGATTGGGGAAACTTTCATCACCGTATCTTGCCAATCCTTTAATCTCTGGAGAGCCAAGAAGTTTTGCTCGATCTCGCAGTAATCGCATAGAGGTGCTGACTTTGTCGCCTACTAGGGACTCCGTGAGCGTTAGCATCCGAACTTGAATTTGAGCTTGAGTCTTTGCACTTTTATACACTGACTGCATTTCTCTATTTGCTTCTATGTAAGCGAATGCAGCAGCTAATACTGCAATCAACAATACAATTGGGATAACTAGCTGATGCAATGTAGAGGTTTTTTTCATTTTAATTACATTATTCTCTTGGATGTTTTAATTAAAGCTTCATGAGATTCACGGAAGTTTACATTTGTTAACCAATTGATACAATTTTAATTGGATTCGTTTAGAAAAGTCCAATTAAATCATCATCAAATTTCGTGAAAATCTAATTCCAGAGTAAAATACTCAGGTTATGGAAATGTATACCTCAATTACCGTTAAGCCAATTTCGAGCTATCGCCATTATTGGGCGAAGCGATTTGGTGCTGCGCCAATATTGCCGATGAGTCGTGCCGAAATGGACGTACTTGGATGGGATAGTTGCGACATCATTCTTGTGACGGGCGATGCTTATATCGACCACCCTAGTTTTGGCATGGCGCTGGTTGGACGTCTGTTGGAAGCACAAGGTTTTCGCGTCGGCATTATCGCACAGCCAGATTGGCAATCTGCCGATCCCTTTAAAGCGTTAGGCAAGCCCAATCTCTATTTTGGTGTAACAGCGGGTAATATGGATAGCATGGTCAATCGTTACACGGCTGATCGTAAAATCCGTTCCGATGATGCCTATACGCCAGAGGCTAAAGCAGGCAAGCGCCCAGATAGAGCAATTTTGGTGTATTCACAACGCTGCCGTGAGGCTTATCCAGATACTCCCTTGATTATCGGCAGTATTGAAGCCAGTTTGCGTCGTATTGCGCATTATGATTATTGGTCAGATAAAGTGCGCCGCTCGATATTGGTGGATTCAAAGGCGGATATACTGATTTATGGCAACGCAGAACGTGCGTTGGTGGAATTAACGCACCGTATCGCCAAAGGCGATAAAGTCAGCGAAATTCAAGATATACGCGGTACCGCTTTTTTACGTAAAGCGATTCCAGAAGGTTGGGATGAGGTTGAATCCACCAAATTAGACCGTCCTGGTACGGTTGAAAAACATGTTGACCCCTATGAAATGAAAATGGGCGCTGGGACAAGTTGCGAAACGGAAGCAAAAAAAGATGAACCGCCACTTCCAGAAGGCTTAAACGCCATTCAAATTGTTCGCAAACCCAAAGCAGACCGTACCAAGCAAGTGGTGCGCTTGCCAGATTATGAGCAAGTGGCTAAAGACCCTGTGCTATATGCACATGCTTCACGTGTGTTGCACTTGGAAGCCAACCCTGGCAATGCACGCGCCTTGGTACAAAAACATGGCGACCGTGAGGTCTGGCTTAACCCGCCGCCTATTCCCCTTACCACCAAAGAGATGGATTACGTTTACGATTTACCCTATGCGCGCAAACCGCATCCAGCCTACGGTGCAGCCAAAATCCCCGCTTGGGAGATGATACGTTTTTCAGTCAATATCATGCGGGGTTGTTTTGGTGGTTGCACGTTTTGTAGCATTACCGAGCATGAAGGTCGTATTATTCAGAGCCGTTCTGAAGCCAGCATTCTGAAAGAGGTTGAAGAAATCCGCGATAAAGTCGATGGTTTTACAGGTGTTATTTCAGACCTTGGCGGCCCAACCGCCAATATGTACCGCATGGCGTGTAAATCCGAGACTATCGAAAAAGCCTGTCGCAAACTCTCGTGCGTGTATCCCGATATTTGTGAAAACTTAAATACTGATCACTCCGCATTGATACAGCTTTACCGCAAAGCGCGCGCCATCAAAGGTGTGAAGAAGATTTTAGTGGGCTCAGGGTTGCGTTACGATTTAGCTGTGAAATCGCCTGAATATGTCAAAGAATTAGTGCAACATCATGTAGGCGGCTACCTAAAAATTGCCCCTGAACATAGTGAAGAAAACGTGCTAAGCAAAATGATGAAGCCAGGCATGGGCGCGTATGATGCGTTTAAAGCCATGTTTGAAAAGTTCAGCAAAGAAGCAGGTAAAGAGCAGTATTTAATCCCTTATTTCATCGCTGCCCACCCAGGCACAACCGATGAAGACATGCTCAACCTCGCGCTCTGGCTCAAGCGTTATGACTTTAAACTAGACCAAGTACAAACTTTTACGCCTACCCCTATGGCAATGGCAACCGCAATGTACCATAGCGGCAAAAACCCATTGCGTAAGGTGACTGCTGATTCTGACGAAGTGCCTATCCCCAAAGCGAGTGGCGTGCGCCGTTTGCATAAAGCGTTTATACGCTACCATGACCCAAACAACTGGCCGATGTTACGCGAAGCCTTGAAAAAAATGGGTAGGGCAGATTTAATCGGCAATAGCAAAAAGCATTTAGTACCAGCATTTCAGCCCTTGGCTGTCAAACCTGTTGTGCCTGCGCGGGTGAATAAAATCGAACGTGGCGTAAAATTGGCGAGAACTGCTAAGTTGAATATCGGTGCTAAAAAGACAACGCGTACATCACGCTAAGACGAAAGTTGCTAAGACCAAGGTTTAAGCGTAGCAGATTAAAAATTACTAGACCTAAGTAGATATAAAAAAGCCCATGATATTGATTATCATGGGCTTTTTTGTGTCTAGTTGTATTTGGAATGCCTATTACGTGGTTTGTAGAAAGTTATAAATCAGACTCCCAAGCGTTGCCATACACTTTGCCATTGCGGGAAAGAATAAACATTTGGTACATGCTGGTTATCCACATAAAGGTTGAGGCAATACTGTAACCAATACCGCCAATAATGGTAAACCACGCAAAAGCTGGGTCTAGTTTGGTCAACCACCAAGACAAAATATCCACAATCAAAAAGCCAAATGGGAAAGCAATTGCTAAAATTTTCAAGGTTTTAGGCACATTCACGGCAAAAGTGAAAATAAAACCCATAATAAAGAAAATAAAGTTAATGCCAAATAAGTGGATATGCGAAACGCGGGTGAGGCTCTCCACCGTTGCCCCTTTGTTGGTTTCGGCGACCTTTTTCACCGCGTCATAATTGTTGAAGTTAGGGATGTTGGGTAATGTACCGTGGCAAGCAATACAGTGCTGGGCAAATACGCCTTTAAAGTGTGGTTCCCATTCCGCTTCAGGTGCGCCTTCACGCGCCCATTTAATAATATCTAAACGTACCTCAGCAGGTGCATTAGCTTTCATTGCTCCATTTAACATACCTTCCAGCTTGCTGCCTGAACGATCACCATAGTAACTGTACACAATATCATTCACGGATAAACCAACTTTGCCATCTGCCATGCCGTGAGTCAGCATAATCTGTAGACCAGCCATGCATAAAGCCACGCCTGTGACCAACAAATAACCTGCAAATAAGGTTTTGAGTGGCGCTGGTAAGTTGGGCAGATTAAGCCAAGAAAAATTGCTATGAACTGGTTTCATTCGACAAGCCTTAAAAAAGTAAGTAAAAAATTTTAAAATTCTGTAGTGTAAATTCTAAAGCATCTCTAGCGCCCGTGCTTATGTTTTAGTCTAATTACGCCATTTTTTGGTAGATCTTGATTTATTGCACATGCGGCCCAGCTTTATATTCAACACTTGGCTCGGTTTGATTGACGTAAATCAGCTTATCCGTTGCAAAGCCTAATTTTTTGGCTTCGCTAATCAGTTCTTGTTTAATGGGGTAAGTAAGTTGTGGTGTGCGCGATAGTATCCAAAAATACGATGTATCGGGTCCGCAAAGCATCACGTAGTTGTAATACGGTTTATCTATGGCAATGATATTGTAAGCGCCATAAAATGGACCAAAAAACGAAACCTTCAATTTACCTAGATATGTGTTATCCGCATTACGCGCCTCAATAAAATAGGCTTTTCCTTCGGCCTCACTCCATTTTTGCTTTTTGGGGTCATAGCCACGGTTGATGACCTTAATGCCGCCATCATCACGCAAACTATAAGTCGCGGTGACGTTTTCAAGCCCGCGCTCAAACGAATGGTCTAACCTCGCGATTTCATACCATGTGCCTAAATATTGGTTCGCATCAATATTGTCCACCACTTTAACGTTGGCTGGCACGCCCATGCAGGCAGATAAAAGTGCTGTGATAATGAGGGTAAAAGCAATTTTCATGTGTTGGTCTCTATTTCAATCATTTGTATATGATGCTGGATTATTGAAATGGTTGCTATCGGCAAGACTTTACTTCAGTAAAAATTTTACACAATTTTTATATCGGTTCCCCCAAAATACACACCATGTTTAAAAATCAATCTATCAGCTCAACTAAATCGCTCGTGATAGCTATTGTTGGCTGTCTAGTGGTGACTTACATTTCGACTGGGTTGTTGCCGCATCTTGCGCTGGCTAATATCGTCATGCTGTTTTTATTAACGGTATTTTTAATTGCCGTTTATCAAGGCAGCAATGCAGGTATTTTGGCGGCATTTTTAAGTGTGGGATTGTTTGATTATTTTTGCGTGTCACCCCGCTTTTCGATGGCGGTGGATGATGTGCAATATCTGATTACTTTTGCTGTGATGTTGGTGGTGGCGCTTATCACTGGGCAATTGGCGGCACGATTAAAAAATCAAGTGCTACTTTCACAACAACGTCTTCGTTGTACCCAAGCGCTGTATGAATTAGCCACTAAGCTATCTGGTGTGCTTAAACTCAATCAAGTATCGCCATTGGTGGGTCAGTTTTTGAAAGGTACTTTGCAATTAGAAAGTGTCGTGCTATTGCCTGAGCAAGATACGCTCGCTCCGCTTTCTGAGCATCGCGTGTGGTTTGAATCACACATGGCTTGGGCGGCGTATCAGAGTGATGAGCATAAAATATTGACTGAGCCCGATGGTATTTATTACTTGCCGCTTAAAGGTTCAACGCGTAATCGTGGTGTGTTGGTCGTCGCTTTGGCGCAAGGTAAGCCTGCGCTAAAAGAGGACGTGTTGGAGCTATTGCTGACGGTGGCTTCGTTGTTGGCGATTACGATAGAGCGTTTACATTATGTGGAAGTGGCTAACCATACCGAAATGCAAATGGCAACCGAGCGCCTAAGAAGCTCAATTTTATCGAGTTTGTCGCATGATTTGCGCACGCCATTGACCATTATGGTGGGGATGGCAGATTCATTATTATCAGCAAAACCAGCATTATCTAGCTATCAAACAGAGGTGTTAGGCTCGCTACATCAACAGTCATTAAAACTGAGCGGCATGGTGACGAACTTGCTGGAGATGGCGCGATTGCAAACGGGCGAAATTACATTTAAAAAAGAATGGCAGCCGCTTGAAGAGGTTATCGGGGCGAGTATTCAAATGCTTGCGACAGCATTGCATCAGCACACGGTACGCGTCAATTTGCCTGATGATTTGCCCATGCTGGCATTTGATGCGGTATTGATGGAACGTGTGTTTTATAACTTGATTGAAAATGCGGTGAAATACTCGCCAGCGGGGAGCGAAATTTTAATCACCGCAGAACCCCGTGGTGACTCGGTGTTGATTTCAGTGATTGATCGTGGTTTGGGCATCCCCGCAGATCAAATCAATGCAATTTTCAATATGTTTGTTCGGGCACATTCTGCTGATCAATCCATTGCTGGCACAGGCATTGGTTTGGCCGTGTGTCGCGCCATTGTGGAAGCGCATCAAGGGCATATTCATGCTGAAAATATGCCAAATGGAGGAGCGTGTATCAAATTTACATTACCCATGGGTACTCCGCCAATATTAAGTGCATCCCTTTTTGAAGGTGAGACCGTATGACCGCATTAGCCCCAGTGGTTGTAGTGGTTGAAGATGAGTCGCAGATTCGTCGTTTTGTATGCGTTGCGCTTGAGGATAAAGGTTGCGTTGTTTATGAGGCTGACTCAGCAAAACAAGGCTTGTTAGAAGCGGCTAACCGCAAGCCAGATTTAATCGTGCTGGATTTAGGTTTGCCAGATTTAGATGGGTTGCAAGTGGTGATTCAACTGCGCACTTGGAGCAGCTTGCCGATTCTGATTTTATCGGCACGCGCGAGCGAGCAAGACAAAATTGCAGCGCTAGATGCAGGTGCCGATGACTATTTGACCAAGCCATTTGGGGTTGGCGAGTTGCAAGCAAGGGTGCGAGCATTGTTAAGGCGCAGAGTGCAAATGTCAGATTTACCAAGCACTGTCACCATTGGCGAGTTGCAGGTGGATTTTATCAACCGAACTGTCAGCAAGGCTGGCGAACCGCTACACCTAACCCCCATCGAATACCGACTTCTTTGCGTGTTATATGCCAGCGCAGGCAAAGTCATTACCCAGCGCCAACTGTTGAAAGAAGTGTGGGGGCCAGGGCATGCAGAAAGTAATCATTATTTGCGTATTTTTGTTGGGCATTTGCGTCGAAAAATTGAAGTTGATTCAGCCCAACCTAAACATATTTTGACCGAAACAGGCGTTGGTTACCGTTTCCAAATTTAAGTTTTCTTTGAGCATTTAATAGAAAGAGCGTTTATATGCAGTCAGTCATGTCTAGCAACATCACAACTCAACCTGAAATTAAAAAAAGCACTACCACCATGCTCGCCCTTGCCGCATTAGGCGTGGTGTATGGCGACATTGGTACTAGCCCACTTTACACCTTGCATGAAATTTTTGCGGGCGCGCATAACCCTGTGCCGATTACGCATGACAATATTCTTGGCATTCTCTCATTGATGTTTTGGTCATTGATGATGATAGTTTCATTCAAATATGTGCTGTTTATTATGCGCGCCGATAATCGCGGTGAGGGCGGCATTATGGCGTTGATGGCATTAGTGCACAATATTGGCGGCACAAAACAAGTGAGTTTTTTAATGACTTTGGGTTTGCTTGGCGGGGCCTTGTTTTATGGCGATGCTGTGATTACGCCAGCAATTTCGGTACTCTCCGCGATTGAGGGGTTGCAAATTGCCGCCCCCAGCTTAAAAACATTTGTTTTACCCTTAACTGTCGCCGTTTTGGTCATGCTGTTCTCATTTCAAAAATACGGCACAGCGGCGGTCGGTAAGTTATTTGGGCCAATTGTCGTGGTTTGGTTTGTGACCTTAGCTGCATTAGGGGTGACCGGTATTATGCGCGTCCCCGCTGTGTTGCAAGCATTAAACCCAAGTTACGCCATCGGCTTTTTAACAGGGCACGGTGCTTTAAGTTTTTTTGCATTAGCCGCTGTGGTGTTGACAGTCACAGGGGCTGAGGCGCTGTATGCCGATATGGGACATTTCGGTAGAAAACCAGTACAACTCGCTTGGTTTTTTGTCGTATTACCCGCATTGGTGTTGAATTACTTTGGGCAAGGCGCATTATTGTTAACCAACCCAGCTGCCATCGAAAACCCATTCTATTTACTAGCCCCTACTTGGGCCTTGTATCCACTGGTTGCGCTATCAACCATGGCGACTGTTATCGCCTCGCAAGCCGTGATTTCTGGCGCATACTCCATCACCCAACAAGCCATACAGTTAGGCTACTGTCCACGTATGGAAATTCATCACACCTCAAGCAGTGAGCGCGGACAAATCTACCTGCCTACTGTGAATTGGGTACTCATGATTGCCGTTGTCTTATTAGTGCTGGCTTTCGGGTCATCCTCAAGTTTAGCCGCCGCTTATGGTATCGCCGTCACAGGCACCATGATTATCACCACCATTCTGGCGTATGTGGTGGCTTGTAACACCATGGCTTGGAATCGCAGCTTGGTGACAGCATTAGTCGCCGTATTTTTAGTGGTGGATATTGCCTTCTTTAGCGCCAATTTAACCAAAATCCCCGATGGCGGCTGGTTGCCACTGGTATTTGGTATCGGCTTATTTGTGCTGATGTCCACGTGGAGAAAAGGTCGCCAATTACTCACCAGCAAATTAGTGCAAGAATCTATGCAGTTAACGCCTTTTATCGACAGCTTGGGTTTAGCCAATGCCACTGGTGCCAGCAGTTCAATACAGCGCGTTTCGGGTAGTGCCGTGATTTTGACGCATAACCAAGAAATTGTCCCTCACGCTTTGTTGCATAGCTTGAAACACTACAAAGCTCTGCACGAACGCGTTGTGTTACTCACCATGCAAACGCAAGATACACCAGTGGTTGAAGCTGCTAAGCGCGTGGTGGTTGAGTCACTAGGCGGCAACTTTTATCGGGTGTTGGTGATGTATGGGTTTACAGAAAAACCTGATATTCCAGCGGCATTAGCACAATGTGGCCAATATGGATTGGTGTTAGATGAAATGGATACTTCTTATTTCTTGGGCCGCGAAACTTTAATCCCCAAAGTCAGTTCCAGTATGGCATTGTGGCGTGAAAAGTTATTTATTAGCATGTTCAGAAATGCAGGTAGTGCGGCAGATTATTTTGGATTGCCACATAATCGGGTGGTAGAGCTTGGCGCGCAGGTGGTCTTGTAACAAGCGGGTGGGCTGACATTAGGAAGCCCAAAGTTTAGCGTAAGTCACAAGGTGTGTTGGGCTTAATTCTTCAGCCCAACGTGCTGGGGTGAGGGTGGAAGGCGGTGAGATTAGAGTAGCCGAAGAATGCCAGTCAGTAGAGGGTCAATAGCGCATCTTATTGCGCCGAAAAGGAGATTTTCATACGGCGGATTACGCAAGTTAATCCGCACTTGTACGCGTGCTAATCTATAGTGCTTGGACTCCAAAACGCTTGAGTGACAATAGGTAGTGCAGCAATATTTTGCACTAATAAATCAAGCTTGGCACTATCCACCGAAGTTGCTGCGAGAATGGCTTCAATTTCAACTTCATGCTCACCAAAAGCATGCACCGATAAGTCACGAATTGGATAATGATTATGTTCGAGGGCACTTTCAATAAGACTTAGCACTTCCTTTTGACGATTTCTATTGGCAATAATGTAAACAGTATTGGTCACTTCGACAGATGCTAGATTAAGTGGTTTGCGGTTAATGCTATTTACGATGGGTCTAAGTAGGGTGTTTGCAGACAGAACGGAAATAGTACCCAGCAACGCTTCTAATACCAAATCTGCCCCAGCACAGGCTCCAACGGCAGCTGAACCCCAAAGGGTAGCGGCCGTGTTTAAGCCGCGTATATTGCCATCTTCGCGCATAATTACCCCGGCTCCAAGAAAGCCGATACCTGAAACAACGTATGCACTGATATGGGTTGCGCCTTCGTGACCACCGAGGCGGTTGCCCATATCCACAAAAATTGCAGCCCCTACCGCTACTAGTATGTTGGTTCTTAACCCTGCTGTCCGCTGTCTATATTGGCGTTCTAATCCAATTAAGCCTCCAAACAAAAATGCTACTCCTAGGCTAATGCTGCTATCCACTAGTGAGACAAGATTGATATTACTAACCGCTTCTAATTGCATAGGATGTTTTCAGAGTTGATTATTGAGTGTAATTTTACTGGATGTGAACCGATAAGTGTATGTTTAGCTAGGTTGGGCTTAAGAATGAAGCCCAACAGAATCATCCAACGCCCCTTTACCGTTGGGCTTCAAAAAGTCAGATATCCAAGTGCTAGTTGCAAGTCGCCGAATGTGAACACATCACCAACTCTTACCGCCCTTGATTCCGCCGATGATTACCCTGTGGCTTGGGTGCAAATAAACCCGTTTGTGGCATGGCTTGGTGACGTGCGGCTTCGGATAGGTTTTGCTGTTTGGCTTGACCTTGTCTCGGTTGGTTAGCATTACCATTTCTTGAGTTGCTAGCAGGTTTTGTTTGCTGATTTTGCGGTCTCGCTTTGTTTGGCTGCCCTGCATGGTTAGGGTTTGCGCCTTGTGCGGGTCTGCCTTGAGCGGCTTGCGGTGCTTTGCCATTGCGTTGTTGCGGTTTGCGTTTGTTTTGCTCGCTTTTACCTGCTTCTTGGCCTGTTTTGCGCGGGTTGCCTTGCGCAGAGCCGCGATTTGGTTGTTGCCCGCGGAATAATCTTGGTGGTTCTGGCTCAATTTTAGTTGGCGGCACAAAGCCTTCCACGGTTACTTTGGGTATCTCACGTTTAATCAGTTTTTCAATGTCTTTTAAATACTTGGTTTCTTCTTCATCCACCAAGGAGATTGCCGCGCCAGAAGCGCCCGCACGGCCTGTGCGGCCAATACGGTGTACATAATCTTCTGGCACGTTGGGTAATTCAAAATTCACCACTTGCGGTAGTTGGTCAATATCCAAGCCACGTGCGGCAATATCTGTCGCCACAAGCACTGGCACGCTACCATCTTTAAAATCTGCCAATGCTTTGGTGCGCGCATTTTGGCTTTTGTTGCCGTGTATGGCGAGGGCGGGGATGCCGTCTTTAATCAGCTTATCCGCCAAGCGATTGGCGCCATGTTTGGTGCGGGTGAAAATAAGCACTTGTTTCCAATCATTGGTTTTAATCAGGTGGCTAATTAAATCGCGCTTGTGGCTTTGTTTCACCAAGTGTACGGTTTGCTCCACCATTTCTGATGCGGTGTTGCGGCGCGCCGCTTCTACAAACGCAGGGTTGTTGAGCAGCCCATCTGCCAGTTTTTTAATTTCATCTGAAAATGTGGCAGAAAATAATAGGTTTTGACGCGCGTTAGGTAATAGTGCCAATAGCTTTTTAATGTCGTGGATAAAGCCCATGTCCAGCATGCGGTCGGCTTCGTCCAGCACTAAAATTTCAACACCTGATAAATCCACCGCTTTTTGATTGGCTAAATCCAGTAAACGCCCAGGGGTGGCGACCAAAATATCAATGCCACGGCTGAGGCGGTTGATTTGCGGGTTGATGCTCACGCCACCAAATACCACCATCGATTTTAACGGCAAAAACTTGCCATAGGTTTTGACGGATTCTTCAATCTGCGCGGCAAGCTCACGCGTGGGGGATAACATCAAGCAACGTGGGCGACCTTTGCCTAAATTTGCGACTGGTTTTTGTGTGAGTAAATGCAATATCGGCAAGGTAAAACCAGCGGTTTTGCCTGTGCCTGTTTGTGCGCCTGCGAGTAAATCTACCCCAGTTAAAACAATGGGAATCGCTTTGGCTTGAATCGGCGTGGGGGCGGTATAACCTGCCTCGTGAATGGCGCGTAAAATGGGTTCTGCCAAACCTAAATCATTAAAATTTAGGTTGTTGTTTTCAGTGTTCATGTAAGTGTTTTTCCTACGACGGCCAGTTGCTAGCTTGCAACACCAATCGAGGCAGACGCGTTAAGTGTCAGAGTGACTGAGAGATTCTCAAGAACCGCGACACTGATTGGTAAGGTGTCGGGTGGGTGCATTGTACAGGGGTGTGGAAATAAAGCGAGCGTAATTCTGCTTAAGCCCGAATGTACCCAATAATAAAAGGCAATAACACTGCGCTCAACACCCCGTTTAACCCCATCGCCATGCTTGCGTATGTACCCGCTTCATCATTAATGCTAAATGCACGGGTAATGCCCAAGCCATGCGCGCCCACGCCAATGGCTGTGCCGCGCATCCACCAAGGTTTGATATTCAGCGCGTTAAAAATATAGGGCGCTAAGATAGAACCTAACATGCCCGTAATCACGGTAAATACGGCAGTGAGTGTGGGTGACACATGAATGCGCTCGGCAATGCCCATGGCGATGGGCGCGGTGACAGATTTTGCATACATGCTGCCGACAATATTGCTGCCAGCGCCCATTGTTTTGGCAATCATCACGCCCACAAAAATAGACACCGCACTGCCGATTGTTAATGCCAGTGTGATGGGGAATAGCTTGCCTTTTAAATCGTTAAACCCACGATAAATAGGCACGGCTAACGCCACTGTGGCAGTCCCCAATAGAAAGTGGACAAACTGCGCGCCCTCAAAATATTTTGCATACGGCATATGGATAAATGAAATCACAAAAGTCACCAGCAACACCGAAATAGCAACAGGGTTAAATACAGGGTGGCGATTGACTTTAACGTAAATAATATAGCCCAATTGGTAAGTGGCTAAAGTGAGCACAAGCGCAAATAACGGGTCGCCAGAAAGGTACACCCAAATTTCAGAGATCGGTAAACGGTTATTCGTCATGAGTGGCTTTCCAGAAAAACTTGAGTACTAAAGCACTCACAGCAATGCTCAGCACTACGCTAACTAACAATGCCAGAGTGACTGCTAAGGCATGGGTTTTAAGGTCTGGCAGAAATAAAATGACACCCACTGAGGCAGGCACAAACAATAAACCTAAGTGCTGGCGAAAAGTATCCGCCACCATGCCAAGCGGTTGATTAACTTCACCTTTAAACACCAAAAAGGCGAGCAATAACAGCAAACCAATTACAGGGCCTGGAATGTCAGGGATAAAGAATTTGGAGATTAACTCGCCCAACCCTTGCCAGATTAAAATTTGTACTAGCCCGTCGATCATTATTCAAGTTTTCTTAAAAATAGATTTAGTACGATTGTAATGGTTGATTGCTTTAAGGGGCTAGCTGGAGTGAATTTAAGGTGACGATTTTGGCGAGATGGCTTGCTTTTAATCGCCTTTGCCGATGCCTAAATCCCACAAAATATTACATGATTTACAGTATGCGGAATATTGATCTGGCAACTTGGGGTGTGTGCTTGATGTATTCGTTTTTGTGCGGCAAATCGGGCAGTTTACATGGCTTAGTGTGCGAAAAGTCATGATAAAAAAACCAATGATGAGGAGCCAAATAAGGGTAAACACAATCAGAAAATAATGGTTGGCTTCAAAGTTTGGAATAAAGCGGTTGCCGAAAATGGCAAGTAGCATGAGTAACCAAAACAGTATAAAAGTGACGATAAATTGCTTGGTGATTTTTTGGCGGATAAAGAGATGTGCTTGTATTTTAATGAGTGGCTCGTTCATGTTTGACACCTTAGTAATTTGCGAAGTCGTTTACGCGTGGGCAGAATCTGCCAACGCAACTTGGCTCTATAAAGTCATCTCAAAACTAAATTCATTAACTTACTATAAGGGTCAGGATTACTATCTGAAAACCGATTCTCATCACAAGTCCACGCGGGAGTCGCGTCTGGATATTGGATCTTTGGCCAACCATGCACAAAATCCGTCTGTTTAGCATATAGCTTTCCATCACGAGCTAAGCGCCACTCCTCTTTGCTACGATGCAAAGATTCGTCATACTCGGTATGCATGGAAATCACAAACATACCTTCGCTCAAATGCGAAATGGGCGTCTTGTTATATGTCCAATCACTTTTATAAATATCATCTGTGGTTTTAACTACACTAGTGGCAAAATAGTCATACACTTTGCGTCCATTGTCATAACGCTCTACACCTGTTTCAACTAATTTAAGCCGTGGATAGTAGCCTCTCAATATACTTTCGTCGGCACTTTTACCTGAATATGACGCAGGGTCAAACTGAACTCTGTCCACTTTGTCTGGTTGTATCAATACCTTTAATCCACCTTCTGCTTTGCAATCTTGTATATGTCGGTAATAAACCACTGGGTAATCCCACATAAATAACGCAACAGGCAAAAATAAGAAAAACCAGCTTATAAACCGGCTACGCCAAGTCGCCCCTGCTTTAAAGGCAACTACAAAAGCAAGAATGATGATGATTAATAAAATTAAGTACGCAAATATCCAAGGCATTTCAGTTTTTCCTGTTCTGAATTAGTGGGGGCAACAAGCGTAGGCTGTGCAAAATAAACCGTTTTTCAAAACCTAGGCTCTTTCTAGCTGACGCATATCCTCACCACTCAACCACCGCCATTCCCCCACCGCCAAATCTTGCGGCAACACTAGCTCACCAATTTGAATACGTTTTAAATATTCCACACGATTGCTAATGGCGGCAACCATGCGTTTGACTTGGTGGTATTTGCCTTCTGCTAGCGTCATATGGATGATGTTTTCACTAATCCGCTCACAAGCCAGTGCGGCAATGGGTTCGGTTTCGTCAACAAGCTGCACACCGCTTAAGATATGGGCGATTTGTTCATCGCTTACGGGGTGTTTGCAGGTGACTTCATACACTTTCGGCACTTTGTGTTTGGGCGAGCTCATTCGGTGGATAAACTGGCCATCATTTGAAATTAAAATCAGCCCTGTGGTGTCTTCATCTAGCCTGCCGATGCATTGCACCCCTCTTTCTACCAGCGGGAAGGGCAGCAGGCTGTAGATGGTGGGGTGGTGTTGCGTTTTATGCGAGCACTCGTAGTTGCTGGGCTTGTGCATCATCAGATAAGAATTTTCGCGATATTCCCACGGCTCGCCTTTGACTGTATAAATTAAATTATCAAGTTCAAACTGTGCGTTTGGGTCATCACAAAGCTCACCATTAACGGTGATTTCTTCGTTGATAATCATAATGCGGCAAAGCTTGCGTGAGCCAAAGCCTTGTTTGTGCAATATTCGTTCTAGATCAAGTTTTTTAGCCATGCGGCCATTATAAATCAGAAGTATAAAGCAGAAATAAAAACACCCACTTAACCCTATGCGAGTTGAGTGGGTGGGATTTGAGAAGTGGGGGGAGCTTAGTCTTTTTTAGCCACAAAGTTATACACTAATGCACCAATCACAGCCCCTAGAATTGGCGCAACCCAGAACAACCAAAGTTGTTGTAAGTAGATGCCGCCAGCAAATAAGGCTTGGCTGGTGCTACGTGCAGGGTTTACTGAGGTATTGGTAACAGGGATGCTAATCATATGAATCAACGCTAATGTTAAGCCAATCGCCAATGGTGCTAGTGCGGCTGGTGCGCGACTATCTGTTGCTCCCATGATGATAAATAAGAAGAAAGCGGTCATGACTACTTCACAAACAAATGCAGCATGTAATGCGTAACCATGTGGAGAGGCCTCTCCATAACCGTTTGAGGCAAAGCCGCCTAATGTGTAACCTTCTTGACCGCTAGCGATACAGTAAATAACAGCGGCTGCCAAAATTGCACCTAATACTTGGGCAATAATATAGTGAAGTAATTCAGCCGCTTTAAATCGACCACCAGCAACTAAGCCGATGGATACCGCAGGGTTTAAATGGCAACCTGAGATATGTCCAATTGCGTATGCCATTGTGACAACAGTCAGGCCGAATGCAAATGAAACGCCTAAATAACCCAAACCTAACTCTGGGATGCCAGCTGCTAATACAGCGCTTCCGCAGCCGCCTAGCACTAGCCAAAAAGTGCCGATAAGTTCTGCAATTGAACGTTTTGTTAATGACATTGAAGTCTCCTCTGTGAAGTTTAATAAATCGGGGATGATACCTTAGTTATGATATCCGATAAGCATTTGACTTCAGACAAATAGTGCCACATTTAACAGTTTTTTTACGTTTGCAAAGGTGGCATTTAGAGTTATATCTATTAATATGAAGCAGTTTTAAATGTTTGTGTGATGCGCAGTATAGTTGGCGGAAAACTTTCTCACTGACGGCAATTTTTGTCAATGGATTGTTGGTGGCTCTGATGTGGTTTTTTTAAAGATGCTAATATCAATTGATATCGTCAAAATCAAGTCAAATGGCCAAGTGGTACGACCAAGTCAAATCCAAAGCAGGGCTATTTTTTTAGCGCTTTTCTTTGTATTGCGGCTACAAATCATTGGTTAGTATTTGGTTAGCATGTTGCTAATTATATATTCTGCAAAATAAAATGGATAAAAATGAACGCACAACCTACTGATAATAACCCTGCGTCGCAAGGGCAATATATTCCCGATAGTTTATTAGATAGCCTGATGACTATTTGCCGTATATACGGTGTGGCTATCACCAAAGATGCGCTGACTTCAGGCTTGCCACTCGAGGCGGGGCGTTTGACCCCAATGCTGGTGAAGCGTGCGGCGGAACGCGCAAACTTGGTCAGCAATACTTTAAAGAAAAGCTTGGGCTCAATTCGGGAAGAATTTACCCCTTGCATTTTGCTACTCCAGCATGAAGAAACCTGTTTGTTTTTAGGGTGGGATGAACAGCGTGCGAATGCGCGGGTGGTTTTCCCTGAGTTAGGTGATGCAGAAGTGCGTATCCCTGAGGCGGAATTAAAGCAGCGTTATACAGGCTACGCCATTTACGTGAAGCCAAAATTTCTGTTTGATGATCGTGCGCCAACCGTGGGTAATGTCAAACTAAAACATTGGTTCTGGGGCACATTGGCTGAGAATAAATTGATTTATCGCGACATTATGCTCGCCGCATTTGTGATTAACTTATTCGCCTTGGCGATGCCTATTTTTACCATGAACGTGTATGACCGCATTGTGCCGAATAAGTCGATGGAAACCTTATGGGTGATGGTGTTAGGCATTGTGCTGGTGGTGTGTGGCGATTTTGCTTTACGCACGATGCGCGGTTACTTTTTAGATTGGGCGAGCCATCGGGTAGATGACAAACTTACAGGCAGAATTATGGAGCAAGTGCTGGGGACTCGCTTAGAGGAGCGCCCCAATTCAGTGGGCTCATTTGCATCTAATTTGCGCTCATTCGAAAGTGTGCGCGATTTTATTACATCCACCACCATTACTGCTTTGATAGATATTCCGTTTGCCTTGATTTTTATTATCGTCATTGCTTGGATTGGCCTGCCCATGATTGTGCCTATATTGGTAGGCGCAGTGGTCATTCTGGTGTACTCGTTTAGCGTACAAACCAAAATGCATGATTTGTCTGAAACTATGTTTCGCGCGGGTGCGATTCGCAATGCCACACTGATTGAAAGTTTGGTGAGCCTTGAGACGGTTAAAGCACTTGGCTTAGAGGGCACGATGCAAAGCAAGTGGGAGAAAAGCTCGAAATTCCTCACCGAAGTGAGCGGTAAGCTGAAAATGCTGACTTACTCAATAAATAACGGCGCGATGGCGATTCAGCAAGTGGTCAATGTGGTGTTGGTGTTGCTTGGCGTATATTTGGTGGTTAAAGGTGAGTTGACCATGGGTGGTTTGATTGCCTGCACCATGTTAGCAGGGCGTGCGTTAAGCCCGATTGCACAGTCAGCTGGGTTGATGGCGCAATACCATAACTCTGCAACCGCGCTGACTTCGCTAGAAGGCATCATGAACAAGCCAGTGGAGCGACCTGTTGATTCTAACTTTTTATCTCGCCCGACATTCAGAGGCAATATTGAGTTTAAAGAGGTGAGTTTTACTTACCCTGGTTCTGAAGTAAGTGCGTTAAAAAATGTATCTTTTAAAATTAATGCAGGGGAGCATGTTGCCTTTTTGGGGCGCATGGGCTCTGGCAAAACCACCATTCATAAACTGATTTTAGGGTTGTACCAACCAACTTCTGGCTCAATTTTGATTGATGGCATAGATTCACGCCAAATTGACCCCGCAGAACTTAGACGTTGTATCGGCTATGTGCAACAAGATACGCATCTGTTTTTTGGCTCAATGCGCGACAACATTACCATTTCTGCGCCGCATATCCCCGATGCGCAAGTGCTAAAAGCGGCACGGGCTGGCGGCATTGACGAGTTTATCAACCTCCACCCCAAAGGCTTTGATATGGCGGTGGGGGAGCGAGGGGAAACTTTATCTGGTGGTCAAAGGCAAGGGGTGGGCATCGCTCGGGCCATGGTGCAAGACCCGCCAATTTTGCTACTGGATGAACCCACTAGTGCGATGGATCACTCAGGTGAGGAGTTAATTAAAACCCGTATGAAGGAGGATGCAAGCCAAAAAACTTTATTGGTGATTACACATCGTTCTTCACTCTTTGATTTAGTGAGCCGCATTATTGTGATTGATTCAGGCCGCATCGTCGCCGATGGCGCAAAAGAACAAGTCATCGACGCATTACGCACAGGCAAGGTAGGTAAAGCATCATGAGTAAACAAATTTTTGAAGGTATTGGTAAAGTATATAATTTTTTTCAAGCCCGTAAATGGTTAACCGCACCAGTGAATTGGATTTTTGCGCGTTGGGCACCGAATGAAACTGAAGAAAACATCCCTTGGGAAAAGCAGGCTGAATATGCCTTATTAGAAGAAACACCATTGCGCGCTAAAAAACTGCTGTATTGGGTTACTGGCATCGTGGTGGTGATGCTGGTATGGTCAGCGGTTACGGAAATTGATGAGGTCACAAAAGGCGAGGGGCGTGTAGTGCCGTCTAAACAAGTACAGCAAATCCAGTCCTTGGATGGTGGTATCGTGACTGAAATTTTGGTCAAAGAGGGTGAGACTGTCAAAATTGGAGACCCGTTGATTAAAATTGATGAGACTCGTGCCAAGTCATCATTACGTGAAAATCAAACGCAATACATTTCATTGCTGGCAAAACAAGCGCGGTTGCAAGCCTTGGCTAAAGGTCGTCCCTTTGATCCACCGCCAGAAGTTCAAAAACAAGACCCCGTGGTTTATGCCCAAGAGTACAGTTTGTATAACTCCAGCAACGAAGCATTGGCGTCGCAGGTGGGTATTGCCCGTGAGCAAATGTCTCAACGAGAGCGTGAGCTATCTGAGGTGCAGGCCAAAGTAGAGCAAGCTGAACGCGGGCTTGCTTTAACATCACAAGAGTTGTCAGTGACAAAACCACTGCAAAGTAGCGGTGCGGTTTCAGAGGTGGATTTATTGCGTTTAGAGCGTGATGTGGCGAGGTTGCGCGGTGAGCGTGATCAAGCGCGTGCGCAAATTGGGCGCGTTCATTCAGCGATTGCAGAGGCTAGGCGGAAAATTAGCGAAATTGAACAAAGCTTTCGCAGTAAAATCGAAGCTGAGTTATCTGAAACAACTGCAAAACTCAACTCAATTGATGCCTCTAGTGAAGCGCTGACCGATAAGGTGAAGCAATCTACCTTAAAATCGCCAGTGAATGGTACGGTTAGCCGTTTATTTGCAAATACCGTTGGTGGTGTTATTCAGCCAGGCAAAGAGGTGATGGAGTTAGTGCCAAGTGATGATGCTTTAGTCTTGGAGGCCAAAATACAACCGAAAGATATTGCATTTATCACAGTCAACCAAAATGCATCGGTGAAGTTAACTGCTTATGACTACACCATTTACGGGACGCTGGACGCTAAAGTAATTGGTGTTGGCGCAGATTCTATAGTGGACGACAAAGGCAATGCCTATTATATTGTGCGCGTTCGAACCATTAAATCCAGTTTGGGCAGGAATTTGCCGATTATTCCTGGTATGGTGGCGCAAGTGGATATTATGACTGGTAAAAAATCCATACTTGCCTATTTATTAAAACCTGTGTTGAAAGCCCGTGCTTACGCATTTACGGAAAGATGACAAAAGATATATTTGTAACAAAATTGGGTCAGCTACTTGCTGGGTGGCAAGCGCTTTCACCAGTAGCAGATTGTTGTGACAGCGTTGAAAGGCTACCTACGATACTTGAGCGAGGTTCAATTTATTGGATCCATGTAGATTCGAATCAGCTAGATTGGATGCTTGACAGTATTGAGAAGCTGAAAAAGTTGGATGGCTCGTCTAAAGTGATTATTTTAGCTAACGTACCAGATCAACATGAAGCCATGCTAGCTTTTGAGCGTGGGGCATTAGGTTATACCCACGCCTACCATGATCATCTTGTGTTGGCGCAAGTGCGTCAGGTAGTAGCGTTTGGGGGTGTTTGGTTAGGGCAAGATATTTTGCGCCAACTGATACAAGTTGGTCGCAAGTTATCAGAGCAAAGCACTGAAAGTATTGAGCAAACATTGCGCCTGCTGACTCCACGCGAGCGTGAGGTAGCGATTAAAGCGGCGCAAGGCCTAAGCAATAAAAATATTGCGAAAGAGTTGGATATTACCGAAAGAACAGTGAAGGCTCATCTCACCGCTGTATTTGAGCGAACTGGTGTGAAAGATAGGCTTCAGTTAGCTATTCGTATCAACGAGCGTTTGTCCAGTTAACTATCGTAATCTTGCGCCAACTTAATTGAAATTCAGTACTCTTTACATCTAAAAGATGTCAAAGTAAATCCAAAAATGGGGCATATTGTACTTAGGTACAATAGACGCAGGAATACGCATAAGATTTAATGGAAAATCTAGTTAAAGTAACGATTTTTTTAGTCGTTACTAGAGTTTGGATTCCCTTTGTGGCAAGTTCGTAAAGTAAGGTTTAAAAGAAAAATTATATTTGTAATAAAACTAACCTAGCTACTTAACTTTGTTTGACTATACAGGTGTGGTCTGGCTAAGGCATTAAAAAATTTGTAAATAAACTAACGATTATCTTACTCAGTTATTATTAAATGGAGAGTGAAAAAATGGCAGCAGTTGGCGTAGTTAAAAGTATCACAGGTCAAGCAATGGTCGTTAATGAACGTGGCGAACGCCATATTCTTAAAGTAGGTGAAAAACTACAAGCTGGACAGCAGGTAGTGACCGGCCCAGGCTCAACTGTGAATGTACAGCTCGCCAACGGAAAAGTAGTGGACTTAGCTGCCGCACAGACGATTAAAGTAACACAAGATCTCGTGCGTACAGATGTGCCTGATGCGGGTGAGAATGCAGTAAATCAAGCGACCATTCAATCTGTTATACAAGCTGTTGCAGAAGGTAGAGATATCAATGAGATATTAAGTGCGCCAGCCGCAGGGCCAAATGGTTTTGGTGGCAGTGACGGTAACGCAACTTTTGTGAATTTAGAGCGCATTCAATTTGCGGATCCAAACCCCAATCAATATGGTTTTGGCACTGTCCGTGATGGTAACCGTGGAGATGTAGATAATCGAGGTAATGATGATGGTCGCAATCAAAGACCGCTGACTTTAAGCGCCAAGCTTGATCCAGCTTCAGATACTGGTAGTTCTAATTCTGATGGTCTTACAAATGACCCCACTCCAACCATAATTGGTACAGGCACGCCAGGCGCTACGGTTACTGTTGTTACACCTAAAGAAACTATCACAACAACAGTTGCCACAAATGGCACATGGTCAGTTACCCCTAACACGCCGATTCCTGACGGTCCTCAAGTGATTAAAGTGACAACAACACTGCCTGGTAATCCGAACACTGTAACTGCCGATGTGCCATTAACCATTGACACCAAATCACCAGATTTAACAGTCAAGTTAGACCCTGTATCAGACAGCGGCACCCCAGGTGACGGCATCACCAATGACAACACTCCTACGATTAGCGGTACAGGCGAACCCAAAGCCACGATTGAAGTCACGATGCCAGTGACAGGCGAGAAACTCACGACCACAGTTGGCGACGACGGTAAATGGAGCGTGACACCTAAGCAACCGATTCCAGACGGTAAAGATTTACCTGTAACGGTGGTTGCGAAAGACCCTGCGGGCAACCCAACCACTACCACAGTACCATTAACCATTGACACTAAATCACCAGATTTAACAGCCAAGTTAGATCCTACTTCGGACAGTGGTACTAAAGGTGACGGCATCACCAACGACACCACCCCAACGATCATTGGTACAGGTGAACCAGGTGCGAAGATTGAAGTGACCATGCCTGGCACTGGCGAGAAAATCCCGACCACGGTAGCCCTCGATGGCACTTGGAGCGTCACCCCGACGCAACCGATCCCTGACGGCACGACAGGGGTAGCCAAAGTGGTTGAGACTGACCCTGCGGGCAACCCGACCACTAAGGACGTCCCGTTAACCATAGATACAGGCATCCCGAATGGCGGCCTAGCCCCAACGGTACTCATCACAGATGACGGCGACAACGACGGCTTCGTCAACTTGGCTGAATCTAAACTAGACGGCAACACCGTCACTGACGTCAAGATCGCCTTTGACCCAACCAAAGTCAACGTAGGCGACACCGTTGTTGTGACCTCAGGTGGCGTGACCAAAGAAATCCCAGTGACCGCTGCAGACAAGGCAGCAGGCTTCGTCACCACCAGCTACCCATCTCCAGTGGATGGTGCAAGCATCAAAGTCGACGCCTTTATTAAAGACGTTGCAGGCAACAACAGTGCGACAGGCACCGACCAAGCCAAATACGACCTCAGCCCACTGGACGGTATCAAAGTCGCGATTACCGAAGACGCCAATGATGACAACTTCATCAACGCCACAGAACTCAAAGGCACCATAGGCGTAGAAGTCACCCTACCTGCAAGCGCAGTAGCAGGCGACCTTCTCAAAGTGACTGGCACAGGCAATACACCACAAACCATCACCTTGACAGAAGCACAAATCACAGCAGGCAAACTCACCTTGGAATTTACTGCCCCAGCGAGCGGCACTAAATTTGAAGTAAGCGCCCAAGTGAGCGACCCAGTAGGCAACAAATCACCCGTTGCGACAGACTTCGCCACAATCGCCACCGACCCAGTAGGTGCGCCGATTGTCAGAATTACCGAAGATGCTGACGACAACAGCTATATCAACGCTAGCGAACTCAAAGGCGACATTGATACTACCGTTGAACTCCCAGCGACGGCTAAAGCAGGTGACAAACTTATTGTGACCGTCAACGGCGTAGACCAACCCGCCATCACCCTGACTGACGCTGACATCGCGGCTAAAACGCTACCGATCCCTGGCATCACCAGCCCAGGAGAAGGCAAAGACATCACCATTGGCGCCCACATTGTAGATGCAGCTGGCAACGTAGGCCCGACGGGCAGCGACACCGCCACCGTTGACACCACTGTATTCAAAGGCCTCGCCATCGAGATCACAGAAGACACCAACAACGACAAGTTTATCAACGCGACTGAACTTCAAGGCAACACCATTGGCGTACGCGTCACCTTACCAGCAGGCGCAGTAGCAGGCGATACCTTAACTGTCACTGCCTCAGGCAACACGGACAAAACCATCACCATCACTGATGCCCAACTTACAGCGGGCTTCATTGATATTGACTTCACCCCGACAGGCAACAATACCGACTTTGTAGCCACAGCCAGCATCAAAGACCTCGCAGGTAACACTGCAGGTCCTGTGAGCGACCAAGCAACCATCCAGCTCACAGTTGCAGGTGCCCCCATCGTCACCATTGCAGAAGACAAGAACGACAATAGCTACATCAGCAAAGACGAACTCAACGGCCCGATCGACGTCAGCATTACGCTTCCATCGACCGCCAACGTGGGCGACAGTATCCTCGTCAAAGTCAACGGTGTAGAACAAGCACCGATAGTGCTCACTTTAGCCGACATCCAAAAGAACAGCGTCTCTGTACCTAACGTACAAAACCCAGGCGAAGGCAAAGATCTGATTGTGACTGCGCAACTCAAAGACGTTGCAGGCAACATTAGCCCAGAAGGCACAGACAAAGCCACCATAGATACTGTTACATCTAAACCAACCATTGATAAAATCATTGACGATTTCGGCCCTGTTAAGGCTGATTTGGCAACTGGAGCTACTGCGGACGATGCAACACCTACTTTAGTAGGTAAAGCTGAAGCGGCTAGCACCGTGACCGTCTTTGATGGTGCTAAAGAAATTGGCACGACCAAGGCTGATGCAAACGGTGACTGGACATTTACTCCATCGCCAGACATTGGCAGAGGCTTGCATAACTACACTGTGACTGCAACCGATAAAGCAGGTAACGCAAGTGTGCCTAGCGATAACTTTGCTTACACATTGAATCAAGGCCCTGTGATTGGTGACCCAGATGCAGGTAATGCTGTTGTCTCTGAAGAAGGATTACTTGGAGGTCTTAAAGACACTGCGGGTACATCAGATAAGACAGATAGCGCAACTTACCAGGGTGACTTGAAAATCTCTGATCCAAATGGTGATGCCATTACGGTCACATTGACTGCGCCAACAACCACCTACACAAGTAATGGTGTCACTATTACTTGGTCTGGTTCGGGTACAAGCGCAGACCCATTGATTGGTAGCGCTGCGGGCAATGAGGTGGTTCGTGCAACGATAGACAATACTGGTAAATACAATGTCGTATTGTCTGGTGCTGTCGACCATCCGAATACGACTGCTGAAGATACATTAATCATCAATATTGGCGTTAATGCTAAAGATTCAAGCACAACTACAACTGGTACAATTACCTTGACCGTTGAAGATGATGCACCAGTAGCGGTTAATCAAGTTGTGACAGCTTCTGGTTATACAGGTACTAATTTGTTATTTACAATAGATACTTCTGGCAGTATGGGGACACTTGATGGAATAGATGGAAAGTCACGCTTAGCTAGCGAAATTGCCTCAATCAATACATTGATTGACAAATATGCTGCTTTGGGTGAAACACGTATCATGATTGTTTCTTTTGCTGATTGTGGTAAACAACTTAGCCACACATGGATGACAGTAAGCGAAGCTAAGGCAGCTCTAGCTGACCTCACGGCAGGAGGCTCGACAAACTACGATGATGCAGTGCATGATACAAAAGCTGCTTTTGCCGCAGCTGGCAGGTTAGCAGGTGCGCAAAATGTAGGCTACTTTTTCTCTGATGGAGCACCTACTGTTAGTGATGGTATCAAAGGTGCAGAAATCACTGATTGGGAAAATTTCCTCAATACGAATCAAATTAAACAATTTGCAATTGGCTTGGGTGCAGGCGCAACTGATACTATGGTCTCTGGAAATATGAATCAGTTAGCTTATAACGGTCAATCTGGTACTGATACTAATGCTGTTAAAGTATCTGACTTTAACAAGTTAGACTCTGTGCTCTCTGATACGGTACCAAAACCAGTGACTGGGAACCTTACAACTGGCGTTGGTTTTGGTGGTGACGGCGGGTTTGTGAAGAGTTTGAATATTGATGGCACCACTTACACGTTTGATAACAAGACTGGTAAGTTAAGTGTTACAGGCAGTAATAATAGTACATACAATAGCTCAACGCACGAAATTACTATTAATACATCAAACGGTAAAATTGTTGTGGATATGGATAATGGCGCTTACAGTTTCCAAGCGAAGAGCATAGTGAATTCGATTGGTGCGACAGTGGTGGCTGATAGTGTTGAGATGCAACAAAACGATACAACCTCATGGGAATCACCACCAGTCATGACCGCGTTGGCAGATGGTCGATTTATGGCTGTTTGGGTGAAGGATGGTTTATCTGACGACACTAAATCTATGCAAGTATGGGGACGTATTTTTAATGCGGATGGCTCACCAAGCACCAATGAGTTCAGAGTTGGTAAACTTGCCGCAGACGGTTCTGATGGTTATGACGTTCCAAATCTCACAATCAATCAGTTAGAGGGCGGTAATGTTGTAGTGCAGTGGGTCAGGAATGCAGCTGAGAGTTGGAGTCAAGACACTCCTGTATTTACAATTATCAACCCACAAACAGCTGGCACAAATCCAACCACAGTAATTCAAGATGTGGTTATGCGTGATCCAAGTAATAAGGGGGTTGATTCACCAGCTGTAGTTGAAACACTTGCGGATGGAAGATTTATTGCGGTATGGACTGAAAATGGTTTGTCTGATGACATTACTTCGATGAAGCTTCAAGCGCGCATCTTTAATGCAGATGGCACACCTAGCACTGGGCAGTTCCAAGTAGGAAATTGGGCAGTGGATGGTACGGATTGCTATGATGTTGCTAACTGGAATGTAACCCAGTTAGCAAATGGCAACATTATCGTTGGCTACATCCGCAACTTCGCTGAAGCTGGTAATGATTCACCAGTGTTTACTGTTTTAGACAAAAACGGTAATACTTTGCAAGCGAACGTGATTGTTGAGCAAACTGACAACACCACACGTTTTGACTCACCTCCAGTCATTGAATCTTTAACTGATGGACGCTTTATTGCTATTTGGACTATCAACGGGTTGCATGATGATACGACCGCCATGAAAGTGATGGCGCGTATCTTCAACGCTGACGGTACAGCAAGTACCAATGAGTTCCAAGTGGGGACTAAAGCGATTGATGGTTTTGATGGGTATGATGTTGAACAAATGACTGTGAAGCAACTTGCTAACGGTAATATTGTAGTGGGTTATGTTCGTAACACTGCTGAAGATGGTAAAGATGCGCCAATCTTTACCCTGCTTGATAAAAATGGCAAAACACTGTTAGCAGACGTATCAATCGAACAAGCAGAAAGCGCAACGCGCTGCGATTCTCCTCCAGTTATGGAGGCATTACAGGATGGTCGCTTTATTGCAGTATGGACACTCAACGGGTGGACAGATGATGTCCCCACCATGAAATTGATGGCGCGTGTGTTCAATGCAGATGGATCACCATCTACGAGTGAATTTCAAGTGGGTACAAAAGCAGTTGATGGTTCGGATGGATATGATGTTCCAAACGTAACTGTAACTCAGCTAGCGAATGGAAATGTAGTTGTGGCTTGGGAACGGAGCTTTGCTGAGGCAGGTGGTGATGAACCAATCTATTCAGTCATTAAGATTGACCCAATTCCTACTGGCTCTGTTGATAGTACGAAGATTACTTACACATTGAGTGATAATGATGGAGATACAGCTTCTGCAACACTCACGTTAGGCAGTGCTAATAAAACTGTGCATAATTTGATTGTGAATGGTTCCTTTGAGGATGTTACGGGGTTGACTAAAACGTTGTATGGATATGTGGGGAATGCAGCTATACCAGGCTGGAATGACACTCGTGGCTTAGAGTTGGATGTGCATACTGATAATCGAGGTGGAGTTAAACCTACCGATGGTATTAAATGGCTCGATTTGGAAGCTACTCCTGGGAATAATTTAGTGGGTCAAAACGTGCAGGGGGTGACTACTGGAGAAATCTATAAACTATCGTTTAGTGCAGGTGACATAGCGAATGCGAACGACAATAAATCTAATGACAACGCCGTAACCGTTTATTGGGGTGGGGTCAAATTAGGGACTATTAATCCTACAGATGGTTCGATGAGTCAATATGAGTTTATACTAGTGGGTGGAGCTGGCAATGGCAATAATCGCCTTGAGTTTGAAGGTGGTGGCCAAGTCGCTAATATTGGGGTAAGTATTGATAACGTTACGTTAGTGTCTATCAGTGATAAAAACTATAGTGCGGCAGGTGATGAAAATAATAATATTTTAAGTGCCACATCAGGTAATGACATTATTAGCGGTGGTGCTGGTGACGATATTATCAGTGGTGATGCTGGTAACGATATATTGATTGGTGGCAAAGGCAACGACATTTTAAGTGGCGGTGTCAGTGTGGACGTATTTAGATGGGCACCAGGAGATGAGGGTTTGGTTGGAAACCAAACTATCGACACTATCAAAGACTTTGATAATCGGTCTCTCAGTCAAGGTGGCGATGTGTTAGATATTCGCGATTTGCTTCAAGGTGAGAATGATAATAACCTGACCAACTACTTGCATTTTGAGAAATCTGGTGCTGATACTATTGTTCACATTAGCTCAACGGGAGGTTTTGCTGGTGGCTTCCAACAGGCTGCTGAAAATCAAAAAATTGTTGTTTTAGGTGTTGATTTAACAGCAGGACAAACTTCTGATGCAGCAATAATCGCTAACATGATGGCACAGCAAAAACTCATTACTGACTAATAATTGTAAGCAGTTAGTTTGTAAGTGTCATTAAAAAAGCGACTCTTTTGAGTCGCTTTTTCTTTACGGGAGAAGTCCAATGTGTTTCGGGTTATGTTGTTTCCCATAAGAAAGTTATTAAAATGCAAATGTAAGTCATGAAACAGTGTTTGTTTTTTACATCTACTGTTAAATACATGCAGTAATATGAACGTTCAAATATAAGTGTTCAAACAAGGGTAAATATATGGCGTATATTTTAAAAGATGCTCAGGGTAAGGTGGTTGGTGTGAGTGCAGCTGAGAATTTGGCTGATGGCTGGATGAAAGTTGAAGATTCTAATCAACAGTATTTGGATTTTCTAGAGAATCAGCTAGAAGCGCAAAGCAAGTTTAGAAAGACCGATATTGAGCTAGCTCGTGTATTGGAGGATTTAATTGCGTTACTGATAGATAGAGATGTCATACATTTTACTGATTTCCCCGAAGCTGCTCAAAAACGCTTAATTGAGCGCCAAGGCTTGCGTATGAAAAGTAAACAACTTAATTTGTTGGATGACGATTTTTCAATTGCCCCAAATATAAAAATCTAGAAATAGAAATCTAAGATTTTCGAAGGTGTGCTGAATTTTGTGTAAGCTTCAGTTAAAGCCCTCTCCTCAAATTGAATAGTAAACCATTTAGAGCAGGTTTCTATGCCTATATTTCTAGTGGCCTTGCAAAATTTACAGAGTTTAACAACGCCTTTAGTTGGGCGATTCTACATGCAAATTCACAAGATATTTTCTGCATTTTTTGGACTCAAATTTACAGTTCCGATTCCAAAATAAACAAATAAAATCATAAGTTTGCCTACCTAAGTCGAAATTTATTATATTAAACCTTGCAAAATTTTGCCTTCACGAGATTCTGAGAATAGTGTTTTCGCTACTTTATTGCTATCTAGTCCAAAACTGGCACCTAAAATAGACGACAGCAGGGTATTTAGATTGGTTGTTGGGTTTAAGTCCCGCCCTTGGTAGAGGTTACTAGCGTTTAAGCCTGGCCAGTCTGCAATGACTCTTCCACCTTTAATGTCCCCCCCTAAAATCATAGCGACAGAGCCTGTGCCATGGTCGGTGCCTCCTGTGCCGTTGATTGCTGCGGTTCTGCCAAACTCGGTGGCAATCACTACAGTGGTTGTTTGCCAAATATCGCCCAAGTTATCACGCAGAGCAGCAATCAATGTGTCTAGGGATTTGAGCTGGCGGTTTAATCTACTTTCTTGGGCGCTGTGGGTATCCCAGCCGCCTGTTTCTATCATGGCGATGCGAGGGCCGTTGGATTTGCTTAAAAAGCTAGCTGCAAGTTTGCCAAAGCTTGCGGGGTCTTGTTTTGCCTGTGCATCATCAGACATGTTATTTGCATCCATTGCTGCAAGCCATAGTTTATTGAGTTGTGCGTCTTCGGCATACAGCTGGCTCACGCGCATCAACAAGTCGTCCGACGCTTGTGGTAAGTTGGATGGAGCATATGACGTAACTTCATTTCTGCCACGCAATGCCATCGGGATAGAGGAGGCGAATGCAATCGCCTCATTCTGCGCTGAAGGTAATAAAGTAAGTAAACGGTTCATCCAGCCATCTTTGAGTTGATATGCCGCGTTGCCGCCAGTTTCTAGCACATTTTGTGCATCGAAATGGGAGCGTTCTCGGTATGGTGAGGCAACAGCATGTACAAATAGTGCTTGCCCTGCACTATACATGTTGGCGGTTTCGGCTAATGCTGGGTGTAGTGCAAACATACCATTTAATTTGGTGGCTTGTGTTACGTCGATTGCCAGCTGTCCTCGCAGTTTAGCGTAAGCGGGGTCTGCATAGGGGATGACGGTGTTTAGGCCATCCGCAGCGCCACGCTGAATAATAAAAATAAAGCGTCTGTCAGTATTGGCAGCAGCAAAACTAATATATGGGGAGGCGAGTAGGGATGCTGCCCCCAGCGCTGAGAGACGTAAAAAGTCGCGACGATGCATGATTATCTCCTTAAAAATTCTGGGCTAACGAGCAGTAAAGCTAAGCCCGTTGTGGCACTTTCAGCGCGCGTAATAGCAGTGTTGGTTTGCTCACTCATAGCACTGAATAACACTTTATCCATGAGTGCGCGTGCATCTACTTTGTCGCCTAATGCGTTGGCAATGCGTTGAGCCAGCTCAATACGGCGTAATAGTGCATTGGGGGCAGCCCATGTATCAGCAATATCATCAAATCCAGCGGGAGAGCCTGGTTTCCAAATGGGTTGATTTAGCTGGTTCATCATTTGAGCGATGTTTAGCCCATTTAAATCTTTTTTATTAGTGGCGCGTAGGCATGAAATAAGCCATTCCCAAGGCGTTTTGAATTTTGCTGGTGTTGGTTGCCATGCTTCAGATGTTTCTATTAGCGTGCGATACACTTGGTTTAATTGACCACCTGATTGGAGGAATGTGTTGCTGAGTTTGTCGATAAGGCTTTGTGGGGGGCTGTCACTCACAAAGTGGCGTGCTAGTTTTTTGGCAATATGGTGTGCGGTGGCAGGCATCACCGCGATGTCACGTAACACGGCTTCGGCTTGTGCTTTGCCTAGTTGTGAGTAGCTTTTGCCTAAAATTGTACGGCTATCTGGTTCGTGTAACATCGGTAAAAAGGCAAAGCCATTTACACCCTGGGTTGGGGTAAGGGCGGAATCTCGTATGTTTTTCGCTATTGGATGCAATCCCTTGAGGCTCCAGCCAGTGAGCGCGCGTGCAAATTCAGTCACATCTGTTTGGTTGTAGCCGCTATTTACGCCTAATGTATGTAGCTCTAAAATCTCTCTGGCAAGGTTTTCGTTTAGGCCACGCTTTTTGTCGGGGTTGCGTTCTTCAAAACGGCTTGCTGCTCGGCTATTTGGGCCGATAGATTTTGCTTGGTCTAAATATACCAACATAGCTGGATGTTGCTCGACAGCGATGAGCATGTCGGTAAAGTTACCTAGCACATGCGGGCGAATTGCTTCTAGTTCAAAAGCGCCAGCCAGCTCTGTTACGGTGGGTTTTTCGATGGAGATTGCAAAATGATTCGCCCAAAAATGGACTAGCCGCTCTATAAATGGGGTTGTTGTATTCAGTGTGCTTTCAGCACGCATGCTCACAGCATCTTGGTAATTTTCGCGTATTTCTCGCTTAAATAATTTTTTGGCTGTATTTTTAGCCTCAGTCATTTTCTTTTGCGGTTGGTCTGTGTTTTTGTTGTCGCCTTTCATTTTGAGTATTTCTTTGATATTTTCAGTATACTCGCTGACGATGTCTGCTGACTTTGCTTGTTTCGCCCAATAGCTAGGGGTGGCTTGATAATGGTCAAACTGATCAAGCAACCATTGTTTTGCATCTACTATATTGCCTTGATCGGCTCTTGCCCCTAAGCCAAAACGGTTAACCGCAATTGCTGTGTTGGACATTTGTATATTCAGTGTCATTTGTTTACCCCGCTTAAGCTAGCGTGTTTGGCGTTAATCAACTTGAAACTAATTTAATGGGACAATACGTTCGCGCAATGGACCTTTGTTAGCTAAACCTTCTGCCAGTTTTATTCGTTCATCAGTGGTGAGCGTTTCGGCAAAATTAACTAGATTTTCCTCCATTTTGATACGCACTGAAACATCAGATTCACGTACTTTTGCTATTTCTGCAAGAATAGCCGTGCGGTCAAACGTGGGAGCTTTTAGCAGTTCACGCAAGTGTTGTCTTGCTGCTATACCCTGCATCAAGACGGTTCTGGCATTGCGTCTGGTTTGGCGGAGCGTGTCGCGAAAACGTTCTTGTTGTTCAATCGATAAACTCTGCGCAGCAAAGCGTAAGCCTAGTTGGTTTTTATTCTGATGATTGCCGTGGGTTGCGTGATTTGACCAAAATAAATGATAAGCACCACCTGCTAAGCAGCCGATTAAAAATAGGTTAATTACCATTGAAATTATTAGTAGCGTTTGTTTTTTTTCGCTCTTTTGCGTGGCTAACATCATTATCTCCAATCCTGACCAAAATCAACCATTTCGGCGACAGTTAATTCTTCGTAGTTATTATCATTGATCATCAAATGTGACGACATTGTTGACATAAACATCACGCCAGTTAACGCGCCTACAAGCCCTATGCTCGTTAATCCAAGCGCTTGTAATGCGCGACTTAGCCAATCGTTGTTTTGCCAAAAATGCTTTGGTTGTTTAGCGATTTTTGCTTGTGATGCACTTAGCAAAATGCTGTCCAATAATGTTTGGCTGGCTGGTGAAATGCTATCTTGATTTAGTAGTGTATCTAGCGTTAACTCTTCATCCAAAATTTGGCGCATGGCAGTAAATTGCGTTGCGGCAAGGTCGCCTATCATCGACCGATGCTCTTCAGGCCAGCGTTTAATATCGGCCCCATAAATTTTGGCTAATTGGCTAAAACTTTCAGTCGTCATGATGTGACTCCTTTTTCAATCAGTAAGGCGCGCAAATTGCGTCGCGCGCGTGATAATAAGCTTTCAAGCGCATCTACACTGATGCCCATTAAATTGGCGGCTTCGATATTGGATAGTTCCTGATAATATTGCAGCACTAGTGCTTCGCGCTGCCGTGTAGGCAATAATGCTAATGCCGCGTTAACTTGCACACCTTGTTGGGTCAGTGCTAACCGTTGCTCTGGTGTAAGTGTTTGGTCAATCTGCTCTGGCGAGGCATCGTCAGGTAGTTGTTTATCTGCTATATACGCGTGGCTACGTAATCGGTCGTAACATAAATTTAACGCAACGCGATGTAGCCATGTATCGAGTTTTGCTTCACCTATTTGCCACTGTGCTGCACTTTTCCATAAGCGAACGAAGGTTTCTTGGGCAACATCCTCTGCACTTGCGCGATTGTTGAGCATACGTACTCCTAGTGCCAATATGCGTGGCAACTTGGTTGTGACGATATGTCTGGTGGCGGCTTGGTCGCCAGCTGCTATTAGCGGCAGTAACTCGGCATCAGTGTCTTGTTCAATCATGCAAAAATCTCTGTGGTTTACACTTAAACGGATGACTAGAGGTTATCCGTCGATTGTACTGAGAATATTTTTTGATTTGTGGTGATGTGGTTAAAAATTAGACTGGGTGCGCTATATTTAATCTCAAATGATGATGCAAACGAATTTAAGCGAAGCGCCAAGCAAGGATGCGACTTTGTTTTTGTCCTTGTGACATGGGTAACGTGATTACTTCTAATGCCTTTATTTGATGGAGTATTTTGTATAGTTTAGGTAAGTTCTCCGCCTTGGAAACCAAAGTAGTAAACCAACGCACTTGTTGTCGGTAACTGACACTTTCCATCATCATGCGTTGAATAAAAGCGGCTTCACCACCTTCGCAATAGAGTTCGGCGTTGTGACCACCAAAGTTGAGCGTCTTTTTGTCATGAGTCTTTCCCAAGTTTTTCCATTTTCGTTCTGTCCCTGTTTGTGCTTCAGCCTGTGAGCTGTGAAATGGCGGGTTACACATGGTGAGATCAAACTTTTCGTTGGCATGGATCACCCCATGAAAAATAGTGTTAGGTGATGGTTGTAACCGTAATTCAATGGCAGTAGCTAGACCATTATTTATCTCGATAATTTGTTGTGCATTGTTGAGTGCTGTTTTATCAATATCAACGCCGACAAACTGCCAGTCATAACTGTGCTGTCCAATGATTGGATAAATCATATTGGCGCCAGTGCCAATATCTAAAACACGCACTGATTGAGCATTTTTGCTGCCTGTCGTGCGGTTCAATAAATCAGCCAGATTGTGGATATAGTCTGCCCGTCCAGGCACAGGTGGACAAAGATAGCCAGCAGGTATCTCCCAATAATCAATGGCATAGTGGCTTTTTAAAAGTGCTTGATTTAGCGCTTTTACAGCTTTGGCATCTGCAAAATCAATCGATAAATTGCCGAAAGCATTGGGCTTTACAAAGCCAGCAAGGCTAGGTGAGTCGGTAATCAATGATGCAAAATCATAGCCTTGTTTATGCAGGTTACGTGTATGTAACCCCTGTTTTTCAGGCTGAATGCGGTTTTTTTTTGGTGTTGTCATTATTGGCGATCATGTGCTTAAGTTCATCAACCACTTCTATGAGCACATTATCCCAGTTTCCCATATGCGTTTGTCTAAATAGCCGCATATTTGGATACCAAGGAGTATCGTTTCTATGTAGCATCCAGCGCCAACAGGTATCAAATCGGTTCAATAGCCAAACTGGTTTGCCCAGTGCAGCTGCGAGGTGGGCTGTGGAAGTGTCTACAGATATAACTAAATCCAAGTTTTGTATCAACGCTGCAGTATCTGAAAAATCCTGAATCTGAGCGGTATAGTCAATAATATCAGGTCCTGCCCAGTTGCTCAGTTTGATATTGGCAAGCTCAGTTTCTGCGGGCTCTCCTTTTTGCAGGCTATAAAATTCTGCATCTATTGCACTCAGGCTAGCCAGCTTTTCTAATTGGATATTTCTTCTCGAATTGACTGCGAAAAGTTCTGGTTGGTTAGGTCTTAATCCACCAGCCCATACCAAGCCAATTTTTAGTTTGGATGATGCGCCAATCTTGTTTTGCCATCGTTTAACCTTTTCAATATCTGCAAAAAAATAAGGTGTTTCAGCAGGAATAGTTTCAGCCGATGATCTAAATGCTAGTGGCAAGCTCATTGTCGAGCATTGAAAATCAAATGATGGTAATGGTTTGCCTCTTTCTGTAATGGTAAAGTTTCCTTTCATAGACTCCATCACTGACAAAAGAGGTGCTGGAACCTCAAATATTGCATGTCCTCCTAGCGATTCAATCATTGGGACGTATCGACAAAACTGGAGTGTATCTCCAAATCCTTGCTCGGTATAAATAAGAACGGTTTTACCTGAAATTGATGCGTCTCCTAGCCAAGTGGGTTCGGTAAAATTTCGTTTATCGGTTTGCTTTGCTCTTTTCCATCGCCATTCAAAAAGTTGCCAGCCTTCAATATATTCACCTAGTAGAAGTTTTACAAATGCTTTATTCAAATACGCTTCAGCATAATCTTTATTTAGTGTAATTGTGGAATCGTAGTTTTCAAGCGCTTTATTGAAATCTCCCAAATGCTCATAAGCAACTCCTCTATTCATGTATGCAGATATGCTAGGGTTGATTTTGATGGAAGTATCATAATGCTCTATTGCTTCTTCAAACTTGTATTGATCCTGAAATGCTAAACCTAGATAAAAATAGGATGGAGCGTTATTTTTCTTTAGTTCAATGGATTTGTTGTAGTTATTTATTGCCTCATCAAAGTTTTGACTTAGGCGATACGCTGACCCCAAATTTAAATAAGCTTCTACGCAGTTGGGGTTAAGTTCAAGCGCTTTTTTAGAATATGCGATTGATTCATCAATATCACGAAGATTTAGTGAGCAGTCTCCCATTTTTAAAAAAGCTTCCGCCTGATTTGGGTTGAGTCTCAATGACTCTCGAAAGCTATTGAGCGCCTCATCAAATCGATTTAAAGCGAGCACTATTAGTCCTTTATGAAAGTGCGACAAACTCGCGTTAGGGTTAAGCGCAATTGCTTGGTCAATGCCTGCTAGGGCTTGTTCATATTGCAGAATATCAAGTAAGGCTACGCTACGATTATAATGCGCTCTAGCATAAGACGGCTGGCAGGCAATCGCGGCATCGTAACAAACAATAGCCTTCTCAAATTCACCTTGTTCTCGCAATACTATCCCCTTGTTACAGTGCGCTTCTGCAAAGATAGGATTAATCGCTATCGCTTGATTAAAGTTGGTAAGCGCGTCTTCATAGCGCTTGAGTTTATAAAACTCATTGCCAATATTAAACAGGGCGTTCGGCTGCTTTGGGTTTATTTTTAGTGATCGTTGTAGTAACTGAATCCCTTCGTCCACACTTCCAAGTTGAATTTCTATTGTTCCTAGATTTGACAGTATTTCAGTGTTGATTGGGGCTGATCTTAATAGCTTTTTGTAAATGGACTTGGCTTGCACGAATTGACCTGTTTGGCAAAGCTTAGCCGCTTGTTTCAATGAATTATCTAGCTCGGATGCTTGAATTTTTTTGCTCATATTATTTATTTAACTAGGTGAAAGATACAATGATCATGCACTTTACGAGGGCATTGTGTCAAAAAGATTAAAAGCTGATGCCTATCGCTAAGGCCTGTTCGGCTAATGCTGTTGCTTGATTTTTCATTAGTTGCTTCTACAAATATGGGGCTACCCTAAAGTTTAGAGTAATTTGTCCGTTATAAAAACAGGATTAGGGAGTATTCATTTTAATTTAGGTGGATTTATGAGTGTCTATCAATATTGGACTACGTATTATTTTTCTGGAATTTTTTCAATGATGCTATTTTTTTCTTTTGTAATCCGTCGAAAGCTAAAAGCCAAGGCTATAAAAGGGTAATTTATCTCCCAGCCGTTTTAAATGTAAACGGTTTTTAACATTCCACCACATCCCCTTAGTGGTGGAATGTTTTTTTTAAGTAGTTTCCCCAGAACCACGCTATTGGTTGTCATTATTAAGCTAGAATATTGGTCAATTTAGACTATTGACTGTAACCCTTATGCAATATCGCCAACTCGCTCACACAGATTTAAATGTTTCATCGGTATGCTTAGGTACCATGACCTTTGGTGACCAAAACACAGAGACAGAAGCGCATCAGCAGTTAGATTATGCGCTATCTCAAGGTATCAATTTTATTGATACCGCTGAGATGTATCCAGTGCCTCCCAAGGCAGAAACTTACACACGCACCGAGACCATGATAGGCACATGGCTTAAGCATCAAGTACGCGACAAGATTATTTTGGCAAGCAAAGTTTCGGGGCGTAATCGTGGGATTAAGTGGATACGTGGCGGGGATGATTCATTGACGCGTAAGAATATCCGAAGTGCGATTGAAGGATCGCTCAACCGACTGCAAACGGATTATCTCGATCTTTATCAAATTCATTGGCCTGAGCGCAACGTGCCTTTGTTTGGGCAATATCAATTCGACCCTGCCAATGAATTCAATGCCAATGGTGAAGCTAAAGTTTGGGAGCCGATTCGCACCCAGCTTGAAACTTTGGCAGAGTTAATTAAAGAGGGCAAGGTGCGTCATATAGGACTTTCAAATGAATATCCTTGGGGAGTGATGGAGTTTTTACGCATCGCAAAAGAGCACAGTTTGCCACGGATAGCTAGCATACAAAACTGTTATAACTTGATAAATCGGGGTATGGAATTCGGTATGAGTGAAGTGCTTTACCGAGAAAATTTAGGTTTGCTTGCTTATTCACCTCTAGCGTTTGGTCATCTCACGGGTAAATATATTAATGACCCGCAAGCAAAAGGCCGTGTGACCCAGTTTTTAGGTTATGCGCAGCGCTACACTAAACCAAACGTTACACCTGCAAGCACTGCTTATGTAAAACTTGCACGTGAACATGGGTTAACCCCAACCCAAATGGCACTGGCTTTTGTTTATCACCGTTGGTTTGTAACTAGTACAATTATTGGTGCGACTAACATGACTCAGCTAAAAGAAAATATTGCTGCTTGGAATATACAGTTATCGCCCGAGGTAATGCAAAAAATAGAAGTGCTGCATTTGACAATGATGAACCCTGCACCCTAATTTTTTTGGGTTAGTCTAGGGTGCAGTACTATTTTTACTAGCCCCAAATGGATAGATCTATGCGCTAGACGGATAAGTGTTCGGTTTTTTTAATAACATTGGTGATGTCCGCCAGTAATAATTCAACTCTCGCAAATTTAGCCTCCCAGCTATTTTTGGTATCTAACACATGTGTGTTTTCGAACTGCTCGAAGATTCCAAGTTCAGCACAGCGCTTCATGCTTAAAATAAGCATTTCCATATTTCGAATTGCATACTGGCAACGCGTAATTTGATTGCCATCTAAGGGATATTTGCAAAAACGCACGTTTTCAATATCACGTACAAACCCCTCAAATGAAATTCTATTCTCTTCCAATTCATTGATAAAACGTTTCAGCAGCACTGTTTCTCTAGGGTCATTCAGCATATTGCCTCACTTGAAGATGGATTGTTAGTTGAGCTCAACATCAATCGGTGCTCGTGGATGATGTTCGCGGTAGTTAACATTATTTTCGGCAATATTTTTCCATACTTTAACTATAAATGATTTTAGTTGGTTTCTCTTGGAAGTAGCTGGTTTGTTGGTTGTTGGGGATTTTTCGTGGGACATGCAATACATTTCTTTTGTAAAAAGCCTTGTTCACATCTACTTTGGAACTTTATGGACTTAAAATTAATTAGTTTTTTGCTTTTTTTGGTTGAAAGTGAGTTAAATGCATGTTATGGTTCTTTATGGATTTTAAAATTAAACCAAATTAAATTTGTGCATTTTTATGGGGTTTTAGGATTCTTGGGGGGAGTTAACCCAGGAAGGTTAGCCCGTTAACCTAGCTTAACTCACGGGATACATGTTTTTTATATTCATTGAGTGCTTAAGTGCACTGTTTATTCAAGGAGATACATCATGGCAAAAAGAGAGAAACCAAGTAAAAAACCAAATGACGTTTCTGGTGTAAAAGAGCCAATTTTTGGGGCTAAAGTTTCTAACATTATCCCTGGCGAAATCATCGTACAATTAAATGAGAGTGCAGCGGCGAATATCACCACCAGCATAGCAGCAGGGGCGATCAAAAGCTCATCACAGGTGGGTGCTTTGACTTTTGGTGTGAGTGATTTGGA
Source organism: uncultured Methylophilaceae bacterium (assembly GCA_964620425.1). GTDB lineage: Bacteria > Pseudomonadota > Gammaproteobacteria > Burkholderiales > Methylophilaceae > DASXUG01. Next base: position 243,581 of record CAZUGV010000001.1, on the reverse strand, counting down.
TAATATATTGGCAGACATTAAGGTCACGTCTATCAATCGTTTACATCCGCCTGCGCCAGTTAACTCAATGGCGATGGATAGTGCGACGCCGATGGCATCCACATTTTTTATTCGCTATTCGGGCAAAAAGTCGCCAGGAGATGTTGCCGCCCAATTTGAAAAGCTAGATGGGATTGATTATGCAGAGCCAAACTGTTATCGTGAAACAGCTGTTACTCCTAACGACCCTAGTTATACAACACAATGGGGTTTAGCAAAGATTAACTGCCCAGCAGCTTGGGACAGAACAACAGGCTCGCCTAATATTGTGGTGGCTGTGATTGACACTGGGGTGGATCTTAATCACCCTGAACTTGCTAGTTTGTTAGTCCCAGGTACTGACAAGGTGAATCTTGGCGTTAACCCGACTCCCCCAGCAGGCTTCCATTTTGAAGGTGATTTCAACGGTGTTGACAACAACCCTCAAGATGAGGTTGGTCATGGTACACACGTTGCAGGCACTATTGCATGTTTGAGTAATAATGCTGCAGGCGTAGCAGGTGTGACTTGGAACTGCAAAATTATGCCAGTGCGTGTATTGGCTAGAATTGTAAATAATACGAATCCATCAGATGTACGTGGTACTGGTTCTGCTGCTGATATTGCTGCAGGCATTCGTTGGGCGGTAGATAATGGCGCTCGTGTTTTAAACTTAAGCCTTGGCGGCACAACCGATACTCAAGTGGAAAGAGATGCAATTGCATACGCAGTTTCACGTGGTGTAGTGGTGGTTGCTGCAATGGGTAATGCATTCCTGAGAGGTAATCCTACTAGTTACCCTGCGGCATATCCCAATGTGATCGCTGTGGGTGCTACTGATTCGGCAGATCATCGTGCATCATTCTCACAAACTGGTCCGCATATTGATATTGCTGGCCCAGGTGTTGGTGTGTTGAGCACAATGTGGGATAACGGATACACCACAATGTCTGGTACGTCCATGGCAAGTCCGCATGTGGCGGGGGTTGCTGCGTTGGTACTTTCTTGTAACCCTTCGTTAACAGCGGCTCAGGTTGGGGATATTCTGCGTCAAACTGCTCGCCCATTGAGAGATAATCCAGCAGATCCAGTACCCAATAATAACTATGGCTATGGTTGTGTGGATGCGTTGGCGGCGGTGAACAGAGCCTGCCCACGAATCAGAAGTGTGCCAATTACGACTTGCCCTGTGTTAAAAACAACACCAATAACATGCAAGCCATCGAAGCTAGTCGCCATTTGCAAACCCTCTAAGCTGATTGCTGCATGCACTATCAAAACAGCACCAATAGTTTGTCAGCCATCGATTATCGTATCAACCTGCTCACAACCTTCTAAATTGGTGCTTTGTCCATCTGTTCCAGCAGCGACTTGTCCTATTCCGTCTGCAACGATACGCTGTCCTAGTCTGGTGTGTGGTCGCCCTAATTTCCCTAACCCACTCGAACAAGCTCTAATGCAGGATGAGAGTGGTTACGGCGATTGGGAGGGTTACGACCCATACGCTCCATTCTACGGTGCTGAGGATGATGACAAAGGTTGTTGTTAAGTGATTATGCAGTAAGCTTTGTCTGTCATTAGGTAAGTTTAGCCTGATCGCGCAAGATGCACGATCAGGCGCACTCTAAACAAGTAAGCATATTTGAGAAGATAGAATGACTTTAAATTTAGGCTTAAATGAACTGGAAAATAAGGCGCTAACGATAGAAGCTCGGCAATCATTTTCTGAAAAACTGAGACAGGAGTTCGCGGTTCAAATTAAACTATTAGTGGCTTGCGGCTGGCTTGCAGAAGAAGATGCAAGATCTGATGCATTAAGTGTTGAATTACTTTCAAGTTCACATGCCCTTTATAAGGTGATCACGCCTCAAGGCAGATCAGTGGCTCTAAAACAATCTCAAGCGAGTACGAATGGCAGAGATTTAACCCGAGAATTTTATGTGTATCGACTTTCCAACTGGATAGAGGAAATTGCAAACATTTTACCAACGCCTATTGTGATTGATGAGCGCCGACAAACTTTAGTCATTGATTTTCTATTTACCGACTATGCTGAAGCAGCGCAGGGCTCTGGTCTTGCCAATCTACAAGTCGGTCATCAACTCGGTTTGAAAATGGCCAAATGGCATCGGGCAACCAGCAAGATCGCGCTGCTCCCTGCCTTATCCAAAGGTATACTTTATTTACCAGATGCGTTGGAGATTGCCTCTGAATCGCGACCAGCTAGCACAAAAAAATTGATGCAAATGATTGTTGAAGATGAAAAATTAGCATCAATATTGCGAGAGGCGGAATTGTTGTATGAAGATCAATGTTTGATTCACGGTGATATTCGTTGTGAGAATTGGATACTTGCTCACATAGAAGGTCAAGCACACTTAAAAATTATTGATTGGGAAATTTCAGGTGCTGGCGATCCTGCTTGGGATGTTGGAAGTGTGCTAGCACATGCCGTTATTGAAGCTTTTCGTTGTGGCTGGTTAACGCCTGAAAGTGCAAATATCATGCAGATATTGCAGCCGCTAGTTCATCATTTCTTGCGTGCATATACTGACAGTGAGGGGTTGGCAGACTTACGACGTAGAAAAGTTTGTGAGCGAGTAATACTCTTTATGGTGGCACGCTTATTACACGTTGCTTGCGAGTGGGCTGATTGTACTAGTGAATTGAGTGAAGATGCTTATATTCTTGATATTGTGACTTACAGCCATAGGTTGATTCAAGATCGGCATGTTAATGCTGAGACGATTTGTCAGTGGAGTCAAGTGTAATGTCACACGTGATTCAATCAGATCAAGCGATTACCGATGCACTTAAGCGAATATTAACCCTTGTTGCATCTGCTAAAGCCGAGTTAATAAGCCTTAGGAACAACGCAAAAGCAACCACGCGTGACTCTTCAGCGGTGATTGAGCGTTTATCTGACTGGCTATACGCCCATTGGTATTGTGTCCCTGAGCCTGCGATTTCTGAAATCATTCCAACCTTGGGGCGTAGCTCACTTGCTAGCGCCTTGCGTGCATGTATGCCCGCATTGCAAGATTGGAATGCCGATTGGGTGGTCATGCAATCCTGGCCAAATGGTAACTGTATTGCTGGGCGCGATAAAGAAATAAGGGAGCTACGAATTGGAGACTATGCCAATCTTTCACGACCTGCAATGCCAGTCATGCCTGGCGATAAAATTGCGGTTTCCAACCTGATTGCATGGGTTGATGAAAAAACAGGTTTTTGGTGTGCTCAATCTCCCTACGGAGAACCTAAGAAGCCCTTGGTTCGTTTATATCTTAGCGTGAGTAATCAAAAAGTTGGATTCGTTTTAAATGCAGTAACAGCCGCACTAAATGCACAAAAATTTAAGTATTTATTAAAGTGTCCTAGTGATGAGCTCAATTATTCGCGCGTAGATTCATTAATTTACTATATTGAAGGAGATGACTGGGCGAGACTAGAGCAGTTTGCCCTCGAAATTACAGAAAAAATTCATACATACTTACGAAAATCAACACCTCCACTTACATTTAAAGTCGCGGATGGCATCGCCTTAGCTGAGGATCCAGACGGCGACTTATCTTATGGGCAAAAACAGTGTAACGCCCTTGCTACAGGGGTACTAAAGTTAATTGATGAGGGATTGTCAGCAAATGCAGATCATCTGGCTATCTTATGGGCTGCGTTAAAATCGCAAAATATTAACTGTATTTCACCATGGCGAAATTAAGAAGGTTTGTATGAATAAAGTGTTAGACCATAATATAACTAGGGATCCAAGAAACAAATCCCCTTATTTGTCAGCCGCATTAGCGATTGCCGATCAGCTAGTCACAAGTGCAATTTCAACAGAAGATGGTGTGACATGGTCTGGTGACGACTTTGAAGGTGCGGATGAAAAATCGCTTAAGATTGTTTATCGGCAAGTTGGAGCAGACTTATATTCTGGTACGGCAGGTATTGCATGGTTTCTTGCGCATGTTGCCAAGCTCACTCATGATGCCAGTTACGTGAAAATTGCCGAAGCAGGCTTAAAATTTGCTCTGAATAACATCAATGCGCTCGACAACCCAACCTCACTTTCGCTCTATAGTGGAGCTATAGGTGTTTCTTTAGCGGTGATTGAAGCTGGTAATGCGCTAAGTAATAAAGAGTTGTATGAAGCAGGCGTTAATCTCGCAAAACAAGTCGCCAATCAAGTGATTGCAGGACCAGCGATGGGGGAGTTTGACTTAATTAGTGGCAATGCAGGAGTGATCTTGGGCTTGTTGACTGCATACCGACACAGTATGGATAACTCGCTACTTCAGGCCTGCCATGCTAGCAGTGCTCAACTTGTCAACGATCAACAAAAAAACTGGTTTGGTGGAGCATGGCATCCACAACACAACACCGCCCCAGCATTATGTGGTCTTGGGCATGGTGCATCTGGTGCGGGATGGGCGCTTTCTGAAATGGCATGGCTGACCCAAAATCAGACTTACTTAAAAGCTGCGAATGCGGCTTTCAAATATGAGCGTAGTTGGTTTTCGCCCGATATTTCTGGTTGGCCAGATTTAAGAGAGTACGATTCAACCTCCTTGCAAAATCAGCAGTGGCCTGGTTGGACACACGCATGGTGTCATGGTGCTTTTGGTATTGGTGCAGTGCGCCTCAGACTATATGAGGCAACCCAAAATATGGCTGCGCTTGCTGAGGCTAGTGCAGCCATTCAAGCAGCTCGACTGTTTATCGCCCAAGCGGGTACTTCCCTCAAGCAGGGCCATATTGCAGACGTGACTTTATGCCATGGTTTGTCTGGTGCAGTAGAGCTTTTGTTGCTTGCGTATGAGGTTTTAGATGGCAATGATCATTTGCGTGCAGCTAGATTTACTGGTGATTTATGTCTAGCGAATTATCATGCCAATGGAGGTGCTTGGACGTGTGGGCTTGTAGGCGCAAAGCAGATACCAGGTTTATTTTTAGGTTTGGCGGGGATAGGTGCAACGATGTTACGACTGCACAACCCAGCAATGATGCAGTCGCCCATGCTTGCAGGCAGAATGGCGAAAAGTACGTTGTTGATTTAATAAGTATTTTTAATCTAGCACGCTTGATTAGGTATGCTGGGTTTAAAACGTCATACCCCATGCGTCAGCTTCAGCGTATGAGACTTCTGGTAATTGTTTTATTTTTGCTAGATAGTCTTCTATTGCATAACCTGAGGGAATCGTTGCCACAATCACGTTCGGTAAGGAAGCAGATGGCATGCTGAGAATCTCTACGCCTAATGCAAGTAAATGTTGACTGATTAAGTCTGGTTCGGCCGATTCCAACAAACCGATAGTAATTCTTTGGGGCATAATATTTCCAATCTCGAGTGAGCTGACCTGTTGAGGGTTAATGGATGATGAAATATTTTACAGATTTTCTAGTTTAAATCTTTTTTGCAGGATTAAAGCTAGTTAACTATATTCCTCTAAAACCTCTAAAAAATCATCACCATATTTCAGTAACTTTGCCTGACCAATGCCGCTGATTCTGCCCAATTGGTCTAGGGTTTGTGGTTTTTGATTCAAAATTTCCAGCAAGGTGCTGTCATGAAAAATCACATAAGGCGGCACACCTTGTTCTTTAGCGAGTTGCATGCGTTTGGCTTTAAGGGCTTGCCAGAGCGGGTCGTCAGCCGCCTCTGCGTAGGCTTCTTTGCTGCGGGATGCGCGTTCTGCTGTACTCGCACGTTTTTCTGGGGCGACATCACGACGTAGCCATACTTCTTGCTCGCCTTTTAATACGGGGCGTGCGGCATCGGTTAAGCGTAGGCCACCATAGGCTTCAATGTCGGTTTCTAGCAAACCTGCTGCGGTTAGTTGACGATACACGCTGCTCCATTGCGCTTGATTTAATGCTTTGCCAATGCCATAAGTGCTGAGCGATTGATGCTGAAAGCGTTTTACTTGTGCGGTGGATTTTCCTGTGAGTACATCAATCAAATGACCTGTACCAAAGCGTTGCCCTGTTCGATATACGCAAGAAAGCGCCATCTGTGCGGCTTGCGTTGCGTTCCAAGTATCGACAGGGTTGATGCAGTTATCACAATCATCACAGTTGCCAGGGTGCTCTTCACCAAAGTAGCGCAATATGGTTTGGTGGCGACAAGCGGTGGATTCGCAAAAGCCGAGGAGGGCATCCAACTTTAGGCGCTCTAAGCGCTTACGTTCTTCTGAAGCATCGCCGCTATCCAGCATTTTTCGCATGGAGACTACATCACCCATGCCATAGGTCATCCAAGCATTGGCAGGTAGGCCATCTCGACCAGCACGACCTGTTTCTTGGTAATACCTTTCCATGCTTTTGGGTAAATCTAAATGCGCCACAAAGCGCACATTAGGTTTATCTATGCCCATGCCAAAGGCGATAGTTGCCACCATGATAATGCTTTCTTCGCGTAAAAAACGGCGTTGATTTGCTTCACGTATTTGCGCATCTAAACCTGCATGGTAGGGTAGGGCTTTCCAACCTTGGTCTGCCAACCACGCAGCCGTTTCTTCTACTTTTTTGCGGGATAAACAGTAAATAATGCCTGCGTCATCAGGGTGTTCTGTTTCAATAAAACGTAATAGCTGTTGTCTTGCGTTGTTTTTGATGGTGACATGGTAGCGAATATTCGGGCGATCAAAACTGGAAACAAATTGCCTTGCATTTTCTAATGTGAGTTGCGAAACGATTTCAGCGCGAGTTGGGGCATCTGCCGTTGCGGTGAGTGCAATACGTGGCACATTTGGAAAGCGGTCATGCAGTACAGTGAGTTGTCGATATTCAGGACGGAAATCGTGCCCCCATTGTGATACACAATGCGCCTCATCAATCGCAAAAAGCGCGAGGCCAATATGCATATTCACTTGGTCTAACAAACTTAAAAAGCTACTCACCAATAAGCGTTCAGGCGCAACATATAAGAGTTTAATTTCTCCCGATAAAATGCGATGCGTAATGCGCGTATTATCCTCGGCAGATAAGCTGGAGTTTAAATAAGCGGCTTCAACGCCTAATTGTTGTAAAGCATCTACTTGGTTTTGCATCAGCGCAATCAGTGGAGAAACAATAATCGCAAGTCCATCCCGAAGCAGTGCGGGGATTTGATAACACAGTGACTTTCCACCACCCGTTGGCATTAACACTAACGCATCACCACCAGCAATCACGTGCTCTACAATCGCCTGTTGGTCGCCGCGAAATGCGCTATAGCCGAACGTAGTTTGCAGGGTTTGTAGTGGGTTCATATGATTAGCCTGAGTTTTTAAGCTAGCGTGTTCAAGGTTATGGATTTAAACAGTCGCATCAAAAAAAAGCCCCAGCGAACTGGGGCTATGATTTTTAATGATTAGCCATCAACGATCTAATAATCATGATTGCGGATTGTTTTGAGTTTGCACAATGACTAAAGGTTCTTCTTTTGTAGAGTCAGTCCCTTTTTTCTGCCAAGCAGCTGGTTTGCGTGAAGGTTTTGGTGCATCTTCAACCACGGCTACTGTTTGTATGATGCTGGCGTCTATTTTGGTTTCTACCAATTGCAATCCACCCGATTCAGTTGCAGCTGTTTTAGCTTTGGTTGGGCGACGTGGTTGGCGTGGTTTCTTCTCTACAGCCTCTGTTGCTTGTTCAACGGCTGCAATTGGTGCAAGCGTGCTAGCAGATTCAGTCAACTCTGTTTTTGTCGAAACTAACTCAATGGTTGATGGTTTAGCCGCTGGTTTAGGTGTTTTTGGCACCGTTTTCTCAACAGATTGTTCAGGCTTTTGCATTGTTGTATCTTCTGCTACTGCTGGCTCTTGCTTTGCAACTGGTGCAGCATTGCTAAAGTCAAAACTCGCATTTTGACCAGTAGCAGTGCTAGCGCTATTCGCTGGATTCTCACTTGGTAAGTTTGACACTACAACACTTGGTGAGGCGTTTTCCAACATTTCAGCAACGCTTTGAATCCCATTGTTTTCACGTAGAGCGCCATCTGCACGAGGCCCACGGTCACGGCGACCATTACGGTTACGGCGGTTGCGACCCTCACGTTTCTCAGGCATACCATTTTCCGCCGCAGGTGATTGCGATTCAACTGCCACATTTACAGGGGACTGTTGTTGCGCTACATCACGTGCTACTTTCTCTGGACGTGGAGTTTGTGGTTTGTTCGGTTTGGGAGTTTGCGGACGCGCTTCTTGACGTGCAGGACGTTCATTTGGGCGTTCAGCTTTATCATGCATCGGGCGTTCTACTTTACCCACTGCGGAGGTTTCTGATTTTTCACCGCGGTTATTACGATTGTTGCGATTATTTCTGTTGCGGTTATTGCGATTTCCCTCACGACGCGTAGGTTTATCATCACTTGCTTCTTCAACGACTGGTTTAACACCTAACCCAAGCATCTGTTTAATGCGCGTAAATAGAGAAACTTTTGGCGCTTCAACTTTCTTGCTAGTATCTGGAATGATTGGTGCTGAAGTCGCAGGCGTAATACCTTTAACTGCTGCTTCTGCACGCACTGGTTTGACAGGTTCTTTAATTGCTGCAGCTAACTCTTCTTCTGTTGGCATTTCTACCATTTGATAACTACGGGTACCTTCTTCAACCACATCATCACTTCGTACACGCGATAATGAGTAATTGGGGGTTTCGATATGAATGTTCGGAATTAACACCACCTCAACACCTGTACGAACCTCAATCTTGTGGATGTCAGCACGTTTCTCGTTAAGTAAGAAAGTCGCTGCTTCAACTGGTAACTGAACCTGAATGGTCTTGGTATTCTCCTTCATCGCTTCTTCTTGCGTGATGCGCAAGATATGTAAAGCAGTCGATTCGATACCGCGAATGTGACCAGTACCATGGCAACGTGGACATGCGACATGGTTAGTTTCACCCAAGCTTGGGCGCAGACGTTGGCGAGAAAGCTCTAATAAACCAAAGCGAGAAATTTTGCCTGTTTGTACACGTGCACGATCGTAATGCAGGGCATCACGCAGACGGTTTTCAACCTCACGTTGGTTGCGTTGGCTTTCCATATCAATAAAGTCAATCACTACCAAACCACCCAAGTCACGTAAACGCAATTGACGCGCGACTTCTTCTGCTGCTTCTAGGTTGGTGTTAAATGCGGTGTGTTCAATATCACTACCTCGCGTTGAGCGGCCTGAGTTGACATCCACTGAAACCAAGGCTTCGGTATGGTCAATCACAATTGCCCCACCCGATGGCAAGCGAACTTCGCGTGAAAATGCAGTTTCAATTTGATGTTCAATTTGAAAGCGTGAGAACAATGGTGTTTCGTCTTGGTATAACTTCACACGTGGCACATTGCCCGGCATAACGTGGTTCATAAACTGAACAGCTTGTTCGTAAATGTCAGGTGTATCAATCAGGATTTCATTGATATCTGGCTGGAAATAATCTCGGATCGCACGAATCACCAAGCTACCTTCTTGGTAGATGAGGAACGCGCCTTCTTGAATCGTTGAGGCACCTTCAATGGCTGTCCAAAGTTGTAATAGGTAGCTTAAATCCCATTGCAACTCTTCCACATTACGACCGATACCAGCAGTACGGGCAATAATACTCATGCCACTGGGTACATCTAATTGTGCCATGGTGTCGCGTAACTCGTTACGATCTTCACCTTCAATACGACGGGAAACACCACCACCACGTGGGTTGTTTGGCATTAGCACCAAATAGCGCCCTGCGAGAGAGATGAAAGTAGTTAGCGCAGCGCCTTTGTTACCGCGCTCATCTTTATCTACCTGAACGATTAACTCTTGACCCTCTTTGAGTACATCTTGAATGCGTGCTTTGCCGCCTTCAGCATCATTTAAAAAATAGCTACGCGCTACCTCTTTAAACGGCAAAAAGCCGTGTCTATCTGTGCCGTAATTGACAAAAGCTGCTTCTAAAGAAGGCTCAATATGTGAAATGACACCTTTGTAAATATTGCTTTTGCGCTGCTCTTTACCTGCTGATTCAATATCTAAATCGATCAGTTTTTGACCTTCGACAATCGCGACGCGCAGCTCTTCAGACTGGGTCGCATTAAATAACATGCGTTTCATTGTGTTGACTCCCGCGCTCATGGCGGGTTGCAGACTGATCACGTAAGTATCAGGGCGGATGGCTGATTATTAATAAAATTATGCGCCTCATATTGAGTGAGGCAATTCACACTATTTGCGCAGAAGTTAAGTCTGTAAGAGACTCTTTAAACACATGGACCATTATCTAGGTCAGATCTTGTGCATTTTCTTTTCGTTATATTAAAAGATACACAAAGATACACAAAGTACTAAAACATGGTATCAATTTTGATTTAGTTAACGATTTTCTCGTAAACGCTGTAGTTTAATCAGCAGCACAATTAGGTATATTTATTAATTCTAATTCGGATTAGCCGTTAAATCGGCTAAAATCCTATATTTACAGCAAATCCACACAAGGCTTTAACTTGCTTCTTATGGAATCAAGTTCTTTTTGTAAAAAGTATTAGCAGCCTGCAGCGGCTTGAGCGCATTAATTTCTATAAAAATCGCTACTTGTATCTGTTTGGCGAGCGAAATTAGCCAAGTAATATTTTTTTAAAATCCAATTCTTTCTTAAAGAAGCGCTTAGCGCATTTTCTTCAAGAACATATAGTATAGGCGAGATGGTAAATTTAAGCAAAACAAGTAATGCAATTAGTGAATCAAGTGCATCTTTATTGACGGTTGATGAAGGTAGTGTTGGTCAACGAATTGATAATTTTTTAACAAAAACGCTTAAAGGTGTGCCTAAAAGTCATTTATACCGAATTTTGCGTAGCGGCGAGGTGCGTGTAAATAAGAAACGTATTGATGCAACGTATCGCTTAGTCGAAGGCGATGTGGTGAGAATTCCGCCCATTCGTGCTTCTATTCCCGAAGTTGAGCTAGCGGATAAAAAGCCAGTCTCTGCCCGCTTTGAAAATGCAGTCATTTTTGAAGATGATGCGATGCTGGTGATTGATAAACCAGCAGGTTTCGCTGTGCACGGTGGGAGTGGTGTTAGCCGTGGTGTGATTGAACAACTACGTATGGAACGCCCGCGCGCAAAATTTTTAGAGTTGGTGCATCGGTTAGATAGAGAAACCTCAGGTGTGCTGATGGTGGCTAAAAAGCGAAGTGCGCTAGTTGCGTTGCATGAAGCCATGCGTGGCAATCAAATGGATAAGCGCTATCTCATGTTGGTCAACGGCGACTGGGTTGAGAAGAAGAAGCGCGTTGTACTTTCATTACAAAAATACGTGACAGCGGCGGGTGAGCGACGAGTAACAGTGGAAGATGATCCGCATGGTGAGGGTCAAGAATCTGAGACTATTTTTCATTTGCGCCAAAGTTATGGTGAGTTTAGTTTGCTAGAGGCGCAGCTAATTACTGGCCGCACGCATCAATTGCGCGTGCAATTAGCACATTTGGGCTTTCCCATTTTGGGCGATGATAAATATGGTGATTTTGCGTTAAACAAAATATTGCAAAAACGGGGCTTGAAACGCATGTTTTTGCACTCATATGAGACGGGGATTCGACACCCTCTGACTGCGGAAAAGCTGAAACTGGTTGCGCCTTTGCCACCAGAACTGGAAAACTTTTTAAAGAAACTAAGTCCTAAACCTCAATAACATTTCAATCGTAAAGAAAAGTAGTCTTGTGATGCAAAATAAGTTTGATTTAATTATATTTGACTGGGATGGCACAGTTGCAAACTCCACTGAGCTTATTATTGATGCAATATGCAATGCCAGCGCTGAAACAGGGTTGCCTATGCCCACACGTGAAGCAACTAGCAGTATTATCGGCTTAGGTTTGCGTGAAGCGCTGATTGTTTTGTTTGGTAATATCAGTGAGCATGAGTTACAAGAGATGGTGGCAGGTTATGCACGTCACTACAATGCAGGGGAAAATAATATCCCTTTGTTTCAGGGTGTGAGTGAAACAGTGGCTGAACTTCATGCCAAAGGCGTTGCCCTAGCAGTAGCTACGGGCAAGGGTAGAGGCGGGTTAAATCGCGCGTTGGAAAATAGCGGCATTGGTCATTATTTTCATGCTACGCGCTGTGTAGATGAGTGTTTTTCAAAGCCACATCCGCAAATGATTTTAGAGTTGATGGATGAGTTGGGTGCGACACCTGAGCGTACCCTGATGATTGGAGACACCAGTTTTGATTTGCAAATGGCACAAAATGCGAATGTGGCAAGATTGGCGGTAACTTATGGTGCTCATCCTTTAAGTCGATTGTTACCACATGAGCCGTTAGCGCATTTTGATGCATTTGCAGGTGTGAGTGATTGGTTAAAGGCAAATGCTTGAGGCTAAACGCATCGTTTGCAAAAGCAGCGACTTGCTGGATGGTGGGCAGGGTGTGCGTTTTAAACTGCCCGAAATCGACGATAGAGCAACGGGTTTTGTTGTGCGATACCAAAGTAGGGTATACGCTTACGTCAATCAATGCGCGCATGTCCCTATTGAGTTGGATTGGAACGAAGGTGATTTTTTTGACATCACCCAGCTTTATTTGATTTGCGCCACTCACGGTGCACGTTACAATCCAGAGACTGGTTATTGTGTGATGGGGCCTTGTAAAGGCCGAAAGTTAAGAGCAATTTCAGCCACTGAAATGGGTGATGAGGTTTGGGTGGATACCGCCTCTTTTTTATGATTTAAACGTAAGCTAAATATACATTGTAGTTAAATTTAAATGGGAAGTGAATATGTCAGAAAACAGTCAATCTACCCCCAATTGGGAACAAAAAACTATCGAGAAAATCGCGCTTGCTGCGATTACTGAGCAAAGGCGCACGCGTCGTTGGGGCATATTCTTTAAATCGCTGACATTTATTTATATATTTTTAATCTTTTTCGCTGCAATGAACTGGATAGGTGAAAAAGATGGTAGCAATGAAGCGCTGACAGCTGTAATAGATATTCAAGGTGTGATCGGTAGTGGCGATGAGGTGAACGCAGATTCGGTCATCTCAAGTTTACAATCAGCTTATGATAATAAACATACCAAAGGTATTATTTTGCGTATCAATAGCCCAGGCGGAAGCCCAGTACAGGCGGGTATTATCAATGATGAAATTCATCGTCAGAAAAAATTACATCCTAAAATTCCAGTGTATGCCGTTGTGGAAGATATTTGCGCATCAGGTGGCTACTATATTGCCGTGGCTGCCGATAAAATATATGTCGATAAGGCGAGTATTGTTGGCTCAATCGGCGTATTGATGGATGGCTTTGGTTTCACAGGGGTGATGGATAAAGTAGGTGTAGAGCGCCGACTAATGACTGCTGGTGAAAATAAAGCCATGCTAGATCCATTTTCTCCAGTGAATCCTCACCACAAAGAACTAGCGCAAAAAATGCTGGATCAAATTCATCAACAGTTTATTAAGGTAGTTCGCGACGGTCGTGGTGCTCGCCTTAAAGAAACGCCTGATACCTTTAGTGGTTTATTTTGGAGCGGTGAAAGCAGTATTGAACAAGGCTTGGCAGATGCTTATGGTAGTGCAGATTACGTGGCGCGAGAAATAATCAAAGAAGAAAATGTAGTTGATTTTACTTCTCACGAAGGTTTTGCTGATCGCTTTGCTAAAAAGTTTGGCGCATCCATGACGCAATCGTTTATGGGGAAGGCGTTTACGATAAAATAGCTTGGATTTGAATTTTTGAAATAAAAAGGGCTTGCGATTAGCAAGCCCTTTTTATTTGTTGGGGAAAGCGTTAAACCCGATTAATTTTCTCTTTGTAGAAATTCATCAAGCCATTGGTTGAGCAATCGTGGTCAGTGGTTGCCTCTTTGCTATCCAATTGGGGCAAGATTTTTTGCGCAATTTGTTTACCAAACTCCACCCCCCATTGGTCAAATGAGTTGATATCCCAAATAATGCCTTGTACAAAAATCTTTTGCTCATAAAGCGCGATTAGCATGCCGAGTGTTTTAGGGGTTAATTCGTCAAACAAAATGGTATTAGTTGGGCGATTGCCACCAAATACACGGTGTGGTAACACTGTCATAATCGTGTTGTGTGGCATGGTTTGCTCTTCTAGCTCTGCTTTTGCTTCTTTTGCCGTTTTACCTTGCATGAGTGCTTTAGTTTGCGCAAGAAGGTTTGATAGCAAAATTTTATGATGCTCAGTGCCATTTTTACCGATAGCATAATGACTTTTAAGTGGCATTAAGAAATCACAAGGGATTAGCTTGTTGCCTTGGTGTATTAACTGGTAAAAAGCGTGCTGACCATTGGTTCCTGATTCCCCCCAAATAATTGGGCCGCTACTATGGCTAATACGTTCGCCTGAGCGGTTTACAAACTTACCATTACTTTCCATGTCGCCTTGTTGCATATAGGCAGTAAAACGAGATAAGCCTTGGTCGTAAGGTAAAATTGCATGCGTTTCTGTTCCAAAAAAATTGTTATACCAGACACCTAAAAGTGCCAAAATAACTGGCATATTTTGCTCGAGTGGGGCTGTTCTGAAATGGTTGTCCATTTCATGGCCGCCTTCAAGCATCGCTTCAAAGTTATCCATACCGATATAAAGCGCAATGGATAAACCGATGGCTGACCATAACGAATAGCGTCCACCGACCCAATCCCAAAACTCGAACATATTGGCAGTGTCGATGCCGAACTCGCTTACCGCTTTTGCATTAGTCGAAAGTGCAACAAAGTGTTTTGCGATGTGGGATTCATCTTTTGCTGCATCCAAAAACCAGTCTCTAGCTGAACGAGCATTTGTCATGGTTTCTTGTGTGGTGAAGGTTTTTGATGCAACGATAATCAGCGTGGTTTCTGGGTTACATTTTTCTAAAGCTTGAGCAAGATGCGCGCCATCAATATTGGAGACAAAATGCACATGTAGGCCAGCTTGCGCATAGGGTTTTAGCGCTGTACAAGCCATCACAGGCCCTAAGTCTGAGCCACCAATCCCAATGTTAATAATATCTGTAATCGCTTTGCCAGTGTAGCCTAGCCATTCCCCAGAGCGCACGCGGGTGGTAAAGCTGCGCATTTGTGCTAGAACACGATGGACATCGGGCATGACATCTTTGCCGTCTACCAATACTGGTGTATTGCTACGGTTGCGTAAAGCGGTATGCAGTACGGCTCGGTCCTCGGTGAAGTTGATTTTTTCGCCAGTAAACATGCGTTCACGCCAAGTTTCAATGTTACTTGCGCGTGCAAGTTTGAAGAGCATGCTCATGGTGTACTCAGTGATTCTATTTTTAGAGTAATCTAGTAGAATGTCTTTGAATTTAAGCGAGAATTTTTCAAATCTTTTGTTATCTTGCGCGAACATATCCCGCATGTGCAAAGGTGATATTTCTTGATGGTGTTCAACTAGTTGTTGCCATTCGGTCGACTTTGTGTGATTTATCATGCTGTCTTTTTGAGTTCAATATTTAGTTAAAATTTTAAGAATGCATTACATCGCTGTCATTTATTCTCTTATTTATCATCAGTATTATATATTTAATGATTACTTTATTTGCAGAATTAAACCACTTAATGGTGGCAAATTGATGAATAGTGAATGATTCTGTCCCATCCACGGCTCAGGGTAGCTATATAATCCCATCCCATTGCCCGTATTGCTGCCGCCATAACAAGCTGCATCACTATTAAATAGTTCAGTGTAATGTCCCGCAACAGGCACGCCAATATGGTAGTTTTGTCTTGGTATTGGTGTAAAGTTCAACACAATAATTACGAATTCTCCATTTTCCGCATAACGGATGAAGCTAATCACTGATTGATCTACATCGTTACAATCGATCCAAGCAAAACCTCTTGATTCGAAGTCAAACTGGTGTAGTGGCGCACGTGATTTATAAAGGTGGTTCAAATCTTTTACCGCAAGTTGAGTACCTTGATGCCAGTGTGATTGTAGTAAGTGCCAGTCTAGACTTGCATTAACATTCCATTCTCGGCCTTGTCCAAATTCGTTGCCCATAAAGTTTAGCTTTTTGCCTGGACTCGTCATTTGATAAGTCAGTAACAATCGCAAGTTGGCAAATTTCTGCCAAGCATCCCCTGGCATTTTGTCGAGTAGGGAGTGTTTTCCATGGACTACCTCATCGTGTGAAAAGGGCAATACAAAATTCTCACTATATGCATAAATTTGCCCGAAGGTGAGTTGGTTGTGATGGTAGCGTCGATGGATAGGGTCGTTTTCGATATAGGCGAGAGTATCATTCATCCAGCCCATATTCCATTTCATAGAAAATCCCAAGCCACCCAAATAAACTGGGCGTGAAATCATTGGCCAAGAGGTTGATTCTTCAGCAATGGTCAGTGCGCCAGGAAAATCTTGATGCACCATCATGTTAAGTTGTTTTAAAAAATCAATTGCATCCAGATTTTCGCGTCCACCGAATTTATTTGGCAGCCATTCTCCGTGCTTGCGTGAGTAATCTAGGTACAACATCGATGCCACAGCATCTACGCGTAACCCATCAAGATGAAATTCTGATAGCCAGTAATGTGCGTTTGATATGAGAAAGTTTCTTACTTCATTTCGCCCATAGTTAAATATATACGTACCCCAGTCCTGGTGTTCGCCGAGCCTTGGGTCTTCATGTTCAAACAATGCTGTGCCATCGAAACGTGCTAATGCCCAATCATCTTTAGGAAAGTGCCCTGGTACCCAATCTAAGATTACGCCAATATTGGCTTGGTGGCATTGATCGATAAAGTATCTGAAGTCATCCGGGGATCCATAACGGTTAGTGACGCCAAAATAACCAGTGGTTTGATAGCCCCATGACTCGTTAAGCGGGTGCTCAGAAACTGGCATTAATTCAATATGTGTGTAGCCCATCTCCTTGAGATATGGAATTAATTGGGCAGCGGTATCTCGATAGCTTAGAAATTGACCGTTGCTATCACGACGCCAAGAGCCTAAATGTAGCTCATAGCAGTTAAAGGGTGTATGTAACCAATCATTTTTTTCGCGATGTTGCAACCATACTTGATCTTGCCATTGATACTTATCCAAGTCTGTGACTTTAGATGCTGTGCCTGGGCGTGGTTCAAAACTTAAACCAAACGGGTCAGTTTTGATGTGAAGGTTGCCTGTGTGGCGATTACGAATTTCAAATTTGTATAAAGTGCCGTGGTTAAGGAGTGGGATAAATAGCTCCCAAACACCGCTTGATCCGTGGGCTCGCATTGGGTTAACACGACCATCCCAGTGATTAAAATCACCAATCACACTCACGCGTTCTGCATTTGGCGCCCAAACAGCAAATCTCACGCCTTGAATGCCTTGGAGGGTGATACATTGCGCGCCTAAAGTTTTATAGGCTTGCTTAAGATTTCCCTCGCCAAATAAATATAATTCATCTGCTGTAATTGAGGGAGTGAAACTGTAGGGGTCATAGGTCTCTATCACTTGGCCATCTTGTTCAATTCTTAATTTGCATGGTTCTTTTGTGTGAATTTCAGAGGGTAATTTTGTTGATGAGTCACTATGTGCATCTTGTTTAAATTCAAACAGACCTGAAGCATCTGTTTTCTCTAAGGCACACCAATTTTGCGCAATATGCACCCAAGCGTTGGAAGCGTATGGCAAAAATGCACGAAAAGTGTGCTTGCCATCTACAGAATGTGATCCCAGATAGGCAAAAGGATTGTGATGTTTTGCGGCAATAATCAACAATAAATCTGTATTTGTTTTTGAATGTGCCAACTTAATACTCATATGTTTTATGATGTTAATTACAGTCTATATTAATCCATAGTTGGATGTCTAAATGGATTTTAAATTGGTTACATTTTGTTACAAAATTTTGTAATGAGCGTAATATCCTAATACACGCTCTCAATCTGTGACGTGCGTGAATATATAATGCGTAGCAAGGGTTAAAAGTAAACAATGGCAGGAGAAATGAAAATGAAAGATAGTCAACAGGATATAGTTGCAACACGGTTTATTAGTGCACTTACAAAAAATACATTTGCCTTGATTTTGGCTGGGGGCAGGGGGACAAGATTAAAAGCACTGACAGATACTAGAGCAAAGCCCGCTGTGCCATTTGGAGGCAAGTTCCGGATTATTGATTTTCCGCTGTCTAATTGTATTAACTCAGGGATTCGCCGAATTGGCGTAGCTACCCAATATAAATCACATAGCTTATTGCAGCATGTGCAGCGTGGCTGGGGGTTTTTGCGTGGTGAGTTCAATGAGTTTGTAGAGTTGTGGCCTGCTCAGCAACGTATTCAAGAAAATTGGTATATGGGTACTGCGGATGCGGTTTTTCAAAATTTGGATATTATTCGTAACTTGGGCGCAGAATATGTGTTGATATTGGCGGGCGATCACATCTATAAAATGGATTACGGGCAAATGTTGGCTGTGCATGCAAAAAACAAGGCAGATATGACAGTAGCATGTATTAATGTCCCGCTAGAAGAAGCGAAGGCCTTTGGCGTCATTGAGGTGGATAAAGACGATCGAGTGATTGAATTTAAAGAGAAGCCAGAGAATCCCACTCCATTGCCAAATGATCCTAACCACGCATTTGCCAGTATGGGCATATATATTTTTAACTCTGTATTTTTGTATGAGCAATTGATTAAAGATGCGGATGACCCAAAATCTGAGCATGATTTTGGCAAGGATATCATTCCTAAAATAATCAAAAAATACCGTGTTTTTGCCCACAGATTTACGGATAGTTGTGTTGGTGCAACGGATGGCAATTTTTATTGGCGTGACGTTGGCACGGTTGATGCGTATTGGGAAGCGAATATGGAGCTTACCAAAGTAACACCTGAGCTTAATCTTTATGATGGGGATTGGCCAATTTGGACTTATCAGGAGCAACTGCCACCAGCGAAATTTGTCTTCGATAATGCGGATCGCTGTGGAATGGCGACAGATTCTCTCGTCTCGGGTGGTTGTATTGTCAGTGGGGGCAAGGTTAATCGATCTGTTTTATTTTCTGATGTGCGCGTTGACAGTTTCAGTCTGATTGAAGACTCAGTCATTTTGCCCAAAGTAGAAATAGGGCAAGGCGTTATTTTGAAGCGTGTTGTGATTGATAAAGGTGCAAAAATTCCTGATGGTATGCAAATTGGGGTGGATTTAGCGTTGGATCGCAAACGTTTTTATGTATCAGAAAAGGGGGTAACCCTCGTTACCTCTGAGATGCTAGGCGTGCCTACCCATCGATTTAGATAATTATATTCTAAGATTTTTTACTGCTTATCTGGGGCGTGGTCTATGCGAAAATTTGAATAGAGTGACTGATTTCAGACTGGGTATCGCCTACGTTTTTTAAACATTGGTGCATCTCAATAGTGCAATATTGAGATGCAATAACTTTAATGCTACATCTCATTAGGATTAATATGCCCGCATCAAAGCCAAAACTATATCTCAACCTTTATTGGCACATGCATCAGCCTGATTATCGAGATACGATCACGGGTGAATACGTATTGCCTTGGACTTATCTGCATGCCATTAAAGATTATACGGACATGGCATTTCATGTAGAACAAAATCCATCTGTTAAAGTAAGCTTTAATTTTGTTCCAGTTTTGCTAGATCAACTTGAAGATTACGATCAGCAATTTAAAAGTAAACAAATAAAAGACCCCTTACTTGCGATGCTTGCTAGAAAAGATCTTGAATATCTTTCCAAACAAGAGCGCTGTTTAATTGTGGATAGTTGCTTCAAAAGTCACCATGAGAAAATGTTAGAGCCTTTTGCACACTATCAGCGCTTATTGCATATTTACAACACCTTGCGTGAGGAGGGTGCAACAGCCTTTAACTACCTTTCTGGTCAATATATGGCAGATTTAGTAGTGTGGTATCACTTGGCCTGGACTGGTGAGAGTATTCGTTGCAACAACACTTTTGTGCAAGGGTTAATGGAAAAAGGCCATCAATTTACGTTTGATGAGCGGGTTGGTTTGTTTAACCTGATTGGTGATTTGATTGGTGATTTGATTCCACGCTACAAAAGATTGCAGGAAAACGGTCAAATTGAAATTTCGAGCACCCCGCACTATCACCCGATTTTGCCTTTATTGATAGACTTTAAATCTACGCGCGATGCAATGCCTTTTGCGCCTCTGCCCAAATGTGCGTTATATCCAGATGGCATTGCACGGGCTAAAGCGCATATAGTGGCTGCGCAGGCTTCTCATTCAGAGCGTTTTGGTGTTAGTCCAGTTGGCATGTGGCCTGCGGAAGGCGCGGTCTCTCATGCAGCGCTGGGGTTGTTAGCTGAACATGGCGTGCAATGGGCGGCCACAGGCCAGGGTGTTTTGGCTAATAGTTTATATAAGTCATATAGTGCTCAGGAAATTCCAGATAAAAATGATTATCTGTATAAGCCATATCGTGTTTCCAATGGCAATCAAGACATCATTTGTTTCTTTAGGGATGATCATCTGTCGGACAAAATTGGATTTGAGTATTCAAAAATGTTCGCAGGGGATGCAGTAAATGACTTTGTGGGCAGTTTAGAGGCAATACAAGTCAGTAACACCTCAGGTAAAAATAAAGTGGTTAGCGTGATTTTGGATGGTGAAAACGCTTGGGAATACTTTCCTTACAATGCCTATTATTTCTTGAATGAGCTATATGCTGCTTTGGCTAAACACCCTCATATTGAGATGACAACGTTTAGCCAAGTGCTTCAACAACTAAAGCATAGTCAATCCATTGAGGTCGCTACATTACCAGAGGTGGCTGCTGGTAGCTGGGTTTACGGTAGCTTTAGTACTTGGGTCGGGTCAACAGATAAAAATCTTGGTTGGGATTTGCTATGCGATGCAAAAAAAGTGTACGACAAAGTGATGAAAGCCAATACATTAAATGCGAGTGAGGTTAAGGCGTGTGAACGTCAACTGAGTATTTGTGAAGGCTCTGATTGGTTTTGGTGGTTTGGTGATTACAATTCATCGGTGAGTGTAGATAGTTTCGATAAATTGTACCGTCGCAATTTGGCTAATTTATATCAACTCTTAAAGCAAACCGTACCAGATGTCTTGCATCAAGCCATTAGTGTTGGTGGGGGAGACCCAGCAGTTGGCGGCACAATGCGGCGTGGGCAAGAAGGAGGGTAATCAAAGAACTCAAGCAAAAAATAAGTCAAACAAATTCAAAGGTTAATCTAGTCACATGAAAAAAATGAATCACCTATCCAATGCTAGGCGTGCGGGCGTTTTATTGCACATTAGTTCTTTACCGAGTGCCGATTTAGGTCAAGATGCTTGGTTGTTTGTGGACTTGCTGGAGAGTATGGGGGCTAGCGTTTGGCAAACTTTACCCCTAAATATGACGCATTCAGACGGCTCACCTTATCAATGTTTGTCTGCTCACGCAGGTAACCCTCATTTTATTTCGTTAGATGCTTTAGTGAGTGATGGTTGGTTAAGTCAGACAGACATCGCCGAACACCTTAGTCGAGAGGATTTGATGGCTAAGGCTTATGTGGGTTTTGCCAATGATAAGTCTGCAAAAAAATCCTTTAACCATTTTTGCAAAAATGCAAATTGGTTAGAAGATTTTGCTTTGTTTATAGTCCTTCGCAATCATTTTGAGCGCGCAGGTTGGATGCACTGGCCTGATGCCTATAAGAACCGTGATCCGTTGACTATTCAGGCTGCTAAACAACGCTACAGTAATGAAATAGAAATCGTCAAATTCACACAATTTGTTTTTTTTAAACAGTGGCACGCATTAAAGGTTTACGCCAATAGCAAACATATCAGCTTGTTTGGGGATATTCCCATTTTTGTGGCCTATGATAGTGCTGAGGTTTGGGCAGAGCCTTCATTATTTAAGTTGGATGCGGATAAAAACATGACGGTCGTTGCAGGCGTGCCACCAGACTATTTTTCCACCACTGGGCAGCGCTGGGGAAATCCACATTATGATTGGCAGGCAATGCAGTCAGATGGCTTCCGTTGGTGGCTATCGCGCATGCATACTCAGAATGATTTATTTGACTTAGTGCGTATTGACCACTTTAGAGGTTTACAAGCCGCTTGGGAGATCCCTGCAGCCGAAGAAACCGCCATTATTGGTGAGTGGGCTTTGGCGCCTGGGGACGCACTGCTTCAAGCAATTACAAAGCACTTCCCCCAAATGACTTTGATTGCCGAAGATTTGGGCATTATTACCGATGAAGTTGATGCGTTGCGCGAAAAGTATCATTTGCCAGGCATGAAAATCTTGCAATTTGCTTTTGATGGAAGCCCCGACAACCCGTATTTACCTGAACGCATTCCTCCTAATAGTGTCGTTTATACAGGCACGCATGATAACGATACGACATTAGGTTGGTATTTGTCGATGAATGAAGGTCAACGTCATCATTTGCACATTTATTTGCAAACTGATCATCCTGTGATGCCACAAGCCTTAATTGAGATGGCGTTTGCCTCAAGCGGTGAGCTAGCCATTATTCCTATGCAAGATATTTTGCTATTAGATTCATCGCACCGTATGAATATACCAGGAACTGTTGATGGTAACTGGCAATGGCGTTTTGATTGGGAGCAGGTGCAACCTGAAATGATCAAATGGCTCTCTGATACTATTAAGAAAACAAACAGGCTGCTTAATTGATTAAAGAAAAAACACGCATCATGAGTAAACGTATAGGTGTAGATATCGGTGGCACTAACCTGCGATTTGGTATCGTTGAAGGGTCGAGTGTTATCGAAGAAACTAGAGTGACCGCAGATTTTGCCAATATTTGTCGCACCAATACACCAGATCAAGCATGGCAAATGATTGTTAACACTATTGCACAGCATATTGAGCAGTGTGTACTAAAACATCCAGAAATTGCATCAGTTGGGATTGGTTTTCCTGGTTTTATTGATGCTCAAACTGGGCGATTGGCGCAATCGCCCAATTTGCCTGGCTTAGTGGATGTCGATTTGGCGAAGGATTTATCGCAAGCTCTAAATATGCCTGTGATTGTAGAAAATGACGCTTTGGCAGCAGCCTATGGCGAATATCAGTTACTAACATCGTCAGCATCAAGTCTTGTCTATATTGGCTTGGGCACTGGGGTGGGTGGCGGGTTCATTTATCACGGCAAAGTCTTTCCTGGTCAGCACGGTATGGCGATGGAAGTAGGCCATATCATTGTTGAACCTGATGGTCGCTTATGTGGCTGTGGGAATCATGGCTGTTTAGAGCAATATGCTTCAGCAAGTGCAGTAAGTCAAAGCTATCAATTGGCAACAGAACAAACATTAACCGCACACGAAATTGCATCTTTAGCGCTGGAAGGCCAGCAAGAAGCGATTCGTGCTTATGAGATTGCTGGCGATGCGATTGCCCAAGCAGTGGCGCATATTGCCAAAGTGCTTGATGCTGGAACCGTTGTGATCGGTGGCGGCATGAGCCAAGCATGGCCACTGATGTTGCCCGCTTTTTGTAAGCGATTAACGAAAGATCTAATCCCAGTGCTACGCGATAAAGTCAATGTATATGCTTCGCAAAGTGGAGATCAAGCAGGCATGATAGGTGCAGCGCTTTTATCCTCTTTATCTTCTTAATTTTTGCCACCTTAAGTTTATGCCTACTTAAATTGATACCAGCTGAAATTTGGCATGCACATCAAGTCGATGTGACCTATTTTAAATTGTGTCATTTAATCGTTATTTCAAACATCACGATAACGCAATATTCAGAAGCACATTTTGAATCGGAGTAATTGATGCTGTTATAATCATTACCAACGGTTTTTAATACTTCATCCTTTTTAGGTATTCATTATTTTGCTTTTTCAGAAAAAATCACTACCACTCAATGTTCGGCGCGAGTCATCATCGGAGATTAATTCGCCAGCAAATCCTTTAATCAAAGAAGCGTGGTGGCTCGGTTTGTTCGTGCTAGGGTTATATTTAGCGCTGATTTTGTTTAGCTATCATCGTCATGATCCAGCTTGGTCTCATAGTGTAAGCGATGATGCGCAAATTTTTAACTTAGGTGGTAGCTTTGGCGCCTATGTCGCGGATATTTTATTATATTTACTAGGTTTTTCAGCTTGGTGGATAGTGGTTTTTGCGTTTTACGCTATTTGGTTGGTTTACTTACGCCTTGAAGTGGTAGCTGCTTCTGAACGTCCAATCATTTGGTTGAATGTTATTGGTTTTGTCACGTTGCTCATCGCTTCTGCCATGCTAGAAGCTGGACATTTGATCGCATTGCCAGTGCAATTGCCATTGGTGGCGGGTGGTATGTTGGGGTCGGTGTTGGATGATGGTTTACGTGCGATGCTAGGATATACTGGTTCAACAATGTTGTTACTATTGTTGATAGCGGTTGGCTTTAGCTTGTTTACTGGATGGTCTTGGATTTTAATCATTGAGAAATTTGGTGGTGTTATTTTAGATACGCAGGAGTTTCTCAAAGCAAAATGGCAAGACAGAAAGGATAGAGAAGCAGGGCGTGTGGCAGAGCAGCAGCGTGAGGTCTTTGTCGACCAAGAGCGTAAACGTGTAGAAGATCGTGCGCCAATTAAAATCGAGGTGCCACAAGTTGAGATTTTGAAAAGTGAACGCATACAAAAAGAGCGCCAAGTGCCACTTTTTGAGACGATGCCAGATTCCCCCTTGCCACCATTACATTTGCTGGATGAACCTACCAGTGTGGTTGAGTTGCAATCTCCCGAAACGCTGGATTTTACCTCGCGCCTGATTGAGCGAAAGTTGATGGATTTTGGCATTGAAGTCAAAGTGCTGGTTGCGTTTCCAGGGCCTGTGATTACCCGTTACGAGTTAGAACCTGCGCCTGGGGTAAAAGGTAGCCAAGTCACTAATTTATCGAAAGATTTAGCGCGTGCTTTGTCGGTTGTCAGCATTCGCGTGGTGGAAACCATCCCAGGTAAAAGCTGTATGGGTTTGGAGATTCCTAATCCGAAACGTCAAATTGTTTTCCTTTCAGAAATTCTAGGCTCACAAGTCTATGCCGACGTGCATTCGCCGCTAGCGATGGCGATGGGCAAAGATATTGCAGGTAAACCCGTGGTGGCCGATTTAGCGAAAATGCCGCACGTCTTGGTTGCAGGTACAACGGGTTCAGGCAAATCTGTCGCGATTAACGCGATGATTTTGAGTTTGCTGTACAAGGCGGAAGCAAGCAAAGTACGCATGATTTTGATTGACCCTAAAATGTTGGAGCTTTCAGTTTACGAGGGTATTCCACATCTATTAGCCCCTGTCATTACCGATATGCGTCAGGCAGGCAACGCCTTGAACTGGGGTGTGGCTGAGATGGAGCGCCGCTATAAACTGATGTCTGCCTTAGGTGTGCGTAACTTGGCGGGCTATAACCAAAAAGTGCGCGATGCGATTAAAGAGGGGCACCCCATTACCCACCCTTTCACCATTACGCCAGATAACCCTGAACCGTTAGAAGAGTTGCCGCTTATTGTGATTGTGATTGATGAGTTGGCTGATTTAATGATGGTGGTAGGTAAAAAAGTGGAAGAGCCGATTGCTCGATTGGCGCAAAAAGCCCGTGCTTGCGGCATCCACTTGGTAGTGGCAACGCAGCGCCCTTCTGTGGATGTGATTACAGGCTTGATTAAAGCCAATATTCCCACACGCGTCGCGTTTCAAGTTTCTAGCAAAATTGACTCGCGCACGATTCTGGATCAAATGGGCGCTGAAACCTTGCTCGGGCAGGGTGATATGTTGTACCAACCACCTGGTACCAGTTATCCGCAACGTATTCATGGGGCGTTTGTGAGTGATGCAGAAGTGCATCGTGTGGTGGATTATCTCAAGCTACAAGGTGAACCAAATTACATTGAAGGTATTCTTACAGGGGCAACAGAAGAAGGTGGTGAGGTTGGCGAGACTGGTGAAAGTAGTGGAGAAGCCGACCCGCTTTACGATGAAGCCGTGGCGATTGTGCTCAAAACTCGTCGTGCTTCCATCTCATCTGTGCAGCGCCAATTGCGCATCGGCTATAACCGTGCCGCCCGTTTGATTGAAGAAATGGAGCGTGCGGGCTTGGTTTCAGCCATGCAAAGCAATGGCAATCGGGAAGTGATTGCTCCTAACACCCATAATGATTAAGTAAGAAAACCATGAAAAATTTCGTATTAAGAGCGTTAATCGTATTGTTATTCCTTCCACTTTTTGGGCATGCAAGTGGGGTGGAGCACTTTAAATCTTACTTCAAGAATATTAGCAGTATGCGTGCTGATTTTCATCAAGTCGTAACCGATAAACAAGGTAATGTGTTACAAACTTCAGATGGCAAAATGCAGTTGCAACGCCCAGGGCTATTTCGTTGGGATTACGATGCCCCCAACAAACAACAAATTGTGGGTGATGGTCAAAAAATCTGGTTATACGATATTGATTTAAATCAGGTCACCGTACGTGATATGGCAAAAGCTGTAGGTGGCACACCTGCGGCACTGCTTGCAGGTAATAACGATGTAGAGAAATACTTCAAGCTTAAAGACACTAGCCGCAAAGGCAATTTAGAGTGGGTATTAGCGACCTCAAAAGACAAAGAAGGCGAGTTCGACCGCGTATTTTTCGGCTTTAACGGAGACGAGTTAGCCGAAATGGAGTTACACGATAATTTTGGCAACCGTACCAATATTATATTTAGCCATTTTGAGCGCAACCCCAAACTCACCACCGCTTCATTCTTATTTAAACCACCTCAGGGCGCGGATGTCGTCGGCGAATAGTCTATTCGAGTCTAATCAGCCACAAGCGCCACTTGCGGAGCGTCTGCGCCCTAAGCATGTGGATGAAGTGGTGGGGCAAAGCCATCTGCTTGGTCAAGGTAAACCACTGCGCTTGGCGTTTCAATCAGGCAAGTTGCCTTCCATGATTTTATGGGGGCCGCCCGGTGTGGGTAAAACCACGCTGGCAAGGCTTATCGCCAATACTGCGGATGCAGAATTTATCGCGGTTTCTGCCGTGTTATCTGGCATTAAAGATATACGTGAAGCGGTTGAGCGAGCCGAGCATACCTTGCAACAATCTGGCAGAAAAACCATTTTGTTTGTTGATGAAGTGCATCGTTTTAATAAAGGTCAGCAAGATGCGTTTTTGCCGTTTGTAGAAAGCGGCTTAATTACCTTTATCGGTGCGACTACAGAAAACCCTTCGTTTGAAGTGAATAGTGCGTTGCTCAGCCGTGCACAAGTGTTTGTGTTGAGTGCTTTGTCTGAGGCCGAGCTAGGATTGTTGCTAGATCGTGCTAGAGAAGAAATGTCCTCGACCATTCCACTCACTGCGGCAGTACGCGAGCAAGTCATCGCCTATGCTGATGGCGATGCACGCCGTTTGCTTAACTTCGTAGAAGGTCTTCTCAATGCTGCTTCAGCCGCCAATGTGGCGGAAATTGACGAAGCTTTTTTGCAAACCACGATGGCAAGCAAACTGCGCCGTTTTGATAAAGGTGGCGAAGCGTTTTACGACCAAATTTCCGCCTTGCATAAATCGGTGCGCGGTTCTAACCCAGATGCGGCTTTGTATTGGTTTTTACGCATGTTAGACGGCGGCGCTGACCCCATGTATTTGGCGCGCAGAATTGTACGCATGGCGGTGGAAGATATTGGTATTGCCGATCCGCGCGCGCAAACCATGGCACTTGAAGCCTGCCAGATTTATGAGCGACTAGGCTCGCCAGAGGGCGAATTGGCGCTAAGCAACGCCGTGATTTATTGCGCAGTTGCCGCCAAAAGCAACGCGGCTTATATGGCGTATAACCAAGCAAAAGCCTTTGTCGCCCAAGATAAATCGCGCCCCGTGCCGCTGCATTTGCGTAATGCCCCCACAAAGCTCATGAAAGCGTTGGATTACGGTAAGGAGTACCGTTACGCGCATAACGAACCCGAGGCCTATGCCGCAGGTGAACATTATTTCCCCGAAGATTTAGCGCCCATTCCGTTTTATCAACCCACACCACGCGGTTTGGAAGGTAAAATAACGGAAAAATTAAATCACCTAAAAGATTTAGACCGACAAAAATTAAATAGCCAAACATCCAATAGTAAAGCGAAAAAGTAAATGTTAGATATTCAAGCCCTTAGAAATGATTTAGATGCCGTAGTGGCTAAATTAGACGCACGTAAATTTGAATTTGATACTGCTAAATTTAGTGCATTAGAAACGGAACGCAAAACCGTACAAACGCGTACGCAAGATTTACAAGCCAAGCGCAACGCCACCTCAAAAAGTATCGGCATTGCTAAATCTAAAGGTGAAGATGTCAGCGCAATTATGGCAGAAGTGGCAGGCTTGGGTGATCAGCTGAAAGCCGATGAAGCGCGTTTGGCGGAGATTCAAGCTGAATTGCAAAACCTACTGTTGAACGTGCCGAACTTGCCGCATGAAAGCGTGCCATTGGGTAAGTCAGAAGAAGATAACGTAGAAGTGCGCAAAGTTGGTACGCCACGTGATTTTAAAAATGAATATGGTGGCGATTTTGAGATTAAAGACCACACCGATGTGGGCATGCCACTCGGTTTGGATTTTGATACAGGCGCCAAACTCTCTGGTGCGCGCTTTACCTTGATGCGTGGACAAATTGCCAAGCTACACCGTGCTTTGGCCCAGTTTATGATTGATACGCAAACTGAACAGCATGGGTATGAGGAGTGTTATACGCCATACATGGTCAATGCCGAAACCTTACTTGGTACTGGGCAATTGCCGAAGTTTGAAGAAGACTTGTTTTCTCTAGCCCATAACGATAGCAAGCTTTATCTAATCCCCACCTCCGAAGTCACCCTTACTAACACGGTGCGCGATGAAATCGTGCCATTGGAAAGCTTGCCAATCAAACTCACTGCCCATACGCCTTGCTTCCGTTCAGAAGCGGGTTCATATGGGCGTGATACACGCGGCATGATTCGTCAGCACCAATTTGATAAAGTGGAAATGGTGCAAATTGTACACCCTGAAAAAAGCTATGAGGCTTTGGAGGAAATGGTGGGGCATGCGGAAAATATCCTCAAGGCTTTAGAGCTGCCTTACCGCGTGGTTTCATTATGTACAGGCGATATGGGGTTTGGCGCCGCAAAAACCTACGATTTAGAAGTTTGGTTGCCTGCGCAAAACACTTACCGAGAAATCTCATCTGTATCCAATTGCGAGGCATTTCAAGCGCGTCGCTTGCAAGCACGTTTCCGCAATGAAAATGGCAAACCTGAGTTAGTGCATACGCTGAATGGTTCAGGCTTAGCTGTGGGCCGTACTTTGGTGGCAGTGTTAGAGAACTACCAAAATGCCGATGGCAGCGTGACGATTCCCAAAGTATTGCAACCATATATGGGCGGAAAAGAGCGCATCAGCCTTTAAGCGAGCGTTGCGGGCTAGCAGAGCCTTACTGTATGAGCGCTGCATGCATGGAAGGGTCGATAGCTTCTTCCAGCAAATTAAAATTAGGCAAGATAGGCTGATGTTTAGGTTGGTAGCGCTCTAAAATTTTTTGATAAGTGCGGATAGACTCGACAAAAATCACAGGCGCACCACCACTCGCATATCCATATTTAAGCGTTGAGTAATATTCCGCCTTGTTCAATAATGGCAAAGTCTTTTTCAAATCTGCCCAGCTATCTGGGTTGAGTTTTAAGCGTTGCGCCAATACGCGTGCATCTTCTAAATGCGCGTAGCCAATGTTGTAAGCTGCAAGGGTAAACCATGTTCTATCAGGTTCTGGAACTCGCTTGGGGATCATGGCTTTTAGCAGGTTTATGTATTTTGCGCCACCCATAATACTTTGGCGTGCATCTAGTCGGTCTGTTACCCCCATTCTGTCAGCGGTGTCTTCCGTTAGCATCATCATGCCACGCACATTGGTGGGCGATGTGTTCAGTCTATCCCAGTGTGATTCTTGATAGCTAATTGCCGCAATTAAGCGCCAATCTAAATTGGTTTGCTCTTGCGCCTCTTTAAATATCGTGGAATATTTGGGTAAAAGTTGATGGCTACGTGTCAAAAATGCCGTGACATCCATGTTGTCGAGGCGTTGAATATGGCCGTAGTAGCGGTCTATTAGGTTGCGTAAAGTACCGTCCTTTTTGATCTTTGCGAAAAATTCGTTGGCTTTTTTGTAGAGTTCTGGCTCTCCACGCTGCGGCATTGCCCAAGCAATTTTTTCAGCTTGACCTAATGCCATTCCTTTTCCTAAATTAGGGTAGTAGTTCTGAAGCAAATCAATCAAGTGGTCATCGGCCACAGTGTAATCAATTGTGCCACTGGCTACTTGCTCCAGAAGCTCATCTGCACTACTACTTCTAGGTTCTTGCCAAGTCAGGTTTGGATTTTGCTGTTTAAGTGATCTTAGACGTTCGGCATAGCTGGTACCTGCAGGCACCATAATTAACTTTTGTATTAAGTCATGCACATTTTTTGGCGCATTATTTTGATGTTTGTTATACACCACATGCTGCTGAACTTCTTGGTAGGGTTTTGTGAAGTTGACTAAACGGCTTCTAATTGGGGTTATGGATAAATCAGCTGCTGCAATATGCGCTTTACCACTCACTAATGCGGGAATCACCTTGGAAATGTTCTCAACGACCACAAACTTAACTTGGTACTCAGCTCCTAGAGATTTTGCGAATAATGTGGCCAAATCGTATTCTAACCCAGCACGTTGACCTTGCTCGTTCACATAGTAGGTATTCGGGCCATTATGCGTGACTATCACCAGTTCTTTACTGATGCTGGTGGGAAGTAATGCTTCTTTTTTCGGTGTAATGGGTTGTTCGCAACCGCTGAGTGCAGTCACTATAAGTAAAGTAATTGATGTGCGTGTGACGCTCAATTTTAGCATAACGCTCAGTTTTACTAAGTTAGGCGACTTTGTCTAGTCTATTTACAAATGCATGTTGATGCACATTGACCTAAACCTCGCGTCTAAACTATAGGCCCATCAACACTATAGGCGCATCAACATAATTTGTTTTGAGTGAAAGTTACTCTTTGATAGTCACTGATTCAATGGTAATGGACTGAATCGGCACATCGCCGCCATCTGTAGGCATACGCGCAATTTTCTGAACTACATCTAAACCTTTAGTTACTTTTCCAAAAACGGCATATCCCCAACCGCGTTCACTTTTATCAGTGAAGTTTAGAAAAGTGTTGTTGGTCACATTGATAAAAAATTGCGCGGTGGCTGAGTGTGGGTCGCCTGTGCGTGCCATGGCAATTGTCCCCAGTGAGTTGGTTAGACCGTTATCTGCCTCATTTTTAATCGGTGCGCGCGTTTTCTTTTCGTTTAAATCTTTATCCATACCGCCGCCTTGAATCATAAAGTTGGAGATGACGCGGTGAAAAATAGTGCCAGAGTAAAAGCCTTCTTTGGCATACTGCACAAAATTAGCAACTGTGTTGGGGGCTTTTTCTTTATTAAGCTCCACGACAATGAGCCCTTGGCTAGTTTTGATTTCTGCAACAGGGTTAGCCCAAGCAAGGCTAGAGTTGATTAACAGCATGGCTACAAAAGTAGTAGATATTTTTTTAAAAAACATGGGTTTCCTTTAAAGTTATACGTTAAATAAGTGAATTAGACCATCTAAACCGCTGTGGTTTAATGCAAAGCTAGCCTGTTTTTGCACGATAGGTTTTGCATGGTAGGCAACGCCCGCAGTTGCAACCCCCATCATTTTAAGGTCATTTGCACCATCACCAATCGCTATCACTTGGTCAGTATTCAAGCCTAATTGTTCACGGGTTTGAACTAAAAAATCTGCTTTGGCCTGTGCATCTACAATATTACCCAAAATATTGCCCGTGAGTTTGCCGTCTATAATTTCTAGCGTGTTGGACTCTGCGAAGTCTAATTCGAGTAATGATTTCACATGGTTTGCAAAAAAAGTGAAGCCACCAGAAACCAACATGGTCTTAATGTTGTGCTGTTTGCAAGCCGCTATCCATGCTTGTGCGCCAGGGTTGAGTTGTAGGCGTTCGTCAATCACTCGCTTTAATGCTGATTCATCTAACCCTTTAAGGAGTGCAACACGGCGGCGCAGGCTTTCTGCAAACTCAATCTCGCCACGCATGGCACTTTCGGTAATAGCAGCCACTTGTGGTTTAATACCTTGCATATCAGCGATCTCATCAATGCACTCGATATTGATAAGCGTGGAGTCCATGTCCATGACTGCAAGCCCTATGTTTTTTAATGTGAGTTTGTCAGGCACATAGGCGCAATCGATATTTTCACCAGCACAAAATTCAATAATCTCTATCGCTATATTGTCTTGTCTCGGAAGATAATAGGCATGCTCTCCGATTTGCACAAACTGTAAGCCTTGTTGAGCACTACTCAACTGGTGGATATGACTCAGGTGATGCCCACGAATATTTTTATATTGAATAACTAATCGCATGTTTCTTACTTTGTGTTTAGATTTCGTTATCTTATATTAGATTATGATATATGATAAATGCATAAATTCCCTAGTCATTAAACATATCTGAGGGTTAGTATTTGGAACAAAATGTTTGACAATATTTTCATCTGAATTTGCTAGCAGTAGATATGCTGTGCTTCCTTTTAGAAAACTGTTTAAATACTTGCGAGGCAAAATGGATTTAGATGCAGCTGATTTTAAGATTTTGTTATCGAACTTTAGTGGAATGATTTATCAATTTGAGTTAGGTGATTGTCGACCAGTTTTTATCAGTGATGGTTGTTATCAAATCACTGGATATACTAAAGATAGCTTTTTAGATAAAGATGGTATTTTATATCACGATCTAATTTCCGAAGAATATGCCGAATATGTTAATAAATCAGTTACTACAGCACTGTCATTAAAGCAGGGTTATGAAATTGAATATCAAATCAGGCATGCTCAAGGTCATTTGGTGTGGGTAAGAGGACATGGCGTACCTATTTTTGATGCTGATGGGAAACTGAGAGGTATTCAAGGCTATATACAAGATATTTCAAAGTTTAAAGCCTCTGAAAAACTGTTGCGAGAGACTGAAGTTCGGTATCGTTCTATTTTTGAAAATTCGATTGATGGTATTTTTCAGACTTCACCGCAAGGTCAATATATTGCGGTGAATCAAGCACTTGCAGAAGTTTATGGCTACCCCAATCCAGAGTCATTAATGCAAGGCTTGCAAGATATTAAAGATCAATTGTATGTTGACCAAAATAGACGTCAGCAGTTTGTTGATGAAATGGATAAGCACGGTGTAGTTAAAGATTTTGAATCGCAAGTGTATCGAAAAGACAAGTCGATTATTTGGATCTCAGAAAACTCACGTAAGGTCTATGATAACTTGGGGAACTTCATCTATTATGAGGGGGTCGTTCGAGATGTAACTGAGCATAAACGCGTTGAAGTGGAGATTGAATACCAAGCTAACCACGATAGCTTAACCCAGCTCCCAAACCGCTACTTCTTTAATCAAAAATTACATCAGGGAATTGAGTATTGTCAAAAAACACATGCTAAATTAGGTGTGGTTTTTGTTGGAATAGATCACTTCAAGCGGATTAACGAAAGTATGGGGCTAGAAATTGGCGATCAGTTACTGATTAAAATAGCCGATAGAGTTTCACAAAGTATTCGTCAGATAGATTTTATAGCAAGGCTTAGCGGTGATGAGTTTGCCATATTATTAGCCAATCTAGACCATATAGATGATATGCGTTATTTGGATGATTTTGAAGTTAATGTGCAGCGCATCATGTCGGTGTTCTCTAAGCCATTTGTTATCAATGAGCTAGATTACTTGGTCTCATGTAGTGTAGGTGTAAGTGTTTATCCACATCATGGAAGCAACGCTAGTCAATTGTTAAAGCGAGCGGGCATAGCTCTGCAAGAGGCTAAAAAAGTAGGGCGTAAGACCTACAAGATATACAATCAATTACTTGGGAAAGCATTAGATGACCGCTTGAAAATGGAATATAAACTTGGGTTGGCCGTTGAAGGCAATGAGTTTTTGTTGCATTACCAGCCCAAAGTTAGTTTCGCTACCAATGAAGTAATTGGCGCAGAAGCATTAATTCGATGGCAGCCAAAAGATGGCCCAATGATACCTCCTTTCGCATTTATTGAAATTGCAGAGCAATCGGGCTTGATCGTTGCAATAGGAGGCTGGGTGTTAAAAGAGGCTTGTCGTAAGAATCAAGAATGGAATACCCAGTTTGGTATTAATCGATCTATTGCGGTAAATGTTTCCCACGTGCAATTTAGGCAAGAGGGCTTTCTTGCTTCAGTTCAGACTGCTTTGCAAGAAACAGGCTTGCCACCATCATTACTCGAGTTAGAAATAACAGAAAGCCTAGCATCGGATGATGTGTTGAGTTTTATTGAAAAATTACATGAATTGAAAAATCTAGGTGTGACGTTAGCAATAGATGATTTTGGCACTGGATATTCAAGTATGGCGTATCTGAAAGATTTCCCTATTGATAGCTTAAAGATTGACCAAGCGTTCGTCAGAAAGCTAGAAACAGAGCCCGCTAATGCCGCTATACTCAAGGCAATTGTTGTGCTTGGACAAAGCTTGGAAATGACGGTTGTTGCAGAGGGAGTGGAAACAGAATATCAAAAGACACATTTGAAAGCATTAGGCTGCGATTTGTATCAAGGTTATTTGTTTAGTAAGCCAGTTTCCGTACAAGCTTACGGGCAGTTATTGGCTAGTGATGTTATAAACTGATATTACCAAGTTTCCTATTGTTAAACTTGACTTAAGTTCAGCTTATCAAGAGATGCATCAACTCATTAGTAGCGTAATCGGGCGATTTGCGCGAAAATGTCATATTGTTTGATATTCTATCAATTTAATTAAAAGTATCGTCATGAATTTACATGAATTCCAAGCCAAACAGTTATTGCAACGTTATGGCATTCCCACGCCTCTTGGGCAAGTCGTTCAATCCGCTGAGGCTGCTGCTTCCGCAACAAAAGAAATCGCAGGCAATGCTTGGGTAGTTAAAGCGCAAGTGCATGCTGGTGGTCGCGGTAAAGCGGGAGGTGTCAAAATCGTTAAAAGTGATGATGAAGCGCAATCCGTTGCATATAGCCTGCTTGGTAAATCATTAGTCACCTATCAAAACGCACCCGATGGTCAGCCTGTGCATCAATTATTGGTGGAGCAAACGCTGCCTATTGCACGTGAGTTGTATTTGTCGATGTTGGTAGACCGCAGCTTAGAGCGTGTGGTCATGGTGGCATCTAGCGCTGGTGGAATGGATATTGAAGAGATTGCCGCCACGCACCCTGAACAAATCTTGCAAGAAGTCTGCGATCCTCTCAACGGATTGGTAGATTTTCAAGCGCGCAATATTGCTTTTGCCTTAGGTTTGGCGGGCGACCAAATTGGTGCATTTACCAAGTTGGCAAAAGGCTTGTACAAATTATTTAAAGAGAATGATTTGGCGTTATTAGAAATTAACCCGTTAATTGTGACTACCGATGGCAAGTTAGTGGCGCTCGATTGCAAAATGAGTGTGGATGACAATGCCTTGTATCGCCAAAAATCGCTCGCCGAGCAACGTGATTGGTCGCAGGATGACGCAAAAGAAGCAGACGCACATCATGCTGGTTTAAACTACATCGCACTGAACGGCAATATTGGTTGTATGGTGAATGGCGCTGGCTTGGCGATGGCGACGATGGATTTAATTCAATTGCACGGTGGCGCACCTGCTAACTTTTTAGATGTTGGCGGTGGAGCAACAGCAGAAACCGTAGCAAAAGCGTTTAAGATTATTCTCGCAGATCAACAAGTCAAAGCGATTTTAGTGAATATTTTTGGCGGCATTATGCGCTGCGATATTATTGCCGAGGGAATTATGACAGCAGTGCGCGATGTGGGAATTAAAATTCCTGTGGTCGTCCGTTTAGAGGGGACGAACGTTGATTTAGGTAAGAAAATGCTAAGAGAAAGTGGCTTGAATATTATTTCCGCAGAAAATTTAACCGATGCGGCTAAACAGGCGGTTAATGCTGTCAAACTTAATGCTGATAAAAACGGCGCGGTGGTGTAATGAGTATTTTAATCAATCAAGAAACCAAAGTGTTATGCCAAGGCTTTACAGGCAAACAAGGTACTTTTCACTCTGAACAAGCTTTAGCTTACGGCACAAAAATGGTCGGGGGCGTAACGCCGGGCAAAGGTGGTCAGTTACATTTAAACTTGCCTGTCTTTAACACCATGCGCGATGCTGTGCGTGAAACCAACGCCAATGCTAGCGTGATTTATGTGCCGCCCGCATTTGCTGCGGATTCAATTTTAGAGGCCTGTGATGCAGGCGTTGCGTTGATTGTGTGTATTACAGAAGGCATCCCCGTTTTGGATATGCTCAATGTAAAAGCAGCGTTAAAAGCCAATAATGTGCGTTTGGTCGGCCCCAATTGCCCTGGCGTAATTACACCAGATGAGTGCAAAATCGGCATTATGCCAGGCAGTATTCATTTGCGTGGCAAGGTGGGCATTGTGTCGCGCTCAGGTACGCTCACTTACGAAGCAGTGCATCAAACAACGGCATTAGGCTTGGGGCAAACCACATGTGTGGGCATTGGTGGCGACCCTATTCGTGGCATGAACTTTATTGATTGTCTTGAGTTGTTTCAAGCAGACCCTGAAACCGAAGCGATTATTATGGTCGGTGAAATTGGTGGGGCAGACGAAGAAGCCGCGGCTGAGTATATCAAAAGTCATGTGACCAAACCTGTAGCTGGGTATATTGCGGGTCAAACCGCCCCCAAAGGCAAACGTATGGGGCATGCGGGCGCGATTATTTCAGGCGGCAGTGGTAAGGCCGAAGATAAAATTCGCGCTTTAGAGCAAGCAGGCGTAGTGGTGGCGAGTTCGCCTGCTGGTTTAGGTGAGGCTGTGTTAGCTGCAATAGAAGCCTCAAAATAGGAGGTCTTAGATGCAAAGTAGCACCCAAAAGTTTATCAATCTCATCTCTTTGTTAGCAGTGCTGGTGATGAGTCTAGCCAGCCTAGCGCATGCGGATGAAAATATTCCGTATTTGCTGACTGCCTCTTCTAAGGGGGACGTTGCAGGGGTTAAGGCTATGTTGCAAAGCGGTATCAACCCAAATACTAAAGATGCTGATGGTGTAACCGCTTTAATGTATGCAGCACGCAAAAACCAAGTGTCGGTTGCGCAAGCGTTATTAGAAAAAGGTGCTGACCCCAACATGCAGGAGAAAACGGGGTGGACGGCTTTGATGTTTGCCGCTAAAAAAGACTATTTACCCACACTAAAAGTATTGTTAGAGAATGGTGCTGACCCTAAACTAAGAGATGAATCAGGTTGGAGCGCACTCGGGCTTGCCGCGACATCAGGTTTTTCTGATGTTGTGACTCTGTTGTTGCAACATGGTGTCGATGCTAATTTAAGAACTGATGATGGTAAGACAGTTTTAATGCATGCGGCAAAAAGTGGAGACGTACCTACTATATTAGCACTGCTCACTAATGGCGCAAATTCAGCAACAAAAGATCGTTTTGGTGTGACTGCTCTGATGTATGCCGCCAAAAATGGGCAAGTAAAGGTTATGGATGCCTTGCTGGAGAATGGTGCAAAGTTGGACGAGAAAGATGACTCAGGCTGGACTGCTCTCAATTGGGCGGTCAATAAAAATCAACTTGAAGCGGTTAAGCTGTTGATTGCTAAAGGCGCTGACATTAATAATAAAGATACAGGTGGTACGTTGATTTTGCATTATGCTGTCACTGGGGGCAATATTGAGCTGGTGAAGTTGCTCATTGATAACAAAGTGGATGTCAAAGCCAAAGACCGTTACAGCTTAACTGCACTAGTGTACGCGCTCAAAAACAATCAACCAGAAATTGCACAGTTGATCAAAGCAGCGGGTGGTAATTACTAGTTGTCAGTTTCTATTTTGTCCTCATTCAGCTATTTAATAAGGTTTTGAGTTAATGCAGCAAAACGCCTCAAACATCAGCATTGCCATTGCTCAAATGAATTGTACAGTCGGCGATATAGCAGGAAATTGCGCTAAGATTACACAATTAGCGCAGCGTGCTTACGATCAAGGTGCTGGTTTAATGCTTACGCCAGAATTGGCGTTGAGTGGCTATCCACCAGAAGACTTATTGCTTCGCGATGATTTTAATCAGGCCTGCCAAGATGCGCTAAATGCTTTAGCGGAAAATATTCCCAATGCGCTTACCTTGATTGTAGGGCATCCACACAAGCATCACGGCAAATGCTTTAATGCAGCCTCAGTATTGCAGTCTGGTAAGGTTGTGCACACCTATCATAAGCATGCTTTGCCTAACCATACGGTATTTGATGAAGTGCGTTATTTTGCCTCTGGTCACAAACCACTCGTTTTTGAGCATCAGGGGATTCTTTGTGGTGTATTAGTTTGTGCAGATGTTTGGGAGAAAACTCCTGCACAACTAGCCAAAAAAGCAGGGGCTGAATTACTGTTAGTGCTAAATGCCTCGCCCTATCACATAGAAAAGCAAGCATCTCGTTATGAAGTTGCGCGCAATCGCGTAGAAGAAACTGGATTGGCGCTGGTGTATGCAAACATGGTGGGCGGGCAAGATGAGTTGGTGTTCGATGGAGCTTCATTTGTGCTCGATAAATCAGGTGTTTTGGTACAACAGCTACCTGAATTTGAAGAGCAATTGTCGATTGTACATATAGATCCGAAATACCCAGCACCAGTGCC
This sequence comes from uncultured Methylophilaceae bacterium, assembly GCA_964620425.1. GTDB lineage: Bacteria > Pseudomonadota > Gammaproteobacteria > Burkholderiales > Methylophilaceae > DASXUG01. The sequence goes on along the minus strand of CAZUGV010000001.1, from coordinate 204,882 downwards.
AGCGGAAATTATCCCCACCATGTCGCTAGAACCCTCTGTTTACCGCGCTTTGTGTTTGGGTTTGCATGATTATGTGACTAAAAATGGATTTCCCAGTGTTATTTTGGGGTTGTCAGGCGGTATTGATTCCGCGCTGACTTTAGCCATTGCGGTTGATGCCCTTGGTGCAGATAAAGTGCGTGTTGTGATGATGCCCTCAGAGTTTACGGCCAACATGAGCATCATTGATGCGCAAGAAATGGCACAACGGGTTGGCGTCCGATATTCAGAGTTACCCATCAAGTCACTCTTTGAAAGCTTTAGAGAAACGCTTGCTGATGAGTTTGCAGGTTTACCATTTGATACCGCAGAAGAAAATCTACAGGCGCGTATTCGTGGCATGTTGTTAATGGCGCTATCCAACAAATTTGGTAGTATCGTATTGACCACAGGCAATAAAAGCGAAATGGCCGTGGGGTATTCTACTTTATATGGAGATATGGCTGGTGGTTTCTCATTGTTAAAGGATGTGCCAAAAACACTCGTGTACAAACTCTCTGCTTATCGCAATAGCTTGTCATCCGTAATCCCAGATCGCATAATCATCCGCCCGCCTTCCGCAGAGCTGAGGCATGGACAAACGGATCAAGATAGTCTGCCACCTTACGATGTGCTAGATGCTATTTTGGAAGCCTATGTAGAGCATGATTGCAGTCGTTCAGAAATTGTAGCCTTGGGCTACCGTCAGTATGATGTTACACGAGTGACAGACCTCATTGATCGTAATGAGTACAAACGCCGCCAAGCACCAATAGGCGTGCGAATTTCTCAACGTGGGTTTGGTAAAGATCGGCGTTACCCTATCACCGCTAAATTGACTGATATAAAGTTAAAATAAATTACACCTAAAGTAATGTGAAGTTTGGATATATTTTAATATTAGCGTTAGAATCGTGAGTCAAATGAGCTAAATGCATATTTATATATTCGTTACAAAATTAGTAATATGTAATAATAAGGTAATATTTATGGGGGGACTTCTACAGTGAAAAAAATCGAAGCAATTGTAAAACCATTCAAATTAGATGAAGTGCGCGAAGCGCTCTCAGAAATTGGTGTAAATGGCTTAACCGTCACGGAAGTTAAAGGCTTTGGTCGTCAAAAAGGCCATACAGAGCTTTATCGTGGCGCTGAGTATGTCGTGGATTTTTTGCCAAAAATTAAAATTGAATTAGTTGTTGCAGAAGATATGGTTGAGTCTGCAATGGATGCCATTGTTAAATCCGCTAGAACAGGAAAAATCGGTGACGGTAAGATATTCGTTACCTCGGTTGAGCAAGTCATCCGTATTCGCACTGGTGAAACAGGGGAAGCGGCGATTTAATCTGCCCTATAAACACAGGCGCTAGCGTGTTTAGTTGAAAGTAACTTGATTTACAAATAAAAAAAACGGCTCAATAAATTGAGCCGTTTTTAAAATGTCTTGCGACTAAAACATTAAAATGGCTTAAGCCTTTTGAATGTTAGAAGCTTGTTTGCCTTTAGGGCCGTCTGTGACGTCAAAGCTAACACGCTCATTCTCTTTTAGGCTTTTATAGCCTGAGTCTACGATTGCAGAAAAGTGAGCGAATAAGTCATCGCCGCCTCCATCTGGGGTAATGAAACCAAAACCTTTAGAATCATTGAACCACTTTACGGTACCTGTTGCCATTTAATACTTCCTTACTAAAACAAAGGGGAGGCGTCCCAAAAGTTTGTATTTCTCAAACTAAGCCTGCTGTAAAAGCTAAACTAAAAATCAAAATTCAAACACCTACGCGCCTTTTTACGTCTTTATTGTGGGCTTGTCAAGCGATAACTCAAATATTTGTTAAAAAATTGTAATAATTTGTTTAAATGTTGTAAATATGCATGCTTTGGTTAAGTTTTGGCATTTTTTACAGGTTAAATTTGCATCAACGCTTCTCTGATTTTTAGTTCATCTAGGCCTTTTCCAATCAAAACAATACGGCTGATTGGCTCATCTTCATCCCATCCTGTTAGTAGGGTGGGTGGGTAAATGGTTTTGTGCACGGCATGTATCGCCAACGGAGCGGGTGCATCTTCTGCATGGATAATCCCTTTTAGGCGTAGCAGCTGTTCGCTATAGGTTTCAGTGAGCCATTGTAAAACTGGTTCAAGTTGCGTCCATGTCAGTGGTTTGGGCATGCTCACAGTAAAGCTCACAATTTCGTCATCATGCACTTTTTGCGGTAATGTGCCACGCATGGCTTTTGAGCGAGTGGGGGCACGGAGCCACTTTTGCGGTTGTGCCTGTTTCTCGTTGTTAAATAAACCGACATTGATAATCGCTTCTGGGTCTATTTCTCCATGTGAGATGCGATATTGGGTTGCACCAGGGTTAATTTCCGTTAAGTAGTTAGATAAGGCTTCAAGTTGAGCCTCAGTCGCCAAATCACATTTACTAATCAATAAAACATCGGCCACTGCGGCTTGTTTTTTAGCTTCAATGCGGTCAGTCATTTGTTGCAAGCCATAAATCGCATCAATGGTTACTACAACTGCATCTAAACGGTAGGTTGAGTTAATCACAGGCTCATTTAACAGACTGCCCATAATCGGCCCTGGGTCTGCCATGCCTGTGGTTTCGATGACTAAGCGCTTAAATTCTGGAATGCCGCCCAGCGCACGTTTGAAAAATAAATCGCGCAGGGTATCAGCCATTTCATTGGTGAGCGTGCAGCATAAGCACCCAGAATTTAATAGCACGGTATTGTCAGCAATATGCTCGCTCTCCACTGTGCGGGCGAGAATATGGTCTAACCCAGCCTCGCCAAGCTCGTTAATTACCACGGCAGTATCTTTCATGCCGCTATGGTTGAGTAGTTTGTTGAGAAGGGTGGTTTTGCCTGTGCCAAGAAAGCCAGTAAGTAGGGTGATGGGTATGCGGTTATCCATGGTTAATTGTGTAAACTTAATAGAGTTTGTCATTGTAGCTTTTTTATAGATGGGCTTAACATATAAACTGCAATTTCTATCGTGAAATCTTAAGGATTCACCGAATAAGTGTCTGCGCGAGCGAATTGCTTCGTTGCGCGGTACTCATAACCTCGCTGTATCATACATACTATCTCGGTTCCTGCGTTCCGTGCGCCTCGCACTTCTTCTCGCTCAACGACTTATTCCGCGAATCCCTAAGTGTGTTATATTGTGTACATTGTATTTTTTGGAGTAAAGCCATGACAACTACAGTCACCATTCGTTTAGAAGAATCTACCAAAATTAAGCTAGAAAAACTTGCCGAATCAACGCACCGCTCGCGCTCTTTTTTAGCGGCAGAAGCAATTAAAGCCTTTGTTGAAAATAACGAGTGGCAAATTGCAGAAATCCACCAAGCGATACAAGAGGCCGATGCAGGTGATTTTGCAACCGAGGCAGAAGTAAGTGCAGTGCTCGACAAATGGAAAGCCTAATTTAACCGCATGCAAATTGTTTGGCTAAATAAAGCACTACAAAATTTGGATGATATCGCCAGCTATATTGCACAAGAAAACCCACAAGCCGCAAGTCAGGTAGTGGGTTTAATTATCACTCAGGTTAACCAACTCATCTCACAGCCCGCACTCGGTCGGCCTGGCAGGGTGGTGGGCACGCGTGAGCTGGTCATCAGTAACAGTTATTATCTTGTGCCTTACCGCATTAAAAATAATAAAGTCGAAATTTTGCGTGTGTTTCATACCACGCAGAATTTACCAAAGAATTTGTAAAGATATATTTAGATATTCAATGTCTTAAAGGCGAGGTTATTCGGCAGGGGGACGGGTATGCGGTCGTTAATGATAGTATTTTCATGCAAAAAGGCTTGTGGAGGTTTTGCAAAATAAAATTGAAAGATTTATAGTGTTTTTTATAGCCCCCGTGTTACATGAACGGGGTTAAATAAAAAGAAGGGTTGACATGAGCCTTGATAAAGATACTTTTCTACGAGAAATATCAAAAGAACTTATTGAAGAAAACGTTGCGATATTTGCTGGAGCAGGTATGTCCGCTGGGGCGGGGTTCGTCAATTGGTCTGAGCTATTACGCCCAATTGCACAAGAAATTGGCCTAGATGTAGAGAAAGAACACGACTTGGTAGCTTTAGCTCAATACCATGTTAACGAAAATGGATCTAATAGAAGCCAACTAAATAAAAGGTTAATTGAGGAGTTTTCAAGAGAGGCTGAAATACAAGAGAACCATAAAATATTGTGCCGTTTACCGATCCGAATATATTGGACTACTAATTACGATAAATTGATTGAACAAGCTTTAGCCGCAGCAGGCAAAATTGCAGACGTCAAATATACAATAAAGCAACTAGCAAACACTAAGCCTCGTCGAGATGCTATCGTTTATAAAATGCACGGGGATGTAGATCATCCAGATGATGCGGTTTTAACAAAGGATGATTATGAAAAATATCATCTAAAAATGGATCAATATCTTTCAACTTTAAAGGGGGATTTGATATCAAAAACTTTCATCTTTATAGGTTTTAGCTTTACAGACCCTAATTTAGACTACATTCTAAGTCGAGTAAGACTTGCGTTTGAAGATAACCAACGAAGACATTATTGTTTTATCCGAAGCATTCAAAAAAATCAGAATGACTCAGAAGCTGATTTTGAATACAAGTCGAGAAAGCAAGAGCTCTTCATTAAAGATTTAAAACGATTTAATGTTAAAACAATTTTGATAGACGACTATGCAGAAATAACAGATTTATTGAGTAAATTGGAAGTTGAATTTAAAAAGAAAACAATATTTATTTCTGGTGCCGCACATGAATATGGTGCTAGAGATGAAAAATCCGCCTTATTGTTTATTCATAAGTTGAGCGCGGCTTTAATTAATCAAACAAATAATATTGTTTCAGGGTTCGGTCTTGGCATAGGTAGTGCTGTTATATCTGGCGCATTAGAGCAAATCTATATGAATCCGAAAGCATCCATATCGAATCAACTTATATTAAGACCCTTTCCTCAGGAAGCTACAGGATCAGTTCCACTTAAGGAGTTATGGAAAAAATATCGTGAAGATATGATTTCCCATTCTGGCATAGCAATTTTCATATTTGGAAATAAACTAAAAGATGGAGAAATTACCCTGTCAGATGGAATGTATCAAGAATATGAAATTGCCAAAAAATTAGGACTTTTTGTTATTCCAATTGGAGCTACTGGTTATGTGGCTGAAGAACTATGGCAAAAAGAAATGAAGTCTTGGGAATCTGAAGTTAAAGATACTAATTTAAAAAAACTACTTTCTAGCTTAGGTGATAAATCAAAAACATACGAAGAGCTTAGTTCTGCAATCCTTGAAATAATTAAATTAATTACAAACTAAAGGAAACCAAAATGGCTAGAAAAACATTTATTGCATATAAATATAGTGAATCTACAGCCCTAAGAGATAAAATAATAAGTGCGTTAGGTGATGATGCTACTTACTACAAAGGTGAAACAACTGACTCACCAGATCTAACCGATACAACGGCTGAAAATATTAAAAAAAATCTTAGAGATATGATTTTTGACACATCAGTAACTATAGTTATAATTTCCCCAAATCTTAAAGAAAGTAAATGGGTAGATTGGGAGGTCGAATACTCCCTTAAAGAAATTACTAGACAAGATAGAACATCAAGAACCAACGGGATAGTTGGTGTTATTAAGAAACATAACGGCAATTACGACTGGTTAATTACAAAAACCGCTAAAGACGATGGTTGTTCAACACGAACAATTAACGACTCAAAACTATACGACATAATAAATAACAATAGATACAATCTAATAAGCGAGGATAAATATGCATGCAATCACTGCAAAACATATTCTCAGCTTGATGGATCTTATATTGCACTTATTGATGAGGATGATTTTATTTCTAACCCAAATAAATATATTGAAAATGCATATGAAAAATGTCAAAAAGTTGCAGATTACAATCTTTCAAAACTCAGATAACTAAAGTTTTTTTAAATGGTAAAAAAATTATAGGAATTTGACCTTAGAAACCCGTATCCATTTTAATAATCTCAAACTCTCCAGTATTAAATTAGGATAAAAATAATCCAGTTATCATTTTTGTCTAAGTTGGTCTGCTAGTAATGGCTCGAGCTACTTAATGAAGTCAATGAGGTTATTTTTAGCACCCAACAAAAAACCCAGCCTCGGCTGGGTTTTTCTAATCTAACTATTGGAAATGTTAGATTATTTGTTCATTACGTACATAGTCACTTCAAAGCCAAAACGCATTTCAGTAGCAGCTGGTTTAGTCCACATGATAAATCTCCTTTTGGTGATAAACGCATCGGTATTGATGTGTTCGTATGAGTTGTATCTTACGCTTTAGTTTAATTTGTACCCTGATGTGTTGACGTAATCGCGCCTAATGATTTTACGTAATTTAAAATTCATATTGATGTGCTTGATGGTTGATTTGTCACTCCAGAAAAAGCGAGGGAGCAGGTCAGTCGTGCGGAGAGTGACCTTAGTTGGGGAACGTAGGTAAGGCTGCAAAGTCTTCAAGCGACATGGTTTTTTCCTCAAACAGATAGGGGTATAGGGTATGTCTCAATTGCGTATGAAACGCTGTGATGTGCTGACGATGGTCAAGTAAGTTGGCAATGTCACTTTGGGCGAGTGCCTCTAATTGACGTTGTGCCCATAAGCTAGGCAAGGCATAGCTTAGCTGCGCGCTAGCATGGTCACGGGCGCGTAAGCTGAGTTCACGTTTTTGCACTTGTGTGGCTAAGTTCACATCTGCCATATGCTGAAACGCGTAATACCATTTCCAATGAAAGCGACCCGTGACAGGCGGTGTGTGTTGCCATTGCGGATACAGCTGGTAAAAAGGGTCTAGCGTCGCTTCTTTAGGTAAATCCCATGCGCCATGCACTAATTGACGATGTTGTAGCGCGATTTGGCTACCTTCTTGTACAGGATGCGCTTGATGTACCCAAAGTTGTGCCAAGTTTGGCAATATGACACATAACAACAGCCACAAGCTCGTTAGCAATATGGCGTTATAGGTGGCGTTAAGTGCATGATTGCGTAAGCTCACCAAGGCACACAGCGCCGACCAAAATAAAGTATAGAGCACGGTTACTAATAACACAGTGCATAGCCCCGTGGCTGGCAATGACTGGCTCAGTGCAAATGCAATCACAGGCAAAACCAATGTGCTGGTAATGAGTAGCCAGCGCAATAATAGTCGTTTTGCCCAAAAGCTGCGTGGATGTGACACGAGGCTATTTAAAAAAGACAAACGTTGCGCTTGAAACTCACTGGCTTTGAGTTCATGCATTAAGGCGATGCACAGTAAAGGCGAAAAAAATACCAGCCAAAAACTATAATCAAACGCGCCTAGCATCACATATTCTGGATGATGGGATTCGCCGTCATACAGTTGACTTTGTAAACCCAACAAGCGGATACGCTGTACATAAGGCGTCACCAAACGGTTACCTAGGGCGACAAAGGTCCAATCAGAGGGGTGCTGATAGACATGGTGAAAGACGTAATAACCGACCTCACCAGCATCTACTTTGCCGTGATGCGCATAGTCTGCAAGGTGCTGTTGTTTTTGGCGCGACGCTTCGAGTTGTGCATGGCTGATTTGCGCGCGAATATGACGGACATTTTCCCAGCCATTCCATAAGCTTAAAAAAGACAGCAATAGGCTGATGGAAAGTAGCCATAGCACACTGCGTTGCTTAATCAGTAATAGCAGTTCTTGTTTCATAGGCGCTGTATCACACGTTTAAGCAAAAGTAGGGGCACGAATAACCAAACAGCCAGCACTAACAATGCCGAGACTATCGAAATTTGACTGACAGATAATGGTGCCAATCTAATCTCTGGGCGCGGGGCCTTTGCCCAAAAATCAGCAGATACACGGGTGTTTTTATCATCGTGCTGATGCACTTTGTGTGTGTGTATTTGGTTAAGGTATTGTATGAGCTGATAGCGCCTTTGCTCCGCTTGCTTGATGAATGCTTGGTGATGCGCAATATCATTACCACTGCTCGCCATTTGCAAGTATTGCAAGGCTAGCGCGGGGCTAAGCATCAGCCAATGCCTAATCATGGCATTTTGTTTAGCCAGTTGCTGGTCATGCAAGGCTTGTTGTTCACGGTACACTTGCGTGGTCAAGCGCTCGCCTTCTTGCATTAACAAACCATTGTAATTCACAGGCAAATCTTCGGTATTGCTGACGCCATATTGTTTAAGAATCTGCGCCTTAAACGCCGCAAAATGCGGGTCGTCTGGATTGTGACTGTCACCAATTTGTTTTAGTTTTTGCTCTGCGTGATACTCAGCCTCGGTGCGGGGTTGGGTTGGGTAGGCGATTTGCGCGATGTTGGCTAAGCCTTTGGGAAAGATAATACAGATGCAGACCCAGCATAATAGCAAGGTGAGTAGCGCGCTGTGCAGTTGGCGACTGTGCCATGACACTAAAATCACCAATAAACACCAGCCAGCGATATACATCACTTGCCCTGCTAACATGCTCAATAGCCGCAGTAGTACTTGATCACTGCCCCATACCCATACCAAGGTGATGATGGCTTGTATCAGCAATAAGCTTAGTAAGGGGATAAACAAGGCCAAGTACTTGCCTACAGCAATGGTCCAAGCCGATGTGCCATTGCCCCGCATATAAGCCAATGCTCCCGTTATTTTTTCTGAAGTAATACAGTGATAGCCCACCATAATGAGCAATAAAGGCATCCACCATTGCACTATCATGGCAGGCGTAATCAATGGAAAACGCCCCAAGCTGGTGGCCTCGGTGGCGGGGTTAAAGTTAGCGCTGTTGAGACGGTGTGCCTCTAAGTAAACCAAATAACCTGACTGATCTAAGATGCCAGGTTCTATGACGCTTAGCGGGTGCAGGGGCTTGGCAACAAAGTCGCCATAGTGCGATACGCGGTGCGGGTGTCGCTCGGGTTGAGAATGCCAGTCCTGTTGGCTTTTTTGGGTGACTTCTGCGACATGGCGGGCGTGGTCTTGCCAGTGGTGATGTGCCGCAAACGTGGCAATTACCCACAGACTCACCAGCATCAATAGCAATAAAACGGGTGTGCGCGTATGCGTTAATCGACGCCACTCATTGCGAGTCACAGCCCAAACCGCTGTCATATTCATGCTTGACCTAAATACAATTGCTTAAGATGGTCTAGCGATAGATTGCTTTGGTCTATCGTCACGGTTTGTAAACGCCCTTGCGTCAGCATCTGCAATTGGTCTGAAAATTCCAAGGCTGAGAGCACATCATGCGTCACGACTAACACACCCATACCATTATTTTTACAAGTAATAATCAGCTGATTCAGCTCTTCAGTCGCTTGCGGGTCGAGGCCTGAATTAGGCTCATCCATTAGCAATAGTTTGGCTTGTTTAGCTAAAGCCAGCGCCAGCATTACCTTTTGCTTCATGCCTTTAGAGTATTCCTCACAAGCTTGTTGCCATGATGTTGATTTAAGCCCCACCTGATTTAAGTAGCTTTCTATCTCTGCATGGGTGGCCTTGATATTGGATAGACTTAAAAAATAACGCATATTTTCTATGGCAGATAAATGCCCATACACTGCTGGCTGCTCAGGCACATAAGCGATATGTTTTCTAGCATTGTTTGCCTCATGCAACATGCTCAGGCCTGATATTAGAATATCGCCAGAGATTTGCGCCTGCTTGTCTTGCAAGCCCAGAATACATTTTAGTAGTGTGGATTTGCCTGCACCGTTACTGCCCAAAATAGAAACAACCTGACCGCTTTGAACGGTCAAGTTGAGGGCTTGCAACACGGACTTGTCTGCAAATGCACAAGACAGTTGTTTAATGTCTAATAAGGTCATATGTCCAACTAAAAATCCACCGTGGTTGTTAGCATCACGTTACGGCCTGCGCCCGGTGAAAAGTTTAAATTGGTGGCATTACTGGTGAAGTCATACACATATTCATAATATTCATCGAAGAGGTTATTAGCTAGCATGCTGACTCTGCCCCAGCTGGTTTTATAATCCACATTGGCGTTGGTAAGGGTGTATGCACCATATTTGCCCCCGATATTATTTTCATTCACGTAGTAAGCACCTTGCTTGTCCACATGCACGCGTGCAATCCATTGACTATTAGGCTTAAACTGTAAGCCTAATGATGCAGTATGGTCAGGGATGCCTCGAATGCGGTTACCGTCTAAGGCTCTTTTGTTATCAGGTCCTTGCAGGATTTTTTGATTGACGAGTGAAAGATTGCCCCAGAAAGACCAATAATCATTGATGGCGGCATCAAAGCTAGCATCAATTCCTTGTCTTCTGGTTTCTCCAATCAACTGCCGTGTACCATCCACTGGCACAAACTCGTCTTCAGCTTTTTGTTGCCAATATGAAACACGGGTATTGATGTTGTTTGCCCAAGCACTTTTTAGACCAAACTCCCAGCCATCGTTAATACCAACTTTAACATTAACCCTATTTCCTGAAGCATCAAATTGGTTTAAATCCACACCTGTTGGCGTTTGAAAGCTACGTCCAGCATTCGCAAATAGCGTGTGTTGGTCTGTCAGGTTAGCAAATATGTTAAATTTGGGCTGAACAATGGTTTGATTGTCCAACATGTCGGTAATCCGTGGTGTGGTAATCACAAAACGATTATTTGGGGTGCTGCTTAAACGATCAACCCGATAAGCAAAATTCCAACGTAACCAGTCTAACGGAGTATTCTCCAATTTTGCATAAATGCCTTGAGCCGTAAAATCATACTTCGCATCTCTCCTAATCACACCTGTTGTGGGGCGTAATCTAAACTCACTGACATCTTGATTTTCTATATCATAGCCAGTCTCAAATCCCCACTGTGGGTTGATTTTCCAGTTAAGTTTTGCAATCAGCCCTGTCGAAGTTTGGCTTTCATTACGCAGTTCAAGCGGCGTATTCACAAAACCAACTCTTCTGTCTCTTGAAAAGTCTTGCCAATATGTTTTTACGCTTAAATCAATATCATCATTCACAAAATAATCATAATGCAGACTTAAGTGTTTAAATTCTTTTTCGCCACCATCGTTTGCCGCGTTTGCAGCAGACTGACGCGGGTTTGAACGTGCTTGTTGCATATTTAAATAACCTGGCGCTTCAAAAGCATTATATTTGCCATATTTAGCACTTAACGCCAAGCTGGATTTTTCAAAATCATATTGCCAGCGTCCTGAAAGTGCGATTTTTTCTAAATCAGTATGGTCGCGATAACCATTACCCGCGCGATAACCCATGGCATAGTTTTGCGTGAACTCACCTTGTTTATCACCATAATATCCTTGCAGTTCACGGGTATTAAAACTGCCATAGCCAAACTGTAGTTGTTTGCCGGTATCTTTACGCGTCTCAACTTTATAGCTGCCAGCGGTGGCAAATAAGCCCGTGGTTGCATCACTAGTCCCTTTAGATACTTGTATGCTTTGAATATTGGTCGGGAATAAATAATCCAGCTCGTTATAACCATTAAACAAGTTAGATGGAATGCCATCGACTAATAATTTGGCATGGGGCGTTTCACCATCCCCACTAAAGCCGCGGATAGAAAGGTCGGTATTGATAATGCCTTGGTTATAACGTGATAACACTACGCCTGGGGTCTTATTAAAAAGCTCTAGGGTGTCGGTAACATGTTCATATTCCAGTTCGTCACGGGTAATCACATCGACTGAACCAGCTAGGGTTTTGTCAATATTAAACTCTTTTTTACCGATTACCACTACGCTGTCTAACTTCAAACTTTTACTGTCATCAGCCATCGCGAGACTGGTTGGTAAAAACATTGTAGCGACTAAGCCAAAAATTACTTTTTGCTGCATTTGTAACTCCATTGAATGTTTGTAAATTTACTATTGATTTAAGCCGTTTATTCTACTTCCTCTTCTTCTTCAATCTTGCGCCAAACTGGAAAAGGGTCTGGTAGTTGTTTCCATGCCTCCATCCCTAAATCTAATTCAGCTGTTGTCAGCAAGCAGTCATCAAAACCAGCGGTAATCTCTGCGCGGTTCATGTCTATGCCAATAATCACCAGCTCTTGCTGTCTGTCACCATACGGTTGCTGCCAACGTGCTTGAATGGTTGTTAGCTGCTCTTCATCTGTAGGCCAATATTCATTTGGGGTGGCCGCCCACCAAAAGCCAGCCAACTCGGTGCGGGTGATAGCCCCTGCTTGTGACCAATTAGCGCAAAATTCTGGGCGCGTGGCTATCCAAAAGTGACCTTTAGAGCGAATCACGCCCGGCCATTCTTGATTGAGCCAGTGCCATAAGCGCTGCGGGTGAAAAGGTGAACGAGCACGATAAACAAAGCTTGAAATGCCGTATTCTTCAGTTTCTGGCACATGCTCACCGCGTAGTTCTTTCAGCCAACCTGGGGCATCTGCCGCCTCGTTAAAATCAAAGCGTCCAGTATTCATCACACGGTCAAGAGGCACTTGGCTAAATTGGCTGTGCACAATATCTGCACGCGGATTAAATGTCTTGAGGATAGCTTCTAGCCTTGCCACTTCATCTGCCGACATTAAATCGGTTTTATTGAGCACTAAGACGTCGCAAAACTCAATTTGCTCAATGAGTAAATCGACCACGGTACGCTCATCTTCTTCACCTAAAGATTCACCACGGTCGGCAATAAAATCACGCGAGCTATAATCTTTTAAAAAGTTGTAGCCATCCACTACCGTTACCATGGTATCTAACTGCGCAACATCACCTAATGAAACGCCATTATCATCAGCAAAGGTAAAGGTTTCGGCAATCGGTAACGGTTCTGAAATGCCTGTTGTTTCAATCAGCAAATAATCAAAACGGTTTTCTTGGGCAAGTCGGGTGATTTCAAGCAACAAATCTTCGCGCAGGGTGCAACAAATGCAACCATTGCTCATCTCAACCAATTTTTCTTCTTGACGTGATAACGCAGCGCCACCTTCACGCACCAATTGCGCGTCGATGTTGACTTCTGACATATCATTGACAATCACAGCCACGCGCTTGCCTTCGCGGTTATTGAGAATGTGGTTGAGTAGGGTGGTTTTACCTGCACCTAAAAAACCTGATAACACCGTCACGGGTAGCTTTTTCATGGGGGTTTCCTTTTTGGTAAGTTAAGTGCCAAATTGGCGCTCACGTCTTTCATGACGTTCTTGCGCCTCAATACAAAGTTTTGTGGCGGGGCGTGCAATTAAACGCGCAACGCCAATCGGCTCGCCAGTTTCTTCGCAATAGCCATAAACGCCGTCTTCAATGCGTTGTAATGCAGAACGGATGGCCTTTAAATGTTTGCGTTCACGGTCGCGGGTGCGCAGTTCTAGCCCGCGTACTTCTTCTTGCGTGGCACGGTCAGCGGGGTCTGCCGCCTCTTCAACCTCACGCAGATGCTCGCTGGTGCTGCTAAAATTGGCTTCAATTTCTTGCTGGTTTTGCAATAGCAAGGCTTTAAAAAACGCTAATTGCTCAGCATTCATATAGGCGCTTTCAGGCATGGCAAGCAGTTGAGATTCAGAAATAGACATGTTGTTAAATAATGCAAGAATGTTGCATTTTAATGGTGAAAACCTAAAAATGCAACTAAATTGCATTTTTAGTTCGTGTTTAGTTTTTAATTGGGAGGGGGGTTTTAACGCTTAATTAGTACAATCGGCACAGATGCCAGTGATGTTAATTTCAACTTTGCTGACTTGATATTTTTGCAGGGTTTTTGCTGAGAATTTAGGTTCGAGTTCATGAATACAGGTGATTTTTCCACAGACAGAGCAATGTAAATGCGCGTGTTGATGATGGCTGCTGGTAAGTAGCTTTAGCCCAACAGAACCTTCACTTGGAAAATATTGGGTGAGCGACAATTGAAATTTCCAAGCACGGTTTTCACCAGAAATCTTATGAATCAAGCGATGTTCAGTCAGCCAATCTAATACCCGATAAATAGTGACTCGATCAAACTCTTTTTTCGCGGATAAGCGCTCTAAAATTTCTGAGTGACTTAACGCGCTATTCGCCTCTGCAATGATGGTGAGAACCGCTAAGCGTGCTTTAGTTGGGCGTAAGCCAGCATCAACAATTAGATTTTGTACGTTCATATTAGAAATTATGTGCTAATCGTTAGTTGCTAACAACAATTTTATTGAAATTAGAAAAGTTTTTAAGATTCTTTAATGGCAACAAAAAACCCAGCCTCGGCTGGGTTTTTCTAATCTAACTATTTAGAAAGTTGGATTATTTGTTCATTACGTACATAGTTACTTCAAAGCCAAAACGCATTTCAGTAGCAGCTGGTTTAGTCCACATGATAATTCTCCTTTTGGTGATAAACGCATCGGTATTGATGTGTTTCTATGAGTTGTATCTTACGCTTTAGTTTAATTTGTGCCCTGATGTGTTCACGTAATCGCGCCTAATGATTTTACGTAATTTATGTGACTGTGCTTCTTTGACTTCACTAGTTTGACTATGCACCAAAACCTCTATTGTAGCCATTAATTATATTTCTTTAAGTTTGGTTTTAGCGTGGGGTTGAATATAAATGGCTTTTTGATACGCTTTAATTTCAGACTTTTTGTTTTTCATATACGTGCATTGCTGATAGGTAGTACGAACGCAAGTTTTCTCTTTTAGCTCAGTCAAAGCCTGATGATCGATAGTTGGTTGGAGTAATAATATCCAAAGTATAGCTTCATTCATGATGGCGTTCCTTTATGTTAATGTTTGAGCCATTTAGCATCTGATACTAAACACATGCCACCGTAACGCTTTAAAATTGGTCGTAGTGTTTCTATTACTGCAGGGAGTTGGTCTTCTGCACAAGCAATCACAAATGTCACATTCTCAAACTTTTCACCAAACACGCCTTCATCTCTTATGCCGCGCTCACCGCAACCACCCACGTGATGGTAAATGGTAAAGCTTCTAATATTGATGCTATTAAGACAGACGATCACCTGTTCTTTCTCTATGGCCTCAACCACCAATTCAATACGTTTTACATCAATCACGTTTTAGCCTTTCAATAAATGCGTTGCGAAATAAAAATATAAGGGGATACCAAATAGCACGTTAAATGGAAAAGTAATGCCAAGCGAGAGCGTGAGGTAGAGCGATGGGTTGGCTTCGGGGATGGCAATGCGCATAGCAGGCGGCACGGCAATATAAGAGGCACTTGCGGCGAGTACGCCTACTAATGTAGCGCCACCTGCTCCAAAGTGGAGGATGTGTACACCCAGCAGCACACCTATCAGCCCAAGACTGATTGGTGCGAGTACGCCAAAAGCAGCCAAAAACGCACCAGCTTGCTTAAATTCATTCAGCTTTTTGCCCGCTTCCATGCCCATGGCTAGCAAGAACATACACAGCACGCCCATAAACATTTCATTAAAAAATGGCGCCACTACTTTTAAGTTTTTATCTGGCACTACATCACCAATCAGTAGGCCACCAAATAAGAGCACAATACTGCCATTGGTTAAAGCTTCTATTAAAATCTCACTATTTTTGTGTTGGCTACTATCTCTACCTTTCATCGGTTTTGAATCCGAATCCATGTTTTTTCGTATCACGCTAGTCAGTAATAAACCAACCAAAATTGCAGGTGACTCCATCATAGCGAGCATGACAACAGGGTATTTTTCGTACTGGATATTCATCGACTCTAAAAACGCAATTGCAGTTAAAAACGTGCCCGCGCTCACTGAGCCATAATGGGTGGCAATAGCAACTGCGTTGAGTTTATCAATCTTGCCAAAGTGCCTGAGCACAAGATAGGCCATGATAGGGATAGTGACGCCCATCGCAATGGCGACAAAAATGGAGGGTAAAGCATTCTCTACATGGGCATGCGCTAGCTCAACGCCACCGTGAATGCCTATGCTAATCAATAGGTAAATAGTAATGGATTTAACCAAGTCGGCAGGCAGTTTGAGGTCGGAACGGATAACTTGCGCTAACAGACCTAAGCCAAAAAATAGCATAGAAGGGTTTAGTAGGTTTTGAAGCTGAATCAATGTTTTGCCTTTCTTTATTTAAGTAAACACAATTGTTGCGCAAAATAAATGTTCTGTATAATATTAATAAAGCAATAAAACATTCTTTTATATGGAACATTTATGGCCGTTCATGTGAATTACAACCATCTTTATTATTTTTGGATGGTCGCTAAAGAGGGAAATCTCACCCGTGCGGCATCAAGATTATTCATAGCGCAATCGGCTTTATCGAGCCAAATTAAGAAGCTTGAACATCAAATGGGTAAAGCCTTGTTTGAAAAAGAGGGCAGGGGCTTGGCTTTAACTGAAGCAGGTAAGATTGCCTTTAGCTATGCAGAGAAAATTTTTCAGATGGGCAATGAATTAAATAATCTGTTAAAACATCAACTCGATGCGACCAATACGGTACTCAAAATAGGGGTGATTTCTTCGTTGTCTCGCAATTTTGTTGCTAACTTTATTAAGCCAGTGTTGAATAGAGCTGATGTGCAAATTCATTTGATTTCTGGAAGTGAAATTGCACTGTTACCTCAACTCAATGACCACAGGCTCGATTTAATCCTCAGTAATTCTCTGCAAAATATTCAGCAGCAGGGGCTATATCGAATTAAGCCGATTGCAAAACAGCAAGTGAGTATCGTAGGCAAACCCTTGCAAGCAGGTAAGGTGTTTAATTTGAAAGAAGATTTGCCACAATATCGGCTGTTATTGCCAGGCATAGGTAACGAGTTGCGGTCAAGATTTGATCAGCTATGTGAGGCGCAACATATACAGTATCAAGTAATGGGCGAGATTAACGACATGCCAGCATTGCGCTTACTGGCGAGAGATTCGGACGGTGTAGCATTGCTGCCAACTGTAGTGGTGCAAGATGAAATTAAAGCGGGCATTCTGCAAGAGTATTGCAAATTGCCCGATGTTTTTGAGCGTTTTTATGCGATTTCGCTAAAAAAACAATTTGAACCAGAAATGTTGAAATTGCTTCTGGCCCGTGAAGAAGGTTTAATTTAGATTTAAGGTTAAGTAATTAAAGTTTAAATGTTATTTCAATGCTATGAGCTACAAGATAACATGCTGCAACCCGCTTTATGCCTTGCCCAATCTGGGCGTTTTGCTTCAAACTTTTCCATGCCTGTTTGCTGTGTGTAAGGGGTACGAAGTAACTCAAGCAGGTTTTCTATCATGCTGGTATCACCGCTCTCTGCTAAATCAATGGCTTGTTGGGCGAGATAGTTGCGGAGTACGTATCGAGGGTTGTGCGCTCGCATACGAGTGATTCTGGCTTCTGGGGCTTCATTGGCTTGTTGTATGCGTTGTGTATAGACGATTAGCCATTGTTGAAAATCTTCTCGGAATTGCATATAGCCATGCTCGGTATAAAAAGCGTCTGCTAGTGTGGCTAAATCAGGATGTTGAATGTCTAGTTGCGCTAAATGCGTGAAAAATAGCATCATATCGACCTCGGCGCGGGTCATGAGTTCGAATACTTTGTTCACTAATTCACCATCTGCATCTTGCCATGTGTCAAAGCCAAATTTTCCCGCTAGGGATTGCGTGAGGCTTTGCATATACACTTGGTCGTACGCCATGATGCCTCGGCTGAGGGCTTCGCTATCTGGCAGGATGGTGGAAAGCGCATCCGCAAGGCGTTCTAAGTTCCAACGGGCGATGTCGGGCTGCCGCCCAAAGCAGTAGCGGCGACCTTGTGCATCTGTGGTGTTGGGTGTCCAGCCAGGGTCGAAGTTATCAACCCAGCCGTATGGGCCGTAATCTATGGTGAGGCCGAGGATAGACATATTGTCGGTGTTCATCACACCGTGCACAAAACCAACGCGCATCCAATGGGCTATCATGATGGCAGTACGTTGACAGATTTCAGTAAACCAAGCTTCTATCAACTCCGCAGGCGGATTATTGTCCTGGATTTTGTGAGGTTGCGTAATGTACCAATCGGCAAAGTCGCGGTCTATGGTAAAGCTAATCATTTGTTTGAGTAGCTTGGTTTCGCCTCGGCTGGCTAGAATCTCAAAGTGACCAAATCGCGTGAAAGAGGGCGCAACACGGCAAACAATCGCGCCTTGTTCAAATTGAGGGTTACCATCGTAAAACATATCGCGCACTACTCGGTCGCCCGTGGCGACTAGGCTCAAGGCGCGGGTTGTGGGCACGCCTAAGTGGTGCATTGCTTCGCTACATAAAAATTCGCGCAGGCTAGAGCGTAGCACGGCCCGACCATCCGCACGGCGTGAGTAAGGTGTTTCGCCTGCGCCTTTGAGTTGTAGTTCAAAGCGTTTGCCATCGTTGATGAGTTCGCCCAGTAAAATGGCGCGTCCATCGCCCAATTGACCCGCCCAGTGGCCAAATTGGTGGCCGCCGTAGCGTGTGGCGTATGACTGCATACCAGCTAATAAACCATTGCCGCCAAGGGCGTTGATTAGTTCAGGTTCTTGCATATCTGCATCAGATAAGCCCAGCAGGCTAGCGACTTCTTTTGAGTACGCCAGCAACTTTGGGGCGGCGACAGGTGTGGGCATCACGCTTGACCACATGGCATCTGCCACTTGGCGTGTGTAGTTGTTGTGAATGGGGTCACCTGGTAGTTCACGCAAAAAGCGGTTATCAAAAGTTAAAGTTTTCATACGCCTATTTTAGAGGTTTTAGCTTCAGTCATGTATCATTGCGCCTAACTTATTTTAAGCATGATGCATGAACGTATTTTATGAAGAAGATGGCGGCTTTAAAGTCGCTAACGTGATGTCTGAAGCGGATAGCTCGCTACAAGTTGAATCTGTGAGCGGCAAGCGCACAAAAATTAAAGCGGCAAACGTGTTGCTCAAGTTTGAAGCTGCATTGCAAGGTTTTATAGAGCTTGCACAGACCGAGGCGGATACCCTAGAGGTAGACTTTTTGTGGGAATGTTGTGGAGAAGATGAATTTGGCTTTGATGACCTTGCCAAAGAGTATTACGGTGGCAAGCCGACCAGCGTTCAATCTGCCGCGATAGCGATTAAGCTGCATAGTGCGCCTGTTTACTTTTACCGAAAAGGCAAAGGTCGTTACAAGGCTGCTCCAGCCGATATTTTAAAAGCTGCTTTAGCCGGCTTGGAGAAAAAACGCCTGCAAGCCGAGCAAGTGGCACTAATGTCGGAGCAACTCAAAGCGCGCACCTTGCCAGAGAGCTTTCAATCTAAACTTGATATGTTGTTTTATGCGCCTGATAAAAATACATTGGAATGGAAGGCGTTGGAGCAAGCAACCAGTGATTTGCACATATTGCCGATTCAGGTGCTAGCGAATGCAGGCGCAGTAGCTTCTCACCATGATTACCATTTGGGTGCATTTTTGCGTGAGTATTTTGCGGATGGTACTGAATTTGCAACCTATGATATTGCCCTTATTCCTGATGATTTGCCGCTGGCGGAAGTAGAGGCATTTAGTATTGATGATAGTACTACGACTGAGATTGATGATGCGCTTTCAGTGAAGGCGCTTGCCAATGGTAATGCGCAGGTTGGCATCCACATTGCTGCCCCAGCGTTGGGTGTGTTGCCCAATACACCACTGGATAACGAGGTGATGAAACGCCTCTCAACCGTTTACATGCCCGGCAACAAAATCACCATGTTGCCAGAAGCCGCGATACGCCCATTTAGCTTAGATGCTGGTGAGATTAAACCAGTGCTTTCGCTTTATATTGAAGTTGCGCCAGATTTTACCGTGATACAACGTAACACGCGCCTAGAGCGCATGAAAATTGCTGAAAATCTACGCCACGATAGCCTAGAACCTTACTTTAATGAAAATACTTTACAAGTTGATAGCGGTCATCCCTATTGGTCACAATTGTTGTATTTGTTTAACTTTGCTGAAAGCTTGGAAAAATCGCGCGGTAAGTATGACCCAACCCGCCCACCACAAGTGGATTACAATTTTTACGTGACCGATGGCATTGTACGTATTGTGAATCGACAACGCGGCTCACCGATGGATAAATTGGTGGCGGAATTAATGATTGAAGCCAATAGTCAGTGGGGTGCTTTACTTGCTGAAAAAAGGTTGCCCGGCATTTATCGTGCGCAAAATGGCGGAAAAGTGTATATGACCACCAAAGCAGAAGGTCACCAAGGGTTGGGTGTGGCGCAATATGCTTGGTCAACATCACCTTTAAGGCGCGCGGTGGATTTAATTAACCAGCGTCAACTGATTGCCGCTATTGGTTATACCGCGCCCGTCTATTTGCCAGAACGCGATGAAATCGTTGGGCATATGCGTAATTTCGACCAAACTTACAATGCCTATAATGAATTTCAAACTCGCATGGAGCGCTACTGGTGCTTGCAATATTTGGTGCAGGAAAATATCACCGAAATTGGCGCAACCGTCTGGCGAGAAAATCTGGTGCGTTTAGATGCGCTACCCTACATTACCAAAGTGCATAGCCTGCCAGAGTTGCCCGCAGCTAGCAAAGTAAAGCTGGAAGTGAAAAAAGTGGACACCCTACTGATGGAGTTGGATTGCAAGTTTATCGGGACGGAAACCGTTAATGTTGAACTGTCGGCAGATGCGCCTGAGGTTTGATTTATCATTGCTAATTGGTGATTTTTAGTTTGGTAATTTTTAGATGGTGGTTTTTTCTATGAAAAATCTGGCTTGCAAATAGAATGACCCCATCAAAGAAAATTTAATCTAAATTTGCTCTGATGAGGCCAAGTCTACAAATAGGATTCGAGGCTAAAGTAGACAGTTTTATTATGCGCTTTTCAGTGAAAAAATCCATTATTCGCTGAATTTTTGGCGTGTTGATTTTGTTTAAGTGACCAAAAGTGTCCAACCGAAACTTGGTATTTATTTGCGCTACTTCTTAAGCCTCGTTTTTAAAATGCCTGTGGATATACCAAGCGATAAATATCAGACCTAAAGCACCAATGATATAATGTGATTCATGGAAATACACTTTTAAATCTTCCCAATGCTCGCCCGCCTTCATGCCAACGTAACCAAGCGCCCAGCACCATATAAGTGAGCCAACGAAAGTGTAAATGATGAATTTTGGCATGTTCATGCGGGCGACCCCTGCTGGGAAGGCGATAAATGAACGCACGCCAGGGAGTAAGCGGCCAATAAAAATAATAATTTCACCATGTTGCGCAAACCAGCGGTCTGCCATGTCGAGATCTTTTTTGCTGATAAGCACGTATTTGCCAAACTTTTCAGCGAGCGGTCTACCGCCAAACATGCCAATGTAATAGGCGGGGATTGAGCCAACAACACAGCCAATCGCGCCAGCAACGGCAATCCCCCAAAGCGTCATTTCACCTTTGCTTACTAAAAAACCAGCAAACGGCATAATAATTTCTGAGGGTAGGGGGATGCATGCAGATTCAATTGCCATCAGCAATACAATACCGCCATAACTCATGGATGAAATAACGCCCATAATCCATATAGCAAGGCCTGCGAGTAGTTTTTCTAACATTTAGATAAATTCTTTCAGTAAGGTTTTAATGAAATCTGCACGTAATTGTACATCGCCAAATTGTACGGTGATGCGCAGTTTTTCTGGGCCATTCATGCGGCATCTTCTGTCGCGTTGTAGCAGGTTAATCAGCTTCATTGGGTCGATGTCTGCTTTTGGGTTGAATTGTAGTTGAATTGCGGCATCGGAGGCATCAATTTTGATGATGCCGAGCGGTTTCGCTGCGATGCGCAGGCGGTGGCAGGCCATTAACGCATTGCCTTGTTCTGGCAGTAAGCCAAAGCGGTCTATAAGTTCTTCTTGTAAGGTATCTAAATCGTCCTCGTTGGTGCAGTTGGCGAGGCGTTTGTAGAGTACAAGGCGCTCATGCACGTCTGGGCAGTAATCGTTTGGTAACAATGCAGGCGTATGTAAATTGATTTCAGTAGTCACGCCTAGCGGGGCATCTAAATCTGGCTCTTTGCCTGCTTTGAGCTGTTTGACGGCATGATTAAGCATGTCGGAATATAGGCTAAAGCCGATTTCTTGCATTTCACCGCTTTGGTTGTCACCCAATAGCTCACCTGCGCCGCGAATTTCTAAATCATGCATGGCGAGGTGAAAGCCTGCACCTAAGTCTTCAAGTAGTTGAATGGCATCTAGGCGTTTTTGCGCTTGCGGTGTGATTTTTCTATCTGGCTCTGTGAGCAAATAAGCATAGGCTTGATGGTGCGAGCGACCCACGCGACCACGTAGTTGGTGCAATTGCGCTAAACCAAACATATCGGCTTTGTTCATGATAATGGTGTTGGCGGTTGGCACGTCAATACCCGTTTCAATAATGGTGGTACAGAGCAATAGGTTTGAGCGCTGTTGGTAGAAGTCGCGCATCACGTGTTCCAACTCGCGCTCCCGAAGTTGCCCGTGGGCGATTGCAATACGTGCTTCGGGTAAAAAGCGCTCCAGCTTTTCTTTTTGCACAAAAATGGTATCAACTTCATTATGCAAGAAATACACTTGCCCGCCGCGCTTAAACTCACGCATGACGGCTTCGCGGATAATGCCTTCAGAATAATCAGTATGAAAGGTTTTAATCGCTAACCGCTTTTGTGGTGGGGTTGAAATCACGGAGAACTCACGCAGACCTTCCATCGCCATGCTGAGCGTACGCGGAATGGGCGTGGCGGTTAATGTCAGTACATCCACTTCCGCACGCAATGCTTTCATTTGCTCTTTTTGGCGCACACCAAAACGGTGTTCTTCATCTAAAATCGCTAGGCCTAGATTTTTAAATTTCACATCTTTTTGTATCAATCGGTGTGTACCGATGATGATGTCAATCTCGCCACTTTCTAAGCCGCGTAATGCTTCGGCTTGCTCCTTGGCAGTTCTGAAACGTGAAATTTCGGCAATTTTAATCGGCCATTCGGCAAAGCGATCGCAGAAGTTGTTGTAATGTTGCTCGGCCAACAATGTGGTGGGTACCAGCACAGACACTTGTCTGCCACCCATGACGGCAACAAACGCAGCACGCAGTGCGACTTCTGTTTTGCCAAAGCCAACATCGCCACACACCAGCCTATCCATGGGGCGACCAGATTGCATATCGCCAATCACCGCTTCAATGGCGGCCAGTTGGTCGGGCGTTTCTTCAAACGGAAAGCCTTCTGCAAAGGCTTCGTAATCTTGCAGGCTAAGTTTAAAAGCATGGCCTTTGCGTGCAGCACGTTGCGCGTATAGATTGAGCAATTCTGCTGCGGTATCGCGAATTTGTTTAAGCGCTTTTTTCTTGGCTTTTTCCCATGTGCCACTGCCTAAACGGTGAAGCGGGGCGCTTTCTGGCGGGCCGCCTGAGTAACGTGAGATGAGAAATAATTGTGATACAGGCACGTAAAGTTTATCGTCACCTGCGTATTCAATGAGTAGAAGCTCGGTCTCGCCTTCGCCAAAATCGATGTTCACCAGCCCTCGATAGCGTCCAACACCATGTTGCTCATGCACAACAGGGTCATTTTCGCGCAGCTCAGATAAATCCTTGAGCATGCCTTCGGTATTACGCGCTTTTTCTTTATCACGGCGACGTTGTTGGCGCACCGTGCCTGCGTATAACTCGGCTTCTGTGATGATGGCGATTTTATCGGCAACAAACCCTTGGTGTAGGGCAGATACACCAAGCACTAATTTTGCGTCGCTTTCTACAAATTGTTGCCAATTTTCGCAGGTGCTAAAGGCAATGCCTCGGTCTTGCAGCAATTGCCCCATGGTTTCACGGCGACCTAAACTTTCAGCGGCAATTAAAATGCGGCCTTTAAAGCTTTGAATAAAACCATTGAGTTTATGTAATGGATTTTCGGCGCGACGTTCAATGTTAAGGTCGGGTAGGGTGTTTTTTTCTACGCTGATTTGCAGACGTGCGTATTGGTGCGTTTGCGCAAAAAAATCATCCGCTTTGAGCAGTAATTGGTCTGGGTGAACAATCGGACGTTCCACGTCATGCGCGAGCAAACGATAACGACTGTTTGCATCATGCCAAAAGGCTTTTGCGGAGTTATCAAGCTCGCCATGCATGGCAATCACGCTATCTTCAGGCAGGTACTCAAAAATGCTGGCCGTTTGCGCAAAAAATAGGGGCAGATACCATTCAATACCACCTGTGGGGATGCCTTTGCTAATGTCTTTATAAATGCGGCTGCGTGATGGGTCGCCTTCAAAGGTTTCGCGGAAATTTTGTCGAAAGGTGGCAATGCCAGCTTCATCGAGTGGAAACTCACGTGCTGGCAAAAGCCGTATTTCAGGCACAGGGTAAAGACTGCGCTGGGTATCTACATCGAAAGTACGGATGGTTTCAATTTCGTCATCAAATAAATCAATACGAAATGGCAGTGCGCTGCCCATGGGGAATAAATCCACCAAGCCACCACGCACGCTGAACTCTCCAGGGCTAATCACTTGTGTGACGTGATGGTAGCCCGCGTTGGCGCATTGTGTTCTTAAGGCTTCTAAATCGAGCTTTTGCCCTTTTTTGAACATAAATGTACGGGCATTGAGATAACTTTGTGGCGCAAAACGAATCAGTGCAGTACTAATCGGGATAATTACCACATCGCAACTATGTTGGCTAACTTGGTACAGCGTAGATAAACGCTCAGAAGTTAAATCTGGGTGCGGTGAAAAGTGGTCGTAGGGCAGGGTTTCCCAATCTGGGAGTAGAAGCACATTGAGCGCAGGAATAAACCATTTAATCTCTTCTAACAAACGTGGCGCTTCAAATGCGCTGGAAGCGAGTATCACCAGTAATTGCTTGGTCTTCTGTAATGTTTCCGCAAACTGACCGAGTTGTAGGCTATCTAATCCAGTAAAAAGGGTAGGGATGCGCTTCGATTGACCTTTTGCCAGTGTTGGCAAGTTGTGTTGCATATGCTGAGCCGTAAGATTGTTGCAAAAACGGTATTATAGCTGTGTGAACTCGGTTAGTGGGATGTTAGTGGGTAGGAGTGTAAGGCATTTCTAAGCGAAACTCTTTGAGTACTAGGTCGGGTAATTTATCCTCAGTGATAACTTCGCTAAGTGTGTTGCCGTTGATAATCGTTTTTAGGGTACGCCCAAACAATATGGTGCGACCTTCAGCATGGTGCTGAACGATCAGTAATTTTTGAACAAATATCGCATCTGGGTGTTTTGCGTTCATAAAGTTGGCTGGGGCAAAGTCCACCCATTCTTGTGGGTGTAAATCAAAAGCATATTGGTTCGCCCATTTATCATCGACTTTGGCTTGTATACAATATTCGCGCTCGCTGACTTTTGTGAGCTTGAAGGTGTCATGGTCTTGTTGAATTTCAGTATCTAAGTTCTGCATAGGGAATGGCGCTCTTATCCCATAACTGCCAAACCCTAAATCACATAGCCAATCTTGCCCGTCCAAGTGCGCCACGATTGCCATATGGGTTTTGGGTCGTGTGGTTGGGTAAAACATCGGACGTGCCGCGACAAAATGATAGGGGATGCCCAAGGCGCTAAGCGCCATTGCAAAAATCCCATTGACCTCGTAGCAATATCCGCCACGTTTACGTTCAATGATTTTTGTGAATATGTGCTCGGGTACCAATGAAGGCACCAAGCCAGCTTGTACCTCAGTATTCTCAAAAGGTACTGAAAAAAGCTGGTTGCGCATGATAGCAGAGAGCGTGTTAATGTCTACTTTTTGACTTAAGTCACCGATGCTTTGTTGTTCATACTTAAAATTGATACGATTAAAGTATTGTTGTAAGTCAAAGTTGCTTGCCTTCATGCGCGCAGATCTATTTTGCTAACATGGCTTCAATTTGCGCTTCTGCTTGAATCCAAAAATCAGATGGATTGCCTTCAAATCCATGGCGCTCCGCTATGTAGTAAGCCGCCATTTCAACCATTTTATAGCGTTGTTCAGCGCCGATTTTCTTGATACCTTTGGCTTTTGCAGGTGCTTTAGCGGGAGCTTTCTCTGCAACTGGTGTTGCTACTTTGGTTTTAGTCGTTGCTGTGACTTTTTTTACGGTTGTTGTACTAGGTTTGGCTACTGCTTTAGTGGTGATTTTTTTTGCAACTGGTTTTTTTTCAGTGGTTTTGCTGTCAGACATGTTGATCCTTTCAGTTAAAAGCAATGGTATTAAGCATTTTTTATGCCGAATTGATTCTTAAAACTATTTACATCAATGCCTTAATTTTAATGACTTTAAGCAGTACCGCCTACAGTAAGCCCTTTAATTTTTAAAGTTGGCTGACCAACGCCGACAGGTACACTTTGCCCCTCTTTGCCACAGGTGCCCACGCCACTGTCTAGCGCCATATCATTGCCTATCATGGTAACACGGGTAAGCACGTCTGGGCCATTGCCAATCAATGTTGCCCCTTTGACTGGGTAAGTCAGCTTGCCATCTTCAATCATCCAAGCTTCAGCCGCAGAAAACACAAATTTACCACTGGTGATATCTACTTGCCCACCACCAAAATTTGCCGCGTATAAACCCTTTTTCACTGACTTGATAATCTCTTCGGGTGGTTTGTCGCCGTTTAGCATGTAGGTGTTGGTCATGCGTGGCATTGGGATGTGTGCATAAGATTCACGACGTGCATTGCCTGTGAGGTTCATGCCCATTAAGCGTGCATTTAGGCTGTCCTGAATATATCCACGCAAAATACCATCTTCAATTAACACGGTTTTTTCTGTTGGGTTGCCTTCGTCATCCATGTTGAGCGAGCCGCGTCTATCTGCAATCGTCCCGTCATCCACCACGGTAATACCCTTGCTCGCAACTTGCTGGCCGATTCTACCTGCAAATGCTGAACTGCCTTTACGGTTGAAATCACCTTCTAACCCATGACCTATCGCTTCGTGCAATAAAATACCAGGCCAGCCAGCGCCCAATACTACAGTCATATTGCCCGCTGGGGCAGGGCGCGCATCTAAATTGGTAATGGCTTGATGAACCGCTTTTTGGGCGTAATCTTGCAGTACTTCATCGGTGAAATAACCATAATCAAAGCGACCACCACCACCTGCGGAGCCTTGTTCACGGCGACCATTGCTTTCCGCAATCACTTGAATGGATAAACGTACTAATGGGCGAACATCAGCAGCCATTAAACCATCATGGCGCGCAACCATAATGACTTCATATTCACCCGCGATGGATGCCATGACTTGCGAAATGCGCGGGTCTAGCTTGCGTGCATATTGCTCAAGGCGTTCAAGCAATTTGACTTTTGCATCTGCGCTCAACGAGGCAATCGGGTCATGCGGCACATAGAGTTGTGGCGCTTGTACGCGTTCAATAGATTTTGCCGTTTGTTCAGCACCTAAAGCAGCAATCGCCTTAGTGGCATTGGCTGCTTGTTTTAATGCAGGTAAATTGATGTCATCCGAATAGGCAAATGCCGTTTTTTCGCCACTGACAGCGCGTACGCCAACACCTTGGTCGATGCTAAAGTTGCCAGATTTGACTTGACCTTCTTCTAGCCCCCAGCTTTCGCTACGGCTATATTGAAAGTACAAGTCTGCATAATCAACCTCGTGTGACATGATATTGCCAAGCACATCTTGCAATGCCCCCACATCCAACTGCGCTGGTGCGAGCAGTGTTTCAGTAGCTATTTCAAAGTGAGTGTTATTTGCTTGGTTAGGAGTAGATTCTAGTTTCATAGCCGCCTTAATCTTTGTACGTGTTACATTCTATACCCTGTAAATATAACACGTACCCCCTAGGCAGGGTCTAGCTAATTGCTATCAATGTGACTAGTTTTAATCGCTGGTGAAGCGCAGGGGTATTTACTTGGCAGTTGGGTCAAACTTAACTCTAGAGTTAGTTCTTTCCTCATTTTTAAAGTTTGTGCGATGTTTGAGTGCCGGTAAACTTTTGCGCAAGCTAGTTTGATACTCTGGGTTAATGGAGGCCATTACGACACCTGAGCCACGAGGTAACCTATCTAACACCACCCCCCATGGGTCTACAATCATGCTATTGCCATGGGTTTCGCGCCCTGATGTGTGGTAACCACCTTGGGCAGGGGCGATGACGTAACAGAGGTTTTCAATCGCACGTGCGCGCACCAGCGATTCCCAATGCGCTTTACCTGTGGTTTCGGTAAATGCAGATGGAATCACGATAATGTCTACTTTACCCATCGCACGATAAAGCTCTGGAAAACGTAAATCATAACAAATGGATAGGCCAATTCTGCCAAAAGGGCTGTCTACCACGACTACTTGGTCGCCCGCTTCAATGGTATTTTCTTCGTGATAGTGTTCGTTACCTAAATCCAAACCAAATAAGTGGATTTTGTCATAACGCGCGACTAACTTACCTTTGTCATCGTAAACAACGCAGGCATTGCGCACTTTTTTGGGGTTATCACATTCTAAAGGCACTGAGCCGCCAATAATCCAAATGCCATGTTTTTTGGCCGTTTTGTATAGAAAGCGTTGAATTGGCCCTGAATTTTCTTGCTCACGCGCGGCAATTTTATCGGTTTCTTTTAAGCCCATGAGTGCAAAATATTCGGGCAAAACTACCAATTTTGCGCCTTGTTCAACGGCAATTTCGATGAGTCGCTCAGCTTCGCTTAAGTTTGAGGCAACATGCGGACCCGATGCCATTTGTATTCCAGCGACACGCGTAATTCCAGAATTTTTTTCGGGTTTAGTTTGCTTGTTTTTGCTTCTAGATTTAATTGCCATAATTGGTTTTCTTGATGACTTTTATTTTATATTGATGTTTCAGTTTGATGAATTATACATGAAATAAATATTAAGGTATTTTTTTGGTTCGTTTCTTATTTTGCTATTTCTTTTAGTTGATCTAAAATCGCAGGGTTATCCAAAGTTGAAATGTCTGAAGTGATTTCTTCACCTTTTGCAAGGCTGCGTAATAGTCGACGCATGATTTTTCCTGAGCGGGTTTTGGGAAGGTTGTCGCCAAACCTTATTTCATCTGGCTTAGCGATGGGGCCAATTTCTTTGCCCACCCAGTCACGCAAGTTCGCAACAATATTTTTAGCGACTTCGCCTTCTGGTCTTGTGCCTTTTAATACAACGTAAGCGACAATCGACTCACCCTTAATTTCATGGGGTTTGCCAACAACAGCAGCTTCAGCCACCAAGGGATTGGCAACCAATGCGGACTCTATCTCCATTGTCCCCAAGCGGTGACCAGAGACATTCAGCACGTCGTCAATGCGACCCATAATCCAGAAATAACCATCTGCGTCGCGATGCGCAGAATCGCCTGCGAGGTAATAACCTTTCATTTCGGCTGGGAAGTAAGATTGCTTAAAGCGCTCAGGGTCATTCCAAATAGTGCGAATCATGGATGGCCAAGGTTTTTTGGCAACCAATATCCCGCCGCCAGTTCCGTCAATGTGTGAGCCGTCTTCTTCGACAATATCCATCATAATGCCTGGCAATGGGCGTGTGCATGAGCCAGGTTTGGTGGCGATAGCGCCAGGAAGTGGGGCAATCATATGGGCGCCTGTTTCAGTTTGCCACCAAGTATCGACAATGGGGCAACGCTCTTGACCGACGACTTTGTGATACCACATCCAAGCTTCTGGGTTGATTGGTTCGCCTACAGTGCCCAGTAAACGTAGGCTTGAAAGGTCGTACTGTTTAGGTAAATCTCCACCCAGCTTAATCAGCGAGCGAATGGCAGTGGGTGCTGTGTAAAATACACTCACTTTATGCGTTTCTATCATTTTCCAGAAGCGCCCTGCATCTGGGTAGGTCGGAACGCTTTCAAATACCACTTGTGTTGCGCCTAGCGCTAGAGGCCCATACGCTACATAACTATGACCAGTAACCCAACCGACGTCTGCTGTGCACCAAAACACATCGGACGGTTTATAATCAAACACCCATTTCATCGATACTATGGCACCAAGTAAATAACCACCTGTGGCGTGCTGAACGCCTTTGGGTTTGCCTGTTGAACCAGAGGTATAAAGAATAAACAGCGGATGTTCTGCTTCCACCCATGTTGGCTCACAGACCTCTGAAGCGGCATTTTCTAAATCGTGCCACAATAAGTCACGCGCATTCAAACTAATATCGGCACCAGTACGTTTATATACGATTACTTTTTCAACGTTTTCACAACCGCCTAGTGTCAGTGCTTCATCCACCGCTGGTTTAAGCGGCATCGCTTTGCCACCGCGATATTGACCATCTGCGGTAATGACTAATTTAGCGCCAACATCCGTAATGCGCTCTTGTAAGCTTTTTGAAGAAAAGCCACCAAATACGACAGAATGAATGGCGCCAATAAGTGCGCAGGCTTGCATGGCGACAATGGCTTCTGCACTCATGGGTAGATAGATAATAACGCGGTCGCCAGAAGTGATGCCTTGGTTTTTGAGCGCGTTAGCAAAGCGGCAAACACGTTTATGGAGTTGTTGATACGTTAGTTTTGTGACTACACCATCATCTGCTTCAAATATTAGTGCAATTTTATCGGCTGAGGTGGCAAGGTGGCGATCCAAACAGTTGTAAGATGCGTTGAGTCTGCCATCATGAAACCAACGATAAAATGGGGCGTTTGATTCATCTAAAACTTGCGTAAATGGTTGTTGCCAGCTAATTTCACTGATTGCATGGTCAGCCCAGAAGCCTGTGTAATCTTGTTCTGCTTGACTGCATAGGGTTTGATAGGCTTCAATGCTATTGACGGTTGCTTGCTTTGCAAAGACTTCTGGCGCAGGAAATATACGGTTTTCTGATAAAACAGTTTCAATGACAGACATACAACTTCCCTCAAAATATACAAGTATTGTTTTAACTTATGAACATTCGTAATCATATCACTAGCGGAACGAGTTTTTCATGACTACATTTAACCAAATACTGGATAAATCTTCAGACTTTAGTCAACTTGAGTTGCGATTGAAGCACGCCGCTGATTGCAGCCCATTTTTTAAGCGATTATTACTGAGTGATGATGCGTTGTTGCTAGCGCTTTCTGAGAGTGGTGAAGAGGTGTTTACACGCCAAGCCATGCAACTTTTTTTGAATAAAAAAACTATTGCAAATGAGGCTGAGTTAAAACATGTGCTCAGACAATTAAGAAAACTTGTGATATTGCGCTTAATTTTCAGAGACTTGAATGGATTAGCTAATCTGTTTGAGGTGATGCACACCATGAGTGACTTGGCCGAAGTGGTGATTCAGTTTGCATTAGTCCATATTGATGCATGGTTTAAACCGATGTACGGTGAACCTATCGGCCAGAGTGGTGAGCCTCAGGAGTTGATTGTAGTGGGCATGGGCAAACTGGGTGGGCGCGAGTTAAATGTATCGTCAGATATTGATTTGATTTTTGCTTATGAACAAGCTGGTGAAACCAATGGAGATAAGCGTTTAAGTAATCAGGAGTATTTTAATTTAGTTGCTAAAAAACTGATTGCTGTGATTGATGAGCCAACCCAAGATGGTTTTGTGTTTCGGGTGGATATGCGCTTACGCCCGTTTGGTAGCGAGGGCGTGCTGGTTTCAAGTTTAGATGGCTTAGAAGATTATTATCAAAATCACGGACGTGAATGGGAGCGTTTTGCTTGGATTAAAGGACGTGTGATTGCTGGCCCTGCGCTCTCTGTTACACTGTTACTCAAACCTTTCGTGTATCGTAAGTACTTGGATTACAGCATGTTTTCAGCCATGCGCGATCTAAAATTACAAATTCAGCAAGATGTCGATCGTCAGGATAGGCATGGCAACATTAAGCTAGGGCGTGGCGGGATTCGCGAGATTGAGTTTATTGCACAGGTATTTCAGTTGATCCGCGGTGGGCAAAATCATGCTTTACAAATCCGCCCAACACTTGATGTTTTAAGGTTGCTCACTGACCAAGGCGTGATTGAGCAATCGGTATGCGATCAACTAACAGAAAGTTATATCTTCCTACGAAATTTAGAGCATCGTCTGCAATACTATAACGATGCGCAAACGCATGACTTACCTAAGTTTGACTCGCACCAACAGGTGATCGCACTAGCGATGCAACAGTTAGATAATCTAGGTATTCCAGACTGGTTTGCTTTACTGCAGAAAATTGATCAAGTCCGTGCCTTTGTATCTGCACAGTTTGCAGAAGTGTTTGTTATTTTGCCGACTGCAAATGAACACTCAGATAACTTGAAGGCGCTTTGGTTTGGCACTTTAAGTGAGGAGAAAATGCATGCAGAATTAGCATTGCATGGCTACCAAGCACAAGCGGAGGTTGCAAAAACAATTGCACAATTTAGAGAAAGTAAGCGCGTAAAACATTTGCCAGATGTCAGCCGCATACGGATAGATGAGCAAATGCCAACGGTGATAAAACTCTGTGGCAAGTACCACAATGCGAGTGAAACCTTGGTGCGCATGGTAAATCTATTAGAAACCATTTGCCGACGTGCCAGCTATTTAGCTTTTTTTGCCGAATATCCTCAAGCACTCGCCCGCTTAGTGAATCTGCTGAGTGCTAGCCCTTGGCTTGCCAGTTATTTAACACAACATCCAATTTTATTGGATAGCTTGATTGACGACCACGTTAGTGAGTTTGATGAGGATGACTCATCAAGTATGGCCAAAATGCAAGTCTATGAGCAAAGGTTGCAGTTGCAACTCCAGCAACTTGATGGTGACACCGAGCGTCAAATGAATATGCTGCGAGAGTTTCAGCAAGCGCGTTTGTTTGCTGTGGCGTGTGAAGATGTTTTGAGTGAGATTGACTTGCTTAAGGTGTCGAGATATCTCAGTGATTTGGCCGATATGATTTTGCGCATGGTTATCACAACCGTATGGCCGACAATCAAAGGTAAACATCGAGTTGATCCAGCGTTTGCCATTATTGCTTATGGTAAACATGGTGGTCGAGAGCTTGGCTATGCGTCAGATTTAGATTTAGTATTTTTGTATGATGATGATCATGCAGATGCGCGTGATGTCTATACCAAGCTGGGTATGCGCGTGATCGCATGGCTTAACACGATGACTTCATCGGGCATATTGTATGAAATTGACATGCAACTTAGACCAGACGGCGGTAGTGGTTTATTAGTATGTTCTGTCCAAAGTTTTGCTGAATATCAAATTGAAAAAGCATGGGTTTGGGAGCACCAAGCCATCACTAGAGCTCGATTTGCAGCAGGTAGTGAGGAAGTCGGGAATGCTTTTGAGTCGATACGTAAACAAATTGTTTCGCAAACACGCGATTTAAGTATATTGAGAGACGAGGTGGTTAGTATGCGTAAGCGCATGCAAAGCGCGTTTAAGTATCAAGCGGGTAAGTTTGACGTCAAGCACGGCTTAGGTGGCATGATAGATTTTGAGTTTATTGTGCAATATTTGATGCTTGCGCATACCGCTAAGTTTAATACCTTATGTCAATATCGAGCTAGTGTAGATGTGATGAAAGCATGTGCGAATTTGGGGTTGGTGCCCAAACCGCTTGGGCTACAAGCCATTGAAGCTTATCAGACCTTTAAGCGACATCAGCATGATTTACGTTTGCAAGGTTATCCGGATGTTTGGATGCCTGAACAATCGGTGACAAAACAAGTCGAAAGCATACGTCAACTATGGAAAATCGTATTTATTACGCCATAGTTAAGCTGGTGCTGATTTATAATGATTTTCTATAGCTCGTTTAGCGCAAGACTTTTGCTCCTTTGTCGTATCAATCTACTCATAGGTGGTTGTATTGGCGCAATTGACCTTAACCTGACTAATAAGTGTTGATGATGAGAAATAATGCCTAAGATTTTAGTAATTTTGATGCTATGTATAGCAGTGCCAGCCGCAGCAGAAATTGACCAACCCGTTCAGGATATTCACGTAAATGTAAGTTATGAAGATAAAGAGATCGTCTTAGATACGACATTTACCATCAATGCGAATGTTGATGAGGTATGGGCTGTACTGACCGATTTTGATCATGCAACGCAATTCATTTCAAATTTGAAAGAAAGCAAAATACTTGAAGCTAAGGAAAATGTGCTAAAGGTGGAACAAAAAGGTTTAGCAAAATACGGATTGCTATCGTTTAAGTTTGAGTCTACTCGTGAGATACGCCTTACACCTAAGTTGGATATTCAAACCCACATGCTCTCTGGTAGTATGAAAAAATTTGATGCATCAATGCACCTAAAGGCGGATGGGGATGTTACTGAGGTGGTGTATCGCTGTGTCTCTGTTCCTGGTTTTTGGATTCCTCCGTTGATTGGTAAGCGCTTTATTCAACGCGAGGCTGAAGAGCAATTTTCTGAAATTAGGCAAGAAGTCATGCGCCGTAAAAACATTCAAAAATCAAGTTGACTCCAATCAGATGACCTCAATCCATCAAGCTAAAACTGCGCAAGGTTTTATCAGTTTATTGCGCGCTCATCCCAAGGGTTCTTCTGACGTAACGCTGCTCATTATTGGCATCAACATCTTTGTGTTTTTACTGATGCTAAAGTTTGGTGCAGGGTTGTGGCACTCTCCTAACGGCGTGCAGCTGGCATGGGGGGCAAACTTTGGCCCAGCAACGAAAGATGGTGAGTGGTGGCGACTTGCTACAGCCATGTTCTTGCATTTTGGCTTATTACATCTGGCCATGAATATGGCTGCCCTGTTCGATAGTGGTCGATTAGTTGAGTATCTGTTCGGCCATGTGCGATTTATTTTTTTGTATCTGTTAAGCGGTTTATTTGGCAATCTACTTTCGCTGTTTGTTCAAGGTAATCATGCGGTTTCAGGTGGAGCTTCAGGTGCTATTTTTGGCGTGTATGGCGGTTTGATTATTTTTCTATGGCGACATCGTCGTGAAATTGATCCAATTGAATTTAAATGGTTATTTGGTGGAGCAATCTTATTTTCAGTATTAACGCTGATTTTAGGGTTTTCAATTACAGGGATAGATAACGCAGCACACATTGGAGGCTTAGTTGCGGGCATCGCATTAGGTATTGTATTAGAGCCACATCCAGATGGGGCTTCAGCAAAAACCAGAAGAAACCAATGGTTATCAGCATTTATTTTAGTAGTCTCTGTGATATTCATGTTCTATCACATGCCTTCACCTACTTATCGTTGGAATGTCGATCAAAAAGCGCAAGTGGAAATCATTAAATCTTTAAATCAAGATGCTGTCATTTCACAGCGTTGGCAAGATGTTCTGTTGCAGGGGCAAAAAGATGGGCTTTCATTTGATAAGCTAGCAGGAAAAATTGAAAAAGAAGTCATGATTCCATATGAAAAAAGCTTTGATGACTTAGCTTCAATTGATCTAGAGCCTAACGCCCCCTCGGCAGAGTCTTTGGATAGCGTTAAGCGCTATATCGAAATTCGACGCAATGCCTCTAAGTCTTTGGTTAAAGGCTTGCGCACTAAAAATTTAGCGCAAATACAAAGTTCATTGATAGCTGCTGAATCCGCCGCTAAAGAAGCCGCAGAGACTAGTCAAAAGCCTCACAAGCATTCAATCAAAAGGTCAAAAGATTTTCAAAAGCCACAGAATTAAAAAATCAGCGAACAAGATAGTATTAGCAAAAAAACCAGTCGCCTATGTGGCGCTGTCTTTTTTATTCATTTTGCCAATGTGTGCTTCGCCTCTTTGTTTTGCTAATTGAATTTGCTTTTGTCGTTCAATAACGCTGGCGCGCTTTTCTTCAGATAACTTGTCATGGCAATATGGGCAGGATATGCCTGCAACATATTGTGATGATTGCATTTCATCAGGTGAAAGTGGGTGGCGGCAAGCATGACACTGGTCATAATCTCCTAGCTCCAATCCGTGTCTCACGGCAACACGCTGGTCAAATACAAAGCACTCACCTTCCCACAAGCTTTGTTCTTTAGGTACATTTTCAAGGTATTTTAAAATACCGCCTTGCAAGTGATATACCTCTTCAAAACCTTGTTCCAGCATAAAAGAACTGGCTTTTTCGCAACGAATGCCCCCAGTACAAAACATTGCTACTTTTTTGTGTTTGGTTGGGTCGAGATTTTGCGCTACGTATTCAGGAAACTCTCTAAATGTTGTTGTGTGCGGATCAACCGCACCTTTAAATGTCCCAATATCATATTCATAATCATTTCGGGTATCCACCAAGATAACATCTGGGTCGGAAATTAATGCGTTCCAGTCTTCTGGCGCAACATAGGTGCCAACTTTATTATTGGGGTTAATTCCAGGTACGCCGAGCGTGACGATTTCTTTTTTTAGACGTACTTTCATGCGGTAAAAAGGCATGGTTTCGGCAAAAGACTCTTTATGCTCGAGATCTGCAAGGCGGGGGTCAGACTTTAAGTAAGCAATGAGTGCATCAATTGCATCTCGACTCCCTGCCACAGTACCGTTAATGCCTTCCTCTGCTAGAATTAACGTACCTTTGATATTTTTATCAAGGCAGAACTCAAGCAGGGTGGGTTGTATTTTTTTACAGTCGGGAAAGTTTGCGAATTTGTATAATGCAGCAACGACAATGTTTGACAACGTTTTATTTCCAAGAATAGCGTAGATAAGATTGTATGATATTCGATGCGCTAAGGTATTGGCAATTTTAAAATACACTTGCTTCATTATGCTAAATTGGGGAGTAGATCACACAGATATATTTGGGGAGTAGTCAAATAAAGGTTTAACCAGATAAATATGGTTTTGGTGAGTGTTATCTTTATGATTAAACCTAAAATTGACTGGGTTTTTATGTTTAGCTGAGAACTGTTATATGAATGAGCTGTCTTATAAAAAAGCTTATTTAGGGAGCTCGCAATGAGATTTATACTTTTTGGAGTAGCTATGATGATGAGTTTGCAAACTGCCTTAGCTGGCTGTGATCAGATGCACAATTTTCAATTTACCACTTTACAAGGCGGCGAGTTTAATCTTTGCGAGTATCAAGGCAAGCCTATTTTGGTGGTAAATACTGCAAGTAAATGTGGATTTACTCCTCAGTTTGAAAAGCTTGAGTCTATGTATAGTATTTATAAAAAACGTGGATTACTTGTGATTGGTTTTCCTTCAAACGATTTTCATCAAGAACTTACTGGAAATAAAGAAATAGGGGACTTTTGCAAAAATACATATGCAGTCAATTTCCCTATGATGTCTAAGAGTTCAGTGGTAGGTGTTAATGCAAACCCCTTATATCAACATTTAATTGCAATTACCAATCAGGCTCCTATGTGGAATTTTTATAAATATTTAATCTTGCCTAACGGCAAAGTGTACAGCTATAGCAGTGATGTTGAGCCTGATTCGACGCAGATTATGGATAGAGTGAAGCCATTTTTAAAATAATATGCATCCTCTAAGCGTGCTAAATTAAAACACTTTACGGTGGAAAAGCTTATCCCATGTAAAATGTATCAATGACTGATTCATTATTTGCTTTTTCAAATTTAAGCCCGGATCTTATTTTAGATGTCGTTGATAGCTTGGGCTTTAAAACAGATGGTCGATTGTTAGCCCTTAATAGTTACGAAAATCGTGTTTATCAAGTAGGCATTCAAGATGGTCAGCCCGTGGTTGTAAAGTTCTACAGACCCAACCGCTGGGCAGATACTGCAATTATAGAAGAGCATACTTTTATTCAAGATTTGTTTGATGCTGAAGTGCAAGTTGTCCCAGCACTTCAATTGCAAAACCACCAAACTTTATTTTCATTCAAAAACTATCGGTTTTCGATATTCAAAAAACATGGTGGTCGTGCACCTGATTTAGACCAGCCAGGGGTTTTGGAGTGGATAGGTCGCT
Source organism: uncultured Methylophilaceae bacterium (assembly GCA_964620425.1). Lineage (GTDB taxonomy): Bacteria > Pseudomonadota > Gammaproteobacteria > Burkholderiales > Methylophilaceae > DASXUG01. Next base: position 167,149 of record CAZUGV010000001.1, on the reverse strand, counting down.
TTATTGGTCGTATTCACGCGATAGGTGCGCTACAAGTTTTTTCACATAGGCCTAGGTTGGATATTGAAAGTTTTGGACACGAACCTAGTCAGTATTTGCTTAATAATCAATTTATTCCGATTGAACTTAAAGAGGTCTACCGAGGCATTGTGCAGCAAGCACTTGATGGCGTTCAACGTTGTTTTGATCGTGCTGGAGAGATTGCTTATTTACGCTTACATGGCGATTGCCATATGGGCAATGTGCTGTGGACGGATGCAGGTCCGCATTTTGTGGACTTTGATGATAGTCGCATGGGGCCTGCCATACAAGATTTGTGGATGATGCTATCCGGGAGTTCAGGTGAGATGCGGCAACAAATGAATGCGTTGCTAGCGGGGTATGAGTGTTTCTATGATTTTAATCCACGTGAGTTACATTTGATCGAAGCTTTGCGTACTTTACGATTGATTCATTACGCAGCTTGGTTAGCGCGTCGATGGGACGATCCTGCTTTTCCTGTTGCGTTTCCTTGGTTTAATACGCAGGTGTATTGGCAGGATCGCATCTTAGAGTTGCGCGAGCAAATTGCTTTAATGGATGAGCCTATATTGCTCCCAGGGGGAAACTTCTAGAAACAGTGTACAAAACATCTTGCATTATAAAACATATTACTGGGATAGATATTACACCTTGATAGATATTACCTTTCGATAGATGTTACCTAGTGCTCTGAAATGCCGAGTTTTTGCAAAATAATAGCTGAGATTTCTTCAATTGAACGTTTTGTAGAGTCCACCCAGTGAATACCCTCTCTCTCCATTAGAGATTCAGCGAGTCTAACCTCATTACGGCAGTTTTCGAGTGACGCATAAAAGCTATCAGGACGACGTTCGCTTCTTACATTATGCAACCTTTCAGGGTTAATAGTAAGGCCGTAAATTTTTGATGGATGCTTTTTCAGTGCTTCAGGCAGTACATTACGCTCTAAGTCTTCAGGTATTAAAGGATAGTTCGCTGCCTTGATACCAAACTGCATGGCTAAGTAAAGACTGGTCGGGGTTTTTCCGCAACGCGATACGCCTACTAAAATAACTTGTGCCTCACTCAAACCATAATCGGTAATGCCATCGTCGTGGTTTAATGTGAAATTAATTGCATCAATACGTTCATGGTAGCTGTTACCTAGCACACTATGCGCAATACCTGAGGTTTGTGATGGTGCTTGTTGCAACTCTTCAGCCAGAGGGTCAACAAAAGAGCTAAACACGTCTAAATAAAGCGCATTGCCTTTTTTTAGCATTGCTTCTAAATCTGGTTTTGCAATCGTCATCACCACGATAGGGCGAACGCCGTCGTCTTTTTCAGCTTGCGCAATTTTATCTAATGCAAGGGTAACTTTTGAAATGGTATCAGTAAAGGGTAAGCGTGTTTGTTTGAAGTGTACGTTCGGGAAATGTGCCAGTAATTGCCCTAATGATTCAGCGGTGATGCCAGTACCATCGGAAATAAAAAATACGGTACGCTTTTGCATAGATTTTTTCTCACTCTTGAATTTGTGCTTAATTCCCGAAACCACTGATAGCAATTAGCACATTTATAATTTTTATTGCATTTTTGTATTGCAGTTGACGGGTTTTACGCGCCAACTGCTGAGTGTTATCACTACTATTTATTTTGATAGACGTTTCCAAGTTTCAACGACCGTGTCAGGGTTTAGTGATACGGATTGAATCCCCGCTTTAACCAACCATTCTGCAAAGTCAGGATGGTCTGAAGGACCTTGCCCACAAATGCCAACGTATTTATTCAAGCGGTTAGCCGTGTTAATCGCCATACCTAATAGCACTTTGACGGCATCATTACGCTCATCGAAACCATGTGCCATTAAACCAGAGTCACGATCCATACCCAATGTCAGTTGCGTCAGGTCATTAGAGCCGATTGAAAAGCCATCAAAGTACTCTAAGAACTGTTCTGCTAGTAATGCGTTTGAAGGGATTTCACACATCATAATCAAGCGCAAGCCGTTCTCGCCGCGTTTTAGACCAAAACTCGCCAAGATATCAATTACAGCTTTCGCTTCGTCCAATGTACGCACGAATGGAATCATGAGTTCAACGTTGGTTAAACCAAACTCTTCGCGTACTTTGCGCATTGCAATGCACTCTAATTCGAAGCAATCTCTAAAATCTTCAGCAATGTAACGTGCTGCGCCACGGAAGCCCAGCATTGGGTTTTCTTCGTCTGGCTCGTAAATTTCGCCACCAATTAGTTTTTTATACTCATTGGATTTAAAGTCAGACATACGCGCAATCACTGGTTTAGGATAGAAAGCCGCACCAATCGTAGCAACACCTTCAGCCAATTTGTCGATGTAGAATTGACGTGGACTTGCGTAACCCTTCGCACGTTCTGTAATTTCTTCTTGCATGTCTTTTGGCATGTTGTCGATGTTCAAGATGGCTTTAGGGTGAATGCCGATCATATTGTTAATCACAAACTCTAAGCGCGCTAAACCAACACCACTGTTAGGAATTTTAGCAAAGCTAAACGCCATATCAGGGTTACCAACGTTCATCATGATTTTTACGGGCGCTGTACCGAGTTTTTCATCAGATGATTCTTTAGTAACTTTGTAATCTACTGCGCCTTCATAGACATAGCCAGTTTCACCTTCTGCACAGGAAACGGTAACGATCTGACCATCTTTGAGTAATGTTGTTGCGTTAACGCTACCAACAATGGCCGGAATGCCTAACTCGCGGGCGATAATCGCAGCATGACAGGTACGACCACCACGATTAGTAATCAATGCGGAAGCGCGTTTCATTACTGGCTCCCAGTTAGGATCAGTCATGTCTGCGACTAAAATATCGCCCGCTTGCACGGTGTGCATTTCAGAGGCATCTTTAACGATGCGAACTGGACCTGAGCCAATTTTTTGAGTTACTGCACGACCTGTGATGAGTGCTGTTTTGCCATCTGATTTAATCGCAAATTTTTCAACAACATTACCAGTTTGTGATTTAACGGTTTCAGGACGTGCCTGAAGGATGTAAAGCTTGCCATCTACACCATCGCGACCCCACTCAATATCCATCGGGCGACCGTAATGTTCTTCAATAATGAGTGCAAATTGCGCAAGTTCCAAAATGCCAGCGTCGTCTAGTGAGTAACGTGCGCTATCTTCTTTGGTATTGGCAATGGTGTGAGTGCTTTTGCCAGCGCTATTGTCATCGCTGAATACCATTTTGATAAGTTTAGAACCCAGTGAGCGACGAACAATCGCTGGTTTGCCTTGTTTTAAAAGTGGCTTGTGTACATAAAACTCATCTGGGTTAACCGCACCTTGCACCACAGTTTCACCAAGTCCGTAGGCTGAGGTAATGAACACCACATCATCAAAGCCTGACTCTGTATCCATAGTGAACATTACGCCAGAGCTTGCTAAGTTACTGCGCACCATACGTTGAACACCAGCAGATAACGCTACGTCTGCATGAATAAAGCCTTTGTGAACACGGTATGAAATAGCGCGGTCGTTGTATAGGGATGCAAAAACTTCTTTAATGGCATGAAGAATATTGTCTAAGCCACGGATATTTAAGAAGCTCTCTTGTTGGCCAGCGAACGATGCATCTGGTAAGTCTTCTGCAGTTGCTGAAGAGCGAACCGCAAAGGTCATCTCTTCACCAGAGGCCGCTGTTAGGGCTTTGTAATGTTCCGCAATTGCGTCATTTAGCGCTTTTGGAAAAGAGGCGGCTAAAATCCACTCACGAATTTTATGGCCACACACCGCAAGTGCAGTTACGTCATCCACATCTAGTTTGTCTAATTCAGCATTAATCCTGTCGTTTAGCCCATCTTGAGCTAAAAACTCACGATAAGCATCCGCAGTTGTGGCAAAGCCACCTGGGACACGAACTCCTTTTGCCGTAAGTTGGCTGATCATTTCCCCTAACGAGGCGTTTTTTCCTCCGACTGCTGGTACATCGTCGATGCGCAATTTTTCAAAGGAAATGACGTGTTCTGACATGTTAAATCTCCATCTTTGGATGCTTGAGGATTAGTAAAGCATCGCGATTGTTAATGTTAAAAGTTAAAAAATGAGTGAAATTTTTGGTATGGGCTAGCGTAATTTATGTTTTCTTTTAAAAAAATGAGTTTAATTTTTTTATTCTACTGCTATATGTTTGTTTTTTTTTAGATGCAATTTAGATTCGTATTTTGCCTAATATACTGCCATATGTCACGCGCAGTTAGTGTTTTAAATGGTTTGGTTAGCCTAATTTTGTCAAAAGATACAATTGCGTTACATTTTTCCAAATTAATAATTATGTTTCATATTCACATGGTCACCAAGTATTTCGTTTTGTATATCGTTTTTTCAGGTTATTTAATTGATGGTTTTTAATGTGGTTAGGTTTTTAAATTTTGGGCTTAACCAAGCCTCCAAGTCATCTACTAATGTATAAATGAGTGGAATAAACAAGAGGCTAAGTGCAGTTGATACTATTAAGCCGCCAATCACTGCAATTGCCATAGGCGATCGAAATGCATTGCCAGCGCCTAATCCGAACAAGATGGGTAACATGCCAGCAATCATGGCAAATGACGTCATGATAATCGGTTGAGCACGTTGCTCACAGGCTCTGAAAATGGCTTCCTTTCTTGCAATGCCAGCGATTCTAAGTTCAGTGATGCAGTCAATTAATAAAATGCCATTTTTTGCTACGATACCCATTAGCATTAAAATTCCAATGATTGCTGGTAAGGATAAAGCAAGCTGTGCAACGCTCAATCCTATGAGTGCTCCAGAAAGGGCGAGAGGAAGTGCAACCATGATGGTAAAGGGTTGTAGTAGGTTACGAAATAACAAAATCAGGATGGCCAGTACTAATGTGACCCCTGCCAGCATGGCGATTAAAAAGGAGTGGAACATTTCGTCTAACAACTCAGCATCGCCAGTATCAAATCGTTTAACTGTGTTGGGCATGGTTTTGATGCTGGGTAATTGGTTAATGGCCTCAAGTGCCTCTCCAAGTGTTGCATTATTTAAATTGGCTTCTAGGGTAATTTTTCTTTGTTGTTTGAAGCGCTCGATATTGCTTGGGCTTGTATCGTAAATAATATCAGCCACTGCTGATAGTGGCACTGAGGGACCTTGATTGCTAGCAACCAGAAGCTTTGATATCTCTTGAAGGCTGCTTCTAGCATTGGCATCTAAAGAGATACGAACAGGCGCTTGTCGATTGTTGAGGTTAACGCGCAGTAAGTTGATATTGTTGTCACCTAGTGTGGCTAAGCGCACCGTTTCTGCAATAGACTCAGTGCTTACACCAAGTTGAGCCGCTTCTGTTGGTCGTGGAAGGATGGTGAGTTCAGTTCTTGGACTCGGGGTTGAGGCGCTTATATTGGTTAGTTGTGGTAAGTCATTCATTTCGATTTCTAAGGCTCTAGCAACGCGCAGTAAATCTTGAGGATGATCGCTTACTAAAGAAAACGATAGTGCTTTTTCACCATTTTCATTCAAAAAACTCATGCGTACATTTGGGATTTTTGATAAATCATTGGTGACAGATTGCTCAAACGCTCGGGCGCTTAATTTTCGCTCTGAAGGCATCGCTAATTGAATGATTAGTTTAGCTTTACGAATATCTCCGCCTACATTAGTTTCAGGGTCAGCACCGCCTATCATGGCATAAACCGATTTAACTTCAGGTTTTTGCATCAATAGGTTGGTAAGTTCAGACACAATAGAATCTGTATCCGTGATCTTTGAACCTGGTGGAAGTTCCACTTGTAAGGTGGATTGAGATTTATCTTCATTCGGCATGAAGTCTGTCGGTAATTGCGTGGCCAGATAAATCGTGCCAAAAATAACAAATATGCCGATAAGTAGTGAAGTAGGGCGGTTTTCCAGCGATTTTTTCACACAGATTAAGTAGTGTGCAAGCCATGAAGGTTTTGAGTGTGTTTGTATGTTTTCTTGTAAAAAATATGCCGACAATACTGGTGTGATGAGTCGTGCAACAAACAGTGAAAAGATGGTGGCAACTGCTACAGTGAGACCAAATTGGGTAAAGTACTGTCCCACAACGCCACCCATAAAGCTAACTGGGGTAAAAACAGCGACAAGTACAAGCGTGGTGGCAATGACGGCTAAACCGATTTCGTCAGCAGCATTGATGGCAGCTTGATAGGGTGTTTTCCCCATCCGTATATGGCGCATAATATTTTCAACTTCGACGATTGCATCATCCACCAAAATGCCAGAAACCAATGATAGTGCAAGCAAGCTGACTAGATTCAATGAGAAACCAAGCGCATGCATAATCGCAAAAGTGGGGATGACTGAGAGTGGAATCACGGTGGCGGTAATCCATGTGGCACGCCAGTTTCTTAAGAAGACATAAACTGCCAATCCCGCTAAAATGGCGCCCTCAATAAACGACCAAATTGCCGAATGATAAGTTTGTTTTGCATAATCAACCGTAGATTGAATTTTATTAAATTCAAATGAAGGGTGATTGGCTTTAAATTGCGCTAATTTTGCCAGTGTTTTATTTTCAACTTCAATTTCACTTGCTGTTTTGGTTTTGTATAGCGCAAAAGCGACCACAGGCTGGTGATTAAATCTTGCTAACTGATGTTGCTGCGCTGTTGTATAGCGGACTGTGCCTAAATCAATCAGTTTTGCTATGTTGCCATTGGGTAAGCTAATTTGCGTGTTAGCAAGTGACTGAATATCTCGCGGTGAGCCATTTGATTTGATGAGAAGTTCTTGAGCGTTGTTTTCTAACTTTCCCGCAGGTAAGGTCAATACTGTCTTGCGTATCTGTGCATTGACCTCACTAATGCTAACACCATAAGCTCGAAGCCGAGCAGCATCAAGCTCAACTTTCACCTCTTGTTCGAGTCCGCCTTGTCTTTGTACTTTTGCAACGCCTTTGATAGAAAGTAGTGAACGACTAATTTCGCTATCTACCAGCCATGAAGTTTCCTCAATAGAATGATTAGGTGAATTAATTGTAAATGTGAGGATAGGTACAACATCAACATCAATTTTTTGTACCAAAGGATCTTCTACACCATGAGGTAACAGTGGTCGTATGCTGGTCACTTGGTCGCGTACTTTAGACAGTACGTCGTTAATATCAGTACCAAGTTCAAATTCTATTTGGGTGTTTGAAACATCAGCCGTTGCATTAGACGTCATATGTTTAATGCCGCCAATACCTGATACAGAAGCTTCTACTCGTCGAGTAATTTCTGATTCAATAATCGAGGGAGTCGATCCTGCCAACACCACTGAAACATTCACTATAGGAATTTTTACGCTTGGCATACCATTGACAGGTAGGTATGTATAGGCAACTAAACCTGCCAGTAAAAAGCCTGCAAAAAACACAAATGGTGCTAAAGGCTGTTTAATAGCCCATGATGAAATTTTGAAGCTCATTTTCGTTCAGCTGAAGCTTGATTTGTTAGAGGTGTTGTAGCTAACCTGACTCGTTCGCCAGCACGAATAAATGCGGCAAATCCGTCAATAACAGGGGTTTCAGTTGATAAACCTTCTAATATTTCTACCATATCACCCGAGCGATCACCCACTACTACTGGTAGTTGCACAGCAATTCCATCTTTTACTGTGAATACTGAAGCCAAGCCATTCTCCAAGCGGATGGCTTTGTCTGGAATGTACAAACTTTCTTTTGTCTTGAGTGATACTGTTACACGTGCAAACTGTCCAGGAATCACTTTGGGTGTATCAATAAAGCGTATGCGTAACTTACCCATTTGATTGTTGCGATTAATTTTTGCAGCGGCTAAACGTACTTCACCTGCATAAAGTTGGCTATCACCAGTAATTTGTATGCTGGCTGGTATTCCTGATTGTAAGTTATTGATTTCATTTACAGAAGCTTCAATCTCAACTTCAACTACATCGTTGTGAAGCATCACAAAAAGGGGTGTTTGCGTTTGCCCGACAACTTGACCGATCATTGCATTTTTCTCAATGATAGTGCCTGAGATTGATGCCCGAACTGAGGTTTTGTTAAAGTGAAATTGTGACTCTGCAAGCTCAGCAGTTGCAGCAGCTTGATCTGCTTTTGCAATATCCAAAGCGCTACGTGCGCTTTTTTCTTCAGCAATTGCGGTTTGTTCAGCATAAACACGTTGCTCTGCTACTTCGTTGGATAGAAAGCCTGATTGAGCAACACTATCTCCACGTAATTTTTGTGCTTGAGTAGCTTTTAGTTGTACTTGTGCTGCCTCTAATATGGCTTGTTGTTGCGCTACGGCTGCATTTGCTTTTTGTTGTTTGGCTTGTAAGGTCGATTTACGAATGCCGAACAAAGAGGTATCAATCGTGGCAAGTACTTGACCTGCTTTAACATGTTGACCTTCCTCTACTAAAACGTTGGAAATTCTTCCCTCTGATAATTCAGCATAAACTGGTACCTCGGTACGCCCAACCACAGGCCCAGAAAAATGAACCGTTTTGGTTACGCTCATGTACTTAGGAGAGATGGTAGTCACAGTCACAAAGTTGTTATTGATCACACGTGGCTGCGCCATTAACCCTGTAAGCCAGTGGATGCTGAAAAAAACTGCACCTACAATGATTCCGATGACTAAAGTACGGTGAATGAATGATGGACTCATATGGTGATTAAAATCCTACTTTATATTTTTATTTTCTAATTTTTAGTTTGCTGATAAAAATCATCACGCATCTTAGCTTGCGCTTTATTGGCTAGGGTAAACGCAGTAACCCATTCTAACTTACTCTCCACTGCTTGTAAGTTGTATTCTATTGATTTTGTTTGTGCTTTTAATAAATCAACCTTTGCAATATAGCCCGCTTGATATGCGGACTCACTTCTGGTTAGCTGTTGTGCCCAGTGCTCACTCTCTATCTGTGTGATATTTAAGTGTTCTTGTGCGGCATTGTAATTGAGAAAAGCGGTTTCTGTTTCTTCCACCGCAAGCAATACAGCTTCTCGGTAGCCTAGTATCGCTTCTCGAAGTTTTGCGTCTCGCGCCGTTGCGACGTCACGCGCTAATCCCCAATCTACGACAGGTAAACGAAGGGCAGGGGCGATGACGTTGATGTATTGAGTCTTGCGTGTATTGCCAATACTACCAGCGACCTGTAGTGCACCTTGAATTGAGAGTCTGGGGTATATATCCGCATGTGCAACGCCAGCCTGCCCTGCGGCATTCATGACGGTGGCTTCTGCCTGCATAATATCTGGGCGTTGACGGATGAGCTCAGCTGGCGGAGTGGAGTTAAAGTTAACGTGGCTCGTCTGTAGTGCGTTAATTTGTTGTGTGGTTTGGGGTTCTAGCCAATGATCTAAGGGTTTAATCACTCCGCACAAGACTGATAACCTTTGAATAGCAACCTCTTGTTGGGTTTTTGCGTGAATAAGTGCATGTTTAGCCTCGGCAACAGACGCTCTATAATGTTCATATTCATTTTTTGAAACTAAGCCAGACGCTACTGCACCCGCATGAAGTGTGGCTAATGATTCTAAATTAGCCAGCTGAGTTGATAGCAGTTGTTTTTTTTCTTGAGCTGCACGTAGGTTAAAGTAAGTTCTGACAACCTCAGCGGTTGTACTTACGCTAATCGCTTGTATGCTTGCATATGCATGGTTAATGTCAGCGTTAGCAATTTTTCGTTCAGCCTCTTGGCGACCAAATAATGGTAGCTCCCAATTCAGGTCAAATCCCGCCAAATAAGCGCCTTTGGTACGAAAATTTCTGGAGCTGGCGGAACCGCTTTCGCCACTTGCGTTAAAGGTGGCACGTGCTAAGTTATCAGGCCCCGCTGTGAACCCCACTTGAGCATGCTGACCTGCAATAATAGACGCGCCAATATTGCGTGCTGCAATTAAGCGTTCAGATGTTTGGGCGATGGATAGATTTTGCTTTTGAGCAAGCGCTACTGTTTCATTCAACACAGCATCATTTAATACTAGCCACCATGCGTCAGTGTTGCTCACAGTGCTATTGGGGTTAGCGTTGTTTAAGTTTGAGTTTCTCCATTTTTCTGGGTATGGAGGTTTAAGCTCAGGCTCTTTTAGTGCGGTGCAAGCACTTATTGCAAAACATAGCAAAGCAAAACTTAGCAAATTAAAATAATGAGTTAGACGCATGTGCTAAAAGTTTTCATAAGGGGCTGTTTGGCAAGCTTAGTGTTTATAGTTCAAGCCTAGTTTTTATGGCTTAAGCTTGGTGTTTATAGTTTTTAAGGCTAATATTTTATAAGCACCCACCAACGCTTATTTGATTATTATAAATGTAAATTCTGTAAGTTTTGTGGAAATAATAGCTGATCGTCATATGTTAGAATATTCGGCATGAATGCATTTCACGTAATTATTCCTGCCGCTGGCTCAGGTAGCCGAATGGCGGCTGAGCTACCAAAGCAATATTTGCCACTATTAGGCATGAGCTTAATCGAGACCACGTTAAAAACTTTCATAGCTTGTGAACGTTTAGCTTCGATTAACGTGGTACTAAGTGCACAAGATTCCTATTGGGATAAAAACCTTGCAAAATTAAATGCAGATCTTCGCGTGTTACGTTGTGGAGGTGAAACACGAGCCGATTCTGTTTTAAATGGTTTACAAGCATTATCCAATGAAATAAGTGAGCAAGACTGGGTGCTGGTGCACGATGCTGCTCGTCCGGGGCTGACTCTTGCGTTATTGAATCATTTACTTGATACACTAGAAAATGATGCGGTGGGCGGGCTACTTGCAATCCCCCTTGCCGACACCTTAAAACGCGCCGACAATCAACAACGAGTAACTTGTACAGAGTCGCGTGAAGCGCTATGGCAAGCACAAACGCCACAAATGTTTAGGTATGGTTTGCTAAAACGAGCACTAATTGAAGCAGGTGGCGCGCCTACCGATGAGGCGCAAGCTGTTGAGGCGCTTGGTTTGCAACCACAATTAGTGGTTGGAGAGTTGCGTAATTTTAAAATTACTTATCCCCAAGATTTGGCGATTGCAGCAGCCATTTTACGTGCAGATAATTAAGCGTAACATTTATAGAAGGCATTGAAATGATAAGAATCGGACAAGGTTTCGATGTGCATCAGTTAGTCATTGGTCGAAAATGCATCATCGGTGGCGTAGACATTCCGCATGAAAAAGGCCTAGATGGGCACTCAGACGCTGATGTACTACTACACGCAATTTGCGATGCTTTGCTTGGTGCGGCTGCATTAGGTGACATAGGTAAACATTTTCCTCCTAGCGATATGCGTTATAAAGGCATTGATTCTCGTGAGCTATTGCGTCATGTGCGTCAGTTGTTAAACGAAAAGGGGTATCAGGTCGGCAATGTCGATGCAACAGTGATTGCTGAAGCACCGAGACTGCGCCCCTATGTGGATACAATGCGTGAAAATGTCGCCCAAGATTTAGCGGTGGATGTAGAAAAAATCAATGTGAAAGCCACCACTACTGAAAAGTTAGGATTTACTGGTCGAGGTGAGGGGATAGCTGCAGAGGCGATTTGTTTGATAGAAACAATAGGATAAAAAACATCAAAACTTTCTCAGCCAACCTAGCGTTAGCAAAAGAAACCCTAGCAGTAAAGCGCCCCAATTTCCAAACCTGACATAAGGGGTTTCTCCCATATAACCTTGGGCTTTTCCAATGAGCGTCGCGCTGTTAAAGTGCGGCAATTGGCTAATAATCTGTCCTTGTGGGTTAATAATGGCAGTAGCGCCTGTATTCGTAGCACGGAGCATCATACGAGCTGTTTCAAGTGCGCGCGTTTGTGACATTTGTAGGTGTTGGTCTGGCGCAATAGAATCACCGAACCATGCCATATTGCTAGTGTTGACGAGCAAAGTGGCTTGCGGAAGTTGACGGATAATCTCTTCACCATAGACATCCTCGTAGCAAATATTCACAGCAACTTGCTGTCCTACAATGTTCATCGGTTTAGGTGTTGTACTACCGCGTGATAAGTCTGAAAGCGGCATGTTGAGCCAATCACGGTATATCCATCCAATCACGTTTTTGAGCGGGATAAATTCGCCAAACGGAACTAGGTGTGATTTTCGATAAGTTTGAGTGGGGGATGTACCAGTACTTATCATACTGTTGTAATAGTTGTTATGTTCACTTTCTACAATCCCAATCAGTACATCGCCTCGGTTTTCTTGGGCATGATTTTTAATGTGCTTTAAATACTCTTCAGGGATTTGATTGGAGATAATGGGTAAGGCAGTTTCAGGTGTGACAATTAGTTGCGCATTTGCAGAGACAATCATTTCAAGGTATTTATCTAGCGTTTGTTGAGCGACTTCTGCTTGCCATTTAATATCCTGGGCAATATTGCCTTGTACTAACGCCACGCTAATTGGCGCTCCCACAGGTTGACTCCATTCAATTTGTTTGAATAGCCCGCCCATCAGCCAAATCGTGACTAATCCTAGAAGCGCATTGCGGCGCGTATTCTGCTGTGTAATTAACACTAGTAAGCCGCTATTGAATGCAACTACAAGTGAAACTCCGTATATTCCAAAAATAGGTACATATCCAACCAAAGGGCTATTAGGGACGGTTGAATAACCAACATTAAGCCAAGGGAAACCAGTAAAAATCCAGCTTCGTATCCACTCAAGCATCACCCAGGCAAGCGGTGCGGAAACCAATAGTGTGTGAAGTTTAAATTTAGAGGACAAGTTGTAATAAAGCCATCCCATGCAGGCGGTAAATAAAGCTAGAAAGGCGCAAAAAGAAAAAGTGGCTAAACTAGCCATCAAAAACGGCATCCCGCCAAAATCATGTAGGCTTATGTATATCCAATAAACCCCTGAGCAAAAAAAACCTAAGCCAAAACAGTAGCCAAGCCAAGCCGCTTGTTTAGCAGTTGTTGTACGGGCTAAGTAATGAAAGAGTCCCGCCAAAGAAAGGAGAGTGAAAGGGTATAGATAGAATGGCGCAAATCCCACGATTGCAAATGACCCAAACAATAAACAGAAAAATGATGGGGATTTCGGGATATTAGAGAGCTTTTGGAAAAAGGTAAGCACAAATCAAGTTTTTTAAAGATGAGCTACCATTGTATATTGAATAACCTGAATTTACGATGTTGTGATTTGCTAGGGTTGACAGCTCTTCATCTGCGCATTACATTTCAAAGGCAGTCTGAACTTTAATTAATAATACTATCAAGGGAGAAGTCTATGAGTATGGCATCAGAGTTTAAAGAGTTTGCTTTGAAAGGTAACGTGATGGATCTAGCCGTTGGTGTAATCATCGGTGCGGCTTTCGGTAAGATAGTAGACTCATTGGTGGGCGATATCATTATGCCTATCGTTGGTAAGCTAGTAGGCGGTTTAGATTTTTCAAATATGTTTATTGTGTTAGGTGACGTACCTGCAGGCACTGCCCAAACATTCGCAGAACTTAAAAAAGCAGGTGTGCCTTTATTGGCGTATGGTAATTTTGTGACCATTGTGCTCAATTTTTTAATTTTAGCGTTTATCATTTTTCAAATGGTTCGAATTATGAATAACATGAAAAAAGCAGAGCCAGCCCCAGCGCCCGCACCAACGCCAGAAGATGTTGTATTGTTGCGTGAAATCCGTGATGCACTAAAAAAGTAAGTAGTCATCCATGAACAACCCCACTTCAATCATGCGTTAATTGGTTGAAGTGGTCGGATTATTTCCTCCTAGATTTTCCTTTGATTGATTGCTCTAAATCATTACATACTTCGACTAAAATTCTTAGATATCAATTTTTATGTGGATTTTTTAAAGAATACACCAAATAAAAGCCCATTAATTTTTTGTTAATTAACAACTTTTACCCTAAAATTTACCAAAAAATAAATCCCGAAATTAAGTACACCACTCAATCATCTTAACAACAGCAAAATAGCCTTTAAACAAAACTGCAGTGATGATTGCTTGATTACATGTCTCATTCTAAGCCAAATCAGTTGCCATTAACATTTGAAGGAGATAGAAATGACTAAAGTGTGGATCAAAATAATTGCTGTTATCAGTTTTTGTTTGTTTGTAACTGCGGTACAAGCAGAGCCGCTGACGGTAGCCATTGCGGCTAATTTGAAATACGTGTTTGATGATTTAGCCGCCGAGTTTAAAAAGGAGACAGGGATAGAAACACAAAGCGTGCTCAATGCTTCAGGTAAAATTGCAACACAAGTACGCAATGGCGCACCGTTTGATGTGTTTATGTCGGCAGATATGGATTTTCCTGATGGCTTATACAAAGATGGCTATGCGGTAACGCCACCCAAGCCTTATGCCTATGGTTTGCTGGTGCTATGGACGCAAAAAGGCGTGGACTTAAGCAAGGGTGTAGCAGGGCTGGCTGATGCAAGCGTGTGGAAAGTGGCGATTGCCAACCCAAAAGTCGCGCCATTTGGCAAGCAAGCGTTGAAATCAATGGAATATTACAAAGTCCGCGCCGTCATTGAACCTAAACTGGTTTATGGTGAGAGTGTTACGCAAGTGAGCCAATATGTGGATAGTAAAGCCGCTGATGTGGGATTTAGTGCAAAATCTATCGTCGTTGCACCTGAGACAGCAGGTAAAGGGCAGTGGATTGAAGTGCCGCCAGAAAGTTATGACCCCATTGCACAAGGCATTGTGATTCTGAAGCATGGCTCAGAAACTAATGGTGAAGCAGCGCGAAAATTCTATGGTTTTGTACAATCAGAAAAAGCACGCGCAATTCTCGTAAAAAATGGATATAAATTGCCTTGAATAAGCTAAACGGAAAAATTGTTGCCATCGCACACAATCAACATATGTCATTGGTTGATGTAACGGTAGGGGAGGTGATGTTCACCGCCACCTTATTGGAAACGCCCGATTCAGCAGGCTATTTGCGAGTGGGGCATCCAGTAGCGTTATTGTTTAAAGAAACGGAAGTTTCGTTAGCAAAAAACTTGCAGGGGGAATTAAGCCTTCGTAACCGTTTTTGGGTGACGGTTCAAGCGATTGAGCTTGGAGACATCATGAGCGCTATCAAGCTAGATTTTGGCGGGCAAGCGATAACCAGTGTAATCACGACAAGAGGGGTCAATCGCTTGCAATTGGTGATTGGTGAGCAAGTAGAAGCGTTGGTGAAATCCAACGAAATTGCATTGATGGCGTTAACCGATGCACTATGACATGCAGCCTTTGTGGCTTACATTTCAGTTAGCTTCTGTCACAACGTCGATTTTGCTCGCGATAGGTGTGCCGTTTGCTTGGTGGCTTGCGAACACGCGTATTCGCATTAAGCCAGCTATAGAGGCGATGGTGAGCATGCCACTGGTGTTGCCCCCCTCTGTATTAGGCTTTTACTTGTTACTGGCATTTAGTCCAGAACATTGGTTTGGTCAATTTTTAGATCGCACTTTGGGTTTACGTTTGGCTTTTAGCTTTAAAGGCTTGGTGCTGGCATCTTGCTTGTTTAGTTTTCCATTTTTGGTTCACCCTGTGCAAGCGGCTTTTCAAAATCTACCCAAATCATTGGCAGAAGCGGCTTATAGTTTGGGTAAGTCGAAATGGCAGACTTTTTTCTATGTGTTATTGCCCAATATCAAGCCAGCCTTGCTTTCTGGCACTGTACTCGCCTTTGCGCATACGGTGGGTGAGTTTGGTGTGGTGTTGATGATAGGCGGTAATCTCCCCAACGAAACCAGAGTCGCCTCCATCGCCATCTACGATGAAGTGGAGTCACTTAACTATGCCGCAGCTAATTTTTATGCGGGCGTACTTTTTGTGCTTTCTTTCATTATTCTGTTGTTTGTGTATTTTATGAATCGTAAAGCACGAAAATGACTGCTATCCCTATGATTAGCGCAGAATTACACAAACCACTACAAGGGGTGATCGGGGCATTTGCCCTTGATGTTTCATTAGAAGTAGCAACAGGCGAATTTGTCGCGCTATACGGGCCTTCTGGTGTCGGTAAAACCACGCTATTACGTTGTGTCGCGGGGTTAGACCAATCCGTCACAGGTAAAATTACTGCGCATATACAAGGCAAACATCAAGTCTGGTTTGATAGCAAGCAGCGTATTCATTTAGCCCCACAGCATCGACGTGTTGGCTATGTGTTTCAAGATTATGCTTTATTCCCCAATATGACAGTGCGTGAAAATTTAACGTTTGCCTTGCGTCAGGGCGCAAACGCCTTGAGTCAGCGCCTCAATAAACAGCGTGTTGAAAATTTGTTAGAAATGATGGCGTTGGGCGAGTTGCAACACCATAAGCCAGAAACGCTGTCAGGCGGGCAGAAGCAGCGCGTTGCCTTGGCGCGGGTATTGGCATCAGAGCCTGAAGTGTTGTTGCTTGATGAGCCGCTTTCAGCCCTAGATGCCACCATACGCGCTCGTTTGCAAGATGAAATCTTAATGCTACAACGCAGCATGAGCATTACCACTATTATGGTGAGCCATGATGTAGGTGAGGTTTATAAAATGGCTAGCCGCGTCTTGGTAATGGAATCAGGCAAAATAGTGCAACAAGGTACGCCTGCAGACGTATTTAGTACTGGGCAAACCAGCGGCAAGTTTCGATTTACGGGTGAAATATTGCTGATTGAGGCCATGGATGTGATGTATGCCTTAACAGTGCTGGTGGGTAATCAGATTGTGCGCGTGGTTGCTATGCCAGAAGAGTCAGCAAGTTTAAAGATAGGCGATGCCGTGATGTTGGTTTCTAAAGCGTTTAACCCGATGGTGATCAAGTTGTAGCTTCCGTATTGCCTTGTATTCACTAGAGGCATTGTGATCTTACAAGCAACAGCATCACGAAAAATGGAAAAGTAAAATTAATTAACTTATTGCTTTTAATTAACTTTTAACACAACATGGATTAGCTTGAAACATGATATTGGCGGTGGTTGTAGTCACTAGCTAACCACTCTTCCCCTGCCAATTCCCTATATCAGGCAATTTTACAGGGTATTTCTAATAAATGAGATCAATATCTAATATGATTACTCACTAGAAGTACTGACGAGAAGCCTTATTCTGAGTATCTGAAAATTTTTGCCTTCAAAACAAACAGCGAATTTAATATCGCTTATCAGGGAATTAAATCAGCTTAGGACGGTATGGCAACTGGAGAGTAGGTCAATGCAATTACACCTATAAGCAAAACTCATAAAAAATGCTGCATAATAATAACAATGCATACTTGCGTTAATGCTAAATCTGTTCAAATTAAATAAATTTAAAGATAATTGGATAAAAGAGCTGAAGGTGATCAAAATGAAAATTAAAAAATTTGAAATTATTTTTCCTTTATTATCATTCATATTCTTAATTAACGGTTGCTCTTGGGATGGACCTAGTCAAAAAAGTGGACAAGCTACCCCTCTAAAGATTTAATCTAACTTTAGAGGAAATAGCATGACCAAACGATACAGCGCACAATTCAAGCAAGAATCAATTCAATACGTACAAAGTCATCCTGAATCGACTATTGCTACAATCGCCCAACAATTAGGGGTTGGGTACTCCACATTAGATAACTGGATACGGCAACACCGTAAAAGTATCGGTGTGACTAAATCAGCATCAATGAGTAGCGACAAACAACGCATACGCGAATTGGAAAAGCAGGTCTCACACTTAACTGAGGTCAACGAAATTCTAAAAAAGGCCCACGTGTACTTCATCAACAACCCAAGTCGATAAAGTACACGTTTATGCAACAACACATTACTCAATACCAGATAAAGGCATTATGTGAAGCCTTGGCTGTTAGCCGTAGCGGCTATCGTTCTTGGCTTTGTCGCCCAGTTAACCAATATAAGCTAGCATTTAAAGAAGCCGTCAACACCTGTTATCTAACTCACAAGGCACGTGCTGGCGCGCCTAGCATTACTGCTGAGATTAAAGCAAAAGGCTTTAACGTGAGTGTGCGTACTGTTGGTCGCATGATGCGCACGTTAGGGCTACGTGCCAGAGGCTGTCGAAAATTTAAATGTACAACCGACTCTAATCACAAGTATGGCGCATCGCCCAACTTGCTCAACCGCCAATTTAAGGTAACCCGCCCCAACCAAGTTTGGGTGGGGGATATTACTTATATCCGTACCGATGAGGGTTGGTTGTATCTTGCAGTGTTGCTGGATTTGTACAGCCGTCAGGTAGTAGGTTGGCAGATGAGCGCACGGATTGACCGTCAGTTGGTATATGATGCTTTACAAGCTGCAATACTCACACGTGGTAAGCCAGAAGGGGTGATGGTGCATTCTGATCAAGCGGTGCAATACGCCTCAAAAGATTACCGCTCACTCATCAAGCGATATCAGCTAACGCAAAGTATGAGTCGCCGAGGTAATTGTTGGGATAATTCGGTAGCAGAAAGTTTCTATGCTACATTAAAGAAACAAGCAGTCTATGGTGAGCGTTTTTTAACAAGAGATGAGGCGCAACACTCCATATTTGAATATATTGAATGTTACTATAATCGTATACACAGACATTCAAATAATGGCTGGCTTAGCCCAGTTGATTATGAAGCAGAGTACTACAACAGCATCGAGGGGAAGCATGTTCATTTAATTGACTAGGTCCACCTTCTATTTAGTTAGCTATTTTAAGTAAATTGATTACCTCTGACTTGACATCGAACAATGTTTTATTAGCACAGTTCTTATTCCATGCGGTATCACTAGTTTTAATTTCACCATTGATCACAGCCATCGATTCTATATTCATTCCACCAAAGCCATTCTGAGCGCGCATCTCTATACACACTACACTGGCATCATCATTAGCTAATATACCTTCCCAAATTACACTGGCAGGGTTACGTGCAGCTTGTTGAATAGTTTGTGCAGCAATGGCAGCAATTTTTGCCCGACGCATACTGATCACTGCTTGTTTATCATGTTCTGCTTTTTTAAGTTGAGCTGCCTGATTAGATTCGGCATCTTGTTTTAGTTCTTCTGGTGATTTAGAAGCTTCCATGACTGCTTTAATGATCCCGCCTAATGCATATAGGGCAACTATCACTAATACCCATTTCACTATTCGGTTTCTAGAGGCTCCTACTTGCTTAGGCTCTGGTATTTTAACGGCTGCACCACAGGCTGGACAGACGGTGGCTTCTGTGCTGACTTTTTTGCCACATTCATGACATTTAATTAGCGCCATACCAATGTCTCCTTGCGTAATGATGCTGATCGTTCGGTTATGCTGGTTATTTGAGTTTGTTTCAATTCACTGCTCCTCTCATATCACTTAGTATCAAAATGTATATCATTTACCGTTAAATGATACTTATAGTGTACCGTACACTCACGATAGAGTGTGGTTTAAGTGATGATTTTGCGCGAAGCTTGTCACATAAAAACAGCACCCAATCACACTTACCGCAAGACATTCGCTAAGAATATAAAAACCTATCGCAGCATTTTTGAGTTATCTCAGGAAGCACTGGCGGATAAAGCAGGCATGAGCCGAGCCTATTTGAGTGGCATTGAAACTAGTATGCGTAATGTGTCACTGGATAATATGGGTAAGCTGTCTGAAGCACTGGGTGTGCCATTGTCAGATTTAGTGGATGAGAATTTACTAGATCGTATTAAATCTAAGGTGAAAGCAAGCGAGTGACTGTGTTGTTTTTAGCTTAAATATTGACCTAATCTTGATTTAATATTCAAACTAACTAGTTAGTTGATCTACGCCCATCGCGCCCACAGAGTTATCCACAGATTATGTGGGTAGAGTACCTAGTTCAATAAAAACAGATTGGGTAATGATAAAATCAGGTTCCCATATTTGAGATCAACAGGCATTACCCATGGTGACCACTTCAACAGCGCAAGCCACTAAATTAGCGATTATGCACCTCACAGGGTTATCTAAAGATGCATTGCATGTGTATGTTGGGTTGATTGTTTTTTTGAGTGTGGCTGTGTTGTTAAACAAGTCGTTGAAGTTTGTTATTCCATGGTTCTCTGTATTACTGGTAGCCACCTTAGGTGAGGTTGTAGATAGGCATGATGATATGGTGATTCTAGGGTATTGGCGGTTAGCTGCCAGTATTCATGATGTGGTCAACACTTTATTCTGGCCGACCGTGTTTCTGATTATGGCTAAATGTGGGGTGTTATTTAAAAGTGCCAAGTGAGTTGTGCGAGGTCTTGTGTGTAAAGCTTTACCTCAAACGGCCGTACCTTACTTGTTAACAGGCATAACGAGGTTGGCAGGGTTGACCCTATACACGTTATGCCTGCTTAAGCCTGATGAATAAAGCACCACCTCCGCTTGTCTATCAACCTACTCGTCATTTAAATTCCTGTAAAACATTATAAGCCCTGGTACACCTCTATTTTCAGATAACCAACCCAAAATCTGTGAAGTAGCATCGACCTGATCATCATACTTTGCACGAGGAAAGGTAGTAAGTTCGCTCAGGTATGCATCCAGCCATGGTGCTTGCTGCGGAAGCTTTACAAAGCCACCTTCAAACGCAGCAGTCTGCGGATTAGCCCGTGTAAACTTATCACCAACGGTTTTACATGCCTTAATTTTGCTGAGGCCTTGGGCGCGTAGTTCTTGAATCAGCTGTGTGCCAGAAGCCTTATCTTCAATTAGAATGATATTAGGTTTAAACAAATTATGTTGTTCAACCACTGCTTTTTTTAACGATGGAAATTCCATTCGATTTCGCAATATATTCAATACATAGCGATAATTACCCTTCACACCAACAGTGATACAAACACTAAAGTCTGACATTTCTGTCTCTTTGTTAGCCGTGTCCCAGCTTTGGACTATCTGGTCGAATTTATCAGGGAGTTCATTGGGTGCATAGTAGCTTATCCACTCCAACTTAAAGATACCACCCCCGAGTGGTACTGGTGATTGCTGATACTGGCCTGCAAAGTTGTACTCAGTCATAATCCTACGCATGTTATCTAGCGTTTTGAGTGACTCACGTTCTGGGTGTAGCGCTTCCCCTGGGTACCTAACGATTTCGTGCTTACCTAATACATTCTCATAACTGAAGTGCTCTTCAGTCTCTGCTATGGCAGGTAGAACTACTTGCTCCCAGTCATCCAGTGAGAGCACATGGCCGACTAGGTCATCCATATGCAGTCTTTGCATGATAATAATCATAGCACCAGTTCTTTTGTCGTTAAGACGACTCATCACAGTGCCATCAAACCAGTCATTGGCACGCTGGCGTTCGGCATCAGACAACGCATCATCTGGCTTGAGCGGGTCATCGATCACGATAATATCGGCACCACGACCCGTTAACACCCCGCCTACCGAAGTAGCAAAGCGCCCGCCCCCTTTGGTTGTTCTAAAGTCAGCAATTGAAGGGCGACTGCCTTCAAGATATACACCAAACAACCGTCGGTACCATTCACTTTGCATTACACTACGGCAATCTTGCGCCAGTTTATCGGCGAGATCTTGACCATAGCTCGCGCAGATAATCTGCTTGGTGGGATCGCGCCCGAGTGCCCAAGCGACAAAGGCAATGGAGGCCGTGACTGACTTTAATGAGCGCGGTGGCACATTGATAATGAGACGTGTAGTTTTGCCAGCGAGTACATCTTCCAGTTTCGAGGCTATTAGCTCAATATGCCAGTTACCCAAATATGGTTGATTTGGATAGAGGTGCATAAATACGCGTTCAATAAATAGTCCTAGATCCGTGCGTAACATAACGCCGAGCTCTTCATCACTTATTTTTTTATCATTCATCATTGCTATCCTTATCTAAATTTTCGATTAACCCACACATGCGTGTTGCAAGCTTGATTGCCATTTCGCGATCGGCGACAAGATCAGGTGAGTTTTTACTTTCTGGTTCGTGCTCTGCACGTAGTGAACACAAAGCAATCAACATCTTTGTCGCTTTAAGATCACCACTGGCGGCTTTATTGATAAGCTGAGTAAGGGCGATTTCGAGCTTGGTTTTTTTAACACGATGCCCACCTTCACTCACTTGTACTTTGGCGAACATCACATCTTCAAGAATCGTCATCACGTTACGCTTACCGCGAGGTCGGCCTTGGGGATTACCAGACTCGCCTTTTTTAAAGCGTGTGACTTCTGGTGGTTTGCCATAGCCGATGTTGTATTCATCTTTAGATACCTTAGCCATGGTCTACCTCATGTTCAGCTTGCTCTGCTAACTGGTCAAAAGATTGTCCAGAAACTGCATGGACGGCTTTAAGTCCAGTATGCTTTTGCCAACGACGGATAGCGGTATCAACATAAAGCGGATCTAGTTCAATACCATAGCAGTGACGACCAGTACGTTCGGCTGCAATTAAAGTTGAGCCACTACCAAGGAATGGGTCTAGCACGATATCGCCTCTGTTAGAGCAGTCATAAATTGCATCAGCAATCATGGCGACTGGTTTTACTGTAGGATGCAATACTGAGAGATCGCCTTCTTCGGTGGTACGGCTAAAAGAGTTGGCACCCGGATAATTCCAGATATTGGTGCGGTAACGGCCATACTGGCCAAGTTGCACATTATTTACGTGTTTAGCTTTACCATTTTTGTAGACAAGGATTAACTCATGCTGACTTCTATATAGAGACCCCATGCCCGCATTGTCTTTGCTCCAAATACAAAGGTTTTTGAACTCGGTATAAACGCTACCTGCACTCAATATCTCTGGTAAATGACGCCAATCCATGCATTGGAAGTGGATAGAACCATCAGTGCTAAATGCGATCAAGTTAAGAGAGATGCGCTTTAAAAACTCGGTAAACTCCGCACTTGTCATTTCACCAACAGCCATTTTGAACTCAGCATGTTGTACACGGCCATTGCTTGTTACATGACCATTTATTGGGACATTGAAGGGAGCGTCCGCAAACACGACATTTGCTTTGCGTCCATCGAGCAATTTCTGGTAATCATCACTCAATAGCGCGTTACCACAAAGTAATTTGTGTGTGCCTAATAGCCAAAGATCACCAAGACTAGAAACTGCGGGTAGGTTTGGGGCAGAAAGTGCAATATCATCTTCTTGCTTATTAGCTTCTTGGTCAAATTGATCAATTCTTAAATCGATCTCGGCCATTTCGAAACCAATCGCATCCAACTCAAAATCTAGTTCTAGAAGCGAAAGTTCCTTCAGACTTTCGCCTAATAATTGTTCATCCCAAGTAGCGATCTCGTTAAGGCGGTTATCGGCAATCATAAAGGCTTTTAGCTGCGCTTTAGATAAATTGCTAAGGGCGATGGTGGGGACTTCGCTGATGCCAAGCTTTTGGCAGGCGAGTAGTCGGCCATGACCCGCGATAATATTGTTGTCGTTATCGATTAAAACTGGGACGTTAAAACCGAAGGCTTTAATACTTTTAGCAAGAAGCTCGATTTGTCGGTCTTTATGTATCCGTGCATTTTTAGGATCGGGTTTAAGATCAGAGATCTGCTTTTTAATTACGGTTAAATCGGGGCGATGCTTTTTGAGTGCATCAGGTGAGTGTGTTGACATCGTAATTGCTCCTTAGAATTTTTGACAAAATTGTCAGGAGCAAATATATGAGTTTATAAAAAGGGCAACGAGTTCATAAAAAAGAAAGATATTTGAGGTAGAAACACTTCAGATCAAATGGTAGTAACTTGGATCAATGTTTCGGGTTGGATGTTTAAGCGGCTTTGATAAAAAAGCTCCGCATGTTGATTGGCGGTTGTAATCAGTGCTTTCATCTTGCTAGGATCATTTAGAAAATGTGCAAAAGAAGGCTGAGTTACTCCTGTTTTTTCTAATTGGTCTATTATCACAGCAGTCGCAGTAGCTAAGTGAATGACTGGTAAACTTATACGCCAGATCCTGTTTTCTACATTTTTTGCTTCGCCCTGCTCTGCCTCATCCTGCACAAACTGGCACATTGCCGCTAATGATAGTTGTTTTATCCCTGTTGGCAGTTCGGGGGGATGACCCAATTCAACCTCTTGCAGAAATGGCATTGCAATTTTTGCGGCAATCGCACGGTCTCTAAAGCGACGTTTTATTTGCCGAAGATCTTGGTCGATGAGTTTTTGATCACGAAAGGCGTAAAGCGGTTTGATGAGAAGTGGAATATTCGCCCAGTCTGGATCCATTTCGGCTCGAGCCTTGTAATGCATGTGGGTCAGCGTTGCCTGCAAACTCGCAAGTTTTACATCACCATCGCTGTTGGCTTCTGGATAGGCAAAAATAGCCAGAACAGCGGCACTTCCTTCAATGCCAATATTGGTTAGATCTATCGAATATTTTCTGGTCATATTGAATTTCGTTTAGAAACTTACACAAAAATAGATTTTTTTCCAAAAGCTCAGCCAACCAGTCACTATGATACATTAGTGAAATATTTATCAAAAATAGGAAAAAAGCATGATAATTTTTGTTATCTTTACTTTAATTGTAATCCAAGCTAATTTAGTAATTTTTAAATGATCTAATCAGTCCATGGCAAATTTATCACATAATGACAGCCCAACAGTAGATGATGGCTTCGATCAGTCTGCCTTTGTTAAGGATATCGCCAATGTAATCAAAAACTGTGAACCGCCCAAGGGAATTGCAATTAACGGCTATTGGGGCACAGGTAAAACAAGTTGTTTGATGCAATTAAAAAAGGAATTAGGTGATGTTGTTGTTCCTGTCTGGTTTGAAGCATGGCGCTATCAATATGAATCCACCCCAGTTGTTGCGCTGTTACATCAAATACGTGAAAAATTTAGTACGATGCAGAATGCAATACCAAAAGCTAAGAAAATTGCAACAGTTACTTTCTTAGGAGTGTTAGCTACTTTAGACGAAACCATCAAAATAGCTAGTGGAGGTATTTTCTCGTCAAAGCTAGTCGACATCCCTAAAATTGGTGAAGAATACGAAAAATCAAAATATCAAACTCAGTTACTGACAAATGATATCAGCAATGTTTTAGAAGATGCAATTAATCAGATACTAGGTAACGTTAAACCAGGCTCTAATAAGAAGCTGGTTATCTTTATTGATGACCTAGATCGATGTAGTCCAGAAGCTGCACTAAAGTTACTGGAAGGTATTAAGGTTTATTTGAATTTAAAAAACTGCGTGGTCATATTTGCCATTGATCAGCGTCAGATTGAACAGGCACTAAAAAAAGCCCTTGATTTGAAAGATGAAAGCAGTTGCCACCAAGCCCGCGAATATTTGGAAAAAATCTGCCAAGACACTTATCAT
Organism: uncultured Methylophilaceae bacterium; assembly: GCA_964620425.1. Classification (GTDB taxonomy): domain Bacteria; phylum Pseudomonadota; class Gammaproteobacteria; order Burkholderiales; family Methylophilaceae; genus DASXUG01. The sequence continues at coordinate 141,956 of CAZUGV010000001.1, read as the reverse complement.
CTCCCGCTACCAGACATAACGAAAAAGGCAGGGTATTTAGTAAAATTATTGGCCTTTCTAGATTTAGTGGGTAGTGGCAATCTTACTGAACTGGAAAAAACAGATCTGGCATTACAGCATCGTACAAATATCAAACTGGTGGTTGAAACATTCGACTGTCTCCCAGCCAATCCAAGGAAAATCAAAGCCCTTGCCAATAGGTTGTCAGTTATGTTGCGAAAATCAGTATTTTTAGAGCACAATCGACAAATCCAGAATCACCTCCATATTAAATTTGGCTATGCGGTTCTCATGGCTGGTGCCATTATTTACACCTTTCATCGCGAGTTAAACGAACAGCTTAATAAAAATCCAGATTTTATTCGAAGCATTGTTAATTTTGCTAAAAATCCAGAAGTAGATAAAGCAGCAAAGAAACTGATGAAAGACATTGAACCTTCATATGACGGAGCTAACCTATTACCAACTAATCCCAGCGACAGCAATGTGTTTCGTTTGCATCAATTGTTTATAGCTTTAGACGTTGTAACATCAGACGAAATAACTCCATTCTTAGGCGTCTAGGCAATGATCAAATCTCAATTAGAAACAGCAAAAAGAAATCACTTAAATAGCTATATCGACACTAAGAATACCCATGCACTTGTAAAGTATTTCCAACTGGTCGAATTTAAGTTCAAAAAAATGGATAATTTTGGGCTGTCATTAGACGACGCTGCAGAACTATACAAGGGTAAAAATATTTATTTACGCGATTTATTTGTACCCCCGCACCTTTCTGATAGATATTTAGCACCTGAGCAAATTATTAGCGCAGAGTTACAATCAACACCAAATTGGCAAAATATCGTAGATGTGATAAAGCGGCACCCTCGATGCTTTATATTGGGCGACCCTGGTGCTGGTAAAACCACATTAGCTCACTGGCTGATGCTTGCCCTTTCATATAGTGATAATAATTTAACCAAAATGGAGTTAGGAGAGCTAGTTCCTTTTGCTTTAATTTTGCGTGAATTACCTCTGCAAGATATTAAATCTTTTGACGATCTGTGGCGTGTATTCACCGAGCGTAATCAAGACGTAATGCAAGCCTTTGTGCAATTTCCTGAATCTTTTGATGTTATAAAGACGCTACTCAATAGTGGGCAGGCATTGATTTTATTGGATGGTTTGGATGAAATTACCCATGTAGAAACGCGTCAACATCTTGTTAATGCTGTGAGACAAGGGATGCATGATTACCCAAACTGCAAATTCTTGATTAGCTCTCGCGTAGTTGGTTTTGACCAACGTCTATGGCTAAGTCCAGATCCGAGTAAGACTGACTCTGAAAATTGTAATATTGATATAGACCTTGTAGGTAATATGAATTCATCTACCTCAACTTTAGATATTCGGCTTAAGCTAGATCAAAGAAATACAAACACATTATTGCCAGTATTTTATCTTGCACCATTCACTTATAGTCAAGCAGAACAGTTTGTCAGTAATTGGTACAAGCAATATCACCCTAACCACGATGGAAATCACGAAAAACGTGTAAAAGAACTTTTAACACGCACTAGGAAAAATGATGGTTTAGGACGTTTGTCGCGTACTCCTGTATTGCTGAATATGATATGTTTTATTCATGCTCGACGTGGACGTTTACCGGACGGTCGTGCAGAACTTTATCAACGAATTGCGGAAACTTACTTAGTTGGTTTAGATACTGCTCGAGGCATTAAATCTGGAGGAGGGTATCTTCACAATTTTGACTATGCTGACCGGAGTGACTGGTTAAGCGAAATAGCCCTTATCATGCAAACCAACCGCAGCGAACACGATGAGGAGAATTCAATTTTAATTTCAGAAAATAAAGTCCGAGAAATTCTAACCCAAAAATTAAATGCATTTGCTATTAAACAAGATGAGCTAAATGAAGAAATTGACTTTTTATTAATTCAATTTGCTCAACGAAGTGGTTTATTCTTACCCCGAGGGAAAGGCGAAAATAACGAAGAGCGATACGGTTTTAGTCACCTCAGTTTTTTAGAGTATTTCGCCGCTAGGGCTCTAAAGCCAAAATTGGACTTAGAGCAGCTGCGATGGAAAGATTTGATTGCTAAAACTAACTTAGATTGGTGGCAAGAAACTTTTATTCTATTTTTCGAGCAAATAGAAAATAGCAGTTTAGTCGAAAAATATATTGAAAAACTATTTCCAGCTAATTCAACATACACAAAAAACAGAGATGATACACAATCTTTGCTCGCTTCAATCGTCATGGATAGCGGTATAAAGCTTCGTGAGAGCAAGCGTAAAGAGATAATTGAGCTACTATGGGGTTCATATGTAAAAAATTACAACAGAAGTAACTTTGATGGATCTCTACTACTTCAGCGGTTGTGGCAATCTGAATATGATGCACTTAAGCTTGGGATAGAAAAGCTAGAAAGTGTGGATGATTTAGATTTATCAATGGTGGAGGTGTTTGATTTATCTGTGATATCCAGACTATTGAAATTAAAATATCTCGTATTACAAAACAACCAAGTGAGTGATTTATCGCCGCTGGCTGGTTTAACCAATGTTAGCCACCTTACACTAGACTCTAACCAAATTACTGATTTATCACCATTGGCAGAAATGACAAAGTTGACGCTTCTTTTCATAGAAAACAACCGGGTCAGTGATTTATCACCATTGGCAGGCTTAAAAACGCTACAAGTGCTTTTTTTGGGGGGCAACAAGATCAATGACATTTCTGCCTTATCTCAATTAACGCGTTTAAGATACCTTTCGCTTTTCGATAATCAAGTTAGCGACATCTCTGCCTTGTCAGAATTGAAGCAGTTGACATATCTTGGGCTATCCAATAATCAAGTGAGTGATTTGTCACCTCTACCCAGGTTAGCCCACTTGAATGATCTTGTGTTGGATAACAATAAAATTAGTAACGTTTCTGTACTTGCACAACAAACCAAATTAACGCGACTTTCATTAAGTGACAATCAAATCGACAATATATCGGCATTGAAAGGACTAACAGACTTAAGGTCCCTTTCACTTAACAACAACAAAATTAGTGACATTTCAATGCTGGTTGGATTACTCAAATTGGAGCAACTTTCATTGAGTAACAATCAAATCGCCGATATATCAGCATTGAAAGGACTAACAGACTTAAGGTCCCTTTCTCTTGACAACAACAAGATCAGTGATTTATCCGTGCTCGCTGGACTGTCCAAGTTAGAGCGCCTTTCATTGAGTAATAATCAAATCCATGATTTATCCGTGCTGGCTAAATTACCTCATTTAGAAGTGCTTATGATTCGTGGCAATCAAATCAGTGATTTTTCAGCATTGGCAGGATTAACTAAATTGAAAACTCTTGATTTAAATGAGATAGATGACTCTGACATGCATTAACTAACTAGCTCATAAAGTTACAGGATTGGTACAAGCCCCCCCTTTTTTCGAATCTAAAATCCATTATATGAATTGATACAACTCCGAAAGAGAGCGTTACTGGTACCACTGTCGTAAAGCAACGGCAGCAAAACCGGAGAACGTCATGACAATACAAACAGCAGGAACAAACTCATCCAATACTGAAGCAAGCAATAAGCATCCAAGCTCACACCTATCCCCTCGTCCCCGCGTATCAAATAAAACGGCAAAATCTACCTTGGAGGTATCTGTATCTACACCCCCTCCTAAATCAACTTCACCTAAAACTACGAAACTGGCTGGCACTGATTATGTGGTGGTAAGCCACAGAGATGCCTCTAGCAAAGCTTCCAGTAAACAAGCCGTACTGATTGGTTTGATAAAGCGGCCTGAAGGAGCTTCTCTCAGTGAGTTGATGAGTCTTAGCGGCTGGCAAGCCCATTCAGTCCGTGGCTGGATCAGCAGCTCATTACGGAAGAAGTTAGGTTTAGTGGTTTATCGGTTTATCGGTTTAAATCTGACTCTGGTGAGACTTGTTATGGTATTCAACCTAAACAAATTATTTCTTAGCTAGTAGGGCGGTTTATGAAGAAACATACACTTGAGCCTGGTTTGGTGTTGGATGATGTAATGAAGCTAGATCGTGGTGCTTTAGTCAATCACTGGCTCACTCTGTTTAATGCTGCCCCACCCAAGCATCTACACACCGAGTTCTTACGACGAGCCATTGGTTGGCAGGTACAGGTGCAAGTGTATGGAGGACTTGATAGTAAGAGTTATCGCTTATTACGTTCTGGGTTAGCTACGGAGATACTGTTACCAGGTACTCAACTTCTACGTCAATGGAATGGTCAGCGTCATCAGGTCACGGTGTTGGTTCGTGGTTATGCGTATCTTGGTAAAACTTATGGCAGCCTATCTGCCATTGCAAGAGTGATTACTGGGACTTCATGGAATGGCTTGGTGTTCTTTGGGGTAAAGAAATGAATATGATCCCTTGTGCTATTTATACCCGTAAATCATCAGAGGAAGGATTAGAGCAGAACTTCAACTCGTTAGATGCTCAACGAGAAGCGTGTGAAGCTTATATCTTGAGTCAGAAGGCTGAGGGTTGGAGAGCATTACCTGCTACGTATGATGATGGTGGCTTTACGGGTGGGAATATGGAACGGCCAGGGTTAAAGCAGTTGATGGTGGATATTCTAGCTAAAAAGATACGTATTGTGGTGGTGTATAAAGTAGATAGGCTAACCAGGTCATTAGCTGACTTTGCGAAGATGGTGGAGTTGTTTGATGCGCATGGGGTGTCGTTTGTTTCAGTCACTCACCAGTTTAATACAACGTCATCTATGGGAAGGCTAACGCTCAATGTGCTACTGTCATTTGCTCAGTTTGAACGTGAAGTAACAGGTGAACGGATTCGAGACAAGATTGCGGCTTCTAAAGCTAAAGGGATGTGGATGGGTGGGATGCCACCTGTTGGTTATAACGTAGCGGATAAAATGCTTGTTATTGATGAGACATCAGCAGTCTTAGTGCGTGAGATCTATCAGGTGTATCTGGCTCTTGGTAATGTGAGATTACTGAAAGATGATCTGGATCGACGAGGAAGATTAACGCCATCACGGGTTTCTAGGCGGGAGAATCAATCGGGTGGGTTACCTTTTACCCGAGGGCATCTGTATCGTATCTTAAGTAACCCAATCTATATTGGACAGGTGACTCATCGTGAACAAACTTATCCGGGTCAGCATCCTGCCATCATCGACCAACCATTATGGCAGGCGGTACAAGAAAAGCTAATCAGTAATCAGCAAGGGCATAAGGGACGGCATTATGCAACAGAGGCAGGTTTACTGGCTGGCTTGGTGTTTGGGGAGGATGGTGCACCGCTGATATCAACGCATAGTAAGAAGCGGATGGAGGTGGTGGGTGTAATAGGTAATAAATCAGCATCCTCCGAATTAGTAGCATCATCTAAATCAGAAGAGTCGACTACATCAACGGCTAGCCATAGGCAATATAAACGATATCGTTATTATGTATCGCAGAAGTTAATTAAAGGGACGAGAGAACAATCACAAAAGGCGCTGCGTATCCCTGCCGAGGAGTTAGAGCTGGCGGTGATCGGTCGGCTAGTGGAGTTTTTAACCGATGGTTTGGAGTTGCTGAGCCTGACGGATGGGCATGGGTTAGTGGAAGCAGTAGCTACGCATGCAGTATTGGATAGTGCATCTAAGATGGGGAGGATATTGGAAGATACTGCCCTGCCCGCCTATGCCAGCACAGTAATTCCGTTATTGAATAGCTTAATTGAAAAAGTTGTAGTGGCAGCCCATCAGATTGAGATCAAGCTGACCTTTGGCTCTCTAACTAGCCAAGCTGGAGCGAACTATCATGCATCACCAGAGGCTTGGGGTAGCTTTGACTGGAGAGGATTAACCCATACGATTATCTTACCCATAGAGCTTAAGCGTAGCGGCCTAGCGTTACGGTTGATGATTGAGCCACCTCAGTATAAGATTAAACGTTCAGCAGATCAGAAGCTGCTGAGGTTATTGTCTAAAGCACATATCTGGTTTGATCAATTAACCAGTGGCAAAGTCTCAACGATGCAACAGATTGCGGAGGAAGAGAAACTTACTGGTTCTTACATTTCTAGGGTGATACAGCTTGTATTCTTAGCACCTGATATTGTGAAAGCGATCATGACGGGTAAACAGCCAGAGCGGATCACGGTGGACTATCTGATGCAGCAGTTACCACTGCCGATTGACTGGAAGGAGCAGCGGAGGTTGCTGGAAGTTGATTAGCGCTAGTCACAGCCGAAAGTTCACCGAAAAAACCTAACAAAAAGCCTGAGCATCCTCAGGCTTTTTTACTTGTACGATGAAAGCAACAATATACCTTCTTGACTGTTTTATTTCGAACTGAGAATACGGGCAGAATATCTCTGAAATTCTCTCAATACTGGGATATTTGTGTGACTGAGAATACTTGACTAGCCCTGAGGGCCCCACCGTGCGGGCTTTATGGAGTAGTGCTCCATAAAGCTGGTCTTGCTAAGACTGGTTGGCGGAGAGGGAGGGATTCGAACCCTCGATAGAGTTGCCCCTATGCTACCTTTCCAGGGTAGTGACTTAAACCGCTCATCCACCTCTCCGTGAGGGAGTGCATTATATCTCAACTCTAGGAATGCACCAATCTGTTATGGCTCGTAGGCTACAACTTGCCCTTGAGTAAATAGGTATAGACTTTCCCATGTCCTTTTACTGTAAGTTCACCACGAGGTTCAAATCTGAACTTACCCTGTAACAATTGGTATGTCGATTGGGAAACCTGTATTTCATTTGCGATGCCTAAGCTCTCCATGCGACTGGCTAGATTGACAGTATCTCCCCATAGATCATAACTAAACTTACTATGACCAATCACGCCTGCAATCACTGGTCCACTGTTGATGCCGATACGCATAGAAAGCTGAATGCCAGTATTCCTAGAGATTGCAATAAGTGCTTGTGATATTTCAAGTGCCATTTCAGCCACGGCAACGGCATGGTCTGCTCGATATTCAGGTGCGCCTCCAACTACCATGTACGCATCCCCAATGGTTTTTATTTTTTCTAAATTGTACTTTTCTGCAAGCTCGTCAAACTTGGTAAAGACTGTATTTAACAGGCTGACTAATTCATTTGCTGGCATGTCTGAAGATAGCGTAGTAAATCCAACCAAATCGGTAAACATAATAGTTACAGCTTCGTGATTATCTGCAATGTTGCAGTTGCTCTGTTTGAGCCGATTGGCGATTGATTGCGGTAGGATGCTCAGTAATAGTTTTTCTGAGCGTGCTTTTTCAATGGCTAACTCATCCAGCACGCGGTTTTTCTGCGATTGAAAATAGCGCATCACGCTGTATAACACAGTGGCTAATCCCGCTAAATTTACAACAAAAAAAACGTTTTTAACATTGCTGGGAATGGGTAATGCATGACTTGCAAAAATGCTATTTAAATACCAAGATAGTGCCGCAAGCCCGACATATAAGATAAACCAAGGTGTTGATTGTGTGACGGTTAGCATCATCAAAGCTCCCACGGGTGACAGTAAAGCCCAAATTGCCATGCCGCTTGAAGCCTCGAAGCCGCCAATTACCCATTGCATAAAAAATGGCATGACTAGTAACATCACTAGTTGGGTAAAGGTAAAGTATTCAAACCGTTTTAGTCGATAGAAAATCAGTAAGCTGGCATAAGAAAATACAATATAAAAGTAAGGGACAGCCGCCATCAGAGCATAACCTTCACCTAAATCAGACAGTGTAAATATCCAGAATACACAGACCATGCTTTCCGCAAATACCAGTAAAAATAGTACAAACTTGCTAATTAGCTCTTCTGGCGTTTGGTTTATGCTTGCAGAAGTCTGCTGCAATTGATTCAAACACTTGCGAGGAATGCCGCAGACGGTATTGAGTAAATTCATCATCACTACATCATAACTCTTTTCAACGAATCGCTAAAGGCGTATGCGCTAGATGTGTTATTAATGTGGTGTGAATCTTCTTGTGTAAGGAGTAACTCAAAAATTTCGTATTTATAAAGGTAATTTAAGTTAAAATAATGGTTGGCGGGTCTCCCCGCATTGCAAAATAGCCAACCTGGTCAGGTCCGGAAGGAAGCAGCCACAACTGTTGAAGCAAGTGCCGGGGGCAAGGCTCGCCTCTTTCAACTTTATAAATCGCTCGTGATTGATGAATGACGAATTGCGATATTTAAGCTAAAGTAAACCTCTTTATTTTATAAGTTGCAGCCTTCATGAGTTATCAAGTGCTTGCCAGAAAATGGCGCCCCAAGTCGTTTGAAACACTGGTTGGTCAAGAGCATGTGGTGCGCGCACTTTCTAATGCACTAGAACAACAACGCTTACATCACGCATATTTATTCACGGGTACCAGAGGCGTAGGCAAAACTACCATTGCCAGAATTCTAGCAAAATCGCTCAACTGTGAAACAGGTATTACGGCTCACCCCTGTGGCGTTTGTTCAGCCTGTGTTGGTATTGATGGTGATAGATTCATTGATTATATTGAGATGAACGCAGCTTCTACGCGTGGCATTGATGATGTGCGCTCCTTGCTAGAGCAAGCCACTTACGCGCCTACGCAAGGTCGCTTTAAAGTGTATATGCTTGATGAGGTACATCAACTCACCAAGGATGCATTTAACGCCTTACTCAAAACTTTAGAAGAGCCGCCAGCTCACGTTAAGTTTATTTTGGGGACCACTGATCCACAAAAAGTGCCTGTAACGATACTTTCTCGTTGCCTGCAATTTAATTTGCGCCAAATGGCGAGCACCACGGTTAATACACACTTGCAAGCTGTATTGACGCAAGAAAACATTGCGTTTGAATCTAATGCTGTACAACTTATTTCACGCGCCGCTGCGGGAAGTATGCGAGATGCGTTATCGCTACTGGATCAAGCGATAGCCTATGGCAATAACACCGTGAATGAGACTGAAGTGCGCGCCATGTTGGGGGCGATTGATCAAAGCTATTTATTTGAGCTTCTACAAGCGTTGATTAACCAAGATGGTAAAAGCTTATTAGCGCAAGCCAAAGTGATGGAGCAGCGTAGTTTATCTTTTGATGCGGCATTGAATGATTTAGCCAACTTATTGCAACAAGTTGCGGTCGTTAAAGCTGTGCCCGATAGCATCGCGGATGATTTTCCTGAGCGCGCTGCACTATTCGATTTGGCGCAAAAGCTAAGTGCCGAAGAAATCCAGCTGTATTACCAAATTACTTTGCTTGGACGACGTGATTTAGGCCTTGCTCCAGATGAGTACGCTGGCTTTACCATGACGTTATTACGCATGCTGGCTTTTAAGCCAAGCGAATCAAGCAAAACCAGCGAGCTAAGTCCGCCAAATAAACAAGATAACCTCGCTGCGACAAAACCCATTACTTCAGCCAGTGCGGCTTTGGCTAGCGCTAGTGCACAACTAAATCTTCAGCCTAAGTCAGCAATTGATAATGTAACTTTAGCTACTCAATCTAGTGTTGCTTATGATAGTCAAAGTGAAAATTCATCGATGACGCAGGTAGCAGAGGCGGCTCTAGAAAATCTCCCTCAGCAAAACCATATGCCATTTGAAGGTGATTGGCGTCAATTGGTCAATCAATTAAAGCTAGGCTTGGCGCGCGCACTTGCACAAAACTGTGAATTGGCGGGCTTTGATGAGAGTTCCATGTCACTTACTGTACCAGAATCACAGAAACATTTGTTAGACGCAAGTTACCAAGAAAAGTTGAGTGCAGCGATCAACGCCCATTTTGGTCGTAAGGTTCAGCTTACTTTTGAAATTGGTGGAACTGGCAATACCCCTGCGCTGCAAATTACGCAAGAAAAAGCTGCGATTCAATCTAACGCTATTGCAGCGATTCAACAAGATGATTTTGTTCAAGCCTTGGTAAAAGATTTCGGCGCACAAATTATTCCATCTAGTATCAAACCACTTTTACAATAAATTTATACCTTTAGGAGAAAAAAATGATGAAAGGCGGCATGGGCAATCTGATGAAGCAAGCCCAACAAATGCAAGAGAATATGAAACGTGCGCAAGCTGAGCTCGCTAATGTTGAAGTTGAAGGAGTTGCAAGCAGCGGTCTAGTGAAAGTGATTATGACTTGCCGCAATGAAGTTAAGCGTGTCAGCATTGACGATAGCGTGATGGACGATAAAGAAACGTTAGAGGACTTAATTGTTATTGCCATGAAAGACGCGAATGCCAAGGCCGAAGCGACGGCATCAACGCGCATGAGTGGTTTAATGCCACCTGGCATGAAACTACCATTTTAATTGCGCTTGTTACTCGGTATATATTCTATGCGATGTAGTGCTCATTATGCGTAGTCCGCCAGCGTTAGAGCAACTCGTTGACGCATTAAGATGTTTACCTGGGGTTGGGCCTAAGTCTGCGTTGCGAATGGCGTATTATCTGCTTCAGCATGACCGTGAAGGTGCAAATAAACTCGTGACATCTCTTGGTAATGCGTTGCAGGTTGTCAGTCATTGCGCGCTTTGCAACACTTTTAGCGAGCAAAACATCTGTCCACTATGTGCATCAAGTAACCGAGACAAGCGTCTGCTTTGTGTGGTTGAAATGCCAACCGACATGATGATGATGGAACAAACACATGCCTTTCAAGGTATGTACTTTGTGTTAATGGGGAGGTTGTCACCGTTAGACGGCGTTGGCCCCAAAGAAATTCATCTGGAAAAGCTCTTGAAGCGCGCGCAGGATGATTTAGTGCAAGAGGTGATTCTGGCGACCAACTACACAGTAGAAGGGGAGGCAACTGCACACTATGTAAACGAGTTACTCAAGGCTCGTGGTCTCAAAGTTAGTCGTATTGCCCGCGGGTTACCCATGGGTGGCGAGATTGAGCATGTGGATAGTGGCACGTTGGCCCAAGCAATGCTGGAAAGACGAAGCATCAAATAGTAGCTATCTGAATACAAAAAACGCTCATGTGTTTCCAAGCTAAAAAACCCGCAATTAGCGGGTTTTTTAGCTTGGAAACACATTAAAATAAGCAATAATTAGCTGTGTTTGTAATGTTTTTTTAACTGCTTAATCACTTCCCACTGTGATTTCATTCCTTTTGGGAAAACAACAAAGTCACCAGCTTTAATTGTCACTGTTTCGCCACCTTGTGGCGTCACAGTAAATTCACCTTCAAGCACATAAGCGCTTTCAGTCATTGTGAAATCCAATGGAAATTTTGATGGGGCGCAATCCCAAATTGACCAGCTAGAAACGCCTAATTCTTTCAGCTTTTCTGGACTTGGGTTGTGATCGATAACGATTTGGCTCATAAATACATCCTTAAATATTAACTACTTAAATTAAAAACAATCAATTACGGCTTGAATAAAACGAGTTATTTGAACTTTGTCGAGAAGTGCGATACACACTAAGGCTTCAATTTATTGTGCCTATCAACACCCCAGCACTTCAATTTCGTTCAAACTTACAAAGTTTTTAAGCTCAGGTTAACTATGCGCGGTTATTGTAACCAACTGCTAAGCAAGCGAATTATATCTTGAATCATGGGTGCTATCTATTAAATTTAATTTACATGTTAGATTATATGATTAGGCTTGAGTTTTTCATGTTTGTTGAGGCGTAAGTGAGCCTAAATTCTTTGTATATATAGCATTAAAACGATCTCTATTGAGAATGTTTGCATATGCTGCTCCAATGCCTGCAATTAAAAATAAAAAATTTGGCACTAGTAAAATCATGCTAGTGGTCGTGATTGTAAAAAGAATGGATGCCAAACTTGCTAAGATACATTGCCCTGCTAAATAAGCTTCCCCTTTCTTATCTGATAACCTTTTCATGTTTGAGTAGACCGAATATAAAATGGATAAGAATGTTAAGCTGAAAAGCCCTACACCAACATAACCATAACTTAATGCGAGCCAAATATAAGAATTAACAAGGTCAATGATTCCTTCGCCTTGAATTAACTCCTGCATTTCAGGTGTTTCTTGATAGTTAACTGAGCCAAATAATGGGTTATGGCTAATCACAATCATTGAGTTAGTGAATAATTTTTGTCGATACTCAACATTCTCTGTTTCTGATTTTCCGATAAAAGGGAGCATGTTGTAATACTTCTCGCCACCTGGAATGAAGGTCAACATTGCCAATACAAGAAGCACTGCGGTGGCAAGATAAACAACTCGTTTTGCTGGTTTGTCTGCGCTAATGGCAAATATTGCACCAAAAAATAGTCCACCGACCCAAGGTCCCCTAGAGCCCGAAGCAAATAAACCTGCTAGTAAAGTAAATAATCCAAACTTATGAAAAGTTTTATTTTTTAATGCGTGGCTGATAAATAAAAACGCGCCTAAACTAGCTGTAATAACCAAGCCAAGCACAATCGGATGTCCTAGAGATGATCTAGCGCGAATACTGCCTGCTCTCCACATATACGAGCCTGCACCATGACTGCCTAGCACCTGAGGTAAGGCATCGAATAGCATCCAACTTTTCGCCCACTCAAAAACACTAATGGTTGCAGCAATGCAACTCACTATAGCGAGAGCGGTAAAAGCAGTTTTGATGTCGGCAATGGTTTTCAATCCTCTACTAGCGACATAGTAAGGTAAAAACATATCTAAGAAATATTCAGTGAAAGAGTATCTTAGTGCGTCAGTGAAAGTGGTGCCTCTTACTAGAAGAATTGTGACAATAAAAATAAATGCAATGAGAAATTTATCCGCATGGTTTTTTCCAGCTAGCGCAGATGAAGTAGATGATCTCGTTGAAAGGTAAAACGGTAGCACTATTGCCAAAGTGATTAATCTAGGATGCGTCATTTCGAAAAGTTGGTTCATAATGCCTAGCCCAGGAATTGTGCCACCCATTGGCGGCACGATGAACATTAGCAAAATGTAAAGCGCGGTTTTGTTTTGCTCTGCCTTACTTATTTTGTAAACATATACGCCACAAACAATAATATAAAGCCAGTAGTTATGTGCCAAAAAAATAATGGCTAAAACGATAAACCAAGTCTTACGCCAGCGTTTAAATTGTTGCATATCAAAGTCATTCTTTAGCGCTTTTCCAAAATAGCTAAAAATAACAGTGGCAATTATTGAGATAAAAACAAAAGCTCGGAAATTTTCAAACATTGGGTATCTTTATAAAATTTTTATAATTAAAGTTCGAAATAAATATCTGGTAGAAGGCACGTTTTTTCATTGGAAGCTAACTTCATTATCCACCATTTTTCTTTAAAATTAAATTTCGCGGGTTCAGTTATGTGCTGACGTAGACATTAAATGTCAAACGAAAGCCTAGCCGAAAGCTTTCCGCCTCAGTATAGAACTGAATTTTTGTGGTATATTTGTGAGGGTGTTTAAACGTTTGAACAATTGCTACTCATCGGTATAGATTGATCAGTGGCTTGTGGTTTCTAGAACTACTACAAAAATTAAGAAAGATTATTTGTTATGTTGGAATTTATTCGCAAACTTACCCAAGGTTGGGTTGCAAAAGTAATATTAACGTTGGTAACCATACCATTTTTGCTATTTGGAATAGACACTTACTTGCGTGATGCTGGCACTACAGCAGCAATTGCGAAGGTTGATGGTGCTGAAATAAGCGTTCAAGAGTTTGCAAATGCTGTACAAAACTATCGCAACAAGCTTCAGTCTGAAGGTCAAAAAGACTTATCTGTGCTTGAAAAGCCAGAAGTTAAACAGTCTATATTGGATCGTTTAATCACAACTCGATTGCTCAATAATGAAATAAAGGCTAGCAACTTTAGAATTAGCAATGAACAACTCGCTAAATACATTGTGAATATGCCTGAGTTTCAAGACAAAGGACAGTTCTCACAAGAGATATATGACAAGTTATTATCTCAAAATCATTTAAGTCCATCTGAATTTGAAAATCGTATGCGTGCTGATTTGCTAAATCAACAAATTAGAGATGGTTTGGCTGGGGTGGTGTATCTTCCTAACGCACTCGCTCAAAACACATTAAAAGTTGAACAGCAACAACGTGAAGTGAGTATTGCGGAAATTAAGGTGTCAGACTATCTAGCTCAAATCCAAGTTGATCAAGCTTCTGTAAAAGCGTACTACGATAAAAACAAGGAAAAATTTAAAGCGCCTGAGCAAGTTAAGCTAGAGTTTACGATGCTTTCAGCAAATAGTCTTATCCCTCAGATGCAAGTTTCTGAAGAAGACGCTAAGAAGTTTTATGCTGAAAATACTGCTAAATTTCAAGGTAATGAGCAACGCCATGCTAGTCATATTCTTATCGGTTTTGGTGCAAATCCAACACCTCAAGCAAAAGAAGAAGCCAAGAAAAAGGCCGAGCAAGTACTTGCAGAAGTAAAAAAATCGCCAGAAATGTTTGCTGAGCTTGCAAAAAAATACTCACAAGATACTGGTTCTGCAGTGAAAGGAGGGGAGTTGGATCCGTTCCGCCGCGATGGCACGATGGTGAAACCATTTGAAGATGCTGCATTCGGCATGAAGCCAAATGAAATCAGCGGTTTGGTAGAGTCTAATTTCGGGTACCACATTATCAAACTATTGGGCATTAGTGGACAGTCCGGTGGTTATGAGGAGCTGAAATCACAAATTCGTGCGGAGCTTATGTATCAAAAAGCTATCTCTAAATTTACAGAACAAGCAGAAAATTTTAGTAATATCGTTTACGAGCAATCTGGAAGTTTAAAGCCAGCGGCTGACGCTTTTGGTCTTCCTGTTCAAAAAACTGATTGGCTAAGTAGGGCTGATGGCGCAAAATTCTTCAAAAGTGACAAGCTGATCAATATGGTCTTTACTGATGAAGTGCTCAAGGATAAGCGCAATACAGAGGCGGTTGAAGTTTCGAATAACACTTTGGTGTCAGCTCGTGTAATTGATTACAAAGCTTCAGCTCCGCGCAGCTTTGATGAAGTCAAGGGTGGAATTGAGGAGCTCTTAAAGCTTGAGCAAGCAAGTAAATTGGCAAACGAAAAAGGTGTTGCAGCTTTATCTAAGCTAAATAGTGGTCTAGATGCTGAAGGTTTGGAGTGGATTCCACCTGTAACTGTGGATCGTAAAAATGCACAGGGCTTAACAGATCTGGCTATGTCACAAGTCTTTAAGATTAATACTACTAAACTGCCTGCCTATGCAGGCGTAGCAAGTGATAAAAAGGGTTATTTGCTCGTAAAAGTAAGTAAAGTGAATGATATGCTGACAACCGATGAGCAAACTAAAAAGTCAGCCACGATTGATTTGAAAGTTGCACTCGCTTCTGAGTATATCAATTCGTACGTTAAAACATTACGGAATAATACTAAAGTAAAGGTAAATCAATCATTATTGGATCTGAGATCAGTTTCAAATTGATTCACTAAAATTACTAAAAACTAACTCAATCATCTCAAAAAAGCTGGCGCATGGACATTTCAATTATCTTTGTTAGTTACAACACGGCGGAAATGACCATAAAAGCTATTAATTTGGTTAGGCACTCAGTAACTAACTTGAGCACGGAAATTTTCGTTATAGATAATGCTTCTAAAGATGATTCTGTTGCAAGGCTTAGGCAAGAGTTTAATGACATTAAATTGGTCGTTAACGATAAAAATGTTGGATTTGGTCGCGCAAATAATCAGGTTTTACCTGAGATCAAGGGTGACTATGTATTGCTGATAAATACTGATGCCTTTATCGAACCAGATACGATTCAGAAAACATATGATTTTATGCAAGAAAATCCTGATACGGGGATTTTAGGCGTGAGGTTAATTGGGCGAGATGGCTTATTGCAGCCATCATGTCGCTACTTCAATACCCCATGGAATATATTTCTATTGCGTACGGGACTTAAATTAAAGACGCAAATGGTTGATGACTTGAGCTGGGATCATGCCTCTGTAAGACATTGTGACTGGGTGCCTGGATGCTACTATCTTGTAAGAAAAACAGTGATTGATCAGGTTGGGCTTTTTGATCCAAAGTTCTTCTTATACTATGAAGAGGTAGACCACTGCTACGCAGCCAAGAAAATGGGTTGGCAGGTTACATATTTCCCTCATACATCTGTGGTGCATATTGGTGGTGAAAGCGCCAAGAGCGATAATGAGATCACATCTCTCGGGAAACAGGTGAGCTCCTTGCAAATTGAAAGTGAATTAATTTATATTCGTAAAAATTTTGGGCTCCTAAATACTTTTTTTCACTTATTCTTAACAACTGTTAGCGCTTCATTGATTATCGTTAAGCAATTCATAAAGTCTGGCTTTGATGTTAGAAAAGTTGTGGAGCACAAAAATTTAAGCTTATTTTGGAAGCTATTTTTTTCAACTAATATGGGGTCAAAACCTTTACATTAAATGGATTTAGGCGATGCACATTAATTATGTTCGATAACATAAAAAAAGATTTATCAGCCTATCATAATGATTGGACTGCGCAGGGTTTTTGGGTAATGGTTGTCTACCGTTTTGGGCGCTGGAGATACACTATTAAATCAAAAATTATTCGGAAATTTTTTTCTTTAATCTATAAAGTGCTTTTTAAGTTTATGCAGATTATCACTGGGATTGAGCTTCCTTGTGAGGCTGTCGTAGGGGATGGTTTTGTTATTGATCACTTTGGAGGTATTGTGATCAGCGGCTATGCAAAATTTGGAAACAATTGCAGAATACGTAACGGCGTTGTGGTTGGTTTAAAAAACTTAAATGATGTTGCTGCTCCAGTTTTGGGCAATAATGTTGACATTGGGACAGGGGCCAAAATCCTTGGATCAATTCGGATTGGAAATAATGTCAATATTGGTGCAAATGCTGTTGTCATTACAGATGTGCCTGACAATTCAATTGCCGTTGGCGTGCCAGCTGTGATTAAACCTAAAACAAGGTAGTTCGAACTCAAATTACCATTTCAATTTATCCCACCACCGAGATTATTTGTTTGAATGGTTAATCGCGACATTTACCCTTGGCATCAACAACTTTGGCAACGTGTTATTGCCATGCGTGAGCGCATGCCGCATGCTTTGTTACTCAAAGGGCGAGTGGGTATTGGCAAGCTTCAATTTGCACAAACCCTAGCCCAATCTTTACTTTGCACCTCTCCCATTGAACAAGGGCTTGCTTGTGGTGTTTGCAGTAGCTGTCATTGGTTTTCACAAAACAATCATCCTGACTATCGTTTCATTGAGCCTGAGCAAGATGAAGTTGAAGATAACACTACCAAATCCAAGGCTAAAAAGCGTGTGCACATTTTGTTTCCCCAAGTTGTAGCATTGGGTAGCTTTTTTGAATTGGGTAGCCATGTTGTCGGAGGCTCACGCGTTGTGATCATTCATCCAGCCGAGGCGTTGAATACAATCGCGGCGAATGCATTATTGAAGATACTAGAAGAGCCGCCACAAGGCGTTGTGTTTATTTTGGTTTGCCACCAACCGCAACGGCTATTAGCCACTATTTTAAGCCGTTGCCACCAAGTTGATATGCCTGTGCCAGGTATTCAAGAATCCGAGTCTTGGTTAATGGCTCAGGGTGTTGATAATGTGAAAGAGCGTTTAGCCTATGCGGGTGGTTCGCCGTTATTGGCTCAAGCTAACGCTTTGGAAAGCGGCAATTCGTTAGGTATGATTTGGCAGCAATTAATACAAGGCGGCAAATTGGATGTGTTCTCACTCAGCACGCTACTGGTAGCACAAGGTATGGATGCTACTGTAAATTTAATACAAAAGTGGGTGTATGATATATTAGCTTTTAGATTGGCAGGGGAGGTACGCTATCATCCTCAGTACCTTAAAGCTTTGCAAGGGTTATCTGAAAGAGTAGACTTGGCAAAGTTGCTCAGTTTTCAGCGTGATTTAATCGCAGAGCAAAAGTCCTCTGCACATCCATTAAACCACGAGTTGCAAATAGAGCACTTATTGATGCGTTATGTTGGTATGTTTGGTGCGCAATCCTCCAAAACAATCTGAAACTCAAGTGCGGTAAACCACAAATTAGTAACCTTAAGTATGAGTAGATAACTAACATGGCTTTAGCCCCAAACTCTGCGGATAATACTCCAGCTAACCCACCTAAGCCTAGTGTTTTATCACTGGCAATAAAGGAAAAAGCTGCGCTATATGCAGCTTATATGCCTTATGTAAGAGGAGGTGGTTTGTTCATCCCAACTGAGAAGCAGTATAAGATGGGAGACGAAGTATTTATGTTGCTGAGTTTATTAGACGACCCAGTCAAGCTCAAAGTAGTGGGGCATGTTGTGTGGATCACCACGGTTGCGCAAGCGAATCGCCCTAAGGGGATTGGCGTTCAGTTTAGTGAAAAAGATGGTGGCATTGAAGTGCGCAATAAAATCGAAGGCCTCTTGGGAGGTGCACTTAAGGCCAACCGTCCCACCCACACTATGTAAATTCTTTAAGGCATCTCATGCTTGTAGATTCCCATTGTCACATTAATTTCTCTCAGCTTGCCGATCAAATAGATGCAGTGAAAGATGCTATGCAAAGCCATGGTGTTGGTCATGCGCTCTGTATTTCTGTTACCTTGGCTGATTTTCCACAAGTACTCGCCATGGCAGAGGCGCATCATAACGTATTTGCCTCCGTTGGGGTTCATCCAGATTACGAAAATGAACCAGCTTTTACCGAAGATGATTTGGTATTGTTAGCCGATCACCCTAAGGTGGTTGCTATTGGAGAAACCGGCTTGGATTACTTTAGACTCACGGGCGATTTGGAATGGCAACGCGAGCGTTTTCGTATTCATATTCGGGCTGCGATAAAAGCCGAAAAACCATTAGTGGTTCATACACGCTCTTCTGCGCAAGATACGCTAAAAATTATGCGTGAAGAGCAAGCCCAGAAAATAGGGGGGGTAATGCACTGTTTTACCGAAACCTTAGACGTGGCTTTGCAAGCGATTGAAATGGGGTTTTATATTTCCTTTTCAGGAATTGTGACGTTTAAAAATGCAGCTGATTTAAAAGAAGTTGCAAAGCAAGTGCCCTTGGATCGAATTTTGGTCGAGACAGATTCCCCTTATCTCGCACCCATTCCATTTCGAGGTAAACTGAATCAACCTGCTTACGTGAAATATGTGGCTGAGGAAATTGCAAAATTGCGCGACATACCCTATGAAGCTCTAGTAGAAGCCACTACTAGTAACTTTTTTAATCTATTCAAACAGGCTCATAGATGCATTTAACTATGTTAGGCGTTGGCTCTAGTGCAGGCACGCCACAGATAGGATGTCGATGCGATACTTGTTTGTCAAGCAACCCGAAAAACAAACGCACTCGTTGCTCTGCCGCTATCACTGCGCCCTCTGGTGAAGTAATCTTAATTGATACTGGGCCTGATTTACGTATGCAAGCGTTACGTGAGGGATTGACGCGTGTGGATGCAGTGCTTTATACCCATACCCATGCAGATCACTTACACGGTATTGATGATTTAAGAGCGTTTTGCCAAATTAACCGCAAACAAATCCCGCTGTATGCTAAGTTAGATGCTAAAGAGCATATTGCTGCCAAATTTTCTTACGCGATTAGAGAGCCCAGTGATTTTTGGGATATGCCAGTCCTCAGTTTGAATGAAATCACACAGCCATTCGAATTGTTTGGACTTAAGATTACTCCGCTTATTGTAAAGCATGGACGTAGCGATATTTTTGGGTTTCGTATTAACGATATTGCTTATTTAACAGATGTTTCTGAAATACCAGAAGATGCATTACGTGATTTGGGTAATCTCGAATACCTGATGCTCGATTGCTTACGATATAAACCACATCATACGCACATCAACGTGGAACAAAGTCTTGCATATGCAGGTCTCATAAAAGCTAAACAAACTTATTTGATGCATATGACACATGAAATCGAATATGAATCCTTAAGCGCACAATTGCCAGAAAGCGTGTATGTGGCTTATGACGGTTTAACGCTAAAGATATAGATGGGCATAAGATTAGATGCGGTAAATAAGAGAAAATGGGATAATCAGCGGGTTTATTTAAAATAAAAAGTTAGGATTTAAACATGCAGCGTTTTAACAAATCAGTTTCAATATTAGCGATGTTGGCTATTACTATGATGAGTGGTTCAGCTATAGCTAAAGAAGTCGCAACTAAAAAGGCAAAAAACTATGATGAGCAAGAGTTTTTGGCTAACTTTAGCGGTAAGTCACGTGCCGTAGTCATGGAGCAATTAGGTGCGCCTGCAAGAAAAGAGCAATCTGTAAAACCAACCAATGCAAATGCGATGATTGCTGGCAAAGGTAAAGAGTCATCAAATCCTGTAAATGTGGAAATGTGGTACTACAACGGAGTAGTAAATTACGCCCCCAAGAAAGCTTATAAGTTTACAGAGCTTACTTTTGTGAATGATCGCTGCATGAATATAGCATTTTTCAATAACAAGTGATTTTGAGCTTTGCTTTTTTATTAGAGCTTCTACTTTTGTCGCTGAATCGCTGATGTTAGTGTTGAAAGTGCTACTTTTTGCCTACCATCAGCATCAAAATTATCATCAGCAAGCCAAGTTTCAAAAGCCTGCTTTAACGCGGGCCATTCTTTATCAATGATAGAATACCAAGCAGTATCTCGGTTACGGCCTTTAATCACAGCGGCCTGTCTAAAAATACCTTCAAATGTAAATCCAAGACGCTCTGCAGCAGCACGTGACGGCATGTTTAGTGAGTTGCACTTCCACTCGTAACGACGATAGCCCAACTCAAAAGCATGTTGCATCATGAGGTACATTGCTTCGGTTGCGGTTCTGGTTCGTTGCAATAATGGAGAGTAGGCAAGATGTCCAACTTCAATAACACCGTTATTTGTGTCAATACGTAAATAGCTTGCGACACCTAAAGCATTTGTCGTTTTAGAGTCTAAAATTGCATAGAAAAGAGGGTCTGAGTCGTTACAAAAAGACACCATCCACTCTCTATAACTTTGCAGGCTGTCAAATGGGCCATAGGGAAGATAGAGCCACATTTCTCCTGCTACATCCATCGAGTTTGCTTGGAATAAACCATCGCTGTGCAGTTCTGCTTTGAGTGGCACAAGACTGCAAAACTTACCCGTCAGAGTTTTTTGCGATGGCTGTTTTCTCGCCTGCCAGTTTTGAACTGGATTACCGATTGGATTTTCAGGTTTAATAAAACGATATCCTCATAAAATTAGCTGAACAGTTGTGAGTGTTAGTTCAGTCTAAAAGCGCGACTCTATCAATCGTTTATTCACTTTTTCAATAATAGCAGGCCAATTAGGATATTTATGTGAGTATCCTTCAATGAAGTCTACTGTTATCCCTCCTAAAGCTATCTTGCGCCAATAGTTTTGGAAATATTTGAGTTGATAAAATCCAAACACGCCCCATCGGATAAAAAACAAACTTGCATTGGCAGGGTATGGCTTGAATTCGTACATTTTATCTTGTGTTTCACGATTTTTGTATCGAATTAAGTTGCGTGGGTCATCTATTGTCTGTTCTTCTGTCCTTACCATGTTGGAGAGAATCTTTGGTATATGCTGCACCAGTGAGAGAGTTGAGGGTTTACCTTCACCAATGGATTTTAACGACTCGATATACCTTGTTCCATAAGTATCTATCCTATTAAAAACTTTTCTGGTAAACCAAAGAACTTTATTGGACTCTGTAACATCGCGTTCAATCATGGCCAAATAACCAACTTTATGACCGCGTTCAGTTAATAAAGTCGAGATTTCTAGGGCTATGTAAGCGGCAGCACAATAGCCTGCGATAATGTATGTGTCTGCTGGGATTGCCTTTTCAATTTCATCCACATAATATTGGCTAAGCTTACAGATGACTTCATCAGTTGGTTCAACAAAATCATACGTGCCCCTTAATCCGTATATTGTTCTATCTTTACCAATGATAGAAATGATAGTGTCTAGCTCGGGCGGACCACCACACCAAATTAAAGGCAGTTTTTGGCTATTTTCTACTTCATGTACTTTAATTAATAGTGAATTTTCTGATGTGCGAGTGCCAGGCCATGATGCGGTTAACATCAATAATCCACGGTATAACTTTGTTGGTAAGATGTTGTTTACGTTTTCTTTCATCCTATTCACTTCCCCGAACACATTTAAGCGTCTTTAACTCTTTTTTATTGCGCTACTATTTTTATAGGACTGCTATTTTTGGTATTTAAGGTACGTATTCTACCATGAGGTATTAATTGTTGACTGCTGGACTCAAGTAAAATCACTTTTGCATCATTGGGCATTAAGTGAAAGTAATTATCACTTGGCGTGAAACCAGGCGTATCAATCACAACGTAATAAGCGGGTAATGAACAAGAAAGTGTTAGTTGATATTGACCATCGTTCTGTCGGCTTGCAATCGCAATTAACCCTAAATCATTGTTGATTTGATGTGTGACCGTTGGGTTTGCGTAGATGTTTTGGGTAATCGTTTCCCCTGTTTCATTATTGAGCGTGGCAACGCAACTGGTAAACGCACGTGGTCCAAAACGGTAAGCATAACTAGAGTCTACAAAGCTGTTTAAATGCAAATCGACACTAATGCGTTCAACGCTTCTTGGTTTTAGTGTCAAAGATCGTTGTTTTTGCTCATATTTTTGACCCTCCGCTGTTACCAATGTGATCACTAGTTCGCCAACTAACGCTTTGTTTGCATCGTGAGCAAGGTAGATAGCAAGCCCCTCGAGTCCCTCATCAACGAATAATATTGCCGTTGGTTGTGCGGTACGCGCTAACCCGTAAAAAGCGGATTTTGGTTTACCTAACGCATCAATGTAGCCCCAGCCTGCTCCGGGTTTTAAATCGTGCAAAAACCAAACTAACGCACCTCTGCCTTGTGCTGAATCTGCTCTAAATATTGAAAGTGTTCGCTCAACCACTTCCACTGTAGCAGCGCGGCAATAGTTGAGGTAACGTTCTTGATCTATGGTTCTTAGTTTTGTAGCATCAATTTCAAACAAATTCTCGATGTAGTGATCTGTAATGTCGGTAAAGTCCCAACCAGAACCTATATCTCTGGGTACGGCATTTTTCCAACGTGGGTCGTGTGGTGGAATCACTTCCCCACCAAAAAAAGTGCGTAGACTTTCATCTTCTGGCACATGAGAAAATGCAAGGCACTCTGAAGCAAATCGTCCTTTGAATAACCTAGCATCTTCCAAAGTTCGGCGGTATCCACCAACGCCATAATAATGTGATGGGCCGTTACCAGCGTGAAATGGGATGCCATCAGCGGTTGGGCTGGAGCGCACATAGGGAACATTGGGTGCCAGCTCTTTAACAATGGCGGGTAAATGCTGGTCAAAAATTGCGTTATTTAGGTGGTCAAGCGCTATGCCCATCATGCTGGCTTGCTGCGCTACTTCACTATTGCCTGCTAAAACTGTTAGGCATGGTCGGCCGCCATGTTTCGATAAGAAATGGCGTGCTTCTTGTTCAATATTGGCTATAAACTCTTCGTCGGATTCGGGGTAGTCGAAATTAGCAAAAGCAAAATCTTGAAAAATCAAAATACCAAGTTCATCGCACAGCTCATAAAATGCATCGCTTTCATACAGCATATTGCCAGGAATGCGAAGCATATTAATGCCAGACTTTGTTAACCAAACCAATCTTTCACGCAGTGTTTCTTCATCGACAAGCAAATTTGTTGGGTTCATCGGTGTCCAACAGGCGCCTCTCAAATAGATAGGAGTGTCGTTTATTTGGAGAGAAAAGCTATCTGGGTTGACGCGTTTAATGGATTTGAACCCATATTTTCCCAGTGTGATAATCGTGCCATTTGTGTTTTTAAGGTTTAACTCAACATTTAGGCTATAGCGCTCTGGATTTCCGTGAGTGTGTGGCCAATAAGCACTAACCTCATTTAAGGTGAGTTTGGTTGTTAGTCTGGATAGAGCGCCTTCGTTGGCCACATTGATAGGTGCTTGTGTCACCAATTCGTTTTTATTATTGAGCACAACTAGGTGGGCATCTAAAATTTGGCTGTTAATCTGTTCGACTAATATATCCACAGTTATTGAGCCAGCATTCTCGCTAATGAGCTGCGCATTTACAAAGCTCGAAAGAATGCTGACATGTTGCTCGAATTTCAGTCGAATTGGTCGATAAGGACCAACGGCCTTGGTCGGCGCTGAAAAGCCCGGGGTGTAACCTAAAATAGGGGTGCGAATAAATCGCAAGTTACGTTCGTTAATCAAGCGAGTAGAAAAACGAGGTCGAGGGTGTTTTTTTGCGAGATTTGGTGCAATTGCTCGGCAACATATCACTAACTGATTGTGTCGTTCTTTTACGTCAAGGGTAATATCGACAATATGACTGTGGTATGGGTTAATGGAAGTCAACACAAGCTTTTGATTAATGTAAACTTCTGCGTACGTAAGTAGGCCATCTAATTGTAATAAGACGCGATTGGGTGGATTTTTAGGCACTAAAAATTCACAAATAAACCAGTGGTCTTGATTGTTTAGGTTTGCATGTTTTGATTCATCAGGCTCTAACATGGCAACTGTGCAAGGCATGCTTGCGACTGACTTAGCAGTTGACCAATCAATATCGACAGGGAGGTCGAACTCTCTGTGCTCAGTGCTTAGCCAAGAAAATCCGTTATCCAGATTTACAATCTGCGCGTCTGATGAAACCGCAGATTGTGTAGGTGAGAATTTTTTATTGATACCCACCATTGGTTGGATGCTCTGCTAAATAGTTAAGGTACATTATTGAAATGCTGCTTTTAAGTGACGGTCTGATTTAATCCAAAGCTCTGATAGATCAGTAAAAACACCAGTTAAATCAGCTTGTTTTTTGCTATTTGCTACACGAGCAAGCTTCAGCACTAAGGTTTTAGCTAAAGTGGATATTTGTTCAAATGCCTCTGCAGCAGCAAGCAAATCAGCATTTCCTTCGGCTAACCACCTTAAAAAATGCCCCCCCAATTGATGTGACGAACCTAATTGCCGTAACGCAACAAAAGTATAGCTATGATAAATTGGTAAGCCACCATCAATAATTGATTGTTGATGCGCTGTGATTGCATCTAAATGTTTTTGCATTGGATTAGAAGTAGGGCGTTTACGCAGATGAAACTTAGCGCTTTCAAATGCTATGGCACGTAGCTCGGTATCTGGGCGTAGTTTTAAATTATCCAATTTAGCCATCTCACAGTAAGGCGGTAAATAGCCTTTGTGTTGAGATGCTAGTGGCTGCAATACGCCATCAAAATCTTCATTCTCTAATTTAGCAAAAGTTGCATTGTGGAAATAATGTAAGTATTTTTTTTCAACATCAATGGCTGTGATACCAATTGTTGTTTTGACATGATTGCTACGATAGTCAATGCCTGCAGTATCTGGTAAGTGATATGCATCTGCTTCAAGCAGCGGGATTGAACCTCGTTCTACTTGCGTGACAATTTGATCCACTAACGGGCGATATAGTGACAACTCTTCAATACGAATGCCATATAGTGCTTCCAAGTCATGGTGTGATGGTTTACCAAATGTCCATTGGTCACCTTCAAAGTCAGCCGCTAAGCTATAGCCAAGACAAGCAATCGGGTTGAGTCCCAAACCGTTAACAATTTCAATCACCAAGTCAGAGTAACAGTTTGTTTCTCTGAAGTTTTGCTCAAAGTTATGCAATAATGCATGCGGTTGAAACTGCTCAGGCGTAAGCGCAAAGATATTAATTGGCAGCTGGTTCATAGCATTAATTGCGCTTTCACACTCGCAGGCCATTTGTTCATATCAAAACCATGTGTTTTGAGTAAGCCAACCACTAAACGATCAATGCCAAACCCTAAGCAAGCGGTATGTGCATCACTACCGCTGGCTGTATGAATATTGAATAAATGCGCAAAATGGTCTTGGTGATAGTTGAATGAGGCAACCGCTGTTGGGTTATCTTCTCCCCAAATATTCACAAGAATTTCAAATTTCAATTCCATTTCTTTTTGGCTGGCTTTCATAAAGCGACCGCCACGACCAAAGAATGGGTCACTTGCTGTATCCAGAACCGCTGGCAAGCCTAGTGCTTTGATAATATCAAAACCTCGATCTAACCAGCTAGAACGCCAAGCTTGGACTTCTTCAGGGCTGCCAGCACGCACATTTTCTCGAATTTCGAAACTCATCAAACGGGCAGGATCATTTGATGGTTCGTGTCTAAAACAATAGCAATTTAAATCAAATAAAACGCCTCCATCTGGCAGATTGCCAGCAAGAGTAGGGTAGAGGGGATAGCAGCTAGCAGGGGTTAACGTCACGCCAGTTTGTGTTAGGTGGGGCGTCCAATCCTCGCCTGCTTTTACAGTATCTAGTAATGCAGCATGTTCTTTATCGCCACCAGTGAATGAGTGGATAGAGCCACAAAGTTGTGGAAAATTACCCATATACCCAACGGTTCTTAATAGTTCACGAGGTACTACTGGAGGGAAAGCCACTTTTACTGCGCCATCTTTCCGAGACTCTCGGTCAACCATTGAATGTAAAGCTTGAACCAGCTCTACAATTTGCGGGCCGCGACCCACAATGCCTTGCACACCGCTATTGAAAAGAAGTTTATTGTCAAATAATTGCTGTTTAAACTGTAAGTGCTGGGTGTTGAGATCAGTCATTTTATTGGCCTTTATGAACTAGAAGCATAGATGCGTTCGTTTGTTGAATACGGTCGTTATTTACCATAATTACGGTTGAGTGTGCATCGCGTAAATGACGCCCAAGTGAAAACGGCCCATTATTTTTGTAAGCTTGAATACCACATATAGACATCGCCTCAGTCACAATAGCAATTACAGCGCGCGAACTATTTAACTTTAATGTGTTGATTCTTCTGGCGTAACCTAAGCCACCTAACTTATGGGTGTCGTTATTTGCTAAAGCCTCAGTGTACTCACGAGCCATACTGAAAACTTCGTGTTCCATGGTTTGAAGCGCAGCATCAAGATCTGCAACCCGAATCGCCCCCATGGGAATAACCCCGGGGTTAGAACGTGCTTTAGCTCGCAGTAACTCTCGACACTTGCCCACAGCTTCAGCAGCTAAACCGTACCACCAAGAAGACCAAAAGATATGAGACGTAGGTACCATTGTATAAGTGGCAATATCTGCAAAAGGCGTATCCATTACCTGCCATGCTTCACCATGTGCTTCAACAGTGGAAGGTGGACTGCAGGTGCCACGCATGCCTAATGTATCCCAAGTCCCTTGATCTTTAAGTATAAAATTTCCGCCCTCAGCGATGACTAACACTTGATCGTTTGCAGGCGCGTTAGCATCTTTTCTGCTGGTTATCATTAAGTCATTAGCGTAAGAGCCATAAGAGATTGTTGTTGCTTTTTTGGTTAGCGTGTATTTGCCGTCAGCGACCTCTACCGCACAAGCGCTGCTTCGCATATCGCCACTTGGCCCAACTTCAGATGTCACAGATGCGATAACCCGATTTTCAGTCGCAACACGACGCATATAATCTTGAAGCTTTGGATTGTTTTTAGCATGATGAACCAAGCTGTAAATTTGTGTGTGATGCATGGAAAGAACGGCAGAGGTTGCAGAGCAATGGTGACCAAGCGCAGCACACTGTTTTGCAATTTCCATCGGATCAGCACCTACGCCACCAAACTCTGCAGGTATCGGCCATCTGAAAGCGCCTGCTTCCCGCAATGCCGTAACGGCTTCTATCGGAAAGCGACCTTTTTGATCTACATCATCCGCGTGAACTCGTGCAATTTCTCGTCCTATACGTTCAACTGTGGCAATTCTTTCACTTACTTCTGCATTAGCGTCCATATTTACCTTTAGTGGTTGGCTTTGTTATCTAGAGTTATTCTGATCGGTCACTCAATGATCAATAAATGTCAAAAATTAACTAGTTAAACTCTGAACGGCATTTGAAATTGAGCGTATGGTTTCAAATACATCGCGACGTAACATAGCGTCAGGAAATTCAATATCAAACTCAGACTCTAATCCTAACATAAGACCTACAGTAGCACGTGAGCTCATGCCTGCAGCAAATAAGTCATCATCCAGATTCAGTGAGCTGGCACTTTTGGTAAGTTCTGCGTGCTGATCTAATACAGCTTGTACGCGTAAAATTATTTCATTGCTTGTTTCTGTTGACATGGTTTGCCTCGATATTAAAAAATTTTATTAGTGAAACTCTATTAACTTGATATGAAATTTAAGTTTAAGCCCGAATAATAGATATTTGGATTTATTCTGGCAATAGTCCATTTGGACTATATTCGATAGGGGTTAAACAATAACGTTAATAGTGCTTATGAATAATGCAGTGTCTAAGCAAACTAACGATTTTCATCACTGGTGCACATTTTATTATGAATTTTTAAAGGTGCGAATTGAAGGCGAAATAAAAGTGACATTTTTTGTAGCACTTAAATTCAAAGGATAATCTTGCATTGGTGGAGTCCATATTTTATTTATAATAATCAATTATTTAACTTAATTGGACATCAATCAATACGAGGAGGTTTGAGTGAATGATGGTTGATCAGCTCGTGAGCAGGTTTCATAAAACGTATAGTGATTAGCAGCAATGATGATGCTAAAAACCCGTTCAACGGCGTCTTTATGGTAACGTTTCCGCTAAATGTTTGTGCTTAACTCAAATGCTAAGCTCTGTTAAGATTGCACTTTAAATTCAATTTAACCAAATTAAGGGCAAAACCATGGCGGTTGTGACACTAAATAAAGACAATTTTAAAGATACAATTGTAAACAACCCATTCGTGATTGTTGATTTTTGGGCACCTTGGTGTGAGCCGTGTGTGACTTTTACCCCAGTATTTGAAGCCGCAGCAGCTGCAAACCTTGACATTGTATTTGGTATGGTGAATACTGAAGCTGACCCTGAAATTGCAGAGTATTTTGAAGTGAGTAAAATCCCAGGCATTTTAGTGATACGTGAGCAAGCGGGTATTCATGCGCAACAAGGTGAAATTGGTGCAGCCGCTCTAGATAAGTTAATCGAATGGGCGCGTGAGTTTGATATGCAGCAAGTGCGGGATTACTATGCCGAGCAAGATGCGCAAGTCAAAGAATAATGATGGAAATTTTAAACTATTGTAGTTCCAAAAGAAGCCGCTGAATGCGGCTTTTTTTGTTCGACCATTGCCCGATTGGGAATTTGTCTCATTAAAGCCTTCTTAGATTGTCCCATTGATTAAATATTGATATGAGAAATAGGCACCTAGCGCCATCATCATATACATTGGTAGGTTTCCTCGTTTAGAAGCTTGGTTTGGATTAGTAGGCGTCATCCACTGATTGATGCCGTAAAGCGCTGCTAAAATTGCGATAAAGCTGACCAGCCCCATAGAGGAGTTTGCGATGTAATTGAGGAACTGACCAAGCCAACCATTTTCTTGAAAAAGTTTAATGGTTAGGCCGATCAGGCCAATGACTAATAGCCCGAAACGTATATATGAAGTGATAGTCTGTAGCAGGGAGTCTGGTTTAATGTCTTTATTTTTTTTGTAGTCGTCGTATTTAGTCATGCTCAACCCCTTAATTTTGCAGAACAAATATATGGCGTACTAATTATTGGGAAGTAACTTGATCGGGTCAACAGATTTACCTTGTTGGCGTATTTCAAAATGTAATAAGTAACGATCTGCGTCACTATTGCCCATTTCAGCAATTTTTTGTCCTTTGGTCACTGCTTGACCTTCTTTCACCAAGATTTGGCTATTGTGAGCGTAAACCGATAAATAGTTTTTATTGTGTTTGATTATCACTAGTTTTCCATAGCCACGTAAATCAGAGCCACTGTAAATTACACGTCCCGTCGCTGCTGCGGTAATGGTTTGACCTTGTACGCCAGTAATATCTATGCCTTTGTTATTGTCACTAAAATTATTAGTGACTTTCCCTGAGGTTGGCCAAGTCCATAAGATAGCTTCATCATCTAGGTTGTTGATATCATTGCTGGCTTGCAATGTTTTTGCGGTAGTATTGGACGGCGTTGCAATAGCTGCTGTTGCATTTGCTGCAGTTGCGGCTTTCGTATCATTACTTTTATTGATGTTTGGGTTTTGTACGGTTATGTTGGGTTTTGTCAGCAATGCTTGGTCGCTGTATGTCTCTCGTATTGCCTTCGGTTCGGTAATCACAAGAGTCTCTCCATTGCTGACACTTTGAATGCCAGTGTTTTGACTGAGAGGTGTAGTGGTGACGATATCTGATTGAGATTCGCTATTTGTGCCTGTTGCTTTAGGGTCTTTCAGCTTGAGCTCTTGACCTATTTTTATGTTAAAGGGAGTAACTAAGCCGTTTAGCAGTGCAATTTCTTTATAGTCGTAGCCGTATTGCAAGCCAATACTGTAGAGTGTGTCGCCTTTTTTTACAGTGTAGCTGTCAGGTCGCCAATCCGTATTTGATTTGCCTAGAGTTTGACCTAGTGGGGGCGCAGGTTTTTTTACAGTAGTTGCGTTGCGTTCTGAAACTGGTGCTTGGGTTGGGGCGCTCGTACATGCGTTTAGCGCAAGCGTAAATATGAAATAAATTTGAAGCGTCGGGCAGGCAGCGGGTTTCATCCTAGAAAAAAACCTTGTCATTGACTTGTACCACCTAACAGCGGAACAAATTTTACCGCCTCCAGTTGGGTTTTTTTATACTCAGTTTCTGTGCGTTCTATCAAGTATAAAATTTGATCATTGATGCCAACAGGTATTACCATGCGCCCACCAACCGCTAGTTGCTCCAATAAATCATCTGGGATATGGCTAGCAGCGGCTGTGACGATAATGCCATCAAATGGTGCGATTTCAGGCAAACCCATCGTGCCATCCGCGTGTTTGAGTTTAATATTGCTCATGCGTAACTCGCGCAAATGCCCACGCGCTTTCATTAATAAGGGGCTGATACGCTCTAAAGAATAGACTTCTTTAGCTATTTTTGATAACACAGCCGTTTGATAACCGCAGCCTGTACCAATTTCCAACACTTTGCCTAGCGAACCGCCTGCACGCAAAATCTCAGTCATTTTGGCAACAATATAGGGTTGTGAAATGGTTTGACCGAAACCAATCGGCAGTGAAACATCTTCATAAGCACGGATAGACAGCGCCTCATCCACAAAAATATGGCGGGCAATCGCTCCCATTGCAGAAAGTACTACCTCATCTTTAATGCCTTGTTCACGCAACCTTGCAAGCATGCGCTCACGTGTACGTTGCGATGTCATGCCAATGCCAACTTTATTGCCAGATTTATTACTTGGAATCATCGATTAACCAATCCAAGTACGTATATCATCAAGCTGATTAAATTGGGTGAGGTCAACCTGCAGTGGTGTGATAGACACATAGTCATTAGCAACCGCGTGAAAATCTGTGCCCTTACCAGCATCTTGCGCGCTACCCGCCGCGCCAACCCAGTACACTTTTTCCCCGCGTGGGGTTTGTGATTGAATCACAGGTTCTGCCTTATGACGTTTCCCTAAGCGAGTAACCAACTTGCCCTTGATTTGCTCGTAAGGCACATCAGGCACGTTTATATTGAGCAATAATGGTGGTGGATAGCCAGTTTTTTGATAATGCAAAACTAACTCTACAATCACTCTGGCTGCGGTTTCAAAATGCGTGGCATTATGCTGCGACATTGAAACGGCAAAAGATGGAACGCCGAGTAGAAAACCCTCTGTAGCGGCGGCCACAGTGCCTGAATATATGGTGTCATCGCCCATATTGGCACCGTCGTTAATGCCTGAAATTACCATATCAGGCAGAGCTTCTAGCAAACCCGTGGCTGCTAAATGTACGCAATCAGTCGGCGTACCATTAACATAATGAAAGCCATTGTGGGCTTGGCGAACGGTGAGTGGACGATCTAAAGTAAGCGAGTTGCTGGCACCACTACGATTGCGCTCGGGTGCGACAACGACAACTTCTGCAATTTTGGCGACATGTTCAGCCAATGTTATTAACCCTGGAGCAAAGTAGCCATCGTCATTGGATAGTAATATTCTCATACTGCTAATTATAAGGGATTTATGACGGATTAGTGATGGGCTTGGTGCTGGTTTGCGCTGAATTTTGCATAATAAATGCTTGCGACAAAGAATATGACCGTCAGCAATACTTCTATCATAGCAAAAAGCGCGGAAAGACCTTGATCTGCCCATGCGCGTACAGCGCCTTCGGTGAAGTACAGCAAGATAAACATACACGCCCACTGGTAGGTATAGCGTTTACCACGCAGTATGCCAAACAGTGGCAAAAGTAACGGTACAGTCTTAAGTATTAGCAATGATCCATGTGGTTTGAGTGGCGCTAACCAACCTTCCCATACGAGGCAAAGTAAAATGAGCGCAATTAAGCTAGCGCTGGCGGTGAGTCGGAGTTGTTTTAGCATTGCAAATTATGACTTTGGTGAGGTATTCGGAGTGGATGCTTTTGACATTTTGACAAATTCCATCCGTGCAGATTGCGCATCTGTAACAGTTTGCTCAAATGTAAATCGCAAAATATGGGCATGACCATCGTTTAAGATGGCTTTTAGGTCGAACCCATCACAATCTATGCCAAGCATACTGACATCGCTGGCAGTGATGTCATGAAAGTGTTTACAGTAAGCGACCATGCTATGGCTGTGGTCATCGTTCATATGCGCGATAATCCCAGTTTCTTGTTCAGCCAATTTATTTTCAGCAGGCGCTAATAACGTACCTTCCACCCAACCCATTTTGCCAAATCCCGCAATATAGCGGGTTTGCTCGATATGAACGCGGTAAAACGAAAAATCATGCATATCAAAATAGCCAGTGGCTTCAGGGAAATAGCGTAAATAACGCTCACGCAGCAGAGAGTCTTGTTTATCTATTTTTACCGCCTCACCAAGCAAGGTTAACCTAGCGTTTGCCTGTAGGTCTTCAGCACCAGCAAAAACAAGTAACGAAACCTTGGGGTTAGCCGTAATGTTTTTGGTATGTTCTGCAATGCTACTAATCAAGATAATAGGCTGTGCTTGATGGTCTAACACAAACGGCGCAACTGAACCAAAAGGATAACCTTCAAACTTCGCAGAAAAAGTGGATAGGATTGCACTACGAGTGCTACGCAAGAATTGTCGGGCTTCGGTTGCTAAATTCATGATATTAACTTTACAGCAGTTTCCGCCAAACGCTTACCTAAAGCGATGCACAGTTTTTTTTCGTCATCGGAAATTGCTTGATTATCCATAGCGCCAGCGACATGACTTGCTCCGTATGGCGTACCGCCAGTGGTGGTGCTAGAGAGCTGTGGTTCAGAGTAGGGTAAGCCTAAAATCATCATGCCGTGATGCAATAATGGCAACATCATGGTCAATAGCGTGGTTTCATTGCCCCCGTGTTGAGAGCCGCTAGAGGTAAACACAGCAGCGGGTTTGCCAATAAGTGCGCCTTTTAACCACAAACCAGAGGTGCCATCTAAAAAATACTTCATCGGGGCTGCCATGTTGCCAAAGCGGGTAGGGCTGCCAAGCGCCAATCCAGCGCATTCTTCTAAGTCTTGTAAAGTGACATAGGGTGCGCCAGATGTTGGAATGTCAGGTTCGCTAGCTTCACAATTCGCAGAAACTTTTGGCACGGTGCGAATACGCGCCTTTGCGCCACTTACGCTATCAACGCCACG
This sequence comes from uncultured Methylophilaceae bacterium, assembly GCA_964620425.1. GTDB lineage: Bacteria > Pseudomonadota > Gammaproteobacteria > Burkholderiales > Methylophilaceae > DASXUG01. Next base: position 108,322 of record CAZUGV010000001.1, on the reverse strand, counting down.
TGCAATCAACTGCGCCATGTCGCGCACTGCGCCGCCTTGAGAATAGTAGAGGACTAGAATTTCTGTCATTAAATTTTCTTAGCAAGCGCTGCTGCAATACCCGTGTAACTTGCAGGTGTCATTTCCAGCAACATTTGTTTTGCATCCGCAGGGATTTTAAGCGTTTGCACAAATGCGTGTAACGATTCTTTGTTAATGCCACCTTTGCCGCGTGTGAGCGCTTTAAGTTGTTCGTATGGGTTTTCAATCCCGTAACGACGCATTACGGTTTGAATCGGCTCGGCTAGCACTTCCCAGCTGTTGTCTAGGTCTTCGGCTAAGCGGGCGAAGTTGGCTTCTAGCTTGTTCAAGCCACGTAAGCATGAGTCGTAACCCAGTAAGCTATAACCGAATGCAATACCCATATTACGCAATACAGTAGAGTCGGTTAAATCACGTTGCCAGCGAGAAATTGGCAATTTTTCAGCCAAGTGACGCAATATAGCATTGGCTAAACCTAAGTTGCCTTCTGAGTTTTCAAAGTCAATCGGGTTGACTTTGTGAGGCATGGTAGATGAGCCGACTTCGCCTTCCTTTACTTTTTGTTTGAAGTAACCGACTGAAATATAGCCCCAAATATCGCGGTTCAGGTCGATTAGAATAGTGTTGATGCGTGCAAAGGTATCATACAGTTCCGCCATATAATCATGCGGTTCGATTTGAATGGTGTAGGGGTTGTAAACCAAACCTAGTGATTCCACAAAGGTTTTAGCGAAACTTTCCCAATCAAAACTTGGGTAGGCGGATAAATGGGCGTTGAAGTTACCCACCGCGCCATTGATTTTGCCTAAAATTTCATTTTGTTCGAGTTGTTTTTGTTGACGGCGTAAGCGGTAAACCACATTGGCTAACTCTTTACCCAAAGTAGTCGGTGAAGCGGTTTGACCGTGTGTGCGAGAAAGCATAGGCGTATCAGCCAGTTGCTGCGCTAATTCAGTTAAGCGTGCTATCAATGTTTGTAGCATCGGCAACATGACTTCATCGCGTGCGGCTTTAAGCATCAATGCGTGAGAAAGGTTGTTGATGTCTTCCGAAGTGCAAGCAAAGTGAATAAATTCACTGGCTTTACGGACTTCATCGTTAATATCAAAACGTTCTTTAAGCCAGTACTCAAGGGCTTTTACGTCATGATTGGTACGCACTTCAATGGCTTTGACTTTGGCGGCATCTAACTCGCTGAATTGTGTCATTGCTTCATCTAGCTCTTGTATGGTGTGGTCGCTAAACGGTGAAATTTCTTTGAGCGCCTCAGCTTGGCTGAGTGCTTTTAACCATTCAACCTCCACAAAAGCGCGGTATTTAATGAGCGCGTATTCACTAAAATATGCGCGAAGCGGGTCGAGTTTGGTTTGATAGCGTCCATCTAAGGGAGATAGCGCGTTCAGTGGGGTGAGTTCCATAAATGCCTTTTGCAGATTAACTATTCAAATACTAATCAACATAAAAAAAGCAGGATGCCTAAGTTGATTTTGAAGTTTAAAATTTAAGGCGTGATTCTACCCTACATCTGAGTTTGTCAAAATGCGCATGATGCATTTTTAATGCATTTGTAATGAATATTGCAGCGAATTTCGATATTAGATGCTTTGGATATCAAGGTTTACTAGGGTTGCTTGGTGACTAGCTCAGAAATTAACATTTGATCTATCGGTTCAGGTTTGTGTCTTAAATATCCTTGTGTATAGTCCACTCCCAAGCGTCTTAAGATATTTTCGACCTCAACTGTTTCTACCCATTCGGCGATGGTTCTTTTGCCAGTGACCTTTGCAACTTCTAAAATACAACGCACAGTCGCAAGATCTACTGGGTCATCATTAATATCTTTAATAAACTGACCATCAATTTTCAAGTAATCAACATCGAGTGATTTGAGATAGCCAAATGAAGATACTCCACTACCAAAATCATCTAATGAGAATTGAATTTGATGGCTCTTCATGGTTTGAATAAAGCGTGTTGCTAAATTAATATTTGTAATAGTAGCTGTCTCAGTAATTTCAAAACAGACTTTACTGAAATCAATAGGGGTTAAGCTGATGAGCATTAAGACATAATCATGGAATGACTCATCACCAATCGATTGTCCAGATAGATTGATTGAGATTGAGTCAATATGTGAAATCTCATTTTGGTTTTCTTTTAGCCATGAAAATACTTGTTTCACTACCCATTTATCAATTCGCGATGCCATATGAAAGCGTTCTGCCGCAGGTAAGAAAGCGCCTGGAGCAACTAAGTTGCCACTAGTATCTTTTAATCTGACTAATACTTCCCCATGTAAACCACCATTTTCCGTAAGCGGGAGAATGCGTTGGCAAAATAATACAAATTGATTATCTTCAATGGCTTGCTCAATTCGGCTTGCCCATTGAATCTCACCACGACGACTTTCCAAGGCAAAATCAGCATCATAGTAGAGATGCACACGGTTACGTCCGCCTTCTTTTGCTGCATAACAGGCGCTATCGGCAGCTTGGATGAGCGCTTCAAGACTAGACCAATGGTTGTCGATTATCACTAAGCCAATGCTGGTTCCAATACGAAAGCGTTTTTCTTCGACTTTAAAGCGATACTCGTCTACATGTTTGCAAACAAGTTGCGCAATCCGCATGGCCGGTTCGGCATCACATTTCTCTAAAATGATGGCAAATTCATCCCCACCAATTCTGGCCAATGTGTCAGAGGTACGTATGCAGTTCGTAATGATTTGCGTTACTTCTTTGAGTAGCTTATCGCCCGCCGCATGGCCACAAGTGTCATTAACCACCTTAAATTGATCTAAGTCTATAACCATGAGAGCATGTTGTACGTTACCAGATGTGTTGTTCATCAGTAAACGCTCTAAGCGATGCTCAAACTCTCCGCGATTAATTAGACCCGTTAAGCCGTCATGCGTGGCTCTATAAGTCATTTCATTAGCCATTTGGCGCTGAAAAGTTACATCGTGAAACACCAACACCACACCAAATGTTTTGCCTTCATTATTACGTATGGGGGATGCAGAATCTTCAATTCCATATTCATTGCCGTCGCGGCTAATCAATATCGTATGATTGGCCAAGCCCACAATGCGATTTTCCATTAAACAAATATCTACAGGGTTAGGCGATGCTTTACGTGAGCTTTCGTTAATAATATTGAAAACTTTGTTAAGCGGTAACCCTTTTGCTTCACTTGATGACCAGCCTGTTAATCTTTCGGCAATAGGGTTAAGGTATTCAACTATGCCTTTATCATTGGTAGTAATGACAGCATCGCCAATTGAATCCATGGTAACTTTTAAGCGCTCATGCTCAAGCGCAAAAGCAATCTCTGATTTTTTATGGGCAGTAATGTCGCGTGCAATTGTTGAAATACCCATCACCTCCCCATGTAAATTCAAAATTGGAGATAAGTTTACTGAGACATAAATTAATTTGCCGTGTTTAGTTAAGCGTTCTGTTTCATATGATTTTACTTTTTGATGGCTTTTTATTTTTTTAATCAACACTTCTTCTTCGTGAAGGTTACTCTCGGGTAATAGTTTTACAATCGACTGACCGATCATTTCTTCAGCTGTGTAGCCAAAAATAGTTTCTGCACCTTTATTCCACGTTAATACAATTCCGTCTATTGATTTGCTAATAATGGCATCATTCGATGATTCTATAATGTTAGTGTGGTGCACAGCTTGCTGATTTATATCATGCAGAAACTGCTCTCGTGCAACCAATGCTTTGGCGGCCATATTTGCTAAGCCAGCAAGCATGGATTTTTGCGTTTTGGTGAGCATTCGCGCTTGTTGGTCTATTACACATAGCGTACCAATATTATATTGATCTACGCTAATCGGCGCGCCAGCATAAAAACGGATATTGGGGTCAGAAGTAACGAGAGGGTTTTTTTGAAAACGGCTATCCAAGGTTGCATTGGATACCTCCATTACATCATCATTCAAAATGGTGTGGGAGCAAAATGCAACTTCTTTGGGGGTTTCGCTAGCACTCTCTAAGCCAACATTAGATTTGAACCATTGCCGTTTGTCATCTACTAAGCTAATAAGGGCGATGGGTGTGCCGCAAATTTCAGAGGCCATTTTGGTAATTTCATCAAATATGGACTCTGCTGGGGTATCTAGCACCATTAAATTTTTAAGGCGGGCTAATCTTTTTTCTTCGTTAGCTGGCAGTGGTGCTGGTTGTGTCATATGTTCCCCATTTTACTAAAGCCTGAGATATTTTTATTGAATTTAACCCAATGACTGAATATACAGTAGAGTACAATCAATGCACCTAATGATTTTCATTAAATTGTTAAAAAACGCTTTTATTTAAACAGGTTGCTGATTGAAGTTGTTAGCAAGCATTAAATATATTGATTGGGGTAAAAAACATGATTGAAAGCCCATTTTTACTGAGGTTGTTTTATTCAAGGTTGCTTGCATTGGGCGTTTTTCTTTTGCTTTTTGTCATACATTCTCTTATGTTAATTCACACCAAGAGTCTGATGGCTGCAGAGCGCGAAACACCTTCAGAGTTAAGCGTAGATTCTGGTGAGCCAACGGTAGAACAAAATATCAAAAATGTGGACGCAGATCACGATGGTATTGTCACTGTATACGAGGTGCGTGCTTTTGTTGAATCCAAGCATGGCAAAGGTTATAAAGTAAAAGTGCTCGACGACATGGAGTCATCAGCAGGTGGTAAAAGTTGCAACTCTCCATTTTCAAAGCCGCTTTATTAAAGTGCTTATTGATAACGTATAGTTGATAACTTGTAGTATGGTGTGATTTTTCAATATCCCTCATAGGCATATTCATTGCATATAGTATTCATGTTTTTTATACTTGTGCATACGTAACGTATAGCGCACTGTATAATTTCTTTCACTTTACTTTAGATTATTTTTTGGAAACCCCATGTTAAAAGCTTATCGTGACCATGTGGCTGAACGTGCCGCACAATTATTGCCCCCTTTACCTTTAAGCGCAGAGCAGGTTGCGGAATTGGTGCAATTGTTAAAAAATCCGCCCGCAAATGAGGCAGAGACTTTATTGGATCTATTGGCAAATCGTATTCCAGCAGGTGTTGACCAAGCTGCTTATGTAAAAGCGGCATTTCTGGCTGATATTGCAAAAGGCACGGCTACGTCTCCTTTAGTCAATGCTGAAAAAGCAGTGGAGTTATTGGGCACGATGCTGGGTGGTTATAATGTTCAAGCGTTAGTTGAATTGCTTGATACGCCAATGGCTGAGGTTGCCGTTGTTGCACTTTCTCACACCATTTTGATGTTTGATGCTTTCCACGATGTTCAAGAGAAAATGAAAGCGGGTAACACCCACGCGAAGAAGCTAATCGAATCTTGGGCAAACGCTGAGTGGTTTACCAATAAACCAGTGATGCCAGCTGAAATTAAAGCCGTGGTGTTCAAAGTGCCCGGTGAAACCAATACCGATGACTTATCTCCAGCACAGGAGGCTTGGAGCCGTCCAGATATTCCGTTGCATGCCAAAGCTATGTTGGTCAGCAAAATGCCAGATGGTTTAAACACAATTATCAAACTTAAAGAAAAAGGCTTACCGCTAGCATATGTGGGCGATGTGGTCGGTACAGGCTCTTCTCGTAAATCTGCCATTAACTCTGTGCAATGGTTGATGGGTGATGATATTCCGAATATCCCCAACAAGCGCACGGGCGGTATTGTCTTGGGCGGAAAAATCGCCCCGATTTTCTTTAATACTGCGGAAGACTCAGGTGCTTTGCCTATTCAATGTGATGTTTCCAAAATGGAAATGGGCGATGTCATTACCATTAAGCCATATGAAGGCAAAGTGTTGAATGCCGCTGGTGAGGTAATTTCTAGCTTTGAGTTGGCACCGCTTACCATGCCCGATGAAGTGCGTGCTGGTGGGCGTATTCCACTGATTATCGGCCGTGGATTAACCACCAATGCACGTCAAGCGCTTGGTTTACCGCCTTCTGATTTATTTATTAAACCAATCGCCCCTAAAGATACAGGTAAAGGTTATACCCAAGCGCAAAAAATGGTGGGTAGAGCCTGTGGTTTGCCTGAAGGTTTGGGCGTGCGTCCCGGTACTTATTGCGAGCCAAAAATCACCACCGTGGGTTCTCAAGACACAACGGGTGCCATGACGCGTGATGAGCTTAAAGAGTTGGCTTGCTTGGGCTTTAGTGCCGATTTAGTGATGCAAAGTTTTTGCCACACCGCGGCGTATCCAAAACCAGTGGATATCAAGTTGCAACATACATTACCAGAGTTTATGTCTAGCCGCGGCGGTGTAAGTTTGCGCCCAGGGGATGGCGTTATCCACTCTTGGTTAAATCGTATGATTTTGCCTGATACCGTAGGTACAGGCGGTGATTCTCATACTCGTTTCCCAATTGGTATTTCTTTCCCTGCAGGTTCTGGTTTAGTGGCGTTTGGTGCAGCGATGGGCGCGATGCCGCTTGATATGCCAGAATCAGTATTAGTGCGCTTTAAGGGTGAAATGCAACCGGGCATAACTTTGCGTGATTTGGTGAATGCGATTCCTTATGCTGCGATTCTAAAAGGTGACTTAACCACAGGCAAACAAGGCAAGAAAAACGTATTCAATGGCCGCGTGTTAGAAATTGAAGGCCTGCCTGATTTAAAGGTAGAGCAAGCTTTTGAGTTTGCCGATGCTTCAGCCGAGCGTTCAGCCAATGGCTGTACTGTGCGCCTGAATAAAGAGCCTGTGATTGAGTTCTTAAAATCGAATATTGTCCTAATGCAAAACATGATTGATACAGGTTACTCAGATGCACGTACTTTAAAACGTCGTATTGAAGCCATGGAAGCATGGTTGGCTAACCCTAACTTAATCGAACCAGATGCTGATGCTGAGTACGCGTATGTGCTCGAAATTGACCTGAATGAAATTAAAGAGCCATTGGTTGCTTGCCCAAATGATCCAGATGACATCAAACCTTTATCGCAAGTGGTCGGCGATAAAATTGATGAAGTGTTTATTGGTAGCTGTATGACCAATATTGGGCACTACCGTGCGGCAGCAAAAGTGTTAGAAGGTGGCGGTAACTTGCCTACCCGTTTATGGATTGCGCCACCAACACGTATGGATGAAAATCAACTACGTGACGAGGGTGTATATGCGGTATTTGGTGTGGCTGGTGCACGTACTGAAGTGCCTGGTTGCTCTTTATGTATGGGTAACCAAGCACGTGTGGCCGATAAAGCGACTGTTTTCTCAACTAGCACGCGTAATTTTGACAACCGTATGGGTAAAGATGCACGCGTGTATTTGGGTTCGGCTGAGTTGGCCGCGGTATGTGCTAAGTTAGGCTATATGCCAACGCCGCAAGAGTACTTGGCAACCGTGGGTGACAAAATTACTAAAAATTCAGATAACATTTATAAGTATCTAAACTTTGACCAAATGCCTGAATATCAAGCTAAAAAGATGATTCCTATTTTAGAGGTTTAATCTGATAGCAGGGTAGAAGCAGTTAAATGTTGTAGCGAGCAGGAGCATATTCACATATGCTCCTTTTTTTTGATGTGATATTTAGGTGCGCGTGTTTATTCAACTCAAGCAATCGTCTTTCTTAGTGAGCTTTTCAAAGTTGACGGCTTATTTTCCTGCCATATTCTTTTTAGGTGGTTTCGCGTGGGATGCCTTTACGATAGGCCGACAAGTTCAGCAATCTGATTTAATGATACTGTCCGCCTATCTGCTGGTAGCGGCCATGATACTGGCTTGGCTGGCTAGGATGAGTCACCATCAATTTTCAAACAACACTCTTACAGAAGAATTTTCAACTCATATACAAGACTCGAAAACTCTTATACATGACTCAAATATTCTTATAGAAGAGTCTTCTACTCTTGTACAAGACCAGTCACCAGGTCATACACAAGACCTAAAAAATGCTAATGGCTGGCTGAATAAGTGGAAATCCCGTGCGCCTTATTTTCTATTGCAATTTATTTTTGGCAGCTTACTAAGTGCATTGTTTATTGTGTACTTTAAAAGCGCCAGTCACTGGGTTGCGTTGTTTTGGTGTTTGACTTTAGCAGCTTTGTTAGTCGGTAACGAGTTCCTAGAGGAGCATTATACTTGGTTGCCATTAAGTTGGAGCATGTTTGGTTTATGTTCCATTTTATTATTTAATTTTCTGTTGCCTTGCTTGGTGGGCAGTATACATGCCATCTGGTTTTATTCGAGTACGGCATTAGGAGTGGCGTTAACGCATTGGCTTTATCACAAGACACATAAAAATGCTGGCAAGATTATCCCCGTTTGGTTAATCGCAGGTTTTTTAATGCTGGCATACAGTCTTGATTGGATTCCACCTGTGCCTTTGGTCAAGCAAGAGGTGGTGTTTGGCACTGATTTGCAAAAAAACAGCAATCTATATCAAATACAAGTTGACCATGTAGCATGGTGGCAGCCTTGGAAATATTTCACCTCTGATTTACACCTTAACCAAGGTGAAGCGCTTTATTGCGTCAGTGCCGTATTTGTGCCGAATGGATTAAGCACTAAGCTCTACCACCGCTGGCAATTTCACGACCCCAAGCGTGGTTGGGTGACTACCTCTCGTGTTGGTTTTACATTGAGTGGTGGCCGCATAAAAGGCTTTAGGGGCTACACTTATATCAAAAAATGGCAAGCAGGGGAGTGGCGGGTATCTATCGAAACTGAAGATGCCAGAACGCTTAGTGTAGACTCTATCAATATAATTTTAAATGCAGACACTAACAATGCAACACGCCAAATTTCTGAAATTTAACCAATTTTATCATTTACTTGCGTGTGATAGTTGATACGTGGCTTGAGAATCCTTACCTAGTAAATTGACCAACGCAGGCATTACATCTTCGAGCGTTTTCGCTAGCGTCCAAGGTGGGTTGATAACAAACATACCGCTACCAAACATGCCAAAGCCATCTGGAGAGGGTGCTTCTATGCTCAAACTCACGTGCAACCAGTTATTCAGGTTAAGTTTGTGCAACTGTTGAATCATCTGTTCAGGCTCTGGGCGTTGTAATTGCGGATACCAGATTAAATAGGTGCCTGTAGTAAAGCGCTCAAGGCTTTCTTTAATGCAGGTGACTACACGCTGATAATCTTGCTTCTCTTCGTATGGCGGATCAATTAACACCACAGCACGGCGGGGAGGGGGCGGTAAAATTGCTTTAATGCCAGCAAATCCATCCTGTTTTTCTATTCTGACGGTTCTGTCTTTCCCCTTAAAATTCTCTAGCAGAATTTTACAATCATTAGGATGCAGTTCGAATAAGCGCATTTTGTCGGTTGCACGCACCAGCGCCTGTGCAATGCTTGGCGAACCTGGGTAGTAAGTGAGTTTGCTATTGGGGTTGAATGATTGAATCAACCCAACAAATGCTTTTAGCGGTTGATTCAGCGTATTTTCATACCATATTGGCGCAATGCCTGATTCGTATTCAGCATTTTGTGCGGCATAACCCGTGTTTAATTGATACATGCCAGCCCCTGCGTGGGTGTCGATATACCAATAGGGTTTGTCTTTTTGATTGGTATAAGCTAACACTTCCATCAGGACAAAATGTTTAAGTACATCGGCATGATTGCCAGCATGAAAAGCGTGACGGTAACTGAGCATTGAAAAGTACAAAATTCTAAAAGGTTGTTAGCTTACCTGATTAGTGAAATGAATACCTCAAATAACCTGTTTCAATTTTTGATAAAAATTCTGTAGGCCTTAAAATGTATGCATTTTTGTGCGTTATGCGCTACGATTCTGCTATGAATAAAACACATCATCACGATCATCAGCATCACCAAGCACATCATCATGGCTCAAATAAAGCTCACTCACATGATGACCATGAACATACTTTACATGTCACGACTGGCGTAGCCTTACTTTGGCCATTTGTCATTACACTTTTATTTGCTTTCATAGAAGCATTAGGGGGATGGTACACAGGGTCTTTAGCGTTGCTTGGCGATGCGGGTCATATGTTTTCTGATTCCGCGGGGCTTGGTTTGGCAGCATTGGGGGCATGGGTAGCGCAAAAGCCAGCTTCAACACGTTATAGCTATGGTTTGGTGCGCGCAGAGGTTGTTGTGGCTCTGCTAAATGGGTTGTTAATGTTGGGTGTGATTGGTTTTATTGTGACAGAAGCGATAGACCGATTAGAAAATGTACAAGCCGTGCGTGGTTCTGAGGTAATGATCATCGCGCTAGTTGGGTTAATTGTAAATATTGTAGTGGCAAGGCAATTGCACCAGCATCAACATAGTTTAAATGCTCAAGCCGCTTTTTTGCATGTGATCGGTGATATGTTGGGTTCTATCGCTGCGATTCTGGCGGGCGCGGTGATTTATTTTACAGGCTGGATGCCGATAGACTCTATTTTGTCTTTTTTAATTTCCGCATTGATTTTATTTTCTACCCTCAACTTATTAAGACAAGTATTACATGTGCTGATGGAAGGTGTACCGCACCGTTTAGATTTAGCATTGATTGAAAAAAAAATGCTTTCGGTGCATGGAGTATTAGAGGTTCACCAAATACATGTGTGGTCGCTTTCATCTGAAAATACGGCACTGACAGCGCATGTCGTGTTGCAAGATGCACATACTTGGCAATCAACACTACTCACACTAAAGCACATGTTGCAAAATGAATTTGACATCAACCATATCACCTTGCAACCTGAGGTGCGGAGTGTTGGGTCAGCATTGACTCAGCATCATGCTGAACATTCGCATAGTTAGTTCCCCTACGGTGTTAAATTAAACAGAAAAGTGATTATGCTAGGAGCTTAATATGTTGCAAAGACTGATAATATTGTTCTGTTTATGTTTTGCGTTATCTGCAATTGCTGCACCAGCAGCATGGTATAAGTGGCGTAGCAAAGAGGATGGCGCTATCGTTTGCTCCCAAGTGCCGCTGGGCGATGGGTGGGAAATGGTGGATGGACCTTATAAGGATTTGCAATGCCGAGTTGCTGGTAAGCCAGGTTAGTGGTTGATTTTGTATATGAAATTTAAAGGAGATTAAAATGCCCTATGTAAACGTTAAATTAGCAGGAAGTGTAACCCGCGAGCAAAAAGCGCAAATAGCTAAAGAAATTACGGAAACTCTGACGCGAGTTGCTAATAAACCAGCAAACTATACTTACATCACTTTTGAAGAGGTTGAGTATGAGGATTGGGCCATAGGTGGCAAACTGTTAGATCATGTCTGAGCTACTACAAATTAGTTAAGCTACGTGTTGTTTTTTTCGCAATAGGATGTGAGTTTTAATGGCATCCAAGGCATAGCTCTTTGCATCCTTGCCTGTCGGGTCTTTCATCCAACGATGAAGTAATCCCACCCAAAATAAGTTGGTGTCCCTCGCCAATTCTAAGGCTGTCATTTTAGTGGTTACTTGCGCTTTAGCTTGTGCTTGCTCGTAACATATCGTTAACTTTGCTTCGATCATGGCACAACTAGATGTGATTTGCTCTAGTACATCGGCAAACTCATCCACATATTCGCACTTAGTCATCATGATTTCGTAAGTTTCTCGCGTATCTTGACAGTTCTCTAATTGCTCAAAACGGCTACACATAAAGCTTTCTATGCTGCCAAGTGGGTCTGTATTGCCTTCAAGCTTTAGAGTATCTTCCATTTCGTCAATCAAGGGCAGGAATACACGTTCACGCATGGCTGTGATTAATTCTGTTTTATTTTGAAAATGCCAATACACCGCACCTCTTGTCACCCCAGCTTGGGTTGCAATTTGCTCTAAACTGGTTCGCGATACACCCCTTTGTAAGAAAACTGTGCGTGCGGCATCAATAATCAGCGCTCGCGTTTTTTCTGCATCTTCTTTCGTTTTTCTTACCATCGTTCGGGTGCCTTCTGTACTTGATTTTGTATAGAGTTGAAATTTTAATTTATTTTATGAATCTTTGATGAACCCTATTTACATACAATCATGTTTGTATATAATGTGTGTAAGTTACCTCAATTTTTTAATATTTTCAAGATATTTTTTTATACAAGACATGGAGTTATGCATGGCTAGCAGATTTTTAAGCGTACCAACTCAGCAATCGAATAGTGATTTAAATAAGCAATTGCTTATAAAGCTCGCTGTAGCATTCGTGGTTATTTCTGCACTCAATGGCTGTGGCAAGCATGATCAACCGCCCCCCGCGGCGGCGGGTGGCATGATCATGCCTGTAAGTGTGGTTGAGTTGCAACCAACCAGTGTGCCGATCAGTGCAGAGGCTGTCGCGCAAACTGAAGGCGCAAAAGAGGTTGAGATTCGCCCGCGTGTGGGTGGGATTTTGTTAAAACGCTTATATGAAGAAGGTGTGCAAGTTAAGGCGGGGCAGGCCATGTTTCAAATTGACCCTGCGCCCTATCAAATCGCATTAAGTCAAGCTAAGGCTCAATTAGCTCAACAAAGCGCCCGAATTGAGCAAACCAAACGCGAAGCTGCAAGGCTGCAAGGTTTATTGGCTACACAATCAATTAGTCAGCGTGAATATGATAACGCGGTTTCAGATCAGGCGATTGCACTAGCTAATTTGCAGCAAGCGCAGGCCAGCGTGCGTGAAGCGGAGTTAAATCTATCGTATACCACTGTTACAGCCCCTGTATCCGGTGTTTCTGGGCGTTTTCAGTTTTCAGAAGGAGCTTTAGTCGCTGCCAATACCAGCTTACTCACGACGGTAGTTCAACTTTCACCTATTTGGGTGCGATTTAGTTTTTCAGATGCAGAAATAGCACAATTGGGCGGTATTTTGGATCAACATCATGTGAAAGAGGTCATTTTGACATTGCCTGATGGTAGCGAGTATGCCCAAAAAGGTAAGTTGAATTTTGCTAGTAGTCAGGTAGATGCGAGTTTAGGTACGCAGCAATTTCGGGCGACTTTCGATAATGAAGATAAAAAACTGCTGCCCGGTCAATTTGTGCGGGCGAAAGTAGTTACAGGCTCAAAAGAAGGCGTATTTTTAGTGCCTCAACCCGCTGTGTTGAGTTCAGAGCAGGGTAAGTTTGTATTTGTGGTCAATGATAAAAATGAAATTACTCCACGACCAGTAGTGGTGGGAGCGTGGCTTGGTAAAGATTGGATTATTTTAAGTGGTTTACAATCTGGCGATAAAGTTGCAGTTGATAATTTGATTAAATTACGCCCAGGTGCAAAAGTGGCACCACATCCATTGGGGCAGCCACCTGTTATGCCTTCACCTCCTGCGCAAACAGTTAAAGCAAAACAAGTCTAAGCGAGAATGAAATGACTAAATTTTTTATCACAAGGCCGATATTTGCCTCCGTATTGTCAATCATTATTGTGTTGGCGGGCTTGGCGGCGGCAATGAAGTTGCCAATTGCGCAATATCCACAAATTGCGCCACCTACGGTACAAATTACTGCGAGCTATCCAGGCGCAAGCGCTGAAACCTTATCCAAAACTGTAGCAGCGCCGATTGAGGAGCAGCTAAGTGGTGTTGAAGGCTTGTTATATTTCAACTCAAGTGCTGACTCAAGCGGCACGCTAACCATTACCGCTACGTTTGAAGTTGGTACGGATATAAACCAAGCTACATTTAACGTAAAAAATCGTGTGGATACAGCATTGCCACGTCTGCCCGATGAAGTTAGACGCACTGGGTTGATTGTTAACAAGGTATCGAATGATATTTTGTTGGTGGTGATGTTGACTGATAAACAACAAAAATACGGTACCTTATTTTTAAGCAACTACGGTACCCTGAATGTTTTAGATGAGCTTAAACGCGTTAAAGGCGTTGGTGAAGCGGCTATTTTTGGCGCACAAGATTACGCTATGCGTGTGTGGTTGCGTCCTGACCGCATGGCGCAGTTGGGCATCACCACTTCAGATGTAGTGACTGCACTAAACAGCCAAAACGCGCAATATGCGGCTGGTAGAATTGGGCAAGATCCCGCACCAGATAGCCAGCAATTGGTTTACACCGTGACTGCCAAAGGGCGGCTGGTTGACCCAGAACAGTTTGGCAACATTATTTTGCGTGCTAATGGCGCAAAAGGTGTGTTGTATCTAAAAGATGTGGCGCGGATTGAGCTAGCTTCGCAAAGCTACAATATCCGTACTACATTAGATGGTCTGCCTGGTATTGCGGTACGTGTTAATTTGCAAACGGGTGCGAATGCCTTGGATACCGCAAAAGGTATTAAGGAGAAAATGAAAGAGCTGAAAAAGCGTTTTCCAGCAGGGATAGATTATGAAATCCCCTATGACACCAGTGACTTTGTAAAATCTTCCATTATTGAAGTGGTTAAAACACTGGGCGAAGCATTACTGCTCGTGGTTTTAGTTGTTTTTGTTTTCTTACAAAGCTGGCGTGCAACTTTAATCCCATTGATTGCAGTGCCGATTTCGCTTATTGGTACTTTTGCTGGGCTATGGATGTTTGGCTTTTCTATCAACACACTCACCCTTTTTGCGATGGTGTTAGCAATTGGTATTGTGGTGGATGATGCAATTGTAGTGCTTGAAAATATCGAGCGTTTGATGGCGGAAGAAAAGCTATCGCCGATTAACGCCGCAATCAAATCTATGGAGCAAGTGTCCGCGGCAGTTATCGCGATTGTCATGGTGTTATGTGCGGTATTTGTACCCGTGGCTTTTTTGGGCGGTATTGCGGGCGAAATGTATAAGCAGTTTGCTGTTACCGTGGCGATTGCTGTTGTGATTTCTGGCGTGGTCGCACTCACATTAACACCTGCCTTATGCGCTATTTTGTTAAAACCAGTGCATGCAGAATCAACATTTTTTAGACCATTTAACCGTGGGTTTGAACGACTCACCAGATTTTATAGTCGGATTGTTAATTTAACTTTGCACCATAGAATCATTGGTGGTTTGTTGTTTGCTGCCATTATCTCGCTGGTTTTTGTACTATTGAAAACTGTTCCAGGTGGCTTTGTCCCGCCAGAAGATCAGGGTTATGTTGTAACTGCCGTGATTATGCCAGATGCTGCAACTTTAAATCGCACAAGTAAAACCACAGAAAACGTAAGGTCTGCCATTGCTAAAGACCCTGCCGTTGCTCATGAATTTGCAGTCAATGGTTTTGATTTGATAGGTGGTGGCAGTAAAACCAGTGCTGCGACTATGTTTGTACGACTAAAGGATTGGGAAGAACGCAGTTCAACAGCGGATGACATCGTCAAAAAGCTATTTGGTATCGGCATGATGCAACCAGATGGCTTGGCAATTGCCTTCAACCCGCCCGCAATTCGTGGCTTAGGCAGCGCAGGGGGCTTTGAAGTGTATGTGCAAAGCCGAACCGACACAGATCCCCTTCATCTTGCGGCAGTGGTTGGTAATTTTGTGGAAACTTTACAAAAGGAAGCCAAGCTAGATCCTGCTAAAACCCGTACTTTTTTTCGTCCCACAGTACCGCAGCTGCTCATAGAAGTTGATGAAGCAAAAGCGATTGCTCAAGGCGTCCCGATTGCAGAAATTTACTCTACATTACAAAGTACGATGGGCTCGCTTTATGTGAATGATTTTAATAAGTCTGGCCGTACTTATCGTGTGCAACTGCAAGCCGAGCCACAATACCGTATGAAGCCAGAAGACTTAGGTAAGGTCTATGTGCGGTCTAGCATGGGGAAAATGGTGCCGCTTTCTGCGTTAAGTACAGTTAAAACTATTATAGGTGCTGAGCAATTAGAGCGTTATAACGGCTTATTATCAGCAAAAGTGCTGGGTGAAGCAGCATTAGGCGTCAGTTCAGGTGACGCGATTAAAGTGGTGGAGAAAGTTGCCGCAGATACATTACCAGAAGGCTATCAAATCGCATGGACAGGTCAAGCCTATCAAGAAAAACGTACTGGCTCTGCGGCAATATTTGCCTTCGGCTTTGCCATTATCATGGTGTTCTTGATTCTAGCAGCGCAGTTTGAGACTTGGTCCTTACCACTTGCAGTGATTATGGCAGTACCTTTTGCTATCGCTGGTGCTTTAATTGCGGTAACGGTGCGCGGTATGCCAAATGACATTTACTTTCAAATCGGCATGATTACCTTAGTCGGCTTGGCTGCAAAAAATGCAATTTTAATTGTTGAATTTGCAAGCCAAATGATGGATGAGGGCCTGGGTGTGATGGAATCAGCCATCGCTGCGGCGAGGTTGCGTTTCAGACCAATTGTGATGACCTCAATGGCGTTCGTGTTGGGTATTGTGCCATTAGTGGTTGCCACGGGGGCAGGCGCTGCGGCTCGGCGTTCAATGGGTACAGGCGTGTTTGGCGGTATGTTATTAGCCACTTTTGTAGCAACTATCTTTATTCCATTGTTTTTTACGTGGCTTACACGTAAACACGTGAGACATTCGCATGAGCTTGCGACCCACTCATCAGGTAAGGAATCAGCATAATGTTTTCATTGAAAAAAATATCATTAGCGGTGTCGGTGGCGCTTCTTTCTGGCTGTCAGTTGTTGGGGCTAGATTACCAAAGACCCGCATCCATCTTGCCTAATCAATATAGTCAGGCAGAAAATGCGTCAACATTGACTGTGCCTTCAGACTGGTGGACGCTATACCAAGATGAAACATTGAATGAGTTAATGGCAAAAGCATTAAAAAATAATAAAGATTTAAAAATTGCCACAGCACGTATTGAAGAGGCCGATGCTTATTTGCGCGAGGTTGGGGCGGCTTTATTTCCTCAAGTTAACTTGGAAGCGAGTAGCACTCGGTCTGGTATTTCTGAAACCACAGCCATACGCTTTCCCCCTTTTCAGCGAGGTAATCACAACGCCAAATTAAGCACCTCATTTGAGTTGGATTTTTGGGGTAAGCTACGCCGAGCAAAAGAATCTGCCCGTGCACAAGCCTTAGCTACTCGATATGCAGCTGACACCGTCGGCTTATCGCTGACTGGTTTAGTGGCAAGTAATTATTTGTTATTACGCAGTTTAGATGCACAAATAAATGTTTCAAATGATAGTTTGCGTAATCGTGAAGAAAGTTTAGTGCTTACAAAAAGGCGCTTAGCTGGTGGTGCATCATCTGCGTTAGATGTTGCTCAGGCTGAAGTGGCAAGTTCCAACTTAAAAGCGCAAATTGTTGATTTAGTTAAACAGCGAACATTGATACAACATCAGCTGGCCGTGTTAACTGGTGATTTGTCGCTGAATGTGGCAACAGGTGACTTAAGCAGCATTCCATTGCCGCCTGTGCCTCCAGCTGGTTTACCTTCTAGCTTATTAGAAGCCAGGCCAGATGTACGCCAAGCGGAGCAAAGTTTAATCTCAGCTAACGCTAAAATCGCTGTTGCCAAGGCGGCTCTGTTCCCCTCCATTTCACTCACCGCCAATTTGGGAAATGAAAGTGCACAGCTGGGTGATTTGCTAAAATCCGCTTCTCGCGTTTGGGGGGCTGGTTTGAGTTTGAATTTGCCAATTTTTGATTCAGGTCGTTTAAATTCGAAAGTGGATCAAGCTTCTGCACAACAAAAACAAATACTGTTGAGTTATGAAAATGCCGTACAAACTGCTTTTCGTGAAGTGGATGACGCTTTAGTCTCGGTAAAACAGAATACAGAGCGTGAAGCCACTTTAGATCAAAGTCGCCAATCAGCGCAACGTGCGTTGCAGATTTCTGAAAACCGCTATAAAGCAGGATATTCTGCTTATTTAGATGTGCTGGATTCGCAGCGTGTATATAACGATACCGCCTTGAATTACCTGCAAAGCCGTCAAGCGCGTTTAGTTTCAACGGTCGATTTGTTTAAAGCTCTCGGTGGCGGCTGGGTTGCTCAAGAAAGTACAGCGCTAAAAACTGCAAAAACGCAGTAATGCAAAAACGCAGTAATGTAATTTGCGTCAGTTAATCTTTTTTGGTGACTTGCGCTATTTTTAGAAACAAAACGATAGCAGATAAAATAAGCGTAATTGCATTAGCGATAATCACTGGCAGGCTGTTAATCATTAACCCATATACAAGCCAGCCAGCGACACCGAGTGTAAACATGCTATACATCGGCAGAGAGATGCCCGATAAGTCACGAGTTTTCCACGATTGATAAGCCTGTGGAACAAAGGCCGCAGTTGTTAGAAAAGCAGATAAGTACCCGATGAGGCTATCGATAGACATAAAAACTTAATGATTGTTTGGGAGCGCGTGATTAAAGCATATGGTGTTGTTTTAGGTCAAACAGTAGTTTAAATGATAAAAAATCAAAAAATTAAACATCGTTAGCATGTTAAAATTTAATATTATTGTTAGTGTTTAATATTCATGACTGTTCGTACACGTTTTGCCCCCAGCCCTACAGGCTTTCTCCATATTGGCGGCGCTCGCACTGCCTTGTTCTCGTGGGCATATGCTCGCAAACATGCAGGTCAATTTATTTTGCGCATTGAAGATACCGATGTTGCGCGCTCAACGCCTGAAGCTGTTAAAGCTATTTTGGATGGCATGTCATGGCTTGGGTTGGATTGGGATGAAGGTCCCTTCTACCAAATGCAACGAATGGATCGCTACAAAGAAGTTATCCAAAAAATGTTGGATGAAGGCAAAGCTTATTACTGTTATTCAAGCAAAGAAGAGTTAAACGCCTTACGTGAATACCAAATGGCGAATCAACTTAAGCCACGCTATGACGGGCGCTGGCGACCAGAGGACGGTAAGGTTTTACCTACGCCCCCTGCAGATGTGCAGCCAGTGATACGTTTCAAAAATCCGCAAACTGGTGTTGTTTCTTGGAATGATCTAGTGAAAGGCACAATCACCATCTCGAATGAAGAGTTGGATGATTTAATCATTGCGCGCGCTGATGGCACACCTACTTACAACTTTTGTGTGGTTGTTGATGACTGGGAAATGGGCATCACGCAAGTGATTCGCGGCGATGACCATGTGAATAACACACCACGCCAAATTAACATGCTCATGGCGCTAGGCGCGACGATTCCGCAATATGCGCATTTATCAATGATTCTAGGCGATGACGGACAAAAATTGTCCAAGCGTCATGGCGCAGTCAGCGTAATGCAATATGATGATGACGGCTATTTGCCGCAAGCAGTGCTAAATTATTTGGCGCGTTTGGGCTGGTCGCACGGTGATGACGAAATCTTTGATATGGCGCAATTTTGCCAATGGTTCGATTTGGATCACATCACGCCATCCGCCGCACAATTTAATACTGATAAGTTAAATTGGCTAAATGCACATTATATTAAGCAATTGAATAGTGCAGATTTGGTGTTCGATATTGAAAAGCGCTTGTCCGCAAAAGCAATAAACGTAACAGAAAAGCCAGAGTTGGTTCAAGCCATTGAGTTGTACAAAGACCGCGCTAATACTCTAAATGAATTAGCCAATAGCATCGCATACTTTTACCAGCAACCTGAAACAGATATGGTCGCCTCAGAAAAGCATATCTCTGAAGATATTTTACCTGTATTGAAGGTGTTGAGTGTACGCCTCTCACAAATCAACTGGACGGTGGAGGCGATACATCATGAAATTGAAACATCTGTGAAAGAAAATAGCTTGAAGTTCCCCAAAGTGGCAATGCCCCTAAGAGTTATGCTAACTGGTGGCGCTCAATCCCCAAGCATTGATGCTGTGATGATGATTTTAGGTCAAGAGGAAACACTTCGCCGCATTCAAAGCTTTGTAAATGAATCAGTTGCGTTTAAACTAAGTGAAAACTGAACAAATTTAGGTAATTGATGTCTATTTTTTCAATTAACTTTTGATTGATACGCGGATTTTTAAGAAAAAGTTGCACGATTTATGCTTAATTTTTAATGAATTTGGATAATCTAATCAGTATTTTTTATAAATACACACTCTTAGATAATCAAATTTTTAGTATTGTTAAGTAGTGTAAGTTAACAGTAAGTTTGGCGGGTAGCCATATTATGCAAATAGCTAATAATGAAGAAAAGGAATACAAAATGAATGCAAAAGGGCAGTTGTTACAAGACCCATTTTTAAATGCGCTACGTAAAGAGCATGTGCCAGTATCAATTTACTTGGTCAATGGTATAAAACTACAAGGTCAAGTGGATTCCTTTGACCAATATGTAATTTTATTAAAAAACACAGTCACCCAAATGGTTTACAAGCATGCAATCTCTACAATTGTCCCAAGTCGTGCTGTGAGTATTCCCCACAATCATCCAGCACCATCAGAAGGTTAATTGATTGCCAATTACCGTTTTTTGCTACATTCTATGTTGTTGATTAATGATTGATAGACCGATTGGTGGCGATGCCGCTGTGCTCGTTAGTCTTGATTTTGGTGAGTTTGATTATCAGGAAAGCTTGCAAGAGTTGAGGCAATTAGTCGTGAGCGCTGGATTGTCAGTGTGTGCGACAGTAGAGGGTAAGCGACTTAAGCCAGATGCCAAGTATTTTATAGGTAGTGGTAAAGCGGAAGAGCTGGCTAGCACAATTAAAGCTACAGATTCAAAAGTTGCCGTATTTAACCATGATCTAAGCCCTTCACAACAACGTAATCTTGAGCGCCTTTTGGAATGTCGAGTGGCAGATCGTACAGGCTTGATTTTAGATATTTTTGCCCAACGCGCACAAAGCCACGAAGGTAAATTGCAGGTTGAGTTGGCGCAATTAGAGCATTTATCAACGCGCCTTGTTAGAGGATGGACACATCTGGAGCGTCAAAAGGGTGGTATCGGTGTGCGGGGTGGTCCTGGTGAAACTCAATTAGAGTTAGACCGTCGAATGTTGCGTATTCGTGTCAAACAGCTTCGCGAAAAACTTGATAAACTTAAACAGCAGCGAGGTATGCAACGACGCTCTCGCAAGCGGTCAAAGGTATTGTCAGTATCATTGGTTGGCTACACTAATGCGGGTAAATCAACATTATTTAATCGAATGACGCATTCAGGTGTTTATGCGGCAGATCAGCTATTTGCAACGTTGGACACTACATCGCGAAAGTTATTCATCCCAGAGGCTGGCGAAATCGTGATGTCTGACACGGTCGGCTTTATCAAACATTTGCCGCATGCTTTAGTCGAAGCGTTTGGCGCGACGCTTGAAGAAGCCGCCCAGGCAGATATATTGCTGCATATTGTAGATTCCGCCAGTACAAACCGAGAAGAACAAATCGCTCAAGTGAACAAGGTGTTGAACGAAATTGGCGCACAGAATGTTCATCAAGTGCTGGTGTTAAATCAAATTGATCGTATTGGGCTGGAAGCGGGGATTGAACGTGACGAATATGGTAGAATTAACAAAATACGTATTTCGGCTAAGACAGGCGATGGAATTGAATTTGTGCGTCAGGTTTTAATTGAACACCAGCAGCGTGTGAATGCTTATTTAACCTCTGAAGCAGCCTATCTTTCTTAACCACCGTAAATATTAATAAATAAATTTGGAGTAAAGCATGGCAAATGATCCTGGTTGGGGTAATCGTAACAATGGCGGCCCGCCAGATTTGGACGAGATGTTGCGTCAGTTTAGTCGTAAACTAAACAACCTTTTTGGAAAAACAAGTAATAACGGCGGCAATCAATCACCAGAAGTTGATTTTAAAAATATTCCGATTTTGCCCGTCGTGGGTTTGATTGTTTTAATTTGGTTTGCAACAGGTTTTTATATTGTGGATCAAGGTTCACGAGGCGTGGTTCTGCGCTTTGGTAAGCATGTTGAAACAACAAAAGAAGGTCCTCATTGGCATATGCCGTATCCTATTGAGCATGTGAGTGTTGTCAATATGGAACAAGTGCGTACTATTGAAGTAGGCTATCGCTCAGCCGAGGGCGGGGCAAGTAGAAGCAAGCAGTTACAAGAGTCATTAATGTTGACCGATGATGAAAACATCATTGATTTGCAATTTGCAGTGCAATACAACTTAAAAAGTGTTGAAGATGTTACTTTCAATAATCGATCACCAGAAGAGTCAGTGCGCAGTATTGCAGAAACAGCGATTCGTGAAGTGGTGGGCAAAAGTAAGATGGATTTTGCCTTATACGAGGGTCGTGAGGAAATTGCTGTTAATACGAAAAAGCTCATGCAAGATACGCTAGATCGCTATTCGTCAGGCATTAATATCGTCAATATCACAATGCAAAATGCCCAACCACCTGAGCAAGTTCAGGCAGCATTTGATGATGCCGTAAAAGCGAGTCAAGATTTAGAGCGCCAAAAAAATGAGGGTCAAGCCTATGCAAATGATGTGATCCCTAAAGCGCGTGGTACTGCATCGCGCTTGTTAGAGGAAGCAGCTGGTTATAAGTTGCGTGTCGAAAATGAAGCAAAAGGTAATGCAAGTCGTTTTGAGCAAGTGCTAGCGCAATATCAGCGTGCGCCAGAGGTAACTCGCCAACGCTTATATATTGATGCGCAAGAGCAAATTTTATCTAGTGTTAGCAAGGTTGTGGTTGATCAGAAAAACGGAAACAGTATGTTGTACTTACCGTTAGATAAGTTGTTGGCAGCTTCCGCAGGTGCTACCAATAATGGCTCAGCGACTTCAGCAACAATACCACCAGCCTCCTCTAATACGTCGGAAGTTACTGCCGACAGTCAGCGCTCGCGAGATGCATTCCGAAGCCGCGATCGTGAAAGTAGATAGGAAAAATTATGAAAAATATTGCCTCAGTATTAGTTGGTCTGATGATTGCCTTGTTGGTGGTCAGCTTATCCGCATTTACAGTGGATCAACGTGAGTACGCGTTGGTGTTTCGCTTAGGTGAGATTGTATCAGTCAAAAAAGATCCAGGTTTGTATTTCAAATTACCATTGTTAGATAACGTGCGCTATTTTGATAATCGAATTTTGACCCTCAACTGGGAAGAGCCGGATCGCTTTTTAACTAGTGAAAAGAAAAACGTTTTAGTTGATTCATTTGTGAAATGGCGTATTGTTGATCCCGCTAAGTATTATGTATCTGTGAAAGGCGATGAAGTTGCAGCGGAGCGCCGATTGTCACAAACAGTGAACGCAGGGTTAAGAGATGAGTTCGGCAAACGTACCATTCACGATGTTGTATCTGGTGAGCGTAGCCAAATTATGGAGATTTTACGTCAAAGTGCAGATAAAGAATCTCGCCAAATGGGGATTCAAGTGCTTGATGTGCGTTTAAAACGCGTTGATTTGCCACAAGAGGTGAGTGAGTCTGTTTATCAACGTATGGAGGCTGAGCGTAAGCGAGTGGCTAATGAGTTACGTTCACAAGGTGCCGGCGCTGCTGAGAAAATCCGTGCAGATGCAGATAGACAACGTGAAGTGATTATTGCTGAAGCTTTCCGTGAAGCGCAAAATACCAAAGGTCAAGGCGATGCAAAAGCATCGGAAATTTATGCCAATGCATACGGCAAAAATCCTGAGTTCTATGCGTTTTATCGTAGCTTAGAAGCTTATCGAAACAGCTTTAAAAGCAAGAGTGATGTGTTAGTGCTAGAGCCAAGTTCAGACTTCTTTAAATACATGCGCAATTCAGGTAGTGCAAAACACTAAACTACCGAAGTCACTAATTCTTGAGCTTTGTTTGAAAAGTACACTATTAACCGCTATAGGTCTGATGTTGGTGTTTGAGGGTATACTCCCGCTTATTGCCCCCCAGGCTTGGCGACAAACCTTTGAGCGTTTACTGACATTTAGCAATGGTCAGTTGCGATTTGTTGGCATAATATCTATGCTGATTGGTTTGCTCATAATAACAATAATTTAAAAAATCTATTCGATTCAACTCTTATGCGAAACTGGTTACTCCCTGAATACATTGAAGATGTGTTGCCTGCTGATGCTGCGCGCGTAGAGCAATTACGTCGTGGCATGCTGGATTTATTTGCCGTACATGGCTATCAATATGTCATCCCTCCGATGTTGGAATACTTGGAATCTTTAATTACAGGTGTTGGGCATGATTTAGATTTGGCAACTTTTAAAGTGGTCGATCAATTGACTGGTCGCTTGATGGGGCTACGTGCGGATACAACCCCACAAGCTGCTAGGATTGACGCACATATGCTAAATAATCAAGGCGTTACAAGGCTTTGTTACGCTGGTAGTGTGTTACGTACTAACCCTGATGGTTTGGCACATACCCGTGAGCCGTTGCAAATTGGCGCGGAGTTGTTTGGTCACGCTGGGGTGGAAAGCGATATTGAAATTCATCGCTTAATGATTAAAGCGCTGCAAGCTGCAGGCATCGGGGCGTTGCATGTCGATTTTAGTCATGTGGGTATTTTTGGTGAGCTAGTACGTCAAAGTAAAATGACAAAACCTTTGGAACAAGCGCTTTATGCTGCCTTGCAAAGTAAAGATCAAACCGAGGTGCGTTCACTATCATCTACTTTAGATGCCACAATCAAAAATGCATTGTGTGCCTTAACTGAATTAAATGGTGATCTGGCAGTGTTGGATGAGGCTGCTAAACGCTTGCCAACAAGCCCAGCAATTAATCAAGCCCTAGAAGATTTGCGTAAAGTAGGTTTGCGATTAGCAGATTTAGAGGTGGATGTATGCTTTGATTTGTCCGAACTGCGTGGTTACCACTATCATAGCGGTATTGTTTTTGCGGCATATGCTCAAGGCTATGCTGGCCCTTTGGCTTTGGGTGGTCGTTATGATGAAGTTGGCATTGCCTTTGGTCGGGCACGCCCAGCAACAGGGTTTAGCCTAGATTTGCGCGCTTTATTGACAGCATTGCCTGCAAACACTGTAACTAAAGCGATTTTTGCACCATATAATTTAGACATAGCATTGACTAATAAAATCGAGGCGTTGCGTGCAGAAGGGCAGGTGGTGATTCAAGAGTTACCTGGTCATGAAGCGCATCGAGCTGAGTTAAATTGCGATCGTAAATTAGTAAAGCAAGAGATGGTTTGGCAGGTGGTTGAAACTTCAGAGTTCAAGCAATTCTAAACTCACCAAAAGAAATTATTTAAATAAACAGAGCAAAGTTATGACTAAGAATGTGGTAGTAATCGGCACCCAGTGGGGCGATGAAGGTAAAGGTAAAATTGTTGATTGGTTGACAGATCATGCCCAAGGTGTGGTTCGTTTCCAAGGCGGGCACAACGCAGGTCACACCTTAGTGATTGGTCAGGGCGATGCACAACGCGAATACAAACTCAATCTCGTGCCATCAGGTATCGTACGCGAAGGCATTAAATGCTATATCGGCAATGGCGTGGTGCTGGATGCAGGTCATTTGTTGGATGAAATTACAGGCTTGGAAGCTGTTGGTGTTGAAGTGCGTAGCCGCTTGCGGGTTAGTCCTGGTTGTCCGCTAATTATGGGGTATCACGTTAAGTTGGATAAAGCGCGTGAAGCTGCTCGTGGCGTAAAAATCGGCACAACAGGTAAGGGTATCGGCCCAACTTACGAAGACAAAGTGGCACGTCGTGCTTTACGTGTTTATGACTTGTTCCACCCAACCATGTTCGCGGAAAAGTTGCGCGAAGTGATGGATTACCACAACTTCGTACTGACCAAATACTTAGGAACAGAGGCGGTAGATTACCAATCCGAGCTTGATACAGCGATGAGCCGTGTCGAGTTAATTCGCCCGCTAGTGGCTGATGTTTCAGCAGCAATTTATGAAGCTAATAAGGCTGGAGATAGACTTTTATTTGAAGGTGCGCAAGGTACCCTATTAGATGTGGATCATGGCACTTATCCTTTTGTTACTTCCTCAAACTGCGTTGCAGGTCAAGCATCAGCGGGTACTGGCGTTGGCCCAGATATGTTGCATTATGTACTGGGTATTACAAAAGCCTACTGTACGCGTGTGGGTGGCGGGCCTTTTCCAAGTGAGCTAGATATTGAAACTAGAGATACCCCAGGCTTCCAAATGTCAGACAAAGGTCGTGAAATCGGTACAGTCACTAAGCGTAAGCGCCGCTGTGGTTGGTTTGATGCGGCGGCATTACGTCGTTCTGCAAGAATCAATGGATTAACTGGGTTGTGTATCACCAAGCTTGATGTGTTAGATGGCATTCCTGAGCTGGAAATTTGCACGGGTTACCACTTAGATGGCAAAAAGATTGATTTGTTACCAGTGGGCGCAGATGACTTGGCGCGTTGTGAGCCAATTTATGAAACCATGCCTGGTTGGAATGAAAACACGTTTGGCATTAACAACTGGGATGATTTGCCGCTGAATGCACGTAACTACTTAAAACGTCTGGAAGTATTGTGCGAAGTGCCTGTTGCAATTGTATCAACTGGCCCAGAGCGCGACCAAACGATTGTTTTACATCATCCATTTGCAGAGTAATCGTCGTAAATGAAACCAATTCACGAGCAACGTCTTGCATGGGCGATCACAGGCTCTGGTCATTATTTACGTGAATGTATTGAGATACTTAATACATTAGAAAACGTTGATTTGTTCTTAAGTAAAGCCGCGGATGAAATTTTAAAGCAGTATGGCTACAAGCATAACGTTGGGCGTGTTTATTTAGATAAAACGGCAAGTAGTGTGCCTGTAGAGTTCTTCTATCAAGGTGCTTACCATACTGTGGTTATTGCCCCAGCTACGTCAAATACTGTCGCCAAAATGGTTTGTGGGATTTCAGATACTTTAGTCACCAATGTTTACGCGCAAGCAGGTAAGTGCCGCGTGCCAAGCATTGTGTTCGCCTGCGATACCGAGCCTGAAATGGAATCGGAAGCACCACGAGATAATATGGTGAAAGTTTATCCTCGGCGTATTGATTTAGAAAATATGCAAAAGCTCAAAACTTTTGAGGAAACAATAGTTGCTGGCGATATGCAGCAATTAAATGCTGCAATCCAAACGAGGCTGTCATGTCTGAAAGCCTCCTCTTCTTAACAGGCAAGCTCGCTGAAAAAAGCTTAGATAAAGTACTATCTAGCATTCAGGCGAGTGATGCTCAAAAGCCAAACGCCAAAAAATTAGATTTCAAATATCGGATTGCACAAATAGGTGTTTCAGTTGCCGCTCTGATGACTCCTGAATTGATACTTCGTCGCCTACCAAGCGCGGGGGATGCTGACCGCGTGATATTGCCTGGCTTATGTCGTGGAGATTTGCGCATGCTTGAAGATAAGTACGGCATACCTGTAGAGCGCGGGCCCGATGACTTAAAGGATTTACCTCAGTTTTTTGGGCGAGGTGGTTCAGTTCCAGATATTTCAAAATATAGCACCAAAATCTTTGCAGAAATTGTCGAAGCGCCACAATTAAGCGTAGATGGCATAGTGGCTCGCGCTGAGTATTTTAGAGGGCAGGGCGCAGATGTGATTGATTTAGGTTGTCTGCCCAATACACCATTTCCCCACTTGGCAGATGCAATTGTAGCGCTTAAAGCGCAAGGTTTTGTGGTGAGTGTCGATTCGTTAAATTCGGATGATTTATTACTCGCAGGAAAATCGGGGGCGGATTATTTATTGAGCCTAACTGAAAAAACGCTCTGGATAGCGGATGAAGTAGCTTCTACACCAATTATAATACCTGCAAAATCAGGTAGCTTGCCGTCGCTTTATCGGGCCATTGACCAATGCCTAGCAAAAAATAAAGCATTTATTGCAGATGCCATTTTGGATCCCATTCCCTTCGGCTTTACTGAGTCTATTGTACGTTATCAAAAATTACGAAAACGCTACCCAGATATTCAGATTATGATGGGTGTTGGTAATTTAACAGAGCTCACGGATGCTGATACAACGGGAATCAACGCAATATTGTTCGGTATTATTGCTGAGCTTGATATCAATGCCGTATTGGCGACTTCGGTGAGTCCACACGCGGTAAATGCAGTTGCGGAAGCGGATATTGCGCGGCGCGTCATGCATGCGGCGCATGAAGATAGACGCCTGCCTAGAGATTACAGTGATGGTTTGTTAGGTTTGCACGATAGGCGTCCATTTCCTTATTCAGCAGATGAAATTGCAGAAATAGCGGCTCAAATTAAAGACCCTAGTTTCCGTATTCAAATTAGTCGCGATGGCCTGCATATTTATAACCGAGATGGCTTATTTAGCGCAACAGACCCATTCGCACTATATCCGCACTTAAAGGTAGATGATGATGCCTCTCACGCGTTTTATTTGGGTGTGGAGCTGGCAAGAGCGCAAATCGCTTGGCAACTCAATAAACGCTATAACCAAGACGAAGAGTTAACTTGGGGTTGCAACACCATCAAGAAAAATGCAGAGGCGAGAGTCGCGCATCGAGATGCTTCGCTAAAAGAAAAGCGCACTAAAAAATCATCATGACAGAAATGATTTACGAAACCATTGTTATTAGCACAGATGCTGCAGGCAAGCCCTATATTGCGCCATTTGGTGTGCGTGAGCGCAATGGACTAGTTTTAATTGCCCCGTTTAAGCCATCAACAACGTTAGATAACTTGCTTAATCAAAAAACGGCAACGCTTAACTTAACGGACGATGTACGCGTATTTGCTGGTGCATTGACTGGGCGTAGGGATTGGGCGGTGGAAGCTACAAGCGTTGTGCAAGGATATAGGTTGAAAAATACACTGGCTCATCGTGAGTTGGTTTTGGACAGTTTCGTTGATAATGCAACGCGTCCAGAGCTTTATTTTAAAGTGGTACATGAAGCGACACACCTCCCATTTAGTGGATTCAATCGTGCTCAAGCGGCGGTTATTGAGCTGTCGGTTTTAGTGAGCAGATTACACATGCTACCCATTGAAAAAATCAAAACAGAAATGGCCTACCTCGAAATTGCAATCAATAAAACGGCGGGCGAACGGGAGATAGAAGCGTGGGGCTGGTTATTGGAGCGCATTGAAAACTACCAGGCCGAAATATCAGGAGAAAACCAAGCATAATGGAATCGGTACAATCAAATGTAGACGTTAACCAATCTATCAATACACTTAACGGCGCGAATCAGGTCAACGTTAAAATGCTTGCTAGCGTGTCTAATCTTGATGAGGTTGCTTTAGCCTTGAGTGCTGGGGTTGATATTATCGACTTAAAAAATCCCAACAAGGGTGCGCTCGGGGCGCTAGCTATCGATGAAATTACAGAAATTGTTAAGCTTGTCGATGGCAAATGCCCAATCAGTGCGACTATTGGCGATTTATCTACGATTGATGAGGTGATTTCACCCATTCAAGCAACGATAGAAACTAGAGTTGATATTGTTAAAATTGGATTTTTCGAGTCTATGGACTGTCATGCCCTAATACAGGCAGTAGCGCCTTATACAAAAAAACAAAAAATTATTGCCGTGCTATTTGCTGAGAGTTTTCAAAACTTTTCAATTCTGCCTTTATTAAAAGTCGCAGGCTTTTATGGTGTGATGCTTGATACAGCCAATAAAAATGGCAAACACCTATTGAACTACTTAAATCTTGCTACGTTAAATACCTTTGTTTTACAAGCAAAAGAGTTGAAATTAGAAGTCGGCTTGGCTGGCGCGCTACGTGAATCACAGGTTGCTGATTTGTCCAAATTGCAACCGAATTATCTTGGTTTTCGTAGTGCCCTATGTCAACAAAATCAAAGAACCAACACATTAAACGAAAATAAAATTTCACTCATCAAACAGTTGTTGCAAAAATGCAACAATCAAGCTATTGAAAGGCTTTGAGAAGGTTTTTTTTGTAAATAAGTGTTAAGTAATGTTGCTTAGTGGTAATGGTTTGGGTATAGTTTTCCACAGGTTTCAATCAACATAAGGGTAATACAATGAAAAACAACACAATCAAGTTAGCAGTAGCTGGTGTTTTGGCATTAACAGCATTTAATGCAATGGCTGAGGGTGCTTTTGACGGCTCTTGGTATGCAGTGCCAGGTGTTAGTGCAATGGTTACAGATACAGATTTGCAAGCCAATTCAGTTGGTCCAGGCGTATCTCTACGTTTAGGTAAAGAGTTAAGCGAGCACTGGGATGTGCAAGCTGGTGGTAGTTATGCGCAAGCCAATGAGTTCAGCAATAATGCAACTGGTGGTCGTTTTAAACAGTCATTGCTAGGTGTTGATGCGTTATATATGTTTAGTCGTGATAGTTTGCGTCCTTTCTTGTTAGCTGGTGTAGGCGCAGCTCAGAACGACATTAACTATGATACAGCTCGCAATAGCGATACTACATCTTGGATGGCAAATGTTGGTGCTGGTGTCCAATATTTATTTACAGATAATTTAGGTTTGCAAGCTGATATCCGTCAAATTTACAGCCGTGCTTCAGCAAGCGGCATTAATTTGGCTGATGGCGGCAATACAGCAATTGGTAATACTTTGTTAAGTTTAGGTGGTATTTTCCGCTGGGGTGGCGCTAAACCAGTTGTTGAAGAAACACCTGCACCTGCTCCAGCTCCAGTTGCAGCGTTGGCAGAGCCAGCACCTGCTCCAGCTCCAGCCCCAACTCCATTGCCAGCTATTGAACCATGTAAACCAGCTTTTGAAACGGTGACTGTTCAAGCTGAGAAGTTGTTTGGTTTTGACAAATCTTCACTAAAAGCTGAAGGTAAAGCCGCTCTTGATGAAGCTGCTGAAAAAATCAATGCTAACCCAGGTCTTGAGTTGGTGTTGGTAACAGGGCATACAGATAAAATTGGTAGTGATCAATACAACCAAAAACTTTCAGAGCGCCGTGCTAATCAAGTAAAAGCTTACTTGGAGTCAAAAGGTGTTGCAGCTAGCCGCTTACAAGCCGTTGGTAAAGGTGAGTCTGAGCCAGTAGTTGAATGTAAAGGTGTTAAAGGTAAGAAATTAATCGAATGCTTGCAACCAAATCGTCGCGTTGTTCTTAGCGGTGAAAAACAAGTTGAAACTGGCTGTAAATAATTGATTTAGTTGTAAATTAAAGCCCCGCATTTGCGGGGCTTTTTTATATCTGAGCGTATTGGAAATTTAGTGGAAAATTTAAATAATCAAGGCACAGCAATTCGTAAAATAGATGTGGATTTGGCGATTGATGCATGTTGGATTGCCCCTGTAACTCAAGCAAATAGACTGCTTGAGAATTTCTCAGTAATTGTAAAGCAGGGCGTTATTGTCGATGTGTTGCCTACACTTGAAGTGAAAGATAAATATAGCGCTGTCACGAACATTAAACTTGACGAACATATTTTAATCCCGGGTTTAATTAACTTACATAGCCATGCTGCGATGAACTTAATGCGTGGAATAGCCGATGATATAGCTTTAATGAATTGGTTAAATGACCATATTTGGCCACTAGAGGCGCAAGCGCTTTCTGGACGATTTGTTTCTGATGGTGCTTTGCTGGCATGTGCGGAAATGCTAAAAGGCGGCATTACTTGTTTTAATGATATGTACTTCTTCCCAGAGGCAACTGCGCAAGCTGTTACAAAAGCCGGTATGCGCGCGCAAATTGGTTTGGGAGTGATTGATTTTCCATCACCTTATGCGAGTGATGCGGATGATTACTTGTTGAAGGGTTTGAATGCACGCGATCAATGGCGAGGTAACTCCTTGATTTCAAGCTGTATAGCCCCGCATGCGCCATATACTATATCCAATCAGACCTTTGAAAAGGTGATTACCTATGCTGAACAGCTTGGCTTAGGTATTCACACACACCTGCACGAAACACAAGATGAAATTGTACAAAGCATCAAGCAATTTAATATGCGACCAATTAAACGCTTGGCGGAGTTGGGTGTGCTTGGGCCGAGTCTTGTCGCTGCGCATTGTGTGCATATGAATGATGAGGATATGCAACTGATACAGGATTATGGTTGTCATATTGCGCATTGCCCAACCTCCAATTTAAAGTTGGCCAGCGGCATTGCACCTGTTGCAGATATGCTGTCTCGCAATATCAATATCGGTTTGGGTACAGACGGTGTGGCAAGTAATAATCGCTTAGATATGTTTGCCGAAATGCGAATGGCAGCTTTGTTAAGCAAAGGCTCTAGTGGCGATGCTACCGCAGTGCCAGCAGAGCAAGCACTGGAAATGGCCACGATTAACGGGGCTAGAGCTTTGGGTTTAGAGATTCAAATAGGCTCGATAGAAATTGGTAAATTTGCTGATTTAACAGCGGTTAAATTATCAGATATAGAAACGATGCCTTGTTACGACCCACTATCCCATTTGGTGTATGCTGCTGGCCGTGAACATGTCACTCACGTATGGGTGCAAGGTGAGTTAAAATATCAAAAAACAGATGCATATGATGGCGTTTTTGCCAACATTGAGCCTGCAGAACTGAAAGAGATTATCAATTTATGGCAACCGAAACTGAATCAATTCAAATGACTAATCAGCAAAATGTAGACCCTGCTGAGTTGCAGAAATTTGCATCGTTAGCCCATCGTTGGTGGGATGTGAATAGCGAGTTTAAGCCTTTGCATGAAATTAACCCATTACGCCTTAATTTTATTGATTCCCTAGCAGGATTATCAGGGAAAACTGTTTTAGATGTTGGTTGTGGCGGTGGCATTTTGTCAGAGTCGATGAGCCAAAAAGGTGCCCATGTGCTTGGGATTGATTTAGGTGAAAAAGCGCTTAAAGTGGCGCAATTGCATGCGTTGGAAACTGGCGCGCAGGTGAAGTATCGCCTTGTAGAGGTTGAGGTTTTGGCAAAAGAGATGCCTGAGCAGTTTGATGTCGTGACCTGCATGGAAATGTTAGAGCATGTGCCCAACCCCGCGGCGGTTGTGCAAGCATGCGCAACGCTAGTCAAGCCAGGTGGCAAGGTGTTTTTCTCTACTATCAATCGTAATTTTAAGGCCTATTTATTGGCTGTGCTAGGGGCTGAGTATGTATTGAACATGCTGCCAAAAGGCACGCACGAGTATGCAAAATTCATCAAACCATCTGAAATGGCTGCATGGGCAAGACAATCTGGGCTGAATGTTGATGGCTTTAAGGGGATGAGTTATCACCCAATCACGCAAACATATTCACTTGGTGAAGATGTCAGTGTCAATTACATCATGCACGCAAGTAAGTAAGCATGTTTCAACTTATATTGTTTGATTTAGACGGCACTTTAGTCGATACCGCGCCAGATTTAGGCCATGCTTTAAATATCCAGTTGGAACGTCATGGCAAACCGACGCTTGCTATGGATAAAATTAGACCTGTTGCGTCTCACGGCTCCAAAGGTTTGCTAGCGCTAGGATTTGGATTAACACCAGACCACACCGATTTTGAGCAGATGCGTAGTGAATACCTTTTCATCTATGAAGATGTGTTTACAAGGTCACCAGTATTGTTTGAGGGGATGGACGCTGTACTGGCAAACATCGAAAGTAAGGGTTTGGCTTGGGGAATTGTCACCAATAAGCCGCGTCGCTTCACAGAGCCTCTAGTAAAGTCGATGGATTTATACAAGCGAGCTATCACAGTGGTTTGTGGCGATGATGCGGCACAACCAAAACCTAATCCAGAAACATTATTTATGGCTTGTAATCAAGCTAAAACTAATATTTCTGATGCCTTATATATCGGAGATGCAGAGCGTGATATTCAGGCAGGCCGTGCTGCGGGGATGAAAACTGTGGTGGCTATGTATGGGTATTTAGACAAATGCGACCAACCACAAAGTTGGTTGGCGGATTATTTTGTGCATCGCCCTCAAGATATTCTTGGATTGATATAAATCAAGATGAGCTCTCTGATATTTTGTGAGAATTTCACTTCCTATCTTATTATCGAAAGGTCTTTTGACATGCCAACACAACCGATCCCAAAATTTAGTTTACTTAAAAAAGCATGCATGTCAGCAGCTTTGATAGTAATGCCAATATTCTCAAATGCTGCGCAAGTTTCACTTGCTGATTTATCATGGAATGCAACAGGTGCTATGGGCACAATCTCTGGTACAACCGCGATGCCAGCATCTCCATTAGGAAATAGCGTATTTTCATATGTGACAACCTCAGATGGGGTGTTTGGCGTTTCGCCTCTGAACCTAAAGCCTGACAGTAAGCTGGGAGGTCAAACAAATGGCTCAAAAGCAATATCATCTACTTTTAATATGAATGCTGGGGATTCATTGGAAATGTATTTTAACTACATTTCAACAGATGGCAGAGATTATGTCGATTATTCTTGGGCAAGACTTTTAGATGCAAATAACAATCATGTTGCTTGGTTATTTGCTTCTGAATCAAGTAACAGCGGAAACGGAAATGTTGTGCCAGGTAGTGTACTTAAGAGCCAGGTCAACAAGGAGTTTTCTGATAAGATTGATGCAACTGTAAACAATGGTAACACTGTTGGCTTTGAGGTGAATAGTACAGATTGGCAACCATTAGGTGAATCGTCTGGTCAATGTTGGGATAGTGCAAATACTTGTGGTTCAACGGGCTGGCTTAAATCACAATATACCATTGCAAATTCTGGTATTTACTCTATAGAGCTGGGCGTGATGAACTGGGGGGATCAAGCCTTTCAATCTGCATTGGCGTTTGATTTTAATGGTTTAAATAAGCAAAACTTTATTAATGCAATTGATGGTAATTCAACTGTAATTCCAGAGCCAGAAAGTGCTGTGTTGTTAGCGATAGGGCTCATCGGCTTAGTGATCAATAGAAGAGTGCTTAGCTAGTAGGATTGGAAAAATTAGATTGATAAATAATAAAAGCGGCTATTAAGCCGCTTTTATTATTTACTTTTTCTATTATTTTTGGAACACCAAAATCTCACCTTTGCCATCGTTAGCTATGTCACCTGCAAATCGTTGAACGCGATTTTGACTGATGCTGGCAAACTTAGTGGGTAGCAGCCCTAAAGCTTTAAACATTAAGCTCAAATAGGGTAGGGTGTGAGTGCCACAATCTTGCAGTGTAGCGTGCAATTTCGGTGTTTTGGTTAGCATAATCGTACCGCGACGCATGCTAAAGCCGACGTAATCCCCCACGGTGCCTAATACGCCAATCGTGCCAGCTAACATGCGTGATGCGCAGTAACTACCAGCGTTGCCTTCAATTAAAATGATACCTCGGCGCATCTGGTCGCCCACGCGTTCACCAGCATTGCCTGTAACAATGACTGTGCCGCCTTTCATACCTTTGCGATCACCGACAATAGCAGCACCTAAAAAATCACCGACATTGCCATGAATGTGCAATAAACCTTTTGCCATGCCGCTGGCGGCAAAATCGGTGGCATTGCCATGTAAAGTGATAGTGCCATTTTTCATTTGAAATGCTAGGTATGAGCCGACATCACCATGAATGGTAATGCTGCCTGATGCCATGGCTTTGCCAATAAAATCGAGCTTTGTATGGCTGTTTTTGAATACTAGCTCACTGGTATCATCACCGCTAATATCAAATAGGCTATCAACGCGTAATGATTGTTTGCCACTTTGTAGGGTAATTGCAGCAATATCTGCTACGCTTTTACCTGCTAATTGATCTGGTGTCAGTGGCGAGCAGTCAACACGGTGTGTTGGCGCATTTTTAAGTGTGAAGGTTAAGGCGCTCATGCTGCACCTCCTGCGAGTGATTTGTCATTCATAATTTCACGTAAATGGTACTGGAATTGACCTAATTTTCCGCCATAGTTGCCTGCAGAAATACGTTTGATCCCGTTTTTAGCGCCAAGGCTACAAGCAGCCTCAATGCCCACGTAAGTGGCTTTGCGAATATCCGCATCGGTTAAACCATCAATCACAATTTCCATCACAGATTCAATATCTGGGGAGAGTTGTGTGTTGGTAATCCCTTTAAGCGTCGGGCAAAATGCATCGTTAGTGGAAGCGAATAGTGCTTTGTATTTTGAACCCACTTTAGAACCTGAACGCACTACGCCACCTGGGAATGGCATAATCACATTTGGCACTTTTTTCATTGCCTCAATTGCAGCCTCACAAGCAGCAAGTGCTTGCGGTTGTGACTCCGCCAAGACTAAGAAATTGCCACCACCCACACTGCGTGCCATGCCTGTTTTTTCTTCGGTAATAAATTCACCATCCATCACGGGCACGCGCCAGTAGCGTTTGCCGCCAAACTGTTTGGATATTTGAAAGCCATCGCCAAAGAAGCGTAAATTTTTACCCAAGTTAATTTTATCTGGGCTATCTAAGCCCGAGAAGGCAGCAGCAGTAGGGCAGGTGAGAATACATTGCCCCATGCGTAGCTCAAGCTGTTTCATCAGCACAGAACTACTCATGGCAAACATTAAAATGGAAACGCCTGGGCGACCATCTGGGGTTTCTTCTGGGCTGAGTTCTCGCTCAATGCCAGCTTCTACACCACAACCAATCACTGAAGTTGCAAAGCCTGTCATCGCATTTGCCGCATGGTAAGCCCATTTGTGATTTTGTGCGGTGAGTATTACTCGCGTGCCGCGCATATTAAATGCTTCTGCGAAAGTATCGTCAATCTGTACGCCGTTAATAATCATAGCGTAGCTCCGATGATGTTAATGGTAAGTCTCATTATGCTGTTTTCTCCCGACGACCTTTACACTCTTGCACTACGACACCACCGCGACCGCCTTCGGCGATTTCATCCGCGCTGACTTTAAAGTTTTCCATATTCATGGTGTGGTAAGTGTCAAAGTATTTTTTAATGTCTTTTTCAATGCCACGATCAAACTCAGGTTTAACCGTGTGCGTTTTACCCCAAGTGACTTTCACCACTTGACCATCTTTCACCACAAGTTCACCGTCTTTAAACACGTAATCAGGTTTACTAAACATGGCTTCGCGATCGGCATTGTCGGTGTAAACCGTAATATCAGCGCCTGCCCCTGCACCCAAATGACCGCGGTCATGCAAGCCTACCAGTTTGGCTGCTCCTGCACGCGTCATAATGGCGATTTCGTATAGGCTGTATTCACGGTCAATAGAGGTGAGCGTGCTCATGGCTTGCGCATCTAAATTCAATTTAGCAAAGGTATCGTTACGGAAAGTCTTATCCATCAACAGTTTAATCAGGTGAGGGTAACTCGTGAATGGCGCACCATTCGGGTGATCTGTGGTGAGGAAAATGCGCCAAGGGTCATCAGTTAAAAGGAATATTTCCAAGCCAATCGCCCATTGCAAAGCGTTTACAAAGTTTTGATCTTTGTATTTAAACGGTACTACACCGCATCCTGAATCACACTCAATATCCATAATCACGGATTTTCTTGGGTTGCCAAATGCTGCATTGGCTTGTTGGCGCATGGTATCACCAGAGCAGGTAACAGTTTGACCAAAAAGAATTTGCCCTACGTCAGCTGAGATATTTTTGTGTTTGTTAATGGCCTCGGCTATGGCGGCAGCGCCTGATGAAAACTTGCGGTCACCCTCCGTACCATAGCTATGGAACTGAATATGGGTCAAGTGCATTGGAAAGCCTTCTGCGGCACCCATTGTTTTGAGCGTAGTTTCCATATTGCCAGGCACACCTAGGTTGTTGGCATGTACGTGAAGCGGGTGCGGTACACCAAGCTCATGTACGGCACGCGATAAGGCTTTAAGTACATCGCGTGGTGATACTTGGTAATGGCTATTGAGCTCATCTAGATTCAGCGCACGTTGGTTAAATTTAAAGGCGTTGATGCCACCCGGATTCACCACTTTAATGCCAATGGCTTGGGTTGCGTGCATAATCCACGCAACGTAGTCGTTGATTGCGTTTTGATCTTTCTTTGCGGTTAACATACGCAAGAAGAAATCATCACTGCCTAGCATAGCGTAACCGCCTTTGTCGATAATCGGCGTATCGCCCATTTCAAGGTGCGATTGACGCGCATTGACAGGTGCCAAAGCTGGCTCAAAGCCAGCGGTATAACCCATTTCAGCATAGCGATAGCCTGTAGTGAGTGTTGAAGGCACTGCATGACCACAACCTGAGCGACACAAGTCGCTATGTACGGCTGGATCCGCACGGTGATCTTCAGGCAACATCATACGGGCGATATTCACCTTGCCGCCACCGATGTGTGTGTGCATGTCTATAGCACCTGCCATGACTACTTTGCCACGCAAATCATATTCTTGGTTGATAGGTTCGCCATTGTTGGGTGCGGCAACGATACGTCCATCGCGAATGTAAATGTCCTTCACTTCGCCATTAACGTTGTGGGCAGGGTCATAAACTCTGCCGCCAGTAAGTTTAATTAGACTCATAAGCTACTCTCGATTGCTGATAAAACATCGCTCAAAGTGGGCAATGCGCGATCACGTAATTTTTGTAAGGGAAGTGAAACTGAGCTATCACTGCGGAACTGCGTGCCGTTGCAATCGATGCCAGGCACAGCTATTGGGATAAACACTGCAGGTTCTTGCTCGAATTTCATTTCTGGGTGACCAATCACCACGGTTGGAGTAGAACTCTTTGGCGCGGTTCGCTCAGGGTTTAGTGCGCTAACCCAGATGAGGGCGTCAGCTTCTTGTTCCGCCAACATGCGCTCTGTTGAGTATTGATAAGGTTCGTAATCTGGGTAGTTGCGGTGATAGGACATGCGATACGGATAGCCACTAATCCAGCTACTTGTGTTATAAGCGCTCACGTCACCCTCATTGCCACCTAAAGGTAAGCCAGCACAACGTGTAGTTGTGTTTACCTTCTCTATTAAGCCAGTAATATTTTGGATGGTGAGTTCGGCATGCGCAAAATCCAGCGCGCTACTTGTCCAAGCAACAACGGCATATTTGGCGGCTTTTAAGCGTTCTGCTAATGTTGCTAAATCTGCTACTGCAATGCCAGCAACTTCTGTTGCGATTAGTTTTTTACCGAGCACTAAAGCACGTAAAACAGCTAAGACTTCAGGGATATTGGCGGTGTCACACGGTAAAACCGTTGGCGCTTTACCAGTGGGTGAGGTACCTGCGCTAGTGTCTAAATTGCGCCCACCAAGATACACCACCTCGCGCGTGCTTGTTTCTTGGTCAAACATGCTTTCTTTATTCCACACATTCCGTTCAAAAAAGCGTGGAAAGTAACTGACAATATCTGTGCCAATCACTAATAATAAATCAACGCGGTTTTTAACCTCAGTGAGCGTAGTGACTTGCCAACCAGAATTTTGTATCACCATTAAATTGCGCATTGAGCTTTTTGAGTTCATGTGATCTATCGTCGCGCCAGACTTTTCTGCGAGATTCATCACTGCGCGCATGCCTTGCACATCGGCGCTTAAGCCACTAATTAGCGGTCTTCGACAATTTTTAAATAGGGCGGTAGCAGCCTCAAGCGCTACGGCCAAGTCTGTAGCTTTGCCTGCAACACGCGCTGAAGTAGCGATGTGTGGTCGCTCAAAAAAAGCAACACTTTTTGTGCAGCCATTTGCTGTGATTTTTAAAGCGCCTTCAGCATCACGATCAATGCTAAGGTCATCGCATAGCAGACCACAAGCAGTACAAGTAACGGCATCTATGCTGGTTGGTTGTGTGAAATTGTTCATCCCAATACCTTATGAAATATTTTTTTACTTAGATTTTTAACGAACTTGGGGTGGTGCTTAAGTTTATTAAGTTTTATACATATACTATACATTTTGCGTGGGTCATATACAAATGACGTAGTTTACGCTTTAACTAGTTTACTTAAAAATAATGATTAGCATTACTCAAGCATAAGCTTTTATATGATTCAATTCGTGAGATTGTCGCATATGAAAAATAAAATGCCTACGTTACAATGTGAAAATTGTGAGTTGAGATTTTTTTGCGTCATCTATGTTAGGTAATTTTAGGTCAGGTAACTTTAGTGAGACGCTTAATGGCGATAAAAATTTGAATAAATACGTTACAGTTGAAACAACCGCTCGCTTGCATATGGGTTTTTTTGATCTTAATGGTGATTTAGGTCGACGCTTTGGTAGTATCGGGCTTTCTCTTGATAAGCCAACCACGAAGATTTGTGCGACAATTTACCCTCATGGGTTGAATGTCGTTGGAGAAGATTCTGAACGCGCTAAAAAAATTGCGCAAAAAATACTCAGCGCGCTTGATTTGCCAGAGCAGTTGCAACTTAATGTTGTTGAAGCAATACCAGCCCATGCAGGTTTGGGCTCAGGTACACAAATGGCTCTAGCGGTTGGTATGGCGATAAATGCCCTTTACGAGTTGGATTTATCAGTAGAATATATCGCAAAATTAACCTCGCGCGGCGCTCGATCAGGCATTGGTTTAGGTACTTTTGCTACTGGGGGGCTAATTGTTGATGGCGGGCGAGGTGCGAATACTGTGATTCCTCCAGTTATTGCGCATTTAGATTTTCCTGAAGCATGGCGCGTGTTATTGATTTTTGATCATACGAGCAAAGGGGTACACGGCGCAGAAGAGATTCAAGCATTTCGTACATTGCCTGTGTTTGCAGTAGAATCAGCCGCTAGTTTGTGTCGGCATGTGTTAATGCAAGCATTACCATCACTGGCCGAGCAAGATTTGCATGGTTTTGGTTTAGCGATTGGAAAGTTACAAGAGATTACGGGTGACCATTTTTCATCTGTGCAAGGGGGGCGTTATGCTAGCCCTAAAGTAACAGCAGTGCTAGATTGGCTTGCGACTCAAGGCGCGCTCTGTTATGGACAAAGTTCTTGGGGGCCTACAGGTTTTGCAATTTTTGCCGATGACAGGGAAGCTACCCAAAACATAGATAGGTTGAATGAAAAGTACCCTGAGCATCATGGATTAACATTTATGTTATGCAAAGGTCGAAATCAAGGTGCTATTGTAAGCGTTTCAGAAGGTTAAAAAAAAGGCAATTTTGCCAAAAATAATTCTCGCGAAGGATAAAAAAGGATAATCATGGAAAAAGTATCAATTTTACATCTTATTACAGCAGCTAAAAATGCAAGTCCATTTGACGTAAATATGGGGTTTGATGCTGGTTTTGATAAAATTATGCCCTATACCAATGTACAACTCTCTGAAGTGTCTGCGTTGGTTCAAGATGCAATATTTTCACGTAGTCCTTCCGGCGTGAAGCGTGAACATGTGTTTATTGGCGGGCGAGATATTGATGTGGCAATGGATATGTTAGCTGCAGCACGCAAAGCAATGGTGCCACCATTTGAGGTATCTGTTTTTGCAGACCCATCTGGTGCATTTACAACCGCTGCGGGCATGATGGCTAAAGTAGAGCATCATTTGAAAAAGCAATTTGGTCTTGAGTTGGCTGGTAGAAAAGTATCAATATTTGGCGCGACTGGTCCAGTTGGTGGATGTACCGCTGTGATTGCTGCTAAATATGGCGCTCAAGTTAGAATGGTAGCCCATCGTGCATTATCAGATGTACAGGAAAAAGCTGATTCATACAAAAAACGTTACGGTGTTGATATTGAATGTGTTGATGGTAGTACAGAGGCACTTAAAAACCAAATTATTCAAGATACAGAAATTGTTTTATGTTGTGCAGCGGCTGGTGTGCAGGTGATTAGCAATCAACAAATTGAGTCATCTAAACTTTTAAAAATTGTTGCAGATGTAAATGCTATTCCTCCACTAGGCGCAGAAGGCGTGGACGTAATGGCGGATGGCGTTCTGATTCACGGCACTACAGCTTTCGGTATTGGCGCATTGGCTATTGGTAATGTTAAATATAATGCTCAGCATAACCTCTTGAAGTTAATGCTTGAGTCTAGTGATAAACATTATTTGGACTTTTTATCTGCATTTGAGATTGCACGTAATAGCCTGTAATAATGTCGCAAGCAAAAAAGATTATCGTAGCCGCAGTTTCAGCTCGGCCGTTTGTAAAAGCCGCTGCGCAAGCTGGCTATGAAGTCATCGCAATGGATGTGTTTTCCGATAAAGATACACAAACAGCAGCAAAAAAGGCCTTTAAAATCACTTATGCAAACGGTGGATTTGTGGCTGATGAGCTTGAGCGAATTTTAAGTCAATTAAATTTGAGTGAAATAGCAGGTTTTGTATATGGTAGTGGGTTTGAAGCTCAGCCCGATTTGCTAGACCGGATTGAAGCCAGATTGCGTTTGCTAGGTAATCGACCTTCTGTAGTGCGTGATTTAAAGCGACCTGCTCTTTTTTTCACCCTTCTTGACACGTTAGACATTCAGCACCCCGAGATTAGCTTTCAAGGGCTTGAAAGTGCAGAAGGATGGCTTTCTAAACATGCTGGTGGGTCTGGTGGGACGCACGTCATTAACGCACCTGTCGGCGAGGTTCCGCCAACTGGGTATTATTATCAAAAGGCGGTAAAAGGCGAGCCAGTTTCTATGTTGTTTTTAGCGCATGCTGGCAATGTGCAGGTGATTGGATTTAATGAGCAGTGGGTCGCATATTCATCCGCCCAGCCATATAGATATGGCGGAATTGTGGGACATGGAAATTTACCTGAACGCGTAAAATCCAAGCTACTAGACGCAGCTAAAAAATTAACGCAAGCGGTTGGTTTACGAGGGCTAAATAGCTTAGATGCGATTATGTATCAAGATGACATTTGGGTGCTTGAAATTAACCCTCGTTTAAGTTCCACATTCGATTTATATCAATCTTTGTCATGTAATTTGTTTGATTTACATGTAAAAGCCTGTAGTGATGATGTTTTAGGTAAAATCAGCGTGCCCAGTTTAGCGAAAGCAAGACAGGTTATTTATGCGCCAGCTGAGTTGGAAATTCCAGGCAATCAAGATTGGCCAGATTGGGTAGCAGATATTCCTGTGGCAAATAGTCGCATCACAGCAAATAACCCTGTATGTACGGTACTGGCTGAAGCTGGTAACGCAACTGAAGCTCGTAGTTTAGTCAACGCAAGAACAGTAATCATGAAGCAAATGATTCAAGATTTTACAAATGTTATTTTATAAAACAAATCCATAGAGCAAATCCATAAATAAAAATTAAGGGCAATGTATGAGTGAAGCTGCAAAATTAGATACTTCAAACTGGCCTAGCGTCAATCAATTAACCAATCCATTGGTGGCTTATTTGATTGCTAATGCAAAAAATTTACGCCTTGGGGTGGAAAAATCTGCCAACGGCGCAACCATCATTGATGCAGGTATTAAATCTCCCGGTGGTTTAGAAGCAGGGCGCTTAATTGCAGAAATTTGCATGGGTGGTTTGGGTCATGTGAACATTCAAACCTCGACAACATTCCCACATTGGCCTTGGATGCTTTCAGTACATTCCAATAATCCAATTCTATCTTGCTTGGGCAGTCAGTATGCAGGCTGGAGCTTGGCACATGAAAAGTTCTTCTCACTAGGTTCTGGGCCAGGTCGAGCAATTGCGGCACGTGAAGATCTATATCAAGAGCTTGGTTATAAAGACCAAGCAGATGCCGCTTGTTTGGTGCTAGAAAGTGACAAAGCACCACCTGTTGAAGTCATTGAGAAAGTATCACGAGATACAGGTGTCGCCATTGATAAGTTAACATTCATTTTGACACCCACACG
This sequence comes from uncultured Methylophilaceae bacterium, assembly GCA_964620425.1. Lineage (GTDB taxonomy): Bacteria > Pseudomonadota > Gammaproteobacteria > Burkholderiales > Methylophilaceae > DASXUG01. Next base: position 65,047 of record CAZUGV010000001.1, on the reverse strand, counting down.
CAGTTTGGCTGGTACGGTACAAATCGTTGGTCGTGTGTTAGAAGTTGCAATGCATAAAATTCACACCTTGCATTTTCCGTTAGATCATGTGGTAGATGGTATGGCAAGTGCGCCACTACCGCCTCCTGCCCCTGATTTCTTAATCGGTATGGGCCGTACCAATGATGCAATTTTATTTGGTGGACATGCGCATCTGTTCGTGAAAGGCTCTGATGAAGCGGCTGAAAAGTTAGCGAAAGAGTTGCCAAGTAGCGCCTCACGAGACTACGGTCGTCCTTTTGCGGAAGTGTTTAAAAGCGTTAACATGGATTTCTATAAAATTGACCCGATGTTGTTTAGCCCTGCGGCAGTAACAGTAACAGCTATCGAATCTGGCAATACATTTACAGGTGGTAAATTAGACGCTGCGCTAATCGATCAATCATTTGGGTATCGCGCTTAACCGAGCATAATTTTTTGTGAAGCAACGTATCCCCGTCTTTACAGACGATCCCGGCTGGCATGGCAAGCGTTTAAAAGAAGCACTTGCCATGCGTGGTTTCCAAGCAGTTTTTATCTCCCTTAAAGATTGTTATTTCAACCTGACACAAGGTGAGCAAGGGATTATTTTGCCTGCGTTTGAAGATAAGCTGCCGCCATGTGCATTTGTGCGAGGTGTTCCTGGTGGTACTTTGCAGCAGGTCATTACGCGTTTAGATATTTTGCATGGTATAGAAATGCTCGGCGTTCGTGTTTATAACGATGGTCGGGCGGTCGAGCGGACTGTAGATAAAGGGATGACGAGTTTTTTGCTACATCATCATGGCGTGGCAACTCCAGATACGTGGGTATGTGAATCACGACACTATGCCCTTGATATTATTCAACGTGAAACTGCGCATAACGGCGCTTTGGTTATTAAGCCTTTATTTGGATCGCAAGGTCAGGGCGTTCGAAAGTTAGACAAAAGCTCGTCTTTTCCAGTACCGTTAGAGCAACACGTTGATGGCTTGTATTATTTGCAACGCTATATCGATAGTGGTGAAGGTGCTTGGCACGACCACCGCGTATTTATTATTAACGGCAAGGCTATCGGCGCTATGGTGCGTCACGGCAATGGTTGGGTGAATAATGTGGCATTAGGTGGACGGTGTGAATCATATCCGCATGCTGGTGAAGTTGCTGAGCTGGCAGAAGCCGCTGCAAATGCCGTCAATATCGACTACTGTGGCGTGGATGTTATCCGTGACTGCGAAGGAAAACTTTACGTGTTAGAAATCAATAGTATTCCCGCTTGGAAAGGTTTACAAAGTGTGGTGGCGCTAGATATAGCGCTCGCCTTGGTTGATGACTTTCTAGATAAGTCGTATTAGATTGATATGCAGGCCAAATTTACACCCGCTCAAGCTGCACAAATATACAGGCAAGCATGTCTAGATGAGCTTGCTGTTCTAAAGCCAGGAAATGTGCATGTATTTTCAGATGGTCACGGCATGGTGGTGCAAGATTTTATAAATAGTGCGAATGCTTCAAGCAATGTTATTGCACAATCAGGTTTAACAGTAGGGCAAAGAATCTTGAATGCAGTAAACGCTACTTGGGATAGCGTTGGTTGCAATACCAATCTAGGAATCATTTTACTTGCTGCACCTGTTATTCATGCTGTTTTACAACCGCAATTGAACGGGTCATTCAAAGCGGCATTATTGCAAACACTGCAAGATCTAACGATTGACGATGCCGTTTGTGCATATCAAGCAATACAACGGGCTAATCCAGCAGGCTTGGGCAAAGTGAACCAGCATGACGTGGTTGACGCACCATCAATCAGCTTGTTAGCAGCCATGCAAGCTGCTCAATCACACGATTTCATCGCACAACAGTATTCAAATGGCTATGATGAGATTATTGAATTCGGTTTACCAATTTATCAAAGTGCAAGCAAAAAGTGGGAGCGTTCAGGTTGGGCAACTACTCTTCTGTACTTGGCTTATTTATCCACTTTCAAAGATAGTCACGTTGCGCGTAAATATGGAGATGCGACAGCGTTGCAAATACAACAGCAAGCAAGCTTACATTACGAATCATTAGAGGCTCTTGAGAATCCAAAGCTGTATATGAAGCAACTACTTTTGTTTGACCGCGAGCTCAAGGATCAAAGTATCAACCCTGGCACGAGTGCTGATTTAACGGTTGCAACGCTGTTGATTGCCAACTTGGTCTAATAAGCAAAAAAAACCCCACAAAAGTGGGGTTTGACTTAACTATTTACTTAAAACAACTAATAAAACTACTACTTACTACCTTGCAACTGTACTAGCATGAAAAGCTTAAGCGCTTTTACGTCTTGCGATAAAGCCCATCAAACCAAGACCACCCATCAATAAAGCAAATGTTTCTGGCTCAGCTACAGCAGAAGTAATCTTGGTGGCTGCTAAATTAAATGAGTAGTTACCAGCAAGAGAGTCAGCTCTTTGAACGCCAGCTACTGTGAAGTAGTAATTTCCAGCTGTCAGGTTTTTAAATGAAAAGCCTTCAGCAGAGCGGTCGATGTCAGGTGTAACACGAGTACCATAGCCTAACTCACCTGAATATAAGAATACTTGGGTGATGTTTACTCTGAATGTATCACCATTTGCTCTAACCCTAACATCAGGTGCACCACCAAACAGAGTATCAGCGCCTGTAGTTAATGAAAAAGTAAAGTGATCTAAGAACTCAAAGTTGGCAGAAGATGATTCTGTTTCAAATGAAACAGCTGAACTAGGTGTAATACTACCTAAGTTATAAACTTGAGCAAATGCTGATTGTGAAGCCAATAGCAAAGTCGATAATGCAATTTTTTTCAATAAATTCATTTCAAACTCCTAATAAAAAAACAAAACAAAACAAAACAAAAAAACAAAACAAAAATTCTGTAACGATTTAATCATCCGCAAGCGCCTTTTTTGGCTGCCCCATCAGCTTAACTACAAGCCCATAACTATATTTTCTGGGCTCTAGTGCCGTCCTTCATGATGCTATTTCTTTCAGTAAAACATGTTTGTAAAACAAGCTTTGAAAGTTGTTTGCTCGTCCAAGCGAAGCCATTATGAACGGCTTTTTTTTTTCGACCAATAGTCCATTCGGACTATTTATGTCATCAACATGATGATGTATACTGAAAAGTTTATTTTATTTTTTATTTGAATATTTTAAATTTTGTTGTTTTTACAGTGATCTACATGTATTCTGTATTACGTTTATGTGTGACTATTGTATAACATTTATTTTGTAATTAATTCTTTAATTTGTAAATAATGTGTAAATTATTTGTCACCTTTGGGGTGGTTTTCTATTTTTTGTGCTGATTTAGTGCCCAAGTGATATGTTCTTGCACTGTTTTGGTGAGATTTTGATGTGTAATGTTGCTTTGAAGTTTTGACTCTAAAGCATTTATGACAGTTTTAGACGTTTTGGTATTGCCGAGCCCAATTGCAATATTCCTTATCCATTGTTGATATCCGATTCTGTAAATTGCACTCCCTGCCATTTTTTTATTGAACATTTCTTCGTCCCATTGAAATAACTCAACTAGGCTGACATGATCTAAGCCATTTCTGACGTAAAAATCCTCTTGTTTTGTAATATTTCCAAATTTATTCCAAGGGCATCCTAATTGGCAGTCATCGCATCCATATACGCGGTTGCCGATTAGTGGGCGAAACTCTATTGGGATGCTGTCCTTTAGTTCTATTGTTAGGTATGAAATACAGCGCCTTGCGTCTACTTGATATGGTGCGACGATGGCTTTAGTCGGGCAAATGTCGATGCAAGCGGTGCAAGTTCCGCAGTGATTCTGTGAGGGAGCGTCTGCAGGTATTGGTAAGTCTGTATAGATTTCACCTAAAAAAAACCATGAGCCAGATTCTCTTGAAAGCAATAAGGTATGCTTGCCGCGCCAACCTAGACCAGCTTTTTCTGCTAGCGCTACTTCTAACACAGGTGCGCTGTCGGTGAATACTCGGTAGCCAAATTCGCCGATTTCCTTTGCGATACGCTCACATAGTTTTTGCAAGCGGTTACGTAGTACTTTATGGTAATCCCGACCCAATGCATAACGTGAAATAAAGGCCAGCGTATCATCTGCTAGTACATCATTGATATTGTGTGCATTTGGTGGCATATAATCCATGCGTACAGATATAATGCGCACCGTACTCGGTACTAATTCAGCGGGTCTAGTGCGCTTAGTGCCATGTTTTGCCATATAATCCATAGCACCATGAAACCCTTTTTCTATCCATGCTTGATGTTCAGGCTCTGCAGCGGACAAATCTGTGTCGGTAATGCCCACTTGGCTAAATCCAAGTTCAATACCCCATTGTTTGATTTGGATAGAAAGTTGATGCAAATTTGTTAATTGTTTAGTCATATGTCCCATAATATTACATTCAAACTGCCTGATGAAGCGGCAACTTTAGATTTAGGTGCGCACTTAGCTCGATTACTTCAGCTGGGTACGACGGTCTATCTGTATGGCGATTTAGGTGCTGGTAAGACAACGCTTGTTCGTGGCTTGCTTCATGCCGCAGGGCATCAAGGCAAAGTGAAGAGTCCAACTTATACGCTGGTTGAATCCTACGAAGCGGGTGATAATTTCTATTATCACTTTGACTTGTATCGGTTTAACGATGAGGAAGAGTGGGAGGCCGCTGGATTTAGAGATCACTTTAATGAAAAGACTATCTGTTTAGTTGAGTGGCCTGAGAAGGCGGGGAATTTAATTCCACGTGCAGATATTGAAATTCATCTCACGCCCAATGCAGAGGGTAGAGCAGTCTGCTTAAAGTCTAATACTGAAATTGGAACAGAATGTTTAAAACGTTTATCAGTTTAATATTGATGTTATTGATGGCGACTATCCATGTCGCAGATGCTGCAACTGCGGTGATTGCAGCCCGCGTATGGCCCGCAGAGGATTACACACGGATTACCTTGGAATCCAGCAAGCCCATTACGCAGAAAATGATTTTGCTTAAAAATCCTGATCGTTTGGTGTTGGATTTAGAAGATGTAGAAATGAGCGATACCTTAAAAACATTATCCAGCAAAATTTTAGGCAGCGACCCTTATATCAAGCAAATACGCGTGGGTAATTTTAAACCTGGCACTATGCGCTTAGTCATTGATTTAAAATCAGAAATAAATCCTAAGGTGTTTGCTTTGCCACCTGCTGGTGAGTACAAAAACCGTTTGGTATTGGACATTTACCCATTGCAAGATCCTTTAACGGCCATGTTGCAACAGCGTGAAAAAACGTCGCAAGTCACTAATCCCAATAAAGAAAGTGCTGAACCCGCTAATGTAGAATCGCCAACTGGCACATCAGTCGCAACTCCCAGCAATAATACTTCCGTTACTGTTACAGAGTCTGGTAGTACGCCACAATCAGGCATATCCAATGAAACAAAAGACGTAACGCTCAAAATGGATACCAGTATCACGACGCCCATTAACGCAGGAAATGATCAAACACCGAACAAAGAAGTCGCCACAAAAGAGGTTAGTTCTGAAAAAATCATCAATAAACCTGCCATCAAAGGTGATTTACGACTAATCACGATTGCGATTGACGCTGGACATGGTGGTGAAGACCCAGGAGCCCGTGGCGCAAATGGATCGCATGAAAAAGATATTACTTTGGCAGTCGCTAAAAAACTGAAAGAAAAAATTGATGCAGAACCCAATATGCGAGGCATTTTAACCCGCGATGGGGATTATTTTATCCCACTGCATGGTCGTGTAGTAAAAGCACGTAATATGCGTGCAGATTTATTTGTGTCGATTCATGCCGATGCTTTTGTGACGCCAGATGCACGTGGTTCATCCGTATTTGCGTTGTCTGAACGCGGCGCAACAAGTGCAAGTGCACGGTATTTAGCCAAGATTGAAAACGAGTCTGACTTAATCGGTGGCGTGAGTTTGGAGGATAAAGACCCTAATTTGGCGCGTACACTGCTCGATTTATCGCAAACGGCTACGATTAACGATAGTTTAAAACTCGGAAAATCGGTATTGGGCAACATTGGCAAAATCAATAAGCTACACAAAGGTTCAGTAGAGCAAGCTGCTTTTGCGGTGTTAAAGTCGCCTGATATTCCTTCAATTTTGGTGGAAACAGCGTTTATCAGCAACCCAGAAGAAGAGCAAAAGCTGAATGATGAAGGCTATCAATATCAATTGGTAGGCGCAATTTTAACGGGGATTAAAAAGTATTTTGCTAGCAATCCAGCGCTTGCTAAAACTAAAGTAGCCAATGAATAGTGGCAACCATGCGTAAGATTCAACTGCTGCCAGACCAGCTCATCAGTCAAATTGCGGCGGGGGAGGTGGTGGAAAGGCCTGCCTCTGCGCTAAAAGAGTTGTTGGAAAATAGCCTAGATGCAAATAGCACTGAAATTACAGTGTCATTGATGCAAGGTGGCGTTAAGCAGTTACGCGTGGCAGATAACGGTTCAGGTGTTGCTAAAGAAGATTTGACGCTCGCCCTGACACGCCATGCGACCAGCAAGATTGCTAGCTTGGATGATTTGGAAAAAGTGGCAAGCCTAGGCTTCCGTGGTGAGGCGCTTGCGAGTATTGCCTCTGTTTCACGCACGCAATTGATTAGCCGCTATCAAGCCGAAAAACATGCTTGGCGTATTGGTTCAGATGGCAGTGAAATCGCACCGATAGAGCCAGCAGCGCTCGACAAAGGCACGATTGTTGAAGTGAATGATTTGTACTTTAATACGCCCGCGCGTCGTAAATTTCTTAAAACAGAAGGCACCGAGTTTGGGCATTGTGAGGAGGCTTTTCGACGTGTCGCGTTATCGCGCCCAGATGTCGCGTTTATGTTGCAACATAATGGTCGTGCTTTGACGCGCCTTAGCATTGCAGAACCACAAAAACGCTTTGGTGAAGTATTGGGCGCTGAATTTTCTGCTGAATCATTTTCAGTGGACGAAAGTGCCGCTGGCTTACGCTTTTGGGGCATGGCAGCAAAGCCAACCTACAACCGTAATAGTCGCGATACCCAATATGTTTATGTGAATGGTCGCTTTGTGCGTGATAAATTGATTTCTCATGCCATTCGCCAAGCCTATCAAGATGTATTGCACCATGATAGGCATCCAGCTTTTATCTTGTTTTTAGAGCTAGACCCCAGCTTGGTGGATGTCAATGTACATCCAGCTAAAACAGAAGTGCGTTTTAGAGATGGGCAATCTATTCATCGCTTTATTTTTCACTCTCTCAACAAGGCGCTTTCTGCACCCACGGGTAACTCCAATATCGTTACGGCTAACCAAGCACCGAGTAACCCATTTGCGCCTAATGCTGGCAGCGTGCATTACCCCACTTATCAGTCGCAGATTGATTTACGCGCAAACCAAACGCCTGATTTTTATCAAACGCTGTATGGGAATATCAATTGTTCTGCGACTGAATACGCTCCTTTGACTTCAAATGTTAGTTTGGCTGAAAAATACGAGGTTGGTGAAAACCATCAGCCGAATGCTTCGCAAGACTTTCCCCTTGGGTTTGCGGTGGGGCAAGTTCACGGTGTTTATGTGCTAGCGCAAAATAGCTTAGGCTTGGTGGTGGTCGATATGCATGCGGCGCATGAGCGCATTATGTACGAACGTCTAAAAAATGCCTTGGATAGCGCTAATGTGCCAATGCAACCACTGTTGATTCCCGTAAGTTTTCAGGCGGATAGATTTGAAGTTGCCACGGTAGAAGAGCAGCTCATGTCAGGGCAGGGCGGTTTGCAACAATTGGGGTTTGATATTGCGGTACTCTCGCCTACCACCTTAGCGGTACGCGCCACCCCCGCGATGTTGCAAGATGCCGATGCCGTCGCGCTTGCGCGTGATGTACTGCGCGATTTACGAGAATATGGCGCAACGCGTGCGTTAACCGAAAGACGCAACGAAATGCTCGGCACCATGGCCTGCCATGCCGCTGTTCGCGCTAATCGCAGCCTTACCATCCCCGAAATGAACGCCCTGCTACGCGATATGGAAGCCACAGAGCGAAGTGGGCAATGTAACCACGGCAGACCCACGTGGTTTCAGGTCACTATGCAGGATTTGGACAAGATGTTTATGCGGGGTAAGTGATTGGGTGATGATCTACTAGCTCAGATATTTCAAGCAAACATCCTTGATTAAACGTACGCAATAACGTACCATCATAAAAAACCATCGAGGTTATCATGCAAACCCTATCCGCCAGCAACGCTAGAACTAACTTATACCGCCTGATTGATGAAGCGGCGTCTTCACATCAGCCAGTAACCATTACAGGCAAGCGTAATAATGCTGTGCTAGTTTCAGAGGATGATTGGGCAGCGATTCAGGAAACATTGTTTTTGCTCTCTGTGCCAAATATGCGTGAATCACTACGCGAGGGGATGGCGACACCCATTAGTGAATTATCTTCCAATCTTGATTGGTAGATTCACGGGTGGCGCAATATCAACTGCTTTATACCAAAGCCGCACAAAAAGATGCTTTGAATTTGAAAGCCACAGGCTTAAAAGATAAGGCTTTGTCGCTTTTAAGCATCATTGCAGAAAATCCATTTCAAAATCCACCGCCTCACGAAAAGTTAGTCGGCGACTTGTCGGGCGCATATTCACGTCGTATCAATATTCAGCATCGATTGGTTTATCAAGTATTAGAGGCTGAAAAGATTGTTAAAGTGTTGCGGATGTGGAGTCATTATGAGTAATTTGCCGCCTGCTATTTTTCTAATGGGCCCCACCGCTAGCGGTAAAACTGGTCTCGCGGTTGAGCTTTATCAGCATTTGCCTGTTGAGTTGATTAGTGTCGACTCTGCGTTGGTTTATCAAAACATGAATATTGGCACGGCCAAACCAGATGCTGCCACTTTAGCGCAAGCGCCGCACCATTTGATTGATGTGATACCGCCCACGCAGGTGTATTCGGCATCAAATTTTAGAAATGATGCATTGCGCTTAATGGCAGATATTACTACGCGTGGCAAAATTCCCTTGCTGGTTGGTGGAACTATGTTGTATTTCAATGCATTACAAAGTGGTTTGAGTAATTTGCCTGAAGCTAACACTGAGGTTCGTGCGCGGTTAGATGCTGAGGCGGCAATCATTGGCTGGCCTGCCATGCATCACAAATTAGCCACTATTGACCCCGAAACTGCGGCACGCTTACAACCCACTGATGCGCAGCGTATTCAGCGTGCGTTGGAAGTGTATGAGCTCAGTGGCAAGCCGATGTCTGCGTTATACCAAGCGTCTGAACAGGCTGCTTTGCCTTACAATTTGCTTAAAATCGCGATTGTGCCGAGTGACCGTAAAGTGTTGCATGAGCGCATTGCCTTGCGCTTTGAGCAAATGCTGGCGCAAGGTTTTTTAGATGAGGTGCGCCAACTACTGAACACTTATCCCAGTTTAACGGCAGAAATTCCATCCATGCGCTGTGTCGGTTATCGCCAAGCGTTGGAACATTTGCGTGGGGATTATGATTTGACTGCGCTAAAAGAAAAGGGCATTGCTGCCACGCGTCAATTGGCGAAACGTCAGCTCACTTGGTTGCGTGGCATGGATGATACTTGGGAAGTCGATTGCTTGTCGCCTGACTTATATAGCCAAGTTGAAGCAAAAGTAAGTAGTTTTATAAACGCTAAATAACTTATTGTAATTTAAGTGTTTTAAGTGTTCTTGCGCGCACTGTTTTAAGTAGGTCGGCATCATCCACTAATGATTCGCCATAAGATGGAATCATGGTTTTGAGCTTTTGCTGCCAATCTTGGCTTTTTACTTGATTTTTAAAGCAGCGCTCAAGCACTTCTAGCATGGCTTTGACTGAGGTGGATGCCCCAGGCGATGCGCCAAGTAATGCCGCCAATGAGCCATCGCTGGCAGACACAATCTCCGTACCAAATTCCAGCTTTCCGCCTTTTTCATCGCAGTTTTTGATAATTTGTACGCGTTGACCCGCAATGGCAAGAGACCAATCTTCAGGCTTGGCTTTGGGGAAGAACTTTTTAAGCACAGCCAAACGTGTTTTGTTGAGTTGAAATACTTCACCCACTAAATATTTAGTGAAGTCTTTGTTGTGCTTTGCTACGGAAAGCATTGATTTTACGTTGTTTCCTTTGACGGATTTAATCAAATCCATAAACGAACCTTGCTTTAGAAACTTGGTAGTAAAGCCTGCATATGGGCCAAATAGCAGAGCAGGTTGGCCAGAAATAATACGCGTATCTAAATGCGGCACAGACATGGGCGGTGCACCAATGGCGGCTTTACCATACACTTTAGCATTGTGTTGTTTGACGACTTCGGGGTTTCTGCACACCAGCCATTGACCGCTAACAGGAAATCCACCGTAACCTTTGCCTTCGGGAATGCCTGATTTTTGTAATAAGGTTAGCGCTGCCCCGCCAGCGCCTAAAAATACAAAGCCAGCATCAATGGTTTTAATGTGTCTTGTGGATTTATCTTTAATCTTGACTAGCCACCGACGATTAGCTTGTTGTTTTAGCGTGGTTAAACTGTGTCTGAGTAACAGCGTAAAGCCTGATTTCAACTGCAAATTTTGCACCATATGGCGAGTAAGCGAGCCAAAATCTATATCCGTGCCATACTTTACACGCGTTGCTGCAAGTAGTTGATTGATTTTGCGTTGTTTCATCACTAGCGGCATCCACTCACTCAATTGCTGAGGGTCTTCGCTATATTCCATATCCGCAAACAAATGGTGTTGGCTCAACGCTTGGTGACGCTTGCGTAAGAAGGGGACATCTTCACCCCAAACAAAGCTCAAATGCGGGGTGGGGTTGATAAACTGCGTAGGTTCAGGCAATTCACCTTGCTCAACCAAATATGACCAAAGTTGTAATGAAGTTTCAAAATTAGCATTGATATTAAGCGCGCGTTGAATTTCAACTTCGCCATTGGCTTGTTGCGGTGTGTAGTTCAATTCACAATAACCAGCATGACCAGTACCTGCGTTATTCCAGCCATCTGTACTTTCATGTGCTACATGAGCTAATTGTTCTATCATCATGATATTTAATGATGAATCCAGCTTTGAAAGTAGTGTCCCCAAGGTGGTGCTCATAATGCCAGAGCCGACCAGTAGCACATCTACTTGTTGATGTTTTGTGGTCATAAAGATTACTTCAACAACTGAACAATGCGTTGTGCAGCTTCTACACACTCATCAAACGAAGCAACTAAAGCCATGCGGATAAAGTTTTGCCCAGGGTTAATTCCATGCGCCTCGCGTGCGAGATAACTTCCCGGCAATACCGTGATATTGAGATCGCGATATAAGCGCACTGCGCATTCGGTATCGGGCATATTGGTTTTTGCCCACAAATAAAAGGCAGCATCAGGCATTTGCACATCAAACACTGTCTGCATCAACGGTGTGACGGCTTTAAACTTGGCGGCATATTGCGTGCAGTTGTCAATTACATGTGCTTCATCATTCCATGCAGCGATACTTGCGGCTTGCACAGCAGGGTTCATGGCACAGCCGTGATAGGTGCGGTAGAGCAAGAATTTTTCTAACACTTTTGCATCACCTGCTACAAAGCCAGAACGCATACCCGGCACGTTTGAACGCTTGGAAAGTGAGCTAAACACAACAAGGCGCGTGTAATCTCGACCAAGTTGGTGTGCGGCTTGCAAAGCGCCTAGTGGTGGATTTTCTTCATCAAAATAAATTTCCGAATAACATTCATCCGCTGCAATCACAAAACCATAATGGTCAGAAAGCGCGAATAAATGCTGCCATTGCGCTAGGCTCATTACCTTGCCTGAAGGGTTGCCAGGCGAGCATACATAAACCAACTGTGTGCGTTGCAAAATGGTTTCAGGGACACTATCAAAATCCATCGCGTGATTTTGCTCAGGCAAGGTGTTGATAAAGTAAGGTTCAGCGCCCGCTAAAAAAGCCGCTCCTTCATAAATCTGATAAAACGGATTTGGGCTAATCACCACAGGTGCAGGGCGCGAACGGTCGATAACCGCTTGTGCAAACGCAAATAGCGCCTCACGGCTACCATTCACGGGGATAATTTCTTTTTCAACATCTAAGGCGGGAATGCCATAGCGACGCGTCGCCCAAGCGGAAATTGCTTGGCGCAACCCTAAAACACCCGCAGTCGTGGGATAATTCGCCAAACCAGCTAGATTGCTCACTAGCGCATCTTGAATCAGTTTGGGCGTTGCGTGTTTAGGTTCGCCTATCGATAAATTGATGGGCTGATAATCTGTATTGGGTGTGACCCCTGCAAATAATTCGCGTAAACGTTGAAATGGATAGGGTTGTAGCTGGTTTAAGTTCGGATTCATAACCTACATTATAATTGGAGTAGCATGCCTTCATCAAAAAATTATCTCGCCATTTTGGGTTTGCTATTTGGCGCGGTGTGTTGGGGTGTCATTTGGTACCCGTATCGACTTTTGCAAGAAGCAGGTATTTTCGGCGTGGCTTCGAGCTTTTACACATACGTGGTTGCCGTGGCGGTGGGCGCAATCCTCTTTATACGCCATTGGCGGGGCGTGTTTAATCAACCCAAAATAGTATTACTGCTTGCAATTTCCGCTGGCTGGACAAATTTAAGTTACGTGCTGGCTGTGATTGATGGTGAAGTGATGCGCGTGATGTTGTTATTTTACCTTTCCCCATTGTGGACCTTGATTTTGGCGCATTTCTGGCTAAAAGAGCGCATACAGTTAAATGGCATTCTCACCATTTCCATTTCATTATTAGGCGCATTTATCATGCTCACCAACGTGTTTGATGGCAAAGGTAATTGGTTGCCCGTGCCGCAGAATCAGGCGGAATGGCTAGCATTTTCTGCGGGTCTGGCTTTTGCTTTTACCAATGTCATCTCTCGTAAATCCAGCCAATTGAGTTTGGCGACTAAATCTATGGCTGTTTGGCTTGGCGCATTGGTTGTAGCAATGCTGCTGATGCCTACGCAACAAACCACCATGCCAGCACCGAGCACTTTAAACCTAACCACTTGGTCGTTAATATTGATGGTCGCCGCAATACTGATTGTCGCTACGATAACGGTACAATATGGCGTGACAAGAATCACCGCGACACGCGCATCTGTGATATTTTTGTTTGAGTTAGTTGTTGCGGCGGTTGCTTCTTATTATTTAGCCAATGAGGTGATGGAGCCGCATGAGTGGGTAGGGGGCTTGTTAATTGTGATTGCCGCTTTATATGCCGCTTGGTCGGGTGACCAAGTAAAGGAAGCAAAGTGAAAAAACGCTAAGTAGCTACAAACATAAATTTGGGAGAAATATTATGAACACTGAAATCGAATCTAGACCACCTTTCCCACCATTTACGCGTGAAACCGCGATGCAAAAAGTGCGTATGGCGGAAGATGGCTGGAATAATCGCAACCCACAAAAAGTGGCGCTTGCATACACGGTGGATAGCCAATGGCGTAACCGTGCTGAATTTCCAAATGGGCGCGCTGAGATTGAAGCGTTTCTCACCCGAAAATGGGCGCGTGAGCATGAATATCGGCTGATTAAAGAGCTCTGGGCGTTTGAAGGCAATCGCATTGCGGTACGCTTTGCGTATGAGTGGCATGATGACACAGGTGCTTGGTTTCGCTCATACGGTAATGAAAATTGGGAGTTTGATGAGCACGGCTTAATGAAAAAACGCTACGCCAGCATTAACGATTTGCCCATAAAAGAATCAGAGCGTAAATTTCATTGGCCACAAGGGCGTCGCCCAGATGATCACCCTAGTTTGAGCGAGCTTGGTTTATAAAATATTACACGCAGACTGATTTAAAGCATCAGTCTGCTTTTTTCACCCTCTGCCTCAAAGCGCATTTTCAGTGATAAATCGTTTCTTGAATCCGCATTATTCAGCGCCAACTCTTCGCTAATCAAACCTTGCATGTATAAATCAAATAAAGATTGATCGAATGTAGACATGCCTAAATCATGGTTATCCGCCATCGCTTGTTTGATGTCGTCAAACTTTGACTTTTTAATTAAATCAGCCACATAAGGCGTGTTGATTAAGGTTTCCACCGCAGCGATACGTTTTGATTTTAACCCCGGCACCAAACGCTGAGAAATAATCGCCGCCAAGTTGAGCGAAAGTGAAAGCAATACGCCTGTTTTCGCCTCAGTCGGAAAGAAAGACAAAATGCGCTCAATCGCCTGATTCGCATTATTGGCGTGCAAAGTGGCTAAACACAAATGCCCCGTTTCAGAATACTCAATCGCGTTTTTCATGCCATCCATATCACGAATCTCGCCTATCATCAGCACATCGGGTGATTGGCGCATGGCATTTTTTAAACCATTTTGCAGGGTGAGCGTATCAATGCCCACTTCGCGCTGGTCAACAATGGATTTTTTATGCTCATGCACAAACTCAATCGGGTCTTCTATCATCAAAATGTGCCCGCTTGTGGTTTCATTGCGATAATTCACCATCGCAGCCAAGCTGGTTGATTTACCTGAGCCCGTTGAACCCACCAGTAAAATCAAGCCCCGTTGACGCAAAATTAAATCTTTCATCACGGCAGGCAAACCTAGGGCCTCAATTGAAGGAATCTTGCTCTTAACATGACGAATCACCATCGCCACTTCACTACGTTGTTTAAAAACATTCACCCGAAAGCGCCCAACATCTTGTTGTTCGTAAGCAAAGTTCATTTCTAGCGTAGCCTCAAACTCTTTAACCTGAGCTTCATTCATTAAGGAGTAAGCAATTTCTTTCACCATATTCGGTTGCATGATTTGCGAATTGACAGGCGCTGTTTTGCCTTCAATCTCTATATTGATTGGCGCGCCTGTGCTAAAAAACAAGTCAGAACCGTTTTTTTCGACCATGAATTTAAAGATTGGGGTGATATCAATTGCTGCCATGCGGTTTCCTAGATTGGTCTGATTTTCCAGATTAACTTTATCACAGGGCGATTGATTGCTACGGTAGATTAGACAGGTAAATCCGCCATATTTCTTGGGTTATCGCACTCGCTTGAGAGTTCAGCAAATATTAGTAGCGTTAGCAGGTTTCTACCTGAGCGTATCTGACACTACAAAAACTCCCTCGTCATTCCCGCGAAGGCGGGAATCCAGTTTAAGAAGTTAATTCGCCTAGATTCCCGCCTTCGCGGGAATGAGGCAATAACGGTATCTACATATTACCAACCCTAAGAGCTTTGCCATCAGACTTTAACAAAAACGTAACATTGATTAGTCCTTTCGGACTATTGCGCAACGCTAATTTTCCTTATAACATCGACTTTGGGTTTTTTTGGATACTTCCAAAATTAAAAAGCCAAAATTTAAAGCTTGCTTTTTGTAGTTTGTCTGGTTGTACTTAATTTAACCTGTTCGCTGATTTATTTTTTCGAAAGGCTGTTTGTATGTTTATACCCCACCACGCAATTAAATCCACGTTAATTGCAGTTTCACTGGCGCTGGGAACGTTTAGCCTCAACGCACAAGCCGCTCTCATCAGTTACACCAGCAATGGTGCAGATTTAGTCTATAGCACCGTCAGTGATGTTACTTGGACTAAAGACGCCAACCTCTTCAAGACCATGTACGACGCAGACAACACCCTGATTAGCAAAATTGCTGCTGTTACCCCCACCTACAATGATTCTTGGTATGGTCTGCAAACCATTAGCGATGGTGCTTTAGGAGGTGACGATTCCGATGACTTTAACACCAGCAATGGGCGCGCCACTTGGTGGGGTGCCCTCGCCTTTGTCAATTACCTCAACCACATCAGCTATGCGGGTAGCACCAGTTGGTATTTGCCCACCGCCAGCTATGGCTACGATGATGTCTTCAATAACACCACCAACGGCACCGCTAAAGGGGATGAACTGCTAGAACTGTTTTACGGAGAACTGGGCGGCACCGCTGGTGGCATTATCGCCAACATCTCCACTTTTGATACCACCACTTTTGATAACGAACGGTTTGTTTATTGGATTGGTACGGAGTACGCGTCGGACTATACTGAGGTATATCGCTTCGCTACCGACACTGGTGGCATTGGAACCATGTATAAGTCATTCCAATTTTATGCATGGGCAGTGAGTCCTGGACAAATCGCGGCGGTGCCTGAGCCTGAGAGCGTGGCGATGCTGTTGTTTGGTTTAGGCGTGATTGGTGCAACACTACGCCGCCGCCAACAACAATCGGTTTAATGGTTTGGTGTCATTTAACGGTTTAATCGCAATACAGCGGTTGGTTGTAACCGATTAAATGGCAAATTAAAAGCGGGGGCGATTGCCTCCGCTTTTTTGTTTGGGGCTATTTAAATATCTTTCCTTTTATTTAGGTACTTGGCATTCATAGAAAGTTGCTTTTCTGACGGAGCTAATTCAAACAGCTTCACCTTGATTACGTTCATATTTTATCTGATTTAGCGGGTTTTAAATCATTGGCTTTTAATCAGTTGCATGTAACAATTGGCGGTGTTAATATTGTTTCATGTAACATAAATTTCAGGAGATTGGTCATGGCAACATCCACATCGGAAAGAGTACAAAAGCATCGAAATTCATTAAGAGCTTCTGGCATGAGGCCTATACAAATATGGGTGCCTGATACAAAAGCTGAAGGTTTTGCAAGTGAGTGTAAGCGACAGTCTTTATTGGCTTTGGCTGCCGAATCTAATGATAATGAGTTAGCTACTTTTTTGGATGATGTGTTGTCTGATATTGATGGCTGGGTTGCATGAGGCGTGGTCAAATTGTCACGATTGCAGTGCAGGGTGATTTCGGTAAGCCTCGCCCAGCTTTAATTATTCAATCTAATGCTTTTAATGAAACGCACCCTTCTGTCACTGTGTTGTTAATCTCTAGTGATTTGATTGACGCACCATTGTTTAGGGTGAACTTACTGCCGAGTGATACAAATGGGTTGAGTAAGCCTTGCCAAATTCAAGTGGATAAACCCATGACGGTTAAGCGTGAAAAAATTGGTCCATTGATAGGTTGGGTGGATGATGCTGTGTTGGTGCAAGTTAACCGCGCAATTGTGCTTTGGATGGGCCTGATCTAGTTACTTTTGTGTACTTAGTTACCTATTGCAATTACTTAAGATCTGCACAGTGGATTTTAGGACAGGTAATTGCGCCACATTTCTTGGTATATTGCTTCAAGATTACGTGCAAAGAGTGCGGTATCAAACAGTGGTATGGTGTCTTTGGTTTGCGCGAGTTTGTCTTTGATTATGTTTAGCGCTTGTGGGTGAGTGGCTAAATGTAAGGCTTGCGCTTCATATTCATCCATCGTGGTTGTAATCAACTCGGGTAAATGAGCGGCATTTAATAAACTCGCGGCTACTCGCCCTGCAAATGTTTCGCCTTGGCACGTTAATACGGGCAAGCCCATCCATAAAGCATCGCTTGTTGTGGTGTGGGCATTGTAGGGCAGGGTGTCTAAAAATAAATCGGCTAATGCGTGGCGCGCTAGGTGATCTGCCATATTGGTGCGTGGCGCAAATATTAAACGTTCGCTATCAATGTTTCTGGCCTCGGCTTCGCGATTTAAGTTTTGTTTGGCAAGGGGGTTGCAGTCCAATAGCCATAAAACACTGTGCGGTACCTTGGCTAATAGCCGCATCCAAATATCAAACATATTGGGCAAAATTTTGTAGGTTTGGTTAAAACAACAAAATACAAAAGCATCATCAGGTAAGTCATATTCTGTGCGATTGGTCGCTTTGCCAATCGGGCGTTTGCGATCATTCGGCTGATAGCTATGGGGTAAAAAAGCCAGTTTTTCCGCGTAATGTTCTTCGTGTTCTGGTGGTGTGATGGTGGTATCTGATAATAAATAATCAAATAAGGGCTTAACAGAAATGCGACCCATAGTACCCGGAAAACCAAGCCAACTGACAGAAATTGGTGCTGGTTTAAGTGCAACAATGCCAGTGCGGCTAGTTTGCGTAAAGCCTGTTAAATCAACCAATATGTCGATTTCATCCGCATAAATGCGTTGTGCGGATTCATGTAAACTGAGTGGTCGAATATCTACAAAATGGTCAAATGCGCGTTCTAAGCGTTTACGCTCGGGTGATTTATCATCAACCCCATATGAAAAAGCATAGGTCTCAAATTGACTGTTATCATGCAGCTCAATCAACTCACTAATCAAAGACGCTAGAGGATGAAGCCTAAAATCAGCTGAAAGGTAACCTACTCTAATTTTGGAATGATTGCGATTTTTAAAGTTAAAATTATCATTACTAATCAAATGGCTGTAACGGTTAATTAACCAATTATCTGCACATTTTTTTTGTTCAGATAATGAGGTGTTGGGCATTGCGAGAAATGCAAATGGCGAGATTTGCGCACTTGGTTCAGTGCTGACCCAAGCCCGAATTTGCGCAACATCTTCCTCTAAACCACGCCAATCACAAACGTGTTGTTTTTGATGCACCAAATGTATTTGTGCGTGAAATAACTTGGGGTTGAGTGTGATGGCGGTTTTATAGCTGTTAATCGCTTCATCCAAACGCCCTAGCTCACGATACACATTGCCTAAATTGTTGTGAATATCAGCGTCATTGGGCATTAACCTAGCCGCTTGTTGATAGCACATCAGC
Source organism: uncultured Methylophilaceae bacterium (assembly GCA_964620425.1). Classification (GTDB taxonomy): domain Bacteria; phylum Pseudomonadota; class Gammaproteobacteria; order Burkholderiales; family Methylophilaceae; genus DASXUG01. The sequence continues at coordinate 46,428 of CAZUGV010000001.1, read as the reverse complement.
GCCTGTTGAGATTTTCCCAGTTCGCGTTGGGCGTTGCCAAGGTTGTAATAAAGCATGGCATCATTCGGGCTTAACGGAATAATCTCTTGAAAACAGGCTTCTGCCTGCAAATAGCCCCCAGCTTGCTGGCACTCTGTACCCAAAGATTGGAGCGCATAGCCCAGAGCATTTTTAACGTCAGGATTTTTAGGATTAGCGTGAAATACCTTGCGAAAGCAACCAGCCGCCTCTTCAAACCGATTGAGCTCAAGATAAACAGCGCCTAAATTAAAATGTGCATCCCAATCACGTGGAGCGTTTTTTATCTGCCGTTGATAGTGCTCAACTGCGAGCAATAATTGTTGTGAACTCATGAGCTTATTGTTTGATATTAAACTTTAACTATAGACTTTCGATGCCAATAATTTTAAACCAAGTGCGCGCAAGGCAAACCGATTAGGCTCCATCGCAGACATTAAATCTTTGGAAATCGGCGATGGCTCCCTACATATTACACTGGCTAATACTTCTGCACATAATGGCGCAGAAATTAAGCCTTTAGAGCCATGCCCTGCATTTACATACAAACCATCTAACCATGGTAGCGTTTGGGGGTTATCGTTATAACGCGGCGGTTTGGCATGCAGTTGTTTGACATCAATCAATTGACCTAGCAAGGGGAAATAATCTTTTGTTGTGCTTCTAAATGCCACACGACCTTGTAGCTTTTGATGCTTGAGTGCATCATAAAGCGTGGGGGAAGTGACTTGCAGGTTGTTGAGGTTATGCAAATGGTCTGCCTCACGCACATCTAAAGCGTGGTCATCGGTTGCAAAAGTAGCGCCCAAGCAATGCATTTGTTGGTGGGCTGGGGTGAAATAGCCTTCGCCACACACCACGGCTTTCAACTGCTCACTGACTGCGTTGGATGGCAATAATGAAACCTGTCCACGAACCGCCTGCAAAGTACAATGGCTGGATTGTTCAAATTGCAAGCTGTCGTTGGCACACGCGATAATGACAACAGCCGCTTCTGCAATGCAATGATGCGCATCCCACACTTGCCAAACCTCACCAGCACGGATAATTCTCAGGGCTTCGGTCGATGTTTTAACGCTTATGTTTTCATGCGCTGTGAGTAAATGACACCATGCCGATGGATTTACCCAGCCAGCCGATGGGAAAAATATCCCACCAAAATTTAACGCAACCCCAGCAATATGGCTAGCTTCATCTTGATTCACTTGATTCAATAAACTGTTGGGTAAGTATTGCCCTAAAATGTTTTCACAGCGCGCTTGTTCACGTGCGTTAAATGCCAGTTGTAACACGCCGCAAGCTTGATAATGCTCTGGCGCTAATGCCAATTGATTTAACATGCGCAAGCTGTATAAATAACCAGCTAAGGCAAATTGGTTGAGTTTGTCTTGGCTATTGGTTAGGCGAGGGTAAAGTACGCCAGCAGGGTTGCCAGATGCCTCTTGCGCCAATGCCTGATGGCGCTCAATTAAAGTGACTTGCCAGCCACGCCTTGCCAGTGCATGACTGCTCGTGGCGCCTGATATGCCTCCACCAATCACAATTGCCGTTTTGTTTGTGGAACGTTTTGTATTAAGCGAATTTCCATCGTAAGATTCATCCACAGCTGAAAAATGACCAAACAACATTTCACGTTTTTTGCCAAAACCCGCTGCTTTTTGTACCTGAAAGCCAGCACCTTCTAAGCCTCGACGCACAACACCTGCACTGGTAAACGTAGCGAAAGTCGTTTCGGCATGTGAGATTTTAGCCATGGCAGAAAATAAACTTGGTTGCCACATTTCAGGGTTTTTGGCAGGGGAAAATCCATCCAAAAACCACGCATCTACTTGTGCATGTAAGTTAGGTAGGCTTTCAGTCACATCGCCAATCAGCAATATTAAACTCACGCGGCCCTCTGCAAAATCAAGTTGATGCATGCCATACACTATATTTTGATATTGCGAGATTAGCGCTTGTGCATACATTGCAAGGCTAGGCCAAAGATTTAGCGCAATACTTAAATCTGCGATTGTTAGGGGATATAGCTCCGTGCTCACAAAATTCAAGCGTGCATGTTTAGGCGCAACTTTATCCCACAACGCCCAAGCACATAGAAAATTTAAGCCTGTACCAAAGCCTGTTTCTGCAATGGTAAATTGGTTTTTCTGTAAATTTTTGAATCTTTGTTCAAGTTGATTGTGTTGAATAAACACATACTGGGTTTCTTTAATGCCGCTATCGCTTGAAAAATAGACATCCTCATACTGCGTCGAAAATGGCAGACCTTCTTTCCAAACGATGTGTGCTTCTGGTTTAAACATGGGCTGTAATTGCGAGTTGGCTGAAAATGCGAATAGTCATCCATTTTATAACAGGCCATACTGAATGCATGAACAATCTGAATGTACATCGGCACTACAGAATCAAAATATGGATAGTAAACATTGGTTAGAAACATGGACTAGTCATTCCATATACCAACCTGTATACTAAAACTTTACATTCAAGTTAGTGTGAGGGAATTATGCGACTGATACACCATCATTTCTTTAAAATCGGAGTACTGATTTCAGCCTCGCTATTATCGAGTTGCGTAAATCCTAATTTAATTTCACAGCACACTAAAAACGCAAGCAACCCAATCTCTAATGCCGAATGGCCGAGTTTTGGGCGTGGTTATGATAATCAGCGCTTTTCACCTCTCACGCAAATCAACACACAAAATGTTCAAAAATTAACCACCGCTTGGCACTACCACAGCGGTATTAAAGCTAGCTTTCAAACCACGCCGATTGTGGTGGATGGCGTAATGTATGTATCGCTCCCTTTTAATCATGTAGTTGCCTTAGATGCAAAAACGGGCAAAGAGTTATGGCGTTATGAACACCATCGGCAAAAAGATTGGGCGATGTGCTGCGGGCCCGCCAATCGAGGAGTGGCTGTGGCTAACGGTAAAGTGTTTATTGGTACTGTTGATGCAAGGCTTATCGCATTGGACGCAAAAACAGGCAAAACAGTTTGGGATATTGATGCCGTGGATGCAGCAGTTATCACCGAAGGACAAGCATCGCTCAACAGTAATGACCCGAATAGCAAGCGGAAAGTCACAGGTGGCACAGGCGTGGGCATTGCAATGGCGCCTGTAGTGTATCAAGGCAAAGTGATTATCGGCATTACAGGCGTTGGTTATGGCCTGCACATTGATAACCCACGTGAAGATGCGCCATTAGGTGCAGTGATTGGTGTCACTGGGCGCTACGGCAGACCAGGCTTTTTAGCCGCATTTGATGTGAATACAGGTAAGCGTATTTGGCAGTTTGACACCATTCCCGATAAAGGTTGGGAAGGGCAGTTTACCCCAACAACTTCAGACGGTATTTCACTCAATCGTGATATAGCGCACGAAAAGGCTACTTTGAGCCAGTTCCCCGATGCGGCGCGTTTTGGCGGCGGTTCCGCTTGGAGTACGCCTGCTATTGACCCTCAATTAGGGCTGCTTTATTTTGGTACAGGCAACCCATCCCCCCAAATGAATGATATTTCACGCCCGGGCGATAACCTTTACACCGTTTCATTAGTCGCACTAGAAGTTGCTACAGGCAAATTGCGCTGGCACTATCAACAAGTGCCGCATGATGTGTGGGGTTATGATTTGGCTAGCCCACCAGTTTTATTTAATTTTAAACAAAATGGTAAAAACATCCCCGCCGTTGGCCAAGCCAGTAAAACAGGCTGGTTTTATGTGCATAACCGTATAACAGGCGAGTTGCTGCTTAAATCTGAAGCTTTTGTGCCGCAATCAAATTTATTTGCAAAAGCTACTTTTGAAGGCATCACGCTATATCCAGGCATATTGGGTGGCTCAAATTGGTCGCCAGTTGCCTTGGATGAAGCGCAACAAAAGGTGTTTGTAGCCGCGATACATGCGCCAATCAAATATACCTTACATGAAACCCCTGCCGTTGGTGATAATGCAGCAATACGTTATGCCGCTTCAGAACCAGCAGATGCACCACGTTGGGGTTTGTTGTCTGCCATAGATTTAAGTTCAGGTAAATTAAGCTGGCAACAAAAAGTAGAACAACCCATGGTGGGTGGTGTGTTGGCGACAGCGGGTGGTTTAATATTCACAGGGGAGGGCAATGGTCAGTTTGATGCCTTTGATGCAAAAAGCGGCAAACTCTTATGGCACAATAAAAATGACGCTGGTGTCAATGCGCCACCCATTAGCTACCAAATTGATGGCGTTCAATATATCGCCGTGGCGGCTGGCGGAAACTCAATATTTGGTTACAAACAGGGTGATAGTGTGGTTGTTTATAAACTCGCCCAATAAACTTATCTAATATCTTAATTGAGCATTAACAGCTTGGCATTAAGCTGTGCCAGTTCTCAGCCTGAATGTAGCCAGCCACTTTACAATTTTAAATACTAGGTTTAATCTCAAGCGAAAGTGTTTGAAATTGAGCTAATCTTAATTGAGTGATTTTTCCTTGGATAGCGGCAATACTTAATGCGCAGTCCGGCTCTTTGAGATGACGGCAATTGTTAAACCTACATTTACCTAAATATGGGCGGAACTCAACAAATGCAAGCTCAAGTGCATCAATGCTTAAGTGGTTTAAACCAAACTCTTGTAAGCCTGGTGAATCAATTAAATCACTTTGATGATTGAGGTGATATAAGTGTGCTGCTGTGGTTGTGTGTTTTCCGCTGTCTAAAACTTCTGAAACCTCTTGCGTACGAACAGTTTCGTTGGGCAGTAAAGCATTTACAATGGTTGATTTCCCCATTCCAGATTGACCTACTAGCACACTAATATGACCTTCAAGGTGCGCTATTAGCGGTGTAATATCTTGTTTCGCTGATAACGCTTGCACGTCGTAGCCTAAGTCTGAATAAAGCTTGAGCTTTTTAAGTGATTCCGCATTGTCGCCAATATCACATTTATTGAGTAGGATAAGTGCTTTGATGCCTGCTGCCTCAGCCGCGATTAGGCAACGATTAAGCAGTGATTCGTAAAAACTGGGTGTGGTTGCAAGCACAATCACCACTTGGGTAACATTTGCGGCCAGCATCTTACTGCGAAATGAATTGCTACGATAAAGTAAACTGGTGCGAGGGAGCGTTGTTTCAACCACACCCTCTAGTCGGTCGGTAAGCTTCACCTCAACCAAATCCCCACAGGCTAAATCTGTTTTTTTGCCGCGTGTTACGCAGCTAATCTGCCGACCATCAGCTAACTCAACGCCATAACGCTTGCCATAAGCGGCGGTGACTAAGCCTTTTTCAACACTGGCACTATTGCTAATGGGGGATTTTTGTTTCAAATGCGCTATTTTTCGAACTTGTAATAGGTTTTATTGAGGTAACTGGCGACATGCAATTCTTCATCTTCAAACCATTTTAGCCCTAAATTGGTATTACAGTTACGAATTTGTGCGATAAGCCCAGCCGAGGTTTTTACTTTGCGATATTCACGTGTGTAAATTTCTGAGCCATCCCCACCATATTGCGAGGCGTGACAGCTGATGCAATTTTTTTCAACCATGGATTTACCAGTTTTAAAATCGCCAGTTTTAAATGGATCCGCATGGACTTGTCCAAATACGAATAACATAAGTGTAGCAACACATCGTTTTTTCATATTCTGAGCCTCTTTTAGTGGGTGTTTGTAAGTCACTTTAAAGCTGAAAGCCTAGCAATACGAATGCTAGCAGGTGGATGCGAGTCATAAAATGCTGAGTGCAATGGGTCTGGCGTCAGCGTAGATGCATTGTCTCGATATAACTTTACTAATGCTTCAATTAAGTACTGCGCATCTGCATGTTTTGCAGCATAGGCATCCGCTTCAAATTCATTTTTACGTGAATAGCTCGCCATAAAGGGTCGTAAAATGAATAAAAATACAGGACTAACTAGCAGAAATAACATCAATGCCATGTAGTTGCTTGGGGTACTAACGCCTAAACCTTGATAAAACCAAGTTTGTTGTTGTAGCCAACCCAAAAGTGCCAAGCCCACAAAGCTCATTGCAAACAGCATGACGATGCGTTTAATGACATGGTGGTGCTTGAAGTGACCAAGCTCATGGGCAAGCACTGCTTCAATTTCGTTGGCGTCAAGACGATCCAACAATGTGTCAAAAAACACTACGCGTTTACTAGCGCCAAAGCCTGTAAAATAAGCGTTTCCATGGCTACTGCGAGTTGATCCATCCATCACGAATAAACCTTGCGATTTAAAACCACACTTGGTTAACAGTGCTTCAATGCGTGACTTGAGAGAGTTATCTGTCAATGGTGAGAATTTGTTAAAGAGTGGAGCAATGAACGTAGGATAAACCGCTAGCATCAGCAAATTAAATGCACTCCATATCACCCATAAGTAAAACCACCAGTATTCACCCGCACCTTGCATTAACCAAAGTGCTGCGAATAGTATGGGCGCACCCAATAACAGTCCGACAAGGCCTTGTTTAATCATGTCAGTGAAAAACATACGAGGTGTCATTTTGTTAAAACCAAACCGTTCATCAATGCTAAAAGATTTGTAGTAATCGAATGGCAAGTCTACTAAGCCACTTATTAGCATAACGCTCAAAATCACAAGTGCGCCTCTTAATATTTCGAGGTTCGGCAACAACTCTCGCCAAATGTTATCCACGGATTGTAACCCACCACCCACCGTGAAAATAATCAATAAAATAGCTTGAGCAACGGATTCCAAGATAACTAGGCGTGTTTTTTCAGAAGAGTAATCAGCCGCTTTTTGGTGTGACTCTAAACTAATATTTTGTTTAAACGCATCAGGCACTTGGTTGCGGTTTGCTTGCACATGGCTTACATGCCTGCGCGCAAGCCACAAACGCGTGATTGTGGTCAGAATCAGTAAGCTAAGAAATACTGTGGTAAGGGTTGTCGCCATGATTTGATTGTTTTCAGTTAAACTAATAGGTTGTTAAAGTATATGTTTTAAGAAGCGCATTGAGGCATAAGGTTCAGCCACAAATGCTATTTTAGTCTATTTTCATGGAAATCATTATGTCACAAGTTGCAACACCCCACCCTGATAACCTCATTTGGTTAGATATGGAAATGAGTGGTTTATTACCCGATAGCGATAGAATTTTAGAGCTTGCAGCCGTTGTGACGGACGCTGAGTTGAATGTACTTGGTGAATCTCCCGTAATTGTTGTGCACCAAAGTGATGCGGTTTTAGATGGAATGGATGCTTGGAATAAAGGCACACACGGGCGTTCTGGTTTGATCGAAAAAGTAAAAGCCTCTACTATAAATGAAACAGTTGCCACGCAAATGATGATTGAGTTTTTAAAGCAATATGTGCCCGCAGGAAAATCACCAATGTGTGGAAACTCAATCTGCCAAGATAGGCGCTTTATGGCGCGCTATATGCCTGATTTAGAATCATTTTTTCACTATAGAAACTTAGATGTCAGCGTGTTTAAAGAATTGGCTAGGCGCTGGAAACCTAGCGTTTACTCAGGCTTTAAAAAAGCCAGCAAACATGAAGCGCTTGCCGATATTTATGAATCTATTGATGAGCTTAAGTACTATCGTGAGCACTTCATCAAACTGAATTAAGCATAAAACCAGATATCAAGTTTCAATTCACTGAGATAAAAAAGAAGGCGCACAAAGCGCCTTGAGGGAGGAGAAATAAAGCTGATACAAGCTTGCACTAAATTAAGCATAAATCATGCCAGCTACGAAAAAACCAACCTCAGCAGATTACATTTTGTTTGTTACATGAATGTTGCTAGTTGATGAATAATTCAGTCTGTTTTTAATCTGACTGATTTAATAAAACAATCGAACTATGCCAACATAAAACTATGTCCACTAACTAGAAACTTGCATAGGAACTTGCATTTGTTAACTCAAAAGCAGTTTTTTATACAAGTTCAAATACGCTTGTGCGCTTTTATCCCAACCAAGCTCTGTTTTCATGCCTGTTTGCTGAATTTGCTTCCACAGCTTGGGTTCTTGGAAATGAGTGCGTGCGCGTTCGATAGCATCTTGTAATGCATCGGCACTCACTGCCGACATTACATAGCCAGTTGCAGACTTTTCTGCAAGTGTAGCTGGCGTAGTATCCAGAATTGAGTCTGCTAATCCGCCAGTGCGTGTTACCACTGAGGGTGTCCCATAGCGTAAGCCATACATTTGATTTAAGCCGCAAGGTTCAAATCGTGACGGCATAATAAACAAATCAACCCCAGCCATAATGTTGTGAGAAAGCGGCTCGTTGTAACCGATAGTGACAGCCACTTGTTGTGGATAGCGCATTGCAAGTTGTTTAAAGCCATCTTCCATAGGCTTTTCACCACTCCCCAGCAATGCAATTTGATAGCCTTGCTGAATAAGCGGCTCTGCGATTTGCAACAACATATCCAAACCTTTTTGGTAAGTAAGTCTGCTGACCACTCCCAGCAAAGGCGCTTTTGCTTCCACGTTTAGCCCTAGCTGTTGTTGCAAGGCTTGTTTAACAACACTTTTATTCTTTAAATGTGTCGCATCATAATGCGCGCTTAGGTGTGGGTCACTTTTTGGGTTCCATTCATTGATGTCTATCCCATTTAAAATGCCTTCAATTTCTTTATTGCGCTTAGCCAGTAAACCTTGCATCCCAAAACCATATTCTGGGGTTTGGATTTCTAATCCATAGGTTGGGCTAACTGTTGAAAGGTGATCGGCATAATAAACACCAGCCTTCAGGAATGACATCTGCCCGTAATACTCTAAACCCTCCATTTGATAACTCTCGGCTGGTAGCCCTAAATTAGCCACCCATTCAGCCCCAAAATTTCCTTGAAAAGCTAAATTGTGGATGCTCAATACGGATTTTGCGTGCTTCATGCCAGTCGCTAACTGATGAAAATGAATAAAAGCAGGGGTTAAGCCGCTTTGCCAGTCATTACAATGCACAACATCAGGTAACCAGTCGATGAGCGGGCTCGTCAGACTGCATGCAAGGTTAGCCGCAACACGAGATAAAATGCCAAATCTAAGCGGATTATCAGGCCAGTCATTACCTGTTATATCAACGTATGGGCCTCCAGCACGTTCATATAACTCAGGCGATTGAATCGCCATCACGTTGATCCCAGTTTCGGGCATCGTGCCCATCAGTATTTTAACGCTACCGACAATCGGTAGCTGATCTATCGTGGCGATTGCTCGCAAATCTATTAATTTTTCTAATACGGCAGGGTATGCTGGCATCAAGATACGAACATCAACGCCTTTCTCATTTAGAGCGGCTGGTAACGAACCACTCACATCCGCTAATCCACCAGTTTTAATTAAAGGAAAGGCTTCTGAAGTAACAAACAAAATTCTCAAAATAAGTGCTCTCAAGTCGTAATTTGATAATGATTAAAGTCTTAGTGGATATTGATGAAACTGCCCATCTACTGCATCATACTAACGGAGTGCGCGTGAATCAATATTTAAGCTAGTTTATTTAAGGCTAGTTAAATATCCACTAAGATTCAGTAGTGCATTCAGGTTAAGTGAACAAAATTTGTCAGGGGGCTTTATGGCGTGGGCTAGTTTTATAGCAGTGGGATTAGGGGCTGCACTCGGCGCTTGGCTTAGGTGGGGTTTTAGCATCGCTTTGAATGCGGTTAATCCGATGTTGCCTTTAGGTACTTTGTTGGCTAATTTGCTTGGCGGCTACTTGATGGGCATTGCGATGGGGTTTGTGACAAATGGCAGTTTAAGTCCAGAAATGAGACTTTTAGTTACAACTGGATTTTTGGGTGGCTTGACCACGTTTTCTACCTTTTCGGCAGAGTCTGTTAGTTTAATCAGTCGTGGTGATTATGGGTGGGCCGGTGCGCATATTGTGATGCACCTAGTGGGGTCTTTGCTAATGACTGGTTTGGGTCTGTATACAGTGCAATATCTGCGAAATTAGTGCAAAGCCGTATTTTACTTAAATTAATTGTTATTTAACCAGCATAAATCTAGAAAATGATTGATTAAATAAGTAATTTTGCCTATAATCGCGCCTCTTTCACCTTGGCTCACTGTTTCGCAGTGCAGGAGCCTTTAATCCAAAAGGAGCATACATGCGACATTATGAAGTAGTTTTTATCGTCCATCCGGACCAAAGCGAGCAAGTGCCAGCGATGATCGAGCGTTATCGCACACTGATCACTTCTAACGCTGGTACTATCCATCGTTTAGAAGATTGGGGTCGTCGTCAATTGGCTTACCCAATCCAAAAAATCCACAAAGCACATTACGTGTTAATGAACATCGAATGTAGTCTAGCTGTGCTTGAAGAGCTTGAGTTGGCATTTAAGTTTAATGACGCTGTATTGCGCCATTTGACTATGGCTACTAAAACAGCTGTGACAGAGCCTTCTCCAATGATGAAAGAAGAAAAATCTAAATCAGTATTGGGTAAAGAAGAAGCTCCAGCAGCACCAGCAGAGCAAGCATCTGCTTAATTGAATAAGCTGGCGTTGACTGGCGAAGTGGTGCAAATAGACACGCTTCGTTACACACCAGCAGGCATACCGTTGTTGAGTTTTGTGTTGCATCACCTGTCTGAGCAAATTGAGGCGGGTATGAAGCGTAGGGTTGAGTGTGATGTCAATGCAATCGTCATGGGCGAATTAGCAGAGCAATCACAAGCAGTAAAAGTGGGCACACAATTAAAAGTGTCTGGTTTTATTGCAAAGCGCAGCCTCAAAAGCACGCAACTGGTACTACATTTGAATACATTAGAGATTATTTAAAGGATTACTAACATGGCACGTGATATGTTTAAACGCCGCCGCTACTGCCGTTTTTCAGCAGAGGGCATCAAAGAAGTTGATTACAAAGACGTAGATTTGTTAAAAGACTTCATTACCGAAAACGGTAAAATTATTCCAGCACGTATTACTGGTACAAAAGCTAAATATCAACGTCAATTAACAGCCGCTGTTAAGCGTGCGCGTTTCTTGTCATTGCTTCCATACACTGACAAACACTAAGAGGAGACGACCATGCAAATTATTTTATTAGAAAAAGTCGTGAATCTTGGTAACTTGGGCGACATCGTAAAAGTGAAAGATGGCTATGGCCGTAACTTTCTGATTCCTCAAGGTAAAGCAAAGCGTGCAACAGAAGCTAACAAAGCTGAGTTTGCTGCTCGTCGCGCAGTATTGGAAAAACAACAAGCTGATTTGTTGGTTGCTGCACAAGCACGCGGCGAGAAATTGGCTGGCTTTGTGTTGCAAGTTTCACAAAAAGCGGGTGTTGATGGTCGTTTGTTTGGTTCAGTAACTAATGGGGACATCGCTGAAGGCTTAGTAGCCCAAGGTCATCAAGTGGTGAAAGCTGAAGTGCGTATGCCAAACGGTCCGTTAAAAATGATTGGTGATCACGCTGTGAGCGTAGCATTACATCATGACGTAGTGGTTGACATCACTGTGACTGTCTCCGGAGAGGCTTAAGTTATAAAGATAACTATTATTGCCTAGGCAGTTAATATTACAAAAAACCCATGCAAATACATGGGTTTTTTTGTTTCTATTTATTTAAGAGCAAGATTAACCGAGTTTATAAATTGCAAAATACTATTTTGTTCAGCATCGGTGTCGTATCTTTTTGCAAGGTGACTAATTTGATCAGTATTGATGCTAGGATTTTTTTCTAAATATTCAATTTTATTTAAGATTTGATGAACATAATTTCTTATGTCGCCACAAGCCACACTGGTAAACATTGGAAGATGCCAATACTCTTTTGCCCCTTCGCCAGTATAGCCAACTACCTGATTGCCCGATAATGCAGCCTCAACGGGGGGTAATGGGCATCCTTCAAACTCACTAAATGATAGAAAAATTTTGGAGCGACTCAATAGGTCTCTGACCCCACTCTCACTTAAGCCATTAATTGGTTCAACTTTCCAATTGGGAGGTAATAACTTACTTAAAAAGAACAGAACCATTTTGCTATGACTAGCTAACTTTCTAGGCATGTAGGTAATTAAGTTTTCTTTATCAGATGCGGTACTGAATTTCTTTGCATCAACAGAGTAAAACATCCTCAACACTTCTCCAGCGTATTCTGGGAAAGCTAACTTTATACATTCGGTTGTGTCATCTGAGATGGATAGAATTACAGAGGCTTTTAGGTAAGCCTGATTGAATTTTTCTTTATCGTAGCCAACAACAATAGGTATATTGATTGAGTAGCCATTTTGTACATATATGCCATATTTGACGCCAATTGCATCCAGCATTTCTGCGTGTGGCGCTGCCCATACTTCAGGAACAATAACAAAGTCCCGTTTTGGGTCAAAAGTTAAATCATTTTTAAATTTAGCTTGGTGATCGAACCAATTTAATTTAAAAGCAGGATTTTTAGGGTGAAGAATTTGGCTACTGATCCCAGGTATATTTAGTTTGTTGATGAGTTCAGATTGTCGATATATCACCTTATCACCACCAGTGTGGTGTTTATTATCAGGTAAAATAAAAATTATATTTTTATCCGCATCTTTAGCTACACTTTTACTTAGGGTGAAACTGTAAGAAGGTTGCATCTGCATCCTTCTAAAAAGTGACTTTATTTTTTTAAGAGTACTCTGAAATTTCAAAATATGCTCCGTATTTTATATTTTTATAATAAAACTTCTGTAGGCTTTATTTGTCTTTTTTTAACCCAAGCATAATTGCTACTTGTCGTAGTTTTGGTTTAATATAAAGATCGAAGCAGTCATTAATGCATAATGACAATAGTCCCTTGGTGGAGACATTGAATTTCAGGAACAATAAATAAAGCTGCCAACTATAAACTAAAGGGGCTTCATTGCATGCAAAATGCATCATGCAAGGCTCCCAAGTTTCCCCAGTGTCGTTATAAATAAATCTACAAATACCTTTTCTCGCATCCATTTTTATCGTATTGGGTCTTGCGCTTAAGTAACGAGACATAAAGTAGTGTTGATTATTGAGGTCGTCAGCGCGCGGTCTTATATCTAAAGTGGTCATGACGATGTTCATAGCATCTTCATCAGCATACCTTGCGCCACCTGAGTACTCTTGATAGTTTTCGCTAACTTTCCTAGCATACTCAAAAGCTTCTACGCATTGAGGTTTGAAAAACACAGCATGCCCAGCGCCGCCAATCTCAACAAATTTTTCTTTGCCAATTTTCTTAAGTGTTGATGCCCTGTCTAAATCAAAAGCACTTTTACCATCATTACAGTACATCCCAACTGCATTGTAAGCTTGATCTTGCCATGCGTTTACAAACAGGTTAACAGGCTTAAAGACCAGAACATCGGAGTCAAAAAAAACTGTATTTTCAAATGGTGAGTAGATGTCTAAATACACCTTATGAATAAAACCTCTAATATTGGCTTTCTCTTCAATGACAAAATCAAAATAAGGCTCCACTAATGGGCGGACTTTATTCGAGCACGCAATCGCTATTGGAACACCAGGATTACTTACTCGAATAGAAAGAGCCAAACCAATGGCTTTTAGGTAGTCGTTCTTGGTGGCTAAGGTTAGAAAGCCAAACTCAATGTTTTTATCGCTCATAGAATGCCTTAGAAATTCAATTTATAATTCAGATATTTTTATTTGGACTGATTGAGAATTAACATGGTCAGTAACCATTAGGATTATTCTTTTGCCAGTTCCAAGTATCAATGCACATTTTTTCTAGAGTGTATTTTGTTTTCCAACCTAGTAAGTTAAGAGCGTTACTTGGTTCAGCATAGTTAATTGCAACATCACCAGCCCTGCGTGGTAAGAATTCGTAAGGGATTTCTCTGCCACTCGCAACACTAAAAGCCTTTACAACATCGAGAACACTGTACCCAATACCAGTACCTAGGTTTACGGTAATTAGTCCGTTTTTCTTTAACAAGTAATCTAGTGCAGCAACGTGACCATCTGCAAGGTCGATAACATGGATATAGTCACGGACTCCAGTACCGTCGTGTGTCGCATAATCATTGCCAAATACTCTTAATTTAGCAAGACGACCTACGGCCACTTGTGATACATAGGGTAAAAGGTTGTTGGGAATACCGTTCGGGTCTTCACCAATCATCCCACTTTCATGAGCCCCGATTGGGTTGAAGTATCTTAATATGCCGATACTCCAACTATCATCACTGCGGGCAATGTCGCGCAGGATATTCTCAATCATGAGTTTTGTTTGACCATATGGGTTGGTGGCTTGAAGGGGGAAATCTTCTGTGATTGGCACTGAAGCTGGGTCACCATATACGGTGGCGGATGAACTGAAGACTATTCTTTTTACGCCAGCTTCTGCCATTACTTCAAATAGTACGATGCTGCCTAATACATTGTTATCGTAATATAAAATTGGTTTTTCAACTGACTCGCCAACAGCTTTAAGTCCAGCAAAATGAATAACTGCGTCGATTTTATATTGTTTAAATATCTGTTGTAGTTGTGCTTTATTGCGGATATCAACTTGATGAAAGGGAAAATCTTTGCCGCTTATTTTGCGCACGCGGTTTAAAGACTCTTCACTACTATTGCTTAGATTATCAATCACGACAATATCGTGATTAGCCGCCAACATTTGTACGCATGTATGCGAACCAATAAAACCAGCACCACCAGTAATCAGAACTTTCATTGAATTGATACCCGAAATTTAAGTTGAAATTTAATCAATAACGCCTGCGGCTGTAATGTTCATGCCGCCATCTACATACGTTATTTCACCTGTAATACCAGATGCTAAATCACTACATAAAAATGCGCTAGCGTTACCCACCTCTTCTATGGTCACATTGCGACGTAATGGGGCATGTTTTTCGTTAAAACCCTGCATTTTGTCGAAATCAGCAATACCAGAGGCTGCTAGTGTTTTAATTGGGCCTGCGGAAACTGCATTTACACGAATGCCTTTAGGTCCTAGGCTTTGTGCCATATAACGCACATTGGCTTCAAGACTGGCTTTGGCAACGCCCATCACGTTGTAATTTGGTAGTGTGCGTTCCGCGCCTAAATAACTCACAGTCAGCAGGCTGCCGTTCCGACCTTCCATCATGGGAAGAGCCGCTTTAGCCAGCGCTGCAAAGCTATATGAGCTGATGTCGTGGGCGATACGGAAGTATTCACGCGTGACTTTTTCTAAGTAGTCACCATCTAATGCATCTTTTGGCACAAATGCAACCGAGTGAATAATAATATCTAGACCATCCCAATGTTTAGCCAGGGCAGGGAAGAGGGCATCAATTTGTGCATCATCTGCAACATCGCAAGGGAGAACGATATTTGAATCAAACTCCGCGGCGAGTTTAGTCACGCGGTCTTGAAATTTATCAATTTGGTAGGTAAAAGCGAGCTCTGCGCCTTCACGTCTCATCGCTTCTGCGATGCCATAGGCGATTGAGCGGTTACTTAATAGACCAACGATGAGTGCACGTTTTCCTGCGAGGAATCCCATGAAATACTTTCCTTATAATTTAGAGGGTTTTAATAAATACTGTATGACGAATGTTTGATTTTGCTTACCGACTTCTAGGGTCTAACGCATCCCTTAGACCTTCACCCAGCAAATTATACCCTAACACGGTAATTAAAATGGCAAGGCCTGGGAAAAGTGACAGCCACCACGCAAATTGTATGTACTCTTTACCATCAGTGAGTATATTGCCCCAAGAGGCTTGCGGTGCTTGTACGCCCAAACCCAAAAAGCTCAAGCCAGATTCGACTAGCACAGCGCTAGCTACGCCTAATACTGAACTAACAATAATGGGGGTTAGGCTATTCGGTAGCAAATGTTTGAATATTAGGCGACCATCTTTTGCGCCCAGCGTGCGAGAGGCTAATACAAACTCTCGACCATGCAGACTGAGAAACTCTGCTCTCACTAAGCGAGTTACCCCCATCCAGGAGGTGAACCCAATCACAATCATGATATTCCAGATTGAAGGTGTCAAAAATGCAATCACGGCTAATATCAGGAAAAAGGTTGGGATGGAAAGCATGACATCCACCAAACGCATTATCACTGTATCTACCCAGCCACGATAATAGCCAGCAATAGCCCCAAGGATAATGCCGATAATCGTTGCGATGCCTACTGCGACAATGCCCACTAGTAATGAAATACGTCCGCCGAATAGCATGCGAGATAACACATCACGTCCTAATCCATCAGTCCCCATCCAGTGAGTGGAAGAGGGCGCTAGTAAAATTGCTTTAACGTCTATGGCATTGGGGTCATAAGGCGCAAATAATGGCGCGAAAATGGCTAAAACAAAAATCAGGCTAATGATGGTAAATCCAGCTAATGCTAACGGATTAGCCAATGCCTGTCTAATCAGACTACGATGATTCACTATATGTGTGTTAGATGCATGCATCATGATACGACACCTCTACGCACGCGTGGGTCAGCCCATGCATAGGATAAATCAGCAAGCAAATTGCCAAGTAAAGTGAGTGCAGAGCCTATGGTCAAAATGCCCATAATCACAGGAAAATCACGCATTAAAACGGCATCGTAAAATACTTTGCCCATGCCTTGAATCGCAAAAATAGACTCTGCAATGACAGAGCCGCCGATTAAACCAGGAATGGATAAACCAAGCAGGGTAATTAAAGGAAGTAAGGCATTACGTAAGGCATGACCGTAGATGACCGTATTTTCTGATAAGCCCTTAGCGCGTGCGGTGGTGATATAGTCTTGAAACAACACCTCTAACATGCCATTACGCACAAACAGAGAAATACCCGCTAAACCAGTAATGGCTGAGATAAACACTGGTAATACTAGGTGTTTAAGCATATCAATTTGCTGCAAAATCCACGGTAATTTTTCGAACCCTATGCTGTGCAGCCCAGAGATAGGTAGCCAGTTGTGTAACACGCCTGTCCAATACATCAATAATAAAGCGAGCCAAAACCCAGGCATGGCGAACCCGATGAAAACAAATATGGTGATGGCTCTATCAGCCAGTTGATTTTGTTTTACCGCTGAAATCACTCCCAAAGGCAATGCAATGGCAATAATTAGGCTTAAACTTAATACGTTAATCAGCAATGTAATGGGTAACGCTTCTTCAATCATCCCTTTTGACACATTACCGTCTTTATCTTTTCTATCTAAAAATACTGGGCGTTGATGACTGGCAAATGAAGTGCCAAAATCTAAGGAGGACATGCGTTTTAGCCATAAGCCATATTGTACGATGACAGGTTTATCAAGGTTGTAAAGCTCACGTAGTTTTTGACGTGATTCTTCACTGGCTTTGGGGTTAAAGCTTGCCTCGGTAGCAGTAATGTCACCAGGTGCTAAATGCATGATAAAAAATGAGATTAAGCTGATACCTATCAATAAAGGAATCATCCAAAGTACGCGTTTAATTAAGTAGCTAAGCATTTGTTTTGTCAGCCCTATTATTCACTAATTTCGTTTCGGCGCAATTGTTCAGGGATATACCACTCATACGCGTTATACGAAACGCCAGCAGGTGGTGCTGGGTTGGGTATCCCTTTTACCCGTTTGTGGATTGCGGATAAACCGTAACCTGCGGATAAATAAACTACTGGGCTGTCTTCTAAGAGTATTTTAGAAAACTCATGATAAATTTTCATGCGTTTATCAGGGTCTAACTCTAAGCGCCCTTGTTCTAGTAGTTGATCGACTTTGGGGTTGCTGTAGCCAATAAAATTAAACTGCCCAGGCGCTTGTTGTGAGGAGTGCCAAATATTGTATTGATCTGGGTCTAACGATAAGCTCCAACCCAACACCACTGCATCAAAATCGCCAGTTTTGATAAAGCGGCTAATAAAACTTGCCCACTCAATCACGCGAATTTTGACATCAATCCCCACTTCTTTTAAACGGCGTTGAATCAATACCGCGCTCATTTCACGTTCTTTATTTTGATTGGTGAGAATCTCAAACGAAAATGGTTTGCCGTTACGCTCTAATATTCCATCACCATTGGTATCTAGAAAGCCAGCTTCACGCAACAAGGCTTTCGCTTTATTAGGATCATAAGGGTACGGTTTTAACTCAGGGTTGACCCAGCGCGTGCCAGGTTTGTAGGGTGCAGCCACTGGCTCTCCTAACCCTAGTAAGACGCCGTCAATAAGCTCTTGTTTGTCGATAGCATAGTTAATGGCTTGGCGCACTTTTACATCGTTAAAAGGCTGATGTTTTAAGTTAAATCCCATGTAGGTGTAACTATTCCCTAACTCCTTATACAGCGCGATTTTGTTGGTGATGTCCTGTCTTGCGGGGATAATGCGCGCGTATTGAATCGGGTTTAGGCCCATTACATCAATATTGTCTGCAAGCAACTCTAAAAACTGAGAAGCTTTATCAGGGATAAACCTTGACACTAAATGGTCAATATTCGCTTGCCCTTGCGTTGCATTGGGGTTGCGTACCAATGAAATGCGTTCACCATTCTGCCATTTATCCAACTGATAGTAATGACTGCCCACCGGATGGCGCGCAAAGGCTGTGGTGTTAATGTCCTGATCTTTTAGTAAGTGCTGAGGCAATATTTGTAAGCCTGCCCAGGAATCTAAAGCTGGCGCATAGGCTTGCGAGTAGGTGACTCTAAAGGTACGTGCATCAGGGGCTTCTGCCGATGTTACTAGCTTGTAATCAGAGCCATAAGGCGTATGTGTTTTTTCATCGGTAACTAATTTCCAAGTGAATAAGACATCTGCACTAGTAAGCGGTTTATTATCTGCCCATTTCAAGTTGGGTTTTAGTTTAAACGTAATGGTTTTCTGGTCATTGGAAACTTTCCAAGATTCTGCCAGTTCACCTTTTAACTCTAAGTTTTTATCGTACTTTAATAAGCTGTTAAAAATGTTCGAAGCAATTGCTGATGCCGCTGATTCCCCAGCGATCATGGCGATTAAACCGCTTGGCTCGCCTGTCATAGCATCAACTAAAGTGCCACCGCTTTGAGAGGGGTAAGTTTGCTCATAATTTTCACTTACTCCAGTGGTGGTTTGACCACAACCACTTAATGCCAGTGGCACTATCACTAGCTGCACTATTGATAATTTGTTCAATTTTTTGGAAATTGACTTTAGCTTATACATCGTTGCATCAAATGACGGCATAACATTTAAACATCATCAGCTTTACGTACGGTTAAGGTTAAACCTGGTGAGATGTGTGAGCCGCTTATTTTGTTCCAACGTTGCAAGATATTGCGACCTACATCAAATTTTTTAGAAATGCTTTCTAGCGTATCTCCTCGTTTAACCACATAGTATTTATTTTTATCTGTGGTTTTTTTATTGGCATGAGCCTTACTATTTGATGCGGATTTATTATTTTTTTCTGAATATTTGGCAATTTTTAGCTGCTGTTGTTTAGATAACTCGCTCTTAGTTCTCAATAGACGGGTTTCCACCACCAGTTTTTGGCCAGTTTTGACACGTCCATTTTTTAAATGATTGATCGCCAATAATGTTTTCGCAGTTACGCCATAATGCTTAGCAATACTAGCGATAGAATCTTTGTTTTTAACGACATGAATTTTTGTTGTAGTTTTGTCAGATACATTGTCTTCGCCACTTGTGACTTCTGGTTCAGTATTAATTGGCTCATTAGTGTCGATTGAGCTTTCTGAGATGTGGCCATTACTTGGAACCAACAGAGGCCTTGCACCAGCGATTTTGTCTCGGTTTGGTAGGTCGTTAACATCTTTTAATTGAGCGAGGTTGATGCCAAATTTACGCGCAATACTTTCAGCACGCTCACCCCGTTTTGCGTGGTAGGTCTGCCAACTCACAAGCGGCTTATCGTAGTTAGCCAAGTTTTCTTTAAAAGTCTCTGCGGCACTGACTGGTAGTAAAATTTCGTGTACTGTGCCATTTGCTGTGATAATTGGGCGATTGTATTCTGGATTTAACGAACTAAACTCTTCAAATGAAATTTCCGCTAACTTTGCTGCTAGGGCTGAGTCAATCTGCTCTGGCGCTCGTACCTTGGTGAAATAAGGTTTGTTTGCAATCGGTTGAATATAAAGACCATAACTCTCTGGGTTGGTAATGATGTTTTTTACAGCCTGCAATTTAGGCACATAATTTCTGGTCTCTGGTGGCAACGCTAGGCTCGCGTAATCTGTGGGTAAGCCATTTCGACGATTGCGATCAATTGCACGTTGTACTGTACCTTCGCCTGCGTTGTAGGCGGCCAAGGCGAGATCCCATGTTCCAAACATCACGTGTAGTTTTTGCAAGTAGTCAAGCGCGGCTTTGGTTGCTTCGGTCACATCTCTACGATTATCTACCCACCAGTTCTGTTTAAGACCGAAACTCTTCCCTGTGGAAGGAATAAACTGCCAAATACCAGAAGCCTTGCTGCGAGAGTATGCTTGCGGATTGTAGCCACTTTCAATCATTGGCAATAAAGCAATTTCTGATGGCATGCCGCGCTTTTCAACCTCAACCACAATGTGATAAAGATATTTTTGGCTACGCTCCATCATCCGTTTGACATAATCTGGACGGTTTGCATAAAACGATTCGTGTGTGCTGGTATAACCTGATTCCAGATTTGGCATGCCATAACTTTGAATAATACGCTGACGAAGATCACTATTTAATGTGTCGCTTTGAGAAGGATTTGGGTCCTTTGGCGATACTTGGTCGGGCAGGTAATTAATCGCAGGGTTTATGCTTAAACTAGGCGATAAGGTCAGGCTTGGGGAAGCGTCAGCGTCGATATCGTTTATAACCGTAATTTCATCACCCTGTACATTTTTTTCTGCATGTGCAGTTGGTATGATAAAAGCAAAACCCGCTAGGAAAATAAGGGTGGTGTTAATAACAAAGGCGGGTATAACGGTTAAATTTTTTGCTGTCATTCAGAGTTTTTCTGTGTAGAGTTTTGCTCGCATTCAAGCAATAAATAATAATAGAATCCCATCAAATAGTATCGAATACTTAGGCATCAAGTCAAGGATAAATGGACTTTGATGCCGCAGCTATTTTTGTTTACAAGTGTTAAAAATTAGATACTTGAAAGTTACGCTAAAATTGATTTCTCATTTCCCTAATTGCAGTGAATACATCAATAGGGAAGCTGTTGTTAGCTTTAGATGCAATTTGGATCTCTGCAACTTCACATCGTAAAAAAGGGTTGGTAGCAAGTTCTAATCCGATTGTACTTGGCAAGGTAGGTTGGTTCTGCAATCTTTGTTGGTGTGTATTTTGTGCACGCAAAATTAAATGTTGATTGCATGGTTCTAGTGATAAGGCAAATTCAATATTGCGTTCGGTATATTCATGCGTGCAATAGACTTTTGTTTCACTCGGTAATGCTGCGAGTTTTTGGAGTGAGTGATACATCTGCTCAGGACTACCTTCAAACAATCTGCCACAGCCAGCGCCAAACAATGTGTCGCCACAAAATAGAGAATTTGCGCCATAATAGCTTATATGGTCGAGGGTGTGACCAGGCACCTCCAAAACTTGAAAGTTAATATTTAAATTTTCGAAATTAACTGAGTTGTATCCTTTCACTGCCATATGTGGAAAATCGTAATGACCGTGCGCTGGGGCGTAAACCGTTGCTTGATAGGCTTCTAGCAGAGCATCAACCCCACCAACATGGTCACTATGATGATGCGTAATTAAAATGCCATCTACACTAAGTTGATGTCGCTGAAGAAAATGCAATACTGGAGTTGCATCGCCAGGGTCGATGACGACGGCATGTCCATTTTGATGCAACAACCATATGTAATTATCTTGGAATGCTGAAATGGGAGTAATTTGTAGCATTATAAGATGATTGATTTTTACGCACAAAATGTCAAGGGAAGCAATGACGGATTCAGCTTTAGATAGCTCAGAAACTTGTAGCGATAGCTGGCTTCAAAGTCCGCTGGGTTTGTATACTCAAGCAGAAGGGCAAGTGTTATTTGATGCAAGTGTTGCTGATATATTTGGTTTTAATGCCATCCAAATGGGGATGGTGCATATGGATTTGCTTAAAGCATCGCGAATACCGATGAATATTCGAGCTGGGAATGAAGCTGGTGACGTTTGTTGTGACTCCACTCAACTACCATTCTCTGCGGGAAGTATAGATTTAATGCTTTTACCATATGGGTTAGATTTTAGTTTAAACCCTCAGCAAACACTACGAGAAGCGGAGCGTGTGCTTGTGCCAGAAGGGTATTTGTTGCTGACGGGCTTTAATCCCCTGAGTTTTTGGGGCATTGTGCGTATGCTTAAATTGCGCCGAAGTTATCCTTGGTATGGCAACTTCTTCTCACTGTTCCGAATTAAAGATTGGTTGACTTTACTTGGACTTGAAGTCGTCAGTGTTCAAACAGTTTGCTACGCACCTGTCGTCCAGAGTAAGGCTTGGCTAGATCGATTTGCATGGATGGAGCGTGTTGGCAAAAGAGTATTTCCCATGATGGGAGGGGTCTACTTTATCGTGGCGCAGAAAAAAGTGGTGGGGATGCGCTTGATTCGCCCCAAATGGCAAAAGACAAAGTTTAAGTCTAGACTTGTGACCACTTCGACACAAAAGGAAGATTTACCCCGTTAGTTTTTTGGATAAAGTTTTTTGTATTGAGAAAGTTGTATATTTTATGGCAGGGCAAGTTCACGTTGAGATTTATGCTGATGGCGCATGTAAAGGAAATCCTGGCCCCGGTGGATGGGGGGCTTGGTTGAGTTATGATGGCAAAGAAAAAGATTTATTCGGCGGTGAGCCATTGACTACGAACAATCGTATGGAACTCACAGCGGTGATTCGTGCGTTAGAAGCGCTAAAACGCGCGTGTGAGATCAAAATTTATACTGATTCCGTGTATGTGCAGAAAGGGATTACTGAGTGGATCATCGGCTGGAAATCTCGTGGCTGGCGCACCAGTGATAAAAAACCTGTTAAAAATGATGATTTATGGAAACAGTTAGATGCGTTAGTGCAGCAGCACAAAATTGAATGGATATGGGTAAAAGGTCATGCTGGCAATATTGGAAATGAGCGGGCAGATGCTTTGGCTAACAAAGGCGTAGAGATGTTCTTAGCCAACTAATCTATATTGGAAATACAAAAAATTCAGAAAAAGTAGAACATCAATGAGACAAATATTTTTAGATACTGAAACCACAGGCTTATATCACGCACAAGGCCACCGTATTATTGAAATAGCAGCGGTGGAGGCCATTAATCGTCGCGTCACGCAGAATCATTTTCACGTATATTTAAATCCGGATCGTGAAATTGATGCCGCTGCGCAGGAGGTACATGGCATTACGCTTGAGTTTCTTCAAGATAAACCTAGGTTTCATAATGTAGTTGCTGAGTTTTTAGACTTTATTAAAGACGCTGAGTTGGTGATTCACAATGCCCCCTTCGACGTTGGTTTTCTAAACTCAGAGCTGGGGAAAATAGACTACCCAGGCGTAGGCGAAGTGGCCGCCAATATTGTAGATACCCTTAAGCTAGCCAAAGACATGCGCCCAGGACAGCGAAACAACCTAGATGCTCTTTGTCGCCACTTTGGAATTGATAATTCAAAACGTACGTTACACGGAGCCTTGCTTGATGCAGAGTTATTAGCTGAAGTTTACTTTGCAATGACACGCGGGCAAGAGAGCTTGATGATGGATATGCTGGATGAGACTGTGGAGTTAACGCCGAATGAAAGTGTTGTGTCCAGCCAATCTTTAAAAGTTTTGCACGCGGACTCTGAAGAGCTTGGCTTGCATCATCAATATTTGCAAGGTTTGGCGAAGGGTGGTGCGCCAGTTTGGGGGCTGCCCGACAATGAGTAATGTTTCAATGGCGTTGGTTGAACTAGCTTAACGCATCTGCCCAGCTATTGGGGGTTTCGTATAGCCTCACGCGTTCTAATTTCAGGTGGTTGCCATAAGTGTCCTGATAGCGATCTTTGAGAATACGAAAAGCTTCTGCAGCCATGTTTTCTGCGGTTGGAACGCTCGCCATCACGACTGTTTTGTGATTGGGCAGGCTGTTGAGAAATGTGAGTATCTCAGTGTCGCCTTGATAGACCAAAAAAGCATGATCCCAAACATCTACGACAAATGCACGTGCAATCGCTTTAACATCCGAAAAATCCATGACCATGCCGTTATCGGAGCTATTTTCTTTCGAGATAATGTCGCCAGACAACGTGATTTCAATCGCATAGCGATGACCATGCAAGTTTCGACATTGGCTTTTGTGACAAGGGATACGATGACCAGCATCGAATTCAAGGCGTGTAGTAATCTGCATGACTCTATTATATCAGCACTAAGCTATTTCAGCTCCTAGGTTAACGCTGACTGTTTTCAATGACTTGGTGATGGTGAGCTTGGCTGTGATACGGTCTCATTGAAATTTTTGACCCATGTTATGCATTCTTTGGCAGGGAGGGGCTTAGAGAAATAATAACCTTGCACTTTAGTGCATCCCATTGATTTTATGATGTTAAGGCAGGCTAAATTCTCAACGCCTTCAGCTACAGTTTCTTTGTTAAGGCCTTTCGCTAGGGAGGTTATGGTTTGAACGATGGTTTTATCAATATTTGACTCGGCCACATATTTTACAAACGATTGGTCAATTTTGACTGAACTTACAGGCATGTTGCGTAAGCGACTCATTGATGAATAGCCCGTGCCGAAGTCATCAATCGCAAGAGGGCAGCCTATACTGATCAGTTCATTCATTACACGCTCAACTTGCATCTCATCTGCCAAAAGCCCCGTTTCTGTAATCTCCAAGGTGATGTCTTCAGCTTTCACATCCCAAATACTTAATTGCTGCATTATTAGGTGTGGTAAATCTCTATCAAGCAAGTCATCTGCAGTAAGATTAATGGCGATTTTAACGGCATAACCTAGTTCGCTGTGAATTTCACTGGATATTCTGCACGCATTACTCATTAACCAGCGCATGAAAGGTAAACCAAGCCCTTGTTGGTAGATTATTTCTATAATCGTGGGCGGGGGAATATATTGGCCATTTGGGTTTTTCCAACGTAATAGCGCTTCTGCATTAATACATTGATTGCGTTCAATGTTAACGATTGGCTGTAGAAATAACTCAAAATTGTTGGCTTCAAAACCCTCAATGACATCGCGTTGTAGTTGTTTATAGAGGTCAGCACGCTGTTTAACTTCGGGGTGATACATTAACACTTGTTTATTGTTGCTAAGTGCTTCCTCTAATGTAAGTTTTGCATAATCGTAAATGACATCCAGGTTCTCTGTGTCGTTGACTAAGGAAACACCAGCCATGATGGTAGACATTTCGTAAATTTTACGATCTTGGTGAAGAGCTACATCAAGTGCGCGTGTTAACTTAGTGGCTAACAAATCTAGCGCTACTTGATTTTCAAGGTGAGTAATCGAAATAGCAAACTCATCTCTTCTAATCTGAAATAACAACTGCCCAGTAGATAAATAAGAGCGAATAATATGGCTAATTTCTTTGATGATTTCTATATTTGCGATTGCTCTTGCATTATTTTTAGAGGCGGCAATGGTCATACGTACGATCAATAAGCCGACTAATGTCCCATCATTGCGAAAAAGTTGGGGTAAATGTTTCTCTAACACCTGCAGATTTGCCAAGCCAGATATTGTGTCATGCGTTTGGGTGTATTGAAACTTGTAGCGTTCATATTGGCTAGTACATTCTGCAATTAAATCATGCATGAGCAACTGAAACCGATTGCTATTTCTTGAGAGAAATCCCAGCTTAAACTCAAGGGAGTTACTTAGCATTAACCCCACTCTAATGGAAAGCCCAGCACAGTAACAATCCAGCCAGTAGTTTAGAAAAGCACTCACTTGGGTAGAAAATGCTTGTTGGTCTAAGCTTCTAGGCCACTTTTTAATAAATTCAAGCAACTCTTCAAGTGCATGTGTTGATCCATCGGGTATATCTTTGGGAAATATGTTGCGGATTAAATCTATGCTTAATCTGTCAGCGCGCGCATAGAATCTGCCAGCGTAAACTTGTTGAGGCGTTAACCCATGGTGGTTCAATTGCTCAGCCAAAATAACAGAGGTTAATACAAACTCAAACCTAGGGATTTTAGTCTGATTTTGCGCTGAGTGTGTGTTCTGCGAGGTTGGGTTGCTCATCTTTTATATTATTATTTCAACATATCGCAAGTGTGTCAGAGTTTTTAACCCATGTAAAACTCATTTGGATTAAGACCATAGCTGAATGGAGGAATTCCTCGAATGATTGAATAAATCTCACCACTTGGTGTTCTAGGGGAGTTAATTAAATCAATCGTTGGAGGATATTTGTTGCGTGTTTTATCAGGCGCCAATAGCACCATCACACGTGGCAATAATCGCCGAATAAAGTTTTGCTCAACGACAACGGCAACCTCTCCTGTGTTTAGTTCGACCAATGAGCTAACTGGATATATACCTAAAAACTGAACAAGTTGCTCTATTAAAACAGGATTAAATTTAGTGTCTCTGAGCGTGTAAATTTCATCCAAAGCCTCTTGGTTGTAAAGACCTTTTGCATATGGTTTGTCCGTAGTCATAGCGCAATAAGTATCCACTAGGCCAGCTAGCTGCCCTTGCAAGCTAATTTGCTTATTGATAAGCTTTTTGGGGTATCCGCTACCATCGTATCGCTCATGGTGTTGCTCTATTGTATACAGCACTGGTGGAGATATGCCCTTAATTTGTTCAAGTAAAGAAATACTGTCCTTCACATGACTTTCAAGAATTAAACGCTCACCTGCCGTAATAGGTGAGGTTTTAGTCAATAGTTCTGGGGCAATTTTTACCTTACCAATATCTTGTAATAAGCCTGCCATCCCTAATTCTTTGACTTGATATTTGGGTAATGACATAAACTGTGCAAGTGCCATTAGATTGATAGAAACATTTAATGCATGATTGTATGAATATCCGTCTGTCTGCTTGAGTTTAGACAGCCACATGAGTGCATCTGGGTTACGCTCTATACTTTCTACCATTTGGTCTAAGGAGTCATGCACTCCACTTAAATCGATATCCCCTTCAGCAGCGATTGCCTCAAAAATCGCGCGCGTGGCAACTTGCGTTTTTTCATACACGGGAGCAATGTTAATAATTTCTTGTTCAACTGGTACATGCTCTTGGTAGATAGTGATACGCTGTCCCTCTTCATGCATCCTATTTTGCTTGCTAGGCGAATAGCGTGGTGTACTGCTGCCAGTTGAAAGTTTGTCTTTCTTTGGATCTGAAGATAACCAACTTAAACTGAGTGCAGAGCTCAACCAACCTTTCGCATCTTTTTTGAGCTGTTGTGATAATGAAACTGAGTGAGCGGGTTTTTCATTCTTTCGGTTGATCTCTTCTGCGATGGGGGATTCTATAGATGTGTTAGCGTAATAATCAACCCTGTGAGCAGTTGAGGGCGTTGGTTGATTTTTTTCATCTCTGGATGATGAGGGAGTTTTTTGTTGTTTTTGCTGTGAAATTAACTCACTAAAAATATCAAAAAAACTGATTTTAGGTGCGTCGGGAGACGATTGTGTATGTAAGGCTGGTGTTTTTACATTAATAATTCTCAGCGCATCTGACGGCTCTTCTCTAGTCACATTTTTTTTATAGTGCTCGATGGTGGAGCGAGATCTGTCTATGACGACGGAGCTGCAAAGCTCACGGATAATGTCGATTTGTTTTTGCTCTTCCAGCAAAAAGCCTTGCAGCATAAAAGGTGTGTCCAGCCACGGTCTATCTAGATCCGAGACATACATGCCGATTTCTAGTTGTGATGCTGCTATAGTTTCTCTTCTGACATCAGACATAGAGTATTTGTAAAATTATCCCATCTCTAAAGTGCATGATAATAACGTTAAAAAGTAAACTTTGTTGACCAGTTAACACTTTTAAATGCCCACAAATAACCAATCGGTTGATTGAAGCAAAATACTAACATCTAAACATTCAGATTTTTCTCGATAAAAATAGTCTGAATCTGGTTTAAATGGAAACTAATTGGTTATGTTTAGCGTCATTTGAAGTCTAAAGCGGATAATATACCTCCTTTGATCACACAAGCAATCATTTGCATATCACTAGCTAACGCTGCGCTCTGGCATTTCGGCAATCACCTGACAAGCTAAAGCGCTTAAATACGGTAAAGACTGTAGTGCTAACATCGTCACCCATAATTGAGCGTCAATATTATGAAAGCCTCTTGTAAAGAGCATTGCAAGACTGGCGATGAT
The DNA here is from genome assembly GCA_964620425.1 of uncultured Methylophilaceae bacterium. GTDB lineage: Bacteria > Pseudomonadota > Gammaproteobacteria > Burkholderiales > Methylophilaceae > DASXUG01. The sequence goes on along the minus strand of CAZUGV010000001.1, from coordinate 18,213 downwards.
TAGTGCAAGTAGCAGCAAAAACTCTTCACGGATGGGTTTTAGAATATCTAGTTTACTGCCAACGACTTTACCCTTTGCTGTTACTTTGAACTCTCCACGTTTTTGAATTAGCCCCATCATTACGCCGCGAGCAATGGCGTGAGATAAACCTAAGCTCGCGAGCGAGGCACCTAAAATATCGAGCCAGCTACAGTTCATTGTTTTACGATACAGCACAGGACCCAAAGCTGCTTTGATGGCTAAAAAGCATAGAATTGGGGCGATCATAATGGCTACAGGTAAGCTAAATGCAGTAGGAAAGGCGAGCATAGCAAGCGTCCAGCCAATTGATCCTAATGTGAAAAATAGTTGTAAAGCATCACCCAACCAGCCGAACCAGCCTGTTAAAAAGTGGTATCGCTGTCCAAAACTTAGCGTAGAGTTGCCCAGCAATTTTGGCATGTGGTGTTTAAGAATTTGCATAGCACCAAAAGCCCAGCGAAAGCGTTGTGATTTAAGAGCGTTAAAGTTGGCTGGGGTTAGCCCACGGCCAAAAGTATCATCGACATAGCGCAGTTCTAAACCACTTTCTAACAAACGTAAGCCTAGTTCAGTATCTTCGCAAATGCACCATTCAGACCATCCACCGACTTCTTTGAGTGCTTGATGTCTTACTAGTGTCATTGTTCCGTGCTGAATTAGCGCGTTGCGTTCATGTCGATGGTGCATGCCAATACGAAAGAAACCTTCGAATTCCCAGTTGCTCATGCGCCTGAAAAAATTGTGCTCCCAATCACGGTGTGCTTGTGGCGCTTGTACTACAGCGACATTCGGTTCGGAGAAATGTGGTACTAAGTCAGACAGCCAATCTTGGGTGACGACATAATCTGCATCCACTACCCCAATCACCTGAGCTTTCGGGTTGGTTTTTGTCAGTGCAAAATTAAGAGCACCTGCCTTAAAGCCAGGCCAGCTTGGTAAATGGAAAAACTTAAAATTATCTGGCATGTTTGCCATGTAGGCTTCTAGAGGCTTCCATTTCGCTTCGTCTTTGGTGTTGTTGTCGACGACAATTACTTCGAAATTTTGATAACTGAGCTGATGTAAGCTATCGATAGTGGCGATGACCATTTCAGGTGGCTCGTTATAGCAGGCTAAATGGATCGACACAAACAGCTCTTGGTCACTGGGAAGTGGTTTTGCACGCTTGTATGCGCGAAGCCATTTGCCTTTAAACATCACCTCACTGAACTCAACTGCATAAATCATCAACACGGCAGAGGTGAGTGCCATGCCAATAATTAGACCAATCAAAACAATGAAATCTCGAAGGGTGTAGTAGTAGTCTCCAGGTAGGTTCCAAGCAACGACTAAGGTCGTAATACAGGCTTGCAGAAGTATCGCCATGGAGATTTTTCCGCCCACGCCCCAGTGTCTGAAGCGCCAACCAATAAATAAAATTGGCAAGAAGGCTATCGCTGTTGCCCATTCGGCTTTTTGTATCCAGCGGTTATCACGCGGTACTGCACCTTTTAATGAGTATTTTGGGTGTCGAGATGCATCGAACATCCCCCAATAAGCACCAGCCCAACCTTCAATATGTTGCTTCCAAGGTTGATCTATAGCTTCCATTAGATAATAGTCGTAGTTCTGATAAGCCGTTTTAGCTAAAAACTCTCGTACAAACCGTGCTTGATTGACTTCTGACGCAACAGATGCGCCAATCGTGGGGCCACGACTAGGCCAGCCAATTTCGGTAACCACAATTTTTTTACGTGGATAAGCCGCCATTAATTCGTTATAGCGCTGAATAGAGTAATTAACTGCTTGATCTACAGGCACCCCTTCATGATAGGGCAGTAAATGGACTGCAATGTAGTCTACATGCTTAACTAATTCAGGGTTTTTTAGCCATACATGCCAAGGTTCAGCACTCGAAATGGGGATATCTGTACCAGCTCTAACTTCATCTAAATATTGCATTAGCGCCTCTGGTGTGAGGTCGTTTCTTAATAGCACTTCATTACCAACAATAGCGCGCTCAACACTTGGGTAGAATTTTATTTTTTCTTTCAATGCTTCGATTTCACGTCTGTTGGCTTCTAAATCTGCTCCGAGCCATGCCCCAGCTGTTACCTTGAATCCTAATTTAGACGCTAATGCAGTGACTTCTGAGTTTTCTAATGCCCCATAAATACGGATGCGATTGGTGTAATGCTTTAAAAGCTTTAAATCCCCGACTAATTCTGCGGTACTTGGATATTCTTTTTCCAACGGGCTTTGATCTTCTTGAAAGCCGCTATAAGCAAAGCCATGCACAATGGGAGGTGCGTCTAGAAGCTCAGTGGCACGATTGGTGATCGCCCATATGGCAAAGTGGCAAGCTGCAACGATTGTTGCAAAGAGGATAGGTATTAAAAACCGAGAGCTAAATTTATTCAGAGTATTCATTCAATTATCAGGAAGTTGAGTTAATTAACAATGCGTTTTTTAAGACCACAAGCGATAGCGAGCAGCACTGTAATCGCAACCCAAAAAATAGCATTCCAGTTAGTGGGTTCAAGTACGTAGCAGATAACGGCTGCCAATAAAGCGGTTAAACTTAAGGCTTTATATGGTTGTTTGGGGAATTGAATTTTGACATTGGCTATCATTAAACCAATAGACAATTGAATCGCAATAAAACCATCAATAATTACAGGAAAATCTCGGTAACGACCATCAAACAGAAGAAGAAAGCCAGCAGTAACAGCGCCAAGCAAGAGCATGAGCAGGCTAATTCGAATAATGCTGTTGGATTGCGCTGATGACTTGAATATCAGAGCGGGAAAGCTGAGGATTGCAAGTAAACTCACCAATACAGCACCGCCAAAATAGAACCACTCTAGTAAATGAATAAGGCTAAAAAGAGGGCGCCCAGCCGCTTGTACACAAGTGAATGCTGATACCCAATCGCCATTCCCACAAGCAGTATTTAGGTTCTCGAATTGTAATATCAATATCGCACCTGTTAACCCACCTAAAACTGCCATGTTGAATAATGCTAATGGTCTTTTGTCACCCAACAGTAATGACATGAGCGTTAATATAATGCTCCCAGCAATGCCAGCATAAAGTGGTATGTAGCCATCATTACGTTCTTCAAATGCACCCGTGAAGTTAAATTTAGGTGAAAAATTAGTATCAAAAATACCCCAAAAACCACCTACTGTTCCTTCTAACTTGCGTTTCCAAGGTTGATCCACCGCCTCAATAATATTGTAATTCCAATTATTTAGATGGGCTTCACGTAGAAACTCACGCATATAACGCGCTTGGTTAATCGGACTAGGGATAGACTGTTCACGTTGGCGCCCGATAGAAGGCCATCCCGTTTCACCAATTAAAATCGGCTTATCAAAAGTCGATGATACTTTCTTCATGACGATATTCGTATGTTGAATGGCATGCTCGACCGCTTGTGGATCGTCTTCCCAATAAGGGAGGATGTGTATCGTGACGAAATCTACCGATTTCGCTAAGTTCTTGTGTTTAAGCCAAAACTCCCAAACATCCGCGTACGTTACAGGTATGTTTGTTTCTCGCTTAACTCGTTCAATGTACATTTGCAAAGTTGCTTCTTTTTGCTCACCACGCAATAGCACTTCATTACCAATAATCAAACCTTTAATCGTATCTGGATACCTCTTAGCCAACTTAATCAATAGGTTAACTTCTTTTTCATTGTCGGCTGGCATCCATCCTATCCAAGCACCCACCAAAACTTTCATGCCTAACTTGGCAGCAGCTTCAGGCACATAATCTAAACCCTGACCAACAGAATAAATACGTACACAACTAGAGATTTTTGAGATTTTTGCTAAATCTTCATCAATTTGAGTGGTGGAAATAAGTGTATCAATCTTAAATGGTGTTTGTTCTTTACCATAGTAAGGCGCATATGAAATGCACTGCACTTTATTGTTTGTGGGCAAAATGGCATCTGGCAATATAACACTCTGATTTTTTTGCCAAAACCACGCACATAGTAATGCAAGTAGAATAAGATTAAATAAACCGTACCAACGGAGATTGGCAGGGCTAGTACTAAATTGCCTAGAACTAAACATCATCAATTGAGATTTCCGTTGCCTGAGAGTAACCAGCAACAAGTGTGTTAACAAGGTGCATATGATAAAGCACTGCAACCATAAAGACAAAGAACAAGCGAAACAAAAGCCATAAAATTCATTGTGAGATATCTACATGTTTGCCCTACATCGCGCTACAATTAGCACATTATAAGAATTGATTGAAAATAAGGGATAAAAATTGATTTCAAAGTCTTGCAGGTTATCTGTGCTGAGTTTGATTGGTGCATTAGTATTGATAGGTACTGCACAAGCGAAACCAGCATTTACTGGCACAAACTTTAGTGGTACCTATGCTTGCAAAGGAAGTAATGAGCAGGTAGGTGATTACGAAGTAACTGCTGTGCTTAAACTCAATCGCGTGAGTAGTTACGGTAAATTTGGTGCTTATGATTTTAGCACTGAAACTGATAATGCCAGCAAATATAAGGGACAAGTGGTGGCTGATGGAAATCGGATAGCGCTTTCTTATACGCTCATTGAAGGGCGTAGTGTTGAATACAGCACAGGTATCGCAGAAATGAAAAAAATCAAAGGCGGGCTTTGGAGTTTTCGTAATCAATACTATGAGCCAGATGATAGTGGAGGTAACTATGGTTTTGAGTATTGTGTGATGAAGCCATCTGTACCTGTTAAATCGGTTGCTAAGCCGAGCGTCATCAAAAAGAAAGTTGCTATTAAACCCCTATAGTGGTGAGTATATCTGGGTATGCATAGGCTTTAGTTTAGAGTTTACCCGCGAATTAATTTGACTTGTTGTTGTTCTAATAAGCGCATAAAGCCACCTCCAGACAACACTTGGTATTCGACCAATCTCGCTGAATAAATCGGGTCATTTAATTGATTGCTATTTTCCACTTTCGCCAGTGCGGGGTGACACATAAAAGCCGTGGGGTTGACATGATTAAGACTGAACCAAGCGTTCAGTTTTTTTTCGTAGTTTTGTTGTGAAATATCAAAGTCATATACACCTAAAAGGGATTTAGTATGTTTGATATTGGCTGCTATTGCTTGTTTTTCTAACGCATCAGCACCTAGCGCGCCAATAATCCTGGCTTTAATGCCATCTTGGTTCAATGGTTTAGATATACGCAGCCAAGGTAAATTTTTAGGGTATCGCTTCGTTAACACCTCAATTAACACCTCCCTAATTTGTGGCAGTTGATGTACATGTTGATGACCGTCAATATAATCTGGCGGTGTACCTAACGTATGTTCAAAATTGTCTAATTGTTGATGGATTGACCGAACAATTTGTGCATAGGGGAGGGCGCGAGCATAAGTTTTAAATATAAGTGTATAAAGCTTGTTATGAAGCACTTGCGGATACTGCGTAAAATCAAGGTGCAAGCCTATATCTGCTAGCTGACGAATTTCCGAGGTAATTGATTTTGCTGCATCTTGCCAGCGTGGGCTAAGTGTCAGGCAGGAGGTAGCAGTCACGCTACCCATTCTAATCAATTCTAGAATACCTTGGTCAATGTTTTCACTTTGCGCGAAATCATCCGCAGTCATAATGATTTTTTTCATTTGGCTTTAAATGCCCAATAACGGCTTAAGAGGTAGGTGGTGACAGCGATGATAATCATGACTAAACCGAGTGCTAACCAAAAAGGTAGATTTGTATACTGTAAGCACAATAGTAACAATAGTTGGTTGGCAAAAAAACCTCCACTGGCAACGAGCAAAAATCGAGGGAGTGTTTGTTGGTGGCTTGTTTGCTGTTGTGCAAATGATAACAAACGGTGGCCAAAGTAACTGACTGGAAAAGCGATGCCGAAACCGATAACATTGGCGACCCCCGCAGTCACTATTGAAAATTGATTGATGGTTACGGCCACTACATAATGAACCAGTGCTGCACTCGCACCTACCGCAATAAACCAATAAGAAGAGTGCTTAAATAGTTGAGCATCTACAGTCTTCTGATGTTTCATATTCCAACTTGAAAGTTTTCAGGCTGTACATTGATAGCTTTGGGCTTGCTAACCTCAGCTACAATATAGGGTGGGCGACCTTTGACCTCATCGTAAATACGCGCAAGATATTCGCCCAAAATGCCAATGAATAAAAGTTGTACACCCGATAAAAACATCATGCTAGCAACAACCGTTGGCCAACCAGGTACAGATTCATCAAAAAACAAGCGATCAATCACCACCTCAATACCATAACAAAATGCGATCAGCGCCAAAAGCACCCCAACTGCGCTAGCTAAACGCAAGGGGATCACTGAGAAGCTTGTAATCCCTGTCCAAGCTAAACTCATGAGGCGTAAACGTGAGAAGGTGCTTTCACCAGCGGTGCGAGGAAGTGGTGTGTAGGGTATACCAATAGACTGATAACCAACCCAAGCATATATGCCCTTCATGAAGCGGCTGCGCTCTGGCAATGCATTAAGTGCATTCACCACATTACGATCCATCAAGCGAAAATCCCCAGCATCTTTCGGGATGGTGATTTTTCCACTGGCACTCATCATGCCGTAAAAAAACTTAGAGCCCCATTTTTTGAAGGCAGATTCTACTTCTCTATCTTGGCGAACGGCATATACCATGTCATAGCCTTCGCGCCATTTATCCAGCATGGTGGTAAGTAAGTCGGAAGAATGTTGACCATCTGCATCCATACAAATCACAATGTCGCCAGTTGCGTGACTCAAGCCAGCGGTAATGGCATATTCCTTACCAAAGTTACGTGAAAACTTCACTAAAGTAGTGTTCATTGCAACTGGTAAATTTCTGACAATATTCGCTGTTTCATCCCGGCTACCGTCATCGATCACTAGAATATCCCAATTGGGGCTTAGGCCTTTAAGCTTATTAGCAATATTCTCAACGGTGCTGAAAATCGCTGAAGCTTCATTATAGGCAGGCACAATCACTGTGATGTGCGGTGTTGCGTCTAGTCTATTTTGCGTTGCGATCATATTTGTACTCATCACTTGTCTTATGATTTTGGTGCGGGTTTGGGATTACGTGCTTCGCCAACCAGTTTTCTTCTATCTTTCACTACGGCTAACGTTGTGTTAAGTCTTTTTACTAATCCGATGATTTCACCTTGTAACACTTGGTCGCAATGTAAATTTGTATTCGACATGTAAAAATCAGCGGCAACCCAATCTTTAGTAACTTGAAAACGCTCATCCAAATAAGCACTTGCTTGTATATTTTCTGCACAAACTGCAACCAAATAGGGCTTGTCTGCTTTTGGTAAAGGTAAGTTCATGAGGGTATTAGATGCTTCACGCAAGCTACTGGACCAGTAATCGCTTTCCCAATTTTTTTCAGCATTACTGGTATCCCCAGCCAGTTCATTGTAATAAATATACTCATAGGGGTGAAGTAGGGCAAGCTTAGTCAGCGTCACGCCCGTTAGAAGTAATAAAATAGAGAGATAACTAATCTGTAGTTTCATAGACCGTTGTAAATAGCTCAGTGTTAAATGTATTCCGTAGCCAGCTAAAATGGCTAACGGCGGCAGTATGAAAGTGAAGTGCCTAACACCGTTGTATAGTGCTGGTTTTGTCAGCAGGACAAACGTCATTGGGAATGAGAACGCAATTACTACAGCCGCTAACGCTATTTTTTGATGCGCTAATGTGGGCGCCATGGTTTGTTTAGACTTTAAAAAGCCAAATGTCAGAAAACCGACTAACCCAATCAAAAACACCTCTGGCAAACGGACAAGCAAATAACTCAACAGATAGATTCTAGGCACGTCACCAATGTTCATGACTGTGCCATCTTCAATAGTGAGCATGTTGAAAGAAAAGTAAGAAAATGCTTTAACTGCCTCGAATGGGTGTGATGGTTCCATTACGCCCCAAGGCCAAAAAATCGCCATCAGCAGAAAAGCCAGTATTGCAGCGGGTTGTAAATGCAGCATACTCTTTAGCCAAAACTGAACTTTTGATGGTGTATTAGTATGCAATGTCAGAGCTGTGTACAAAAGTGTCAGCAATAAATAAATCACGGAAAAACCTCCGCCAATACGCATTCCTAAAGCACAGCCAATTGCAACACCAATTTTAAGGCTGGTACGTAAGCGGATATTTGGTAGCGTTTTACATGCAATGATGGAGTAATACAATGCCCAAGCCATGCAGGTGGCAAATGGAATATCTTTGGTGTGGGTAAACATTGCACCTGACCAAGCGGCGGTTAGGCTTAACAGTAGTACGGCAAAGAATCCAGTGCGTTGACCTTCAATCTCTTTACCAATTCGATAGACAGCAACCAAGCCAAGAAGCCCAAATAAGCTGGTTAATAAGTGACGTAAATCCCAAATCCAAAGTAGGTTTAGTCTTTCTAGGCTTGCTGCAATCAAGTCAAAGAAGCCCCCGTACAAGTACAGGTTTTTGTAATGAAAAGCGGATTGGTCTTGAAAGCCTGATTCGTAAAATTGAAGAAGTAAGCGACCATATACATGCTGTACTTCCTCATCGTTACTAATCCCGTGTTGGCGGAAAGTTAGGCAGATAAAGATAAAAACAAAAAACAAAAGGCCGCGAGCGGCCAGTTGATAAGGTTTAGCGTTATACAAGGTTTGAATAAGTACTATTTATATTGTGATAAAACACCATTATTCACTTGAGGTTGGCTTATTTAACGCGGTTTTTGTACTCTAATGTACGCGTGTCAATTTCAATTTTATCGCCAATCTCACAGAATAAAGGCACTGGCAATTCAAAGCCTGTGGCGATTTTTGCTGGCTTCATCACTTTGCCTGATGTGTCGCCTTTTACTGCTGGTTCTGTGTATGTAATTTCACGTACAACTGCATTTGGTAAATCTACAGAAATTGCTTTGCCATTGTAAAACACTACTTCGCATGGCATGCCATCTTCTAAGAAGTTAAGCGCATCAGTCATAGTTTCCGCTTCAATTTCGAACTGATTGTATTCGGCATCCATAAACACGTACATAGGGTCTGCAAAGTAAGAATAAGTGACATCTTTTTTCTCTAGCACTACAACATCAAACTTATCGTCTGCTTTATAAACCGCTTCACTCGGTGACTCTGTCAGCAAGTTTTTAAATTTCATTTTTACGACAGATGAGTTACGACCAGATTTGCTGTATTCGGCCTTTAAAACGACCATTGGATCGTTACCCACCATAAATACGTTACCTACGCGAAGTTCTTGAGCTGTTTTCATAAGTTGTCCTGCGACTTAAAGTTTAATAATTGAGGTTTGTATAGCTTTTAAAAGTGCCGCATTATACCTTATTTTAGTAAAAGATTCTCACAGAACGTGACTAGCTTGGTAACCAAGTCGGTTTGACAGGTAAGGGCTTGTGATTGGCTTCTGAAACATGGTTGAATTGCGGGTAACTGGTTCGATAAAGCTTGCCAATGCTCATTTGCCATCTCACCATTAGCCCATGCGAAACTAAAATCTTTTAGAATCTGCTTGCCTGCACTGTTGAAGTGCTCGGTGTATATTTCGAGAAATGCTTCCAATTTGGTAATGTGGCTATTTTCTGTTTGAAAATAGGGTTGCCAGACAAACGGTTTATTTGCCCAGATGGCTCGTATCCAACTATCTTCACCGCGCACAAAGTTTAGGTCACATGCCCAGATTAATTTATCGTATTGTTGATGATTTAAAAAGGGAATCACTTGTAAACAAAGGTTGCCTTTGTGATACTTCTCGCCAATCGTAAGCTGGTTTTTACCGAAATATGGGGCCAGTTTTGCAATGTTGGTAGTTTCTGGGATCAGGCATAGCACAGGATTTTCTGATTGCGACATACCGTTGAGAAGAGCTTCTATCGGAGCATGAGGGTAACAAAACAGCGATACATTTAACTTGTTGGGTGCAGGTTTTACTCCAATCGATGCCCAAAACTGGGTTTGCATTATGCTGGAATTTTGAAATAAATCTCGCTCAAATGTCACGGCTTGTTCACGTACTAAACCACCTGTTGCCTCATTAAACCCTGGAAAGAAAAAGTACTTGATTAAGCCATTGCGCGGATGGGGTGAGCTCTTTGCATGAAAATCATTCACCCAAGATTCTGCAGATAAATACTCCAAATTAATCCAAATCGGTTTTTTGTCGATCATCGCGGCAATGTAACTTGCGGGCAACTCGCAGGCAAACGCTTCGACTACCACATCTGCAACATTTGCCGTTAAATATCCATGATCCTCAACATGGCCAGTCCATTGATGCACAGATACTTTTTCAATCAGTTGAGTTGCTGGCCAAGGTTTTAGGTTTGGGATAATCTGCTGAGCAACCGCAATATTATCCACCCACAAACGGACTTGTTTGTGATGTTCGTGGCTAAGTTGCTTGGCTAGCCGCCAACAAACACCAATATCGCCAAAATTATCAACGATGCGACAAAAAATATCCCAAGTCTTGGTTGCGTTGGACAATGATTTACTTGGTTTTTAGCCAAGCCATAAAAGGGTAAGCCAGTTGCCCCAGAAATTTTGTGGGCACTGGGTCGTCGCAGCCAATATTCGCGGGAGGGTTCATGTGTTTAGGCAAATAACGTGTGCCAAATACTATATCCCATATTACCAAGTTTTCACCATAGTTGCTGTTGCCTTCCGTTGCGTTACGGCTATGATGCCAGCGGTGAAGTTGGGGTGTATTAAAAAACCAATTCAGCCAACCACACTCCATCCGCACATTACAATGCGTTAGAAAGCCGATAAAAGGTGTGATGGCTAACACCCACATAATAATTTGTTTAGGTGCGCCAGCAATTAACCCTAAAGTCAGCGCGAAACTACTTTTCCAAAGCGAATCAAACAAATGAAAACGCCCTGTATTCACAAACCAAAGCTTGGTGACTGAGTGATGTACCGCATGCCAGCACCATATTGGCCACCACTCATGTGCCAGACGATGCGCCCAATACAGCCCCAATTCTGCAATCACCAGCCCTAAAATTACTTGTATTAAAAATGGCAACTCTGAAGGCCACGCACTGGAGGTCAATAAGTGAGTTTGAGAAATTGCCGCCATGCTTAATGATGTGGCTAATACCTGACTGAAACCTTTGGTAAGCAAGGTGTGGCCGATGTCGTTCCATATTTGACCATCACTCACCAACCAAGCGGCTTCATGGGGTCGAGCGCGCTCTAAAAAAAACAGCGTAATCGCCAAGCAAATATAAGCAATGTTAAACGCTAAAATAGGGTGATTAAGGTATAACCCCATTTGGTAACAAGCAACGCAAGCCAAAAATAGGAAGGGCCATAGCGTTAAGCTAATCGCCTCATCTAAAGCGGATGATGGCTTACTATTTTCAATCGGTAATTTGTTAACAGGGTTAAGCATTTTTTGACTCTATTTTCTTAAATCATTACTGATGATAAACCAATTTTATGACGTAATAATTCAATGTGCCACTTAATCTATTCAAATTTAGTCTATTCAAATTTAGCTTCTGGTTGTAGTTGATAACTTACTTCAATAATCTCGTAATTTTCCTCACTTTTGGGTGTTTGAACACGCACTATATCACCCACTTGCTTACTCAACATTGCCTTGGCAAGTGGAGAAACCCAGCTAATATAACCCTTTGTCGGTTCGATTTCATCTTTACCTACAATACGGTAAACATGCTCAGTTTCACGTTCAAGTGAATATAGGGTTACCCAAGCCCCAAAATAGACTTTTTCTAACCCTTGTTGCTTAGTAGCATCTACAATTTCGGCTAAATCCATGCGTTTCATCAAATGACGGCAACGCGAGTCAATTTGGCGCAATCTGCGCTTACCGTAGATGTAGTCTCCATTCTCCGAGCGATCACCATTGCTGGCGGCCCAAGCGACTGTACGCACGACTTCTGGACGTTCAACTTTATATAATTGATGAAACTCCGCTTGTAGTACCGCAAACCCTTCGGGGGTGATGTAATTTTTCTCGTCTATTATTTTCAATTTTAATGCATTTCTATTTTTTACAATACGGATCATATTTTAAAGCATGCGCAGTTTTCAGCCCAATATATACCAAAAATCTTATTTTAGAGGCAAATGAGCGAGATATACCCCCTATCCCTCAAGGATACTGCTGGGGTGAGGGCGGTGTTGCGCACAAGCCAAAACAAAAAAACGGAGGCAAATGCCCCCGCTTTTTTAACAATCCAACGGCTAAGCAACCACCGCGATATTACTTTAACCCGCTACAATTAAGCCGCTTGTTTTTTACGACGTGCCGCAAAACCCACCAAACCTAAACCCGCCAACATCATGGCATAAGCTTCTGGTTCTGGTACGGCGGTAGCGGTAGTGCTAACTGTCCATTTGGCGATGGTGCTGTCTGACCAGATATTTGTGTTAGTGGAAGACATAGCCCCGCCATTGAGAGAGCTTGCTGTGATCGTAAATGCGCCTCTTTCGCTTTTTGCATAGACATAGACGGCTGGCTTGCCTCTTGTATTCAAAATTCCATATGTGGTATTGATAACGCAATTTGAAGCTACTGTACACCCATTGATAGCATACGAGCTAGTTGCACTATAATCCCCCACCAATACTTGGTCTATTAAGGCTTGTGTTGCGGCTGTTGCCCCATCTAAGGTGGTAAACGCGGTGATGCTGTTTCCATATAAGTCATCGCCAAAAGTCACATCATAAGATGTGCCATTGACCATTACGCCCGATGCGCCCATTAACGTGCCATTGGCGGCAATATCGAAAGTGATCGCTTGTGCACTATTTGCTAGTGCAAAAGTTAAGGCAACGCCCGATAATAATTTGCTTGCTTGCTTGCTGATAAATGATGTCATCTCAAAAACTCCTTGGTTAAATATTCAAATTTTTTTAAAAAAACCTGCATTTTTTTGCGTTAGCTTTATTGACTTACCTATTGATTACCTAGGCTAATGACACTTCGCTAAATCGCTGAAAGTGTGTGCATTGTAACGGTTTGATTTTATTTGCCAATAGTCCGAATGGGCTAATACAAAGCGCTTGACAACTGAAAAAGCATATATTAAGAAATAGGATAAGTGATTGAAAGTTAATACAATTATAACAAAATCTAACTTTTTCTAACCAATTCTAACCATCGCCAGTTTTAACGCTAAAAACAGCGAATAAAACCAGCCTGCCTAGATGGTTTGAGCAACGCGATACCCATCAATAACGTAACCCATCATACAAATCAATTTAGTGAGACTTTTAGTCTCACTTATACCCATGGTTTTCTCATCAAGCTGCCACATTACTTTGTGGGTATGGCGCCAATCCGAGCTGCTTTAGCCGCCGCAGAGGTGTGCGGGTATATCGGCTACCACGGGCATAAGTGGCACTAAATGTTTAACTGCCACTAATTTGCCTCCTCCCACGCTACGCGCTTTCAGCCGCCTCTTGCAGGGTGAGTGCGTTTTAGTTTTTCTAAATCGAGTGCATATTTTCAGGCGTGCTCGGTTAGAATGTGGGGATGCAAAATTCTACTTATTCAACGCTTATTGTGTGCTCAACTTCACGTCTGGCAAGAAGTTTGCAGCAAGAATATACAAAAAGTCAGTTGAATCAAAATCTTGATTCATGGCAGCCACTTAACATTAAAACGCTAGAGGGTTGGTTGGATGGGCTTTTAAATATTGCTTTGCTGACTGGCGAGATTGATGCTGGCCAGTCCCCCATCAAGTGCCTAAGCGCAATAGAGGAGCGTTTAATTTGGCAGGCGGTCATTAGCGCTAAATTAAACAATCATCCATTGAAAGATTTGTTTGATTTAACCGGTTTGGCGAATGCGTGTATTGAGGCTAATCGCTATATGGTGGCGTGGCGTCTGAATGTTTTAACGGAAAATAGCACAGAAGAAACGCGGCAGTTTTTAACCTGGCAGCAGTTGTTTAGAAAACGTTGTCACAGCTTAAATGTATTAGAAAAAGTTCGCTATTTTGACTGGCAAATTGACTGTTTAGCCCAAGGGGCTGGCACATTGCCTGATGCAATTGCGTTTGCTGGATTTGATCAGAGCGCTCCGCAAGAGCAGCGTTTGCGCGATCTGCTAGTGGAGCGTGGTTGTCAGGTTTCCAGTTATCCAATGGGGCAGGGGTTTGATGCAGCGGTTAAGCAAACACTTTTAGAGGATGAGAGCCAAGAAATTAGAGCCATGATCGCTTGGGCAAAAGAACAGTTTGAAACCCACCCAACTACAAAAATAGCGCTAGTTGTTCCCAATTTGAGCGAGCTTAGAAATCGCTTGGCGGATTTGATGGATGATGTGTTCGAGCCCGCTTTATTGCGCCCCAGTTTGTTTGAATCGCCCCGTATTTATAACTTTTCACTGGGCGTGCCTCTCGTGCAACAAAAGGTGATTGAAGCTGCGCTAAATTTAATTCGCCTGTTTTCAAATCGGGAGCTCGATCAAGCTGATATTTCGGCTATTTTACTTTCTCCCTATTGGTCAGCAAGTCAGCAAGAAGCGGATTCGCGCGCTTTGTTGGATGCGGCTATGCGCGAGCAGCTTCAGCAAACTGTTGAGTGGAATAGATTGTTAAAGTTTATGCAGGCACAAACGCAGCTAAATATTCAATCTCTGATTGAGGATACGCTAGCAGGGTTTAATCTCATGCAGCAACAAGCGCGCAAACAATCTGCATCTGCTTGGATGTTGGTGTTCTCTCAATTATTACAACATTTGAAATGGCCAGGAGAACGTGGTACGAGTAGCTATGAATATCAAGCAATGCAAGCGTGGGGTAAAGTTTTGCAGCAGTTTTCTGCGCTTGATTTTTTGGGAGAGCAACTTAGCGCCAATGCCGCCAGTAGCTTATTACTACAAATCGCCAAAGAGCATATTTTTCAACCAGAAACTACAGGTCAGTCGTCAATCCAAGTTTTAGGCATTATGGAAGCGCTAAGTTCGCCAGTGGACGCGATGTGGGTGATCGGCATGAATGATGATGACTGGCCATTGCCAGCGCGGCCTAACCCATTATTGCCAGCCAATATTCAACGCGCCGCAAAAGTGGCGAATGCCGATAGCGCAATTCAGTTGGTGTTTGCACAAAAGATACACCAACGCTTATTAGATTCTGCAAAAACGATTATTTTTTCTAGTAGCCTAAAAAGCGGGGATAAAGCCTTAAGACCTTCACCATTGATACAGAATATCCCCATCTCAGCTGAGATTCTGCCAATAGCCAAGACCTTTGCAGAAAGTCAAGCCGCGCTTGGCAATGCTGATATTACTTTGGTGGATGACCATATTGCACCAGCCGTTGCGGATGACGACCATGTGCGTGGCGGCACAGGGTTGTTGCGTGCGCAAGCGATTTGTCCTGCATGGGCGTTTTATCAATATAGATTGGGAGCTAAAAGCCTAAAAACACCTAAAAGTGGGTTAGATGCAGCGGAAAGAGGTCAGTTAGTCCATGCGGTGCTTGAGGCTTTTTGGCAGGCTAGGGATTGGTCAGATTTGCATGTGATGCAAGATGAAGCGCTGCAATTGGCGGTTGCAAAAGCGGTCACTTCTGCTGTTGAAATATTCACCCAACATCATGATGAAGTTTTTTCTTCAGCAATATTAACATTAGAGCATGAGCGTTTGACTAAGCTGGTGTTAGCTTGGTTGGCATTTGAAAAATCACGCGCGGTTATTTTTCAAATGGTCGCTTGCGAGGCCGAGAAAAAAGTCAATATTGGCGGCATAGAAGTGACTTTGAAAATAGACCGTATTCACCGTTTAGAAAATGGTGGGCTGGAGTTGGTCGATTACAAAACTGGGCGTTTACCTAGTATTAAAAGCTGGGGGGAAGATCGAATTACAGAGCCACAGCTGCCAATTTATGCGGTGTTTTATGATGAAGCGCAAAATATTGCGAGCATTCAGTTTGGTCTGGTAAAAACAGCAGAGCATGTTGTTACAGGGATAAGTGAAGCCAATTTTGAAGCAGATACAGATAAACGAAAGCCTGAATTTATTCGTAACTTTACCGATTGGTCGCACCTAAAAGCACACTGGAAAGCAAGTATAGAAGCGATTGTTCAAGAGGTTAAAGCGGGTGAAGCGGCAATACGGTTTGCCAATGATGCCGATCTTTTATATTGTGAAGTTTTGCCTTTGCTAAGGTTGCCCGAACGCCAATTACAATTTGAGCGCCAGTTGCTGGCAGATGCCAAGCCAGTGGAGATTCGTCATGATTGATCATGATTTATCACTGCAAGAAGATGCAGCAAATCGAGATCGAGCACTTGAACTCGGTTCTTTTATTGTAGAGGCGCCAGCGGGTGCGGGTAAAACCGAATTGTTAACGCAACGCTTTCTAAAGCTTTTGCAAACGGTTGATGAGCCTGAAGAAGTTGTCGCTATCACTTTTACCAATAAAGCAGCCGCTGAGATGCGTTTACGTATTTTAGATAGCCTGATTACGGCAGCCAAGGGGGTTGAACCTTCTCAAGCCCACAAAAAAATTACCTATCAGTTAAGCTTACTTGCTTTAAAAAAATCACAAAACTTGGGTTGGCATCTGCTTGAAAATCCATCGAGATTACGCATTTTTACCATTGATGGGTTAAGCGCCTACCTTGCACGCCAAATGCCTTTGATGAGTCGGTTTGGCGCACAACCAAGTATCGCGGATGATCCCGCCCAGCATTACCAACAAGCGGCAACTCGCACCTTAGATTTGATTGAGTTGGCAACGGTTGGGGATGTGGTCAAAATGGCTTTGCGCTATTTGGATAATGACACGGCTAAACTCAAGAGTTTATTAGTGCGTATGTTATCGATGCGCGATCAATGGTTACATCATACGCAACAGACTATTACTCCTGAGATGTTACAAAACACGCTGTGCCAAGTGGTAGGAGATGAACTTGTAGCGATTGCCAAGGTGTTTAACGCTCCCATTCAGCACGCATTAATGCCTTTGGCGCACTACGCAGCTGGCAACTTACCCTGTGAACATCGCATTGCATTGCTACGCGACTGGGAAACCTACTTGCCGACCCATGCTGAAAGTTTGGTGATGTGGCAGTCCGTTGCGGATTTGTTGCTAACAGGTAAAAGTGAAATACGAAAAACTGTTACGGTGAAAGAGGGGTTTCCTTCAGAGGGAAAAGCGCAGAAGCAGGCCATGCTTGAATTGCTTGCAAGCCTGAATGACCTTGCTGGCGTACAAAATGCTCTGTTGCGTATCCGTGCTTTACCTAACTTAAACAACCATCAATCCTCTTGGGAAATGGTGGCGACTTTTTCTAAACTACTAAACTTAGCCGCAGCGCAGCTTTGGTTAGTGTTTCAGCGGGCACGTGAGGTCGATTTTAGCGAGGTATCGCAACGTGCATTAAGCGCATTGGCTGGCGAAGAGGACACACCAACCGACCTCGCTTTACGTTTGGATTACCACATAAAACATTTGTTGGTAGATGAGTTTCAAGATACCAGCCCCAATCAAGTAAAGTTGCTAGAAATGCTCACGCAAGGTTGGCAGCTTGGGGATGAGCGTACCCTGTTCGCAGTGGGCGACCCTATGCAATCAATCTATCGATTTAGAAAAGCCAATGTTGGGCTGTTTTTGAGTGCCACTCAGCATGGCATTGGTAATGTTCCACTCGAAAAGCTAAGACTGTCGCGCAATAACCGCTCTTGTCCGCCCGTGATTGATTGGATTAACCAAACTTTCAATACGGTTTTTCCGCCAGAAGATAATGTGGCAAAAGGTACGATTCGTTATCGCCACTTTATCGCCACCAAGGCTGATGATGCCGATACTGGCGTAGAGGTTCACCCGATTGTCAAGTTGGCAGATGAGTCTTTAGACACGGCAAAAATGCGTGAGGCGCAAGCGATTATCGACATTATTCAACGTGAACAAACTCTGTATCCAGAACGGAAAATTGCGGTTTTAGTGCGCGCAAAAACGCATTTGCAAACGCTAGTAGCTGAATTAAGGCGCAATCATCAAGCCATTCATTTTCAGGCGGTAGAAATTGAAGCGCTGACAAATCGCCAAATTGTGCAAGATTTGCTGTCGCTTACGCGAGCTTTGCATCATCGTGCTGACCGCGTTAATTGGTTAGCGGTGTTGCGTGCGCCTTGGTGTGGCTTGAGTTTGCAAGATTTACATACATTAGCGTGGCAAGATCATCACAGTACGATATGGTCGCTCATGCA